>NZ_QQOA01000034.1 GCF_003443895.1 Paraburkholderia phosphatilytica | reverse complement strand
CCCAAAATATGTCTCGACGGGCTTCCCGTTTCAAAAATCGCGAGCCGTATGCGCGGGATCACCGGCGGCGGGCTCATTGATCAGCGCTTCCCTAGGTGACAGAATCGCGACGGCGACGCGTTAGCGGCCCGCCGTCTTCTCGCTCCCGCACGCATCTTTCGTAGTCCCGGAGCCGGTTCGAACCCGCGTTGCGCGGGTTTTTTTATTTCGGCGCGTTTCCAGCCAGGCGCCTCCAAGGTTTTTACCGTATTGACGTATACATACGTGGTAGTAGTTAACAAGCATCGGCCGGGTCTGTGGACAACTGAATAATTCTTCGCAAAGTCAAGCGCTTGCGTAAACGATAACCGGGCGGATCGGACATGCGTCGCGAGCGGTTGGGCGGGATAACTTTCTGTTCGGCCGTGTGACGCCCTACACTTGTCAAGAAACGGCGCACACGCGGTCCATCGCGCTATCCACCGGTTTTCCACAGATCGGACTGAATAACTTAGCTGTGCGATTTGCCGGTCTCGCATAGAATGACGTTTCCGCAGTAGCGTTACTCTCGTGCCTGTCCGTCGTGATCGTTTGTTTGGACCTTCGTGCTTCCGGTCGAACCCGCTTCATGACGGGGCAGCCATGACGAAGAAGCGTCACGTTTTTGAGGTAGCAGGATGGGCCCGCGAGCGTGCAGTCAGGGTACCCCACACTGCCGGCGGCTTCGGTTGCCGGTGGCCATCCCCGTGAGCGGCGTGCAGTCAACAACGAACAGAAAATTATGAGCGAAGGCGTATATGGTGAGCAGGCAACCGGGCGTGTGACGCACAGCCTGTTGCGACTGAGCACGGCTATGCGTAGCCAGGCTTGGGAATGGGCGGAAGGCGCAGGCCTGACGCCGACCCAGGGTGAAATTCTCGTGCTGCTGATGCAGCGCAAGGGCCCGATGCGGCTCGGCGAAATCGCGCGCGAAACCGCGCTGACCGCCGCGACCACGAGCGATGCGGTGAGCACGCTCGAAGGCAAGGGTCTCGTCGAAAAGCGCCGAGCGCTCGACGACGGTCGCGCGCTCGCAGTGCGGCTGACGGCGCGTGGCCGGACGGCGGCGAAGAAGGCGGCGCAATGGCCGGACTTCCTGTCGAAGGCGGTCGGTACGCTGCGTGGCGAGGAACAGGTCGTGTTCTATCGCACGCTGCTGAAGACGATTCGCCAGCTGGAAGCGCAGGGCGACATTCCGGCACACCGGATGTGTGTGACCTGTTCGCACTTCGAGCCAAGCAAGAATCCGAAGAAGACGCCGCATCGCTGCGTGCTGCTCGATCTGTCGATGAGCGATACGGATCTGCGTCTCGACTGCTCGGTGCACGAAACCGCGGATCTTGCGACGCAGAAAAAGACCTGGAAGATTTTCGCGCAGCAGGCCTAAGCGGTTTTCGCGGTCGGGCTGGGGCGCAAGCGCCGGGCCTGCTCCGCGGGTTGCCGGCGCCGTCAGCGTCCTTGGTGGCACGTGGCGCGCGCGGCAGGCCTGCGGCACAATGCACGTTCTTCTCCTGACGCAGGGTTCATGTCGATGAAGCGCGAAGCATTGGCGATCCGTCACGTCCACTTCGAAGATCTCGGCAGTCTCGAGCTCGTTCTCGGCGACCGTGGCTGCCTCGTCCGCTACCTGGATGTCGGCGTTGCACGCATCGAGGCGCCCGATCCGGTCGCGCAGTCGCTGATGGTGGTGCTGGGCGGCCCGATCAACGCGTGCGACGACGCGCGCTACCCCACGCTGCTGCCGCTCGTGTCGATGATAGAGAAGCGCATCGCGGCGGGTCTGCCGACGCTCGGCATCTGTCTTGGCGCGCAGCTGATCGCGCGGGTGCTGGGCGCGCGCGTCTATCCCGCGGGCTACAGCGAACTCGGCTGGACGCCGCTCACGCTGACCGATGCCGGGCGCCAGTCGCCGTTGCGGCACCTGGACGGCAACCACACGTCGATGCTGCACTGGCACGGCGATACCTTCGATCTCCCCCAGGGCGCGACCTTGCTCGCGTCCACGCCGAAGTGCCGTAATCAGGCATTTTCGTACGGCGACCACGTGCTCGCGCTGCAGTGCCATCCGGAGATTCGCGCGGACCGCTTCGAGCCGTGGCTGATCGGTCACGCAGCCGAAATCGCGGCGACGCCCGGCGCGGACGTCGGCCAGTTGCGCGTCGATACGGCACGGCACGCGCCGGCACTCGAACAGGCGGCGCGCGCGATGTTCAACGAATGGCTGGACGCGGTCGAGACCCAGGTCTGACCGACGTCGCATTGCGCGGACCGTAGCGGACCAGTGTGCACCATAGCGCGCCGCCCGTCATACGGTTGTCATCTGCTGCGAAGGTTCAGCTGAGCGGCCAGCCGCCTGCGGCAAATCAGTCGCGATGCTATTCTCGATCGCTCTGTCCTTCCTTTCGCGATCGCCATGAGCCAGCTCTTCACCCCTGTCACGCTACGCAGCCTGACGCTGCCCAACCGCATCGTCGTGTCGCCGATGTGCCAGTACTCTGCCGATCGCGGCGAGGCGACTGAGTGGCACATGATCCATCTCGGCCATCTGGCGCTCTCGGGTGCGGGCATGCTGTGCATTGAGGCGACCGCCGTCGAACCGGATGGCCGCATCACGCCCGGCGATCTCGGCTTGTGGGACGACGTCACGGAAGCGGCGCTCGAACCGGTGCTGGCCGCGATCCGCAAGCATTCGCCGATCAAGGTCGCGATGCAGCTCGCGCACGCGGGCCGCAAGGCGTCGAGTCATGTGCCGTGGGAAGGCGGTCAGCTGATTCCGGTCTCGGCGGGCGGCTGGTTGCCGCATGCGCCGTCGGCGGTACCGCACAAGGCGGGCGAAGAGCCGCCGCTCGCACTCGATGTCGGCGGCCTCAACCGCGTGCGCGACGCATTCGGCGCGACAGCGCGCCGCGCCGCGAAGCTCGGCATCGATGCACTCGAATTGCACGGCGCGCATGGCTATCTGCTGCATCAGTTTCTCTCGCCGCTCGCGAACCAGCGTAGCGACGATTACGGCGGCTCGCTCGAAAACCGCATGCGTTTCCCGCTCGAAGTGTTCGACGTGGTGCGCGCGGCGTTTCCCGCGGATCGTCCGGTCGGCGTGCGCGTATCGGCGAGCGACTGGGTCGACGGCGGCTGGACCGTCGACGACACCATCGTCTTCGCGAAGGAACTGCAGAAGCGCGGTTGCGACTGGATCGATGCGTCGTCCGGCGGCGTATCGCCCTTGCAGAGAATCCCGCTCGAGCCCGGCTACCAGGTGCCGTTCGCACGCGCGATCAAGGAAGCGACCGGTATCACGACGATCGCGGTGGGGCTCATCACCGATCCGCAGCATGCCGAACGTCTGATCTCGGAAGGCGACGCCGACATGGTCGCGATGGCGCGCGCGATGCTCTACGATCCGCGCTGGCCGTGGCACGCCGCCGCGCAACTCGGCGCGAGCGTGACAGCGCCGCCGCAGTACTGGCGCTCGCAGCCGCGCGAACAGAAAGCGCTGTTCGGCGACATCTCGTTCGGGCAGCGTTGAAGCCTGGTGCAGACGCGGGCTGCGCCGTTCGTCGTAACGGTGCTGCCGCATCGAAGCCAGCCAGCGCTCGTGACATCTTTTGACGACGGTTGAAGGAAGTCATATCAAACGTGTACGATGCCGGTTGTGACGCGGCGCCTGTCGGGCGCCGCGTTTGCTATATGCGTGCAAAATGCGGCGTCGGAATTTCGTCTTCATCAGTGCGATGTCACCTGCACGACGGCAGACAAGTGTTGTCACGCAGGACGGCATCGCGCTCTTCACCCCCAGTACTTCACAAGGATTCGTTCAATGAGTTCACGCAGGATCGCCGTGCGTCGTTCCGGTGTGCACGGCAAAGGCGTGTTTGCCACTGAAGCCATTGCGGCCGGCGAGCGGCTGATCGAGTACAAGGGCGAGCGAATTTCGTGGAAGGAAGCGTTGCGGCGTCATCCGCACAATCCGGCCGAACCGAATCACACGTTCTATTTCGCACTGGATGACGGCCGCGTCATCGATGGCAAGGTCGACGGCAACAGCGCGCGCTGGATCAATCACTCCTGTGCGCCGAACTGCGAAGCGGAAGAGATCGACGGGCACGTGTTCATTCACGCGCTGCGCGACATCGACCCGGAGGAAGAGCTGTTCTACGACTATGGCCTCGTGATCGACGAGCGTCAGACGAAGAAGCTCAAGAAGGAATACGAATGCCGCTGCGGCGCGCGCAAGTGCCGCGGCACGATGCTCGCGCGGCCGGAGAAGGAAACCGGCAAGGACAAAGACAAGAAGAAAAAGAAGAAGTGAGCGTCGCGGCGTACTGCTGACGTGCGCGGCCGGTATCGAATGCGGTGCCGGCCGCGTGAAAGAAGCAGCGCGGTGAAGCGGGGCAGTGAAGCAGGGGACTGAAGCAGCTACAGATCGGCCGGCGCGTGAAGCGCCTTTTTTTTCGTCTGCCGGCGGGCGTCGTCATCCGTGTGCGGTGTCTGAGCAGTGTGCAGCAACGGCACGCGCACGATGAAGCGCGCGCCGCCTTCCGGTGCGTCCTCGTAGTGCACGCTGCCTCGATGCAGCGCCATGATGTCGTGCACGATCGCGAGGCCCAGGCCCGCGCCTCCATCCACGCCGGTGTCGCGCTGACCGTCGCCGCGGAAAAAGCGCTTGAAGAGGTCAGCCTGCTGGTTGGCCGGCACACCCGGGCCGTTGTCCTCGACGATGATCTCGCCGAACTCCATGCCATCGCTCATTGCCCGCGATACGGCGACGGTGATGCGTCCGCCGTCGTAACGCGCGGGCGGCACGTACTTGAGTGCGTTGTCGAGCAGGTTGGCGATCACCTCGTGCAGCAGCACGGGATTGCCGCGCGCCATCAGCGGCTCGTCGTTGCTCGGATCGTCGAGCCGCTGGAAGCCGAGGTCGACGTGCACGGCAAGCGCGCGCGGCACCCATTCGGCGCCCGTTTCGAACGCGAGCGCCGCGAGATCGAGGTTGACGAAGCGCGCCGCCTGTTCGCCCGGCTCCGCGCGCGCGAGCGACAGTAACTGGTTCGACAGACGCACCGCGCGATCGGCCGCGGCACGCAGTTCGCGCACGGCCGCGAGCGTGTGCTGCGGGTCGCGCGAGGTCGCGGCCTGTTCCGCATGCAGCTTCACCGCCGTCAGCGGCGTGCGCAGCTGATGCGCGGCGTCGGCGATGAATTTGCGCTGCGCATCGAGCGCGGTCTTGAGGCGATCGAGCAGCGCGTTGAGCGCGCCCGTCAGCGGACGGATCTCGACCGGCACGTAAGTTTCGTCGACCGGTTCGAGCGACGTGTGGGTCTGGCGGTTCAGCGAGTCGGCGAGGTCGGTGAGCGGGTTCAGCTGCTGGTTCACCACGCGCCACACGATCGCCCAGCCGGCGAGCAGCAACAACAGCAGCGGCATCATGATCGCGACGAGAAACTCGGCTGCGATCTCGAAGCGATGCCGCACCGGCTGCCCGACCTCGACGACGATCGGGTTGCCGGTCGGCTGCGTGACGCGGACCTGCGCGACCCGGACGGTGGTGCCTTCGTGGGTGGTCTCGAAGACGTACGCGAAGTGCATCCGGCGCACGTTCGTGCCTTGCAGCGGCAGGTTCGAGTCGCCGGCGATTTCGCGGTCGCCGTCGCTGATGCGATAGACGAGTTCTTCGACGGGGTCGGAGAACATCGCCTGAGCGAGCGGCGGCACGGCGACTGACGCGTTGGGTCCATCGATCTGGATCTGCCGCGAGATCGCGGTAGCGAGATCGGCAAGCGAGCGGTCGACCACATGCTGCGTGTATTGCCACGCGAGCCAATAGGCGATCAGCCCGCTCATCAGGGCGAGCAGCGAAAGAGGGGCAGCGAGTCGACGCAATAGCGTGCGCCGCAGGCTGTTCGCGGCCGGGTAGGGCATGGTCGAACGCTACTGGATGGACGGGCGTCGCGAGCTCGCTGCCGCGACGCCAGATGAAACCGTTACGACGCCTGGCGGATTTCCTGCAGGAGGTAACCGAAGCCACGCACCGTGACGATTTCGACACGGCAGTTTTCGAGTTTCTTGCGCACACGGTGCACGTAGACTTCGATCGCGGTGTCGCCGAGATCGCCGCCGAAATGCGTCAGGTGATCCTGCAGCTGTGCCTTGCTGACCACGCGGCCGTGGCGCAGCAGCAGCATCTCGAGCACCGCGAATTCACGCGGCGACAGTTCGAGCGGCTTGTCGTCGTTGAAGATGCGGCGATCGACGCCGGACAGACGCACGCCGCCAAGCGACACTTCAGGACGCGGCACGTCGCCGTGCGGGCCGCTACGGCGCATCACCGCACGGATGCGCGCTTCGAGTTCGGCCGGTTCGAACGGCTTCAGCATGTAGTCGTCCGCGCCGGAATTGAGGCCCTGGACGCGGTCGTTCAGCTCGTCGCGCGCGGTCAGCACGATCACCGGCGTGTGCCGGTTGCTCTGGCGAAAACGCGAGAGCAGTGTCATGCCGTCGATGCCGGGCAAGCCGAGATCGAGAATCACGAGTTCGTGGCGGTTCTGCGTGAGGGCCTGTTCGGCGAAGATGCCGTCGTGAACCATGTCGACCGTGAAGCCGGCTTGTTCGAGGCTGCTTTGGATGCCGCGTGCGATAGGGCGGTCGTCTTCGATCAGAAGGAGTCGCATGGATTCGCTCAAGTACAATGGGTTACGCATGTCGGACGCGCGGTTGCCCTCGCGCCAGCCGCATACGTGCCGCGCACAATTCGTGCGGGTCGCCAAACTGATCCCGAGTGTCATGACCGATATCACGATCAAAGAACTGGAAGCCGCGATCAATTTCTGGCGCGCCCGCTCGCCTTCGCACGGCGACGAACTCACCTTGTGCAAGGAGGCAAGTGCGCTCTCCAAGCCGTATGCGCTGATGATTGTACAGCGTCAGAACATTGTCACGCCGGAAGGAATGGACGATGCCGCGCGCGACGCATGGCTATCTTACGTTCGACTTAACAACGACCTTCAGAACTGAAGGATAGCGCACGCGGAGCCTGTGTTTTCGCTTTCAGTGTCGCTTCACGCGGCATGCATAACCTCGTACCGGGTTTACCCGCGACCGCTTTTCTTCGCATGTTTGCCGGCTTCGTCGATGAACTTCGCGAGTTCGATGTCGCGTTCGGTGAGACCGTTCGCGTCGTGCGTCGACAGCGTGATGTCCACCTTGTTGTAGACGTTGGACCACTCCGGATGATGGTCCATCTGCTGCGCCTTGATCGCGACGCGGGTCATGAAGCCGAAGGCCTCGTTGAAATCAGCGAACTGCAGCTGCCGGCGGATTGCATCGCGGCCTTCCGTCGTTTCCCAGCCATCGAGCTGCTTCAGTTGCGTGGCGCGCGCTTCGGAACTCAGTTTCTGGATCATCGTGTCACCTCGTGTCGATCGGATGCGGGTTGGATCGTCCGGCCGTCGTGGCCGGGCGAGGTCGAGCGGTTCATTGTTCCACTTATGCCGGCTTGCCGCTGACGCGGAATGCGGCGCGCGGCGCATGCGGCTTTACACGTCGCCGCCGGCGGTCCATCCGGCGCCGCTGCCGCCGGTGATGATCCGATCGGTCGCGAGGATCGTGCCCGCCGGATGCGGCGTCGCATCGGCGAGTTTCGCGAGAAGCGGCGCGAGATCGGTGCGGGCCAGTTCGAACAGCTGGTTGAAGTCGTCGATCACGAAGTAACTTTTCTGGAAGGTGTCGATCCGGTACCGGGTCTGCATCACGCGCTCGAGATCGAAGCCGATCCGGTTCGGCGCATCGCTCTCCAGGCTATACAGCGCCTCGCTTTTGCTCGACACAATGCCAGCGCCGTAGATCTTCATGCCGTGCGAACCGGAAGCATCGCGGATCAGACCGAACTCGACTGTGTACCAATAAAGTCGTGCGAGAAGCGGCAGTGCGCCCGCGTTTCCCGCGGCCAATGCGGTTTGTCCATAGGCCTGCATGTAGTCGGCAAAGACCGGATGCATCAGGAGCGGGACATGGCCGAACAGGTCGTGGAACAGGTCGGGTTCCTGCAGATAGTCGAGCTGATCCGGACGGCGCATCCACCACGTGACCGGCAGGCGCCGATGCGCGAGATGTTCGAAGAACACCGGTTCGGGTACGAGCCCCGGCACCGCGACGACCGACCAGCCCGTCGCGCGCGCGAGCTTCTCATTCAGCGCGTCGAACGAAGGCACGTGGCTCGAAGGCAATCCGAGCCGCGCGACGCCTTCAAGAAACGCTTCGCACGCGCGACCCTTCAGCAGCTCGGTCTGCCGCACGTGGAGCTGCTGCCAGACCGAGTGATCGACCGCACGGTAACGCTCGAGTGGTTGGTCGATCGTGAAGTCGGCGCGGGTTTCGAGCTCGGCGTCGAACTGGTCCTGGAGCCGGGCGGTGAGGGTATCGGGCATCGCGGTTCTCGCAACTGGCGTACTGTGTGCAAGTTTGCGGCACCCGGCGCGCGAAATGGGCGCAAGCTGCGCTTTCGGCAGACTGATAATGCGATAATCATGCACCGAATCATCAAAGGATGCAGGAAAACACCATGATTGAGCTGGATCATTTCGATCTGTCGCTGCTGGACGTGCTGCAGCGCTTCGGCCGCGCGACGCATCAGCAGCTCGGCGAACGGGTGCCGCTGTCGCCGTCGCAGATCGGCCGGCGGCTGCAGCGGCTGGAGGCGATCGGCGTCGTGGATGGCTATCGGGTCGTGCTGCGGCCGGAAAAGCTCGGGCTTGGCGTCACCGCGTTCACGAGCCTGAAGCTGAAGCACCACGGCGATTCGATCATCGAGCAGTTCCAGCAGCAGATCGACGTGCTGCCGGAAGTGCTGGAATGCCATGCGGTGGTGGGCGACGCCGATTATCTGCTGCGGATCGTCGCGCCGGATCTGAATGCGCTGTCGACGTTCGTGATGAAGAAGCTGATGCGCGTGCCGGGCGTCGACAGCGTGCGCTCGAATATCGTGCTCACCACGTTCAAGCGCAATGGGCCGTTGCCACTCGGGCATCTGGCGCCGGGCGCGCCGGCGGATTGATGCGTTGAACCCGGTGGCGGTGCCGGGTTACCCAGGCGAAGCAACGTCAAGCCACCTTCAACTCGCCCTCATCGTCATTCAGCAGGTCGACGTACGCGACCGCGACCAGGTCCGACTCCGGCACGCCGAGCCTCGCGAACATGTCGTGCGCTTCGGCCTCGCCGCCTTCCTCGTCGTCATCCACGCCCAGCACCACTTCCAGCTCGACGAAATCGCCAAGACCGTCTACACGGTCGAGATGGGTCCGCGTGCGCCCCACGAGATACACGTGACGTTCCTTCGTGACGATGCCGCGCGTCGTCAGCGCGGTTGCGAGCAGCGAATGCATCGCCTCCGGGTTCGTCACCGGGCTGCGCGTGTAGTACGACGCCTTCGGGCCGTCGCGATCGTCGCGCTGGTAGAAAATCAGTTCGGCGGGCGTGCCGTCATCGAACTGACGCAGCTTCAGGCGGCCGCGCGGCACGTCGTAGAAGAAGTCCTGCTGGCGGAAGATCAGCGGCGGCTCGGGCGACAGCGCGGCGGCGCGTTCGACGAGTTGATCGAAGTGCCGGGCGCGGGCTTTGATTTCGATGTTGCGTGCCATCTGATGCTCCTGTCTGACGATTGAACCGACGACGGTTCCCTGGCGGGGCTGCTCGCCAAAGAATCGGGAAAAAGAACCGGTGGATGCGTGTAGCGGAACGACGTGGACGGCGGCGACCGTGCACTGCGGTCGCCGGTTACGGCAAGAACCGTCAATCTAGCAAAACTGGGCGGCGCTGTCGTGCAACGGGACGGTGGGGCGGCGCGCCGCGTCATCAGCACCGCTCATATCGCCCACTGCTGCTCGATCAGCTTGAGCGCCGCGGCGATCGCCGGTTCTTCCCGGCGCGCCGCCAGCGCGACGAAGGTGAGCTCGGTGGGCACGGTCACGCCTTCGACGATGGTCAGCGCATGCGCGTGCGCCTCGGCAAGTGCTGTCGCGTCGCGGGCCAGCGTCAGGCCGACGCCCGATTTCACGAGGTCGAGCATCGACGGCTCCTGATCCACCTCGGCCACCTTCAGCGGCTTCACGCCGGCGTCCGCGAAACGCATCGACAGCAGCCGGTTATGCGCCGACGCAGGCGGCGTCCAGATCCATGGCAGACCGGCGAGCGCTCGCCAGTCGCGCGCGCCCTTCACGCGGTCTTTCCAGCCGGCCGGCGCAAGCACCCGGTACTGAAAGCGCGTTAGCGTGACGACGTGAAATACATGGGGGTCGCGCTCGTCGCCGGGTGGCTGGCCGATGTAGTAACCGACGTCGAGTTCCCCCGCGCGGACCTGCTCGAGCACCCAGCCCGACATGCCATGCCGCAGCGCGGTTTCGATGTGCGGCCAGGTTTCGACGAGCTGACGCAGAAAGCCGCCGAGCCGCAGAAACTCCGGGTCGAGGATCGTGCCGATCCGCAGCGTGCCGCGGACTTCGTGCCGCAGCGCGGCCGCGGCGCGCTCCACGTCGTCGGCGGCGGCCAGCGCGCGCTCGGCGTGCGGCAGCAGCGCCTGACCGTCACGAGTGAGCGAGAGGCCGTGCGACGTCCGCGTGAACAGCGTCACGCCGAGCGCCTCCTGAAGGTTCTTGATCTGCAGGCTGACGGCGGGTTGGGTCAGGTGCAGATGCACGGCCGCGCGGGTGAGATTGCCCTCCCGCGCGACGGTGGCGAATGCCCGGAGCAGAGTCAGGTCCATCCCGTGATATTAGCGCGCCTTATATCAAAATTGAGCAGAACTCATTGGATCGGAATGCGCGTTGCCATTTAGGCTTGCTGTCATGCCGCGTGTCTGGGCGATTCGACGGTCATCCAACGGAGACAGAAATGGGCGAGACACATCAAAGCGAAGCCGGCGTGCACAAGCTGACGCATTCGATCAACGGCCGTGCCGTCGAAGGCACGAGCGATCGCTACGGCGACGTGTTTAACCCCGCGCTCGGCAAGGTGAGCGCGCGCGTGCCGCTCGCGAGCGCCACCGAAGTGGACGCCGCTGTTGCCGCCGCGAAGACCGCGTTTCCGGCCTGGAGCGAGACCGCGCCGATCAAGCGCGCGCGCGTGATGTTCAAGTTCAAGGAACTGCTCGACCGGCACCACGACGAGCTCGCCGAGCTGATCACGCGCGAGCACGGCAAGGTGCTCTCGGATGCGAAGGGCGAGGTGATGCGCGGCATCGAAGTCGTCGAATTCGCTTGCGGCATCCCCAATCTGCTGAAGACCGATTTCACCGACCAGATCGGCGGCGGCATCGACAACTGGAATCTGCGTCAGCCGCTCGGTGTGGTCGCGGGTATCACGCCGTTCAACTTCCCGATGATGGTGCCGTGCTGGATGTTTCCCGTCGCGATCGCGTGCGGCAATACGTTCGTGCTGAAGCCATCCGAACGCGATCCGTCGGCATCGCTGCGCATCGCCGGGCTGCTGAAGGAAGCGGGTCTGCCCGACGGCGTGTTCAACGTCGTGCATGGCGATAAGGTGGCCGTGGATGCGCTGCTCGCGCACCCGGACGTCACTGCGCTGTCGTTCGTCGGCTCGACGCCGATCGCCGAGTACATCTACACGGAAGGCACGAAACACGGCAAACGCGTGCAGGCGCTGGGCGGCGCGAAGAACCACCTCGTCGTGATGCCCGATGCGGATCTCGACCAGGCCGTCGATGCGCTGATCGGTGCCGCGTACGGTTCGGCCGGCGAGCGATGCATGGCGATCTCGGTGGCCGTCGCGGTCGGTCATATCGCCGACGAGTTGATCGAGCGTCTGACGCCGCGCGTGAAGTCGCTGAAGATCATGAACGGTATGGAATCGGCCGCGGAAATGGGTCCGCTCGTGACGGCCGCGCATCACGCGAAGGTCACGGGCTACATCGATGCGGGCGAGAAGGCGGGCGCCAAGCTCGTCGTGGATGGCCGCGGCTTCAAGGCGCAGGGTCATGAGGACGGCTTCTTCATCGGCGGCACGCTGTTCGACGACGTGAAGACCGACATGACGATCTACCGCGAGGAGATTTTCGGGCCGGTGCTGTGCGTCGTGCGGGTGCCGGACTTCGCATCGGCCGTGGAACTGATCAATCGCAACGAGTTCGCGAACGGCGTGTCGTGCTACACGACGGACGGCGGCGTCGCGCGCGCGTTCTCGCGTCAGATCCAGATCGGCATGGTGGGCATCAACGTGCCGATTCCGGTGCCGATGGCGTGGCATTCGTTCGGCGGCTGGAAGAAGTCGCTGTTCGGCGACCACCATGCCTACGGCGAGGAAGGCGTGCGCTTCTACACGCGCTACAAGAGCATCATGCAGCGCTGGCCGGACTCGATCGCGAAGGGCGCGGAATTCACGATGCCGGTTGCGAAGTAGCAGGAAACCGCGAGTAGAACGAAGCATGAACGCGCGCCGCGAACGACGGCCCGTTCAAGGAGACGCAGCATGAGCGTTGGACTGGGCGAGCGTAAGCTGGAAGGCGAATTCGATTATGTGATCGTGGGCGCGGGCACCGCGGGTTGCGTGCTCGCGAATCGCCTGACCGAAGATCCCGACGTCAGCGTGCTGCTGCTCGAAGCCGGCGGCAAGGACGACTATCACTGGATTCACGTGCCGGTCGGCTATCTGTACTGCATTGGCAATCCGCGCACCGACTGGCTCTACAAGACGCGTGAGGAGCCGGGCCTGAACGGCCGCGCGCTGTCGTATCCGCGTGGCCGCGTGCTGGGCGGCAGTTCGTCGATCAACGGCATGATCTACATGCGCGGCCAGCGCGAAGATTACGACGAATGGGCGCGCGTGACCGGCGATTCGTCGTGGAGCTGGGACGCGGTGCTGCCGGTCTTCAGACGCAGCGAAGATCACCACGGTGGCGCGAACGCGTGGCACGGCGCGGGCGGCGCGTGGCGCGTCGAGAAACAGCGGCTGAAGTGGAAGGTGCTCGAGACGTTCGCGCAAGCCGCACAGGAAACCGGCATTCCCGCTACGGATGATTTCAACCGCGGCGACAACACCGGCGTCGGCTACTTCGACGTGAACCAGAAGCGCGGCATTCGCTGGAACGCGTCGAAGGCGTTTCTGCGGCCCGCGCTCAGGCGGTCGAATCTCACCGTGATCACCGGCGCGCACACGCAGCGGGTCGTGTTCGAAGGCAAACGTTGCGTCGGCGTCGAATATCGCGGCGATGGTGTCGAGTACCTCGCGAAGGCGCGTCTCGAAGTGCTGCTGAGTTCGGGCGCGGTGAATTCGCCGCAACTGCTGGAGCTCTCCGGCATCGGCGACGGCGCGCGTCTGCAGCAGCTTGGCATCGGCGTCATCGCAGAGCGGCGCGGCGTGGGCGAAAATCTGCAGGACCATCTGCAGTTGCGCATGGCGTATCGCGTGGATGGTGTGCGCACACTCAATATGGCGTCCGCGCACTGGTGGGGCAAGCTGCTGATCGGCATGCAGTACGCGCTGTTCCAGCGCGGCCCGATGTCGATGGCGCCGTCGCAGCTGGGTGCGTTCGCGAAGTCGGACCCGGACGATCCGTCGGTCACGCGCCCGGATCTCGAGTATCACGTGCAGCCGCTGTCGCTCGATCGCTTCGGCGAACCGCTGCATCGTTTCAACGCATTCACCGCGTCGGTGTGCCACCTGCGGCCGACGTCACGCGGCAGCATTCATATCGCGGCGGCGGATCCGCACGCGCCGCCGGTGATCGCGCCGAACTATCTGTCCACCGACTACGACCGGCACGTCGCCGCCAATGCCTTGCGATTGACGCGCCGGATTGCCGCGGCACCCGCGCTCGCGCGCTACGCGCCGCGCGAGATCCTGCCGGGCATCCAGTTCCAGACCGAAGAAGAGCTGCAGCGCGCGGCGGGCGAAGTGGGCACGACGATCTTCCACCCGGTCGGCACCTGCCGGATGGGATCGGACAACGATCCGGCATGCGTCGTCGACAACCGGCTGCGCGTGATCGGCGTCGAAGGTTTGCGTGTCGTCGATGCATCGGTGATGCCCACCATCACGTCGGGCAACACCAACTCGCCGACGCTGATGATCGCGGAACGCGCGAGCGACATGATTCGTGCGGATCGTCGCGAGCAAGCGCGCGGCACTCGTGCGGTTTCCGAAATAGTGGCGCCGATGTCGGTGGTGTGACAGCCGCCGCCCGGTTCGCACCGGGGTTTAAACGTTCACCACACTAAGTGCAAATCCCAATGATTGCGGTGCATCATTGGCGAGACAATGAGCGCCTGGCTGCGTGGAGCGGCCATTCGGTCACAGCCGGATGATGCACCACGCCACGCTCGACACGGGGGTGTCGACGTCATCGAACGCGCGCGGTCTAGCGCGAACCATCGCAGTGCTTCGCCTGGCTTTCGTAGGGAAGGGGACATGATTCTCGGCGACACGATTCTGGAAACGCGTGGCCTGACGAGGGAATTCAAAGGCTTCATCGCCGTCAACGGGGTCAACCTGCGAGTCAGGCGCGGCTCGATTCACGCATTGATCGGGCCGAATGGCGCGGGCAAGACGACCTGCTTCAACCTGCTCACGAAATTTCTCGCACCCACTGCGGGCCAGATCGTTTTCAACGGCATCGACATCACGCGCGAGCGTCCCGCGCAGGTCGCGCGGCGCGGCATCATCCGGTCGTTCCAGATTTCCGCGGTGTTTCCGCATCTGACGGCATTGCAGAACGTGCGCGTCGCGTTGCAGCGTTCGCTCGGCACCGCCTTTTATTTCTGGCGGAGCGAGCGCACGCTGCGCCAGCTCGACGATCAGGCGATCGATCTGCTGACCCAGGTGGGCCTTGCCGATTTCGCGGATGTCCTGACCGTCGAACTGTCGTACGGCCGCAAGCGCGCGCTCGAGATCGCCACGACGCTTGCGATGGAGCCTGAACTGATGCTGCTCGACGAGCCAACGCAAGGCATGGGCCACGAAGACGTGGATCGCGTGACGGCGTTGATCAAGAAAGTATCGAGCGGCCGCACGATCCTGATGGTCGAACACAACATGAACGTGATTGCCGGCATCTCGGACACCATCACCGTGCTGCAGCGTGGCGAAGTGCTCGCCGAGGGCACGTACGCCGAGGTGTCGAAGAACCCGCTCGTCACGCAGGCCTACATGGGCAGCGCGGACGCGACGCTCGCCGGAGCGCACGCATGAATACCGTTGCCGAACTGAACCCGACGGACGAGAAGCAGACCGCCGACGCCGAACCATTGCTGTCGATCAGCCAGCTGCAGGCGTGGTACGGCGAATCCCACATACTGCACGGCGTCGATCTCAACGTGAGCCGCGGCGAAGTGGTGACGCTGCTCGGCCGCAATGGCGCCGGCCGCACGACGACGCTGCGCGCGATCATGGGCCTCACCGGTCGGCGCACGGGCTCGATCCGCATCGGCGGACGCGAAACCATCGGCATGCCGACGCATCGCATCGCCCATTGCGGCATCGGCTATTGCCCGGAAGAGCGCGGGATTTTTTCGAGCCTGTCGTGCGAGGAAAACCTGCTGTTGCCGCCGTCGGTCGGCGCGACCACGAACGCGATGTCGATCGACGAGATCTACGAGATGTTCCCGAACCTGAAGGAGCGCCGCGCAAGCCAGGGCACGCGCCTGTCGGGCGGCGAGCAGCAGATGCTCGCGGTGGCGCGGATCCTGCGCACGGGCGCGAACCTGCTGCTGCTCGACGAGATCTCCGAGGGGCTCGCGCCGGTCATCGTGCAGGCGCTCGCGCGCATGATCGTCACGCTGAAATCGCGCGGCTACACGATCGTGATGGTCGAACAGAATTTCCGTTTCGCGGCGCCGCTGGCCGACCGCTTCTACGTGATGGAACACGGGCGCATCGTCGAGCATTTCGGCGCGTCCGCACTCGAATCGAAAATGCCCATCCTGCACGACCTGCTGGGCGTGTGAGCGCCCCGAAGTGCTTCCGACAACCACAACGCAAAGAAGAAGGAGACACGAATGAAAATCAAGACCCTCGCGCGCCTCTCGTCACTCTGTTTTGCGGCACTCGCCAGTGCCGCGCTGACGATCGCTCCCGCGCGCGCAGCCGATGACGCGGTGAAGATCGGTTTCATCACCGACCTTTCGGGGCTGTATGCCGACATCGACGGACAGGGCGGTATCGAGGCGATCAAGATGGCCATTGCCGATTTCGGCGGCAAGGTCAACGGCAAGCCGATCCAGTTCATGTACGCGGACCACCAGAACAAGGCGGACATCGCGGCGTCGCGCGCGCGCGAATGGTTCGACCGCGATGGCGTCGATCTGCTGATCGGCGGCACCAACTCGGCGACCGGCCTCGCGATGAACTCGGTGGCGGGCGAGAAGCACAAGGTCTACATCAACGTCGGCGCCGGCGCCGACACGCTGACCAACGAGCAGTGCACGCCGTACACGATCCACTATGCGTACGACACGATGGCGCTCGCGAAAGGCACGGGCTCCGCAGTGGTGAAGCAGGGCGGCAAGACGTGGTTCTTCCTGACGGCCGACTACGCGTTCGGCAAGTCGCTCGAAACGAATACCGCGAACGTCGTGAAGGCGAACGGCGGCCAGGTGCTCGGCGAAGTGCGCCATCCGCTGTCCGCGTCGGACTTCTCGTCGTTCCTGCTGCAGGCGCAGGCATCGAAGGCGCAGATCCTCGGTCTCGCGAATGCGGGCGGCGATACGGTCAACGCGATCAAGGCCGCGAAGGAGTTCGGCATCACGAAGACGATGAAGCTCGCCGCACTGCTGATCTTCATCGACGACATCCACGCGCTCGGCCTGCAGACCACGCAGGGCCTGGTGCTGACCGACAGCTGGTACTGGAACAAGGACCCGGCGGCGCGCAAGTGGGCGGAGCGTTACTTCGACATCACGAAGAAGATGCCGTCGAGCCTGCAGGCCGCGGACTATTCCGCGACGATGGACTACCTGAAGGCCGTGCAGGCGGTTGGTTCGACCGATGCCGACAAGGTGATGGCGCAGCTGAAGAAGCAGAAGGTCGACGACTTCTACGCGAAGGGCTATGTGCGTCAGGACGGCAGCATGATCCACGACATGTACCTGATGCAGGTGAAGTCGCCGGCTGAGTCGAAGGAGCCGTGGGACTACTACAAGATTCTCGCGACGATTCCGGGCGATCAGGCATTCGGCACGAAGCAGGAATCGCGCTGCGCGCTCTGGAAGTAAGCGCGGGCGTGGCCCGGTGCGTTGCCGTGTGAAGTTCGCGGCGGCCCGCGCCGGGCGCAACGATCGTGCGCTGGATGCGGACGTCCAGGGTGCCGATAGCGACGCGTGCTTCGGGGGAAGGGCCGCGTCGTTCGCGTTGGCGCCACCCTCGATCTGACTTTGACGACGGATTCAATGGATATCTTTGGCATTCCGCTATCGGCGATGCTGAGCCAGCTGTTGATCGGGCTCGTGAACGGCTCGTTCTACGCGATCCTGAGCCTCGGTCTCGCGGTGATCTTCGGCCTGCTCAACGTGATCAACTTCGCGCACGGTGCGCTGTTCATGCTGGGCGCGATGCTCGCGTGGATGGGGCTCGCGTATTTCAACCTGCCGTACTGGGTGATGCTCGTGCTCGCGCCGATCGTGGTGGGATTGTTCGGCATCCTGATCGAACGTTCGATGCTGCGCTGGCTGTACCGGCTCGATCACCTCTACGGGCTCCTGCTCACCTTCGGCCTCACGCTCGTGATCGAAGGCGTGTTCCGCTCCATCTACGGTTCGTCGGGCCAGCCGTACGACACGCCCGACGTGCTCTCGGGCGCGACCAATCTCGGCTTCATGTTCCTGCCGAACTACCGCGCGTGGGTCGTCGTCGCGTCGCTCGCGGTGTGCTTCGTCACGTGGTTCGTGATCGAGAAGACGCGGCTGGGCGCGTATTTGCGCGCCGGCACCGAGAACCCGAAGCTGGTCGAGGCGTTCGGCGTCAACGTGCCGCTGATGATCACGCTCACCTACGGCTTCGGCGTCGCGCTTGCGGCGTTCGCGGGCGTGCTCGCCGCGCCGGTGATCCAGGTGTCGCCGCTGATGGGCCAGCCGATGATCATCACGGTGTTCGCGGTGGTCGTGATCGGCGGGATGGGATCGATCATGGGCTCGATCATCACGGGTCTTGGCCTGGGCGTGATCGAGGGATTCACGCGCGTGTTCTATCCGGAGGCGTCGGCGACGGTCGTGTTCGTGATCATGGCGATCGTGCTGCTGGTTCGTCCGGCGGGCCTGTTCGGCAAGGAAAAATGATGCAGAGAAAAGCGCTCTACAGTCTTCTGCTGCTCGCGCTGATTGCCGCGCCGTTCGCCGGCGTGTACCCGCTCTTCGTGATGAAGGTGCTGTGTTTCGCGCTGTTCGCCGCGGCGTTCAATCTGCTCATCGGCTATACCGGGCTGCTGTCGTTCGGCCACGCGATGTTTCTGGCCACCGCTGGCTATCTGACCGGCTTCGGTATCCAGTCGCTGAACCTGTCGCCGGAACTGGGCGTGCTCGCGGGAACCGTGGCGGCGACGCTGCTCGGGCTCGTCGTCGGCATCTTCGCGATCCGGCGGCAGGGCATCTACTTCGCGATGGTCACGCTCGCGCTCGCGCAGATGGTGTACTTCGTCTATCTGCAGGCACCGTTCACGCACGGCGAGGACGGGCTGCAGGGCGTCGCGCGCGGCAAGCTGTTCGGCGTGGTCGGTCTCGATTCGGATCTCGCGCTCTACTACGTCGTGCTCGTCATCATGGTTCTGGCGTTCCTGCTGATCGTGCGGATCGTGCACTCGCCGTTCGGGCAGGTGCTGGTCGCGATCAAGGAGAACGAGCCGCGCGCGGTATCGCTCGGCTACGATACCGACCGCTTCAAGCTGCTGGCATTCGTGCTGTCCGCGGGCCTCGCGGGTCTTGCGGGTTCGCTGAAGGTGCTGGTGCTCGGCTTCGAGACGCTGAGCGACGCGTACTGGACGATGTCAGGGCTTGTGATCCTGATGACGCTCGTCGGCGGGATGGGCACGCTGTTCGGGCCGCTCCTGGGCGCGGCGCTGATCGTGTCGCTCGAAGACCGGCTTGGCGACATCGGCAACGGCATCGCGAGCGTGACGGGCGTGGGCTGGTTCCGCTCGCTCGGGGAATCGGTGACGATCGTGACCGGCATCATCTTCATCGCGTGCGTGCTGGCGTTCCGGCGCGGCATTGTCGGCGAGATCGTGGCGCGCGTGAAGACGCTGCGGGCCTGACCTCGTGAATTGATTGGGGATGCGAACTATCTGGTGGAGAGCGGGAAGAGTGGGGATCGCGGCGGAAGCGCTCCCATTCCGGCGCAACACGCCCCACATTTGTGCCGCACTGCACCACTAGGGTAAATGCTAGTTGTCCCGTAAGGTGGCGATTTTTAAACTACACGCAGTTCTGATGCACCGAATTTGCAGGTGGAGAACGAGGAGACAATTGAGGCGCTCAGCGCCCGAGACAGAGAGCGCTGTTGGATATTCATCCAACAGCGCTTTTTCTTTGTGCCTTCCATTTTGCGGGCTGTGATTGTCCTGCGCGTGTTCCGCGCGCAGGCGGACCGCTCGCTTCCCCGCGATTTTCCCTTATTTTTCAACGCCCGATGCGCCGCAAAATTCCTTGCCGCGCCGAGCTTGCGTCCGTTAAACTCGCCGTTCCCATTGACCGACCGTCTGGTTGGCGATGGACGATCACGTCATTCACTCGAACTTGATCCGAACGGATTCACGGGGACAACGCGTCATGAAGCGGGTCTGGAAGGTCACGGGTCGTGCGGCTTCGCCGGGCATTCCCGGGAAGCACACCATCGCGCTGCTGCCGAAGACCGTTGCGGGCCAGAAGATCGACTACGTCGTGCTCGACCACGCGACGGACTCGCGCGCGACGATCTTGATCGTCGGCGATTGAGACCACCGGCGAAGAGGTCAAGACGAGAACCCGGAAAACACAAGGCGCGTGCAGTTGACGCGCCTTTTTTCATGCTCGCGCGATGCAGGGAATACGAGCCTTGGCATTGCCGAACCTGACAGATAGATTCAGAAGCCCGGCCGAGGAGCCGGAAGACATTCACGCATCAAGCGTTTGGAGACTTGAATGACAACGACAAGAAACTGGATTCGCGCAGGCGTCACCGCCTCTCTCGCAACTACGCTCGTCTGCGCGGCAGGGTCGGCCGCGGCACAGGTGAAGATCGGCGTCACGCTGTCCGCGACCGGACCCGCTGCTTCGCTTGGCATCCCCGAGAAGAATACGATCGCACTGCTGCCGAAGGAAATTGGTGGCAAGAGCATCGAATACATCGTGCTCGACGATGGCTCGGATACGAGCCACGCGGTGCAGAACACGCACAAGCTGATCGACGAGGATCACGTCGACGCGATCATCGGCTCGACGGTCACGCCGAACTCGCTCGCAATGATCGACGTCGTGTCAGCGGCGAAGACGCCGATGATCTCGATGGCGGCATCGGCTGCGATCATCGCGCCGATGGACGCGAAGCGCGCGTGGGTCTTCAAGACGCCGCAGAACGACGGGCTGATGGCCGACGCGATCGCGAGCTCGATGGAGAAGCAGGGCGTGAAGAGCGTCGGCTTCATCGGCTTTGCGGATGCGTATGGCGAGAACTGGTACACGGTGTTCAGCCAGGCCGCGGCCGCGCATCACCTGAAGGTCGTTGCGAACGAGCGCTATAACCGCACCGACGCATCGGTGACGGGCCAGGTGCTGAAGATCGTCGCGTCGAATCCGGATGCGGTGCTGATCGCGGGTTCGGGCACGCCGTCCGCGCTGCCGGCGAAGACGCTGAAAGAGCGGGGCTACAAGGGCAGGGTCTATCAGACGCACGGCGTCGCAAACAACGACTTCCTGCGCGTGTGCGGCAAGGATTGCGACGGCGAGCTGCTGCCGGCGGGTCCGGTGCTCGTGACCGAGCAATTGCCGGATTCGAACCCGGTGAAGGCGTCGTCGCAGGCGTATCGCACTGCGTACGAGAAGGCCTATGGCGCGGGCTCGGTGTCGACCTTCGGCGGCCACGCATGGGATGCGGGCCATCTGCTGGAGCGCGCGATTCCCGAAGCGCTGAAGACCGCGCAGCCGGGCACGCCGGCCTTCCGCGAAGCACTGCGTAGCGCGCTCGAAAACGTAAAGGACATGGCGGGTGCACACGGCATCTTCAACATGACGCAGACCGATCACAACGGCCTCGACAAACGCGCGCGCGTGATGGTCGAGATCGTCGACGGCAAGTGGAAGCTGCAGGGCGAATGACGCGCTCCTGCGATGGACGAAGCAGGCGATGCTTCGTCCGCGCGGTTTTCTGATTGACGACCATGGCAGCCGCCGCGCCGGATTCTGGCGCGGCGGCTGTGCTTTACGGGCTTGCAATGCGCGCGTTCGCGCAGGCAACCGTCGCGGTTTTCCGATCTGATTTAGACGTTCCAGGACGAGGCAGTATGGATCTATCGATAGCGGCCATCCTTGCGCAGGACGGCATCACCACAGGCGCGATCTACGCGCTGCTGGCGCTCGCGCTGGTGCTGGTGTTTTCCGTCACGCGGGTGATCTTCATCCCGCAGGGCGAGTTCGTTTCCTATGGCGCGCTGACGCTCGCCGCGTTGCAGACGCAGAAGTTTCCGGCGACATGCTGGCTGCTGATTGCGATGGGCGTGGCGTGCTTCGTCGTCGAGACTGCGGGTCTCGTGCGTCATGCCGAGCGGCGACGTCATGCGGCGCGCACGCTCGCGACGCTGGCGGGGAAGTATCTGCTGTTCCCGATCGCGGTGTATGCCGTCACGCACAGCGTGTTTGCGCAGCAGCTGCCGATGATCGCGCAGATCGCGCTCACGCTCCTCATCGTCGTGCCGATGGGTCCGTTCGTGTATCGGCTTGCCTACGAACCGATTGCTGAGGCCACGACGCTGCTGCTGCTGATCGTCGCGGTCGCGGTGCACTTTGCGATGGTGGGACTCGGCCTTGTGATGTTCGGCGCGGAAGGTTCGCGCACCAATGCGTTTTCGGACGCGACGTTCAACATCGGCAGTCTGAGCGTGTCGGGGCAGAGCCTGTGGGTGATCGGCACCGCGGTCGTGCTGATCGGCGCGCTGTACCTGTACTTCGATCGCTCGATTTCCGGCAAGGCGCTGCGCGCGACGTCGGTGAACCGCGTCGGCGCCCGGCTCGTCGGCATCGGCACCACGCAGGCCGGCCGGCTCGCGTTCACGCTCGCGGCGGGCCTCGGCGTGCTGTGCGGCATCCTCGTCGCGCCGCTGACCACGATCTACTACGACTCGGGCTTTCTGATCGGCCTGAAGGGCTTCGTCGGCGCGATCATCGGCGGGCTCGTCAGCTATCCGCTCGCGGCCGCTGGGTCGCTGCTGGTCGGGTTGCTGGAGTCGTACTCATCGTTCTGGGCGAGCGCGTACAAGGAGGTGATCGTGTTCACGCTGATCATTCCGGTGCTGCTGTGGCGGAGTCTCGCGAGCCCGCACGCCGAGGAAGAGGAGGAGTGACGCGATGAATCGTCTTCTGCAGGCACGCTGGTTCGTGCTGTTCCTCATCGTCGTGTTCGCGCTGCCGGTGCTGCCGCATCCCGTTCATGTGCCGGAGTACTGGATCACGCTGCTCAACTACATCGGCCTCTACGCGATCGTCGCGATCGGGCTCGTGCTGCTGACCGGCATAGGCGGCATGACCAGCTTCGGGCAGGCCGCGTTTGTCGGCGTGGGTGCGTATACCACCGCGTATCTGACGACGAGCTTCGGCGTATCGCCGTGGCTCGCGCTGATCGCGGGCGTCGTGCTGACCGCGCTGATCGCGCTGGCGCTGGGCGCCGTGACGATGCGCCTGTCCGGCCACTTCCTGCCGCTCGGCACGATCGCGTGGGGGCTCGCGCTGTTCTTCCTGTTCGGCAACATGGAGATGCTCGGCAAGTACGACGGCATCAACGGCATTCCGGCGCTCGACGTGTTCGGGCTCAGTCTGGAGACCGGCCGGCACATCTACTACCTGATCTGGGTGGTCGTGCTGCTGTCGGTGGTGTCTGTTCAGAATCTGCTTAATAGTCGACCCGGCCGCGCGATCCGGGCGCTGCGCGGCGGCGGCCAGATGGCCGAAGCGATGGGCGTGAACACCGCGTGGATGCGCGTGGTGATCTTCGTCTATGCGGCCGTGCTGGCGGCGGTGTCGGGCTTCCTGTACGCGCATCTGCAGCGGGCGGTGAATCCGACGCCGTTCGGGCTGAACCACGGCATCGAGTACCTGTTCATGGCGGTGGTGGGCGGCGTATCGCATGTGTGGGGAGCGGTGGTCGGCGCTGCGATCCTCACGCTGCTGCAGGACTACCTGCAGACGCTGCTGCCGAAGCTGCTGGGCGAGAACGGCAACTTCGAGGTGATCGTGTTCGGCATCGTGATGGTGCTGCTGCTGCAGTACGCGCGGCAGGGCGTGTGGCCGTTCGTGGCGCGCCTGTTCCCGCGCGGTCCGCGCGCGCATGTGCCGGACAACGCCGAGCCATTGCCGCAACGCAGCAAACCGACGGCGGGCGAGACGCTGCTCGTGGTCGACAAGGCGCGCAAGCAGTTCGGCGGTCTGGTCGCCGTGAACGACGTCAGCTTCGAGGTGAAGGCAGGGCAGATCATCGGACTGATCGGGCCGAACGGTGCCGGCAAGTCGACGACCTTCAATCTCGTCACGGGTGTGCTGCAGGCAACCAGCGGCACGGTCACGTTCCGCGGCGAGCGCATCGATGCGCTCAATTCACGTGAAATCGTCAAACGCGGCATCGGCCGGACGTTCCAGCACGTGAAGCTGTTGCCGGGGATGACGGTGCTCGAGAACGTCGCAATTGGCGCGCATCTGCGCGGTCATGCCGGCGTCTGGCGCAGCGTCGCGAAGCTGAACGCGGCCGAAGAGGGCCGGCTGATGGCCGAGGCGGCGCGGCAGATTCGCCGCGTCGGGCTCGAGCAGCATATGTACGACGAGGCGGGCAGTCTCGCGCTCGGGCAGCAACGGATTCTCGAAATCGCGCGGGCGCTGTGCTGCGACCCGACGCTACTGCTGCTCGACGAGCCGGCCGCCGGGCTGCGCTATCAGGAGAAGCAGCAACTGGCAACGCTCTTGCGCAGGTTGAAGGAAGAAGGGATGAGCGTGCTGCTCGTCGAACACGATATGGACTTCGTGATGAACCTGACGGATCGGCTGGTCGTGATGGAGTTCGGTACGCGGATTGCCGAAGGCTTGCCGCAGGAAGTGCAGAACGATCCGGCCGTGCTCGAAGCGTATCTGGGCGGGGTGGAATGATGGTCGCGACGACGGAGGCAAAGGTGGACGTGGACGGCGTGCCGATTCTCGAAGTGCGCGGGCTCTCGGTGCGTTACGGGAAGGTCGAAGCACTGCACGGGGCGGCGATCAAGGTGGCGCCCGGGCAGATCGTGTCGGTGATCGGCCCGAATGGTGCCGGCAAGTCGACGCTGCTCAATGCCGTGATGGGCTCGCTTCCGGTGACGGGGCATGCGGCAGGCACGGTCCTGTATCGCGGCGAAGACGTGAGCGGCATCGCGGTGGAAAAGCGGGTTGCGCGGGGAATGTGTCTCGTGCCCGAGAAGCGGGAGCTGTTCGCGACGATGACGGTAGAGGACAACCTGGTGCTGGGCGCTTACCGCCGGAAGCGGGCAGGCGAGCGCAACTTCCTCGATCAGCTGGACCCGGTGTTCGAGCTGTTCCCACGGCTCAAGGAGCGGCGCAAGCAGGCGGCGGGAACGCTGTCGGGTGGCGAGCGCCAGATGCTGGCGGTGGGGCGCGCGTTGATGGGCAAGCCCGATCTGTTGATGCTGGACGAGCCGAGCCTCGGATTGGCGCCGCTGATCGTGAAAGAGATCTTCCACATCATCAGCGCGCTGCGGCAGACGGGTGTGGCGACGCTGCTGATCGAACAGAATGCGCGGGCGGCGCTGCAGATCTCGGACTACGGCTACGTGCTGGAAACGGGCGAGCTGGCGCTGGAAGGTGCAGCGAATGAATTGGCGCAGAATCCTCGTGTGATCGAAACGTACCTGGGGCTGACCAAGAAAGTCGCCTGAGGCGAGTCCTCGTGTAAAGGCAGGGCAGAGCGGCGTGTTTCACGTGAAACACGCCGCTTTTTTGTTGTTGGCCATTCGGACGTAAATCGGGCCGAAAGCGAACCCGCTATAATTTCGGCAATCCACTACTTCAAAAAGGTCCGCGCGATAGTTGCGCGGGATCCGCAATGCTTTTCCCAACTGAATTCGACGTCATCGTCGTTGGCGGCGGACACGCCGGCACCGAAGCCGCCCTCGCTTCCGCCCGTATGGGCGTGAAGACGCTTTTGCTTACCCACAACATCGAGACGTTGGGGCAGATGAGCTGCAACCCGTCGATTGGCGGCATCGGCAAAGGGCACCTGGTCAAGGAGGTCGACGCATTGGGCGGCGCGATGGCTGCTGCCACCGATGAGGCCGGTATCCAGTTCCGCATCCTGAATTCGTCGAAAGGTCCGGCCGTGCGCGCGACGCGCGCGCAGGCGGATCGTCTGCTGTATAAGCAGGCGATCCGCAGCCGTCTGGAGAATCAGCCGAACCTGTGGCTGTTCCAGCAGGCGGTCGACGATCTGATGGTGGAGGGCGATCGCGTGGTTGGCGCGGTGGCGCAGGTCGGCATCCGCTTCCGCGCGCGCGCCGTTGTGCTGACGGCGGGGACGTTCCTCGATGGCAAGATTCACGTCGGGCTGAACAACTACACCGGCGGTCGCGCGGGCGATCCGGCTGCGGTGTCGCTGTCGTCGCGTCTGAAGGAACTGAAGCTGCCGCAAGGGCGCCTGAAAACCGGCACGCCGCCGCGCATCGACGGTCGCACGATCGACTTTTCGAAGCTCGAGGAGCAGCCGGGCGATCTCGATCCGATTCCAGTGTTCTCGTTCCTCGGGCGCGTGGAACAGCATCCGCGACAAATGCCTTGCTGGGTCACGCACACCAACACGCAGACGCACGACATCATCCGCAGCGGCCTGGATCGGTCGCCGATGTACACCGGCGTGATCGAGGGCGTCGGGCCGCGCTATTGCCCGTCGATCGAGGACAAGATCCATCGGTTCGCGTCGAAGGAATCGCACCAGATTTTCCTGGAGCCGGAAGGCCTGACGACGAACGAGTTCTATCCGAACGGAATCTCGACGAGCCTGCCATTCGATGTCCAGTTAGACCTCGTGCGGTCGATGCGCGGGCTCGAGCATGCGCATATCCTGCGGCCTGGTTACGCGATCGAGTACGACTACTTCGATCCGCGCGGGCTGAAGGCGTCGCTGGAAACGAAGGTGATCAGCGGGCTGTTCTTCGCGGGCCAGATCAACGGTACGACGGGCTACGAAGAAGCCGCGGCGCAGGGCCTGCTGGCCGGTATCAACGCCGGCCTGCACGTGCAGGACAAGGACGCGTGGTGCCCGCGCCGCGATCAGGCTTACCTGGGCGTACTGGTCGACGATCTGGTGACGCGTGGCGTGTCCGAGCCGTACCGGATGTTCACGAGCCGCGCGGAATACCGGCTGAGTCTGCGCGAAGACAACGCCGATATGCGCCTGACCGAGATCGGCCGGGAGCTGGGCGTCGTGGATGACTTCCGCTGGAAGGAATTCAGCCACAAGCGCGACGCCGTTTCACGTGAAACAGAGCGCCTCCGCACGACGTGGGTGAACCCGAAGACGCTGTCTGCTGAAGAGGCGACCGGGTTGCTCGGCAAGTCGATCGACCGCGAGTACAACCTCGCGGATCTGCTGCGTCGTCCAGGCGTGTCGTACGACGGCGTCTGTGGTCTGCGAGAGGGCGCTTGCCGTCCTTCGGAATCGCTCGCTGATGATGAAGTGCTACTCGCCCAGATCAAGGAACAGGTCGAGATCGGCATCAAGTATCAGGGCTATATCGATCGCCAGGCGGATGAAATCGAGCGCAACGAAGCGCACGAAAACACGCGGATTCCTGAGGGGCTGGACTACGCGGAAGTGCGCGGCCTGTCGTTCGAGGCGCGTCAGAAGCTGACGCAGTTCCGCCCGGAGACGATCGGTCAGGCATCGCGTATTTCGGGTATCACACCCGCGGCGATCTCGCTGCTGATGGTTCACCTGAAGCGCGGCCTTGGCCGGCGCGCCGTTCCGCCGGCGGGTGATGCCGGCAGCGGCTCCGCGTCGGCGGCGCAATGACGGGGCGCCAACGGAGCTCGTCCGTAGACGCCGACACGCGGGCGACGCTCGCCTCATCGCTCGCGGATGGCGTGCGGGCACTGGGCGTCGCGCTCGACGACGCGCAACAGGGCAAACTACTCGACTATGTCGCGCTGCTGGCCAAGTGGAACGCGGTCTACAACCTGACCGCGATCCGCGATCCTCGCCAGATGCTGATCCAGCACATCCTCGATTCACTGGCCATCGTGCCACATCTCGCCGGCCGAGGCGCATCGTCCGCGCTCGACGTCGGCTCGGGCGGCGGGCTGCCGGGCATCGTGATGGCGATCGCGCTGCCTGACTGGTCGGTGACGACGAACGACATCGTCCACAAGAAGACCGCGTTTCAGTCGCAGGTGAAGGCTGAGCTTGGGCTGACGAATCTGCACGTGGTGACGGGGCGTGTCGAGACGCTGCAGCCGGGCGTCGAAGTGCCGGAGAAATTCGACGTTATCGTTTCCCGCGCTTTCGCGGAGATGGCCGATTTCGTTACACTGGCGCGTCACCTCGTGGCAGACGGCGGCGCGATCTGGGCGATGAAGGGCGTGCGCCCGGACGGCGAAATCGAGCGGCTCCCGGCTGGCGCGAAAGCCGTGCGCGTGATTCGTCTGGAGGTGCCGATGCTCGACGCGGAGCGCCATCTCGTCGAAGTGGCAGTCAACGACGCGAAGCCAGCGATTTGAGTCGCCACTTCCGAACCGAACAACACCATCCAGCAGCACAAAGGGACACACCAACGATGGCAAAAATCTTCTGCGTTGCGAACCAGAAGGGGGGCGTCGGCAAGACGACCACCGCGGTGAATCTCGCGGCGAGCCTCGCATCGCAGGGACAGCGGGTACTGCTCATCGATCTCGATCCACAGGGCAACGCGACGATGGGCAGCGGCATCGACAAGGCAGCCGTCGAAAACACCATCTACGAAGTGCTGGTCGATGGGGTGTCGGTGGCGGACGCGCGCGTCAAGCCCGAGGCCGTTTTGTATGACGTATTGCCGGCGAATCGCGAGCTGGCGGGCGCGGAAGTCGAGCTGGTCAGTGTGCAGAATCGCGAGAAGCAGCTGAAGGCGGCGCTCGCGCACGTCAGCGACGACTACGATTTCGTGCTGATCGATTGTCCGCCGGCGCTGTCGCTGCTGACGCTGAACGGGCTGTGCGCGGCGCATGGCGTCGTGATCCCGATGCAATGCGAGTACTTCGCGCTCGAAGGCCTGTCGGACCTCGTCAACACGATCAAGCAGGTTCACGCGAACCTGAACCGCGAGCTGAAGGTGATCGGTCTGCTGCGCGTGATGTTCGATCCGCGGATCACGCTGCAGCAGCAGGTGTCCGATCAGCTCAAGGAGCACTTTGGCGACAAGGTGTTCGACGTCGTGATTCCACGCAATGTGCGGCTCGCCGAGGCGCCGAGCTACGGCTTGCCGGGCGTGGTATTCGATCGTGCGTCGCGCGGCGCGCAGGCGTACGTGCAGTTCGGCGCGGAAATGATTGAGCGGGTGCGCGCGCTGTGACGCGTGCTCTTAACCAGGTTGTCTGAGGAAGCACGATGAACGCAGTCGCTAGAAAGAAGGGTTTGGGCCGTGGTCTCGAGGCATTGCTGGGCGGCAGCCCGGACATCGCCGAAGCGGTGAAGATTGCCGGCGCGCCCAACGTGCTTCCGCTCGACAGGATGCAGGCCGGCAAGTACCAGCCGCGCACGCGGATGGACGAGGGCGGGCTGCAGGAACTGGCCGCGAGCATCCGCGCGCAGGGCGTGATGCAGCCGATCCTCGTGCGCCCGATCGGCGAGGATCGCTACGAGATCATCGCCGGCGAACGGCGCTTCCGCGCGGCGCGCATGGCGGGTCTCGACGAAGTGCCGGTGCTGGTGAAGGACGTCCCGGACCAGGCCGCGGCGGCGATGGCGCTGATCGAGAACATCCAGCGCGAGGACCTGAATCCGTTGGAAGAGGCGCAGGGCATCCAGCGCCTGCTCGACGAATTCAACTTCACGCACGAGCAGGCGGCGGAGTCGGTTGGACGCTCGCGTAGCGCGGTGTCGAACCTGCTGCGCCTGCTGAATCTCGCCGCGCCGGTGCAGACGATGCTGCTGGCCGGCGACCTCGACATGGGCCATGCGCGTGCGCTGCTGGCGGTCGACGCCGCGACGCAGATCACGCTCGCGAACCAGGTGGTCAACAAGCGGATGTCGGTGCGCGAGACCGAGAAGCTCGTCAACGCCACGACGAAGGCCACGCCGGCGACCAAGGCACGTGCGAACCAGGACGGCGGCCGCGACACGCGCCGTCTCGAGGAAGAGTTGTCAGACCTGCTGGCCTCGACGGTCAAGATCAAGCTTGGCCGGCGTGGACGTGGGCAACTCGTGGTCGACTTCGGCGACCTCGATGCACTCGAAGGCATCCTGGCGCGGCTGCGCGGCAACGCCACGACGGTCTGAGCGCGGCCGCATGACGTCCAGCACCCGGCCATCGTCCGGTAGCGGCGCGCCGCGCGCCATTCGTTCTATCGCAGCGCTGGCGGCGAAGGAGCCGGTGCTGTCCGTTCTCGTCGTGGCGCTGATCGCGCTGCAGATCTTTCATCCGAAGCCCTGGCGTTCGCTGCCGTCGCTCGTCGACTGGCAAACGGTGATGACACTCGCAGGACTCCTGATCTTGACGAAAGCCGTCGAATCGTCAGGATTCCTGATGTGGATGGCGCATCGCGTCGTGCACCGGATTCATTCTGTGCGTGCGCTTGCCTATCTGCTGGTCGCGCTCGCGGCCGCACTGTCGACGCTGTTGACCAACGACGTCGCGCTGTTCGTCGTCGTGCCCTTGATGCTGTCGCTGCACCAGCTGACGCCGTTGCCGCTCAAGCGGCTCGTCATCTTCGTCGCGATCGCGGTGAATGCTGGCTCGATCCTCACGCCGCTCGGGAATCCTCAGAATCTGTTTCTGTGGGCGACGAGCGGCGTATCGTTCGGCGCTTTCGTCGTTGCGCTGGCGCCGCTGTGCGCCGCGCTGATGGTCATGCTGTTCGCGCTGTGCCAGGTGAGCTTTCGCGGCGATCCGCTTGACCTGTCGGGCGATACGGAGCCGCATGCCGTCGAATGGCCGATGTTTGGCGTAACGGTCCTGCTGTTCGCATCGTTCGTGACGCTCGCGGATGCGCACCGGCCAGGCATCGGGCTCGCGGCGCTCATCGCCGGTTTTCTGATCTGGCGACGCCGGGTCGTGATGAAGATCGACTGGCTGCTGCTGCTGATCTTCGTGTTCATGTTCATCGTGCTGCGCAGTGTGGCCGCGCTGCCGTGGGTGCACGACACGATCGGGCACATCGGCCTCTCCACGCCGTTGTCCGCGTACGCAGCGGGCGCGATCCTGTCGCAGGCGATCAGCAACGTGCCCGCCGCGATCATGCTCGCGCAGTTCTCGCACGACTGGCGCGCGTTGGCGTTTGGCGTGAGCGTCGGTGGCTTCGGCATTGCGATCGGCTCGCTCGCGAATCTGATCGCCGTGCGCCTCGCGAAAGAGCGGGGCATGTGGCTGCCATTCCACCTCTTTTCGATCCCGTTCTGGCTCGTTGCGGGCGCGGTTGGCGGCTGGCTGCTGTTGCATTTTTGAGACGGGCCAGGCGGGCTCGGCAGGCGTCCGGAACGCTCTGAACCCGTCCGCATAAGCGTGCATTTCGCCGTGCACCCTGCGAGTGCCGCGACCCTCTTACAATTGCCCGAATAGCGTGCACTAGCACGCTTTTTCCAGCATATAAAGCGCCGTTTCACCCAGGCGATCGACACCCGTAAAGTCTTGAATCGCCTGCAACTATCGCTTACAATCGCCCGGATTTATTAGCTAGGCAAACCCGTAAGCGGTGCGTAAGCTCGCGGGCTGGAACAGGACTTTGCGGAACACGCGATGGCGAGTCAGACGCCGGACAATCGGCAAGACAATCACCGCGCAGCACGCACTGATTCCGAGGCTTTTGCCGGTCAGCGCGACGACGTCGCGCATGACGACTGGGATGCCGGGCTGCAGGATAACAATATCGTTCCGCTCACGCGGGCTGAAGCCGAAAAGCTCTTCGGTCCAAACGTGAGTCGTCCATCGCGCGTCACACCTTTTCGGGTGGTGGTCGCGCAAATGGTTTTGTCCCTGGTTGCTTCGCTGTTGTGGTGGCTGTTTTACAAGCCGCCGGGCGCTGCTGCGCTGTCGGCGTTGTTAGGAGGAGCGATCTGCTGGGTGCCCGGTGCGTTGTTCGCGGCACGTCTGAGGAAGTTGACGGGCGCCGAAACCGTGATGAGCTGGATGATCGGTGAGGCGTTCAAGATGGGCGCCACGATTGCGATGTTTATTGCCATCGCATTCTGGTATCACGATGTGTGCTGGGTTCCGCTGCTCGTGACATACCTCGTCGCACTGAAGACGTACTGGATTGCACTGGCCTGGCGGTGAACGGTAGAAGGCGGTAGGAGACGTTAGGAGATATCCGGCGCGGCGGCGCCGGCAAGAACAAAGGCGCGTGGTTCCGAGCGGAACCGCGCAGGCACGGTCCCGCGAAGCCGGGAACGGCCCGATACGATTTTCGACAATTTGGGTGGCATTAACGATATGGCAGCTAGCGAAGGAACGCGCCCTCTGGATCCCTCAGAGTACATTGCGCACCACTTGCAGAACTTCTCCACCGCGCACCAGACGTCGATCATCGACTTTCACGTCTGGAATCTGGACACGCTGTTCTGGTCGATCCTGTGCGGCCTGGTCACGCTCCTGATTCTGCGACTCGCAGCCCGCAAGGCAACGCCGGGCGTTCCCGGCCGCTTCCAGTGCGCGATCGAGATGCTCGTCGAAATGGTCGAAGACCAGTCGAAGTCCATCATCCACGGCAACCGTACGTTCATCGCGCCGCTCGCGCTGTTCGTGTTCGTGTGGGTTGCGCTGATGAACTCGCTCGACTTCATCCCCGTCGACCTGCCGGGCCGCGTGATCGGCTGGCTCGGTCTGTCGGGCATCATCTCGCACCATCGCATCGTCCCGACGGCGGATCTGAACGGCACGTTCGGCATCGCGCTCGGCGTGTTCGTGCTGATGATCTACTACAACCTCAAGATCAAGGGCCCCGGCGGCTTCGTGCACGAGCTGCTGTCGGCTCCGTTCGGCTCGCACCCGCTGCTGTGGATCCCTAATCTCGCACTCAACATCATCGAGTTCGTCGCGAAGACGGTTTCGCTCGCACTGCGGCTGTTCGGCAACATGTACGCGGGTGAGCTGCTGTTCCTGCTGATCGCCCTGCTGGGCAGTCTGTGGACCTTCGGCGCGGACACGACGGTGCTGGGCTTCATCGGCCACATCATCGCTGGTACGGTCTGGGCGATCTTCCACATCCTGATCGTCCTGCTGCAGGCGTTCATTTTCATGATGCTGACGCTGGTGTACATCGGCCAGGCACACGACTCGCACTAACCGCGCGGGTCACGCAACGCTTTGAAGTATCCGGTTTTACATTTTTATAAATCCCAGTTCCAAAGTCTTTTCACAAAGGAGTGATCATGCAAGCTTTCATCGCCAACATCCAGGGTCTGACCGCCATCGGTATCGGCATCATCATCGGCCTGGGTGCTATCGGCGCCTGTATCGGTATCGGCCTGATGGGTGGCAAGTACATCGAAGCGTGCGCGCGCCAGCCGGAACTGATGAACCCGCTGCAAACCAAGATGTTCCTGCTGGCTGGTCTGATCGACGCGGCGTTCCTGATCGGCGTCGGTGTGGCAATGCTGTTTGCGTTCGCGAACCCGCTGCTGTCGAAGCTCGCAGGCTGAGGTTCCTCGGAAGTTTGCACCTGATCTATAACAGATAGGTGCAGGGTGGAACGGGTGCCAGGCGCTGATCGGACGTACGTCGATGAGCGCCTTGCCGTTTCAGGTTCCGATAAAGCAACGTTTAAGGAAACACCGTGAATCTCAACGCAACCCTGTTTGCGCAAATGGTCGTGTTCCTGATCCTCGCGTGGTTCACGATGAAGTTCGTGTGGCCGCCGTTGGTCAACGCCCTCGACGAGCGCTCGAAGAAGATCGCGGAAGGTCTGTCCGCAGCCGAAAAGGGCAAGGCGGAACTCGAAGCCGCTCACAAGCGGGTCGATCAGGAACTGACGCAGGCTCGCAACGACGGTCAGGCGCGTATTGCCGACGCCGAGAAGCGTGCCGTGCTGGTCGCCGACGAAATCAAGGCGCAGGCGCAGGCCGAAGCAGCGCGCATCGTCGCGCAGGCGAAGGCGGATGCGGATCAGCAGGTCGTGAAGGCGCGCGAAGCGCTGCGTAACGAAGTCGCTGCTCTCGCTGTGAAGGGCGCCGAACAGATCCTGAAGCGCGAAGTCGACCAGTCGGTGCATGCCGATCTGCTGAATCAACTCAAAGCCGAGCTCTGATCATGGCCGAACTTGCAACCATCGCCCGTCCGTACGCAGAAGCGCTGTTTGGCGTAGCCGAAGCTGGTGACATCGCCGCCTGGTCCACGTTCGTGCAGGAACTGGCCGAGGTTGCGCGTCTGCCCGAAGTGCTGTCGATCGCCACGAGCCCGAAAGTGAGCCGCGCGCAGATCAGCGATCTGCTGCTCGCCGCGGTCAAGTCGCCGCTCAAGGACGATGCGCAGGCGAAGAACCTGGTCCAGATGCTGGTCGACAATCATCGTCTGCCGCTTCTGCCGGAAATCGCCACGCAATTCGAAGAGCTGAAGAACGCCCGCGAAGGCGCGGCCGATGCGCTGGTAGTCAGCGCATTCCCGCTCGAAGGCCAGCAGTTGAACGACCTCATCGCGAGCCTCGAACGCCGCTTCAAGCGCAAGCTGAAGCCGACCGTCGAAGTCGACTCGTCGCTGATCGGCGGCGTGCGCGTCACGGTGGGCGACGAAGTGCTCGATACCTCGGTCCGCGCGCGGCTCGCCAGCATGCAGACGGCGCTCACCGCCTGACACGCATAGCGGCTGGCACGCAACAGAATTGACTATCAGGAGCGAATAATGCAACTCAATCCCTCTGAGATCAGCGAGCTGATCAAGAGCCGGATCCAGGGCCTTGAAGCGAGCGCAGACGTTCGCAACCAGGGCACTGTGATTTCCGTGACCGACGGTATCGTGCGTATCCACGGCCTGTCGGACGTGATGCAAGGCGAAATGCTCGAATTCCCGGGCAACACCTTCGGCCTCGCGCTGAACCTCGAGCGCGACTCGGTCGGCGCGGTGATTCTAGGTGAGTACGAACACATTTCGGAAGGTGACATCGTCAAGACGACGGGCCGCATTCTCGAAGTGCCGGTGGGTCCGGAACTGGTCGGCCGCGTGGTCGATGCACTCGGCAACCCGATCGACGGCAAAGGCCCGATCAACGCGAAGATGACCGACGCGATCGAAAAGATCGCTCCGGGCGTGATCTGGCGTAAGTCGGTGTCGCAGCCGGTGCAGACGGGTCTGAAGTCGATCGACTCGATGGTGCCGATCGGCCGTGGCCAGCGCGAGCTGATCATCGGCGACCGTCAGTGCGGCAAGACCGCGGTGGCCGTCGACGCGATCATCAACCAGAAGGGCAAGGACCTGATCTGTATCTACGTCGCGATCGGCCAGAAGGCTTCGTCGATCATGAACGTGGTCCGCAAGCTCGAAGAAACCGGCGCGATGGCCTACACGATCGTCGTGGCGGCATCGGCGTCGGAATCGGCCGCGATGCAGTACCTCGCGCCGTACGCCGGCTGCACGATGGGCGAATACTTCCGCGACCGCGGCCAGGATGCGCTGATCGTCTATGACGACCTGACGAAGCAGGCATGGGCGTATCGCCAGATCTCGCTGCTGCTGCGCCGCCCGCCGGGCCGTGAAGCGTACCCGGGCGACGTGTTCTATCTGCACTCGCGTCTGCTCGAGCGTGCTGCCCGCGTGTCGGAAGAGTACGTCGAGAAATTCACGAACGGTGAGGTGAAGGGCAAGAGCGGTTCGCTGACGGCACTGCCGGTCATCGAAACGCAGGCAGGCGACGTCACGGCCTTCGTTCCGACGAACGTGATCTCGATTACCGACGGCCAGATCTTCCTGGAAACCGACCTCTTCAACGCAGGTATCCGCCCGGCAATCAACGCTGGTGTGTCGGTGTCGCGCGTTGGTGGTGCGGCTCAGACGAAGGTTGTGAAGAAGCTGTCGGGCGGTATCCGTACCGACCTCGCGCAGTATCGTGAGCTCGCAGCGTTCGCGCAGTTCGCGTCGGACCTCGACGAAGCGACCCGCAAGCAGCTCGAGCGCGGCCGCCGCGTGACGGAACTGCTGAAGCAGCCGCAATACCAGCCGCTGCAGGTGTGGGAACTGTCCGTGTCGCTGTTCGCGGCGAACAACGGCTACCTCGACGATCTGGAAGTGTCGCAGGTGCTGGCGTTCGAAAAGGGCCTGCGCGAATACCTGAAGTCGAGCCACGCTGACCTCGTGAAGCGCATCGAAGACACCAAGGACTTGTCGAAGGACGACGAAGGCGCGCTGCATGCCGCTCTCAAGGACTTCAAGAAGTCGGGCGCCTATTGATCATCCGCGAAGTCACAACCGGAGCTTGAAGCAGCGCGGCCGCCGTATCGATTGATTCACCCGGTACGCGCGCGCTGCTTCGATCCGCTGTGCAGGGGGCCTGAGTAAGCGCCAAAGCGCTAACTGAGGCCTACAAGGAGCAAGCAATGGCTGGAATGAAGGAAATTCGCGGCAAGATCAAGAGCGTGCAAAACACGCGCAAGATCACGAAAGCGATGGAAATGGTCGCGGCATCGAAGATGCGCCGCGCCCAGGAGCGCATGCGCGCTGCCCGTCCGTATGCCGACAAGGTCCGCGACATCGCTGCGCACATGAGCCGTGCCAACCCCGAGTATCGCCATCCGTTCATGGCGGAGAACGAAGGCGCGAAGACGGCCGGCCTGATCCTCGTCACGACGGACAAGGGCCTGTGCGGCGGCATGAACACGAACGTGATGCGCGCGTCGCTCCAGAAGTTCAAGGAGCTCGAAGGCCAGGGCAAGACGATCGAAGCCACGGCCATCGGCGGCAAGGGTCTTGGTTTTCTGAACCGTCTGCACGCGAAGGTGGTGTCGCAGGTCACGCATCTGGGCGACACGCCGCACCTCGAAAAGCTGATCGGTGCGGTGAAGGTTCAGCTCGACCAGTACTCGGAAGGCAAGATCTCCGCGGTGTATCTCGCGTACACGCGCTTCGTCAACACGATGAAGCAGGAAGCGGTGATCGAGCAGCTGCTGCCGTTGTCGGCGGAAGACTTCGAGGCGAAGGACGAGGACCGGACGACGCCGAACAGCGCGTGGGACTACATCTACGAGCCGGATGCGCAGACCGTCGTCGACGAACTGCTCGTGCGTTATGTCGAAGCGCTGGTCTATCAGGCCGTCGCGGAAAACATGGCGTCGGAACAGTCGGCCCGGATGGTCGCGATGAAGGCCGCGTCGGACAACGCGAAGACGGTGATCAACGAACTGCAGCTCGTGTACAACAAGAGCCGGCAGGCCGCGATCACGAAGGAACTGTCGGAAATCGTCGGCGGCGCCGCTGCGGTTTGACGATCGGCCGGGCGGCGGCACCAACCTGCCCGGCGCAAATCGCAAGCTGACCGCGTGGTCGAGCGCCTCGAAACTGCGCCCTTGCGCGAGTGAAGAATCAGGTATCTAAAGGAAAAGCGATGAGTACAACTGCTTTGGTCGAAGGCAAGATCGTACAGTGCATCGGCGCGGTGATCGACGTGGAATTCCCGCGTGAACACATGCCGAAGGTGTACGACGCCCTCATTCTCGAAGGCTCGGAACTGACGCTCGAAGTCCAGCAGCAGCTGGGCGACGGCGTGGTCCGCACGATCTGTCTGGGCGCATCGGATGGTCTGCGCCGCGGCGTGATCGTGAAGAACACGGCGCAGCCGATCAGCGTGCCGGTCGGCAAGCCGACGCTCGGCCGCATCATGGACGTGCTGGGTCGTCCGATCGACGAAGCCGGCCCGATCACGAGCGAAACGAAGCGCTCGATCCACCAGAAGGCGCCGAAGTTCGACGAGCTGTCGCCGTCGACGGAACTGCTCGAAACCGGCATCAAGGTTATCGACCTGATCTGCCCGTTCGCGAAGGGCGGCAAGGTGGGTCTGTTCGGCGGTGCTGGCGTGGGCAAGACCGTGAACATGATGGAACTCATCAACAACATCGCGAAGGAACACGGCGGTTACTCCGTGTTCGCCGGTGTGGGTGAGCGTACCCGCGAAGGGAACGACTTCTATCACGAAATGAAGGACTCGAACGTTCTGGACAAGGTCGCGCTGGTGTACGGCCAGATGAACGAGCCGCCGGGAAACCGTCTGCGCGTCGCGCTGACCGGTCTGACGATGGCCGAGCACTTCCGTGACGAAGGTCTGGACGTGCTGTTCTTCGTCGACAACATCTACCGTTTCACGCTGGCCGGTACCGAAGTGTCGGCACTGCTCGGCCGTATGCCGTCGGCAGTGGGCTATCAGCCGACGCTGGCTGAAGAAATGGGCAAGCTGCAGGAGCGCATCACGTCGACGAAGACCGGCTCGATCACGTCGGTGCAGGCCGTGTACGTCCCTGCGGACGACTTGACCGACCCGTCGCCGGCTACGACCTTCGGCCACCTGGACGCAACCGTCGTGCTGTCGCGTGACATCGCGTCGCTGGGTATCTACCCGGCCGTGGACCCGCTCGACTCGACGTCGCGCCAGATCGATCCGAACGTGATCGGCGAAGAGCACTACACGATCACGCGCGGCGTGCAGCAGACGCTGCAGCGCTACAAGGAACTGCGCGACATCATCGCGATTCTGGGCATGGACGAACTGTCGCCGGAAGACAAGCTGTCGGTCGCGCGCGCTCGCAAGATCCAGCGTTTCCTGTCGCAGCCGTTCCACGTCGCTGAAGTGTTCACGGGTTCGCCGGGCAAGTACGTGCCGCTGAAGGAAACGATCCGCGGCTTCAAGATGATCGTCGAAGGTGAGTGCGATCATCTGCCGGAACAGGCGTTCTACATGGTCGGCACGATCGACGAAGCCTTCGAGAAGGCCAAGAAGATCCAGTAAGTGTGAGAGCGGGCGCTGGCGCGTAGAGCGCTGGCGTCCACGAACGACACTAGGAGTCGACAATATGGCAACTATCAAGGTAGACGTCGTCAGCGCGGAAGAGCAGATCTTCTCGGGCCAGGCGAAATTCGTCGCGCTCCCGGGCGAAGCGGGCGAGCTCGGCATTCTGCCGGGCCACACGCCGCTCATCACGCGGATCCGTCCGGGTGCGGTGCGTATCGAAGCGGAAAGCGGCGAAGAAGAGTTCGTGTTCGTCGCGGGCGGCATTCTCGAAATCCAGCCGGGCGCGGTGACGGTTCTGGCCGACACGGCAATCCGCGGCAAGGATCTCGACGAAGCGAAAGCCGAGCAGGCTCGCAAGCGCGCCGAAGAAGCGCTGCAGAACACGGGTTCGAACCTCGAGTACGCAACCGCCCAGGCGGAACTCGCGTACGCGACGGCGCAACTCGCGGCAATCCAGCGCTTGCGCAAGCTTCGCGGTCAGCACTGAGCACTGAGAACTCGCTCAACGCCGAACGCGCAGCAGGAAAAAGCAGCCCTCGAGGCTGCTTTTTTTTTCGCCCGCCGGTTTCGTCAGTACAGGGCGCGCGTCAAGGCGCGGCATTTCACCGATGTGTCGGCGGCGCGAATCGACGGCTTGGTATTTTCCTGAAGTTGACGTTTACGGAAAGGTAAGCACAATAAGCGCTGCTTCGCCGGTCGCAAGCTGCGGGTAAGACTCGATGTTTCGGGGCTTCCCCGGTGGCAGAATCGGCGTCACATGGCCGCGAGAACAAACAGGAACGGTGAGCGGTTCCATTCATCCGGAGACGGACGGAGACACACCATGACCACCGATGTCGCAGGTGATTTCGCAGGTGCCTTGATCGAACCGAAAGACGGCCGCTCGTACGTGCGCGGATCGACGGAGATCCCGCTCAGCGACGCGAGCATCGCGCGCTTTCTGCTCGACACCGCCGAACGTTTTCCCGACCGTCCTGCCGTCGTGTTCCGCGAACAGGGCATCCGCTGGACGTGGCGCGAGTTCGCGAACGAGGTGGACGTGCTTGCCGCCGGCTTACTCGCGCTCGGCGTAGAGAAGGGCGATCGCGTCGGCATCTGGTCGCCGAATCGCGTCGAATGGCTGCTCACGCAGTTCGCGACGGCCCGCATCGGCGCGGTCCTCGTCAACATCAACCCGGCGTACCGGCTCGCCGAACTCGAGTACGCGCTGAACAAGGTCGGCTGCAAGGCGATCATCTCGGCGGAGCATTTCAAGACGTCGATGTATCTGCAGATGCTGCAGGAGCTGGCGCCCGAGCTGGCCACCGCCGAGCCCGGCAACCTGCGCGCCGCGCGGCTGCCCGACCTGCGCATCGTGATCCGCATGTGCGATACCGAAACGCCCGGCATGCTCACGTTCTCCGATGTGATCGAACGCGGCCGCGTGTCGCTCGATGTGCCGAAGCTCGACGCGATCTGCGCGACGCTCGATGCGCACGAACCGATCAACATCCAGTTCACGAGCGGCACGACGGGCAATCCGAAAGGCGCGACGCTCACGCATCGCAACGTCGTCAACAACGCGCGCTACATCGCGATGGCGATGCGCCTCAGCGAGCAGGACGCGTTGTGCATTCCAGTGCCGCTCTATCACTGTTTCGGGATGGTGCTGGCGGTGCTCGCATGTGTGTCGGTGGGCGCGAACATGGTGTTCCCCGGCGAAGCCTTCGACCCGGGCGCGACGCTCGCCGCTGTGTCCGAAGAGCAGTGCACCGCGCTGCACGGCGTGCCGACGATGTTCATCGCCGAACTCGATCATCCGGACTTCGCGCGCTACGACCTGTCGCGGCTGCGCACCGGGATCATGGCGGGCTCACCGTGTCCGATCGAGACGATGAAGCGCGTCGTGTCGCAGATGCACCTGAGCGAAATCACGATCGCATACGGCATGACGGAAACGAGCCCGGTCTCGTTCCAGAGCTCGACGGCCGATCCGCTCGACAAACGCACGACCACCGTCGGTCGCATTCAGCCGCATCTCGAAGTGAAGGTCATCGATGCGCTCGGCAATATCGTGCCGGTCGGCGAGACGGGCGAGCTGTGCACCAAAGGCTACTCGGTGATGCGCGGCTACTGGGGCGACGATGCGAAAACGCGCGAGAGCATCGTCGACGGCTGGATGCACACCGGCGACCTCGCGACGATCGACGCCGATGGCTACTGCAATATCGTCGGACGGTTGAAAGATATGCTGATTCGCGGCGGCGAGAACATCTATCCGCGCGAGATCGAAGAGTTTTTGTTCAGGCATCCGAAGATTCAGAGCGTGCAAGTGTTCGGCGTGCCCGATGCGAAATACGGCGAGGAGGTGTGCGCGTGGATCGTGCTGCGCGCCGGCGAACATGCCACCGACGAGGACATCCGCGGCTTCTGCCAAGGGCAGATCGCGCACTACAAGATTCCGAAGTACATCCGCTTCGTCGACGAACTGCCGATGACGGTCACGGGCAAGGTACAGAAGTTCGTGATGCGCGAGCGGATGATCGCCGAATTGCATCTCGGCGTCCAAAAGACCGCATAAACGGACACCGGTGGGACGCTGATGCGCTGCGCGGATCATGCGCAGCGCATGCACGCATGCATCGATGCGCCGCAGCCGCGACGCACATTCACCAGGCAGGAGAGGGGAGAGAGACACCGCGTATGCGCGGGTCGGAGGACAACGCCTGCCTGTCCAACGAGTCAAGAACGAGTCGAAGAACGCCGCAAACGTTTGACCGGAAGAAAAAAAAGCGGGCCTGGAGCCCGCTAAAAACCACACGCTACGGGGTTAGCGCGAGGAGACCAATTGAGGAGCCGGCAAAGGACATACGTATTGACGCCGGTACGGCCCCAGCAAGGATGCCCCTTCGCAGGGCTTCGGCAAAAGCCGACCGGCGACGCGTCGTATCCGCTCACACCACGCGCAGCCACATCCGTGTTGAAACCGTTGAGGGCATTGTGGGCGAATTGCCTGGGGTTCGCGGTAACAAAGTGTTTCAGGTTGTAACGCCCGCCAGACAAGGCTCCGCGGGATTTTTTGCCATCCTGACGAGTTTAAAACGTCAATTTTACCTGGGCGTTTTTCAGGTCTTTTTCGACCCCATTGGATTCCTCTGGAGTCCTTGCTCAGGCATACTTCGCGCGGGTTAGTCGGATTGAATAACATCGCACGAACGAGCGGCCATGTGTCCCTCGAACGCGGGCGCCTTTACCGGCCCCGACGACACGCACCTTTCAAATAACGGATCGTCATCAATGAACGAGCGCGCGAAACTAAAGCGCATATTGGAGCGAGACAAAGTGATCGCGGTAGTAGGGTTATCGCGGCAACCATATCGACCGAGCCATTCGGTATCGGTCTATATGCAGTCGCACGGCTACCGGATCGTACCGATCAACCCCGCGTATTCGAACGATACCGCGGGCGTGCTTGGCGAGCGCTGCTACGCGACGCTGCAGGACGCCAGCGCATCGCTTGCCGGGGAAGGTGTGGCCATCGAAATGGTGGACGTGTTCCGGCGTTCCGACGAAGTCGCGGCAATCGTCGACGATGCGATCAGCATCGGAGCGAGGTCGCTATGGCTGCAGCTGGGCGTGATTGATGATGCATCGGCGAAGCGCGCGGAACTCGCCGGGCTCGATGTTGCGATGGATCGCTGCGTGATGGTCGAGCATGGCCGGCTCATCGGCACCGCGCAGCGCATCAATGCGCCCGCGCCGCGGCTGCCGCAGATGTAGCGCGCGACCACGTATGCGTCCCGCATCGCGCGCAGAAAGCGCGGCCAAGCGGGACGCGCAGGCAACGTGCAGGCAACCTCAGCGCGAAATACGCGATGAGGTTGCCCCGTGCATCACTTCAGCCACTTGTCCCAGATCGTCTGATATTCGCCGGACGCCTGCGCGAGATGCAGCCACTGGTCGACGTACTGCTGGAACACGACGTCGCCGCGCGGCAGCAGCCACGCTTTCTCGCCATACTGGAACGGCTTGTCCGGATGCACGGAGCACAGGCCTGGATTCAGCTTCTGCTGCAGCAAGGTCTCCGAAGCATCGGTCACCATCACGTCGGCCTTCCCCGCGAGGATCTGCTTGAAGATCGTCACGTTGTCCGGATAAATGGTCAGATTCGCGTGCGGGAAGAACGCCTTCGCGAAGCGTTCGTTGGTGCCGCCCGGGTTGGAGATCACGTGCACCGACGGCTGATCGATCTGCGCGACCGTCTGATATTTGTCGACGTCCGCGCAGCGCACGATCGGCGTCTTGCCGTCCACCGCGTACGGTTGCGTGAAGAACGCGCGGCGCTGACGGTCGAGCGTCGTCGATACGCCGCCCACGCCCACGTCGCACTTCGAGACAAAGTCGTCCATCAGGTGAGACCACGTCGTCTTCACGAACTCGACCTTCACCCCCAGCGACTTCGCGAGCGACTGCGTGAGGTCGATATCGATGCCTTCGAACTGACCGTCCGGCCGATAGTACGAATAGGGTTTGTAATCGCCCGTCGTGCAGGCGCGCAGCGTGCCGCGAGACAGGATCTCGTCGAGACGCGACTGCGCGGCGGAGGCGGGCGCGGGAGCCGGCGCGTCGGTTTGCGCGTGCGCGGCGCCGGCGAGCGAGAACGAGCAAAGCACAGCCAGTACGATTCTTTTCATTGGGTCTCCGAGGGCGTGGGCGGTGGTGCAAGCTGCATGAAACCTTCCGCCGCCGATGATAGCGGTCCATATCGCCGTTGAACATTGGCGCTCGCGAGGGTGTGCGACGCTGTACCGCACGCGCGCGACGGCCGCGGCGCCAAACCAGACCGCCCGATACCGCCGATCAGCCCAGCCGCCGCGGCCCCCGTCCGGTAAAATGCCCCTTTGCTCCCGGTTGCATCCCGCACTTCCCGCTTTCTGTCTGCACGGATCCAAGTGGCTCATACCCTGCTCAACGACACCTTCCTGCGCGCACTGCTGCGTCAGCCGACCGACTACACGCCGATCTGGCTGATGCGTCAGGCGGGCCGCTATCTGCCCGAGTACAACGCGACGCGCGGCCGCGCCGGCAGCTTCCTCGGCCTCGCCAAGAATCCCGCTTACGCGACCGAAGTCACGTTGCAGCCGCTCGACCGTTATCCGCTCGACGCCGCCATTCTGTTCTCCGACATCCTGACCGTACCGGACGCGATGGGCCTCGGCCTCGAGTTCGCCGCTGGGGAAGGGCCGCGCTTCGCCAGGCCGGTACGCACGGAAGACGACGTCGCGCGCCTCGCCGTGCCGGACATCGATGCCACGCTGCGCTACGTGACCGACGCCGTTCGCGAAATCCGCCGCGCGCTCACCGATGCGCAAGGCCGCCAGCGCGTGCCGCTGATCGGCTTCTCGGGCAGTCCGTGGACGCTTGCGTGCTACATGGTGGAGGGTGGCGGCTCGGACGACTTCCGCACGGTCAAGTCGATGCTCTATAGCCGCCCCGACCTGATGCGCCGGATTCTCGACATCAACGCGCGGGCCGTCGCCGCCTATCTGAACGCTCAGATCGAAGCGGGCGCGCAGGCCGTGATGATTTTCGACACGTGGGGTGGCGCACTGGCCGATGGCGCCTACCAGGCGTTCTCGCTCCACTACATCCGCGAAGTCGTGTCACAGTTGAAGCGCGAGCACGATGGTGCCCGCGTGCCGGTGATCACGTTCACGAAGGGTGGCGGGCTGTGGCTGGACGAGATCGCCGATTCGGGCGTCGACGCGGTCGGGCTCGACTGGACGATGAATCTCGCGAAAGCCCGCGAGCGGGTGGGCGGCAAAGTCGCGTTGCAGGGGAATATCGACCCTTCCGTACTGTTCGCGCCGCCGTCGACGATCCGCATCGAAGCGCGCGCGGTGCTGGACAGTTTCGGCAACCACCCGGGGCACGTGTTCAATCTCGGGCACGGCATCTCGCAGTTCACGCCGCCCGAACACGTGGCCGAACTGGTGGACGAAGTGCACCGGCATAGCCGCGCAATCCGCGCCGGTGCGGCGTCGGGCAGTGGCGCCACGCGCTGAGCGGGCTGCTGCGACGCAGCACGCTGGGCTCTGCGCGTTGGGGTCGCGTATCCGGATTTTCCCCGGCGGCAAGGGCTTCCCCGAAAGTCAAGACTTGACTTATGCACATTGCTCTCGTTGCGGCGCGGTAGAGGGTCCGGTCATCCCCAAACACTTGCAAGTTGCGTGCACATCTGATGAACGCCTTGACAGACAAGGCTTCGCGAGATTGTCTGGGGAATGTGCGGTCTCCCGCATAAGGTCCAGATGGCGCGGATCCCGGGCCGGCAAAGGCGAGTTCTCAACAAAGTTATCCACAGGCTGGCGGGGCGACACGGAATTGTTCCGGCGAATTCAAAACTTAGCGAACGAAGCTAGGATTTACCTTAAGTTTCGGCGCCAACTCATGGTCAGCCGGTCCGCGCGGCTGTGTCCCCATCAGTGTCCGCATTCACGCCAGCTCGTCCGCCCGTGACTGACCTGTTTGTCCGCGTCGCGCTCGATCATCCGCTCCCGACGCTCTTTGACTACCGCTACGACCGCGACGCGCTCGGCGCCGAGCCTCAGCCAGGCATGCTGGTGAGCGTGCCGTTCGGCCGGCGCAACGCGGTGGGGCTGATCTGCGAAGTGACCGTTCACAGTGACGTGCCGGACGACCGGCTGAAGCCGGTGAGCGTGGTCTGCACGACCTGCCCGCCGCTGTCGCCGGAATGGCTCGAACTCACCGCATTTGCCGCCGATTACTACCAGCGCGGACTCGGCGAAGTCGCGTTGCCAGCGTTGCCGCAGGCGCTGCGCGATGCGACGCGCTGGGCGCGCCTGTTCGCGCCACAGGAGCATTATCGCCTGCTGCCCGCCGGCCGCGACGCGTTGCCCGCCGCACTGCCGGCGCGGGCGGCCGCGTTGCGGCGCCTCGCCGAAGCGCTCGCCGCCGCGGACACGCTGCCGGCGGCGGACGCCCGCGCGCTCCATCCGAAAGCGACCGCGACGCTGCAAAGCTGGCAGGCGTCGGGCTGGGTTGCGCTCGAAACCGTGGACGCGGCGACCTCACCATTCAATGCCAACCACGCCTCCAGCGGAAGTGAGCCTTCGCTACCCACGCTCACCGACGAGCAGAACACAGCTATCGAGGCGATCCTCGAAGCCGGCGGCTTTGCGTCGTTCCTGCTGCACGGTGTGACCGGCAGCGGCAAGACGGAGGTCTACCTGCGCGCGCTCGCCGCGCTGCTCCACGCGCAACCGGATGCGCAGGCGCTCGTGCTCGTACCCGAGATCAATCTCACGCCGCAGTTCGAAGCCGCGTTCCGTGCGCGCTTCGGGGCGCTGTCGCCGGATGCGATCGTCACGCTGCACAGCGGTCTCGCGGAAGGCGAGCGCGCGCGCAACTGGTTCGCCGCGCACACCGGCCGCGCGCGGATCGTGCTCGGTACGCGACTCGCAGTGCTCGCGTCGTTGCCGCGGCTCGCGATCGCCGTCGTCGACGAGGAGCACGACCCCGCGTACAAGCAGCAGGAAGGCTTGCGCTACTCCGCGCGCGATCTGGCCGTGTGGCGCGCGAAGCAGCTCGGCGTGCCGGTCGTCCTCGGCTCGGCGACGCCGTCGCTGGAAAGCTGGTGGCAGGCCGATCAGGGCCGCTACCGGCGCCTCACGCTATCGCGCCGCGCCATTGCCGAGGCGACGCTGCCCACGGTTCGCCTGATCGATCTTGAAGAGGAGCGGCGCCGCGGCCGCGCGTCGTTCGAAGGGCTGTCGGGTCCGCTCGTCGCTGCGCTCAAAGCGCGCGTCGAACGTGGCGAGCAAAGCCTCGTGTTCCTGAACCGCCGCGGCTACGCGCCGGTGCTTTCGTGCGATGCGTGCGGCTGGGTGGCGGGCTGTCCACGCTGCAGCGCCTACGTCGTGCTGCACAAGCCCGAACGCGCGATGCGCTGCCACCATTGCGGCTGGGAATCGCGTATTCCGCGCTCGTGTCCGGAATGCGGCAATGTCGATATCGCGCCACTCGGGCGCGGCACGCAGCGCGTCGAAGAGGCGCTCGCGAGCGCGGTGCCGGGTGCGCGTGTGCTGCGCATCGATGCCGACAGCACGCGCCGCAAAGGCAGCGCGCAGGCGCTTTTTTCGGACGTGCACGCGGGCGAGGTCGACATCCTCGTCGGCACGCAGATGATCGCGAAGGGACACGACTTCCGGCGCGTGTCGCTGGTCGGCGTGCTCAACGCCGACACCGCGCTCTTTTCGCACGACTTCCGCGCGAGCGAGCGGCTGTTCGCGCAACTGATGCAGGTGAGCGGCCGCGCGGGCCGCGCCGGGCTGCCGGGCGAAGTGCTGGTGCAGACGCGTTACCCGCGACATGCGCTGTACTACGCGCTCGGCCGGCACGACTACGTCGGCTTCGCGAACTCGACGCTCGGCGAACGCCGCGATGCGCATCTGCCGCCGTTCGTCTATCAGGCGTTGCTGCGCGCCGAAGGCCGTACGCTGGAGCAGGCGCTCGCATTCCTGAAAGCGGCGCAGGACGCGCTCGCCGCGATCCCCGCCGCCGAACGCGTGACGGCCTACGACGCCGTGCCGATGACGATCGTCAAGGTGATGCACGTGCACCGCGCGCAACTGCTGGTGGAAAGCGCATCGCGGGCCGCGCTGCAGGCGACGCTGCGCGCGTGGCAGCCTGTTCTGCGCACGCTGAAGGGCGTGCTGCGCTGGAGCCTCGAAGTCGACCCGCTCGACATCTGAGCTTCGCCCGCGCGAAGCCGTCCGCATGACATATCCCTTGCGGTCATATCGATAGAGCGAAAGGTCGTTTCGTTTCCCGAACGGGTTTGACTATAGTGCGCCCCAACGGCGCCCGTTTCCTGCGGACTGCACAACAATTTCCAGATGTTTGAGCAGGGTTGGCCGCGCCATCGCACTCAAGTCGCACTCAAGTCGTACTCAACTACGGGGGCATCCGCGATGAGCGATCACCACACCTTGCCGGCCGGTTCGCAGCCGGCCACGCCGACCGACACCACACGCGGCCTGCGCGGCGGTGGTCTCTTTTCCACCGAGGACTGGTGGGCCGTCTGGATCGGCCTGCTCGTGATCGTGATTGCGTGGGCGCTTTTCGCGTCGGGCAGCAGCATCAAGTGGATCGCGGTCGCGCCGGCGAAGTGGTCGAGCGTGCCGGCGGCCGCGAAAGATCTGGCCGCGCATCTGCCGAACTACGTAGCGCTCTTCGTGCTGTTCGCCGTGCTGTTCAGCGTGAGCCTCGCCGCGCTGAAGCAGCGCGTCGCGCACTTCCTGCCGTCGTTCGCGATCCTGTTCGTCGTGTCCGTGCTGATCTTCGAGCTCGGCGCATGGGTCGACGCATCGAAGTACAACCTCGAGCCGCCGCTCGTCGCGCTCGCGCTCGGTCTCCTGATCTCGAACCTCGTGCCGCTGCCTGCGTGGTTCCAGGCCGGGCTGCGCGTCGAGTTCTACATCAAGGTCGGCATCGTGCTGCTCGGCGCGACGCTGCCGTTCACGCTGCTCGTCTGGGCCGGCCCCGTGGCGGTCGGGCAGGCGACGATCGTCTCGCTCGTCACGTTCTTCGTGATCTTCTTCGCGGCCAAATCGCTCGGTCTCGATCAGCGTTTTGCAGCGGTGCTCGGCGTGGGCGGCGCGGTCTGCGGCGTGTCGGCGGCCATCGCGATTGCGGGCGCCGTGCGCGCGAAGCGCGAGCAGGCATCGGTGGCGATCACGCTCGTGATCCTGTGGGCGATCGTGATGATCTTCGCGCTGCCGTTCGCATCGCGTTCGCTCGGCCTGCCGACGGGCGTCGCGGGCGCCTGGATCGGCACATCGGAATTCGCGGATGCCGCGGGCATCGCGGCCGCGCAGGCCTATGGCGATTTCGCGAAACAGGCGGGCGGCGCGATCGTCGGCGCGCCTGAAGCGTCGCTACAGGCGTTCACGCTGATGAAGGTGGTGGGCCGCGACATCTGGATCGGCATCTGGGCGTTCCTGCTCGCGATCGTCGCGACGACGCGCTGGGAGACTGCGGATGGCGTCAGGGGAAAGGCGGACGCGGGCGAGATCTGGGCGCGCTTCCCGAAGTTCGTGATCGGCTTCGTGATCGCCTCGGCGCTCGTCACGTGGATCGCGAGTCACTACACGCTCGCGGACTACCGGAAGATCGTGACACCGCAGTTCGTCGCGCCGATCACGGCGTTGCGCACGTGGGCGTTCATCTTCTGCTTCTTCAGCATCGGGCTGACCACGCGTTTCCGCGCACTGTCGGCGACCGGCTTCAGGCCGTTCGTCGCGTTCACCGCGGGCGTGGTGGTCAATATCGCGATCGGCTATGCGCTGTCGGCGCACGTGTTCGCGCCGTACTGGCGTAGCCTGGGGCTGGGGTCGTGAGGGAAATGAATCCGGTGCTAAAGCGCGTGCTCGTAGTGGCCAGGCCGCGGAAAGGCATCGCGGCGACCGAAACACGCGCTCGCTGCGCCGCCTGCCGGCATCGCGCCGACGAACGGCAGGAACTGGAGCAACGCGTTGCGGGCCTGGTGGTGTTCGGGTCCGGCTTCGGCGCGAGCATCGCGTCGAGCCGTCTGTGCCGGTTGCACGACCGGCTCGTGTCGCCGGACGATACGTGCGGCGAGTTCAACCCCCGCGGCTGAGCGCACTTCAGCCAGCCGCCGGAAAGCCGCTCAATAATCCCGCGAAACGTCCTGTCGCAGCGTCGCGAGTCGGGCACGGCGGCTCATCACGGGCACACGGCGCAATGCCGGCGCCTGAGCCGATGCACCGCGGATGAACAGGACCGCGCACAGCGCGCACATCAGCCAGATGCCGCCAATCACCATCAGGTTTTCCATTTTGCTTCCCTCCCTGCCAGATCGTCCGCAAAGCACATACCCGTATATCGGCGGGACGTCGCGGCAGTTGAGGGGTGTCAAAAAAGATTCCGACCAGGGTAAGTCCTGGGCGCAACCCGCGGCGCCCGGCAGATGTCCGCCCGGCGCAAATGCAGCAGCGACGGGAGTTCCACAAGGGTGCAACCTGTGGCTCGCACTGGTTGCACCTTTTTATTGAGAGAGGTACGATGCGCCAACTTTTTAGTCACTGGCCGGCAGCGCTTCGCCGGCACAAGAAGGAAACATGGCCAGTACCACTCTCGGCGTCAAAGTCGACGACCTGCTGCGTTCCCGGCTGAAAGACGCCGCCGCGCGCCTCGAGCGCACCCCTCACTGGCTGATCAAGCAGGCGATCTTCGCCTACCTCGAAAAGATCGAGCACGGCCAGCTGCCTCCTGAACTGAACGGCCACACCGGTGTTGCCGAGATGGCGGACGGCGCGACCACGGAAGCCGACGAAGAGAGCGCGTCGCACCCGTTCCTCGACTTCGCGCAGAGCGTGCAGCCGCAATCGGTGCTGCGCGCGGCGATCACGGCTGCGTACCGCCGTCCGGAGCCGGAATGCCTGCCGTTCCTGCTCGGCCAGGCGCGCCTGCCCGCCGCGCTCGCGACCGATGTCGAAAAGCTCGCGACGAAGCTGGTCGAAACGCTGCGCTCGAAGAGCAAGGGCGGCGGCGTCGAAGGACTGATCCACGAGTTTTCGCTGTCGAGCCAGGAGGGCGTTGCGCTGATGTGTCTCGCGGAAGCGCTGCTGCGCATTCCCGACCGCGCGACGCGCGATGCGCTGATCCGCGACAAGATCAGCAAGGGCGACTGGCGCTCGCACGTCGGCCATGCGCCGTCGCTGTTCGTGAACGCGGCGACGTGGGGCTTGATGATCACCGGCAAGCTCGTGACGACCAACAGCGAAACCGGTCTGTCGTCGGCACTGACGCGCCTGATCGGCCGGGGCGGCGAGCCGCTGATCCGCAAGGGCGTCGACATGGCGATGCGTCTGATGGGCGAGCAGTTCGTCACCGGCGAGAACATTTCGGAAGCGCTCGCGAACAGCCGCAAGTACGAAGCGCGCGGCTTCCGCTACTCGTACGACATGCTCGGCGAAGCGGCGACGACCGAAGCCGACGCGCAGCGCTACCTCGCATCGTACGAACAGGCGATCCACGCGATCGGCAAGGCCGCGGGCGGCCGCGGCATCTACGAAGGTCCGGGCATCTCGATCAAGCTGTCCGCGCTGCATCCGCGCTACTCGCGCGCGCAGCAGGAACGTACGATGAACGAGCTGCTGCCGCGCGTGCGCTCGCTCGCGATCCTCGCGCGCCGCTACGACATCGGTCTCAACATCGACGCGGAAGAAGCGGACCGGCTCGAACTGTCGCTCGATCTGCTCGAAGCGCTGTGCTTCGACCCGGAGCTACAGGGCTGGAACGGCATCGGTTTCGTCGTGCAGGGCTATCAGAAGCGCTGCCCCTTCGTGATCGACTACATCGTCGATCTCGCGCGCCGCAGCCGTCATCGCATCATGGTGCGCCTCGTGAAGGGCGCGTACTGGGACAGCGAAATCAAGCGCGCGCAGGTGGATGGCCTCGAAGGCTATCCGGTGTACACGCGCAAGATCTACACGGACGTGTCGTACCTCGCGTGCGCGAAGAAGCTGCTGAGCGTGCCCGATGCCGTGTACCCGCAGTTCGCGACGCACAACGCGCACACGCTCTCCGCGATCTATCATCTCGCGGGTCAGAACTACTATCCCGGCCAGTACGAGTTCCAGTGCCTGCACGGCATGGGCGAGCCGCTGTACGAGGAAGTGACGGGCCGCGACAAGCTGAACCGTCCGTGCCGCGTGTACGCGCCGGTCGGCACGCACGAGACGCTGCTCGCGTACCTCGTGCGCCGTCTGCTCGAGAACGGCGCGAACACGTCGTTCGTGAACCGCATCGCGGATGAAAGCGTGCCGGTGAAGGAGCTCGTCGCCGATCCGGTCGAAGAAGCATCGAAGATCATGCCGCTCGGCGCGCCGCACCCGAAGATTCCGCTGCCGCGCAACCTGTACGGCGCGCAGCGCAACAACTCGATGGGCCTCGATCTGTCAAACGAGCACCGGCTCGCGTCGCTGTCGTCGGCGCTGCTCGCGAGCGCGCATCATCCGTGGCACGCGGCGCCGATGCTCGACGATCACGAGCAGATCGAGGGCAAGGCTCACGACGTGCGCAACCCGGCCGATCATCGCGATCTCGTTGGCACGGTGATCGACGCGACGCACGAGCATGTGTCTGCTGCGCTGTCGCATGCAGTTTCCGCCGCGCCAATCTGGCAGGCGACGCCCGTCGATGCGCGCGCCGACTGCCTCGCGCGCGCCGCGGATCTGCTCGAAGCGCAGATGCACACGCTGATGGGACTGATCGTGCGCGAAGCAGGCAAATCGCTGCCGAACGCGATCGCGGAAATCCGCGAAGCCGTTGACTTCCTGCGCTATTACTCGACGCAGATCCGCAGCGAATTCTCGAACGATACGCACCGGCCGCTCGGTCCCGTGGTGTGTATCAGCCCGTGGAACTTCCCGCTCGCGATCTTCATGGGCCAGGTGGCCGCCGCGCTCGCGGCCGGCAATACGGTGCTCGCGAAGCCCGCGGAACAGACGCCGCTGATCGCCGCGCAGGCGGTGCGCATCCTGCGCGAAGCCGGCGTGCCGGCGGGCGCGGTGCAGCTGCTGCCGGGCAACGGCGAAACTGTGGGCGCGGCGCTCGTGGCCGACGCACGCGTGCGCGCGGTGATGTTCACCGGTTCGACGGAAGTGGCGCGCCTGATCAACAAGACGCTCTCCGCGCGTCTGGACCCGGACGGGCGGCCGATTCCACTGATCGCCGAAACCGGCGGCCAGAACGCGATGATCGTCGATTCGTCGGCGCTCGCGGAGCAGGTCGTCGCGGACGTGCTGCAGTCGTCATTTGACTCCGCCGGTCAACGGTGTTCGGCGCTGCGCGTTCTTTGTCTACAGGACGACGTCGCAGATCGCACGCTCGAGATGCTGTCGGGCGCGATGAAGGAACTCGCGGTGGGCAATCCGGATCGCCTGTCAGTGGATGTCGGCCCGGTGATCGACGCCGAAGCGAAGCGCGGTATCGACGCGCATATCGCCGCGATGCGTGAAAAGGGTCGCAAGGTGCTGCAGCTGGCGATGCCGGAAGGCTGCGCGCCGGGCACCTTCGTGCCGCCGACGCTGATCGAGCTGGACAGCATCGACGAACTGAAGCGCGAGGTGTTCGGTCCGGTGCTGCATGTGGTGCGTTATCGCCGCAGCGCGCTGGACAAGCTGCTCGAGCAGATCCGCACGACGGGCTACGGATTGACGCTGGGCATTCACACGCGGATCGATGAGACCATTGCGCATGTGATTGGCCGCGCGCACGTGGGCAACATCTACGTGAACCGCAACGTGATCGGCGCGGTGGTCGGCGTGCAGCCGTTCGGCGGCGAAGGGCTCTCGGGCACGGGCCCGAAGGCGGGTGGCGCGTTGTATCTGCAGCGGTTGCTCGCGAAGCGTCCGGCGGGTCTGCCGAAGTCGCTCGCGCAGACGCTCATCGTGGATGCGCCGCAGGCGAACGGGCAGGCAAACGACGGCGGCGAGCGTCCGCAGTCCGCCCAGGCCGCGTTGACGGCGTTGCGCGACTGGCTGATCGCCGAGCGCGAGCCGGCACTGGCCGCGCGCTGCGACGGTTATCTCGCGCACGTGCTGGCCGGCGCGACGGCGGTGTTGCAGGGTCCGACGGGCGAGCGCAACACGTACACGCTCGGCGCGCGCGGCACGGTGCTGTGCGTGCCGTCGACGGCGAGCGGTGCGCGCGCGCAGCTTGCGGCGGTGCTCGCCACCGGCAACCGCGCGCTCTTCAGCGGAGCGGCCGGCGAGGAGCTGGTGGCCGCGCTGCCCGCGGCGCTGAAGTCGCATGCGGGCGTGCGCAGGCAGGCCGAAGCCGCATACGACGCGGTGCTGTTCGAAGGCGATAGCGACGAGCTGCTGGCGCTCGTGCAGGACGTCGCAAAGCGCCCGGGGCCGATCGTGTCGGTGCAGGGCGTGGCGGCTGGCGCGCTGGCCAATGGTGGCGCGGGCAGCAGCGAGCACGACGAGGACTACGCGCTCGAACGCCTGCTCACCGAGCGGTCGGTGAGCGTGAATACGGCAGCAGCAGGCGGCAATGCGAATTTGATGACGATCGGTTGAGCGAACCTCGCCGGTCGATTCAAAAAAACGGAAGCGGTGCGGAGACCCCGAAAACTGCTCCACCCATACCTGGTATCAAGGAGAAGCTATGCAACACAAGATGAAGCAGCTGGCAGGCGCGGCGGTTGTCGCGGCACTGTCGCTGGCGGGGACAGCACAGGCGCAGCAGGTGGAAGACGTCAAGATCGGCTTTGCCGGTCCGATGACGGGGGCACAGGCGCACTACGGCGAAGACTTCAAGAACGGCGTCACGCTCGCGGTTGAAGACATGAACGCGACGAAGCCGATGATCGGCGGCAAGCAGGTTCGCTTCGTGCTCGACGCAGCCGACGACCAGGCTGACCCGCGCACCGGCACGACGGTTGCGCAGAAGCTGGTCGACGACGGCATCAAGGGCATGATCGGCCACTTCAACTCGGGCACGACGATCCCGGCTTCGCGCATCTACGCGAACGCGGGCATCCCGGAAATCGCGATGGCGACGGCGCCGGAATACACGCAGCAAGGCTTCAAGACCACGTTCCGGATGATGACGTCCGACACGCAGCAGGGCTCGGTTGCCGGCACGTTCGCGGTGAAGAACCTGGGCGTGAAGAAGATCGCGATCGTCGACGACCGCACGGCTTACGGCCAGGGTCTCGCGGACCAGTTCGCGAAGGCGGCGCAGGCATCGGGCGGCAAGGTCATCGATCGTGAGTACACGAACGACAAGGCCGTCGACTTCAAGTCGATCCTCACGAAGATCAAGGCGTCGAATCCGGACCTGATCTACTTCGGCGGCGCGGACTCGCAAGCCGGCCCGATGGTCAAGCAGATGAAGACGCTGGGCATCAAGGCTCCGCTGATGGGCGGCGAAATGGTCCACACGCCGACGTTCCTGCAGATCGCGGGCGACGCGGCGAACGGCACGGTGGCGTCGCTCGCCGGCCTGCCGCTCGACCAGATGCCGGGTGGCGCGGACTACGTCGCGAAGTACAAGAAGCGCTTCAACGAAGACGTGCAGACGTACTCGCCGTACGCGTACGACGGCGCGATGGCGATGTTCGACGCGATGAAGGCGGCGAATTCGACGGATCCGGCGAAGTACCTGCCGTATCTGGCGAAGACGAACATGCAGGCCGTGACGACGAAGGATCTCGCCTACGACCAGCGCGGCGATCTGAAGAACGGCGGCATCACGCTGTACAAGGTCGTCGACGGCAAGTGGACGACGCTGGAAAGCGTGGGCGGGAAGTAATTCCGGCTGCGATGCACGACGAGGGCCCCGCGAGAGCGGGGCTTTTGTTTTTGGGCCGCGACATTGACGTGACCGCGGCACGGCTCTTCGGGCAACCAGTAGAATGCGACATGTCGGGACGTTACAAGTACGGCCGCGACAGCCAAACTCCCGTTGAAACGCGTGTTCCGGAACGCCAAGCCACATGCCATCGACAACTTTTCTACGCAGAGTCGTTCTTCGCAATTACAAGAGCATCGCGGCCTGTGATGTTTCCTTGAGCGCCTTGACGTACCTGGTCGGACCGAACGGCTCGGGCAAGAGCAATTTTCTCGACGCGCTTCATCTGGTGCGCGATGCGTTGACCGGATCGCTCGGCAATGCGATCAATGAACGCGGCGGCCTCAACGAGGTCCGACGCCGCTCGGCTGGACACCCGACGCACTTTGGCATTCGTCTCGAGTTCACCCTTCGTACTGGACAGACGGGCTGGTATGCGTTCGAGGTGGGCGCGCTGACGAATGGCGCGTTCGAGGTCCGCAAGGAAGAGTGCGTGTTGACCGGTGTCGGCAAGGGACCATTCTACAAACTCGAGCGAGGCAAGCTGACGCAATCCAGCGAATCCACGTTCCCTGTCGTCACGAGTGACCGACTGGCGCTGGTGAGCGCGTCCGGTCTCGAGGTGTTCCGGCCGGTCTACGAGGGGCTGACGGCGATGGGTTTTTACAACCTCAACCCGAAGCTGATCCGGGAACTGCAGAAGCCGCAGGATGGCCGTCTCCTGAAGCCAGCGGGTGAGAATGTCGCGAGTGTCATCAGCCATCTGGAGCGCTCGTCGCCCGAATCGATGCAGTTGATCCAGGACTATCTGCATGCTGTGGTGCCGATGGTTCACGGTGTTGAACGGGTGTCCGTCGGTCCGATGGAGTCGTTGTCGTTCAGGCAGGACATGGCGGGCGTCAAGTACCCATGGCATTTCCTTGCGCAGAACATGTCCGACGGAACGCTTCGGGCGCTCGGCGTACTGCTCGCGTTGTTTCAGAAGAACGCCGACTATGCCCCTTCCGTGATTGGCATCGAAGAACCCGAAACTGCGTTGCACCCCGCAGCTGCCGGCGCGTTGCGGGAGGCGCTGAAGCGAGCGGCCGAGCAGACGCAGGTCATCGTGACCAGTCACAGCCCCGATCTGCTGAACGACATGCATCTCTCGCCGGATGCGTTGCTGGCTGTTGGCTCGCGTGGTGGCGCGACCCACATCACGCCGCTGGATCAGGCGTCGCGGGAAACGATGCGAGAGCATCTCTTTTCCGCAGGCGAGCTGCTGCGCCTGAATCAGATCGAACCGGATCCGAAGATTGTGGAAGCGCAAAGCTTGCGCAGCCGCCAGACCGACCTCTTCGGCGGCGGAGACGATTGATGGTGCAGGTTGTGTCTATCGTTGAAGGCGATGGAGAGGTACAGGCTCTGCCCGTCTTGCTGCGGCGCCTGAACTTCTGGCTGACACCCGAATGTTCCACCACGATTCATCCGCCCATTCGCGTACATCGCGATCGGTTCATCCGGAAAGCCGAAGAGTTCACGCGGATTCTGCTGCTCGCGTCAAAGAAGTGTCTGGACGATGGCTGGATCCTGATCCTGCTAGATGCCGACGACGACTGCCCGGTTCAAATGGCGAACGAACTGCTGCGACGCGCGCGCGAAGTGATTCCGCATCGGTCAGTGAGTGTCGTACTGGCGAATCGTGAATTCGAAGCGTGGTTTCTCGCCGCAGCCAGGTCTCTTCACGGCTGCCGTGGATTCACTTGGGACGTCGATCGGGACGCACTTGAAGGTAGCGAGACCGTTCGCAATGCCAAAGGGCGAATGGCGGAGCGGATGGGCGGCGCCGGATATCACGAGACGACCGATCAGCCGAAGTTCGCGCATACGTTCGACCTCGACATGGCCGTCGCCAACAGCCGCTCGTTCCGCAAACTGTGCGCGGACTGGACGAGCGGGATCCAGCGCTAAAACGCGGCGAGGAGCCGTCTCCTCGCCGCATCACCTCAAATCATTCCCCCCGCAACTTCCTGCCCTGCTCGCGAATCTGCTCGAGCGTCGCGCCCGGCGTGCTCGCTTCCTGCGGCATGCGGACCTCGAGCACGGCTGCGCGCTTCGCGGCGATCGCCCGTTCGAGCGCCGGCAGAAAGTCTTCCGTGCGTTCGACGAGCTCGCCATGCGCGCCGAACGAGCGCGCGAACGCGGCGAAGTCCGGGTTCGTCAGCCCGGTGCCGTGCACGCGGTTCGGATAGTGCCGCTCCTGATGCATGCGGATCGTGCCGTACTGGCTGTTGTTCACGACGATGAAGAGCACATGCAGGTCGTACTGCATTGCAGTTGCGATTTCCTGCGCGGACATCATGAAGCAGCCGTCGCCGGCCAGCGCGACCACGGCGCGGTCACGATACATCGCTTTCGCGGCGATCGCGGCGGGCACGCCGTAGCCCATCGCGCCGCTCGTCGGCGCGAGCTGCGAGCGGAAATGCCGGTACGAGAAATGGCGATGCAGCCACGTCGCGTAGTTGCCCGCGCCGTTGGTGAGGATCGCGTCCTGCGGCAGCTTCTCGCGCAGCTGAAGCATGATCTCGCCGAGTTGCACGTCGCCGGGAATCGGGCGCGGCTTGCGCCATTCGAGGAACGCACGGTGCGCTGCTTCGGCGCTGCCGCTCCACGCGGGCGCGGATGCGGATGCAGGCTTCAGCGCCGCGAGCTGTTCCGCGAGCTCGGGCATGCCCGACACGATCGGCAGATCCGCCGAATACACGCGGCCCAGTTCTTCCGCGCCCTGATGCACGTGCACGAGCGTCTGCTTCGTCTTCGGGATGTCGAGCAGCGTGTAGCCGTTCGTCGTCGATTCGCCGAGGCGCGGTCCGATCACCAGCAGCAGGTCCGCGTCCTTGATGCGCTGCGCGAGCGCGGGATTGATGCCGAGGCCGACGTCGCCCGCATAGTTCGGATGCTCGTTGTCGAGCGTGTCCTGAAAGCGGAACGCGAGACCGACCGGCAATTGCCACGTCTCGACGAAGCTGCGGAAATCGGCGCACGCCTGCGGCGTCCAGCCGCTGCCGCCCGCGATCACCATCGGCTTCTTCGCGGCTTCGAGCAGTTCGCGCAGCTTCGCGATCTGCGCGGGCGCGGGCGCTGCCGCGACGCGATGATAAGCCGGTGCGCCCGGCACCACGGGGCACGGGTCGCTCAGCATGTCTTCCGGCAGCGCGAGCACCACGGGGCCCGGCCGTCCCGACGTCGCGACGTGGAACGCGTGGCTCAGATACTCCGGCACGCGCTTCGGATCGTCGATCTGCGCGACCCACTTCGCCATCTGCCCGAACATGCGGCGGTAGTCGATTTCCTGGAACGCCTCGCGGTCCATGTGCTCGCGCGCGCACTGGCCGATGAAGAGGATCATCGGCGTCGAGTCCTGAAACGCGGTGTGCACGCCGATCGACGCATGCGTGGCGCCAGGGCCGCGCGTGACGAACGCGATGCCGGGCTTGCCGGTCAGCTTGCCGGTGGCCTCCGCCATGTTCGCCGCGGCGGCTTCGTGACGGCAGACGATCGTTTCGATCTGCTTCGTCTCGTCGTGCAGCGAATCGAGCACCGCGAGAAAGCTCTCGCCTGGCACGCAGAACACGCGCTCGACGCCATGCGTCACCAGCGCATCGACGAGCAGCTGTGCGCCGGTGGTGGTAGCGGAATCGGAAACTGAAGCATGTGACATGACGGGGAAGCCTCCAGACTGGTCGGTTTGATCGGTTCGCAGAGCGGCCGGCGCACGACGTTGCAACAGCATTGCAACGTCAGCGCCGCCGCGGATCGCGCGACACGGCGCGCGGCATCAGCACTCGACGATATTCACCGCGAGGCCGCCGCGCGACGTCTCCTTGTATTTGGTCTTCATGTCGGCGCCGGTTTCGCGCATCGTCTTGATGACGGAATCGAGCGACACGTAGTGGCTGCCGTCGCCGCGCAGCGCCATGCGCGCGGCGTTGACGGCCTTCACCGACGCCATCGCGTTGCGTTCGATGCACGGAATCTGCACCATGCCGCCGACGGGATCGCAGGTGAGGCCGAGATTGTGTTCCATGCCGATTTCGGCGGCGTTCTCCACCTGGCCCGGCGTGCCGCCCATCACCGCGGCGAGCGCGCCGGCGGCCATCGAACAGGCCACGCCCACTTCACCCTGGCAACCCACTTCCGCGCCGGAGATCGACGCGTTCAGCTTGTACAGGATGCCGATCGCGGCGGCGGTCATCAGGAAGTCGATCACGCCTTGCTGGTTCGCGTGCGGCATGAAGCGCCAGTAGTAGTGCAGCACGGCGGGAATGATGCCGGCCGCGCCGTTGGTCGGCGCAGTGACGACGCGGCCGCCCGCCGCGTTCTCTTCGTTCACGGCGATCGCGTACAGATTGATCCAGTCGACCATCGAAAGCGGGTCCTGCAACGCCTTTTCCGGATTGCCGGTGAGTGCGCGATACAGCTGCGGCGCGCGGCGCTTCACCTGGAACGGACCGGGCAGATTGCCGTCCGCGTCCGGATTGCCGATGCCGCAGCCACGCGCCACGCACGACTGCATCACGTCCCAGATCTTCAGCAGGCCCGTGCGCGTCTCCTCTTCCGTGTGCCACACGCGCTCGTTGTCCCACATCAGCTGCGCGATCGATTTGCCCGAGTCCGCGCACAGTTGCAGCAGCTCGGCGGCGCTGCGGAACGGATACGGCATCTGGTCCGCAGCGGACAGCACCTTCGTGTTCGGCGCGCCCGCCGTGACGACGAAGCCGCCGCCCACCGACAGATACGTCGCTTCGCGCAGCGTCTCGCCGGCGGCGTCGAATGCGCGCAGCTTCAGGCCATTTGGATGCTCAGGCAGCGCCTGGCGATAGAACGAGATGTGATCCTTCGGCACGAACGGCACCGGGTGCGTGCCGAGCAGCGCGAGCGAGCGGGACGCGCGGATCGCATCGAGACGCGCCGCGATCGTGTCAGGATCGACGGTGTCCGGCGCGTCGCCCAGCAGGCCGAGCATCACGCCGCGGTCCGTGCCGTGGCCCTTGCCAGTCGCGCCGAGCGAGCCGTACAGATCCACCTTCACCGAAGCCGTCGACGCGAGCAGCCCGTCGCGTTCGAGCCCTTGCGCGAACATCAATGCGGCGCGCATCGGTCCGACCGTGTGAGAACTCGACGGACCGATACCGATTTTGAACAGATCGAACACGCTGACTGCCATTGCAACTGCTCCTGCGGAAATGTGTGCGTTTAGCGCGCCGGCAACGGCAGGCACACGGCGAGCCACGCGGGCGGCGTCGGTGCGAGCTTGAGCGCGATCGGCGTATAGCGGCCGTCGAGCCGGGCGGCGAGGTGAAACAGTTCGGCTGCGTTCTTCGGGTCCCATTGTCCCGAGTAGCCGGGCAACCCGGCTTCGCGGCGCTTCTCGTCGAACGGCACCTTCGACTGCACGAACTCGTCGTGCGTCTTCGTGCCGAGCGCATAGGGGGTGAGCCAGTTGAGGCCGTCGGCGAGCGTCGCGCCGGTGGGCGCGCGTTCCGCAAGCCAGTTGCGGTTGTGCCGGCGCGCGGCGAGTGCGGCGGTGACGAGCGGCTGCAGGTCGTAGGTCACGTAGTGCAGCGCGTCGCGCTCGGCGAAATCGATCGTCGAGCCGTCGGGCGCGATGTTGTCGCCCACGTGCTCGACGAACAGGCGCTGCGCATCCGCGATCAGCTTGCGGTTGTCGAGCGTGAACGCTGCCATCGCGATCAGCTTCACGCGATGGCTCTGCCAGTTGTTGCGGAAAGTCCCGGTAAGCGGCCGCTTCTGCGCATCGATCTGCGCGATATAGCCGGTGGCGAACTTCGTGAGGAACGCCATCGCCGCGTTGCGGGTCTTCACCGGCAGCGCGCTCGCGGTCATGTCGTACGCGAGAATCAGGCCTTCGAAGCGGGTTTCGTCGATCGGATTGAAGCTCGGCTGATAGGTGGTGACCCATGCATACAGCAGACGGTCGACGAGCTTCAGATAGCGCTCGTCGCTCGTCGCGCGCCACGCGAGTGCGGCGTTGCGCATCAGATCGAGGTCTTTCTCGGCTTCGACGCTCTGGTCGTAGATGCCTTCGTGCGGCAACGTGCCTTCGGTGTGCAGCTTCGCGACCGCATGCGGCGGGTCGTTCAGATGGGACTGGACCTCGGCGACGAGCGCCTTGACGCCCGGGTCGGCGTTCGTGCGTTCGCTGGTCTGGAGCGCGGGCGCGGCGCAGAAGTTCATCGCGGCGTGAGCGTTGCGGACCGGCACGCAGAGCGTACCGCAGACCGCGGCCAGTGCGGCAAGCGGCCTGCCGATGGCCCGCCATGGTGGGATCTGCGTCGTGTGCCGTGCCATCGGTCGCACCTGTCGCGCCATGCGAAGCTCCTTCGTGGGGCTGATTCGGTGTGTGATGTTAGCTGTTTCAACGCACGAACGCAGCCGCGCGTCGAAGATATTCGACGCGCGACGTTGGATCACGACAGTTCCTTTACTCGTAGTCTGCGATCGGCACGCAGGAGCAGAACAGGTTGCGGTCGCCATACACGTTGTCCGCGCGGCCGACGGGCGGCCAGTACTTGCGCGTCACGAGCGACGGCAGCGGATAGGCTGCCGTTTCGCGCGCATACGCATGCTTCCAGTCGTTACCGACAACTACGGCGGCCGTGTGCGGCGCATGCTTCAGCGGGTTGTCCTCGCGGTCGCTCGTGCCTTCTTCGACCGCGCGGATCTCGTTGCGGATCGCGATCATCGCTTCGACGAAGCGGTCGAGCTCTTCCTTCGACTCCGACTCGGTGGGCTCGACCATCAGCGTGCCCGGCACCGGGAAGCTCATCGTCGGCGCGTGGAAACCGTAGTCCATCAGGCGCTTCGCGACGTCGTCGACCGAAATGCCGCTGGTTTCCTTGATCGGGCGCAGATCGAGAATGCACTCGTGCGCAACGAGCCCGCCCGGGCCCGAGTACAGCACCGGGTAATGCGGCGCAAGTTTGTTCGCGACGTAGTTCGCGTTGAGGATCGCGGCTTCGGTCGCGCCGGTGAGGTTCTTCGCGCCCATCATCGCGATGTACATCCACGAGATCGGCAGGATCGACGCGGAACCGTAAGGCGCCGACGACACCGCGCCGATACCTTGCTCGGCGCGCTTGTAGCCCGACGACGTCTGGTTCGGCAGGAACTGCGCGAGATGCGCGCCGACCGCGACCGGACCCACGCCCGGTCCGCCGCCGCCGTGCGGAATGCAGAAGGTCTTGTGCAGGTTCAGGTGCGACACATCGCCGCCGAACTGACCCGGCGCCGTAAGGCCGACCATCGCGTTCATGTTCGCGCCGTCCACGTACACCTGGCCGCCGTGCTGGTGCACGATCTCGCAGATCTCGCGCACGTTCTGCTCGAACACGCCGTGCGTGGACGGGTACGTGATCATGATCGCCGCGAGCTTGTCGGCGTGCTGCGCGGCCTTCTTCTTCAGGTCTTCGATATCGACGTTGCCTTGCGCATCGCACGCCACGACGACGACCTGCATGCCCGCCATCTGCGCGGAAGCCGGGTTCGTGCCGTGCGCGGAAGCCGGAATCAGGCACACGTTGCGATGACCTTCGCCGCGCGACGCATGGTACGCGTGGATGATCAGCAGACCCGCGTACTCGCCCTGCGAGCCGGCGTTCGGCTGCAGCGACACGGCCGCGTAGCCGGTTGCCGCGACGAGCATCTGCTCGAGCTGGTCGATCATCTCGCGGTAGCCGACCGTCTGTTCGGCCGGTGCGAACGGGTGAATCTGACCGAACTCGGGCCACGTGACCGGCAGCATTTCCGACGTCGCGTTCAGCTTCATCGTGCACGAGCCGAGCGGGATCATCGAGCGGTCGAGCGCGAGGTCCTTGTCCGACAGGCTGCGCAGATAGCGCAGCATTTCCGTCTCCGAATGGTGACGGTTGAACACGTGATGCGTGAGGTACGCGCTCGTGCGTTCGAGTTCGGCCGGGAACGTGTTCGCCGCGCCGAGTTGCGTGTCGAGCGCGTCGATCTGCGGCACGTCGTTCGAGAATGCAGCCTGCGCGAACACCGCGAGCAGGTCGGCGAGATCGGCGCGCGTCGTCGTTTCGTCGACCGACAGGCCGACGCGCGTGTCGCTCACGCGGCGCAGGTTGATGCGCTTCGCGAGCGCGGCGTCGTGCAGCGCCTGGGTGCGGGCACCGGTTTCGAACGTGAGCGTGTCGAAGAACGATTCGTTGACGAGCGTGTAGCCGAGCGCCTTCGCGCCCGCCGCGACGAGCGCGGCGATGCGGTTCACACGCTGCGCGATCATCTTGAGGCCGCGCGGGCCGTGATAGACCGCGTACATGCTGGCCATGATCGCGAGCAGCGCCTGCGCAGTGCAGACGTTCGACGTCGCTTTCTCGCGGCGGATGTGCTGTTCGCGCGTTTGCAGCGCGAGGCGCAGCGCGGGGTTGCCTTGTGTATCGACCGTCACACCGACCAGGCGCCCGGGCATCTGCCGCTTGAACTCGTCGCGCACCGCGAGATACGCGGCGTGCGGACCGCCGAAGCCGACCGGCACGCCGAAGCGCTGCGAGTTGCCGACCGCGACGTCCGCGCCCCATTCGCCCGGCGGCGTGAGCATCGTCAGCGCGAGCAGATCGGCGGCCGCCACGACGTGACCGCCGGCAGCATGGATAGCATCTGCGAGCGCGCGGTAGTCGCGCACGTCGCCGTTCACGCCCGGGTATTGCAGCAGCACGCCGAACGCATTCGCGTTCGCGGCGTCAGCAGCCGGGCCGACCTTCACCTCGATGCCGACCGGCGTTGCGCGCGTCTTCACCACTTCGATGGTTTGCGGCAGCACGTCGTCGGCGACGTAGAACACGTTCGATTTCGGCTTGCCGACGCGTTGCAGCAGCGTCATCGCTTCGGCGGCGGCGGTCGCTTCGTCGAGCAGCGACGCGTTCGAGATCGCAAGCCCCGTCAGGTCGACGATCATCTGCTGGAAGTTCAGCAGCGCTTCGAGACGGCCCTGCGAGATTTCCGGCTGGTACGGCGTATACGCGGTGTACCACGCCGGATTTTCCAGCACGTTGCGCAGGATCACCGTCGGTGTGTGCGCGTTGTAGTAGCCCTGCCCGATGTACGAGCGGAACACCTGGTTCTTGTCCGCGAGCTCGCGCAGCGCGGCGAGCGCTTCGGCTTCGCTCTTCGGCTGCGCGAAGGGCCCAAGCGGCAGCGCCTCCGCGCGGCGGATCGCCTGCGGGATCACCGCGTCGATCAGCGCGGCGCGCGACGCAAAGCCGAGCGCTTCGAGCATGGCTTGCTGGTCGGCGCTATCCGGGCCGATGTGGCGTTCGGCGAAGGCGTCGTGCACTTCGAGCGCGGCGAGCGAAAGAGGCGTGCGGTTCATCAGGCGATCCGGGTGTTCGAGCTTCATGTGGTGTTCCTGCGGTACGGCGCGGCTTCAGGCGCGCTGGTGGCGCGCGTTGCGCTTTTGGCGTGATGCATGCGCCGTACCCGTGGGGTAAAAGATCAGGCGCCGATTGCCTTTTCGTAGGCGGCTGCGTCGAGCAGGCTGTCCAGCGACGCGCCCGCGGCCGGCTTGATCTTGAAGAGCCAGCTGTCGTACGGGGTGCTGTTCACGGAGTCCGGCGCATCGGCGACGGCGGTGTTCGCTTCGATCACTTCGCCGGAGACCGGCGCGTAGATATCCGAAGCGGCTTTCACGGACTCGATCACCGCGATCGTGTCGCCGGCGGACACGCTGTTGCCGAGCGCCTGGACTTCGAAAAAGACGATGTCGCCGAGCGCTTCCTGCGCGTGGTCGGTGATGCCGATAGTCAGCGTGCCGTCCGCTTCGGTGCGGACCCACTCGTGCGATTCGGTGTATTTCAGATCGGCCGGGATGCTCATCGGTTGCTCCTGTGCGTTGGTTCCAGTGGTTCGGTTGTGCAGTTGGGGTCGTGCGCTGCGTTCCGCATTGTTCCGCTACGTTCCGGCGGTGGTCCGCGAGGACCAGCAGTGAAGCCGGCGGATCAGCCGGCGAGCACCTTGCCGTTGCGCACGAAAGGCAGTTTTACCACGCTTGCGGGAAGCGCCTTGTCACGAATCTGCACCTGCACGATGTCGCCCGGCTTCACGCCCACCGGCACCCGCGCGAACGCGATCGATTCCTGCATCGTCGGCGAGAACGTGCCGCTCGTGATCTCGCCTTCGCCCTGCGGCGTGACGACCTTCTGATGCGCGCGCAGCACGCCCGCCGCCTTGCCGTTGTCCTTGTGCAGGATCAGGCCGACGAACGCCTGCTGCATGCCATCCGCCTCGAGCTTTTCGCGGCCGACGAAGTCGCGCGGCGAGTTCAGATCGACCGTCCATGCGAGGCCGGCGTCGAGCGGCGACACGTCTTCGTCCATGTCCTGGCCGTACAGGTTCATGCCCGCTTCGAGGCGCAGCGTGTCGCGCGCGCCGAGACCCGCGGGGCGCACGCCCTGGCGTTGCAGCGCGTCCCAGAACGCGCAGACTTCCGTCGCGGGAATCACGATCTCGAAGCCGTCTTCGCCGGTGTAGCCGGTGCGCGCGACCATCAATTCGCCGAACGGCGTGTTCTCGATCTTCGCGGCGTTGAAGGGCTTCAGGAGTTCGGTGGCGCTGCGTGTGGATGGCGCGACCTGCCAGACCTTGTCGCGCGCGTTCGGGCCTTGCACGGCGACGATCGCGAGGTCGCGGCGCGGCGTGATCGTGAGACCGAAGCCGCCTTCCGCATTGAGCTGGCCGAACCACGCGATGTCTTTCTCGGCGGTGCCGGCGTTGACGACGGTGCGGAAGTTGTCGTCGGCGAAGCGATAGACGATCAGGTCGTCGATCACGCCGCCGTTGCTGTTCAGCATGCACGAGTACAGCGCGCGGCCCGGGGTCTGCAGCTTGCCGACGTTGTTCGCGAGCGCGTACTCGAAGAACGCGCGGGCACGGTCGCCGGTGAAGTCGACGACGCGCATGTGCGACACGTCGAACATGCCGGCGTCGGTGCGCACGGCGCGGTGTTCGTCGATCTGCGAGCCGTAGTTGACGGGCATGTCCCAGCCGCCGAAGTCGACCATGCGCGCATTGAGCGAACGGTGCGTGGCGTTGAGCGGGGTCTGTTGAAGTTCAGTCATCGGGGCCTCGGCCTTCAGGGAATCGACGCAGCAAAACAAAAAGGCCACGTAGCGCGACAGCTTGCGGCGCGATGCCGGCAAGCGATGCGATACATGGCCCCTCTGTCCTCGATACCTGAGAGATTGCGCGGACGTGTCACGGTTGCCGTGCCACGCGTGCCGCGCGCGCCCCTTCGGTGGGCAGCCTGCCTGCGTCTTGCGACGCGCTGGCTACTGCCGCTCTCCAGAGTGCGAAACGACCGGACCGACGGTGCGCGACGAGCTTTGAGACAGTGCGCAACGAACGACGGACGGTGATTTCGACGCGGTCGGTCCTTTTGCCTGAGAGTTTGCGGGTGTGCCCCTTCGGCGGCGCCAGGTGCCTTGAAAAACGGCAAACGGCGCGCTCTCCCGACGCGTGCGGCGACTGTACGCGACGGCCATGGGCTTGTCAAATTAACCCCGAAACCGCAGAGGGCGTGTGCGTTTGCGGGCGGCGCGCTGTCAAAAAAAGATGCCTTTGCGAAAGACGCGCAGGAAAAGAACAAGCCCGCGAGAACGCATGAAGCGTTCTGCGCGGGCTTGGTGCGAGCCTGCCGTATTTGGCAGCGGGCGCACGCCTTCCGATGCGTGCGCACTGCGAAACGCTTACTGGTCGATCGCGTGCTGCGCGTTGTCCAGTTCCTGGTTCAGCACGCGCTGCTCGTCGCCGGACAGACCGCCGCCATGTTGCGCGGACATGTCGCGCGCTTCCTGACGCACCACGTCGAGACGGTGATGCAGCGCGCCACCTTGCGGCGGCGGATAGAAGCCCTGGTTCACGCGGTTGTCGATGCGGCGGCTCAGGTTATCGATGCGGCCGTTCACCTGATTGAAGCGCTGCACGGCGGCTTCGTGCGGATTCGGCGGGGGCGGCGGCGCCGGTTGCTGCTGCTGCACCACGCAGGCTGCGAGCGACGAAACCAGCGCGCCGCATGCCAGCGCACGAATGAAACGGGTCATGCGGTTCTCCTTGTCGTAGTTGTTCCACGTCGGTAGTCCGACATCGCAGAAACGCACGCATTGTTGCAAAAGATGACCGCGGGTTGGCAATAATTTGTAACTGCCCGTTCCTTTCGATGCCGTCACGCGAGGCTTTCCTCCTCATTACGGCCCGAAAGCATGCGTTCGATACTTCCCGGCGCTTCTCTCAACGCTTCTCAGCGCAGCAGCACGAACGGCAGGCGGCGGCCTTCGTCCGCGCTTTTCTGTGCGAGTTCGATGATCGTCATCACGTCGACGGCATCGTCGGGGCTGACGGGGAACGGCACGCCGTCCTGGATCGCCGCCGCGACCGCGCGGTAGAGGTCCGCGTAGGCGCCGTCGCGCGTCGGCAGTTCGCGTTCCATTTCGCGCGCGGCATCGCCTTCGCCTTCGAGCACGCGCAGCGCGCCCGCCGGATTGCCGCCGCCATAGCCCGGCTGGCCCGGACGCAGTCCGGCCTTCAGCTGGTCTTCCTGGGTGTCGAGGCCGTGCTTCACGTAACTGCCGCGCATGCCGTGAATCGCGAAGCGCGGCGGATCGATCGCCGCGAGCGCGGTGGCGTGCAGCACCACTTCGCGCTCGGGATAGCCGAGCAGCACGTGCACGTAATCCGGCGCGCCGCCGTTGTCGCGATGCGTCTTCACCGTCGCGCTGACCGTCGCGGGCGCGCCGAACAGCGCGAGCGCCTGATCGATCAGATGCGGCCCGAGATCGAACAGCAGCCCGCCGCCGCGCGACGCCTCTTCGCGCCAGCGCTGACGCACGCCCGGCCGGAAGCGGTCGAAGTGCGATTCGAAGTGCGTGACGCGGCCGAGCGTGCCGGCCGCGAGCAGATCGCGCACCGTCATGAAATCGCCATCCCAGCGGCGGTTGTGGAATGGCGCGAACAGCAGTGAGCGTTGCTTCGCGAGATCGGCGAGCGTGCGCGCTTCGCCGGGCGTCAGCGTGACCGGCTTGTCGACGACGACGTGCTTGCCCGCTTCGAGCGACTGCTTCGCGAGCGGATAGTGCGTGTCGTTCGGCGTGGCGATCACTGCGCATTCCACCTCGTCCAGCGCGAGCAACGCATCGATGCCCGCGACGAGCGTCGCATCCGGATAGTCGGCGCGCGCCTTGTCGGGCGAACTCGTCGCGATGGCCGCGACGACCGCGCGGCCGCAGTGTTCGATGACCGGCGCGTGAAACGTCGCGCCGGCGAAGCCGTATCCCATCAGGCCGATTTTCAGCGGTGTAGTCATGGCGTGATCCTGCGGAAAGTCCTGCGAAAAAGGGCGGAAATCAAGCGTGCCGCGATGGTCGCGGCGAGCACGCTACGGCACGATTTTGGCACGGTCGGCGCACGCATGCGACCGCGCGCATCCGTGTTAACATCGCGGGTCCCTTCGGCGCCGCACGCGGTGCCTTCCCCGCTTCGTCAAACCGTCACACCATCCACACACGATGTCCGCAGGCCTGAATCCCGCGCAAAGCGAAGCCGTCCGGTATCTCGACGGACCCTGTCTCGTGCTCGCCGGCGCGGGCAGCGGCAAGACGCGCGTGATCACGCAGAAGATCGCGCACCTGATCGAGAACAAGGGCTTCGAGCCGCGTCACATCGCGGCCGTCACGTTCACGAACAAGGCCGCGGCGGAAATGCGCGAACGCGTGGGCAAGCTGCTGGAAGGCAAGACGCTGACGACGCCCGGCAAGGAAGGCCGCAAGGTGCCGGTGAACCAGCTGACGGTGTGCACGTTCCACTCGCTCGGCGTGCAGATTCTCCGGCAGGAAGCGGAACATGTGGGCCTCAAGCCGCAGTTCTCGATCATGGATTCCGACGACTGCTTCGGCATGATCCAGGAGCAGGTCGGTTCGACAGATAAAGGCTTCATCCGCAAGGTCCAGTCGATCATCTCGCTGTGGAAGAACGGGCTCGTGATGCCGGAGCAGGCGCTGGCCACCGCATCGAACGAAGACGAGCATCAGGCCGCGATCGTCTATCGCAACTACGTGGCCACGCTGCATGCGTATCAGGCGGTGGATTTCGACGACCTGATCCGCCTGCCCGCCGAACTCTTCGAGAAGAACGAACAGGTGCGCGACCGCTGGCAGAACAAGCTGCGCTATCTGCTGATCGACGAGTATCAGGACACCAACGCGTGCCAGTACGAGCTGCTGAAACTGCTGGCCGGGCCGCGCGCCGCGTTCACCGCGGTGGGCGACGACGATCAGGCGATTTACGGCTGGCGCGGCGCGACGCTCGAGAATCTCGCGCAGCTCGGCAAAGATTTTCCGAAGCTGCATCTGATCAAGCTTGAGCAGAACTATCGTTCGACGGTGCGCATTCTCACCGCCGCGAACAACGTGATCGCGAACAACCCGAAGCTGTTCGAGAAGAAGCTGTGGTCCGAGCACGGCATGGGCGACACGATCACCGTCACACCGTGCAACGACGAAGAGCACGAGGCCGAATCGGTCGTGTTCCGTTTGTCCGCGCACAAGTTCGAACGGCGCGCGCAGTTTCGCGACTACGCGATCCTTTATCGCGGCAACTTCCAGGCGCGCATCTTCGAACAGGTGCTGCGCCGTGAACGCATTCCGTACGTGCTGTCGGGCGGGCAATCGTTTTTCGACAAGGCCGAGATCAAGGACATCTGCGCGTATCTGCGCCTGATCGCGAACGCGGACGACGATCCCGCGTTCATCCGCGCGGTGACCACGCCACGTCGTGGCATCGGCAATACCACGCTCGAAGCGCTCGGTTCGTTCGCGGGTCAGGCGAAAGTGTCGCTGTTCGAGGCGGTGTACATGGGCGGCATCGAAGCGCGGCTGTCGGCGCGCCAGGTCGAACCGCTGCGCGTGTTCTGCGACTTCATGCAGCGCCTCACCGATCGTGCGGACAAGGATGCGGCGACCACGTTGCTCGACGAGATGATGGACGCGATCCACTACGAGGCGTATCTGTACGACACGTTCGACGAGCGCCAGGCGCAGTCGAAGTGGCAGAACGTGCTCGAGTTTCTCGAGTGGCTGAAGCGCAAGGGCACGAAGCCCGAGCAGCAGGTGTCCGACGACGGCGAAGGTGAAGCGACCGGTTACGACAATGCCGACGGGCTCGGCGATACCGGCAAGAACCTGCTCGGCCTGATCCAGACCGTCGCGCTGATGTCGATGCTGGAAGGCAAGGAAGAAGACCCGGATGCGGTGCGGCTTTCCACGGTGCATGCGTCGAAGGGGCTCGAATATCCGCACGTGTTTCTGGTGGGTGTCGAGGAAGGCATCATGCCGCATCGCGGCGGCGCCGACGACGAACCGATCGACGACGCGCGCATCGAGGAAGAACGTCGGCTGATGTATGTCGCGATCACGCGCGCGCAGCGCAGCCTGCATCTGAACTGGTGCAAGAAGCGCAAGCGGGCGCGCGAGACGATCGTGTGCGAGGCGTCGCGCTTCATTCCCGAGATGGAACTCGACGACGCGCCGCCGCCAACCGCCGAAGAAGCGCCGATGACGCCGAAGGACCGGCTCGCGAGCCTCAAGGCGTTGCTGCAGAAGGGGTAAGGGCCATGACGTTGCTGACGCACTATCGCGCGCTGCTCGAAGGCTATATCGATGCGAAGGACCACACGCGTCCTGAACGCATCGCCGATGTGTTCGCGTCCGACGCGATCCTGACCTTCTCGCTCGCCACCACCAACATCGCGTTTCCCGCTCGCACCGTGGGCGCGGAGGCGATCGCGAAGACGCTCGTGATCGACTTCGGCGCGCAGTACTCGCAATGCATGACGTGGTACGTCTGCGACGATCTGCGAGTGGACGATGACGGTTGCGTGACGGTGCCGTGGCTCGTCGTGATGCGCGAGCCGGCGGCGCGCACGCTGCGGGTCGGCAACGGACACTATCGCTGGACGTTCGGTTCGCTGGATGCGACGCCGCGCGTGACTGCATTTCACATCCACATCGCGCGGATGGACGTGGTCGCGGATCCGGATGCGCGGCTCGTCGAGACGTTGCAGCAGGGGCTCAGCTATCCGTGGCTGACGCCGCGCGAGTTGCGCGAGCGGTTCGGCGCGATCGCGATGCAGGAGCCGGCGTTGCGCTTCGTCGAAGGTTTTGCGGAGCCGGCGCTGCCGCCTTCGGTTAGCTAGTTGAGCGGCATAAAAAAATCCCCGCGTGGCCTTTGCTAGCCGACGCGGGGATTTTTTGCGCTTACGCGGTCGCTGTCTCGCTAGACGCGCGTCGTGTTACTTGACCGCCGACACCATGTAGTCGACCGCGGCCTTCACATCGGCATCCGACGCGTTCGATCCACCCTTCGGCGGCATCGCGCCCTTGCCGTGCAGCGCGTAGTTGTAGATCACGTCCATCGGATCCTTCAGACGCGGCGCCCAGTCGTCCTTGTTGCCGTATTTCGGTGCGCCGAGCACGCCCGCCGTGTGACACGCGGAGCACACCTGCGTGAACAGCGCCTTGCCCGCCTGCGAAGCGTCGGCGCTTTGCGTTGCGCCGGCGGCCGGCGCCGACGACGACTGCGGCACGCTTGCGAGCGCGGCGATCGCCGCGGCGGCTTGCGCGTTGGTGCCACCTGCCGCTTCCGATGCGCCCGGCGCGGCAGCTGCGGCTGCGCCCGATGCCTGCGCGCCTGGTGCGGGCTTCGGCGGATCCTGGAAGTTCGCGCCACCGTGGTTCGCCATGTAAGCGACGGCGAGGCCGATTTCGTAGTCGCTGTAGTCGTCGGGGCTGGTGCCGCCGCGCGCGGGCATCGCGCCCTTGCCGGTCAGCGCGGTGTGCCAGAGCGTGTCGAAGCCTTGCGCGATGCGCGGCGCCCAGTCGCCTGCGTTGCCGAACTTGGGCGCGCCGGCGGCGCCGGTGGCGTGACAGGCGGAGCAGACAGCCTTGAAGACTTCCTCACCGGTCTTGTAGACGCGCGGCGCATTGGCGTCGCGGAGGTTCAGCTGGGCGACCGGCGCGATGCGGGCGCTGACCTGCGCATCGGACAGTTCGTCGGTGCCGGCCCCGGTGCGGGTGGCCTTGTTGGCGTAGACCGCGAGCAGAATGATGATGACGACCGGGATCGCAAACGACGCAATGATGGCAGCGATCAGCTGGCCGGGTGTTTTGATCGGGGCTCCGTGGGGTGCTTCGCTCATGCTTGTCTCGTCTCCCGTGATTTTGTGAGCGGTACAGCAGGACGGCAACGGCGTACATCTGATCAAACTTGACCGATTATAGACGTAACGTTTCGGCCCCGGCGAGCGGGCCGCGAGCGACTTCAGCAGGCGTTTACCCGGGGTTGGGCGTTAGTGTGGGCTGTGTGACGTGGCTTGCGTAGCGACGCGGCTGGCGTGAAATGCCAGGGCAATCGCATTAGGAAGTCGTTTACTGGGGGGCTTGGGCAGGTTAGTGGTTGTAAACAAAGGGCGAAGCGTCGTTTACTCTCGATTTTTGGGGAATCGGGATGGAGAAGCGCATGGCCCTGGTAT
>NZ_QQOA01000033.1 GCF_003443895.1 Paraburkholderia phosphatilytica | reverse complement strand
GTCGAACATCGACATCAGCACGACGAACGGCGCCAGCGCCGCGATGGAATCGATCGACAACGCGCTGTCCACGGTGAACAACCTGCAGGCAACGCTGGGTGCGGCCCAGAACCGCTTCGCGTCGGTCGTGACGACGCAGCAAAGCGCTTCGACGAACCTGGCCAGCGCGCAATCGCAGATCACCGACGCGAATTTCGCGCAGGAAACCGCGAATCTCTCCAAGGCACAAGTGCTGCAACAGGCCGGTATCTCGGTGCTGGCACAGGCCAACTCGCTGCCGCAGCAGGTTCTCAAGCTGCTGCAATAACGTGTAAGTCGGCATGGGCGAGCGGTCCAGACCAGGCAGTAGCCGCCCGCACATGCCAGTTACCCATGCTTAAGCATGGTGTTCTCCAGCGGAGACTGTCGCAAGACACTCTCCGCTTTTTTTATGGCGTTCAAAATCGCAGCAGGCGTGCCCTGCCGCCCCGAAGCCAGCGCGCTTCAACCGTCCGTAGAGAGCGTCACGGTCTCCCACGCGCGAATCTCATCCTCCAGCGCCGACAGCTTGTTTCGCACCAGCCCGAGCGCATCGCTGCCCAGCAGGAGATGCACCGGTGGGTGCTCCGCATCGATCGCGGCAAGCATCGCACGCGCGGCTTTTCCCGGATCGCCTAGCTGCCTGCCGCTCTTTTCCTCGCGTGCTTTGCGGACAGGATCGAACATATCGTCGTAGTCCGCGATCGAGCGAGGTGTTCGAGACATTGAACGGCCAGCCCAGTCCGTGCGGAACGAACCTGGCGCCACGGCTGTCACGTCGATACCGAAAGGCTTGACCTCTTTGCTCAACGCTTCGGAGATGCCTTCAAGCGCGAACTTGCTGCCGCAGTAGTACGCGATTCCCGGCATGGTGATGTAACCGCCCATCGACGTGATGTTCAGAATATGCCCGCGCCGACGTGCTCGCATGAAGGGCAACACGGCCTTCATCATGGCGACCGCGCCGAATACGTTCACATCGAACTGTCGACGCAGTTCCGACATCGGCGATTCTTCCACGATGCCTTCGTGGCCATAGCCGGCGTTGTTCACGAGCACATCGACAGGCCCCACGCCCGCTTCGATCTCCGTTACAACGCGCTCGATGGCGTCGAAGTCCGTTACGTCGAGTACACGTCCGAACGCCGCGTGCGCAGATAGCGACTCGAATTCATGCATTGCCTGCTCGCTTCTCACGGTGCCGATCACCTTGTGACCTGCCGCCAGCGCCTCGTGTGCGAGCGCACGGCCGAAGCCGCTGCTGACGCCCGTGATGAGCAACGTTTTGCTGGATGTCATTGAAGCACGCTCCCGAATGTTGTGAGGAACGTGCATACTAGTCTCAGGTTCAACGCCCGATAAGGCGAAATCCGCTAGTTTTATTGCCCAAAACTATGAGCAGCAAGCACCTCTCCCCTCGCCGTTCCGAACTCTCCTCGCAAAGCCAGAAGCGTATGGTCTCCCTGCTGCGCGCGCTGGCTCCCGAAGAGGGCTACAACCTGACCGCGCTGCCCAGCGTCCGCATTCTGCGTTCGAACCGCGCGTTGTCGCGCACGCCGGTTCTTTACGATCCCGGCATCGTGATCGTGTGCCAGGGCTGCAAGCGGGGCTACTTTGGAGAGCAACTCTATCTGTACGACGAGCGTCACTACCTGGCGGTGTCCGTACCGGTGCCGTTCAGCATGGAAACCGATGCAACCGCGGAGCGCCCGCTGCTTGCGCTGTATCTGCACCTCGATTTCGCGCTGGCCGCCGAACTGGCGGAGCAGATCGATCGTGAACACGTAACGGAACGCATCGAAACACCGCAAAGCATGACCTCCACGCCGATGGACGAAGCCATGCAAACGTCCGTGTTGCGCTTGCTCGAAGCGATGCAGCAGCCGCTGGAAGCCGCCGTGCTCGGTCCCGGGCTCCTGCGCGAACTGTACTTTCGTGTACTCACCGGCGCTCAAGGCGGCTCGATGCGAGAAGCGCTAGCCATGCGAGGACAGTTCGGCAGGATAGGCCGATCGCTACGGCTGATCCACACCGCTTACGCGCAGTCGCTCGATGTGACACGGCTTGCCGAAGAAGCCGGTATGAGCGTGCCGAGCTTCCATAGCCACTTCAAGGCGGTCACGCAGGTGTCGCCAATGCAGTACGTGAAGTCGACGCGTCTGCATCAGGCCCGCTTGCTGATGTTGCGTGAGGAACTAACCGCGGACACAGCGAGTCACGCCGTCGGTTACACGAGCACTTCCCAGTTCTCGAGAGAATTCAAGCGGCTCTTTGGTTTGACACCTGCCGCGGAGACAAAACGTATGCGCAAAAGCTTCGCGATCCCGGCGGCATTCGATGGCGCGACGTATGTTTCGTCACACTAAGCTTTCCACGGCGAGCTTGCGGCCAGCCAAAGAAAAAGCCCGCGCGGAGGCGGGCTGAATCCGTATCAAAGGAGACATGGAGGAGACAAGACTCAGTATAAACCCTTGATCCCGTGATGCAAGGCGATGCGCGTACATCGCTATCTTCAGGCGTTTCAACCAAAACTGCCCGCAATTACATTAACAACTGCTGCCTTACCGTCGATAGTATTGTCGAAATTACTACTCGCGGACGGGCATGGCATCGACGCCACGCGCAAATTCCGCGTTCATTCTGAGGAGGCGACATGCGCATAGGCGTTCCAAAGGAGATCAAGAACCACGAGTATCGCGTCGGCCTCACACCGTCTTCAGTGCGTGAGATCGTCGCGCACGGACACAGCGTGGACGTCGAGACAGGAGCCGGCGCCGGCATCGGCGCATCGGACGACGCTTACCGCGTCGCGGGCGCGCAGGTTGCGCCCAGTGCCGAAGCGGTATTTGCCGCTGCCGACATGATCGTCAAGGTCAAGGAGCCCCAGGCGCCCGAGCGTGCGCTGTTGCGCGAAGGGCAGATTCTGTTCACCTATCTGCATCTCGCGCCGGACCCCGAACAGTGCGCCGATCTCGTTCGCAGCAACGCGGTCTGCATCGCCTACGAGACCGTCACGCAGCGCGGCGGCGGCTTGCCGCTGCTCGCGCCGATGTCGGAGGTGGCGGGTCGCATGTCGATTCAGGCGGGCGCATTCTGCCTTGAACGCGCACATGGCGGCAAGGGCATTTTGCCCGGCGGCGTGGCCGGTGTTCCCCCTGCGAAGATCGTGATTCTCGGTGCAGGCGTAGTGGGTAGCAATGCCGCGCAGATAGCGGTCGGCACGGGTGCGCAGGTCGTCGTGATCGACCGCAACGTCGATGCGCTGCGACGCATGGACCGGTTGCTGGGCGCACGCGTGATCACGGTGTATTCGAATCAGGACAATATCGAGCAACACGTGCTCGATGCCGACCTCGTGATCGGCGGCGTGCTCGTGCCCGGCGCGGCCGCGCCCAAACTCGTCACGCGCAAGATGGTCGATGCGATGAGCCCAGGCTCGGTCATTGTGGACGTCGCGATCGACCAGGGCGGTTGCTGCGAGACGGCGAAACCTACCACTCACGCGAACCCCACGTACATGGTCGGCGAAATCGTGCACTACTGCGTGGCGAACATGCCGGGCGGCGTGCCGCGCACGTCCACTTACGCGTTGAATAACGCGACGTTGCCTTTCGTTCTGCAGATTGCCGACCAGGGCTGGCGCAAGGCGCTCACCGGCGACGAACATCTGCGTCGCGGGTTGAATGTCGCGTTTGGCAAGGTGACCTGCCCTGAGGTTGCCGAAGCTTTGGGCTACACCTGCGAAGACGCAGCGGTCATCGCCGCTGGATAACGCAAACTTGAGCAGACGAGGCGCGGCCGGTTCGAGCGGCCGCGCCTCCGATGCAACGCGCGGCTAGAAGTCGATCTTCGCGTTCAGGCTCACCGTACGCGGTTCGCCCGGCGCAATGTAGCTGTCGTACTGGAACAACCAGTAGCGGCGGTTTGCGAGGTTGTCGACCGCCGCACGCAGCGTGACGTCGTGACCGCCGATGCGCGTCATGTAATTCGCGCCCACGTTCACGAGCATGTAGCCGCCCGTTTGCAGGTCGCCGGCCGGACGCACTTCGGTATTGCCCGTGTACTTCGCGTCGGCGCCCAGTTGCAGGCCCGGCACCAGCGGCACGTCGTAAGTGACGCGCGCGGCGGCCGTGAACTGCGGGGCGCCGGCCACGCGCTTGCCGTTGTACGTCTGCCCCTTGGCGTACCACGTGTCGAGCAGCATCACGTCGCCCGCAACCTGCCAGTCGCGACCCAGACGCACGCTGCCGCCCGCTTCGATACCTTCATAAATGGACGTGCCGTCCTGCGTCAGCACGTTCTGGCTGTTCGTGTAGGTCGCGCCGCGTTCGATACGGAACAGCGCCGCGTTAGCGCTCCAGCGTCCGTGCTCGGTCTTGATGCCCACTTCGTACTGGCGCGAGCGCAGCGGGTTGAGCACCGAACCGGCATTTGCATAGGTGTCCGCAACAACCTGCCCCGCTTCCAGCGACTCCACATAGCTCGTGTAGATCGTGGTCAGCGGATCGAGCTTGTACATCAGCGCGAAAGTTGGCGTGATGACGCCATTCTTGCCGTACGCGGCGGTGGTTGCGCCCGCTTCGGAGAAGGTTTCCTGATCGTAATTGGTGTAGCGCAAGCCTGCGAGCACCGACCAGCGGCTCGTCAGTTGCACCGTATCGCTCACGAACAGCGCCTTCTGGTTGATCTCGCTCGCGCGGTACTTCGCGAGACCGCTGCCCGAGTAGTAAGCGTACGGATTCGGCTCGTAGAGATTGCCCGCGCCGAGCGTGTCGTAAATCGTGCTGGCCGCCGTGCCGTAATCGTTGGTCTGACGCTGGACAGCGGCGCCGAACACGAGCTGATGCGCGAACGGTCCGGTCTTCACCTTGCCTTCGAAGGTGCCCTGCCAGTAGATGTCCTGATGACCTTCGTCGCCATTCCAGCGGGTATCGGTGTAGTCGCCTGCCTGGTTCAGCAGCGTGAGCGTGCTCTCGTTACGGTCGCGCGCCACCTTGCTGTAGCTCGCCGAGGTGTTGAACGTCCAGTCCGGCGCGATCTGGTACTTCACGCCCGCCGTGTAGAGCTGCAGGTTCGTGTTCAGATGCTGGCCGGCGCTGTCGAGCCAGTTGGTGCCGCCGCTGATCGTCGCGGGCAGGCTCGAACCGGTATAGGTGCCCGGAATGTAGATCGAAGGCGTCTGACCGCTCGAGCGGCTCTGCTGATAGATCGCGTTGAAATAGACGTCGAGGTCGCGCGTGAGCTGGCCGTCTAGTGCAAGCGCCACCGAATTGCGGTTGATGTTGCCCGCGTTATAGGTCTTGCCCTGCTCGTGCGTGTAGTTGATGCGCGCACCGAACATGCCGTCCGGACCGAAGCGGCGGCTCAGATCGGCGTGCTGGGTCAGCACGCCGTCCATCCGGTAACCGACGTCGAAGCTCGTCACCGGGTCCTTGCCCGGCGTCTTCGTCACGTAATTGACCACGCCGCCCGGTGCCGCGAACCCGTACATGAAGCCACCGAGGCCCTTGAGCAGTTCGACGCGTTCGAGGTTTTCATAGGGCATCGTGATGCCGTACGAAATGAACGGATTGCCGTCGATCTTGAAGCCGTTCTGCCAGTCGATCGCGAGGCCGCGCACCGTGATGTAGGTGGCCCACGCGCTATAGGCGCTGCTGTTGTCGGTGACCGACGCGTCACCCGCAAACACGTCGCCGAGCTTGTTCGCCTGGCGGTCCGCCAGATCTTCGCCGGTCACCACCGTGGTCGAGAACGGCGTATCGATCTGCGAGCGCGTGCCGAGCGCGCCATTCGAAACGGGCGTCTCCAGATGCAGCGGCGTATCGGACACCGAGGTCGCGTTCACCTGCACGGCCGGCAGCGCTCCGTCGGCGCTAACCGCGGCTTTACCCGAAGCGGCAGCAGTCGCGCCGCTCGCCGGCGCGGCCGCGCCCTCTTGCGCGGCGGTCTGGCCAAATGCCGATTGGGCGGCCGCGGCAAACGTCAGCCAGGCGGCAATCCGCAAAGGACGAGGGTGTGTGCGCGTCGTGCGGCGTGTGGTTTTTTGACGTTCTTCGTTGTTCATATCGGTCTGAAATCCGGGCGCGCTCCGCCCCGGCTGGATGTCGAAGCAATTTATAAATGCGACGCATTCTCATTCGCAGAGCGCATACTAGCAAAACCGGCGGCGTTTTGAAAGCCTCCTGAAACAATCGGGAGACAGACCGTTGCGCGAACATGGGTTTGTCCGCCCGTGTCATTCCCGTGATGAACTGGGGCATTCACCTACATCGGTTGGAGTTCTGGTTTCGCGACCGTCTGCGGCCAGAATGTGCCGGCCTTCATCGACGGCGTCCGCGAACGCATCGGCGGGGATGCCAAAGGTCGCTGCAGCCTCTCGCACGACTTTCCGATCGACTGGAGCGTCGAGCAGGTGGTCACGTTCTATCCGGCCATCTGCAACTCGGCGCATGCGCAGGCCTAGCTCACAGCATGATGGATCCCGTCAAAGCCGGACCGACGGCGCATACGCGCGCACGAAGAACACCAGCGTGATACAGAGGGTCACCAGCAACGTACCCGCGCGCGTGACCTTGGGTGGAATCCGCCGCCCGATCAGCGCGCCGCCGTACCCGCCGACGATCGCAGCCACCAGCATCACGAGCGTCTCGTGCCAATAGACGGCACGAGCAATCACGAAGGTCAGTACGGCGCACACGTTCGCCGTACTGACGAGCAGCGTGCGTGGCGCATTCAGCCGCTTGAAATCGCGGCTGTCGATCAGGCTCCATACGGCCATCATCATGATGCCGACCGCGCCGCCGAAATAGCCGCCGTAAATGCCGAGTCCAAACTGGACCGTCAGCGCGACGGCGCCGCTCAGATGTCCGCGGCCACGCAATGCTTCGCCAAGACGCCGGCCAAAGGCCAATGCGAGACACGCGAGCAGCAGGAGCCAGGGCAACACAAACGAGAAGGCCGTCGACGATGTGCACAGCAGCAGAATCGCGCCAACGAATCCTCCCGCCAGCGTCGCGATCATCAGCCAGCGCAGCGTGAGCGGACCAACCGGGCCCAGACCGTCCCGATAGGCCCACGCGCTGGCAGCGCCGCCAGGAAACAGCGCAACCGTGCTCGAAGCATTCGCCTGAACCGGAGGCACGCCCACGGCGATGAGCGCCGGCAGGCTGACGAACGAACCGCCGCCCGCCAGTGCGTTCATCGCACCGGCCAGCAAGCCCGCAAAGAAAACCATGAAAAGTGGAGACATAGCGTGCATGCTAAGGGCTCAAAGGTCGCGTCACAATCTGGCAATTCCAATGCCAGACTTCGGCTGCTCCGAAGCGTCTTCCGCAATGCAACCCAGGCCATACCAAAGGATCGATACCCATGCGCTTCGATTTGACCGACCTGCGTCTCTTCCTGACCGTGATCGAGCAAGGCAGCCTCACGCGCGGCGCGCAGACGCTGCATCTGGCGCTCGCGTCGGTGAGCGAGCGGATCGCGGGCATGGAGACGACGCTCGGTACGCCGCTGCTCGAAAGGAATCGTCGCGGCGTGAGCGCAACAGCCGCCGGCGACGCGCTGGCTCGACATGCGCGCTCGATTCTCGAACAGGTCGAACAGATGCGCGGCGAGTTGCGCACGTACGCCGCGGGCCTGAAAGGACGCATCAGGGTGCTGTCGAACACGGCTGCGCTGGCCGCCTTTCTGCCGTCGCGGCTTGGCCGCTTTCTCGCGGACCACCCCGATCTGTCGATCGATCTGGATGAACGCCCTAGCGCGGAAATCGTTCTGGCGTTAGCCGACGGACGCGCCGATCTCGGCATCGTCGCCGACATCGCGGACCTGAGTGCGCTGCAAACCCATTTGATCGCGCAGGATCAACTGGTCGTGATCGCGCCGCATGAACATCACATCGTGACAGGTCGTCCGGTCGTGTTCGCCGATCTGCTGGACGAAGCGTTTGTGGGTGTCGCCGATGCGGCGCTGGAGATGCATCTCGCGGAACGCGCGTCGCGCCTCGGACGACAGTTGAATCACCGGATCCGGTTGCACGGCATCGAAAACGTTGCGATGCTGGTGGAAGCGGGCGTGGGGATCGCGATACTCTCGCAGGCTTCGATCGAAGCGGTACGTCACCGGCGCGTGACGATCGCCCCGCTCTCCGACCGCTGGGCCACGAGGCAATTGCACCTGTGCGCACGCGATTTCGCCACGCTGACACGACATGCCCGCCTGCTCGCGCAACAACTGACTGACGGAGCGGCTAACGCTTAAGGGTGCGGCTTACGCTTAACGCCACGCCTGCGTGAACTCGTCGATCACGCGCGCAAGATGCGTCTGCATCGCCGTGCGCGCAGCGGCCGCGTCGCGCGCCATGATGGCCGAAAAGATCCGCTGATGGTCTTCCTGCGAAGCCGCGCGCAACGCCGGCGTGTGGAAATGCTCTTCGATCTTTTTCCACAACGGGTCGGCGCGGGAGTTGTCCCACATAGCGGTCACCACCAGCCGGAGCACTTCGTTGCCGGTTGCCCGCGCGATCGCGAGGTGAAACTCGCGGTCCGCGGCTTCGTTGGCGGCCTTGTCGTCCATGTTTTCGCGCATCGTGCGCAACGTGGCGAACAGACGGTCGAGGTCCGAGTCTTTGCGTTCGGTCGCGGCCAGCGCGGCAATGCCGCTTTCGATCACTGCCCGTGCGCGCAGCGTTTCGATCGGACCCGGCCCGCGCGGCAGTTCGAACGTGAGAGGCCGCGCATCCGGTGCATCGGCCACGTAGATACCCGACCCGACGCGCACCTCCACCACGCCCTGCACTTCCAGCGCGATGATCGCCTCGCGCACCTGCGTACGGCTCACGCCAAAGCGCTCGGCGAGCGTTCGCTCGGAAGGCAGGCGCGCACGAGGGCCGACGTCGCCGGCCGCGATCAGGTCGTAGATCTGTTTCGCCAGCCCGACATAGGAACGATCGGCCGCGTCCGCATCGGCGTTGCGGCCGGTTGGCGTGGGCAAGAGGTCGGCCATCCGGGTTCCTGAAATCGTCCAAGCCGCACCGTGGCGGCGGCAGTCGCCAAAAAATGGTACACCAATTTCATGTCATTCCGCGGCCGGCTTCCGTGCGCCGGGACGACGCGTCCGGCATAGCATCGGCGCGGGTTTCAGGCCGATCGCGCTGTGCATGGACGCACTGGTAAACCACTATCGCGCGCAGATTGGTATGCCAGTACTGTCAGATGTGGAGGCGTTCGCACATGCGTTCCATTTCGCTTCGAGGGGACGCCTTTGAAGAGGTCATTCCGCTGGTTCACGCTGGTTCGGTAAGTCCGATTCAGTCCCGCTGCTGCACATCCGCAAGATTCCCAGCGTCACACACCGTGTCGGCATTGCATGACGAGACATGTGCGCCGGCAAACGGCAGGTTCAATCCAACAACAAGGAGACAACATGCTTTCAGGAATCCAGGTGCTTCGAGCGGCGGCGACCGCGGCTTTGGCGTTGTCCGCGAGTGCGGCATTCGCACAGGCATCGATCGTGTCCGGACCGTCCAGCGACCCCACGTGTATGGTCCCGTGGAAGAGCGACACGAAATTCGTTAAGTATCCGAAGAAAAACGGCCCCTACCGGATCGCGCTCGTGAACGGCTATATCGCGAATACGTGGCGGATCCAGATGATCAAGACCGCCAAGGCCTATACCGCGCAACCGGCCGTTGCCGCAAAGCTCAAGGAGTTCAAGGTCGTGTCGACCGGCGAGGATGTGCCCGCGCAGATCTCGGCAGTCAACAATTTCATCGATGCCGGTTATGACGCGATCATCGTGGACGCGCAGAATCCGGCGTCGTTCGGACCCGCGATCCGCCGCGCGAAAAAAGCCGGCGTGGTGCTGATCGCGTTCGACAATACGCTCGACAGCGAAGACGCGATCAACGTCGACGTCGACCAGTACGGGCTCGGCGTGCTGTGGGCGAAGTGGCTCGCGGGCCATCTGCCGAACGGCGGCAAGGTGCTGGAGGTGCGCGGCGTGGCGGGCACCTCGGTCGACACCGACCGGCACAACGGCTTCACGAAGACGCTCGACGACACCGGCAAAAAGTGGAACGTCGTGCAGGTCTACGGCAAGTGGGACGACGCGGTCGCGCAGAAGGCCACCGCCGATGCGATCGCGGTGCAGGGCCATTTCGACGGCATTTCCGCGCAGGGCGGCGACACCGGCGTGGTGCGCGCAATGATCGATGCGAAGCATCCGTTCGTGCCGTTCGGCGGCGAGACGGAGAACGGCTTCCGCAAATTCTGCGCGCAGTACGGCGGCCAGGGCCTGAAATGCACGTCGGCGGGCAGCGGTCCCGCGCAGGTGGCGGTCGCGATCAAGACCGCCCTCGCCGCGCTGGATGGCCAGACGATTCCCGTCGCGATCAAGCTACCGCTCGACGTCACCGACGATTCGAAGCTGAAAGCAGGCACCAACTATTTCCCGAACGAGTCCGACAACTTCTTCGTCGGCAACTCGTTCCCGACGTGCGGCATCAACTTCTCCGCGCAGGAAATCATGAAGCAGAGCCAGGGCAACCAGTGATCGCGTGATGGCGTGAAGGCGCGATTGCGCGCGACGTGACGGGAGGCGATGCATGCAGCAGGACGTAGAGCAGCCGTTCTTTCAGATGTCCGGTGTGTCGAAGAGCTACGGCGGCGCCGTCGCGCTGGATCATGCGGAGCTTGCGGTGCGCCGGGGACGCATCCACGCGATCCTCGGCGAGAACGGCGCGGGCAAGTCCACGTTGCTGAAGGTGATGTCCGGCGTCGTGCAGCCGGACGAAGGCACGATGCAGCTCGACGGCCATGAAGTGTCGTTCGCGTCGCCCGCCGCGGCGAACGCGGCCGGCATCGTCTGCGTGTATCAGGAGCTGTCGCTGATCCCCGACCTCAGCGTGGCGGACAACATCTTCGCGTCGAACCCGCCGCGACGCTTCGGCATGATCGACCGCCGCGCGCAACGCCGTCAGGCCGAAGCCGCGCTCGCCCGCGCGGGCGCACCCGACATCAATCCGCTCGCAAAGATTCGCGATCTACCGCTGTCGCGCCAGCAGATGGTCGAACTCGCGAAGGGCCTCGCGCGCGAGCCGCGCATCCTGATTCTCGACGAAGCCACCTCCGCGCTGACCGCGGCCGACGTCGCGCGTGTAATCGACGTGCTGAAGCGCCTGCGCGAAGAAGGACTCGCGCTGCTCTTCATCTCGCACCGGATGCACGAGGTGAAGGCGCTCGCGGACGAATGCACGGTCTACCGGAACGGCCGTCACGTGATGAGCTTCGACGCGGGTGCGCGCACCGATAATGAGGTCATCGAAATGATGATCGGGCGGACGTACCAGCATGCATTTCCAGAAAAACCCGCGGACAAGCCTGCTGACAAGTCCGAGCAACGAAACGCCGCCGCACCGGTGCTCGCCTGCCGCGATCTCGCATGGAACGACACGCTGCAAGGCATCAGCTTTTCGCTAAGGCGCGGTGAAATTCTCGGGCTGGGCGGCCTCGACGGGCAAGGCCAGCGCGAACTGCTGCTCGCGCTGTTCGGCGTGTTGCGCGGTTGCGAAGGCAAGATCGAGATCGACGGCAAGCCCGTGTCGATCGGCAGCCCGGTGGCCGCGCGCGCGAACGGAATCGGCATGGCGCTGATTCCGGAGGACCGCAAGACCGAAGGCCTGATGCTGCCGATGTCGGTGCGCGAAAACCTCTCCTTCGCCGCGCTCGATCGCATGTCCACCGCGGGCGTGATCGATCGCGAGCGCCAGCAGTCGTGCGTCGACAGCATGATGGAGACACTCGCGATCAAGTCGTTCGATGTGGACGCGGCCGTGGGGTCGCTGTCGGGCGGCAACCAGCAGAAAGTCGTGATCGCGAAGTGGCTGGTCCGCAAGCCGCGCATCCTGCTGCTCAGCGATCCGACGCGCGGCATCGACGTCGGCACCAAGCAGGAGATCTATCAGCTCCTGAGGCGTCTCGCCGACGAAGGCGCCGCGATTCTTTTCTACTCAACCGACTACGACGAACTGATCGGCTGCTGCGACCGCGTGCTCGTGCTGTACGAAGGACGGATCAAGAAGGAACTGGTCGGCCCGGCGATCACCGAGCAGAACCTGATTGCGAGCGCGCTGGACCTGCCTGTTGGGCAAACCGCGGAGCAGCCCTCGCCTTCCACAGGAGCCGCATCATGAGCGGGCTGCGTTACTGGTATGCGGAAAATCGCGGCACGACGTTCGCGTTCTGCCTGTTCGTGCTGATGTTCGCGATCTACCTGTTCAACTATCCGTCTTCCCTATCCGCGAACGTGTTCCAGACGGCCGCGAACAAGGCGGTGCTGCTTGCGCTCGTGTCGATGGCGCAGGCGCTCGTCGTGCTGACGGCCGGCATCGACCTGTCGATCGGCATGATGCTCGTGCTGACCAATTGCCTCGGATCGTGGATCGTCGTCGGCGACGCGCTGCATACCGCGCTCGGCATCGTTGGCGTGCTCGTGTCCGGCGCGCTGTGCGGCGCGCTCAACGGTGTGATCATCATTTTCGGCCGTCTGCAGCCGATCGTGACGACGATCGCGACGGGCGCCGTGTACTACGGGCTCGCGCTGCTGCTGCGCCCGGTTCCCGGCGGAACGATCAACGACGACCTCGGCGACATACTGACCGGCAAGGTGGCCGGCATCATTCCGACGAGTCTGCTGATCCTGATCGCGACCGTGATAATCGTCTGGATTCCTTTCAAACGCTCGGCAGTCGGACGCGCGGCCTACGCGACCGGTTCGTCCGAGCCTGCGGCGTTCCTGTCCGGCATGCCGATCCGCCGCGCGAAATTCGCGAGCTATACGCTCGCCGGCGTGCTCGCCGCGATCGGCGGTCTCTTTCTGACGTTCTTCACGGACACCGGTGAAGCGAGTCTCGGCAGCGCGAACTCGTACGTGCTGTTTTCGATCGCCGCGGTGGTGATCGGCGGCGTGTCGCTGCTCGGCGGCAAGGGCAGCGCGATCGGCGCGATCTTCGGCGCGTTCGCGTTCCGTTCCATCGGCGACCTGCTGTTCGTGTTCAACGTCGATGCGCTGTGGCAGCCGCTGTTTCAGGGTGTGATTCTGCTGCTTGCCGTGTCGATCGGCGCATGCGGACTGTTCAGGGTGCGCAACCGTCTGGAGTGGTTCCAATGAGCGGCGTTTCCGCAACCAGCCGGACCACCTTCGTGTCGCGGCTCACGCGCAGGATCGACAAGCCGATCGTGATCGCGTTCGCATGCATCGTCGCGCTGCTGCTGGTGGGCGGGATGTTTTCGCGCAACTTCATGTCGCCGGAGTACATCCTGCTGCAGCTGAAAGTCGGCGCGTTCCTCGGCATCATCGCGACCGGGCTGATGATGGTGATCCTGCTCGGCCACATCGACCTGTCGCTGCCATGGACGATCACGGTCGGCGCAATGATGGGCTGCGCCGTCGCGGGGCACGGCGAACTCGGGCGCGTGCTCGCGATTCCGGTCGGAATTGGCTGCGGCATGCTGATCGGCGTCGTCAACGGCATCCTCGTCGCGCTGCTGCGCATTCCGTCGATGATCGCCACGCTCGCGACCAACGCGGTCGCGCAGGGCATCATGATCGTCTACACGGGCGGATCGTCGCCGCAGGATTCCGCGCCGCCCGCGATGCGATGGCTCGCGGCGGGCTGGCTCGTACCGGGCGTGCCGAACGCCGTCGTGCTGTGGGTGGTGATCGGCGGCGCGACGATGTTCCTGCTGTCGCGCACCACCTTCGGCCGTACGCTGTACGCGATCGGCAACACCGAGCGCGCAGCGTATCTGTCGGGTATCAATACGCGTCTCGTGACCGTGGCCGCGTTTGCCGTGTGCAGCGCATTCGCGGCGTTCGGCGGCGTGCTGCTCGCGGGCTATGCGTCGAAAGCGGCACAGTCGATGGGCGATGCGTATCTGTTGCCCGCGATCGCGGCGGTCGTGCTCGGCGGCACGTCGATTCTGGGCGGCCGGGGTTCGTATCTCGGCACCGTGGCCGGCGCAATTCTTATCACGCTGCTGCAGTCGATCCTGTCCGTTGCGCAGATGCCGGAGGCGGGACGCCAGATCATCTACGGCGTGGTGATCGCGGCGATGCTGCTGCTCTACGGACGCAGCAAACAGGAAGCGTAGGCGATCGCGCACCGAAGCGCGTCAAGTTCGTTCGAGCTACTGATCAATCTCAATCCCACCCCGCCTCGGCCAGCTTCAGCGGCGCCATGCGCCGCATCGCCAGCCGGAAATCGCGCGCGACCGGCGAAAGCGGCGCGTCGCGTCGGCGGATCAACCCAAGCACGCGCGCAACGGACGGCTCGATCAGCGGCCGGATCGCGAGCCGCATGTGCGTATCGCGCGGCGCCGCGCAGCGCGGAATGATCGAGATGCCGAGCCCCGCTTCGACGAGCCCAAGCGACGTGGTGAGGTGCTCGATCTCGATCAGCCGCTCCGGCTTCCAGTCGATGTCGCGCAACGCGGTATCGAGCATCCGCCGGTTGCCGCTCGTCGTGCCCGACACGATCAGCGGCCACGGACGCAGTTCGCGCCATGCCACGTGCTCGTGCGCGGCGAGCGGATGATCGGACGGACACGCGAGCACGTACGGGTCTTCGAGCAACGCGTCGATCGCGAGCTCGGGCGTGTCGTTGACGAGAAACGCGATGCCGAACTCCGCATCGCCATCCACCACTCGCCGCGTGACGGTGGCGAGATCCGCTTCGATCAGGCGCAGCCTCACTTCCGGGCGCCGCCGGTGGTAGCTGCCGATGATGTTCGGCAGCAGAAACTTCGCCGCGGTCGGAATGCATGCGATGGTGAGCTGGCCCGCGCGGATGCGCGTCGCTTCGGTCACGATCCGAAGCGACGCATCCAGTTCGCGCAGCACGCCCTGCGCGCGCGGCAACAGCAGTTCGCCGGACGTGGTGAGCGCGACCGAACGCGTGGTGCGCTCGAAAAGTCTCAGGTCGAGCGCGGCTTCGAGACGTTTGATGCGGCGCGTCAACGCGGGCGCCGACAGATTGAGTTCGAGCGCCGCATCGTTGAACGACGCATGCGACGCGACCGACACGAACGCGCGCAACGCGTCGAGATCGACGCCGGGAAAGCGGTTGGCGAATGACACGGGCGGTAAATCGTGCCCTTGGGACAAACGGTTCGAACGCGTCAAGCGAAGCTCCGGAACTCTTGCATGTGAAGCAATAATAATCACGCGACGTGCAATTCACAAAGCATCCCGCGCTGCGGATACTGGATGCGCAAATCAACGAGACGCTCCAGCAATGAACCGATCCGACAATCCTGGTGGAAACGCGTATACGGCCGGCATCGCCGCTTTCGTCGCGGGACTTCGTTATGACGCGATTCCGTCCGAGGTGCGCGCGCGCATCAAGCTGCTCGTACTCGATTCGATCGGCTGCGCGATTTTCGGCGCGGGCCTGCGCTGGAGCGAGATCCTCGCCGATACGCTCGATGCGGTGGATTCGACCCGCAGCTGCGCTGTGTGGGGCACGTCGCGCCGTCTGTCCGCACCGCACGCGGCGCTCGTGAACGGCACGCTCGTGCAGAGCTTCGAACTCGACGACGTGCATCGCGTCGGCGTGCTGCACGTCGGCGCCGTGACCTTGCCTGGCATCGTCGCGATCGCGGAAGGCCTGCCCGCGAATGCGCGTATGAGCGGTCGCGATTTCCTGCGCGCGTGCGTCGCGGGCTACGAGATCGGTCCGCGCGTCGGTATGTGCATGGGTCCCGAGCACATCGCGCAGGGCTGGCATTCGGGCGCGACCGTCGGCGTCTATTCAGCGGCCGCGGGCGCTGCCGCGGCGCTAAGGCTCGATACGGAGCAGACCGTGCACGCGCTCGGCATCGGCGGCACCCAGGCCGCGGGCCTGATGGCCGCGCAGTTCGGCGCGATGGTCAAGCGGATGCACGCGGGCCGCGCCGCGCAAAGCGGCCTGTACGGCGCGCTGCTCGCGCAGAACGGCTTCACCGGTATCGTCGACGTGTTCGAAAATCCGTACGGCGGTTTTTGCAGCACGTTCTCGCGCTCCGACGACCGCTTCGATCTGACGCAACTCGTCGACGGGCTCGGCGAGCGCTTCGAGACGATGCGCGTCGCGCTGAAGTTCTACTCGTGCGTCGGCAGCAATCACACGACGCTCGATGCGATCCGTGCGATGCGCTCACGCCATCCGTTCGAGGTGGCCGACATCGAACGCATTGTCGTGCATGGTTCGCGCGTGACGATGGATCACGTCGGCTGGAAATACGTGCCGCAGGGTTTGACCTCGGCGCAGCTCAACCTGCCCTATTGCGTCGCAACGTTGCTGCTGGAAGGCGACGTATTCGTCGACCAGTTCAGCGAAGAGCGTGTGGCCGACCGCGAACGGATGGCGCTCGCCGACCGCGTGCAGGTGCTCGAGGACCCCGCGATCACCGCGCGCGGTCCGACGTTCCGGCACATGGTGCGCGTCGAGATCCTGCTGCGCGACGGCACGCGCCTTGAAGAAACCGTCGAAGCGCAGCGCGGCAGCGAGCACGCATTCGCGAGCGAAACCGACATCGTCGACAAGATGATGAAGCTCGCCACGCACCGTATTCCCGCTGGGCACGCCGAGCGCATCGTCGACTGGGTGATGCACGCGGAAGACCAGGCCGACACGGGCGAACTCGCCGCGCTGCTCGCGGCCGGCCCGCAACGCTAGCGCATCGCGGAACCGACATGGCCGCCACGCCCCACTCTCTCGCCGCAACTTCGCCGCGCACGGCGCGGCGCATGCGGATGCGCTCGATCATCGGCGGCAGCGCGGGCAACGTAATCGAGTGGTACGACTTTCTCGCGTACTCGATCTTCTCGATCTACTTCAGCCAGGCATTCTTTCCCGGCGACAACCGCACGGTGCAGTTGCTCAATGCCGCGGCCATCGCGGCGATCGGCTACGTGATGCGGCCGCTCGGCAGCTGGGCGATCGGCGCCCTCGCCGATCGTCGCGGGCGGCGCGTGGCGCTGAGCCTCTCGGTTGGCATGATGAGCGCGGGCTCGCTGCTGATCGCGATCACGCCAACCTACGCATCGATCGGCGTCGCGGCGCCGGCCATTCTCGTCTGCGCACGGCTCCTGCAGGGCTTCAGCATGGGTGGCGAAGCGGGCACCAGCGCGACGTATCTCAGCGAAATGGCGCCCGCGGGAAAGCGCGGTTTCTTCGTCGGCTTCGTGCAGGTGACGGTCGTGATGGGACAGCTCGTCGCGCTCGCGCTGATGCTGGTGCTGCAGCGTCTCGCGCTGACGCCGCATCAGCTCGAACAATGGGGCTGGCGGATTCCGTTCGCGATCGGCGGTGCGCTCGCGATCTTCGCGCTGTATCTGCGGCGCGGCATCGCGGAGACCGACGCGTACGCGCAAGCGGGTACGGGCACGGACACAGGCGATGCCACGACGGAACGCGGCAGCCTGCTCGCGCTGATCGTCCAGCATCGCCGCGAAACACTGTGGACGATCGGCATCAGCGTGGGCGGCACGGTCGCGTTCTACACGTTCACGATCTATCTGCAGAAGTACATGGTCAACACCGCGGGCTTCAGCCGCGACACGGCCACGCTGATCGCGACGGTTGCGCTCGTGATCTACATGTTCTGCCAGCCGCTGTATGGGTGGCTCTCCGATGTGATCGGCCGGCGGCCGGTGATGATGATCTTCGGCTTCGGCGGCACGTTCCTCACGGTGCCGCTGATGCATGCGCTCGGCACGACGCACAGCGCGTGGACTGCGTTCGGCCTGAGTCTTGCCGCGCTCGCGATACTGAGCGGCTTTTCGTCGATCCACTGGCTCGTGAAGTCGGAACTGTTTCCGGCGAAGGTGCGCGCGCTCGGTGTGGGCTTGCCGTTCGCGATCGTGTCGTCCGTGATGGGCGGCACGACCGAGTTTCTCGCGCTGCGCCTCAAGCATGCGGATCATGAGTCGTGGTTCTTCTATTACGTCAGCGCGTGCGCGGCCGTTTCGCTCGTCACGTACTGGCTGATGCCCGAGACGCGCCATCGGTCGGTGATCGACGACGAAGCGCGCACGTGATTCATCGTCTGGAGACTTTGTCGATGCAGTCAGGCTCGTCCGTCGCGCCATTTGCGGCGCAGGCGCTGTCGCGATACGCGGCCGCGCTGCGTTTCGACGCATTGCCCGCCGACGTTGTGCGGCGCGCGAAAGACTGCTTCGTCGATGCGATCGGCGCGGCCGTCTACGGGCACGACACGGCAGCGGGCCAGGCCGCGCTGCGTTACATCGCGGATGCGGCGCCCGGGTCGTGCGCGATCGTCGGCAGCATGCATCGCGTCGCGCCGGAGGCCGCGGCGTTCGCGGGCGGCGTGCTCACGCACGCGGCCGAACTCGACAGCCTGCGGCAACCCGGAGTCGGCGTGCATCCGGGCGCGGCGCTCGTGCCGGCGGCGCTTGCCGCGGCGCAGATGGCCTCGCTGCGCGCACGCGATGGCAATGCAACCGGCCGCGATCTGTTGACCGCGCTCGTCGCCGGCATCGAGGTGATGTTCCGCATCGGCACGGCGACGAAGCATTCGGCCGAGGCGCGCGGCTTCCACGCGCCGGGGCTGACGGGACCGTTCGGCGCGGCGATCGTCGCGGGCCTGCTCGCCGGTCTCGATGCGGATGCGTTGTGCCGCGCGCTCGGCATCGCGGGTTCGCTCGCGGGCGGCCTGCTCGAATTCGCGAAAGCCAGCGACGGCGGACTCGTGAAGCGCATTCACCTGGGCCGCGCGGCGCAGGCGGGCGTCACTGCCGTGCGTCTCGTGCAGGCCGGCTTCGATGGACCGTCGAGCGTGCTCGATGGACGCTATGGCTTTTTGCACGCGTACTGCGCGAGTTCGGATCAAGCGGCGCTCACCGCGGCGCTCGACGGTAGCCACTACGAAACGCCTACGCTGTGCATCAAGCGTTACGCGTGTCACATCGTCGCGCACACGCCGGTCTACGCGATCAGTCAATTGCGCGCCGCGCACGCGCTCGACGCGAGCCGCGTCGCGTCGATCCGCATCGAAGGCGCCGCGCGTCTCGCCGCGAATCACAACCTCAAGTCACCGAGCGATCTGGTGCTCGCGCAATACAGCGTGCCGTACTGCGTAGCCGCGGCGCTGCTGCACGACGCGGACGATCCGCGCGCGTTCAGCGCGGCGCTGCTCGACGATCCGCGCGTGCATGCGCTCGCGCAGCGCGTGGAAGTCATCGCAAGTGACGCAACCGGACTCGCGACCGTGACCACCGTCACGCTCGACGACAGTACGACGTCGACCCAGGCGCAACACGATTTTCCCGGTTGCCCGTCCGCGCCGCTGTCGCGCGCGCAGTTGCGCGACAAGTTTCTGCGCATGACATCGCGGCTGGGCCATGCGGCAGATTCGCTGTTCGAGCGTCTCGACGCGCTCGAACACGAGTCCGACCTGCACTGGCTCGATGCAGCGCCACATCAAGGAGGCTATCGATGAACGTCGCACGCACGCTGGGCGAGCGGATCGTCGCGTTGCGCTTTGCCGATCTGCCCGACGAAGCACTGCACTGGGCGCGCATCGGTATCGCCGACACGGTCGGCGTGACGCTGGCTGGCGCGAGCGAACCGTGCGCGCGAATCGCGCGCAGCGTCGCGGGGCCATCAACGGGACCCGCGCTGTGCTTCGGCAGCAACGAGCGAATGAAGCCCGTGGACGCTGCGTTCGTAAACGGCACCGCCGCCCATGCGCTCGATTTCGACGACTGCAGCAACACGCTCGGCGGCCATCCATCGGCGCCGATCCTGCCCGCCCTCTTCGCGCTCGCGGATGCACATAGCGTGAGCGGCCGCGCATTCGTCACCGCGTACGTAGCAGGATTTGAAGCACAGGCGCGTATCGCGCACGCGGTCAATTTTCACCACTACGACAAGGGCTGGCACCCGACCGCGACACTCGGCGTGTTCGGCGCATGCGCGGCCGCTTCGCATCTGCTCGGCCTCGATGCGGAACGAACCGCCACTGCGCTATCCGTCGCCGCATCGTTCGCATCCGGCGTGAAGGCGAACTTCGGCACGATGACGAAACCGCTGCACGTGGGTCACGCATCGCGCAACGGACTCGTCGCGGCATTGCTCGCGCGCGAGGGCTTCACGGCCGGCGACGACGCGTTCGGCCATCGCCAGGGCTTCTTCGAGGTCTACAACGGCGCGGGTCACTACGATCCGGCTGCCGCGCTGCGCAACTGGGCGGACCCGCTCGATATCGTCGCGCCGGGCATCGCGATCAAGCAGTACCCGTGCTGCGGCAGCACGCACCCTGCGATCGACGCGATGCTGATGCTCGCCGCGGAACATGAACTGACGCCGCGCAACGTTACGCGCATCGTGTCCCGCACGCATCCGCGCCGACTGCGGCACACCGACCGGCCGCAGCCGTCCGGCGCGCTCGATGCGAAATTCAGCGTGCAGTACTGCGTCGCGCGTGCGCTCGCGCAAGGACGCGTCGTGTTGTCCGATTTCGAAGGCGACGCATGGGCGGACGCCGCGATCCGCGCGCTGATGGAACGCGTGAGCGCGGAGCCCGATCCGCTTGCCGACCAGCAGCCCGATCACTTCGGCGCGGAGATCGTGGTGGAAACGACGGACGGACGGCGGTTGTCGAAGCGCGTCGCGAGCGCGGCGGGACGCACGTCGGCAAATCCGCTGCCGATGTCGCGCATCGAAGCGAAGTTCCTCGATTGCGCGGCGCATGCGCTGCCTGCCGACGCGTGCCGCGCGGCGCTCGACATGCTGTGGCAGATCGAAACGCTCGACGACGTTGCCGCGCTGACCGCGCAGCTTGCGCTTCAAGGCGAACGAAGCAAATGATGCGAATGAAACGAACGAAGCGAAGATTGATGGCTAGAGATTGAAGGCTGGAGTGCGCGGTGTGCCCGCGCACGTCGATGACACGGCGGCTACGACCGCCGGAACCGGAGACAGTCATGAACGACTCGCTGGTCGCGGCGCGGGTGGACCGCCTGCCGAACACGCGGATGCATCGCGCGTGGATGGTGCTGTTCGCGATTCCGCTCTTCTTCGACAGTTGCGACATCAATACCTTCGCGTCGGCGGCGCCCGCGCTGATCCGCCACTGGCACATCGCGATCAACGAGATCGCGCTGATCACGTCCGCGAGTTTCATCGGCATGTTCTTCGGCGCAACGCTCGGCGGGCTGCTATCGGACCGCATGGGGCGGCGGCGCTCGCTGGTGGTGTTCGTCTTGATCTCGTCGGTCGGCTCGCTCGCGTCGGCCATCGTGCCCAGTGTCGGCTATCTGTTCGCGGCGCGCGTGGTGACGGGCTTCGGCATCTCGGCCGGCATGGTGACGGTGATGACCTACATCGCCGAGCTGTTTCCGGCGCGCTCGCGCGGCACCTGGCAGTCGTGGGCGATGGTGATCAACCTGTGCGCGATTCCGCTGACCAATCTGGTCGCGCGGCTGCTGGTGCCGTACGGCGAGAACGGCTGGCGCTGGGTGTTCGTGTGGGGCGCGCTCGGTATCGTGTTTCCGCTGCTGGTGCGCCGGCTGCCTGAGTCGCCGCGCTGGAGCGCGCGCGCCGGACGCTACGACGAGGCGGACGCCGCATTAAATGCGATGGAAGCGCGCGCGGTCGCGGAAGGACACGTGCTCGACGCGCCCGAAGTCGCCGCGCGGCCGCCCGAAGTGCGCGAGCCGTGGGGCACGATGTTCAACCCCGTGTACCGGCGCCGCACGCTGACGCTGTGCGCGATCTGGCTGCTGCAAACGCTCGGCTTCTACGGCTTCGAAGCGTGGGTGCCGACGCTGCTCGTGCATCACGGCATCACGATCGCACGCAGCCTCACCTACTTCACGCTGATCAACGTCGGCGCACCGCTCGGTGCATTGCTCGCGGTGTACCCGGCGGACCGCTTCGAACGCAAGCATCTGATCGCGGTAGTCGCGTTGCTGATTGCAGTGTTCGGTCTGCTGTACGGACTGAGCTTCACGCCGATCCTGATCGTGACGTTCGGCTTCGCGGTCGGGATGCTGACGCAGACCTTCGCGACGCTCCTGTACTCGTACACGCCCGAGCAGTTCCCGACCGGCGTGCGCAATAGCGCGACCGGCCTGACTTACGGCGCGGGCCGCATCGCGAATGTCGCGAACGCGTTCGTGATCGCGGCGATCTACACGAACCTGGGCTACGTGACGGTGTTCATGTATATCGCCGGCGCGTGGCTGCTGACCGCGCTGATCACGCTGCTGTTCGGGCCGCGCACCACGGGACGCAGCCTCGAGACGCTGAACCCGGCCGTCGATGGCGCGCGCGACGAAGCGGGCTCGATCGGCAAGCTCGCCGACTATCCGCATCGCTGAACCGGCCGCACACGTTGCAGCTGTACACGCTCAGACAAGGAGATGGATTCGATGACCCTCGACGATCTGCATGACCTCGACGTACTCGTGGTGGGCGCCGGCAACGCGGCGGCCAACGCGGCGCTGGCCGCGCGCGAGCGCGGCGCGCAACGCGTCGCGCTGATCGAAAGCGCGCCCGAGCAGGCGCGCGGCGGCAACTCGGCGTTTACCGGCGGCGCGTTCCGCTTCGTGTACGACTCGGTCGACGATCTGCTGAAGCTCGCGCCCGACATCGCGGACCTCGATCTGCCGAACATCGATTTCGGCACCTATACGCGCGAGCAGTATTTCGACGATATCGGCCGCCTCACGGAATTTCGCGCCGATCCCGATCTCACCGAAGTGCTGATCGGCAACAGCTACGATGCGGCGCTCTGGCTCAGGCGGCACGGCGTGCGCTTCCAGCCGGCGCTCGGCCGCCAGGCGTTCAAGGTGGGCGGCAAGTTCCGCTTCTGGGGCGGCCTCGCGTGCCATATCCTGGGCGGCGGCACGCATCTCGTCGAGGCGCTGCATCATGCGCTCGCGGACGCGCGCGTCGGTGTGCTGTACCAGACCCAGGCGATGGGGCTGCTATACGGCGAACGCGGCATAGAAGGCGTGCGCGCGATGCACGCGGGACGCCAGGTCGATATCCGCGCGCGGGCCGTCGTGCTCGCGTGCGGCGGCTTCGAATCGAACGCGGAAATGCGCGCGCGTTATCTCGGACCGAACTGGGACCTCGCGAAGGTGCGCGGCACCCGCTACAACACTGGCTGGGGCCACCGGATGGCGATGGAGATCGGCGCGGCGGTGGCCGGCCACTGGTCCGGCGCGCACGCGGTGCAGTGGGACATGAACGCGCCCGAGTTCGGCGACCTGACGATCGGCGACCGCTTTCAGAAGCACAACTATCCATTCGGGATTCTGGTCAACGCGAAGGGCGAGCGCTTTCTCGACGAGGGCCTCGACTTCCACAGCTTCACGTATGCGAAGTACGGTCACGAGGTGCTGAAGCAGCCGGGCTTGTTCGCATGGCAGATCTTCGACCAGAAGGTGACGAAGCTGCTGCGCGACGAATACCGGATCGCGCGCATCACGAAGGAGACGGCCGGCACGCTCGAAGAGCTCGCAACGAAGCTGACGGGCGTCGACCCTGAAGGCTTCCTGCGCACCGTGCGCGCGTACAACGCGGCGCCGCGGCCCGACGTGCAGTTCGATCCGAACGTGCACGATGGGCTGCGCACTCAGGGTCTCGCGATCGACAAGACCAACTGGGCGAACCCGCTCGATACGCCGCCGTACGAAGCGTACGGCGTGACGACGGGCGTCACGTTCACGTTCGGCGGCCTGAAGGTATCGACCGATGGGGAAGTGCTCGATGCATCCGGGATGCCGATCCGCGGGCTGTTCGCGGCGGGCGAGATCGTCGGCGGGCTGTATTACCACAACTATGGCAGCGGCACGGGGCTCGTTGCGGGCGTGGTGTTCGGCCGGCGCGCGGGCGCAGGCGCGGCTGCACTCGCGGCACGGTGACGGACGATGAGCGCGCTTTCCATTTCCACGCCGCACAACACGCCGGCCGGCGACGTGCTGCTGATCGACAACGAGCTGGTGGCGAGCGTGCTGACGATGCGCGACTGCATCGACGCGCAGGAGCGTGCGTTCGCGGGCCTCGCGAGCGGCGCATCGATCGGCCGGCCGCGCATCGACACCTACGTGCCGACCGCTTCGGATGACAGCTACTACCGCTTTGGTTCCGTGGACGGCGCAACGGACGGTGTGCTCGCGGTACGGCTCAAATCCGACGTGATGGTGTGGCCGCGCGGGCACGGCGCGGCAGGCAGCGAGCAGAAGTACTGCATCGAGCCCGGCACGTACTGCGGGCTCGTCGTGCTGTTCAGCACGGAAAACGGCGCGCCGCTCGCGCTCCTCAATGACGGCCACCTGCAGCATATGCGGGTGGGCGGCGCGGCGGGACTCGGCACGCGTCTGCTTGCGCGCGCGGATGCGCGCTCGGTCGGCATGATCGGCTCGGGCGGCATGGCCGCGACGTTTCTGGAAGCGCTCGTCGCGGTGAGGCCCATCGAACGCGTGCGGGTGTACAGCCGCAGCGAAGCGAACCGGCAGCGCTTCGCGCAGCGTATGCGCGAACAGCTCGGCATCGACGTGCTCGCAGTCGATGCGCCGCATGATGCCGTGCGCGGCGCGGACATCGTGTCGACCTGCACCGACAGCATGACGCCGGTGCTCGACCCCGCGTGGCTCGAACCGGGCATGCACGTGGTCGCGCTGACGCCGCGCGAATTCGATGCAGACGCGGTGCAACGCTTCGACGTGAAGGTGGTGCAAGGACGCGAGCCGCTACCGATGGCCGAGAGCGAGCGCTTCAGCCAGCGCATCTCGGGCAGCCCGAATGCGTTCGTCGGCGGCTCGGAGGCGGAACGCGCGCGGCTGCCGGTGGCGAAGCGGGCGCGCGTCGATACGACGTCATGGCCGACCTATGCGGACGTGATTGCCGGCCACGCGCCGGGCCGCACCGACAGCCGGCAGATCAGCTTCTATTTCACGCCCGGCAACTGGGGCGTGCAGTTCGCGGCGGTGGGCGGCGTGGTGTATCGCGAAGCGCTGCGCAGAGGTCTCGGTCAGCGACTGCCGCTGCAATGGTTCGTGCAGTCGATCAGGAACTGAAGGGGTTCCCGTCGTCCCTGCCCGTTCCAGCGGCAAAATGTCCGCCACTCCACTCGCTCGATGTCTGGTACTCTGCGCCATTCGCGACTGCAGGCATTTCGAATCGATGGATACTCCCTTCAACGAGCGCGGCGTCTCGGTCACGCGCAACGCGTTCTCGGCGGCTGGCCAGGTCTTCGCGCTGCGCGAGATCGAAGGCGTGCGCGTCGTCACGATCCCCAAGAACAAGGCCTTGCCGACGACGATCTCGCTCATCGGGCTCGCCGGCGCGATCGCGGGCGGCGTGGCGGGATCGGGCGCGGGCTTCGTGCTCGGCGTCATGCTGATCGTGGTTGGGATCCTGGCGTGGTTCACGCAGGACGTCACGCACCGCCTGATGCTGAAGACCGCGAGCGGCGAGCGCGACACGATTTCGAGCGTCGATCTGGACTTCGTCGAGCGCGTCGCGCAAGCGGTGACGCGCGCGAAGGATGCGGCGGTCGTTGCTAGCGGGCCGGCCGCTTAAGCACGGCCGCCTGGTTCGCACCATGACAAAGCGGCGGTTGCGCGCAAACGCAACCGCCGCTTTTCGTTCACCGTCCGGCATCGACCGGCCCGCTCACTCCTCTTCGACTGGCTTCACATGCCAGATCTCGCGCGCGTAGTCGCCGATCGTGCGATCCGACGAGAACTGCCCCATGCCGGCCACGTTCGCGATCGCGCTGTCGGTCCACGCCTGCGTATCGACGAAACGCGCATCCACCTCTTCCTGCGCCTTCGCGAACGCCGCGAAATCGGCGAGCACCATGTAGTGATCGCCCCAGTCGACGAGCGTGTGGAAGATGTCCGAGAACCGGTGCGGATCGTCCGGCGAGAAGAAGCCGGTGCGGATCTGATCCAGCGCCATCCGCAGTTCCGGATTCTCTTCGTACAGCTGACGAGGCCGATAACCCTTCGCGCGCAGCTCGTCCACTTCGTCGGCGGTATGGCCGAAGATGAAGATGTTCTCGCGCCCCACCGCGTCGCAGATTTCGATGTTCGCGCCGTCGAGCGTGCCGATGGTCAGCGCGCCGTTCAGCGCGAGCTTCATGTTGCCGGTGCCCGACGCCTCCGTACCCGCCATCGAGATCTGCTCGGACAGGTCCGCGGCCGGGATGATCATCTCCGCGACGCTCACGCCGTAGTTCGGCACGAACACCACTTTCAGCCGGTCGCCCACCACCGGGTCGTTATTGATCTTCGCGCTCACGTCGCCGATCAGCTTGATGATCGTCTTCGCCATCCGGTACGCGGACGCGGCCTTGCCCGCGAACATCACGACGCGCGGCACCCAGTCGCGCTCCGGATGCTGGCGGATGCGGTTGTAGCGCACGATCACGTGCAGCACGTTCAGCAGCTGTCGCTTGTACTCGTGAATGCGCTTCACCTGCAGATCGAAGATCGCGTCGGGATTCACGGTCTGGCCGAGATGCTGCGCCAGATGATGCGCGAGATGCTGCTTGTTCCTGCGCTTCGCCGCGCGGAACGCGGACGTGAACGCAGGGTCGCCGCGCAGGTCGCCGAGCTTCTCGAGTTCGAACAGATCGCGGCGCCAGTGCGTGCCGATCTGCTCGTCGATCAGCGACGACAGCGGCCGGCTCGCCTGCGCGAGCCAGCGCCGCGGCGTGATGCCGTTCGTGACGTTGGTGAAGCGCTCGGGCCACATCTTCGCGAAGTCGGCGAAGATGTCGCGCGTCATCAGCTGCGAGTGCAGCTTCGACACGCCGTTCACCTTCTGGCTCGCGACGATCGCGAGATGCGCCATCCGCACGCGACGCTGCCCGTATTCGTCGACGAGCGAAATGCGGCGGATCATCTCGACGTCGTGCCCCGAATGCTCGCTGACGTGCTTCAGGAATTCGGCGTTGATGTCGAAGATGATCTCGAGGTGACGCGGCAACAGGCGCGCGAGCATCTCGACGTCCCACGTCTCCAGCGCCTCCGGCATCAGGGTGTGGTTCGTGTACGAGAACATCTGCTGGATGTGTTTCCATGCCTTGTCCCACGGCACGTGATGCACGTCCACGAGAAGCCGCATCAGTTCGGGAATCGCGAGCACCGGGTGCGTGTCGTTCAGATGCACCGCAACCTTTTCGGCGAGCCGCCCGAACGTGCTGTGCGTGCGCTGGTAGCGGCGGATCAGATCCTGCATCGTCGCCGACACGAAGAAGTATTCCTGGCGCAAACGCAGCTCGCGGCCCGCGGGCGTCGAATCGTCCGGGTACAACAGACGCGACACGTTTTCCGAGGTGTTCTTCGCTTCGACCGCGCGGCGATAGTCGCCCTTGTTGAACGCCGACAGATCGAGCTCTTCAGTCGCGCGCGCGGACCACAGCCGAAGCGTGTTGGTCGCGCTCGTCGCGTAGCCCGGAATCACGGTGTCGTACGCCATCGCGTTCACGTGCTCGGTGTCGATCCACTCCACGCGATCGTCGCGCTGCACCGTGCGGCCGCCGAAGTGTACGATGTACTGCACCTCGGGCCGCGGAAACTCCCACGGGTTGCCCGCGCGCAGCCAGTAGTCCGGCGTCTCGAGCTGCTCGCCCTCGACGATCTGCTGGCGGAACATCCCGTATTCGTAGCGGATGCCGTAGCCGAAGCCCGGAATGCCGAGCGTCGCCATCGAATCGAGAAAGCACGCGGCAAGCCGACCGAGACCGCCGTTGCCGAGCGCCGCATCGGGTTCGAGATTCACGAGCGACGCCATGTCGACGCCCATGCTCGCAAGCGCCTCGTTCATCTGGTCGTAGATGCCGAGCGCGAGCAGCGCGTTCGTAAACGTGCGGCCGATCAGGAATTCCATCGACAGGTAGTAGACCCGCTTCACGTCCTGTTCGTACTGCAGGCGGGTGGTCTTCATCCAGCGCGCGACGAGACGGTCGCGCACGGTCAATGCGGCGGCATGCAGCCAGTCACGCGGCTGCGCGGTGATGGCGTCCTTGCCGACGCCATACATCATGCGGTTGGAGATGGAGCGCCGAAGCGCATCGACCGTACTGTTGAGCTGGTCGAATTCCAGATCCACGGCTGTCATTGAAGCCTCCGGGAGAAATCGATCCAGCATGTGCGACGCCGCTGGGTCGGCGGCGAGTGCGCGCATGCCGGTCAGGCGGGTTAACTTGCAGAGTAGGACATTTTGCTCGCGGCCGAGCCGCCCGTTTCCGGTGCAGCGGCACGGCGTGGGTGCACTACCATGAAAGCACGGCGCGATCCCGTGGCGGCGCTTCCGGCCCGTGCCGGCCTCGCAGCCACGCCGCGAGGCCCGATGCCGGGTCCGCCACCACGCGCAGCGCGCACGAGGAGGTCATCATGAATGCACAATCCATGCTCGGGACGATTCATGCGCAGGAGTTGCTGCTGATGTCGGTGATCCGCGCGCTGCCACCCGATACGCGCCGCCGCATCGCCGACGAATTCCAGACCCAGGTCGAACTCGCCGACATGCCGCATCTGAGCGGCGGGCACGAACTGGAAACCGGCGAAGCATTCAAGGCTCATATCAGGAAGCTTTCGATCTTGCTGGCGTCGTTGAGTTGAGTTCAATTCAGTCGATACCGAAGATTGACCGGCCCACGATACCAGTGTTCCCCCATCGCGAGCATGTCGATTTCCCCCCTTGACCGCGGATTTCGTCTGGACGAGGTTTGCGGCCATGCGGGTTGCATGCTTTCGCGGTTTGACGTGCGTGTTGATGTGCCGCTGGCCTATGTGTCTGGTGAGCGCGCGCGGGCTCGACCGTTAGTTGCCTTCCAGTCATCTCGTACGGCCACATGAAAACCTTGGCTCCGGGCAGCGGCTCTCCTGCTCCGCCTGCCCGCTGCACTGCAAAATCGTCGCGCCTCTGTGACAATCGCTGAACCTGGACCCATCCGGCGGCGCATTGGGCAACGCCGGATCTCCCGCCCCACCCTTCCGACGGGAACCCGACTTGGCTGCCACTCCCCCCACCGGCCCCGGACCGTCCGCGGCTTCCGCGGCCCCTGCCGCGCTGCGCGGCGACGCGCCGCTGTCCGGCGCGAACCGTCGCGCGCTGGTCGCGATCATGCTGGCCGTCGCGCTCGCGACGCTCGACACCGCGATCGCCAACACCGCGCTGCCCACCATTGCCGCCGATCTGCACGCGGCGCCCGCCGCGTCGGTGTGGATCATCAACGCGTATCAGCTCGCGATGGTCGCGACGCTGCTGCCGCTCGCCGCGCTCGGCGACATCGTCGGGCACCGGCGCATCTATATCGCCGGCATCGCGCTGTTCACGCTGGCGTCGCTCGGCTGTTCGCTGGTCACCACACTGCCGATGCTCGCCGCCGCCCGCGTGCTGCAAGGACTCGGCGCGAGCGCGATCATGAGCGTGAATACCGCGCTGATCCGCTTCCTGTACCCGCCGCATCAGCTCGGCCGCGGGCTCGGCACGAACGCGCTGGTGGTGGGGTTTTCGTTCGCGGTGGGGCCGACGGTCGCGTCGATGATCCTGTCGCTCGGTACGTGGCCGTGGCTGTTCGCCGTAAACGTGCCGCTGGGCGTGCTGGCGCTGGTGTTCGCGCTGCCCGCGCTGCCGCACACCGCGCGCGGCTCGCACGGGTTCGATCCGGTCGCGGCGGCGCTCAACGTCGTGACCTTCGCGGCGCTTATCTTCTCGCTCGGCGAAGCCGCGCAGCGCGGGCCGACGCTAGTCGTGCTCAGCGCCGCCGCGCTCACGCTCGCATTCGGCGCGCTGCTGATCCGCCGCGAGCACGGCCACCCCGCGCCGATGCTGCCGGTCGACCTGTTCCGGCGGCCGGTGTTCGCGTTGTCCGCGGTGACGGCGGTGTGTTCGTTCGCCGCGCAGGGGCTCGCGTTCGTGTCGCTGCCGTTCTACTTCGAGGACGTGCTGCACCGCAGCCAGGTCGAGACCGGTTTCCTGATGACGCCGTGGCCCGTGATCGTCGCGCTGGCGGCGCCGGTTGCGGGTCGGCTGTCGGACCGCTATCCGCCGGGGCTCCTCGGCGCGATCGGCCTCGCGATCCTGAGCGCGGGCATGGCGGCGCTGGCGCTCCTGCCCGCGCATCCGACGGTGCTCGACATCGGCATCCGGATGGCGATCTGCGGCGCGGGCTTCGGCTTCTTCCAGTCGCCGAACCTGAAGGCGCTGATGGCGAGCGCGCCGCCCGAGCGCAGCGGTGGCGCGAGCGGGATCGTCGCGACCGCGCGGCTGATCGGCCAGGCGACCGGCGCGGCGCTCGTCGCGCTGAGCTTCGGGATTGCGGGTCGGCATGGGCCGACGCTCGCGCTCGGCGCCGGCTGCGTGTTCTCCGGACTGGCGAGCGTGGCGAGCGGATTGCGTCTGTTCGCGCCGAGCCACCGCGCGGGGCATGCGGTGGGCAGCGCGGTCAGCGTGACGGTGACGCCGGGCAAGATAGCCGGCGATGGGACGGATGCGGCGGGAAGCGCTTGAGCAGTGCGTGTGAACGGCGGTGGTGAACCTGCCGTGGTGAACAGCGGCGGTGAACAGCGGCGGTGAACGAAGACGCACCGAGCCGCCAAGGCAGCCCGGCGCGCGTCCCACATCAACGCGCGAAGTACGCCTTCACGGCATCGACGAACGTATCGATATCCGCGCGCGACAGATCGAGGTGCGTGACGAAGCGCGATGTGTAGACCATCTGCGTGAGGATGCCGCGCTCCTTCAGGAACGCTTCGAGCGGCACCCAGTGTTCCTGCGGAAACTGCGCAAAGACCATGTTGGTGGCCTGCGACAGCACCTCCACCTGACCGATCGACGCGAGCCCCTTCGCGAGATGCCCGGCGTTCGCGTGGTCCTCGGCCAGACGATCGACGTTGTGTTCGAGCGCATAGAGGCACGCAGCCGCCAGCACGCCCGACTGCCGCATGCCGCCGCCCAGCACCTTGCGCCAGCGGTGCGCGACTTCGATCAGCGCGCGGCTGCCCACCAGCACCGAGCCGACCGGCGCGCCGAGTCCTTTCGAGAAGCAGATCGACACCGAATCGAACGGCTTGCAGAGCGCCGCGAGCGGCTGACCCGACGCGACGGCGGCGTTGAACACGCGCGCGCCGTCGAGGTGGGTGGACAGCCCGTGCGAACGCGCGAGATCCGTCGCCTCGGCGACGTAGCCGGGCAGCAGCACCTTGCCGCCGATCGTGTTTTCGAGTGCGAGCAGGCGCGTGCGCGCGAAGTGGTGGTCGATCGGCTTGATCGCGGCGAAGATCTTGTCGAGCGGCAACGAGCCGTCGGCGGCGTTTTCGATGGGCTGCGGCTGGATGCTGCCGAGCACCGCCGCGCCACCGCCTTCGTACTTATAGGTGTGTGCCGCCTGGCCGACGATGTACTCGTCGCCGCGCGCACAGTGTGCCATCAGCGCGGCGAGGTTGCTCTGCGTGCCGCTCGGGAAGAACAGGCCGGCTTCCTTGCCGGCGCGCTCGGCAAGCGTCGACTGCAGGCGCAGCACGGTCGGGTCGTCACCCCAGACGTCGTCGCCGGTTTCGGCGGACGTCATCGCGGCAAGCATCGCCGGACTCGGGCGGGTTACGGTATCGCTGCGCAGATCGATCATGGTGGCTTCCTGAGTGGTCGGGAGTGCGGTGTCGGGCACGCGGCGCGCGTCGACAGACGGCATGCACGATGAGAATCGTGCAGTGTATCAAGCCTCCCGAAAGCCCGTGGCGCGGCGGGCCCGGGCGACCACTCGGCGCTGCTGCTCAGTTCGCTGCTCAATTTACTGTCTAGGCAGCCACGCAAGCGGATCGACCGGGCGGCCGTCCCAGCGCACCTCGAACTGGATCGAGGGCACGCCGCGCGGGTCGGTGCCGACCGTGCCGATCTGCTGCCCCTGCGCGACCGCGTCGCCTTCCTTGACGAACAGCTGGCCGTTCTGCCCATACGCGGTGACGACCGATGCGTCGTGCTTGATGATGATGAGCGGCCCGTAGGCCGGCATGCCCGTGCCCGCGTACACGACGCGCCCGGCGGCGGCCGCGCGCACCGCATCGCCCGGGCGGGCGCCGATCACGATGCCCTTGCTCTGGCCCGGCGTGAACGGCCGCATTACCGTGCCGTGCACCGGCCACGCGAGTTGAACGGTGGGCGTGGCGGGCGCCTGCGGCATCGGCGCCGGCGTGGGAGCGGGCATCGGCACCGCGTTTTCGACGACACCCGGCGCCTGCGGAACGTTCGCCCCGGCCGGCGGCGCGACGCGCAGCACCTGGCCGACCATCACGGCCGAGCCGGGCACGAGGTTGTTCCAGCTGGCGATGTCTTCGGGGCGCTGGCCGAACGCGGCGGCGATGCTCGGCAGCGAGTCGCCGGGGTTCACGCGGTAGTAGCCGGCCGCGACGGGCGGCTGGGTGACCTGCGTCTGCCCGGTTCCGCCGGACGGGTTCCACTGCGGCATCATCTCGCAGCCGCCCAGCAGCGTGGACACACTCGCCGCCACACCCGCGGCCACGCCTAGCGCGGCCGCCGCGCGCGGTATGCCGCGCATGCCGGCGGTTGCTGCCCATCTGTTCGGATTGCGCCGCTTCGCGTTCATCGTATGGCCCCCGCCTTCAATGCACCGTTTGACTCGTCACGGAAAACCGCGTCGCAAGACTTGCACCACGCGGCGTCGACTTCGGGATTATGACGCCGCACGATGACGATCGTTCGCCATTTCCGCGCACGAAACGTCCGGCGTCCGGTCAGACGCTGCCTTCGGTCTCCACGACCAGGATGCGCGCTTCGCCAATCGGGTATGCGACGTGCTCGGTTCCGACCGATGCGAAGAAGACGTCGCCGGTTTCGAGCACCGTGGACTGTTCGGCGCCGTCTTCGCGATAGCGCATCTCGACCCGGCCGTCGAGCACCGCGAACACTTCCTCGCCATCGTTGATATGCCAACGATAGGGCTGATCGGTCCAGTGCAGACGTGTGGTGATGCCGCGCATGTTGGCGATGTCGAGCGCGCCCCAGGGACGCTCGGCCGTGAAGCTCCTGCTGCGGATGATCTTCATTGTGAACGGTTCCGAACCCATTGCCGCGCATGCGTCGGCATACACGGCACGATGACGGTGACACAGTGGAAAGGACGACCATTATATGCGGCACGGCGGACGTTTTTTCGCAACGTCGGGCGGCCATCGTGCAGCAATTGCACACAACGCCAACCCGCGCGGCGCGACGATTGCAACCCGTCGAGCCTCGCCTATACTGGATTTTCACGCTGCCGTCAGCGCCGTGTCCGCGAGGCCGCGCGATCAATCCTTAAGGAGTCCGAGGATGAATAAAGCCACCTTCCTGGCCGTCCAGTTGAGCCTCGAGGACATCACCGGATCGCCAGGTTTGGTCGAGCTGCTGAACACGCATCTCGTGTTCTCGGCCGATGTGGCGGAAGCCGCCGACGCGCTGATCCAGCTCGCCAGCATCGCGAGGATTTCGGGCGGTACCGAGGCGCGCGTCGAACTGCCGGCGATCGCGCTCGAACGACTGCGCGAGGCGCTCGACAACCTGAGCGGCTACGACGAGTCGTGGCTGCTCGCGCTTGAACCCAGCGACGCGCTGTTCGACGACATCACGCGCCGGCATCGCATCCTGCACTGATTCGCACGCGAGGGCCGGCATGTCGCCGGCCCTCGTGTTTGTTGTGCTTTCCGCACGGACGCCGTGCGCCGGCGGCGGCCGGCGAGTTCGGGTCGCCGCGCGGCCATTTTTGGGGAACTGCCGTGAAAAGCCTCCTGAACCGACGCAGCGCCGTACTCGCCAGCACTCCTTCGCATCTCGTCGACGTCGAGCATGTGTCACTCACGCCGGCGCAGGACGGCATCCCCCGCGATGAAGCCGACGCCGCGGCCGCGCAGCTCGCGCAGGACGCCACCGTCGACGCGGACGATCCGCGCGACGGACGCCTCGCGCGGGTCGATCGCGCACCCGCGACGGTCGAGGCACCGCGGCCGGTGACGACGCTGCGCGCGGTGCCAGTGGTGCCGACCCAGGTCAACGGACGCAGCGGCGTGCTGTCCGCCGACACCGCGGAAGTCGACGATCTGTGCGCGCATGAGGAACTCGCGCCGTTTCGCGTGTTCCGCAGCTTCGCGTACTCGGCGAGCCTGCTGTTTCATCCGCGCGATCTCTGCTATTACATCGCGCTCTATCACGACAACACGCTGTGGCGCGCGCTGAAGGCGCTGGATCTCGAATCGGCCGAGACCGCGTTTCATCACTTCGAGGAACAAGCCACGCGGCTATCGGACGGCGAGACGCGCCGCGCGCAGCTCGAAGCGCAGAACGATCAGCTCGCGAAGATGATCGCGGCATCGGAAGCGCAGTCGGAACGGATGCGCGCGCATCTACAGCGCACGACGGCGCAGGAGCAGTCCGTCGCGAACCGGCAGCATCAGCTGCGCAAGGAGGTGTCGCAGCTCGAAGCGCAACGGGTGGCTGCGCAGGCGCATCTGAACAAGGCGCATCGGCAGTTGCACCAGCTCAACATCGTGAACAACGAAAATCTGCCGCATCTGCCTTCGAACCGCTAAACACGCGCGGCCACACAGTAGACGAACGAAGGGCGCCGACCGGATGATCCGGTCGGCGCCCTTTTCTTCGATGCGGGCTGATTCAGTTGGTCAATCTAGTTGGCCAATTCAGCTGGCTGAGTGACAAAACTTAGTTGCCAAAATACACCGGCTTCACGCCATCCGACGACACCGGGCCGCCTGCGTGCGAGGTGCCCGCAACCGCCGGGCCGTAACCCGTGGTTTCAGCCTGAGCCTGGGCGGCGCCGTTCTGCGCGGCGACGCGCGCTTCGGCTGCCTGGAGCTGCACGGGGTAGTCGTACTTGTCGGCCACCGGATCGTAGCCCGCCTTTTCGAGCTGGACGAGTTCCGCGCGAACCTGCGCGCGCGTCACGGGCTGCTGGTTGTTCGACTGTGCAAACGATGCGACCGGCGCGGCAAGCAGAACGGCGACGGCAACTGCGGACATGAGCGACTTCATGGTGACCTCCAATCTGGTTGTTTGTTTGTCCTGCGATCGCCCGATCAGCAGGACCACAACGTCAGTCTACGGATTGGAGGACTAAGTAAAAACCCTTGCTTTGACGATAATCTATTGCAGAATCCGTAAGTATTGACGGATTGATAGCCTTTTCGAACATCAGAATTCTGAGAGTCGTAACAATTATGGCAATTTCGCCATCTTCGGTCGGCACAGGAAAAACGGGCGCCTCCTTGCGGAGACGCCCGTTGCGGTCAGACTCGAAGCGGCGGCCAACGGCGACCAACACCCGCCGCCAGCCAACCTTACGACCAGTTCGCGTGGAAGCTGCCCGGCTTGTCGACGCGCTCGAAGGTGTGCGCGCCGAAGAAGTCGCGCTGCGCCTGCACGAGGTTCGCGGGCACGCGCTCCGAACGGTAGCCGTCGAAGTACGCGATCGCCGACGCGAACGCCGGCACCGGCACGCCCGCCGCGATCGCGGCCGTCACCACATCTCGCAGCGCCTGCTGGTACTTCGCCGCGATGTCGTGGAAGTACGGGTCGAGCAGCAGGTTCGCGAGCGCCGGATCTTTCGCGTACGCGTCCGTGATCTTCTGCAGGAAGCGGGCGCGGATGATGCAGCCCGCGCGGAAGATCTTCGCGATCGAGCCGAACTGCAGGTCCCACTTGTACTCCTGCGACGCCGCGCGCAGCTGCGCGAAGCCCTGCGCGTACGAGATCACCTTGCTGAAGTACAGCGCCCGGCGCACGGACTCGACGAACGCCGCGCGATCGCCCCCGAACGGCTTCGATGCGGGCCCTTCGAGCACCTTCGCGGCCGCGACGCGCTCCGTCTTCAGCGACGACAGCACGCGCGCAAATACCGACTCCGTGATCAGCGGCAGCGGCACGCCGAGGTCGAGCGCGTTCTGGCTCGTCCACTTGCCGGTGCCCTTCTGCGCGGCGCGGTCGAGGATCACGTCGACCAGATCCTTGCCCGTCTCGTCGTCCTTCTTGCCGAAGATCTTCGACGTGATCTCGATCAGGTAGCTGTCGAGCTCGCCCTGATTCCATTCGGTGTAGACCTTGCCGAGTTCTTCGTTCGAAAGCCCCACGACCTGCTTCAGCACCGCGTAGCTCTCGGCGATCAGCTGCATGTCGCCGTACTCGATGCCGTTGTGGACCATCTTCACGAAGTGGCCCGCGCCGTCCGGACCCATGTACGCGACGCACGGTTCGCCGTCCGGCGCCTTCGCGGCGATTTCGGTGAGGATCGGCGCGACCAGATCGTACGCGTCGCGCTGGCCGCCCGGCATGATCGACGGGCCTTTCAGCGCGCCCTCCTCGCCGCCCGACACGCCGGTGCCGATGAAGTGCAGACCCGATTTCGCGAGGTCCTGGTTACGGCGGATCGTGTCGGTGAAATGCGTGTTGCCGCCATCGATCAGAATATCGCCCTTCTCCAGCAGCGGGCGCAGCGACGCGATCGTCGCGTCGGTGCCCTCGCCGGCCTTCACCATCATCAGGATGCGGCGCGGCTTTTCCAGCGACCCGACGAATTCCTCCAGCGAATAGGTCGGCACCAGCTTGCGATCCGGATACTCGGCGATCAGCTCGTCGGTCTTTTCGCGGCTACGGTTATAAACGGACACTGCGTGACCGCGGCTCTCGATGTTGAGCGCCAGATTGCGGCCCATGACCGCCAACCCCACCACGCCAATTGCCTGCTTTCCCATGAGAATTCTCCAGCTTCAAAAAGTCGGGATGCCGCGCTGCGATGCTCCGCCTGCGATGTGTCACGATCGCCCGGATCGTGTCCGGGCGCGGCGTCGAGGGTGAAAGGATAAAAGAAACGGTACTTCGCTGCTCCCTGCGCGACATCTGTCGCCGATAAAGCCGGCGCTAGCGCCGATGAAAAATCACACAGAAATTGTTGGCCGGCATCGCGACCGGCTCTGCCGCGTCGAACCCCGCGGCGTCCGCCATTTCCACCACCGATTCGAGATCGCGCACGCCCCACGCGGGGTTGCGCTGCCGCAGCTGCGCGTCGAACGCCTCGTTGCTCGGCGCCGTGTGCGTGCCATGCCGCCGGTACGGGCCGTACAGCACGAGCGGCGCACCCGGTGTCAGCACGCGGCGCGCGCCGTCGAACAGCGCGCGCGTCGACGCCCACGGCGAGATATGGATCATGTTGATGCAGATCATTGCATCGGCGCCGTCGATGCCCCACGCCGGATTCGTCACATCGATCTCGAGTGGCCGCCGCACGTTGGACAGCCCCGCATGCGCGGTCCACGCCGCGATCGACGCGCGCGCATCAGCGTCAGGATCGCTCGGCTGCCAGTGCAGATCGCGCAGCGCCGCCGCGAAAAACGTCACGTGCTGGCCGGTGCCGCTGGCAATCTCCAGCACGAGCCCCTTGCGCGGCAGCACGCCGCGCAGCACCGCGAGAATCGGCTCGCGGTTGCGGTCGGCCGCGGGTGCGTGTTGCCTTGGATCAGGATCGGTCGTCATCGCGCGTGGTCGGTCGGAACGGTTGAGGATGGGTCAGTACAGCTGCGTTCGCACGCGTTCGGCGAGGTCGCGATCATACGTCGCGACGTCGAAGCCGTCACCCACGATGCTGCGGTGGATCTCGCCCGCGCTCGGCAACCGCGAACGTTCGACGTGACGCGCCGGGTCCCACAGATGCGAGCGGACCATCGCCTTCGAACAATGAAAATACACCGCGTCGACATCGACGATCAGCACCGTGCGCGGCAGCTTGCCGTCCACCGCGAAGCGCGCGAGCAGTTCGGGATCGCGCGTGATGCGGCCGCGTCCGTTCACGCGCAGCGTTTCTCCCATGCCCGGCACGACGAACAGCAACGCAAGCCGCGGATTCGCGATCACGTTGCGCAGACTGTCGAGCCGGTTGTTGCCCGGGCGGTCGGGAATCGCGAGCGTGCGTTCGTCGAGGAGCTCGACGAAGCCGGGCGCGTCGCCGCGCGGCGAGCAGTCGAGGCCCTCAGGGCCGGCCGTCGCCAGCACGACGAGCGGCGACGCCTCGATCATCGCGCGGTACGCCGCGTTCACGTACGCGATTTCCTTCTTCACCGCGCGTTCGTGCGGGTGGCCGTAGATCGCTTCGAGTTCTTCGATGGTAGTCAGCGATGCGGCGGCTGCGGTCGGCTTGGTCTGCGTGGTCTCGATCGTGTCGGTCATATCGGGTTGGTCCATGGTTCGGCGTGTTCGGCGTGTTTGCGTTTTCGGTCCGGGTCAGTCCACCGCGAGCTGCGCCGCCAGCGCGGTCAGCGCGGGTCCGCACGGCAGTTCCGCTTTCAGCGCGAGCAGCGGATCGGCGCGCGTGCGGCCCAGGTTGATCGCGGCGATCGGCTTGCCGAGCTTCTGCGCCCACACGCAGAAGCGGTAGCCGGAGTACACCATCAGCGACGAACCGACCACGAGCATCGCGTCCGCCGCTTCGAGCGCCGCGGACGCCGCGTCGACCCGCTCGCGCGGCACGCCCTCGCCGAAGAACACGACGGCCGGCTTCAGCAGCCCGCCGCATACCGGGCAGTCGGGCACGCGGAATGTGTGGAGCGCGTCCCATTCGAGGTGCGCGTCGCCATCGGCGGCGGTTTCGGCGGTGATGTCGAGCAGCGCGGGATTGTCTTCGGCGAGTGTCTGCTGGATCGCCGCGCGCGTGCGGTGCGCGCCGCAGTCGAGGCACACGACGCCGCCGATGCTGCCGTGCAGCTCGATCACGTCGCTGCTGCCGGCGCGCTGATGCAGCCCGTCGACGTTCTGCGTGACGAGCGTGCCGACGTGCCGCGCGCCCTCTAGCCGCGCGAGCGCGCGGTGTGCGTCGTTCGGCTGCGCGTCGGCGACGACCGGCCAGCCGACCATGCTGCGCGCCCAGTAACGGCGGCGGCTTTCGATCGAACCGAGGAAGGCCTGCAACGTGATGGGCGGCGAGCGCTTCCACTCGCCGTTCTCGTCGCGGTAGCCGGGAATGCCGGAATCAGTGCTGATGCCGGCGCCCGTCAGCACGAACAGGCGCGGATGCGCGCGCACGAAGTCGTGCAGGCCCGCGAGGGCGATGGCGGAAACATCGGACGTCAACGGCAGAAGGTCGGTCATGAACGGAACGTGGTGAGCGTACGGCTGACAGCTGCGCGTTTCTGGTGTTGCAGGTGTTTCAGGCGCGGATCCGGCGCGCCATCCGCATCATGTTTCAGCGCCCGCGCCGCCGTTTGCCGGCATGCCGCGCCTCCCAGGCGGCCAGCGCGACGCGATAGCGCTCGAGCGCCGCGTCGTACAGGTCGAACACGCAGGGATCGCAGCCGCTATGACAGCACTCGTCCGAAGTGGGCGGCTTCGGCGGCTCGGGCGGCGGCTCGTCGTCGCGGGGCACGTCGACCCGGGATCTTGACTCGGCAGGCACGGCGGGCTGGGGCATCCGTTGACAGCGCGATAGCGACAATCGTCCAGTATAAGGAAATCGGCCGACGCCCGTACGAACGGCGGCCCTTGGCGCTACTCATCGACTCTTATCCGCGCCCGACGTACGGCATCTTGCTGGCCATGATCGTCATGAACTGCACGTTCGCGGACAGCGGCAGCTCCGCCATGTGCAGCACAGCGTCAGCGACGTGCTGCACGTCCATCAGCGGCTCGGCCGCAAGTTCGCCGTTTGCCTGCGGCACGCCGCGCGCCATCCGCTCGGCCATCTCGGTCGCGGCGTTGCCGATGTCGATCTGCCCGCAGACGATGTCGTGCTTGCGTCCGTCGAGCGACACCGACTTCGTGAGCCCGGTGATCGCGTGCTTGGTCGCCGTGTACGCGATGCTGTACGGCCGCGGCGCGTGCGCGGAGATCGAGCCGTTGTTGATGACGCGGCCGCCGCGCGGCGTCTGCGATTTCATCAACCCGAACGCCGCGCGCGTGCACAGAAAGACGCCGGTCAGGTTCACGTCGACGATATTGCGCCACACGTCGACGTCGAGCTCGTCGATCTCCACCGGCGGGCCGTTGCGGCCCGCGTTGTTGAACAGCACGTCGAGCCGGCCGAAGCGGCGCCGCACGGTGTCGAACAGATCGGTCACCGCGACCGGGTCGGTCACGTCGCACACCACCGCGAGCGCGTTCTCGCCGCGCGCGGCGGCTTCGGCGGCCAGCGCAGCGAGCGGCTCCTGACGCCGCCCGACCAGCACGACGCGATAGCCGTGCGCAAGCAGCGTCGCCGCCGTCGCGCGGCCGATGCCGCTGCCCGCGCCGGTGACGAGCGCCACCTTGCCTTCGTTCGAATCCGTCATGGTCGTCCTCCCGTAGAGTGTTCGTCAGCGTGGCGATGAGAGCGTGCTCCCGCAAACCGCGCGCCCGGCACGTTCATATGCGGTTCGTTTGCGGCTCATACGCGGCTCATATTTGGAAATCGCCGGCCATGTCCTCGTCGCTGCGCGCTTCGAGCTTGCCGCTGCGGCAGGCCTTGAGGAACGCATCGTAGTCGCGTTCGACCTGATCGGCGTACGCGAATGCATAGCCGGTCAGTGCTTCGGCGAACTGGTCGCCGCGGCCGATATACGCGCCGATCCCGATCGCCTGGCCGCCGGCCTTCGCGTGTGCCCGCGCGAGCACCCAGCCGCACAGGCGCGCGTAACCCTTCAACAGCTCCGGCTCGAGCAGCTCGACGTTGACCGACAGCTTCATGTCGCGCAGCTGGCGCACGTAGTAGTGGCTGCCCGACGGACCCATGGTCCAGCCGAGGAAGATGTCGCTCGCGGCCTGCAGCATCCGCTGGCCGCGCACCACGCGCTCGCCCTGATGCTTGACACCCGTTGCCTTGAAGAACTGCGAGACGACGGACTGACGCGCCTCCTTCAGCTGCAGGAACAGCGGCTTGCCCATGTGATCGACCAGCAGCAGCACGAGACAGCGCGTGCCGACGCTGCCCACCCCGACCACCTTGAACACCAGGTCCTGCGGCGTGAAATGCTCGAGCAGCTCGCGGCGGTCCGGCGCCAGCGTTTTCGCGTAGCCGTCGTACATATCATCGACCAGCTTGCGCCCGTCGCCGATGCGGAACCCTTCGTCTCCCTCATCGAAGAGCGAATTGCTGCCTTGCACGTGAAAGAGGCTCGGCGGCGCATCGCGGATGACCCACGCGTCGTTTTCGAAGGCGGCCATTTTCGCGAGCATGCTTTCGTGCGTGCGGCCCGCGGCCTTCTCCATGCCGCGGCGGATCGCGCGGCGGCCTTCCTGGGTCAGCGCGGTTTCGATCATCAGGTCGAACGTGATGCGCTCGTACCAGAGGTCGAGCGCGCCGGACTGCGCGTACTGCGCGATCCGGTCGCGGTACTGCGTGACGGCGGTCATGACCAGCTCGTCGGCCGTCGCGCGGCTCAGGCGCATATGGCGCGCGGCGACCACGAAGCTCGCCGCGAGACGCTTCAGGTCCCACTCGAACGGACCCGGTGCGACTTCGTCGAAATCGTTCAGGTCGAACACCAGCTGACGCTCGGGCGTCGCGAAGCCGCCGAAATTCATCAGATGGGCGTCGCCGCAGATCGGCGCGACGAAACCGGTGTGCGGAACCTGGCCGAGATCGTGCGCCTGCAGGATCGCGCTGCCGCGAAAGAACGTGAACGGCGACGCGGCCATCCGTCCGTAGCGCAGCGGCACCAGCTTCGCGACGCGCCCTTCGCTGTTCGCTTCCAGCAGCGCGATCGGGTCGCGCCGCAGTTCGCCCGTCAGGCGATGGCTCGAGCGCTTCGAGCGTTCCCGCGCAGCACGGCCGGCTGCTTCGCGATCGGCAATGGTGGTGGCCCTCATCTCGTTCTCCGTTCTGTTCTGATTGGTGGACTCTGGTGGACTCGAAGTGCGTCGCGTCGCATTGCATCGTGCCGGGCCGTCCGCCTGGTACGGCGGTATTAAATCCCGCGGCGTAGCCGATCGCAAGCGCCGGCAGCGGGCGTCGCGTCCGGCATTGCATCGATACATGGATTCGTGTCGTCAGCATGTCGGATTTGTGAATCCGCCCGACGAAACGTGCGAAAAGAAAACGACCCGGCCGGCGGGAACCGGGCGGGTCGTCGTGTGATGGAGAACGCTTCGTATCGGCTTCAGTAGGCCGCGCGAACCTCGGTGTCGGTCGATGCGGTGCGGACCTTGACGGCGTCGGCGGTCGCGAAACGCTCGCGCATGCCGGCAATCGCGGCTTCGAACGCTAGCCGCTGCGCGGGCGAAAGCGGCGGCGTTGCGCCGTCGCCGGTGAGCGTCATCGGATCGACCGGCTGATCGGCCACGCGCACCTCGAAGTGCAGATGCGGACCCGTCGACGTCCCGGTGCTGCCCACCTTTCCGATCGTGTCCGCTGCCGTCACGGTCATGCCGGCGCGCAGCCCTTTCGCGAGCTTCGACAGATGTCCGTAGACCGTCGAATAACCGTCCGCGTGACGCACCACGACACGGTTGCCATAGCCGTGCTCCCAGCCGGCTGCCACCACGACGCCTGGCGCCGCGGCATGCACCGGCGTGCCGAGCGGCGCGGCGAAGTCGACGCCGGTATGCATGTGCGCCTGACCCATGACCGGATGCACGCGCATGCCGAATGGAGAGCTGATGCGCGTGTAGGCGACCGGCGTCGCGAACGGCATGGCGCTGAGCGGCTCGCCGTCGAACGTGTACCAGCCGCCGTCGAACCAGGCCGCGCGCCACGTGTCGCCCGCGACGTGCAGCTCGACGGCCGTCACGCGAACGTCCGCGCTGTCGGCGGTGCGGTCGTACTGGACACGCCAGCTGTCGCCCGGCTGCGCCGGCGCATCGAGATTCAGGCGCGCGCCGAAGATCTGCTTCAGCTGCGTCACGATGCCAGCCGGCACGTCGGCGCGCTGCAGCGCGAGCCGCAACGTGCCGTCGATCGAGCCGGCCAGCACGGTTGCAACCGCGCTGTTCGCGGCGAACGGCGCGGCGGTCGACAGCGGTGTCGCGTCGGGGCGCACGATCTTGCCGCGCCACTGGTGTTGCACGCGCTCGGCGCCGGACGCGCTGCACAGTTGCGGGTCGGTGCGGCACAGCGCGAGCAGCATCGGCGAAGCGGCGGAGGACGAATCGGGTTGCGCGTCATGCAGGGACGTTTCCGCGAGTCGGTGTGCCGTCAGGGTCGACGGCGACGCCTCGCTCCACGCGGCGGATGCGCCGAGTGTACCCAGCAGGCCGGCGAGCAGCGCGATACGCGCCGCGGAGCCGATCGGGGACTCGCGTTCCGGAAGCGCCGCGGCGCTCGCGTTCGGGGAAACGACCTGCCTGCGCGCCAGGTATCGACGTGTGAACATCACGTAAATCTCGCAGGCAGAAACAGGAAAACGGGCTGAGCAACCGTGAGGACAAAAACCGGCACGGCGGCGGCGCGAACCGATGAGGAAACGACGCGGCCCGGCTGGACCTGTCATTCATCGCACCGCGCGACCCGGTGAAAGAAGATCAGTGTAGAAGCACGCTTTTTTGCATTCGATAGGACGATTCTTGTATTCGTCCCAACCTCCTCAGAATCCGTCCTAAACCGTCGTTGCGAAGCGCTCCCGAACCCACCCGGCGTGAGCTTCCGGCTCGCGCACCGAGTGCGATGCCACGCCTGAATCCATAAGCAATAGCTAATGATTCAGGCGACAAACTTTAACTATCTTCAATCGTCCCAGCCTTTTATGCTGGACTCCATAGCCTGTCGCTGACACGGCGCCCCGTGCGTATGCGCACGGCCGGCGCGCCGCGCATGGCGGCGAACCCCACGCCAGGTCACGCGCAAGAACGGGCACGCGGTTTCATGTCATTGGGTTGGAGGAGAACGATGAAGATCTGCATCTTCGGAGCAGGTGCGATCGGCGGATTGATGGGCGCGCAGCTCGCGCGCGCCGGCGCCGACGTCAGTTTCATCGCGCGGGGGCCGCATCTGGCCGCCATGCGCGAGCGCGGCGTGCGCGTGATCTCGGACGAGGGCGAAGTCGTGGCGAACGTGCGCTGCACGTCCGATCCGCGCGAACTCGGCGTGCAGGACTACGTGATCATCACGCTGAAGGCGCATTCGGTGCCGGCGGTGGTCGAGTCGATGCAGCCGCTGCTCGGCAAGCACACGGCCGTCGTCACCGGCGTCAACGGCATTCCCTACTGGTACTTCCACGAGCACGGCGGCAAGTTCGCCGGCACGCGGCTGACAAGCGTCGATCCGGACGGCCTGCAATGGACGCGGCTCGGCCCCGAGCGCGCGATCGGCTGCGTGCTGTATCCGGCTGCGGAGATCGTCGAGCCGGGCGTCATCAAGCACACCTACGGCAAGAAGTTTCCGATCGGCGAACCGAGCGGCGAGCGCACGCAGCGCGTCGTCGCGCTGCACGAGATGATGCAGGCGGCCGGTTTCGACGCGCCGATCCGCGACACGATCCGCGACGAAATCTGGCTGAAGCTGTGGGGCAATCTGTGCTTCAACCCGATCAGCGCCCTCACCCACGCAACGCTCGACGTCATCACGAGCGACCCCGCGACGCGCGCCGTGTCGCGCACGATGATGCTCGAGGCGAAGCGCATCGGCGACCAGCTGGGCGTGCATTTCCGCGTCGACGTCGAGAAGCGGATCGACGGCGCGGGTGCGGTGGGCGCGCACAAGACGTCGATGCTCGTGGACCTCGAAAACCGCCGCCCGATGGAGATCGATCCGCTGCTGACGGTCGTGCAGGAGATGGGGCGTCTCGTCGGCGAAGCGACGCCGACCATCGACACTGTGCTCGCGCTCGTCAAGCAGCGTGAACGGATGGCGATGCAGGCGGCTTGACGGTTCCTCCACCGCGCCGGCGAATCGGAGCAAACCAGCAACAGTTTCCAGGACGGGGGAGCGGCAGATGTTTTGCCGTTCTCCCTATTTTTTGCGTTGCGGTTTGTCGTGCGCTGCGCTGCGGCTTTATCGCGCTTTGTCGTGCACCGCGCGCGGGCCGCGGCAACCAGCAGCGGCCCGCAGCGCGCTCAGGCCACCCGCGCGAGTCCCTTCGGCCGACCGATTTCCGTCACGACCGGCTCCGGCGTGATTGCACCAGTCATTGCAGAATCCATCGCCTCGTCGACCGACGCAAACTGCGTCCATACCGTCTCGGCATTCGGCCGCAGCGACCGGTTGCGTCGACGCACCAGCTGCGTGACGATCCGTTGGTCCGGCGTGAGCGGCCGCACGACGAGATGCTCCGGCACGTCGGGCCAGTGCTCGCCGACCGGCAGAATCCCGACGCCCAGTTGCAGTTCGACCATCCGCCACACGGCCGCGACGTGACCGAGCGCCTGCAACGGCCGCCCGCGCGCGCGTCCTGAGCCGAGCGCGCGCGCGACGGCCGCTCGCACGCCGCTGTCTTCATTAAGCGTGACGAGCGGCATCGATTCGAGCGCGGCCCACGTCAGCGTGGTCTCCTTCGCGAGCGGATGCGTGGCCGGCAGCACGGCGCACAGCGGCGTCGCGAACAGCGGCTGCGCACGCAGACCGTCGATGCAGCCATCCGCCGGCAAGGGCTCCGCGCCCGACACGAGACCGAAGTCGACTTCGCCCTGCGCGACCGCCGTCATCACCGCCGACTGCGACAGATCGCGCATCGACACGACGAGCGCCGGCGACACTTTCGCGCAGCGCGCGAGCGCCTCCGGCACCCAGCCTGTCGACAGCACCGGATTGCTCGCGACGATCACGAGCCCCGTGTGCCCCTCATGCGCGGCGCGACCTTCCAGCAGCGTGAGCTCGATCTCGTCGAGCAGCCGCCCGATGCGCCGCTCGAGCGTCGCGCCCGCGCTGGTCAACTCGACCTGGCGCGTCGTGCGATCGAACAGCTTCAGGTCGATCGCGTCCTCGAGTTCGCGAATGCAGCGGCTCACCGCCGACTGCGTGAGATCGAATTCGCGCGCCGCGCGCGTAAAGCTCTGCTCGCGCGCGACGGCGATGAAAACCTTCAGTTGATGCAGTGAAACGTTCATGGTCAGCGATACGTTCGGCCCGGCGCCGGCAACTCCGGATCCGCGCGGACCGGGTCGGCCCGCCGTCGGTCCCGCGTTGAAGCTTTCGGCGCTTTCGATATTCGAGGCGCTTGCAACGTCCGAAGCCCGCTTCGCATCGCGGCACTCGGCGCCGTGTCCACTGGACCCCGGCCGTGCGTGCAGTCGATGAAGCGGGCCTCGATTTCGCGCGAGCGAAATGAAGGAAACGTCAGTTCACTCGCCGGTCTGCTCGGGCCAGTGCGTGAGGCGCGATGCGCCGGCCGCGCTCGCCGCCGGCGTGGCCGTCGCGTTTAAAGCCGCGGGCTCGTCGGTCTGCGCGATCCAGCGTGCGCGCATCGGTGCGATCACGAACTTCGACGCGATGCCGGCTGCGATCGTGATCACTGCGGCCGCAACGAACACCGCGCTCCAGCCGCCGGAGGCCGACAGCAGCGACGCGATCGGCACGATCAGCGACGCCGTGCCCTTCGCCGTGTACAGCGTGCCCGCATTTGCCGCCGCATAACGGCTGCCGAACGTGTCGGCGCAGATGGCCGGGAAGATCGAGAAGATTTCGCCCCAGAACAGGAAGATCAGCGCGGCGAAAGTCATGAACGCATAGGGGTTCGTGCCGTATTGCATCATGCCGAGCAGCGCGAGTCCTTCGCCGACGAAAATCAGGAACATGGTATTTTCGCGACCGATTTTATCGGACACGAGTCCGCACAATGGGCGCGTAAATCCGTTGCAGATATTGTCGATCGAGACAGTGGCGGTCAATAACGGCAGCGTGACGCCGAACAGATTCATCGGAATTCGGGCGAGGCCCCAGTCTTTTGCAATCGGGCCGATTTGCGCGGTTGCCATCAATCCGCCTGCCGCCACGGCGACAAACGCGGCGTAAATCACCCAGAAAACCGGGGTTTTAATCATCTGGCCCGGCGTATAGTCGATTTTGGTGACCGCGAATTTGCGCTTCTTCGCGACGATGGTGCCGGGTTGCGGTTTTTTCAGCAGCAGCGCGAGCACGAAAATGCAGATGCCCTGGACAATGCCGAAGAACAGAAACGTCTGCTCGTAGCCGGAGCGCGTAATCATGTTCGCGATCGGAATCACCGTGACCGCCGCGCCCGCGCCGAAGCCCGCCGCCGTCAGGCCCGCCGCGAGACCGCGCCGGTCCGGGAACAGCTTCAGCGCATTGCCGACGCAGGTGCCGTACACGCAGCCGGCGCCCACACCCGCAATCACCGACGAGATATACAGTTCCGGCAGCGTCGTCGCGTACGAGTTCATCACCCACGCGAGACCCGCGCACACCGCGCCGGCCGCCACCACCGGACGCGGACCGAATTTATCGACCAGCCAGCCTTCGATCGGCACCAGCCAGGTTTCAGTCAGAATGAAAATGGAAAAGGCAAACTGAATTGAAGCCACACCCCAATGATGCCTGGAGTTCATTGGCGTGACGAACAGCGTCCATGCATATTGAAGATTGGCAACCAGCGCCATGCATAGCAGCCCGATTATCAGTTGAAACCAGCGGTTGCTTAAAACCGATGGTGCAGCAACCTGCCTGTTAAGCTCATTCATTTGCCTTGTCTCCGCTATCTATTTGATCAGCCGGTCTTTTGACCGTGCTCCATGCATCCCGTCTTATAGTTTTATTATTGAATTGGCAAAATCATTCAGGCTTTTTCCGGTTCTGGATTATCAAACCGTTCAAAGCGTGAGGCTTTTCCAGGACCTCATTAAACTGTTCAAGCAAAACAGAAAGCCATTCGAAATAATCACTTTCCTTATCTGACAGGGCTTTGCGCCTGGCGTTTACCCGATACCTGTCAGATCGTAAGCTCCGTGCATCAGGTTCCATGCTAGGGTGATTGCTGAATTACTAATAATTAAACTTTGTTATCATGATCATTCATTTTTCTGTATACATCGACCATGACGATGCGTAACGCGACGCTGCGGCAGCTGAAGGTGTTCGAGACCGTCGCGCGCCATCTGAGCTTCTCGCGCGCCGCGGAGGAACTGCACCTGACCCAACCCGCGGTCTCGACCCAGGTGCGCCAGCTGGAGGAGCACGCGGGTCTGCCGCTCTTCGAACAGCTCGGCAAGAAGATCTACCTGACGCCCGCCGGCACCGAGATGCTTCATTACAGCCGCGCCATCATCCAGCAGTTCCATGAGGTCGACGAGGCGATGGGACAGCTGAAGGGCATCTCCGGCGGCAAGCTGAACGTCGCGGTGATCAGCGCCGGCGACTACTTTTTTCCGCGGCTGCTTGCCGAATTCACGCGGCGCTACACCGGCGTCGTCCTGAATCTCGCGGTGCACAACCGCGAGGAAACGCTGCATCAGCTCGCCACCAACCAGACGGACCTCGCGGTGATGGTCCGGCCGCCGCGCGAACTGGACGCCGTGACGGAGCCGTTTGCGCCGCACCCGTATGTGATTGTCGCGTCGCCGTCGCATCCGCTCGCCGGCAAGCGCAACATCCGCATGAGCCAGCTCGCGAGCGAGGCGTTCGTCGTGCGCGAGCGTGGCTCGGACACGTGGAATTCGATGGAGGAAGGCTTCGCCGGGCGCCTGACCAATTTCAAGATCGCGATGGAGATCAAGAGCACCGAGACGATCAAGCAGGCGGTGATCGCCGGCATGGGCATCGCGTTCCTGTCCGCGCACACCATCAGTCTCGAACTGCAGGTCGGCAACCTCGTCGTGCTCGACGTCGAAGGCTTCCCGGTGATGCTCAACTGGTACGTCGTGCACCGGAAGAACAAACGCCTGCCGCCGGTCGCGCTGGCGTTCCGGCACTTCCTGCTCGAGGAAGGCGCGCAGTGCATCGAACAGATCACGCGCGTCAACGAACTGATCGTCCATAAATGAGCACTTATGGTTATTCGATAAAACTTTAACTGTTGTTAATCATTGGCGACCCCTATGCTGGAGTCGAGTTCACTGACTCGACTGCAACTGCACCAGGAGCCCGCCATGACGACTGCCACGCTTCTCTCGCCTTCCCGGCAATCCGCCGCTGTCCAGATGCCCGACGACGCGCATCTGAGCGCCTACAACGCCGCTTTCAGCGACCTCGGTCTGCGCTTTCGCTGGGACCACGCGACGCTCGATGCACTCAGCAGCGTCTCCAGCGAAATCGCGCGCATCACCGCGTACATCGAGCGGTTTCACGCGCATCTGCACAAGGCCTACGACGCCGACTTCCTCGCGGAACTGATCTTCAGCCGCAAGACGCAGTTCTATCGCGAGTTCACGCCGCAGGCGGCCGACTGATGCCGGCCATGCGGACCCGGCGGCGGAGCGCTTCAGCAGCGCTGCGCCGCGCGGGACCGTCGCCGACGGTTGTTTCCGTCATTACCGTTACTGCTGCCACCGATACTGCTGCGCGAAGCTGGCCGGACATGCAGCGTGTTCCGCGCGGGTAGTTCGCCGCTTACTCGCCAGCTCGCTTGCCAGCTCGCTCGCCGCGCTCCCAGGCTCGGGCCGCGGGCCGCCACACACTCCTTTGCCGACGCTCGCAGGTCGACGCCGCCTCCAGCAGCGCTCGAATGGCCCCCACCGGGTTCCACGCACGGATTCCAACCCCACCATTCATCGACGGCCATCTCGCGGCCGCTGTCGCGCAACGCACCGCAGTGACGCGCCGATACGCGCAGCGCGCGCGCCGTCAGCGCCTGCGCGGGCCAGCCGTCGAACGCCATCGTCAGATGCACGCCGAGCGCCGCCGCGAGCGCACCGATCGCGAACAGCGCGGCGGTCCCAGCGGGCGCGGTGTGCTCCGTGACAAAGCCCCATGCGAGCCACGCGCACAGCACGAACGCGAACGCGTCGAGCAGCAGGAAGTCGAGTGAATGGAGGTGGACGCCGGGCGAACGCGCGTAGCGTCGTCGCAGCACGCCCTGCAGTCTCGCGAGCGCGATCGCGGACGCGGCAAAGATCAGCGCACCCAGGAAAACCGCGCCGCACAGTTCGAAGCGAAACAGCGCGTCCGCATGCGTGCGCGAGACGACGTAACGCAGCAGGCCGCCGCCGAGCGCGGCCGCGCCGCTCGCGCAGCCGACGAGCGCGATGCGCGCGAGCCGGCGCGACAGATCGCGACGCACGAAGTACCCGACCGTCGCACCCGCGGCGCACGTGGCCGCGACGATCGCGTCGAGCCCGCCGCCGATTCCAGCCGCGAGCCAGCCGGCGAGCATCGCGCCCGTCGCCGCGAGCAGCGCGCGACGCCACGCGCGCGGACGCCGCTGCCGCGCGACGTCGTGCGCTGCCAGCAGCTGCGCGGTCGCGCCCAGCACCAGCGCGCACAGCAGCCCGATGCCGGCGCCGGCCACGCTGCCCGGCGCCGAGATGGTGCGCATCAGGTCCGACAGATCCGTCACGGCCCCTCCTTTGAGCGACGCGGAGCCGTCTGCGCGGCGTCCTGCATCGCGGTGTCTCCCGCGGCGCGCGCCTCGACGGGCACGCGCGCCGTACCGCAAGCCGTCATCGTGAACAACAGCACACGATGACGGCCGTCGTCAGATCGCGCCGACCGCGCGCAACTCGCCGATCTGGTCGCGCGAGAAACCGAACTCCGCCATCACCTCGTCGGTGTGCTCGCCGAGCAGCGGCGAACGCGTGACGTCGGTCGGGCTGTCGGACAGCTTGATCGGATTGCCCACCGTCAGATACCTGCCGCGCACCGGATGGTCGACCTCGACGATCGTGCCGGTCCTGCGCAGCGACTCGTCCTCGGCGATTTCCTTCATCGACAGGATCGGTCCGCACGGAATGTCGTACTTGTTCAGGATTTCCATCGCCTCGAACTTGGTCTTCGTCATCGTCCATTGCTCGATGCCGGCGAAGATGTCCTGCAGATGCGGCAGGCGCGCGGCGGCCGTCGCGTAGTTCGGGTCGTCGATCCACTCCTCGCGGCCGATCACCCGGCAGATGCGGTCCCACACGGGCGCCTGGGTGATGAAGTAGATGTACGCGTTCGGATCGTGCTCCCAGCCCTGGCACTTCAGGATCCAGCCCGGTTGCCCGCCGCCCGAAGCGTTGCCCGCGCGCGGCACGGCTTCCGGGAAGGTGCCGTTCGGGTACTGCGGGTACTCCTTCATCACGCCGTTGCGTTCGAGCCGCTGCTGGTCGCGCAGCTTCACGCGGCACAGGTTGAGCACGCCGTCCTGCATCGCGGCGAGCACCTTCTGCCCGCGGCCCGTCTGGGTACGCTGATAGAGCGCCGTGACGATGCCGAGCGCGAGATGCAGTCCGGTGCCGCTATCGCCGATCTGCGCGCCGGTGACGACGGGCGGACCGTCGTCGAAACCGGTCGTCGACGCCGCGCCGCCCACACATTGCGCGACGTTCTCGTACACCTTGCACTGCTCGTACGGACCGGGCCCGAAGCCCTTCACCGACGCGACGATCATTCGCGGGTTCAGTTCGTTGATGTGCTCCCACGTGAAGCCCATGCGATCGAGCGCGCCCGGCGCGAAGTTTTCGACGAGCACGTCGCACTGTTTGATCAACGTCTCGAGCACCTTCTTGCCTTCAGGATGCTTGGTGTCGATCGTCACTGAACGCTTGTTGTGGTTCAGCATCGTGAAGTAGAGGCTGTCGGCTTCGGGGATGTCGCGCAGCTGCTCGCGCGTGACGTCGCCGGTTCCGGCGCGCTCGATCTTGATCACGTCGGCGCCGAACCACGCGAGCAGCTGTGTGCACGTCGGCCCTGACTGGACGTGTGTGAAATCGAGGATGCGCACGCCGTCGAGTGCTTTACCCATGTTGTCTGTCTCCGTTCACGCTTCGTTTTCAGTGGATGGTGTTCGACGGACGCGCTCGGCCGGCTTCGCGCCGCTCATCGGCGGGATGTGCCATGCCTCGTTCGTCCATACGGTATGTGATATATCAGATTGGAGCAAGTAGGACATCTCCCTGCCCCGTCTCGCCCCGCCAGCACAAAGTCCTGTCCGATCAATCGACTAACGAAAATCGCCAGGATGACCGTCAGCCGATCAGGGAAAGCCCTAGGTCGATATCGTCAGGTCGTTTTGTTGATATATCACATACCACATTTCACGATGAGTCAAGCGGCAGCATCCCCAGGTGGTGTATCCAGACGACAAAAAGACCAGCGGTGTCACCACCGCTGGCCTTTTTCCTGATGCGTGATACGGGTTGCAAAGCCTTGCCGGCCGGGCTCGGACCGGCTGGCGAGACGCGCTAGTCGAGGAAATCGCAGTTCGCTTCGACGTACGCCGCGAGATCGAGCGAATGCTGGCGCACGAGCCGCTCGGCGAGTTCGGTGTCGCGTTTTTCGAGCGCTTCAATGATGCGCAGATGGTCGACGATCGAACGCGACGCGCGGTCGCTCTGCGAAATCGTCATACGCCGGATGGCCCGGACGTGGATGAAGATGTTCTTGATCGTCTCGAGAATGATCTGCGACTTCGACAGTTCGACGATCGCCTGATGGAACGCAATGTTCGCGTCCGAATACTCGGCGATGTGCTCCGCGGGCGTGGCGTCGCGGAAATGGTCGAACATGTGGCGCAGCTTCGCGATTTCCGCGTCTGTGGCGTGCAGCGTGGCGAGACGCGCCGCCATGCTCTCCAGCGCGGCCCACATCTGGATCATCTCGACGATCTCGCGCTTGCTCTTGCGCACGATGTAGATGCCGCGGCGCGGCACCATGCGCAGGAAGCCCTCCTGCTCGAGCAGCGTCATCGCCTCGCGCACCGGCGTCCGGCTCACGCCGAGCGTCTCGCTCAGCACGCGCTCGTCGAGCCGTACCTCTTCGCGCGACTGGTAGATGTCCGCGTCCGCGATGGCCTGGCGCAACATGGCATACGCCTGGTCACGCAGGCTCGCGGTGGCGTTGATGGGCTGCAGCGCCAGCGTGAGCGGCGCGGCAGCAGGTGTTTCAGTTTGAAGATCCGACGACATGCATCGCCTCTTGTTGAACACGACGTGCGCGGTACGGCGTAGCCGGGACCGGCTGCAACGACGCCCCGCCCAGACCCGCGTAACGGCCGTTGTACGACGCCGCTTCCGCGACAGGCTGCGGCAGCCATTTCGCCAGCAGCACCGTGGCAGCCGAACCGAGACCGATAAAACCGAGGGCGAGGAGCCCCAACGAAACGAAATCCATTTTATTGCTCCACAAGATTGAGTGATCCAATGCCTCAATCATATGGTGCGCTGCCGCAAAAAGCAATATTGTGTATGTAGTATATCAAGAACTGTTGTTTTTGCGACAGTGCCGACAAAGGTATCACGAAGCCCTCGAGCCAGCGCCGACCATACGGCCGGAAGATGTCGAGCCACACCTCGTTGTGCCGCCAGCTCGCGCCAGGGAAATCGTCCAGGCTTCGCACCGGCAATCGCGCGCATCGCGGCTCCGTTCTCCGTGTTAACGCGGAAAGTGTCCGCTATGCGCGCAAGTCTGCCCGATGATCGCGCAAAACAGGCCCGCATCGCCCTCGCTACAATTGCGGCCGCGTCGTGCCGCCGCTTATGCTGCGGACATCGATCGCTGGGTGGGTACGCAGCCCTCCCCGGTTACAACGACTTCCGGAGACATCATCATGACCGCAGCCGTATCCACCCCCGACGTCGGAAACGGGACCCGCACGCCGAGCCAGGCCCGCAAGGCCGCGCTGGGCAGCTTCATCGGCGCCGTCGTCGACTGGTACGACTTCCTGCTGTACGGCATCGTGGCCGCGCTCGTGTTCAACAGCGAGTTCTTCCCGAAAGTGAGCCCGGCGATGGGCACGCTCGCCGCGTTCGCGACGTTCGGCGTCGGCTTCCTGTTCCGCCCGCTCGGCGGCTTCGTGTTCGGCCACTTCGGCGACCGACTCGGCCGCAAGCGCATGCTGGTGCTGACCGTGATGATGATGGGCCTGTCGACCGCCGCGATCGGCCTGCTGCCATCGTTCGCGTCGATCGGCTACGCCGCGCCGGTGCTGCTCGTCACGCTGCGCGCGATCCAGGGCTTCGCGGTGGGCGGCGAATGGGGCGGCGCGGCGCTGATGGCGGTGGAAAGCGCGCCGGAAAAGAAGAAGGCGTTCTACAGCTGCGGCGTGCAGGTCGGCTATGGTGTCGGCCTCGTGCTCGCAACCGGCCTGATCGCGATCCTCAGCCGCACGATGGACAACGCGACCTTCTTCGCGTGGGGCTGGCGCCTGCCGTTCCTGTTCAGCGTCGTGCTGGTCGGCATCGGGTTGTGGATCCGCTCGGGCATGACGGAGTCGAACGAGTTCGTCGCGAAAGTCGGCGAGCACGGCGAACACGGGATGCGGATGCCGATCGTCGAAGCGCTCGTGCGGCACCCCGGCGCGTTCCTGCTGATCATCGCGCTGCGTCTCGCCGAGCTGTTCACGATGTACATCGTCACCGCATTCGCGCTGAACTACTCGACGCAGAACCTGCACATGTCGCGCGAGCTGTTCCTCAACATCGGCCTCGTGGTCGGCGCGGTGAGCTGCGTGACGATTCCGTTGTTCGCGAAGCTCGCCGACCGCTTCGGCCGCCGCCGCATCTATCTGATCGGCGCGATCGTCGGCGCGCTGTCGGCGATTCCGTTCTTCCTCGCGCTCGATGCGCGCTCGACCGCGCTGATCGTGCTGTTCTCGGTGATGCTCGCGAACGTCGCGCACGACATGATCGTGAGCGTCCAGCAGCCGATGTTCACCGAGCTGTTCGGCACCGAGTACCGCTATAGCGGCGCGGGCGTCGGCTATCAGGTGGCGAGCGTGGTCGGCGGCGGCTTCACGCCGTTCATCGCGGTCGCGCTCGTGAATGCGGCGGGCGGCTCGTGGCACCCGGTGGCGGGCTACCTCGCGGTCGGCTGCGTGCTTTCGGCGCTCGTCGCGATATTCATGAAGTCGCGTGCATGAGTGCGCGCCTGGGTGTGCGCATGAGCGGCCTTGCGGCGGCTCGCCGCGCACGCTGCACGATCGTTCACACGCGTGGCAGCTGACGCGGAAACAGGATCTCGAACGTCGTCCCGCGCCCGACGCGGGACGTGAAATGCAGTTCACCGCCTAGCACGCGGCACAGTTCCTCGACGATCGCGAGACCGAGCCCGGCGCCCGGCACGTCCTCCTCGGTCGCGCGCTCGAACTCGCGAAACACGCGCTCGCGGTCGTCGTCGCCGATACCGACGCCCGTGTCGACGACCCGCAGCAGCCAGCGAGCGTCGTCGTGCACGGTCATCGCGAACTCCACTTCACCCGCCTTCGTGTACTTCGCTGCATTGGTCAGCAGGTTCAGCGCAACCTGCTTCAGCTTCAGCCGGTTCGAATCGATCGTGCCGAGCGTGTCGTCGAAGCGGCTGACGAGCCGCAGGCCCTTCGCCTCGATCATCGGCCGGCAGGCGGTCACCAGTTCGTCGAAGAGTCCGCGCAGATCGAACGATTCGAGCGCGACCGGCGCGCTGTCGCCCACCAGCACCGAATACTCGACGAGTTCATCGACGAGCACCTTCATGTCCGCGACCTGACGCCCGGCCAGATTCAGCGCCGTATCGAGCTTCGCCGGCGCGCGCGCCGCGAGCTGCAGCGCCATCGAAAACACATTGAGGAAGTTGCGCAGGTCGTGCACGACGCTGCGCGTGAGCTGCATCCGCGATTCGTACAGGTCGCCGACCAGCTTCTGCTTGAGCGCGAGCTCGTGATTCGCGCGTTCGAGCCGGCCCGTGTACTCGTCGATCTTGCGGTCGCGTTCGGTCATCACCTCGCGGATCGACGTGAGCGTGACGAAACTCACCGCTTCGTCGACGAAGTGGCGCACGATCTCTTCGTGACGCCGCGTGAACGACCGGTACTGATCGGCGAACCGCACGACCGCGCCGAACAGCACCTGCCGGAACAGATCGAGTTCGCGCACCAGTTCGTCGATCCGGTAGCCCTGACGCCAGCGCAGCTTGCCGTGCTGACGCGCATTGCGTTCGATCGCGGGCTCGACGGGATCGAGATCCTGCTCTTCGAGCGCGGTGCAGATCTCGTCGAGCAGATTGGGGATGTGGTCGGACAGCTGCTCGTAGGTGAGGCGATCGGCGTCGTCCAGCTCGGTATCGAGAAAGACGGCCCGCATCCAGCGCTCCGTGAGGTCCTTGCGATCTTCGCGCAGCGCGGCCGCGAACAGTTGCAGCGCATTGCCTGCCTTGCCGCTCATCGGTTGGCTCCTCGTGGAAGCAGACACCTGCATGCGCCCGCGGTCGGGGCGTTGAATACTCAACTGCGACTCAACCTCGACTCAACCGCGCACTCAACCGCGCACTCAACCGCGCACTCAACCGCGGATCATGTCCGACAACGCGGCAATCTGCGCCGCGCACGCTGCATAAGCCTGCGTTTCGATGTCGCGATACAGCCGGACGATTTCCTCGCCCACCAGCGTCAGCGTACTGCCGCCGCCGCTCTGCCCGCCCGTACCGGACACGACGGCCGGCTCCTTCAGCGAGCGGTTCAGCTCATCCATCAGGAGCCACGCGCGCCGGTACGACATGTCGAGGCTGCGCGCCGCCGCCGAAATCGAGCCATGCTCGCGCACGGCCTCGAGCAGCGCGACCTTGCCGGGACCGAGCGCGACGGTCTCGCCATGACGGATCCGCATCCTGAAGCGCACCTCTGGCGCCGAGGCCACGTGTTCGTCCGGCAGCGCGCCGCCAGCCGCGTCCGGATTCGGACGCGACGCAGCTGCTGCCGATGCGGCAGCTTTGAGCGGAGAGCGTGGTGTGGTCATGCGCAGAAGCATACACGACGCACCTGAAGCGCGGATTGCGAAACCGGGCCAGGGTTATGACGTAGCGCCCTTCGCCGCGGCGTCGGCGAAGCAGAAGCCGAAGTCCTCGCACGCCGGACAGCCGGGCGCCGGTCCGGGCTCGGTGCCCTGCGCATACGCGAGCTCGCGGGCGAGAAACTTCTTCCAGCGCAGCCCCTCGGTGTTGCGCGCGATCAGCGACGGAAAATATCGCGTCAGCATCCGCGTGACGTCGTCGCGGCCATCGAGACCGAGATCGCGCCACAGGTGATCGGGCCGCAGACACGCGTGCGCGACGATCGATGCAACGCAGTACGCATCGTCGGCGAGCGGCTGCGTGGCCGCGTGTTCGAGCAGCAGCGTGCGCAGCGCCGCGACGAAGCCGGCGTGACCGGCGTCGAGCAACGGCGGCAACACGGCGTTCGTGGCCTCGCGATGCAAGGTCGACCAGGGGAAATGCCGGGCAAACAGCGCATCGAGCTGGGCCGGCGCGAGCCCGAGCAGCGGCAGTTCGCCGCGCACCTCGCGCGCGGCGATCAGACGCGCGAACAGCACCGTATCGTCGGACCGGCTGTGCGCCGGCGCTTCGTCCGTCAGCTGTGCGGCGCGGGCGCCGCTGGCAGCGGGCGCGGCCGCGGTCCCGGATTCGGGCGAAGACGGATGGGCATCGTGGGACATGACGGACGGCGCTCGCGCATCGGACATGGTGCCGATGTTACGCCGCGCCGCGAACGGCACGCAGCGCGCCAAAATTCATCCGGCCGGGCGCGGGCATCGAGCAGGCATCTGAGCAGACGTCAAACGCTCAGCACCTGCACGACGACGCGTGCAAGCCGCTTCACGTGGCGCGGCGCCGGCACGATGTCGCCGCCGGAGAACAGGATCGGCGCGCCGTCGTCGCTGCTGAGCGGCTTGCCGTCGCATTCGCAGGCCACCAGTGCACGCTCGCCGACTGGCGTGTTGAACAGCTCGTGCCACGAAAACGTGACCGCGTAGCCGTCGTGCGCGACCGCGATGAAGACAGTCCGCTTGAAATCGCCCGGCTTCTCGTTGCGCAGCCCCGCCTTGTCGATCAGCTCCTTCAGCAGCACGCCCCGATAGTTGCCGACCTGGCGGATGAAGCGGCCGCTCGTATAGCAGCGCAGGTCGAAGCCGTCGGCGTGCGCGCACGCGAAGCCGCGGAGTTCGTCGACCGACAGCGCAAGCGGCCGGATGACGGCGCCGGTCACGGCGAGCATGCCGTCGATGGCGAGCGGCGACGGGTTGTCGAGGCGAGGGGTGGCAAGGCTCATGGGCGCGTCTCCAGCGGCACGACGGAGCAGCGTGCTCCGCGCTGTATCGATCGGTATATTACGCTGCCGGAGCACAGCGAACACGCGGACCGTCGTATATCGGCCATCCCGCAACACGCATGCCCTAATATGCAGACTTTCGAAATACACAGACCGCGGCGGCCCGCGGCGACGGAGAACCCAGCATGGCGATGGCAACGCGGCGACAAACAGGCGGCGCAACGGTACAGAATGCGAGCGCTGTGAGCACTAAAATGCATGCGGCCCGCATCGGCGCGGCCACACTCGCCGCCGCGGTGGTCGCGCTGACAGCGGCCTGCAGTTCCGCACCGCCCGCAACGCCGGCGCATTCCCCCGTTGCGGCTTCGACCAGCACCAACGCCGCGCCCCTGCCCCCCGTCACACCGCAACGCATCGCGATCGCCGCGAAGCCGAACGGTCTCGCGGTCCGCGCCACGGACGGGGCGCTCTTCGTCACCGACGAAAACACCAACAGCGTGCTGCAATCCGCCGACGGCACGCGCTTCACGTCCTACGCGACGCTGCCGCCCGTTCCCGGCCAGCCGACGAGCTTGAGCCAGATCGCCTTCGACGACGCCGGCACGCTCCTGATCGAGCGCTTCGGCTTCGGCACCGCCAGCGCGGTGTTCGTCGCCGCGCCGCCCACCGCGACGACGGGCGGCGACGCCTTGATCCAGCTCACCGGCATCGATCCGACGCGGCGCCGGCTCGGCCTCGCGTCGCTCGGCCGCGGCAAGCTGCTGTCGACGTGGTTCGTGAAAAACGGCAACGAGCCGGAGCACGGCGGCCTGAGTCTCATCACCTACGATCCGGTGACGGGCACCGCGAACGAACGCGATCTGGTCGTCGACCTCGTGAAGCCGGTCGGCGTCGCGGTGGCGGGCGACAACGTGTACGTGTCCGATCAGGCGCAGAACACGATCCAGCGCGCGAGTCTCGCCACGTTGCTCTCGATGGCGCAACCGGCGGTATCGGGCGCCGCGTTCGCACATGTCGACGCGCCGGATCTGCTCGCGGCCGCGCCCGACGGCCGGCTCTTCACGAAATGCGGCGCGACTGGCGTCTGCGCGATCGCGGCCGATGGCACGACGAGCGTGCTCGCGAACGACTTCCAGCAGGCCCGCGGCATCGCGGTGGATGCGCCGCGCAACCGCCTCGTCGTGGTGGATCGCGCGTCGGGAACGTCGGGGGTCAGCGCGCTGCGGATCTTGCCGTTGCGTTGAGCCGTTGCCTTAAGCAACGGCGCGTTGAGTCGCGCGTCGCGCCGCGATCAGTCGTCGACCGCGACGATCACGCTCGACGCCTTGAAGATCGCCGACGCCGCCGCGCCCTTCGCGAGCCCGAGACGGTCGGCGCTTTCGTTCGTGATGATCGCCGCGACCTGAGCGCCGCCCTGTGCCGCGATCACCACTTCGGAATTGACCGCCCCTTTCGTGACCGACGATACCGTGCCCGCGATGCAGTTGCGCGCCGACGTCTTGCCGCTCGCGTCATCGGCCATCACGATCACCGACGAAGCCTTCACGAGTGCGATGGCCGGCTTGCCGGCGGCGAGGCCGAGCGACGCGGCGCTGCCGTGCGTGATCACCGCGACGATCTCGAGGCCGTCGCTGCTTTTCAGCGTGATCTCGTCGTTGACGGCGCCGGCCTTGACCGCCGTGACGGCTCCGCCAAACTGGTTGCGCGCGCTGGTTCGCATGATGTCTCTCCACTGTGATTTTCGATCCATGCAGTATAGCGGTGCCGCCTCGCGCCAACGCCTTGTCCGGAATTCGAAAGTCCTTGTCCAGACGGTCGCGTGCGTCCGCCCTACACTGCGATTCAACGCTGCGGACTTCAATCGATGCATGCAGCCCACTCAGTCCGATCGAATCCAGGAGTTCATCCGATGAAAGCCATCCAGATCACGCAGTTCGGCCAGCCCGATACGCTTGCCGTCGTCGATCTGCCGACGCCCGAACCCGTGCCCGGCAACGTGCTCGTGCAGGTGAAGAGCGCGTCGGTGAATCCCAGCGACGTAAAGAACGTGTCGGGTCATTTCGGCCACACGACCTTGCCGCGCGTGCCGGGCCGCGATTTCAGCGGCGTCGTGGTCAAGGGTCCGGCCGTGTGGCTCGGCGTCGACGTGTGGGGCACCGGCGGCGACATCGGCTTCACGCGCGATGGCACGCACGCGGAATTCATCGAGATTCCGATCGCCGCGTTGAGCCGCAAACCGAAAGTGCTGACGCACGAGCAGGCTGCATCGATCGGCGTGAACTTCGTCGTGGCATGGCTCGGGACAGTCGAATTCGCGCAGCTCGCGCAGGGCGAGACAATTGCGGTGATCGGCGCGTCCGGCGGCGTGGGCGGCGCGGTCACGCAGATCGCGAAGGCGCGCGGCGCGCGCGTGATCGCCGTCGATCGCAGCATGCCGGATGCGAACTCGCCGGCTGGGCGCCTGATCGACCACTACGTGTCGTTCGGCGACGGCGCAGTGCAAGCCGTGCGATCACTCACCGAAGGACAAGGCGCAGATGTCGTGTACGACGCCGTGGGCGGCGTCGCGTTCGAACTGGCGCTGAGCCTCGCACGCCGGCGCGGCCGCGTCGTCGAGATCAGCGCGACGGGCAAACGCCGCGTCGAATTCGATCTGATCGACTTCTATCACAACGAGACACAACTGCTCGGGGCGGACAGCGCGAAGCTCGGCGTGACCGAATCGGCCGCGCTGATGACGGAGATCGCCAAAGGCTTCGACGCCGGGCAGTTCGAAGCGCCCGTGATCGCGCAGCGTTTCCCACTCGACGATGCGCGCGCCGCGTATGGCGCGGTGGCAGGCGGCACGCGTGGCCGCGTCGTGATCAACATGTGAAGCCAGGCGCCTCGTCATGAAACCGTATCTGATCTCACTGGCCGCGGGACTCGCGGTGGGCCTGCTGTACAACCTGATCGGCGTGCGCTCGCCGGCGCCGCCGACGGTGGCGCTGATCGGCCTGCTGGGGATGCTCGGCGGCGAACATCTGATTCCGTTCGCTCGCACGTTGCTGACGCACGTCACAAGCTGAGATGAGAGCGGCCCGCCAGGCTGCTCAGTACGTCTCCAGATGCAGCCGCCCTTCGCGCTTGAGCGTCTGCCACAGGGTCTCCCAGTTCAGCCCATGACGCTCGGCGACATCCTTCAGCGCCTGCAGCACGCCGTCCTCCATGCCTTTCAGGCCGCACACGTAAATGTACGTGTTCGCGTCCTTCAGCAGCTGCGCGACATCCGCGGCGCGCTCGCGCATCGCGTCCTGCACGTAGCGTTTCGGCTGCCCAGGCGTGCGTGAAAACGCGAGATTCGTGTCGATGAAGTCCTTCGGCAGATTCACGAGGGGTCCGAAATAAGGCAGCTCTTCCTTCGTGCGCGCGCCGAAGAACAGCAGCAGCTTGCCGGTCGCGCCTTTCAGCCGGCGACGGCGCCGGTACTCGGTCATCGCTCGCATCGGCGCGGAGCCGGTGCCCGTGCAGATCATCAGCAGGTGCGAGTCCGGATGATTCGGCATCAGGAAGGTGCTGCCGAACGGGCCGATCACGTCGACGGCATCGCCTTTCTTCAGATCGCACAGATAGTTCGAGCAGACGCCGACCGTCGCACCGCCCGCGTGATCCTGGGTCACGCGCTTCACGGTGAGCGACACGTTGTTGTAGCGCGGACGCTCGCCGTCGCGCGGACTCGCGATCGAGTACTGCCGCGCGTGGTGCGCGCGCCCGTCCGCGCTCGCGCCCGGCGGCAGGATGCCGATCGACTGCCCTTCCAGCACCGGAAACGGTATCGTGCCGAAATCCAGCACGATGTGATGGATGTCGCTTTCCGTCGCTTCGTCCGTCAGACGATAGTTGCCGACCACCGTCGCCTTCACCGGCGCCTTGTGCGCGTACAGGTTCACGTACGGCTTCGCGGCCGACCACGGCGGTACCGTCGAACCGCGCACGGTGTCCACTTCCGGAGACGGGTCGTCGATCGCGTTATCCGGCGTGGACGCTGCTGCTGAACTCGTATCGACGGCGGCCGGCGCGAGCGCCGCCGTGGTGCCCTGCTCGGGCAGCACGTCCCAGCCCAGTTGCTCGTCGACGGAATACGCATCCGCTTTCAGCACCAGCCGCCAGTTGTCGATCGCGCCGGTCGGGCACGGCGGCACGCACGCCATGCAGCCATTGCACACGTCCGCCTTCACGACGTAGTTGTTGCTGTCGTGCGTGATCGCGTCGATCGGACAGGTCTCTTCGCAGGTATTGCAGCGAATGCAGATTTCCGGGTCGATCAGGTGCTGCCTCAGCACATCGGCCGATTCTGGCGCGTTCATGCGTGTCTCCTTCTCATGCCTCATGCCGTGATGCAAAGCGCGATCAGTTGAACCGCACGTACTCGAAATCGACCGGCTGACGGTTGATGCCCATCGCCGGCGGCGCGATCCAGTTCGCGAACTTGCCCGGTTCGATCACCCGGCCCATCAGCGACGCGACGAACGCGCGATCTTCCGGCGTCGGCAGCCACTTCGCTTCGTTCGCGGCCCATTCGGCCGCATCGATCACACGGCCGTCCGGCGACACGCGCAAGCCGGCGAACGTGCCGATCTGGCGATTGAACGCCTTGTGCGGCACCGTCAGCCGGAAGCCGATGCCGGCCTTCTCGAGCACCTTGTTCCAGCGGTTCACGCCCGCCACCGAGTCCTTGATGTAATCGTCGCGCAGCACCTCGTTCATCGCGTTCAACATCGGCACCTCGCGTTCGACGAGCCTGCCGTCCTGCACGTCGAGCAGCCGGTACGACTGGCCTTCGAGCTGATGGTCGTCGTCGCGCTTGGTCTCTTCGTAGCGGCCCTTCAGACCCGAGCTGTAGAACGTCGCCGCGTTCGACGACTGGTCCGCGCCGAACAGGTCGATCGTGACGGAGTAGTGGAAATTCAGGTAGCGCTGCAGCGTGTCCAGATCGATCACGCCGGCCGCGCGCAGCCGCGCCGGATCGTCGGTGTTCAGTTCGTTGATCACCTGGGCAGTGCGCTGCACGACGCGCGACACGCCCGATTCGCCGACAAACATGTGATGCGCCTCTTCCGTCAGCATGAATTTCGTCGTGCGGGCGAGCGGATCGAAACCCGACTCCGCAAGCGCCGACAGCTGGAACTTGCCGTCGCGATCGGTGAAGTAGGTGAACATGAAGAACGCGAGCCAGTCCGGCGTGCGCTCGTTGAACGCGCCGAGAATGCGCGGATTGTCGTCATCGCCGGATCGGCGTTCGAGCAATGCTTCGGCTTCCTCACGACCATCGCGTCCGAAGTAGCGATGCAGCAGATACACCATCGCCCACAGGTGCCGGCCCTCTTCCACATTCACCTGGAACAGGTTGCGCAGGTCGTACATCGACGGCGCCGTGAGACCGAGATGGCGCTGCTGCTCGACGGAGGCCGGCTCGGTGTCGCCCTGCGTGACGATGATGCGGCGCAGGTTCGCGCGATGCTCGCCCGGTACGTCATGCCACGCGGCCTCGCCCTTGTGCGCGCCGAAGTGGATCTTGCGGTCGGCTTCGCCCGGCGCGAGGAAAATGCCCCAGCGGTAGTCGGGCATCTTCACGTGATCGAAATGCGCCCAGCCGCCCGGATCCACGCTGACGGCCGTGCGCAGATAGACGTCGTAGCCGTGCGAGCCATCCGGTCCCATGTCGCCCCACCACGACAGGAAGTTCGGCTGCCATTGCTCGAGCGCGCGTTGCAGCGTCCGGTCGTCGGCGAGGTTGACGTTGTTCGGGATCTTTTCGCTGTAGTTGATCGTGGACATGTCGTTTCCTGTCGGTTCGTTGTGTGTCGTGCATGGCACGGCGCGGCGGCGCGATGATGGCGCGTCACACCCGCGCGACGTCGAATTGCGCCTTGCTGCCCTTGCCGTACACCTTGAGCGCGCCCTTCTCGCCCACCGCGTTCGGCCGGTTGAAGATCCAGTTCTGCCACGCGGACAGCCGCCCGAAAATGCGCGTCTCCATCGTCTCCGGACCGTTGAAGCGCAGATTCGCTTCGAGGCCCGTCAGCGCATCGGGCGACATCGCCGCGCGCTCTTCAAGTGCGAGACGGATCTCGTCGGCCCAGTCGATGTCGTCGGGCGCCGCGGTCACAAGACCCAGACGCTCCGCATCGAGCGGCTTCACGGGCTTGCCGATCTGCTCGCGCGCGTCCGCGAGTTGCGTCGCGTCATCATAGAAGCGGCGCGCGAGCCGCGACTGATGCGTGACCATCGGATAGAGCCCGAAGTTGACTTCGGACAGCGTGATCGCCGGCTCTTCGTCCTCGTTGCCGGGCAACGCGGCCATATACGTGCGGTCCGCGGCGAACGCGAATTCCGCGAACGTGCCCGCGAAACACGAGCCCCGCTCGATCAGCGTGAACAGCGAACGCGACGACACGTCGATGCGCGCAAGCGTCCGGCGCAGCAGACCGATCGTTTCGCGCACCAACCAGTGCTCGCGGAACTTCATCAGCGTCGCGTCCGTGGCGAGCACGTCGCGCGCATCGCCTTCGGTGCGGAAAATCCACGTGCCGATGTCGAGTTCGTTGGTCCGCATCGACAGGATCGCGTCGTCCAGTTCGCGTGCGAACCGCAGCGGCCACCAGGCGGCGCCGGCCGCGACGATCGCATCGAGGTTGTCCGGCTGCGGACCCTTCGGCGCCTTCGCGGTGAAGGTTGCGATGCGCTTCGCGCGGTCGATCGAAACATCGACCGTCGCATAGCCGATGCCGTCCTCGCGCTCATTACGTTCGATGCGGGTCAGCGCGACGCCCTTTGCATCCGCCGGCCGGTCGCTCTGTGCCGCTAGCTCGAGCGCGCGCGCCTGAATGGCCTGATTGAACTGGTTCGGCTTCACGACCTCGTCGACAAGACGCCATGCTTTCGCGCGTTCGCCGCGAATGCCTTCCACCACCGTACAGAAGATATCGGCGCGATCGTGGCGCACCTTGCGCTTGTCGGTCAGACGCGTGAGACCGCCGGTACCCGGCAGCACGCCGAGCAGCGGCACTTCCGGCAACGCAACCGAAGACGAGCGATCGTCGACGAGCCAGATTTCGTCGCACGCCATCGCCAGTTCATAGCCGCCGCCCGCACAGGCGCCGTTCACGGCCGCGATGAATTTCAGGCCGGAGTGCCGCGACGAATCTTCGAAGCTGTTGCGGGTCTCGTTCGTGAACTTGCAGAAGTTGACCTTCCACGCGTGCGTCGACAGGCCGAGCATGAAGATGTTCGCGCCCGAGCAGAACACGCGGTCCTTCAGGCTCGTCACGACGACCGACTTCACCTCCGGATGCTCGAAGCGGATGCGCTGCAGCGCATCGTGCAGTTCGATGTCGACGCCGAGGTCGTAGGAATTCAGCTTCAGCTTGTAGCCATCGCGGATGCCGCCCTCTTCGGCGATGTCGATGCCGAGCGTGGCGACAGCGCCGTCGAAGCTGAGCTTCCAGTGGCGGTACTGGGACGGCTCGGTGCGATAGTCGACCGGCCGGATGGCGGTTTCCACTGCGGACATGGGCGTCTCCTGAGTGTCGGCGGGAGTCCGGCGCTTCGGCGCCTGCTCCCGCCCCATGCAGATGATGGCTTCGTGCACTTCGTTACGAAGAACAATAGTGCATCTTCATACCCATGTAAAGCACTTCAATGCATTTTAATGCATACGACTAATCGAGCCGGCCGGAGAACCTAGCCGATCAGCGCGCCATCGGTGCTGGTTTCGGCTGCCAGACGCGCGGCCAGCCGGTCACGCAACTGCAGGTACGCATCGGCCAGGGTTTTTTCGCTGGTGTCGAAAATCATGTCCGCGCGGCCGTACAGCTCGCTGCGGCCGGCGAGGATGCGCTTCAGGTCGTCCATCGCCTCGCGGTTGCCGGACATCGGCCGCAGGTCGCCCTGCGCGACGACCCGGCGCATGTGCTCTTCCGGCGTCGCCTGGAGCCACACGGTGAAGCAGTGCGCAAGCAGCGCGTTGAAGGTGGCCGCCTCGGACACGATGCCGCCCGGCGACGCGATCACCGCGCGCGGGTGCTCGGCGATGACCGCCTCCAGCGCGCGATGCTCGTAGCGGCGGTACGCGCTCGCGCCATACAGCGAATGGATTTCCGACGGCGGGCAACCCGCCAGCTGCTCGATCACCCGCGTCAGCTCGACGAACGGCGCCTTCAGTTCCTGCGCAAGCATCCGGCCGAGCGTCGATTTGCCCGCGCCGCGCAGCCCGATCAGCGCGATGCGGTCCTTGCGGTGCGGGTCGCGCGGCGCCTGCGAGAACATCTCGGCGAGCGCGACGCGGGCGCGCTGCAGCGCGGCCTGGTCGCGGCCCTGCAGCAGTTCGCGGATCAACAGCCATTCCGCCGACGAAGTCGTTACGTCGCCGATCACTTCCGCGAGCGGACAGTTGAGCGTGGCGGCGATCTGCCGGAGCACCAGCACCGAAGCATTGCCGACGCCGGATTCGAGATTGGCCAGATGCCGTTCCGACAGACCGGTCTCGGTTGCCAGCGCCTTGCGCGTCATGCCGCGGCGGGCGCGCAGCATCTTCACGCGCTCGCCCATCGCCGTGAGAAAGGGATCGCGCTCTTCCCGGCTGGCGCCTGAGCTTGCGTCCTCGTCGATGGATGCCGATTCTGCAGAGTAATTTTGCTTCATGTTTTGAGACCTCCAACCCAATCAATATGTACTATAGTGCTTGACACGGCGCCCGGCGGCAGTTAATTTTCGCCAAAAGCGACCCGCCCGACAATCGCCATTCATCGCCGCGACGCTTGCACCGTGGCTTTCGGAGACAGTGGCGCGCCCCACATGCACTAATTTGCCTGTCCAGTGCGCGGCGCGCTGCATAAGGAGACGCACATGTCCCCACAGGACTTTCAGCGCCTGATCGCGGACGTCACCGGCGAAATCGCCCGACGCCCGCTCGATCCTGACCTGGGCGACTGGCTCAACACCACCTGGCCGAACGGCAGCCCCACCTTCGACGCGCTGTCGCAGGCGTGCCGCACCGGCGTCGCCGAAGGGTGGCTGTGCAACCGCGAAGGCGGCGGCATCCGCTATGGCCGGATCTTCAAGGCCACGCCCGATACGCACGGCTTTTCCGTCGACGTCGTCGACATGCAGGACATTGCCGGTCCGCATCACGTGCACCCGCACGGCGAAATCGATCTGATCGTGCCGCTCACCGACGGCGCGACCTTCGACGGCCATCCGGCGGGCTGGTGCGTCTATGGCCCCGGCAGTGCACATCGCCCGACCGTCGCGAATGGACGGGCGCTCGTGCTCTATCTGTTGCCGCAAGGTGCAATCGAATTCACTCGCGACGCCGTTGCCTGATCGGCAGGCAAGCGAAGCCAATCCCGCGGTGCGGTCAACGCAGCCAATCGGAGGAGCCATGCAAGCCCAGCTGGAACCGGACGCGGGTTCGCCCGATGTCGTGCCCGCAGTCGCGCAAACTTCAGTGCAGCCATCCACCCAGCTGGCGATCAAGCCGCCGCCCGCGCGCTTCAATTTCGCCGCGCATCTGTTCGCGCTGAACGCAGCGCGCGCCGGCAAGATCGCCTACATCGACGATGACGGCCCGCTCACCTACCAGGAACTCGAAGACCAGTCACGCCGTTTCGCGAGCGCGCTGCGCGCGCAGGGCGTGCACGCCGAAGAACGCGTGCTGCTGGTGATGCAGGACACCACCGAGTTGCCGGTCGCGTTTCTCGGCGCGCTGTACGCGGGCGCAGTGCCCGTCGTCGCGAACACGCTGCTGACCGCGGCCGACTACGTCTACATGCTGACGCACAGTCACGCGCGCGCCGTGATCGCGTCCGCGGCCTTGCTGCCGGTCGTCACGCAGGCGATCGACGAAGCGCTGAAGGAAACCGAACAGGACGCCTGCACGCTGATCGTCGCGCGCCCGCCGGCGGATGCAGCCGATACCGCCAACGCGGCCGCGAGCGATGCATGCAGCTTCGGCGCACTGGTCGATGCCGCCGTGCCCGCCGCGAAGCCCGTGCCGACCAGTTGCGACGACATCGCGTTCTGGCTGTACTCGTCAGGCTCGACCGGCAAGCCGAAGGGCACGGTCCATACGCACGCAAATCTCTACTGGACCGCGGAGCTGTATGCGAAGCCCGTGCTCGGCATCCGCGAGACCGATATCGTGTTTTCGGCGGCGAAGCTGTTCTTCGCGTACGGCCTCGGCAACGGCCTGACGTTTCCGTTGTCGGTTGGCGCGACCGCGATCCTGATGGCCGGGCGCCCCACCGCGGATGCGATCTTCGCGCGGCTCACGCAGCACCGGCCGACCGTGTTCTACGGCGTGCCGACGCTATACGCGAGCATGCTCGCGTCGCCTTCGCTGCCGGCGCGCGCGGACGTCGCGCTGCGCATCTGCACGTCCGCGGGCGAAGCGCTGCCGCGCGAAATCGGCGAGCGTTTCACCGCGCACTTCGGCTGCGAGATTCTGGATGGCATCGGTTCGACCGAGATGCTGCACATCTTCCTGTCGAACCGCGCGGGCGACGTTCAATACGGCACGACAGGACGCCCGGTGCCGGGCTACGAAGTCGAACTGCGCGACGAACGCGGCAACCCCGTGCCCGACGGCGAAGTCGGCGATCTCTACATCAAGGGCCCCAGCGCCGCGGTGATGTACTGGAACAACCGCGAGAAATCGCGCGCGACCTTCCTCGGCGAATGGATCCGAAGCGGCGACAAGTATCAGCGCCTCGCGAACGGTTGCTACGTGTACGCGGGCCGCAGCGACGACATGCTGAAAGTCAGCGGACAATACGTGTCGCCGGTCGAGGTGGAGATGGTGATCGTGCAGCACGAACGCGTGCTGGAAGCGGCGGTCGTCGGGGTCGATCACGGCGGTCTCGTGAAAACGCGGGCGTTCGTGGTGCTGAAGCATCCGGGAGAAGCGTCCGCTACGCTCGAGGCCGAGCTCAAGGCGTTCGTCAAGGAACGGCTCGCGCCGCACAAGTATCCGCGCGATATCGTGTTCGTCGACGATCTACCGAAAACCGCGACCGGCAAGATTCAACGCTTCAAGCTGCGCGAACTTCCATAGTATTTCTAACGATCAACGCATCACGATATGTCCGCTACGCCCGCCACGATTGCCGCACCCGCCTGCTTCGCCGACCTGCCTGCCGCCGCTGACGGCTCGCGCGGCGCGCTGCGGCTCGAATATCGCTGGCTGAATTCAAAACACGAAGATGCGCCGCTCGCGGTGTTCCTGCACGAAGGGCTCGGTTCGATCGACATGTGGCGCGACTGGCCGCAGACGCTGTGCGACGCGCTCGGCATGCGCGGACTCGTCTACTCGCGGCCGGGCTATGGCCGCTCCACGCCGCGTCCGCATCACGAACGCTGGCCGCTCGACTTCATGTCGCGGCAAGCCGAAGACGTGTTGCCCGCGCTGCTCGACGCGCTCGGCGTCGATGCGCAGACGCGTCGCCGCATGTGGGTGATCGGCCATAGCGACGGCGGCTCGATCGCGCTGCTGTACGCGGCCGCGTACCCCGACGCGCTGGCGGGCGTAGTGGCGATCGCGCCGCACGTGTTCGTCGAAGACATCTCGGTGGCCAGCATCGCCGAAGCGAAAACCGCTTACGGGCAGGGCGATCTGCGCGAACGTCTTGCCCGCTATCACACCGACGTCGATTCCGCGTTCTACGGCTGGAACGATGTCTGGCTCGATCCGGCGTTTCGCGGCTGGAGCATCGTCGAGCGGCTCGCGCGCATTCGCGTGCCGCTCCTCGCGATTCAGGGACACGACGATCACTACGGCACGATGGCGCAGATCGATACCATCGCGCGCGAAGTCGGTCACGCGAAGCTCGAGAAGCTGGATGACTGCGGACATTCGCCGCATCGCGACGCGCCCGGCGCGCTGAACGATACGATCGTGCGCTTCATCGCCGCATTGCCTGCATAAGTGAGTCCATCGCGCGGTCGCTGTAACTGAACGGTCACGCCGAGCGAACTACCTGGAGAGCCCGCGGCCCTCGCCGCGGCATGCTTTGCGCTCGGCGCTTTGCACGCCCGCTTTGCACGCCCGCGTTGCAAGCCCGCGTTGCAAGCCCGCTTGGTACGCCCTCCACGCACCGGACCGCCCATGCACACCGACGACCTCGTGTCGAAACTCGCCGCGCGCGCCACGCCGCTCGACCCTCGCTATGCCGCGAAACGCTTCGGCCGCGCGCTGCTCGCCGGGCTGTCCGCGAGCAGCGGCCTGCTGGTCGCGCTGTACGGTGTGCGTAGCGACATGCCGCAACTGATCGCGACGCCGCAGTTCTGGCTGAAGCTCGCGTTTCCGCTGGCCGTCGTCGCGGCGTCCGTGCAACTGGCGACGCGTCTCGCGCGTCCCGGCGCGCGCACCACCCTCGCATGGGCCACCGCGGCGGCACCGCTCGTCGTGATGTGGATCGTCGCGGCGCTGATCGTCTGGGCGACGCCCGCGTCGCTGCGGCTGGGTCTGATGCTGGGACCCGCGTCGCGGGTCGGAACCCTGAATATCGTGCTGCTCTCCGTGCCGGGTTTCATCGCATCGTTCTGGGCGATGCGCGGCCTCGCACCGACCCGCCTCGCGCTGGCGGGCGCCGGCGCGGGGCTGCTGGCCGGCGCGCAGGCCGTGCTGGTCTACACGCTCTACGTGCTCGACATCGCGACGCCGTTCTGGAGCGTCTGGTACGTGACGGGGATGGCGATTCCGGTCCTCGCGGGTGCGCTGCTGGGGCCGGTGCTGCTGCGCTGGTAAAGCGCGGGCGCGATAATTTTGCGTTTGTGGAAATTATTGACTGATCGAGCCTGGCGAACGTTAAATTTCCATATACGGAAACTATATGGACATTTGCTTGGCGTCCCCCTATAGTTTCCTTATAGAGAAACTTTGCAGGCAAACCCCCGCTCGTTAGCGATTGTTTCCATATAGCGCAACTATGGCCCGTACCCTATCCAAGCCGGACGCCGCCGTCACCCCGTGGGCACACAACCTCGAGGCGCTCGGCGAGATCGTGCGCAACCAGCGGCTCGAGCACGGCATGCGCATCGACGACGCTGCGGCTTTGCTCGGCGTGTCGTCGAACGTCCTGTCGCGGCTGGAGAATGGCCGGCCGGTCGGCTCCGACCGGCTGTTCAGGGTGTTGATTGGCCTCGGTCTGGACATGCTGCTGGTCGAAAGAGGCGATACGGCCGCGGCCATGCGTGCGGTCGACAAACACGTTAATCGCGATGCGTCGCCGCATGCGGACGGGGAATCGTGATGGCGCATCTGCTTCACGTAGCAACCCAGGCCGGCACGGTCGGTCAGCTCGCGTTCGAAAGCCGTGACGATCAATACAGCTTCCGGTATGACGACGCGTGGCGCGCGAAAGATGGCGCCTTTGCGCTTTCGCCGCACATCCCGCTCGCCGGTAGCGAACCCGGGCGCGGCGTCGTGCACCGGTTTCTCGCCAACCTGCTGCCCGAGGGCCGCGCGCTCGACGTCGCCTCGATCGTGTACCAGATGTCGAAGGACAACACCTTCGGCCTCGTGCGCATGCTGGGTAAAGAACCGGTCGGAGCACTCAGTTTTCGGGCAGCGAACGACGATGCTGCCACCGCGTCGAACAACGCCGGGATCGACGATGAGCCGGAGCGCCGCGTCATTACGAACGAGGAACTCAGCGAGCGCATCCGTGAGCGCGACACGATTCCGTTTCCGGTCTGGGACCGGAAGGTCCGCATGTCCGTGGCCGGTTACCAGGACAAGCTGCAGGTGCTCGTCGAGGGCGATCGGATTTCGCTCGCCGATGGCGCCGCCCTCAGCTCCACGCACATCCTGAAGCCGGAGTCCCGCAACGCGAACACGCCGCACATGGTTGCGAACGAGCACTACTGCATGACGCTCGCTGCACGCATCGGTCTGCCGGTGGCCGCCGTCACGATCCGACGCATCCCCGAGCCGATTCTGCTGATCGAGCGCTTCGACCGCGAGGCGAGCATCGACAAAGCGGATGGCGTGACCGTGCGCGCAGTGCGGCGTCTGCATATCATCGATGGCTGCCAGGCGCTCGATCTGCCCGTGTCGTTCAAGTACGAGCGCAACTTCGGGCATACGCGCGACGTGCGTCATATTCGCGAGGGCGTGAGCTTCGAAAAGCTCTTCTCGCTCGACCCGCATCTCGCGCTTCCCGCGGCGGCGCGGCAATGGATGCTGCGCTGGGCGCTCTTTCAGCTCTTCATCGGCAACAGCGATGCGCACGGCAAGAATCTGTCGTTCTTCGTGAGGAACTCGGGCCTCGCGCCCGCGCCGTTCTACGACCTCGTGTCGGTCAACGCATACGGAGAGAACGTCGAGCAGGAGATGGCGCTCGGGTATGGCGACGCGTTCCGGCTCGAGGAAGTGACGCCGCTGGAGCTTGCCGACTTCGCGAACCGTGCGCGCGTGCCCGGCGCGGTGATCGCTCGCGAACTAGCGCGCATGGCCCGGGCGGTACAGGGCACCGCGTCCGAACTGGCGGAATCGGACATCTACGAAGGCGACGAGCGCGACCTCGTACAGCACATCGCCGCGTTCATCGGCACGCAAGCCGCCCGCCTTGCGCAGATCGCGCCCGGGATCACGAAGGTCGACCGGGCGCTGATCTAGCCGGCACATAACCCGCAAACCTCAGAACAGATTCCGCAACCCAACCGCGACGCCCGTCTGGTTGTTGCGGCCCGGGTAGTCCGCGGTGAACGCGCCGTTGCCGCGCGTGTAGTCGATCGTGCCGTACACCTCGGTGCGCTTCGACAGCGCGTACTCGGCCAGCACCGTCGCCGAGTAGTTGATGCCGACGCCAAGGTCGCCGTCGAGCAGCGCGGCATTGCGCGCGTGATCGTAGTAGCCCGCGAGCGTGAGCGTCAGCGGCGACGTCACCTGCCAGGACGAGCCCAGATAGAGGCTGTCGTCGATGCGGTTCGGACTCACGCGCGGCAGCGTCGGCGCGCCGGACTGCTGCATGTCGACGTCGGCAAGACCCGTGTTGTCCTGCGAATGCAGCCAGCCGCCCAGCACCTTGACCGACTGCGTGAACGCATACACCGCGCTCAGGTTCAGGATGTTGAACTTCTTGCCCGATACATCGTTCTGCTGAAAACCCACATCCGCCGACAACGGCCCGAGCGTGTACGACGCGGTCACGCCATACATGCTGTTTGCGCCGACGCTGCCCGCCACGCCGCCGAAGCCGTACATGCCCTCCACCTGCAGCCCGCCGAAGTGGTTGCTGTACTTCACCGAGCTGTTGGTGAACAGGAACGGCCCGACCGGGTTGTACACGTAGCTGTCCTGCCAGAAGTCGCCGACCGTCATCGGATCGTAAGTGTTGCCCATCTGCTCGAAGAACGGCGTCTGCTGGCGGCCGAACGCCAGCGTGCCGTACTGGTCGCTGGACAGTCCGACGTAAGCCTGGCGCTGGAACAGCTGGTTGTTGCTGTTGTCGAGCTTTCCCGACCACAGCTGGAACTGGTTCTCGAGCCGGAACACCGCTGAAAGCCCCCCGCCCAGATCCTCGCTGCCCTTCAGGCCGAACCGGCTCGGCGTCTCCACACCTTCGCCCATCGAGACGAGTCCGTCGTTGTGCGAATTGGCGTTGGTGAGGTAGCGGACCGTGGTGTCGACGAGGCCGTACAGCGTGACCGAACTCTGCGCGAATGCGCTGGTGCCGGACAGCATGAGCGCGCCCGCGGCCGCGCCCATCAGAACATGGGACCCTTTCATTTTTTCTCCATTTGTTGGTGTAATGTCGAAGAAGCTGTTCTGTGCCGCGCGACTCTCAGAAGCGAATGGCGCGGTGAAAGTCACGCCGCCACGATTCGCTATCGCGCGAGTGCGATGCCTCGACCCCGGCTATCCCAGGCCCCCGACTGGCATGCACACCGAAAGAAGGCTACTCCGTTTGGAGAAAGTCAGACATGCAGCCGCGCAAGCATTTGCGCAAACGCCACATCGGTTTTTTTACTGCTTGCGCGGCGTGGGGCTAGTGCACCGGCGAACGCGGATTGCCGTCGACGAGCAGCGTCTTCGTGTCGCCCGTGACGATGTACTGGACACGCTGCGTGGGCGACACGGCGCCATACGACGTGCCGTTGACGAACACGGCGCCGTCCTTGAGTTCGATCGTGTCGCCCGCCACCCTCGCCTTGCCGCTCGAGCCCATCAAGGTCGCCTCGCTCCTGCCGGGTGTCGACGAGCTGCTCACCGATGTGCCCGAGGTGCCTGACGAACCCGACGTGGCCGATGCCATGCTGCACGAAGTCTCGCAGCCGCTCACGCTCATGGCGGCCACGAGCGCGACGGTCAACGGTATGGATTTCATGGGCTTTGTCTCCGCGATGAACGACGCTGGCGTCTTCATTCAGAACGGCCTTCGGCACGCCCGTTTCAACAGACCAAAGCGCCGCATTCGCGAACCCTCAGGCACCGTCGCCGAACAGCCCGTTGAGCGTGCCGCCGTTTGCCGCGCCTGCGAAGCCGTCGAAGCGTCCTTCGGCCAGCCCCTGCGCGGCGCTGATGAAGCCGCCCCACGCCGCGCGCGCGAGCCCGCCGCCCACGCTCACCCGCCGCACACCGAGCGCGGCCACGTCCTGCACCGTGAACGACGAGGTCGCGCCGATCAGCAGGTTCACGGGCTTCGGCGCCACCGCGCGCACCACCGCCTCGATCTGCTCGCGCGTTTTGATGCCGGGTGCATACAGGCAGTCCGCGCCGGCGGCCGCGTACGCGTTCAGCCGCGCGATGGTGTCGTCGAGATCCGTGCTGCCGACGACGAAGTTCTCTGCCCGGCCAACCAGCAGCGTATCGCCGCCGGTGTCGTCGATCGCGCGGCGCGCGGCGGCGAGCCGTTCTACCGCGACGTCGACGGGAAACTGCGGCGTGCCGGCGTCGCCCGTGGAGTCTTCGATCGACAGGCCCGCGACGCCGGTTTCGACCGCGAGCCGCACGCTTTCCGCGACGCCCGCCGGGTCCGCGCCGAAACCGTTCTCGAAGTCCGCGTTGACGGGCAGATCGGTTGCCTGGACGATCACGCGCAGATGCGCGAGCACGGTATCGCGGGACAGCGTGTTGTCCGCATGGCCGAGCGACCACGCGAGCCCGGAGCTCGTCGTCGCAAGCGCCTTGAAGCCGAGCTGCTGCAGATAGCGGGCGCTGCCGATGTCCCACGGATTCGGCAGCGTGAAGCAGCCGGCGGCGTGCAGCTCACGAAAGGCGGCGCGCTTCCCGGCGACGGTGCGAGGCATGAGGTGTCTCCTGAACGAAGGGAACGAGGTCCCCTGCTTGAATCGGGCGGCATGCGCGGCAAACGGCGCGAAGCCGGATGACGGGCGCGGTGCATTGCGGCTGGAGAACGCTCGATGTCGCAACGCGGCGGCCGGCCCGCTACGATGATCGCCGAAACCGCGCGTTCATGCTCGTTGCGCCCGCGCAGTTGCGGAGCGTTGGCAGCACGTGCGTCTACGTGTCGCTTTCCGCCGAAACGTCGTCGATCAGCCAGCGGCCCGCGGCATAGCCGCCCTTCAGCGCATCGACGTCGTTGCGAAACAGCTGGCCGTCCGCATCCGACAGCCGCAGCGGCGCGAACTGCGAGACGGGCGCGCCGGCGCGCAGCACGCGTACCACCGTCACGAAGCCCGGCTGCCGGCTACCCACGCCCAAACGCGCCGACGCGCTGGACGCCTCGACGCTCACTTCGATTTGATAGCCGTGGTATTCGTAGTTGCGCTTCATGATCGCTCGATGGTGTCGGCCGCGATGGCGAGGCGTTGCGCCTGCCACTGGTTGCAGTCTCGTACAGATCGTCGCATCGTGCACGGCGCGGCGCATGGACGCCGCTGCAATCCATCACGATCAGCGCGGCTGGAATGCGATCAGCGCCATTCCCGCCAGCGTCAGCAACGCGCCGGCCAGGTCCCAGCCGGTTGGCCGCACGCCGTCGACGGCCCAGAGCCACACGATCGCCACCGCGATATACACGCCGCCGTACGCCGCATACGTGCGCCCCGCCGCCGACGGATGCAGCGTCAACAGCCACGCGAACAGCGCGAGCGAAGCGCCTGCGGGCAGCAGCAGCCACGCACTCGCGCCTTCCTTCAGCCAGCGATACGGCAGATAGCAGCCGACGATCTCCGCGATCGCGGTCAGCGCGAACAGCACGAACGTTTTCATCGAGCCAGCGCGCGGCGGACCATCACGCCACCACGACGCGCGCATCGCCCGCTTCGAGCCGGCCGATCACCGCCGCCTGGCCGAAGCCGCCATCGTGCAGACATTGCACCACCTCGTCGACCGCTTCCGGCGCGCACGACACGAGCAGCCCGCCCGACGTCTGCGGGTCGGTCAAGAGCGCCTGCGCGATCGCGGGCAGACCGCCTTCGAGCGTCACGTCCGCGCCATACGCGCTCCAGTTGCGTCCCGACGCGCCCGTCACGCAGCCCGCCTTGGCAAGCGCCGGCGCGGCGTCGATGAACGGCAGCGCGCGGTAGTCGACGCGCGCCGTGAGCCGCGCGCCGCGACACATCTCGAGCAGATGCCCGAGCAGGCCGAAGCCCGTGACGTCGGTCATCGCGTGCACACCGTCGAGTCCGGCGAGCGCCGTGCCCGGACGGTTCAGGCGCGTGGTCGTGTCGAGCATCGCCGCGTAGCCTTGCGCGTCCAGCCGCCCCTTCTTCAGCGCCGCCGACAGCACGCCGACGCCGAGCGGCTTGCTCAGCACCAGCACGTCGCCGGCACGCGCCGCGGCATTGCGCGCCACCCGTTGCGGATGCACGACGCCGATCGCCGCGAGCCCGTAGATCGGCTCGACGGAATCGATCGAATGGCCGCCCGCGACCGGAATGCCCGCGTCGGCGCACACCGACTCGCCGCCGGCGAGGATGCGCGCGATCGTCTCGTGCGGCAGCACGTTGATCGGCATGCCGACGATCGCGAGCGCGAACAGCGGCTTGCCGCCCATCGCGTAGATGTCCGACAGCGCGTTGGTCGCGGCGATACGGCCGAAGTCGTACGGATCGTCGACGATCGGCATGAAGAAGTCGGTCGTCGCGACGATCGCCTGCTCGTCGTTGAGCTGGTAGACGGCGGCGTCGTCGGCGGTTTCGGAGCCGACCAGCAGGTTCGGGAACAGCGGCATCGGCGCGGCGCGCTTCAGCAGCTCGGCGAGCACGCCCGGCGCGATCTTGCAGCCGCAGCCGCCGCCGTGCGACAGCTCGGTCAGGCGCGGCACCGCGCCCGCGGTCGGAAGAGAGGGGTTCATGGCGAGTCCGGAGCGGTCAGAAATGGAGCGCGACGGCCGCGAGCCCGGCGATCACGCCGACCGCGACCACCATCGCGACGAGCAGCGCCTGGGTACGGGCGCCGAGCGCGCGCGCCGTCATGGCGAGCGACGGCAGGCTGATCGGCGGCAGCGTCAGCAGCAGCGCGGCCGCCGGACCCGCAGCGACGCCGAACGACAGCATGGTCTGCACGATCGGCACCTCGCCGGCCGTCGGGATCACGAACAGCGTGCCCGCCACCGCGAACGCGACGATCCAGCCGAGCGTATCGGCCACTTCCGGGCCGACGTGCGGGAACAGCCACGCGCGCGCCGCGCCGAGCAGCAGCACCAGCACGATGTACTCCGGCACGAGCCGCAGCGCCATCCGCGCGACGAGCGCGAGCCAGCGGCCGAACACGTTGCCCTCGGCGGCATCGCTCGCGGCGAGCGCGTCGAGCTTCGCCTCAGCAACCGCACGCTCCGCCGGCGCGGCACGGCGATTGACGAGCCAGCCGCCGCCGAACACGAGCAGCACGCCGAGCGTGAGACGCAGCGCCGTCCAGTGCCAGCCGAGCACGAAGCCCATGAAGATCAGCGTGGCCGGGTTCAGCACCGAATTGCCGAGCCAGAACGCGACCGCCGCGCCAGGTGCGGCCTTGCTTTGCCGCAGACCGACCACGACCGGCGCCGCGCAGCACGTGCACATCATGCCCGGCAGCGCGAGCAGACCGCCCGCGGCGACGCTGCGAAAGCCGGCGCCGCCCAGCACGCGCGCGATCCACTGCGGCGGCAGCAAGGTCTGCACGGCCGAGCCGAGCAGGAGACCTAGCACCAGCGCCTGCCAGATCGCCTTCCCGTAGGCGAGCGCGTAGTCGAGCGCGGCCTGCCACGACGGCGCAACTGGCAACGCGGCCGTGCCGGAGAGGATCGAGTGGCCGATCGAATGGGTGTCGGCGGCGACGAACGCGCGGTGGTAGTACGGCGACCACTTCACGTAGTAGAGCCCCGCCACGGCGATCAGCGCGAAGAGCGCGACGCCGGCCGCCGAAACCGGGCGTCGTGAGGGTTGAGCGAAAGATTCCATGTGGGTTCTGAAGGTTTGCGCGTGGTGAGCGGAGGGTGAGCGAAGAGCGGATTGCCGGGCTGGCGACGGCGGCCAGCGCGGCTACGAATGATGCGGTTCGGTCGAAGTGGAACTGGAAGCGGCAGCCGCGGACGGCGCGGTCCGCCGTTCGCTCGCGGACAGCGGCAGCGCGGCTACCTGCGCGAGCAGTGCGCGCGCCTGCGAGAGACGGTCGGCCGAACCGGGGTCGAAGTCGAACGTCATCGCGTCGTCGAGCGCGCTGAACGAACGCCGGCTGCTGCGCGCATAGGCCGGGTCGTAATGCAGCTCGACCAGTTCGCGGAACAGCCCGGCGCGCTCGCCGGCATCGATCAGCGCATGCCAGCGTTCGACCGTCTGCCGGCTGTGCAGCCCGACGAGCCGCGACAGCTGGCCCTTAAACGCGTCCGGCGTATCGAACAGATGGCCGTAGTCGTCCAGCAGGAACGCGACGCGGGCCGCGAGCGGCGCCCTCACCTGCACACAATGGCCGGCGTGGAACGCGTCGAGCAATGTCTCGGGCACCGTGATCCGGCCGATGCGCCGGCTCTCGGCTTCGACAAACACCGGCTGGTCCGCGCGGAAGTCCGCCAGCACCGCCGCGAGTTCCGTATCGAACGCCTTCTGGCTCGGCTGGCTGCAATCGGGCAGCGCGCCCAGCAGCGAGCCGCGATGCCGCGCGAGACCTTCGAGGTCGAGCACCTGCGCGCCCGCCTCGCCGAGCGCGCGCAGGAGCCGCGTCTTGCCGGTGCCGGTATGGCCGGTCAGCACGACATACGACAGTCGCGCGGGCAGCGCGGCGAGCCGCTGCAGCACGTGATGCCGGTAGGCCTTGTAGCCGCCGTCCAGCTGGCGCGCCTGCCAGCCGATCAGGTTGAACCAGGTCGTCATCGAGCCGGAGCGCTTGCCGCCGCGCCAGCAGTAGATGAGTGGACGCCAGTTGCGCGGCCGGTCGGCGAACAGCGTGTCGAGATGCTGCGCGATATTGCGCGCGACCATCGCGGCGCCGACGCGCGTCGCGTCGAACGGCGAGCTCTTGTACAGCGTGCCGACGATCACCCGTTCCTCGTTGCTGAGCACGGGCGCGTTGAGCGCGCCGGGGACGTGGTCTTCGGCGAATTCGAGCGGGGTCCGGACGTCGATGACTTCGTCGAACGAGGCCAGGTCGTCGATGGAAACGATGAGGTTTTTCACGGAATTCACCGGGCGGCGCGAGCGCCGCGGCCGGCAGGCGGAGCATGGGAAGGCGGCATTATCCCACGGCCGATGGTTCGCTTCCCGCCCGCGCGGCAGGTTCGACGGCCATACCCCGATATCACCTGCCCCCTGATCGCGCCGACCATCATGCGCCTGGATCCCGTCATCGCGCGGGGTTCACGTGCCAGCCACTTCATGGAGAGAGAACATGAGCGTACAGGGTACCGATCAAAGGCCGATCGCTGGCCACGGCGACTATTGCCCCTGGCTCGCGGCGCACAATGCCGCCTGGATCCTCGAGGATGGCTTCTATGCATACGCGCCAACCCGCAACACGCTCGAAATGCGTTCGTTTGGCGGCAAGCCCGTATGGCAATCGGAGATCGATCCGAAGACACGGAAAGCGTCGTATCGCTACGTCGACACGAACCCGCCCAGCTTCTGGATTTCGCAGCGCGTGTGGACGGTGATCAAGGCACGGGAAAGCGCGTTCCAGAAACTGCTCGCGACCTTGCTTCGCCCCATGTGACGCGACGCCCGACGACGATCGCCCGTGGCAGGCCCTGGTGAAAATTTTCCGCAGCGCTGTAATATCGCGTCAGGTTCCCCGACCAACACCGCATCGATCACCCCGGCGGCCGTCCCCGCCACCCGATCCGCGATGAATCCATCTACCGAAAGCACCTTGGCGCGTCCCGTCGAAGAGCGGCTGAGAGCCCTGCTGCTCCGCTCGCTTGACGGCGACTCCGCGGCCTATCGTGCGTTTCTCGACGATCTGAGCCGGCATCTGCGCGGGTTCCTGCGCAAGCGGCTCTATCATCTGCAGGACGACGTGGAGGACATCGTGCAGGAGATCCTGCTCGCGGTGCACAACGGCCGCCACACCTACCGCGCCGACGAACCGCTCACCGCCTGGGTGCACGCGATCGCGCGCTACAAGATGACCGACTATCTGCGCTCCCGCGCGCGCCGCGAGGCGCTGCATGATCCGCTCGACGACGACATGGACCTGTTCGCGGTCAGCGACGCCGAGCCCGCCGAAGCGCGCCGCGACCTGAGCACGCTGCTCGAACAGTTGCCCGACAAGCAGCGCCTGCCGATCATGCACGTGAAGCTCGAAGGACTCTCGGTCGCGGAAACCGCGAAGCTGACCGGTTTGTCGGAATCGGCGATCAAGGTCGGCGTGCATCGCGGACTGAAAGCCCTGGCCATGAAGATTCGAGGCGCCGCATGAAGACGCAAGAACTGGTTTCGCTGTTGTCGGCGGGCGTCGCGCCCGTCGATCCCCATGTCGTCGCGCGCCGCTTCACGTGGGCGCTGGTGATTGGCGGCGCCGGCTCGATCGCGCTGATGGCGCTCTGCTATGGCCTGCGTCCCGACCTGGGCGAGATGCTCCACACGCCGCTCTTCTGGGCCAAGTGCGCGCTGCCCTTCTGTCTCGCGCTCGCCGCGCTCGTCGTCACGACGCGGCTGTCCCGCCCGGGCGTGGCGGTGCGCGAAGGCTGGGCCGCACTCGCGGCGCCCATCGCTGCAGTGTGGATCGGCGCGCTCGCGGCGTGGTACCTGACGCCGCCCGACGCGCGCGTCGCAAGCCTGATGGGCTATACGTGGCGCACCTGTCCGCTGAACATCGCGTTCCTGTCGCTGCCCGGCATCGTCACCGTGTTCTGGGCGATCCGCGGGCTCGCGCCCGTGCGGCTGCGCGTGGCGGGTGCGGCGGGCGGTCTGCTCGCGGGCGCGACCGCGACCCTCGCGTACTGCCTGCACTGCCCTGAAATGGGCGTGCCGTTCTGGGCCGTCTGGTACCTGCTCGGCATGGCGCTGCCCACCGCCGTCGGCGCCTTGCTCGGGCCGAAGTTGCTGCGCTGGTAGCGCGAACGGCGGCCGGCGTCAGCAGCGCTCGCTCGCGCCGATCGCGAGCAGCGGCGGGATGCGCGTGACGAGTTCGTCGATCGCGACGCGCATCTTCAGCGGCAGATGCGGCGTGCGCAGCCACGCCAGATGCACGTCGACGCGCGGACCGGACAGTTCCGGCAGCACGCGCACAAGCGCGCCGGCACGAACCTCGTCCGCGATCAGCCAGCACGGCAGCCGCGCGATCCCGGCATCTGCTTTCGCCGCACTGACGATCGTCTCCAGATCGTCGAGGCGCAGCCGGTGCGCGATCTCGATGTCGCGCCAGCCGCCGTTCGCGCCGCCGGTGTCGGGCACCGGCCAGTTCGCGTTGCGGCGCCCGCTCGCGTAGATCACACCCTGGTGCCCCGCGAGGTCGTCGACGCCCGCCGGCACACCGTGACGCGCGAGGTAGCCCGGCGACGCGACCAGGATCATCGCCTGCTCGCCGAGCTTGCGCGCGACGAGCGCCGCCGATGCATCGCGCAGCCTGCCGCTGCGGATCACGAGGTCGACGCCTTCCTCGACCAGATCGGTCACGCGGTCGGTAAAGCTGATCTGCAATTCGAGCCGCGGATAGCGCGCGGCCAGCGCCAGCAGCACCGGCGCGACGCAGCGGCGGCCGAACAGCACCGGCACGCTGACGTGCAGCCGCCCGTACGGGTCGCGTCGCCCCGCGCTCAGCGTCGCTTCGCCGGCCTCCAGTTCCGCGAGCGCGCGCACGCAGCGTTCGTAAAACGCGTGGCCGTCCTCGGTCAGGCTCTGGCTGCGCGTCGTGCGATGGAACAGGCGCGTGCCCAGCCGGTCCTCCAGACGCACGATGCTCTTCGCCACCGCCGATCGCGTCAGATGCATCCGCTCCGCCGCCAGCGCAAAGCTCCCTGCTTCCGCCGCGTTCACGAACGCGGCAATCCCGCTCAGGCGATCGCTCATCGATTGAAGAGTTTCTGTCGACAGTAATCGGAGAATTATCCTCCACCGTATCCGAAAGCGCACCACTAGACTGGTTGCATCGTTCAAGTACACGGAGAGCTACGAATGAGTCAGTCGATGCGCAAGTGGCGTCTCGCCGCCCCGGGCGTGGAGCATCTCGTCCTCGACACGGCGGCGCGCCCGTTGCCCGGCCCAGGGGAGATCGTGGTGCGCGTGGGCGCGGTTTCGCTGAACTATCGCGACCTGATCATCGTGCGCGGCGACGACGCCGACAATCCGCCGCAGCTGCCGCTCACGCCGGCATCCGACATGGCAGGCACGGTCGCGGCGCTCGGCGCGGGCGTCACGCGCTTTCGCGAAGGCGACGACGTGATCAGCACGTTCTGGGCTGGCTGGATCGACGGCCGGTGGCACGAGGGCGCGCGTCAGCTCGGCAGCGCGCTGCCCGGCATGCTGGCGGAGTACGTCGTGCTGCATGAGGACTGGGCGGTGCGCGCGCCGCGCACGCTGAACGCGGCGCAGGCGAGCACGTTGCCATGCGCGGGGCTGACCGCCTGGTTCGCGCTCGTGGAGACCGGCGCGATTCACGCGGGCCAGACCGTGCTCGTGCAGGGCACAGGCGGCGTCGCGCTGTTCGGCGCGCAGCTCGCGCGGGCGCACGGCGCCGACGTGATCGTGATATCGGGCAGCGAAGACAAGCTGCGACGCGTGCGGGAGCTGGGTGCGACGCACGGCATCGGCCGCACGGCGAACGGCGACTGGGCTGGCGCCGCGCGCGAGCTGACAGGCGGCCGCGGCGTCGATCACATCTTCGAACTGGCGGGCGGCGACAACCTGCACGCATCGGTGCGGGCACTCGCGCAGGGTGGGCGGATTTCGCTGATCGGCGTACTCGACGGCTTCTGCATGTCGCTGCCGAGCGTGCCGTCGTTTCTCGGCAGACCGACGATCCAGGGGATCGGCGTCGGCCATCGCCGCGCGCTGGAGGACCTCGTGCGCGCGGTCGACAAGCTGAAGCTCGAACCGGTGATCGACACGACCTATGCGTTCGACGCGGTACCGGACGCGATCGCGCATCTCGCGCGCGGTGCGTTCGGCAAGATCGTGGTCGACGTGGGCGAACGCGCAATGACCGCATAACACCTGAATGCGAGGCGCATACCTAGGGAAACGCTGATTTATTCGGCTCGGCAGTCATCGCTGACGGGGCCGAGGACGTTGTAGAAAGAAGCTCACGGAACGGTCCCACAGTCATGA
>NZ_QQOA01000032.1 GCF_003443895.1 Paraburkholderia phosphatilytica | reverse complement strand
ATACGTGGAAGGTCTCGAAGCTGCCACCGCCGCCGGGTGGCGGCAAGGCCGATCGCAATCTCTACCGGATCTTCGCCGACCGCGCGGGCACGCTGTTCGTTGCGGCCGAGCAGGGCGTGGTGCTGCGCTCGCGCGACAGTGGCGTCACGTGGGAATACCGGCAGACAGGCAACAAGGGCAGCCTGTGGACCGGCACGGCGAGCGCGGATGGCACGATCTTCGTCGGCGGTTTGCTCGGTCATCTGTATCGCAGTCGCGACGGCGGCGACACATGGGAGTCGATCGGTTCCGCTTCGACCGGCTCGATCACGGATCTCGTTGCATCGGGCAACCGGATACTGGGCGTTGGCCTTGACGGCTTCGTCATCAGCGGCACCAGTACCTCCGCGCGATTCACGGCAACGCAGCGCCCGGATCGGGCGGCGCTGACGGGCATGGCTCTCTCGGGTGCTGGCGGTGCGATCCTCCTGTCGAAGCAAGGCATTCTGCCGGCGGAGTGATTGGACACAGGCACGAAGGGACGAACGGACGGCGCTGTCCGTGCAACCTGGGCGTCCGGGCGGCACCCGATGAAAACGCCTATGCTGAATGTGTTGACGATCTTTTATTGTGGGATTATCGTAAATTCAACGCGGTAAATATCGCGAGCTATTTAAGTAAAATCCCCAAATACAGGATTACATAATCCATACAAGATCGGGGGTTTCCGGTGGCGATCCGTTTAGGAGCTCCCATGTCCGATGCAACGAATGACGACCGGACGTTCCGCCGAATCGGCTGGCGCGTCATCCCGTTTCTGTTCGCATGCTACGTGCTGAACTTCATCGACAGGGTCAACGTAGGCTTTGCGAAGCTGCAGTTTCTGCGCGACCTGCATTTCGACGAGTCTGTGTTCGGGATCGCAACGGCCTTTTTTCTCGTTGCGTACGCGATTTTCGAAGTGCCCAGCAATCTGCTTCTGACGAGGGTCGGTGTCGGCAGGACCTTGCGGCGAATCATGGTGCTCTGGGGCGCCTGTACCGCCCTGCAGATGTTCATGACGAGCGCTTTGCAACTGTACGTGCTGCGATTCATGCTCGGCGCCGCCGAAGCGGGGTTTTTTCCGGGGATGATCCTTTTCATGACTTACTGGTTCCCCGACCGGATCCGGGCCCGGGTCAACAGCATCCTGCTGTTGGCCGTCCCGATCGCGGGGATGCTGGGCGGCCCGCTGTCCGGCTGGATCATGTCGAACCTGCACGGCAGTCTCGGGTTGCGCGGATGGCAGTGGTTATTCGTGATCGAAGGACTTCCCGCGCTGGTCCTTGGCGTGCTGGCTCCTCTTCTCCTCAGCGATTCTCCGCAGCATGCGCGGTGGCTCACGCCGCAGGAAAAGGAGACCGTCCAGCGCGCGCTGCAGGCGGATATCGACGCTTCGGCAGCGACGCTTCACGCGAGCGCCCCGCTGCGAGACGTCTTTCGCGCGCCTCGTGTTCTGGTGCTGGCAGCTGTCTACTTCTGCATCTATATCGGTCTGACCGCCGTGACCTTCTGGCTGCCGACGATCTTGCGCGATGCGGGGGTGGCGAACCTGTCCACGATCGGCTGGATCGCAGGGCTTATCTCGCTGCTGACGATGGCCGGCAATCTCGCTATCGCGTACAGCTCCGACCGCTTCAACGATCGGCGTTGGCATGTTGCGGGCTGCGGGATTGTCGCTGCGGTTTGCCTGCTGGGTTTGTACGCCGCGTCGCACAGCGTCGCGGCCACGGTCGTGTTGCTCGCCGTGGCCCAAATGACGGCGTTCACGATGCCGATCGTCTTCTGGACCATCCCGGTCCGCATGCTTTCGGGCCGCTCCGCGGCGGTCGGCATTGCTTTTATCAGCATGACCGGGTCGATCGGCGGTGCACTCAGCTCGTGGCTGATCGGATCGATTTCGGCCCGCACGGGCTCGCCCTATGCCGCGATGTCGGCGGTGGCTGCCGTGCTGATGCTCGGCATGATGCTTCTGCTCGGCTGCGTGAAAGAGACGCAGCGCGACGCTACGGGGACCGCGGTCGGCGCCGCGGGATCGTAGCCGCATGGACCCGACTGTAAACGGTGAGACCGGTCATGAATCTTCGTGCTGAAACACGGCGCTTTTCGGATGTCTTCCTGCACTCGCAAGCCATTTCGAACTGGACGCAACGCTATGACCAGATCAGCCCCGGCTCCGCGAGCACAACGCTGCGCCAGATCGCCGGGCAGCGCTTTCACGTGTTTCATGAACGGATCAATCAGCGCGTGTTGCAGCAGGGTCTTGCACCGCGCAACCGGCTCTGCTTTGCATTGCCTGTCGTTCACACGGTTGCGCCGATCGTCCAGGGGAGGGCGGTCAGTTGTCCCAGCCTGTTGATGCTGCGCGGCGGCGACGAGTTCGTCGCGCATCTGCCATGCGATTCCGAGGTGATGGCGTTCACGTTCGAGAGTTCGCTCGTCGCGGAGCGCGAGCACATCGCACTCGCGAATCTGCCCGACCGGACACACATGCAACCAGTGCGCCCCTTGCTGCCCGCGCGCTATCGAGCGGCCATGGACGGCTTGCAGAGCTTGTTGACCCTGGCGCTGGATAGCGAATCGCTGATGGACCGCGATCGGTTCGTCGAGAAAGTACTGGCAGACGGCCTGATGGGCATTCTGCTCGAGCTTGTGCAACCCGATGAACTGGAAGACCACGCGCTGCCCCAGATGTCGACGCAGAGCTATATCGTCCGCAAGAGCCAGGAGATCGCAGCCGAAAGCAATGACGACGTCCTGACGGTGCTTGACCTCTGTCACCAGCTGAAAATCAGCCGCCGGACCCTGCAATACAGCTTTCAGAACATCGCGGGTGCGACGCCGACGGCGTATCTTCGATCGATTCGATTGAACGCTGTCCGCCGCTTCCTGATGACTACGCCGGGCACGGTCCGCATTGGCGATGTGGCGGCGCAATTCGGCTTCTGCCACTTCGGCCGGTTTTCCGCCTACTACCAGCAGCAGTTTCACGAATTGCCCTCGCAGACGCCGCGCGCCTGAAGCGCATCCTGCACGGGGCGCTCGGGTAACTCCTGGCTCGCCCGATGAGCACGGATTGCCAATAGCGGACAAGGCGGCGGATTGCGGCGCCGTACAGTGACCGGACTCCCGTTTTCAGGACTACCCATGAACGAACTTTCAAGCCGGCCCAGCGAGGGGCTTAGCAAGGACGCTGTCGGCCTGCCCCAGATCGTCTTTTTCGTCGTCGCCGCTGCCGCCCCGCTCACCGCCATGGTGGGTGCGACACCGGCGGCGTTTTCGCTGGGCAACGGCGCCGGGGTGCCTGGAGCCTTTGTGCTGGCGGGCGTGATGTATCTGATTTTCAGTATCGGCTACGCGGCGATGAGCCGTCATATCTCGAACGCCGGGGCGTTTTACGCGTATATCGCCAACGGCCTTGGCCGGCCGCCCGGCGTGGGCGGTGCCTTTATCGCGATCGTCGCCTATAACGCGGTGCAGATCGCGATCTACAGCATGTTCGGCTTCTTTCTCAACAACGGCATCCTGCAGCATTACGGGATCGATATTCCATGGTGGGTGTTCGCGCTGGCCTGCATCGCCGTCGTGCACTTCTGCGGCGCGCGGCATATCGAATTCAGTGGGCGGCTGCTCGGCATACTGATGATTTGCGAAATCGCCATCGTGATGGTGCTCGATCTCGCGATCGTCGCGAAAGGCGGTGGGCCTGGCGGTTTCAGCGCGAGGCCCTTCAGTCCCGCCGCGGTATTCAGCCCTGGACTGGGAACCGCGCTCGTGTTCGTCCTCGGGTCGTATATGGGCTTCGAGGCAACGGCCATCTTCTCGGAGGAGGCCCGCGACCCGAAGCGCACGATTCCGCGCGCCACCTATCTGGCCGTGTTGCTGATCATGGCGTTCTACGCGTTCTCCTCCTGGGCGATCGTCGAAGCGTGGGGAGAGAACCAGATCGTCGCGCAGGCCAACAAGGATCCGGCCAACCTGTGGTTTGCCGTGAGCGAACATCTGCTCGGCAAGGTCGCCACCGACGCGATGAACGTCCTGCTCGTGACGAGCCTCTTCGCCGCGATCCTGTCATTCCACAACACCATCACGCGCTATTTCTATGCGATGGGGCGTGAACGGGTGTTGTGGCGGAAGTTCGGCCATACGTGCCCGGTCTATCACTGCCCCGACGTCGCCGGCAAAGTGCAGACGTTCATCGCACTGACCGCAGTTGCGGGCTCGGCGGCGCTGCGCCTGGATCCGTTCGCGATCGTCTTCTCGTGGATGAGCGCCCTGGCGACGATCGGCATCATCGTCGTGCAGATACTCGTGGCGGGATCGGTCATTGCATTCTTCGCTCGCGATCATCGCGATGCCGGCATCGTGCATCGCCTGATCGCCCCGCTGATCAGCGTGATCGCGCTTGGAGCGTGCCTCGTGCTCGTCATTCGCAACCTTTCCGTCCTGAGCGGTTCGGACTCCAGGCTCGTCGCTCTGTTTCCGTATCTGGTGCTTGCGATCGGCGCATCAGGCGTCTGCGCCGCGTTGCGTCTGCGACGAAGAAATCCGGAGCACTACCGTGATCTCGGGCGTGCGGTTCAATGATCGCGGGCGGCCAATGTCTGTCGAAACCACCCCGATGCTGTTATATGCCGTCGCTGCCGTGCGGGTCGAACCCACTGGCGAGGCGGACTGGTTCGGCCGCTGCGCCGGTGCGCATGCCGCAATCATTTCCCTGTCCGAGGACGTGCTCGATATCGCCTTGCGGCTCCCGCAGGTATGGAACGTCGTGGAGAACGCGCGGCTGCGCGGCCTGCACGACGAAGCGGACATCATGGACGGCGACGCGCGATTCTCGAACGGCTTCGACGGCAGCGTCTTCGCGATCGTGGGGCGCGACGGCAGCAGCCGTTATGTTGCGCTGATGCAGGTGAATGCCGCCGAATCCGTGTTTTGCGAGCAGCGCCTCTTCGCGCGCGGTGCCGCGTTCGAGACCTGCATCCTCTGGTGACGCGGTGCTCAGGGAAAGCGCGTGCCGGACGGCACGCTATTCCCGGCTCCGCCAGCGGCGGCATGCGGCACCGCTGCGATGATCAGTTGTCCGAGGAAACCGGAGCGGCAGGGAAGGCCTTCTGGCCGATCAGCGTGGCCGCGGCGGATATCGCACCGCCCAACGCCGATTCGTTGAACAGCGCGTAGTGTTCCCGCGTGAAGACCAGCGTCACGCTCGACACGGCTTCGCCGTTTTCGCCGGACGGAATGGGCGCGGAGATGCCGACATGGCCCGCATGAAGCTCTTCGTGCGAGACCCAATACCCCTGCTGGATGATTTGCTGGCAATACCGCCACAACGTGGGCCAGTCGTCGGTCAGCGCCGGGTCCCCCGCCAGCAGATGCCGATCGAACAGACGCTTGAGACGGGCCCGGCTCATGGTCGCAATGATGACTTTCGACGAGGCGCCCTTCATCAGGGGCATCACCTGTCCACGGCTGAACCCGAGATTGAGCTGTTCGGCCCCGCTCTCGTGATGAACGTTGATGATCTGCTCGTCATACATCGTCGAGATCAGCCCCTCGCCGCCAGTGCTCCTCACGAGCTTCTGCAACTCCGGAATGCCCGCCTGCAGGAGCGGGTCCGATTCACGCATCTTGCGATCGAGATTGATGATTCTCGCGCCGAGCGAGTACAGGCCGTTCGCGTTGTTCAACAGTCCGGCTTCCGTCAGCTCCTTCACATATCGATAGCAGGTGGTGCGCGTGAAGCCCATCCCCTCGGCGATGGATTCCGCCGTCATCGACATCGCGGTGGAGGAGAACAGGTCAAGGATCGACAACATCCGGGTGAGACTCGACATAGCGTTTTCTATCGCTCTTCTCTATGCAGGTTGGTCAACGACCGGGCGCGGATTTGCGCACGGCTGGGCTTGGGTCGTCGCAAGCGGTCTGTCGACCCAGTCCCGCCTATCGGGATACGCGACGTTCAGCCCCGGATGATGCCTCGTTGCCGCTGTCCGGGAAAGACCCGGCGCGCCTGCGAGGTCATGAGCCGGCCTTGGCCGATGCTCGCCCGGCTGGCGGCGCCGGGTGTCGGCGGCGGCTTTCCGGTGCGGCTCGGTCATCTCAGTTTAAGCATGAAAATCCTGTTTTTAGGGATTTGCGATTCATCGTTTACCATTAATTTTCCGTTCGTGTGATTGACAATCCCCAAATACGGGATCAACATGACTTCATCAGATGCGGCGCGGTAGCGCGCCGTGCTGCCTCAAATCTGGACGAACCGATGCAAATGAACAATCCGACTCACGTGCGATCCGAGTCTGCCCGCGTTGAAACGACGGGTGCCGAACGCATGCTTCTGGCGGCGAGCGCCGCAGGCGCAGAAGTCTGTTTCGCGAACCCCGGCACGACCGAGATGCCGCTGGTTGCCGCGCTGGACGCCGTGCCCGGCATCCGGGCCGTGCTCGGCCTGTTCGAAGGGGTGTGCACGGGCGCTGCCGACGGCTATGGCCGCATGACCGGCAAGCCCGCGCTGACGCTGCTGCATCTCGGGCCCGGCTTCGCGAACGGCATTGCCAACCTGCACAACGCCAGGCGCGCGCGCACGCCGATCGTGAACATCGTCGGCGATCACGCCAGCTGGCACCTCAAGTACGACGCGCCGCTGACTTCCGATATTCACTCGCTGGCCAGGCCCGTTAGCGGCTGGGTGCGAACCGTCGCGGGCACGGCGGACATCGGGCGCGATACGCTCGACGCGTTCCAGGCTTCGCTGAAGGCGCCGGGCGGCATCTCCACCCTCGTTTTTCCGGTCGACTTCCAGCAGCAGCCGGCGACGAACCACGCGGACGAGCCGGCGCCGCTCCCGAACGCGCGCAGCTTCCAGGAAGCTCGCGTCGAGGCCGTCGAAGAAGCGCTGAAAGCGGGCAAGAACGTGGTGTTCCTGCTTGGCGGCGGCGCGCTGTCTGAACGCGGGCAGCAGGCGGCCAGCCGGATCGGGGCCGGCACCTCGGCGCGTTTTTTCAGCGAAACCTTTCCCGCGCGAACCGAGCGCGGCGGCGGCCTGCCGGACATCGACCGTCTGCCGTACTTCCCTGAGAAGGCGATCGAGCAGCTCGAAGCAGCGGACCTGGTCGTCCTGGTGGAAACGATCGCGCCGGTTGCGTATTTCGGCTACGAGGGTTTGCCGAGCCTGCTCGTCGACGAGCGCAGATTGTTGACGCTGGCCGACGTCGCGGAGAGCGGCGAGGGCGCACTCGAGCGATTGGCGCAGGCGGTCGGCGAGCATGCGTCCGATGCCGGTGTGCCAACCCGGCAATATGCGATTCCCGATAGCGCGCTCGACCCGGTTCTCGTCGGCAAGGTGCTGTCGAACGAGCTGCCCGACAAGGCCATCGTATCGGTCGAGGGCGGGACGTGCGGTTACCCCTTCGTGACGGCGTCCGCAGCCGCGGCGCGCCACACGATCCTCACGAACACGGGCGGCGCGATCGGGCAAGGATTGCCCGTGGCGCTCGGCGCCGCGATCGCGTGCCCGCAACGCCGCGTGTTCGCGCTGCAATCCGACGGCAGCGCGCAGTACACGATCCAGTCATTGTGGACGATGGCGCGCGAGCGTTTGCCCGTCGTCATCCTGATCACCTCGAATCGCCGCTACGGGATTCTGCAAACGGAGTTGCGTCGAGCGGGAAGCACCGGGTTCGGCCCGCAAGCGCGCGCGCTCACGGAACTCGACGACCCCGCGTTCGATTGGGCAGGGCTTGCAGCCGGATACGGCGTACCTGCCGTGCGCGCCGCAACCACCCGCGAACTGGAGGCTGCACTTGGCGAAGCAATCGGCCACGCGAGCGGTCCGTTCCTGATCGAAATGGCGCTCGCGTGAGCGCTGCCCACGAGCACACTGATTCGGTATATCGACATGTCGACTAGCGAGAACCACTGGAGCAATCTTGTCGGCGAAGCGGCGCGCCGCTTCGCGTTGCGCCGGCACCGACTTTTTATCGATGGTGTGTGGCGTGACCCCGCCGAGGGCGCAACGTTCGAAACGTTCGATCCGTCGAGCGGCACGGTTATTACGAGCGTCGCCGATGCGGGGCCGGTGGACGTCGATGCGGCGGTCCGCGCCGCGCGTGCGGCGTTCGAGTCTTCCGCCTGGAAAAGGATGACGCCGGTCGATCGTGGACGCTTGCTCAATCGCCTGGCAGACCTGATCGAATCCAATGCGCAGGAGCTCGCGGAACTGGAGTCGCTCGATAACGGCAAGCCGCTTTCCGCCGCGCTGAACGGCGACGTCCCCGGTACCGCGAAGCTGTTCCGCTACTTCGCGGGCTGGCCGAGCAAGCTCGAAGGCGCCACGATCCCTGTGTCGCCGAGCGGAGGGCGGCAGTTCCTGAACTACACGCGCAGCGAGCCTGTCGGCGTCTGCGGGCTCATCGTGCCGTGGAATTTCCCGTTGTCGATGGCTGCGTGGAAGCTGGCCCCCGCACTGGCGGCCGGGTGCGGCTGCATCCTGAAACCCGCCGAGCAGACGCCGCTCACTGCGCTGAGACTAGCCGAGCTGATCGCCGAGGCGGGCTTTCCCGCCGGTATCGTGAACGTGCTGACGGGGCGTGGCGCGACAGCGGGCGCCGCGCTCGTGGATCACCCGGGCGTCGACAAGATCGCCTTCACCGGCTCGACCCAGGTGGGCAAGCAGATCGCGAGGAAATGCGCCGATTCGCTCAAGCGGGTCACGCTCGAACTGGGTGGGAAGTCGCCCAACATCATCCTGCCGGATGCCGATCCGGCGGACGTCGCCGACGCCGCCGCAACCGCGATCTTCTATAACCAGGGGCAGGTCTGCACCGCGGGCTCGCGGCTCTACATCCACAAGAAGCACTTCGATCGCGTGATCGCGGACGTTGCTGCCAAAGCCCAATCCATCAGGATTGGACCGGGGCTCGAAGCCGGCACGCAGATGGGGCCGCTCGTCTCGTCGCTTCAGCATCAGCGTGTGAGCGACTACGTGGAGATCGGCCGCAGCGAAGGCGGCACGACCGTCACGGGTGGCGCCCGTCCGCAAGACAGGCCCGACGGGTATTTCTTCGAACCCACCGTCTTCGTCGACGCCGGCGATAGCGCGCGTGTCGTCAAGGAGGAGATCTTCGGTCCCGTGTTGACCGCGATGCCTTGGAACGATATCGACGACCTGGTGAGCCGCGCCAACGATTCCCCGTTTGGCCTCGCCGCGGGCGTATGGACTCGCGACGTGAAAGACGCGCATCGGATTGCCGCGCGACTGAAGGCGGGCACCGTCTGGGTGAACTGCTACAACGTGACGGATCCGGCGTCGCCGTTCGGCGGTTTCAAGGAATCGGGCTGGGGACGCGAGCTTGGCCGCAAAGGCCTGGAAAACTATCTGGAAACAAAGAGTGTTTGGGTCAATCTGGATTGAGTACGGAGCATAAAAATGGATTTGGGACTGAGAGGTCAGGTGGCGTTTATCACCGGCGGCAGCATGGGCATCGGTAAAGCGATTGCCGAGCAACTGGCCAGCGAGGGCGTCAACGTCGTGCTTGCCGCACGACGCATGCAGCACCTCGAAGCGGCAGCCGCCGATATTCGTTCGCGCTTGCCCGCGGCTTCAGGCGAGCTCGCCTGTATTTCGGTCGATACGTCCAGCACGGCGTCGGTCGAGGCGGGTGTCGATGAAGCGGTGAAGCGGTTCGGGCGGATCGATATCCTGATCAACGGCGCGGCGCATCCCGGCGGTCTCGTGCGCTCGGAGCTCGAAGATGCCGACGCGGACGGTCTGCTCAAGGACATCGACATCAAGGTCGTGGGCTATTTCCGCTGCGCGAAGGCCGTTGCACCGATCATGAAGAGTCAGAAGTACGGCCGCATCCTGAACATCGGCGGGTTGACCGGGCGCGGCAGCAAGCAGCTCTCGGGCATGCGCAACGTGGCGATCGTGCATATGACCAAGGTGCTGTCCGATCAACTGGGTCCGTTCAACATCACCGTCAATACGATTCATCCGGGTGTCGTCGAAACGCCGCATATCCACGAGCTCTACGAAAAGGAAGCCGCGAAGCAGGGACTGACGGCGGAGCAGGTGGAACAGAACTACATCAAGGTCACACCCATTCGCCGGGTGCTTCAACCGGAAGAAATGGCGTGGATTGCCACGTTCATGACCTCGCCGAAGGCGGGTGCGATCACGGGAGAATCGCTCGGTGCAGACGGCGGCATCACGCGCGGCATCTTTCTCTAACTGGGAGTAGTCAGTGAAGAAAACCATTCTTGTAGCGACAGCTGGTCAAGGCATACTTCGCAGTGCAGATAATGGGAAATCGTGGAGGCGCCTCGATCTTGATCAGGATATCGAGTTCGACGGAGTGGTGCGCAGTCTCGCGGTGCACCCGCTCGACCCGTTCGTGGTGTTCGCCGGCGCCGACGTTGGCCTTTGCAGGAGTACCGACGGTGGCGTGAACTGGAAACGGATCGATTCGATCCTGAATGGCCAGACCGTCTGGTCCATCTGTTTCGACCCGAACAACCTGGACCATATGCTCTGCGGCACGGGTGCGCCTTCGCGTGCGGGCTTCTTCCGTTCGACGGACGGCGGCGAGAGCTGGACGAAGCTGCCTCCGGAAATTCCGGAGCATTGCGCCGGCGTCAGCAAACCGCGTGTGCTGACCTGCGCGATCGACCCTTCGAATTCACGCCATCTGTGGTTCGGCATCGAGGAGGGCGGACTTTTTCGCAGCCGGGATGCAGGCGACACCTGGGAGCGTCTGGACGGCCAGCCTGGCGGAGTCGGCAATTCCGATATCCATTGCGTCACGTTCATTCCGGGGCCGCCGCAAACGCTGCTCGTCGTGGTCGTCAATGCGATCTATGTCTCGAAAGACGACGGAAAGACGTGGAAGGGTTTCCACGCGAGGCAGGAATGGACGCTGCGCTATGCGCGCACGGTCCGTGTCCGGCCGAAGAGCAATGACGCGTTCCTGGTGATTGGGGATTCCACTCCCGGGCACACGAGCAAGGTGCTGAAATCGTCGGATCTCGGCGAGTCCTGGTCTGAAGTGCCGTTGACGCAAACTCCGAACTCCGCGTTCTGGGCCGTGGGTGTCAACGAGGCGGATCCGCAACTGATGTTCGCCGGTTCGAAATACGGCCATCTGTTCCGCACGGAGGACGGCGGTCAGACGTGGTTCAAGGAGTGGCGCGAGTTCAGCGAGATCACCGACGTGACGTGGACGCCGGTGCTGACCGTCGACAATCCTCCTCAACATCACTGAGGCCAGGGATGGAAAAACCTAACGTCAAACGGACGCATATCTCGCTCTACGTTCGCGATCCTGTCGCTTCGGGGAAATGGTACGCGGAAGTGCTCGGTATGGAGGAGACCGCCCGCGGCGAGGAATGGGTGTTCATGTCCTTCGGTACGAAGCATCACGATATCGCGCTGATCCGCACTGACGAGGTCAATCCGCCGATCAAGCGCGGCCTGCAGCATTACGGTCTCGAGATCGGGGACGACGTGAGCTATCTGCGGCGTCTGTACGGAATGCTGCTGCGCAAGAACGTCGAGGTCGTCAAGACGACCGACCACAAGGTCGGCTACGGCTTGTATTTCAACGATCCGGACGGCAATCGGCTGGAGTTCTTCTGCGATCTCTGCACCGACGACGTCGAGGGTAAGCGCCTTCTCAACCAGTACCACGCGCCAAGCGACCCAATCGATCTTCAACCTCTCTTCGACTGACGTCGATCAACCGGTATCCAGTGATGAAAACATCTCCCAATTTCGAAGGCTTCCAGATCCGCAAGTGGTATTCGAATATCGAAGACACGCTGACCAATGAAAATGGCCGCCAAGCCGATGGCGCGCCCCTGCGCAAGATCGTCATCGCCGCGGCGATTCTCAATCCGTTCGCCGGCCGCAGTGTGGACGACCTGAGCGAAGTGGTGAACGCGTCGCCGGCGCTCGGTCATGAATTCGCGCGGCGTATCCGGCAGATTCTCGGCGACGACAAGGTGGAGAGCTACGGCAAGGCCTGCATCGTCGGTGCCGACGGCGAGTACGAACACGGTAACGCCTTCCTGACGAGCGTATTCGCCGATCCGGTTCGCGATGCCGTTGGCGGCGGCAAGGCCTGGGTCCCGTCAACAGGCAAGCGCGGCGGCGTCAACACGGTGATCGATATCCCGCTCGCGCACAAGGATGCGCTATACGTGCGCTCGCACTACGACACCGTCTCGACGATGTTCGCCGATGCGCCGAATCCGGACGAGGTGGTCATCGCATTCGCCTTCGCTTCGCGAGGCCGCCTGCATGCGCGGCTCGGCGGCATCAAGAGCGCGGAAATCAAAGGCCAGGACGGCCTGCATTGACGGCGGGCAATAACAGGCCATCCATCATGAGCGAGTGTCGAACGAGCCAGGGCGAATTCCGCAGCGGGGCACTAAACCTGCGCTATGTCGAATGGGGAGCGAAAGACGCACCCCCGGCGATTCTGCTCCATGGACTGCGAAGCTATGCGATGACGTGGGAGCCGGTGGCGCGGTTCTTCGCGAGCGGCTTTCGCCTGATCGCACTCGATCAGCGCGGGCGCGGAGACAGCGACTGGGATCCTGAGCGCAACTATTTCACGTCGGCCTATGTAGAGGATCTCGAGGCGCTGGTGGCCCACCTCCGTCTCGAACGCTTCATTCTGGTCGGGCACTCGCTCGGGGGCACCAACGCCCTCGTCTATACCGCGCGCCATCCCGAGAAAGTCAGCGCATTGGTGGTCGAAGACATCGGGCCAGGTTCGTCGAGTTCGACCGAAGGTGCGAAACGTATCGTGCGCGAAATCGAGTCGACTCCATCGCGTTTTGACGACTGGGATAGTGCACGGCAGTTCTGGAGAGACAAACGCCCCAACATTTCGGAGGATGCGTTGAACTCCCGTCTCAGGTACACGCTGAAAGCGCGCGAAGACGGGAGCGTGGTCTGGAAATACGACGCCGACGGCATCGGGCATGCACGAATGGAACTCGCGCGGCGACCCGAGTTGGGGGTCGACCTGTGGCCCGTTGTCGATGCGCTGCGTTGCCCGACGCTGTTCATCCGCGGTTCGCAATCGGATTTCCTGTCGAGTTCGACGGTGCAGGAGATGGGCCGCCGCAATCCGAACATTGCGTGGCGTGAAGTCAGCAACGCAGGGCATTACGTTCACGACGACAATAGCGCCGGTTTCGTCGTCGCGCTTGGGGACTTCCTGCGGAAGCTGAACGTCGGGCAAACAGATTGACTTCAGAGATCATGGAAAAGATACGTACCAGCGTGGCGATCGTCGGCGCCGGACCCGTTGGATGCACCGTCGCGAATCTGCTCGGCGTGTACGGCATCGACGCCATCCTGATCGATCGCAGCGAGGAGATCCTGCCGTACCCGCGCGCCGTGGGCATGGATGACGAAGCGTTGCGTGTCTTTCAGATCGCGGGTGTTGCCGAAGCGTTGCTCGACGACGTCATCCAGAACGTGTCGCTTCGGATGTTTACCGCGAAGGGCGACATGTTTGCCGATATCCGTCCCGAGACGCGCGAATACGGTTGGTATCGTCGCAATATCTTCATGCAGCAGCTGGCCGAAGCCACGCTGCGCGAACATCTGGCGAACTACCCGCACGTGAGGATGCGTCTCGGAGCGGAAGTCTCGGCTCTTCGCCAGGACAGACAGGGTGTGACGTTGACGGTGACCGACCGCGATGGCGTGCAACGCGCAATCGAGGCGCAATACTGCGTTGCTGCCGATGGCGGTCGCAGCACGCTTCGAGAGCTTGTCGGCGTCACGCTGGTCGGCAATACCCATCCGATCAAATGGCTGGTCGTCGACGTCCGCCATGCCGGGCTGGATGCGCCGTACACCGCGCTGCATTGCAATCCGCGCCGTCCGAACGTCTGTATTCATCTGCCGTTCGGGTACCGTCGCTGGGAGTTCATGGTCTTTCCGCACGAGGACGCGGATCGTCTGGTCGAGACGGCATCGGTCAAAGACCTGATTGCACCCTACGTCAAGAACACCGACGACCTCGAGTTGGTGCGCGCGCGAATTTACACGCATCACTCGCGAGTGGCCGACCGTTTCGTCGTGGGCCGTACCCTGTTCGCAGGCGACGCTGCCCACCTCAGTCCGCCATGGATCGGCCAAGGTCTGAATCTTGGGCTGAGAGACGCAGGCAACATCGCATGGAAGCTCGCGGCGGTCGTCAAAGGCCAGATGGATGCGGGGATCCTCGCGAGTTACGAGGCAGAACGGCGCGACCACGCGAAGGCGATGATCGACCTGGCGGATACGTTCGGCCGGGTCCTCATGCCGACAAGCAGCGTCAAGGCGTTTTTCCGTGATGTGTTCTTCAAGTCGATCGGCTCGCTGAATGCCGTACGCAACTACGTACTGCAGATGAAGTTCAAGCCAATGCCGCGCTATGACCGGGGACTGGTGGTTGACGCTTCACCCGGTGTAGCCCACACGGCCGTCGGTCGCATGTTCATCCAGCCAGATGTCGAAGTCGGGTTCCGGAAAAAGCAGAAGCTCGATGACGTCCTGGGTTCATGGTTCGCCGTCGTTGGCTGGCGTACCGATCCGTACGAATCGCTGGATGCGCAAACGCGGACGTTCTGGGAGTCTCAAAACGCGGTTTTCGTGCGCGTGGAGCGTTCGCGCAGCGGCGCTTCGCGATACGACCGACTGCGCGGATCCGCGACGACCGTTTGCGTCGAGGATCTCGAAAATGCGCTGGAGCCGTGGTTCCAGCAGCAGGGACACAGCATTGCGATCATCCGCCCCGACCGTTACGTGGCAGCCCTTGCAGATCCGTCTTCGTTTGCCGGCGTGACGCGCGCATTCGCTGCGAAGGTGCGATGCACCGAACATGAACTGGAGGAAGCATAGTGATACTCGAAGAACGCCGCTACACGCTGGTACCAGGGGGCGTGCCGCAATATCTGACGCAGTATGAGGAGCTGGGGCGCGAACCGCAGGAACGCCATCTCGGGACAATGGTTGGCTGCTTCCAGTCGGAAGTTGGCGAACTGAACCAGATCGTTTTTCTGTGGCGGTATGAAAGCCTGGCCGACCGGGATGCGCGCCGCGCTGCGCTCATGGCGGACGAGCAGTTCACAGCATTCAGAAAGAGCGTCCGTAGTCTGCTCGTGCAGCAAAAAAATTGCATTCTCAAAGCTGTCGTCTTTCCAGCGACGAGACGATGACGCGAGAAAACACGGAGACCGAACACATGCGGTTGAACAATTCCAGCCTTTTGCGAAGCGACGCCTTTATCGCTGGCGAGTGGCGAGCCGCGAACGGGAGAGGCACGATCCCCGTCACTAACCCGGCGACGGGAGCTGTCGTCGGGACGGTGCCGCGGTTCGGCGTCACCGAAACACAGGAGGCTATCGTTGCGGCCGACCAGGCAGCGAACGCATGGCGCAAGACGCCTGCGAAGGTGCGTTCAGGCATCCTGCGCCGGTGGTATGAGCTGATGATCGAGAATGCCGATGATCTTGCCATGATCATGACGGCCGAGCAGGGGAAACCGTTGAACGAGGCACTCGGTGAAGTGCGGTACGCGGCCGCGTACCTCGAGTGGTATGCGGAGGAAGCAAAGCGTATTGACGGAAGCGTGATAGCTGGGCCGTCTCCCGACAAACGGATTCTCGTCACCCGCGAGCCGGTCGGCGTGTGCGCGGCGATCACGCCCTGGAATTTCCCGCTCGCCATGATCACGCGCAAGGTGGGACCGGCTTTGGCGGCGGGTTGCCCCGTCGTGGTCAAGCCGGCTTCGAAGACACCGCTTTCGGCATTGGCACTGGCTGATCTGGCGGAGCTTGCCGATGTGCCTCCAGGTGTTTTTTCAGTGGTCACGGGACCCGCGGGGGAAGTCGGCACGACGCTGGCGACGAGTCCTCTTGTCAAGAAGCTGTCTTTTACGGGCTCCACCGCGGTCGGTCGCACGCTGATGTCGCAGGCGGGGTCGACCGTCAAGAAAATCTCGATGGAGCTCGGGGGGAATGCCCCTTTCATTGTTTTCGACGATGCCGACATCGATGCGGCCGTCGAGGGGGCCGTTGCCAGCAAGTATCGCAATGCCGGGCAGACGTGCGTTTGCACGAATCGTTTCTACATTCAGGACGGCGTCTACGACGCGTTTGCCGAACGTCTGGTGGCAGCTGTCCAGACGCTAAAAGTTGGGAACGGCGCAGAGCATGGCGTGACACAAGGTCCGCTGGTCGACGCGTCCGCCGTCGAGAAGGTCAAGGAACATATCGAAGATGCGCTGGAGCACGGAGCCCAGGTTCTGTGCGGCGGCACGTCACACGCGTTGGGCGGAAATTTCTTTGAACCGACGGTGCTGTCGAACGCAACCAGAGCAATGAAGATTGCGCGCGAAGAGACGTTTGGTCCGGTCGCGGCGCTCTTCAGGTTCACATCGGAGGACGAGGTCATCGAGCTTGCCAACGATACCGAGTATGGCTTGGCGAGCTACCTCTACAGCCGGGACCTCGGTCGCACCTTCAGGGTGTCAGAGGCACTGGAGTACGGGATGGTGGGTGTCAATACCGGCTTGATTTCGAACGAGATGGCGCCGTTCGGTGGCGTAAAGCAATCGGGACTGGGCCGCGAAGGCTCGAAATTTGGAATCGATGACTATACGTCGCTGAAGTACACCTGCCTGGCTGGGCTGTGATTGCCTCTGGCTCGTTCCTCCAGGCGCACTGGCGGGAACGGGCGGGCAGCGTCACGCGCTGACCCGGAGCGCCCGATTCGTCACGGCCGCACACACCGGAACCCCGCATACACGTACTGGTAATGCGCCTGAAACCAGTTGCGGAACGTGGGCCGCAGCATGCACTGCGCGGTGCGGGCGGAACCGCCCTTGATCACGTAGTGCTGGCCGTCGAAGAAATTCGCCGAATAGCCGAGGTAGAACGGAAAGGCCTCGAAACCGGGCAACGCGTCGAACACCGTCGAGGTCCATTCCCAACCGTTGCCGTATTGGCCTTCGACGCCGCACGCGCTGACGTTGTGCGGATCCGCGTCGACCGGTTGCGGATCCCAGTAGCGGAAGTCCGCGTTGTCGGCGCTTGCATGCGGCGCGCCTTGCGCGGCGCGCTGCCACTGCGCCTCGGTCGGCAAGGACTTGCCCGCCCAGCGCGCGTACGCGCTCGCTTCCGCATGGCTCACGTACGCCGGCCAGTCGTCGGGCAGCGGAATCTCGGCGAACATCGTGCGCAGCGTCCAGTGGTCGCCATGCTGCGACCAGCCCGCCGGATGCTCGATCCGTTCGGCTTCCTTCCACGTCCAGTCGGCATCGGTCCAGTGTGCGCGCTCGCGATAGCCGCCGGCTTCGACGAACGCGCGGAATGCGCCGTTCGTGACCATATGGCGGTCGATCTCGAACGCCGGCACGTCCACGTCGAGCTTGCCGAACTCGTTGTCCCAGCCGAACAGGCCGTCCGCCTTCGGCATGCCGAGCACCGCGGAGCCGGCGGGCACGCGGACCATCGGCGTCGCGGCGCGCGCTTCGTTCGTGTTTCGCCGCGCGTCGGCGCGCTGGTTCGCATCGGCCGGCGCCTGCTTCTGTTCGATCGGCAGCTGATGCAGCATGTACGCGAGCGTTTCCGCATGCATCAGGCGGTGTTCGATCGCGACGTTCAGCAACTGCTCCTCGGAGCCCGTGACCATGCCCTGCGGCGTCAGGTCCAGCTCGGCGAGCGCGACGTCGATCTGCTCGCGTGCACGGCCGCCGTAGGCGCGCACGACGTCGAGCGACGGCCAGTCGGAAGGCTCGTCGGTCGGGAAGCCGCCGTCGACGGGATCGATGCCGAACGCGAACAGCTGGTCCAGTTCCGCCGAGATTTCAGGCAGATCGAACAGGCGCTGGTCGAACAGATTGCGGTCGAACGCTTCAAGATGGCCGATGTAGAACACGATCCGGTGCCGTTCGCGGATCGGCCGCTCGTAGAGGAATTCCGGCCTGACGATCGCAAAAAGCGCATCGGTGACGCGCCGGGCGTCGATCAGACGATTGATGAGCGGATGCAGCGGAGCGGGGTCGCGTTTCATTTCGCCGGCTCTCCATAGGGGCGGACACAAAACCGTACTGCTTCGCAGAACGCATGCCACGGCTGGCTAGCCGTGGTGGCCGACGCAGGCAGGCCGCTATGGGCCACAACGTCGGGTAACGCGTTGCCAGGTTCCCACAACGCGCGCAAAGAGAAACTATACCGCGCGCAGCGCTTCGGCGCAGACGAGGCGGACGGCCTTGCCCCGCAGTTCGATCAGGCGACGCCGTTGAAATCCTGACAGTGTCCGGCTCACCGTTTCTAGCGTGACACCGAGGTGGCTGCCCAGTTCTTCGCGGGTCATCCGCAGGCTGAATTCGGTGGCCGAGTAGCCGCGTTGCGCGTTGCGTTCGGACAGATCGAGCAGGAAGCGCGCGACGCGCTCGTCGGCGCTCATCGAGTCGTTCACCATCATCTGCGCTTCGACCCGCGCGATGTGCTCGCCGGCCAGCGCGAGGAGGCGCGCCTGCATCGTGTCGATGTCGCGGCACAGTTCCAGCAGCGGCGCGTACGGCACGATGCACACCGAGCTGTCTTCGAGCGCGATCGCGCTGCATGTGTGCGCGTTGCTGCCGAGGCCGTCGAGCCCGAGCGGCTCGCCGGCAATGCGCAGGCCAGTGACCTGCTCGCGGCCGTCGCGCTGGGTCATCACGGTCTTGATCGCGCCAGTGCGGATCGCGTACAGGTAACGGAACGGATCGCCGCCGCGGTAGAGCGCTTCGCCGCGCGTGACGGGGCGCGCGATGCAGATGACGGATTCGAGCCGCGGCAGCGTTTCGTTCGCGAGGCCGCGCGGCATGCAGAGCTGACGCATCGAGCAGCTCGAGCAGCGGTCCTGGGTGATGGCGCCGCGGACGTGTGCGAGGGGTGCGCGGCGGCGCTTGGTGCGAGGCGCCAGGGTAACGGGATTCAACATATCGGGCGCGCGGGAAGAGGCATAGGGATTGTTCCATAGCGCGCCGCGCACGAACGGGCGGCAAATCGCCGCGCTTGCTCCTGCCGATGCGCTGGGACTTGATCGCATCGGCATTTGCGAGCGCGAAGATGTCAATCCAGCGCTTGTCAAATTTCGCCGATCGGAGTTCACCGTGTAAAAATCAATGGCGACAGGCCATTGACGGCCAGTCGTGTGGCGCGATGTGATACTTTCTGGCTGTAGTTGCGATGGTTTGCCTTACAATTAAGACCAATTCAGACAATCAGACAGGCGCCCTGCCAAACAATGAACGAACGGAAGCCATCAGGCCTGCCGGACCGGATCTATAGCGACATCCTCAACCGGATACTCGAAGGCGAATACAAGGAAGGCGAGCGGCTGCCCACCGAGCACGCGCTCGCGGAACGCTTCGACACGTCGCGGCCCACGGTGCGCGAAGCGCTCGCGCGGCTACGCGCCGACGGCATCATCGTCACGCGGCACGGCTCGGGCACCACGGTCGCGCGCCGGCCCGACCCGGACGTGCGCCGCTTCGCGCCGCTCGAGACGTTGTCCGATATCCGCCGCTGCTACGAGTTCCGCATCGTGATCGAGTCGGGCGCCGCGGCGCTCGCTGCGCAGAAAGCCGAGCCGGACGACATCGCCGCAATCGAGCACGCGTGGAACGAGCTCGAGCGGATCATCGAGACCCAGGGCATCGGCGCGAAGGACGACTTCATGTTTCACCTCGCCGTTGCGCGCGCATCGAAGAACCAGTTCTTCATCACGGTGATGTCGTTCATCGAAGAGCAGATCGTGTTCAGCATGAACCTGTCGCGCAATCTGTCGCTCGTGAAGACGCTGGAGCGGCAACGGCTCGTGCAGGCCGAGCATCGCGAAGTGATGGAGGCCGTGCGTCGCAAGGACGCGGCCGCCGCTTCGCAGGCCATGCGCGACCACCTGGAAAACGCGCTCGAGCGGATGTTCGGCTCCTGACCGCGCGCCTGGCCGGCTGGCCGCCTGGTCGTTGTCTCCGCCGCTGGCTGCGATACGCGCTGGCGCAGGGTCCTGTCGTCATTGTCGTGTATGGTGAGCGTTGCCGTAGCGCGACTTTCCGCAAGCGCGGCCGCCGTCTTCCGTTTTCCCTGATCCCGCGGCCTCGCGCCGATTCGTTGCGAATCCCGTCTTGAACGCTTCCCGTCCTCTGCCTTTCCGCGATGCCCTGCTGGCCATGCTCGGCATCGGCCTCGTCAACATGCTGGTCGCGCTCGACCAGACGGTGGTCAGTACCGCACTGCCGTCGATCGTCTCCGAACTGCGCGGCTTCGAGTACTACGCGTGGATCGCGAGCGCGTATCTGCTGGCGTCGGTCGTCACGGTGCCGGTATTCGGGCGCCTCGGCGACTATTTCGGCCGCAAGCAGTTCGTGATCGCCGCGGTAATCGTGTTCACGCTCGCGTCGGTGCTATGCGGCGTCGCGACCAGCATGCCGTTTCTGGTGATCGCGCGCGGCTTGCAAGGCGTGGGCGGCGGCATGATGGTGGGCACCGCGTTCGCGTCGATTCCGGATCTGTTCCCGGACCCGCGCGCCCGTGTGCGCTGGCAGGTCGTGATGGCGGCGGCATACGGCATCGGCACCGCGGCGGGGCCGTCGCTGGGTGGCTGGCTGAGCCAGCATTTCGGCTGGCGCTCCACCTTTCTCGTCAATCTGCCGGTGGGCGCGCTCGCGCTGTATTTCATCTATGCGCATCTGCCGTCCATCCGCCACGCGCGCAGCGGCGCGGTGCGCATCGACTGGACCGGCGCGGCGCTTGTCGCGGTCGTGCTGGGCGGCTTTCAGGCCTTCATCGAGGCGGTGCCGAAGGATGGCTTCACGACCGCGAACCTGGTGCTCGCGGTCGTGATCTTCGTGTGCTTCGCAGCGCTGCTGATGTGCGAGCGTCGCGCGACGCATCCGATGGTACCGCTCGATCTGTTCCGCGACGGTCAGCTCGTCACGCTGTTCACTTTGTCGACGCTGTCGGGCTTCGTGATGTTCTCGCTCATTTTCTTCGCGCCGCTGCTGCTGCAGGGCGGCTTCGGCCTGTCGCCGCAGGAGGCCGGCCTGCTCGCGACGCCGATCGCCGCGTGCATCGCGCTCGGCAGCGTGATCAACACGCGCATCGTGATTCATCTGCCGCGGCCCACGCTGATCCTGTCGATCGGTTTCACGCTGCTCGTGGTGGCGTCGCTCGGTCTCGCGTTCGCGACGCAGGCCACGTCGCACCTCGCGCTCGAACTGGCGATGGGCGCGGTGGGCATCGGGCTCGGCTTCATCCTGAACAACCTGAACGTGTTCGGCCAGGAGATTGCCGGCCGCGAACGCTTCGGCATCACCACCGCGCTGCTGCAATCCACGCGGATGGTGGGCGGCATGCTGGGCACGAGCGTGGTGGCGACGATCGTGAACCGGCGCTACGCGTCGGGTGTCGGCGATGCGCTCCGCGTGCTGGGCGCGCCGGTTGCCGCGAAATGGCAGCCGGTGCTCGAAGATCCGCGCATCCTGATCGACCCATCGTTGCGCGATCACACACTGGCGCAGTTGTCCGCCGCGGGGCTGGACGGCCCGGCGCTCGTCGAAGCGGCGCGCCAGGTGCTCGTGCAGTCGATTCACATCGGCGTCGGGCTGACCGGCTGCGCCGCGCTCGCCGCCGCGCTGATGGTGCGGCGGATCGCGCACATCACGTTCCACAAGCACTAGCCGCGACGGCTGGCGCAGGCAATCCGCAGCGGCTGGCGGCACGCGTACTGATCACGCGCCGGCCGGGGCCCGCTGGTGCGTACGTCGCGTACGTCGCGTATGTCGCGTATGTCGCGTATGTCGCGTACGTCGCGTATGTCGCGTATGTCGCGTATGTCGCGTACGTTGCGCACGCAGCCGGATGGCCGCACGGCCACGCCGTCAGGCTGCTACCGGGATCGGCCCGAACAGCGCGTTGCGGGTCTGCGGACTGACCGCGATATCGAGCGCCACCGCGCGCTCCACGCCGATCTGCATCGGCGACCCGAGCCGTCCGAGCTCGATGCCCGTCTTGCGCAGCAGACGCTCGATGGGCGTCGTCGTGACTGTCACGTAACGGGTGATACCCATCCGGTCGGCGAATTTCACGAGCGACTGGATGGCGTGCATCGTCACGTCGCCGAAACCGAACGACGGTTCGTCGCCATCCGATTCGATCGCGAACCGGCTCAGCTCCCAGATATGCCGCCCGACCGGCGCGGCGTTGCCGTGAAGCAACTGCGGGAACGTGTCCTTCAGCATGTTGGGGCCGTCCGTCGGCATCAGCCGCCAGCAGCCGCGCACCACGCCCGCCGGGTTCTGGATCAGCATGTAGTACGGACCGAGCGCGTCGTAACCGTCGATCTCCATGCCCGCGATGGTGGGGATATCCCAGCCGAGGCGGCCCCGGAACACGCGGGCGCGCAGACGGTACATCTCGTTGATCACTGCGTTGTCGAATTCCTGACGCAAACCAATCCGGATCGCTGCTTGCATGACGTTCTCCTTACGCGTGGGTGACCCATTGCGCATCAAAACGTATGCATTTCGGATCGACTCCGCACCTACCTACCTGGATAGGTGTGCACGACTTCGCATATGCGGAAAATCGGTCTAGCGGTACCCAATCAACATAAAGCGGAAGACATCATGGAACTTCAGCACACTCATTCCCAGGCTGGATCGCAGGCGCAATCCCCATCGAAGGCCGATGCCCGGCTCGACACACAGGATGACACCCAACTGCTCAACGCCACGCTGGAAGACGATTCGGCTCCGGTCGATCGGGTCCGCATCATCGCGTACCGCAAGAAGAAAAAAGAAAGCCAGCGTCGCTTCTGGGCCCGTTTCGGCGTCACGCAGTCGCGCGGCAGCCGTTTCGAATCCGGCGCGGAGATTCCCGCTCCGGTGTCCATCCTGCTCGGCCTTTACTTCACGAAAACCATTTCCGACGGCGACCTCGGCCGGGCGGAACGCGTGGTGTATCACCGAGAGACGCGCACGCTCGTCAATTTGGGTCAATGAGCCCCATCTGCGTGGCGATCACGGCCGCCGCGCGGCGAGAGTTCACACCGAACTTGGTGCGAACGTTCTTCATGTGGAAATCCACCGCTGCTTCCGAGCAGCTCAGGATGTGCGAGATTTCCCAGGTCGACTTGCCGCGCGCAGTCCATTGCAGCACTTCGTTTTCACGCGGCGTGAGCCGCGGCATCAGCGAACGCGTGTGTTCGCTCAGGTAGCGCTGGCTCGTGTCGACTACCACGTCGCGCAGCAGCACGAGGTTCGGCAGCACGTCATTGATGTGCTGCCAGAAGGCGCCGCCTGGGTGGCTGTCGTTGACGAAGCACAGCATGCCCGCTTCCTGGTTCGGCCCGTGAATCGGCAGGGTTACCCCCGCGCGCAAACCGTGCGAGCAGGCTTCTTCGTACATCGATTGCTGCGGGTCCGTCGTGAAGATATCCGGCGACCAGATCAGCGGCAGCGAGCGGGTCGCGCAATGCTCGACCGTCGGGGCGATATGCACGAGCCCTTCGGCGTCGTAAGTGCGTCGCCACGACGGCGCGTAGTTGCTGCGAATGTAGGCGCCCTCGAAGCGGAAGCCCGGGCGCGGCAGCATGCCTAGCAGCACCTGGTCGAAGCCCCATCCTTCGGCCAGGCGCGCAATTTCGCCGAACCACGTCGTTTCATCCGTGGCATTGAGCAGCGGCGACATCTGCTCGATGAATTGTAGCGACACGTTGCTTTCTCTCAGGTACGCAGCGACCCCGGCTGCGAGGTTGCCGGCAGATCGTTGCGTCTGCCGATTTCTTGTATGACTCTATAGATGCTGAATCTAACACCATTCGGTGTCTTGCAAACGATATTGCAATAAAGCCGTGCATTTTTTTACGATGGTTTGTCAGATAACAGCGGCTTTCAAACGGCCGACCTGTCCGGCTGTCTGACACTCGAATAATCCTGTGGCGGACTTTTCTGGCATTGCGTGCAGTCTTGAGGTGTTGCGCGTCATCGCGAATAACGTTGCGCCAGCAATGACTTATCGTAAATTTTCCCGTTTTGCTTCTTTAATCCGGATTTTTTACCGGCTGCGGTGCCGTGTTTTAAAGAGATTTAAAGAGCGGTGATAAAGCGTTTTGCCATTGTTTAATTCGATCGTTCAAAAGCTGGACACGACACGGTGTAATCGATTTAAAGCGACGAATAGCCATTCCGTCCACGAGCGAGGCGAAAGCGATATCGGGCGAATTTGACTTCGCAGGTTGTCAAACGAAGCTGCACACGATCGCTCAAAGTTGTTTGACAACATTGGGCGGCGGTGTTAACGTTGCTGGCATTGACCGCTCACCCCGCGAGATGCCATGAACGTTTCCCCGATCCTTGAAAGCGAACTGTCCGCCTCGGTGATGGCTGTACCGCCGCTCGCGCGCAAAGCCGATTACTCGCTCGATGCCGAACAGAACCGCAAGCTGATCCAGCACATCGAAGCGGGCGGGGTGCGCACGCTGCTGTATGGCGGCAACGCGAACCTCTATCACGTCGCCGTCAGCGAGTACCGCGAGCTGCTCGACATGCTGGCCGAGTGCGCCGGCCCGACGACCCGCGTGATTCCGTCCATCGGCCCCGACTACGGCAAGATGCTCGACGAAGCGCGCATCCTCGCGCAGACGAATTACCGCACGGCGATGGTGCTTCCGCTCGCCGGCTTTACGACGTCGGAAGGTGTGGAAGCGGGCCTCACGCGCATCGCCGACATCGCCGGCATGCCGCTCACGCTGTACGTGAAGAGCGAAAACTATGTGGACGTCGACACGCTCGCGCGTCTGGTCGATCGCGGCACGCTGCTTGCGGTGAAGTACGCGATCGTGCGCGACAATCCGAGCGACGACGTCTACCTGCGCCGTCTGCTGCAAAGCGTGAATCCGTCGAAGGTGGTGTCGGGCATGGGCGAGCGTCCCGCGCTCGTGCACGTGCAGGAGTTCGGGCTTGCCGCATGGACGACGGGCTCGGGCTGCATCGCGCCGAACGCGGTGACGGCGCTGCTGGCCGCCGCGCGCGAACGTCGCAACGACGAAGCGAAGCGGCTCTTCGACGCGTTCATGCCGCTCGAAACGCTGCGCGACGACATCTCGCTGATCCGCGTGCTGCACGACGCGGTCACGTTCTCGAAGATCGCGGACATGGGCCCGATCCAGCCGCTCCTGAGTTCGACGCCGCAGGAGCATCATGCGAAGATCGACGCTGCAGTCAAGGATCTGCTCGCGTTCGAACAGTCGCTCGCAAGCTGGAACGCGAAAGCGCCGCCTGCCTGAGGCGCTCATCCGCGCGAAACCATGGCGCGCCGATAGCGGCGCCCATCCCATTCTGAAGCCGTAACGGCCGCGATCGCATCGTGGCCGTTCGGCATTTAACGAGGAGTAGTGGAGATGCAGATTACCGGTGAAATGCTGATCGGCGGATCGGCGGTGCGCGGCACCAAGGGCACGCTGCGCGCGTTCGACCCGGCCCGGAACGCGGAAATCGAACCCGCGTTCGGCGCGGGCGGATCGGCCGAAGTGGAACGTGCGTGCGGGTTCGCCGCCGCCGCGTTCGATCCGTACCGCCTCGCGCCGCTGGAGACGCGCGCGCGCTTCATCGAAGCGATCGCCGACAACATCATGGCGCTCGGCGATGCGCTGATCGAACGCGCGCAGGCCGAGTCCGCGCTGCCGAAGGCGCGCCTCGAAGGTGAGCGTGGACGCACGGTCGGCCAGCTGAAGCTGTTCGCGTCGCTCGCGCGCGAAGGACGCTGGCTCACCGCGACGCTCGATTCGCCGCTGCCGGACCGCAAGCCGCTGCCGCGCTCCGATCTGCGCATGCAGAAGATCGCCGTCGGGCCGGTCGCCGTGTTCGGCGCGAGCAATTTTCCGCTCGCATTTTCGGTGGCGGGTGGCGACACCGCGTCGGCGCTCGCGGCCGGTTGCCCGGTCGTCGTGAAGGCGCACCCGGCGCACCTCGGCACGTCGGAGCTGGTCGGCCGTGCGATCCAGAAAGCGGTGCAGGACGCAGGCCTGCCCGAAGGCGTGTTCTCGCTGCTGATCGGCGCGGGCAACGAGATCGGCGAAGCGCTCGTCGCGCATCCGGCGATCAAGTCGGTGGGCTTTACGGGCTCGCGCCGCGGCGGCCTCGCGCTCGTCGACATCGCGTCGCGCCGTCGCGAACCGATCCCCGTGTTCGCGGAGATGAGCAGCGTCAATCCGTTCTTCGTGCTGCCGGGCGCGCTCGCGAAGCGCGCGGAAAGCATCGCGAACGGCTTCGTCGAATCGGTCACGCTCGGCGTCGGCCAGTTCTGCACGAACCCCGGTCTCGTGCTGGTGCTCGATAGTCCGCAGACGAAAACCTTCATCGATGCCGCTGCGCAGGCGCTCGCGAAGAAGGGCGCGCAGACGATGCTCACGCCGGGCATTGCCGCGGCCTACAAGGACGGCATCGCGCGCCGCGGCGACGTGAATGGCGTGCAGGCGGTCGCGCAAGGCGCACAGACGGATGCGGCCTGCTCCGCGTTGCCGGCGCTGTTTGCCACCAATGCCACGCAGTTCCTCGCGGAAGCCGCGCTGGAAGACGAAATCTTCGGGCCGAGTTCGCTGATCGTCACGTGCGCGGATGTCGGCGAGATGATCAAGGTCACCGAGTATCTCGAAGGCCAGCTCACCGCGACGCTGCAGGTCGAGCCCGAAGATCACGAGCTCGCGCGCCAGTTGCTGCCCACGCTCGAACGCAAGGCCGGCCGCATCCTCGCGAACGGTTTCCCGACGGGCGTCGAAGTGTCGTACGCGATGGTGCATGGCGGACCGTTCCCCGCCACATCCGATCCGCGCGCGACCTCGGTCGGCGCGACGGCGATCGACCGTTTCCTGCGTCCGGTCTGCTATCAGGACCTGCCGGCGGCGCTGCTGCCCGAAGCGGTTCAGGACGATAATCCGCTGAAGCTCTGGCGCCTGCGCGACGGCAAGCTCGCGCAGAGCTGATCGTCGTCACCGGAGCGCGCCGCTTTCATGCGGCGCGCTGTCGTTTGGGGCGCCCGCTCCACGTCGCGCCTCCTCGAAATCCTCGAATCCCGCTCCCATGCCCGAACTCAATCAACGCTATCCCGATCCTGCCATCCGCGTGCTCGATCCGCGCTTCAACGCGCTGCGCCTGCCGGCCGCTTCCGTCGAATGCCTGTATCAGGGCGCGCGCTGGTCCGAAGGTCCGGTGTATTTCGGCGACGCGCGCTGTGTCGTCTGGAGCGACATCCCGAACAACCGGATGCTGCGCTGGGACGAAGCGACCGGCAACGTGACGCCGTTTCGCCAGCCGTCGAACAACGGCAACGGCAATACGCGCGACCGCGCTGGCCGGCTCGTCACCTGCGAACACCTGACGCGCCGCGTCACGCGTACCGAGTACGACGGTTCGATCACCGTGCTCGCGGACCGCTACCAGGGCAAGCGGCTCAATTCGCCGAACGACGTCGTCGTGAAGTCCGACGGCTCGATCTGGTTCACCGATCCGACCTTCGGGATCGACAGCTTCTACGAAGGCGAGAAGCAGGACTCGGAGGTGAAGCCGGCGGTCTATCGCATCGATGGCGACACCGGCGAGATCACGGTCGTCGCGGACGATATCCTCGGCCCGAACGGGCTCGCGTTTTCGCCGGACGAATCGCTGCTGTACATCGTCGAATCGCGCGCGACTCCGCGCAAGATCCGCGTGTTCGACGTGTCGCCCGACGGGCGGACGATCCGCAACAGCCGCGTGCTGATCGACGCGGGTCCGGGCACGCCGGACGGCTTTCGCGTCGACATCCACGGCAACCTGTGGTGCGGCTGGGGCATGGGCACCGACGAACTCGACGGCGTGCGCATCTTCACGCCGCAAGGCGAGGCCATCGGTCACATCGCGCTGCCGGAGCGCTGCGCGAACGTGTGCTTCGGCGGGCCGCATCGCAACCGGCTCTTCATGGCGGCGAGCCACGGCCTGTACGCGGTGTACGTGAATACCCAGGGTGTCGCGGGCGGCTAAGCGGGTCGAGGGGCTGGACAAGTTGCTAAACAAGTAAAGGGAAACCTGAGTATTGTTACCCTCGAATGCACGTACAGCACTTTGGTAAATCGCTGTATACGAAGCACTTTCCAGTTAAAAAACGCCGCAGCCCGTCCGTTCGAGGGCTGGACAATTTGCTTGACATCATCGCGCGCCGTTCGCTATGTTCCCGTAAGAGACACGGGTACCGTCGGCGCTCCGCATTGCGCAACGCGACCGGCGGGCTTCCATACCAAGAAGCGAGGAGATGCGATGAACCTGAATGGCAAGTGGTCGTTCGGCAGAATGTCCGTCAAGCTGGCGGCCGTCTGCGTGGCAGTGGGCACGCTCGGTATCACGGCGGCCCGCGCGGCGGGGCCGGTTACGCTCAATATCGTCGACGTAGCCGGCGACCTGCAGCTCACGCAGAAGGGCTTCGAAGCGTTCAAGGCGAAGTACCCGAACCTCGTCTCCAACATCACGTACACCAACGCGCCGGCGCCGCAGCTGCCGGGCAAGATCAAGGCGATGCAGGCGGCCGGCCGCTCCGACATCGACCTCGTGCTGACCGGCACCGACGCGCTCGCCGCCGGCATCGAACAGAACCTGTGGATCAAGCTGCTGCCCGACCAGGCCGCGACGTTCCCCGGCGTGCTCGACAAGTACGCGCCCGGTCCGCGCAAGATGCAGGATCTCGCCGAAGGGTTCGGGCTCGAAGTCGCCTACATGCCGGCCGGTCCGCTGCTCGAATACAACCCCGCGAAAGTCACCGATCCGCCGAAGACCCCCGACCAGCTGCTGCAATGGTGCAAGGCGCATCCGAACAAGCTGATCTACGCGCGTCCCGCCAACTCGGGCCCGGGCCGCACGTTTCTGATGGGCCTGCCGTACGTGCTCGGCGATAAAGATCCGCGCGACCCGATTCACGGCTGGGACAAGACGTGGGCATTCCTCAAGCAGCTCAACGACTGCGTTCCGTACTACCCGGGCGGCACGTCGGCGGTGATGAAGGAACTCGGCGAAGGCACGCGCGACATGACCGTCACCGTGACGGGCTGGGACATCAATCCGCGCGCGCTCGGCATCGTGCCCGCGGAGTTCAAGGTGCAGGCGTTCGACAACATGACGTGGGTCAACGACGCGCACTACATGGTGATCCCGAAGGGCGTGCCGAAAGAAAAGCTCGACGTGCTGTACAAGCTGATGAACTTCATGCTCGAGCCCGCGCAGCAGGCGTTGACCTATGACGACGGCTACTTCTATCCGGGCCCCGCGATCAAGGGCGTCAGCATCGAGCAGGCGCCGCAGCACAGCCAGGACGTGCTGAAGAAGTTCGGCCGCCCCGAGTACGACAAGCTGCTCGCGGACCATCCGCACGTGCAGCCGCTTTCCGCGGCCGCGATGGTGGCCGCGTTCCAGAAGTGGGACCGCGATATCGGTGCGGCAAAATCGCAATGAGCGCGCAGTGAGCGTGCACACGATGATTGTCCAGTGAAGTTCACGGCAGTGGCGCGCGGGTTGTCGCGCGCTGCTGCCAGGGTCAGGAATTCGCCATGAAGCATCAATTCGAGCAGTTGCGTCTCGAGTCGGTCAGCCGCAGTTTCACCAACGCGGAAGGCCATGCCGTTGCAGCCTTGCAGGGACTCGACCTGAACATCCGGCGCGGCGAGTTCATCGCGCTGCTCGGGCCATCGGGCTGCGGCAAGTCGACCGCGCTCAACTGCATCGCTGGTTTGCAGCCGCTGTCGGGCGGCGGAATCTGGCTCGACGAACAACGCATCGACATCCTGCCGCCGGAAAAGCGCGGCTTCGGGATGGTGTTCCAGAACTACGCGCTGTTCCCGCACATGTCCGTGCTCGACAACGTCGGCTTCGGCCTCAAGATGCGCGGCGTCGCGAAGCGCGACGCGCAACGCCGCGCGCGCGAAGCGTTGCAGCTCGTGCAGCTGGTCGGGCACGAACGCAAGCTGCCGGGGCAACTATCGGGCGGGCAGCAGCAGCGCGTCGCGATCGCGCGCGCGATCGTGATCGAGCCGCCGCTCGTGCTGATGGACGAGCCGCTGTCGAATCTCGATACGAAGCTGCGCATCGAGATGCGCGCGGAAATCCGCCGCATCCATACGCAGCTCAATCGCGCAACCATCTACGTGACGCACGATCAGGACGAAGCGCTGTCGATGGCGGACCGTATCGTCGTGATGAAGGAGGGTGTCGTGCAGCAGGTCGCGACGCCGCGTGAAGTGTACGGCAGGCCTAAGAATCTGCATGTTGCGCGCTTCATGGGTTATCGCAACGTCGTGCCCGCTCAGCTCGATGGCGCGCAGGGCGAATTCGTGAAGCTCGGCGCGGCCGGTGTCGCGCTGACTGGTACCGCGATGGCGAGCTTCGACGCAAAGGACGTGGCCGTCGCGCTGCGCCCCGAAGATTTCGAGCGCGCTGCGCCGGGCGCGACGAATGCGTTCGACGCGCAGGTCACCGCGGTCGAATACGGTGGCCGCGATTCGCTGATTCGCGCGAAGGCGCCGTTCGGCGAACTGTGGGCGCGTCTGCCCGGTGAATTCAGCGAGGGCGAGCGCGTGACGCTGAGCGTGCCGCCTGCGCGCACGCTCGTCTATCCGGCCGAACGTAGCGAGCACATCGAGCACATCGAGCGTAACGGAGCCGCAGCATGAGCACCGCCGCTTCCGCGGCGCTCACGCCGGCCGCGCCGCGCGACCCGAAGGCCTGGCTCGTCGCGCCCGCGCTTATCTTCATCGTCGCGCTGTTCCTGTATCCGTTCGCGTATGGCCTGATGCTGTCGTTCAAGCCGATGAACGGCGGCAGTGTGTGGGCCAACTACGTGACGTTCTTCACCGATCTGTCGATGTGGCCGACGGTGCTCGTCACGCTGAAGCTCGCGCTGCCCGCGACGATCATCAACGTCGGCGTATCGGTGCCGGTCGCGTTCGCGCTGCGGCGCAATTCGCCGTACCAGAAGTTCGTCACCACGCTGCTGGTGATTCCGGTGACGCTCGGCACCGTGCTGATCGCCGACGGCATGCTCACGTACTTCGGGCCGAACGGCTGGTTCCCGCAGGTGCTGCACGGTCTGCATCTGTACAGCGATGAAGTGCGGCTCACGCATAACTACTGGGGCGTGCTGCTGTCGCTGATCGTGTCGGGTTTTCCGTTCGCGTTCCTGCTGACGCTGTCGTACGTGACCGGCATCGACCCGACGCTCGCGAACGCGGCGGCGACGCTCGGCGCGAGCCCATGGCAGCAGTTTCGCCAGATCTATCTGCCGCTGCTGATGCCCGGACTCACGATGGCCGCGTGTCTTTCGTTCGTGCAGGCTTTCTCGGTGTTTCCGTCGGCGGTGCTGCTCGGCGCGCCCGCGGGGCCGACGCGCGTGATCTCGATCGCGGCCGCCGAAGCGGCGTTCGAAAGCTACGACTACTCGCTCGCTTCCGCCGTTGCGATGGTGATGGGCTTTGTGCAGTTGCTGGTGGTGGCCGCGATGCTCGGTGCGCGCCGCTTCTTCTATCGCGGTCCGGTGACGGGAGGGAAAGGGTGATGACGACCGATCGCCACGCCGCGCATCCGTGGTCCGGCGCCACGCCGCAGACGCGCTCGACGACCGGCGGCGAGCCACCCGGCGATCCGTCGGGCGACCCGCCGCGCGATCCACATCAAGGCCGAGGCAACGATGCCGACGGCGCGCGCAACCCGCGTCCAGCGCCGCGCGCGAAGCAGCGCAGGAGCCTGCCCGACCGCGCATGGAAGGTGCTCGTCTGGGGCACGATGATCTTCTTCCTCGCGAACGTCGTGCTGCTGATCGCGACCGTCGCGATGAACTCGGTCGCGACTCGCTGGTTCGGCACGCCGCTGCCGCAGGGCTTCACGCTGCACTGGTATGGCCAGGCATGGGACGACTTCCAGCTCGCGAGCGTGCTGTGGGTGACCGTCGAAGTGGTGGGCGCGGTCGTGCTGCTGTCGGTGGCGCTTGGCGTGCCGGCCGCGTATGCGCTCGCGCGCGTGCAGTTCCGCGGCAAGCGCCTCGCGATGCTCGTGTTCCTGCTGCCGCTGATGGTGCCGCCCGTCACCTACGGCATTCCGATGGCGACCGTGATGTATCGCGTCGGGCTCGCCGGCACGCTGTCGGGCGTGATCCTTGCGAATCTGGTTCCGGCGCTGCCGTTCGTGATTCTCGTGATGACGCCGTTCATCGAGCAGATCGATCCGAACCTCGAATCCGCCGCGCGCATTTTCGGCGCGAACACGTTCCGTTACTTTCGCTACGTGCTGCTGCCGCTGCTCGTGCCGGGCATGCTCGCGGCCGGCCTGCTCGTGCTGGTGCGCACGATCGGCATGTTCGAGCTGACGTTCTTTACGGCGGGGCCCTCGACGCAGACGCTCGTCGTCGCGTTGTACTACGCTGTGTTTTCGACGGGCGTGCGCGCGCCGCAATCGATCGATGCGATGGCGATGATCTACATGGCCATCACGCTGATCTGGGTGCTGATCGCGCTGCAGTTCGTGAGCCCGACGCAGATCGTTTCGCGCGTAAAGGAGCAGCCGCGCTGAGCGTTGAACCCATAACGTATCGACGGAGTTCGTGTGAGCAAGAGAAAGACCCCTGAGGAACTGCGCAGTCATCGCTGGTATGGCGTGAACGATCTGCGCTCGTTCGGCCATCGTTCGCGCACCGCGCAGATGGGTTACAGCCGCGAGGAATATGCGGGCAAGCCGGTGATTGCGATCCTCAACACGTGGAGCGAGATGAACCCGTGCCACACGCACTTCAAGCAGCGTGTGGAAGAAGTGAAACGCGGCATCTGGCAGGCGGGCGGTTTTCCGATCGAGCTGCCGGTGCAGACGCTGTCCGAACCGTTCCAGAAACCGACCACGATGCTCTATCGCAACTTCCTCGCGATGGAAGCGGAAGAGACGCTGCGTTCGTATCCGGCGGATGGCGTGGTTCTGATGGGCGGTTGCGACAAGACCACGCCGGCGTTGCTGATGGGCGCGGTGTCGATGAACCTGCCGACCATCTTCCTGCCCGCGGGCCCGATGCTGCGCGGCAACTGGAACGGCGCGACGCTCGGCTCCGGCTCGGACACGTGGAAGTACTGGGCCGACCTGCGCGCCGGCAAGATCACCGAGCAGGACTGGAAGGGCGTGGAAGGCGGCATCGCGCGTTCGCCGGGTCACTGCATGACGATGGGCACGGCATCGACGATGACGAGCGCCGCTGAAGCGCTTGGCTTCACGCTGCCCGGCTTCGCGTCGATCCCGGCGCCGGATTCGCGGCATGCGCAGATTTCGGCGAAAACCGGCATGCGGATCGTCGACATGGTGTGGGAAGACCTGAAGCCATCGGACATCCTCACCGCGCATTCCGTCGACAACGCGGTGACGACCTGCCTCGCGTTGTCGGGCTCGACCAACGCGATCGTGCACATGATCGCGCTCGCGCGCCGCGCGGGCATCGATCTGACGCTCGACCGCTACGACGCGCTGTCGCGCCGCACGCCGGTGCTCGCGAACATCCGCCCGACGGGCGCGTGGCTGATGGAAGACTTCTATTACGCGGGCGGCCTCACGGCGATGCTGAAGGAACTCGGCGACCTGATCGACGGCACGCAGAAGACGGTGAATGGCCGCACGCTCGGCGAGAACATCGCCGACGCGCAGATCTTCAACGACGATGTGATCCGTCGCCGCGACAACCCGCTGATGCCGGACAACGGCCTCGCGGTGCTGCGCGGCAACATCGCGCCGGACGGCGCGGTGATCAAGCCGGGCGCCGCGGAGTCGCAGCTGCTCGTGCACAAGGGGCGCGCGGTGGTGTTCAAGGACTACAACGACATGGCGGCGCGTATCGATAGCGACGATCTCGATGTCGACGCGAACAGCGTGATCGTGCTGCAGCATGCGGGTCCGGTCGGCGCGCCCGGCATGCCCGAGTGGGGCCAGTTGCCGATTCCGCAGAAGCTGCTGAAGCAGGGCGTGCGCGACATGCTCCGCATTTCCGATGCGCGGATGAGCGGCACGAGCTACGGCGCGTGCGTGCTGCACGTTGCGCCCGAATCGTTTGTCGGTGGTCCGTTCGCGCTCGTGCAGGACGGCGACATGATCGAGCTCGACGTGCCGCAGCGCAAGCTCAACGTGCTCGTCAGCGACGACGAACTCGCGCGCCGCAAGGCCGCGTGGGTCGAACCGCCGCCGCGCTTCGAGCGCGGCTATGGCGCGATGCATCAGGTGCACGTGATGCAGGCGAACACCGGCTGCGACTTCGACTTCCTGCAGCGCGACGGAGCGAAGAAATCATCGGTTGCCGCAACGACGAAGAGCGGCGGCGAACCGGAAATTCACTGAACTGACGGTATGAAATAAGGCGGCGCGGCAGCGGTCATTTCCGCTGCCGCGCCGCTTTTCGTTTGCTTGCCGTTTACCCGCCGTTTACCGTTCTTTACGACCCGACGCGATACACGCGTCCGGTCTGCGCGCCTTCCACGCTCTTCACGTACGCCAGCGCCGCGCGTTTTGCGCTCACCGGTTCGAAGCCGCGGAAGAAATCGCCGTAAGCGCCCATCGATTCCTCGAGCACCGTCGGGCTCACGAGGTTGATGCGGATGCCGCGCGGCAGTTCGATCGCGGCGCCGCGCACGAAGCCTTCGAGCGCGAGGTTGACGGTCGTTGCGTTGACGCCGAGCCGGATCGGTTCGTCGGCGATGATGCCGCTCGTCAGCGTGAACGAGCCGCCGTCATTGAGGTAATGCTGCGCGGCGAGCACGACATTGATCTGGCCCATCAGCTTGTCGCGCAGGCCGGTCCAGAACTGTTCCGCGGTCATTTCCGCGAGCGAACCGAAGTGCAGCTTGCCCGTCGTCGTCACCACCGCGTCCACCTTGCCGATCTCGGCGAACAGCTTCGCGACGCTCTTCGGATCTGTACTGTCCACCTGATGGCGGCCGCGCGTGGCGCCCACCTCGATCACCTCATGGCGCTCCTTGAGCAGCCCCGTCACCGCGCTGCCGAGTGTGCCCGTCGCGCCGATCACTACGACCTTGTTCATCTGCATGCTCCTCATTGGTATGTACCGCTGGTATGTACGATACGTGCTGCGATTGTCATCGCGTGCGGTTAACTGAAACAGTCATCGCTGGGTACAGGTCTCGCAACCCGTGGTTTCGAATTCGGCGAGCGCGGCGTCGGGTTGCCGATGCGGCCGCTAAACGCCAGCGCTCGCTGCGCTAAACAGTGTGGCCATCGCGGCGGCGGCGCGATGCGCACGCGGTGAGCCGTCGCTTCGCGTGCGGATGCAGCGCTTCGTTCTGTACGCTTCGCCACTGTCCCCGGTTCGCCGCGAGCGGCGCGCGAAACAGCAAGAGCCATTCCGGGGCCGACGCTTCAAGGCTTTGCGGGCGGTCGATCGGCGGCCGCGATGGAGCTTGCGTTTTTTTGCTTTTTTTCCGTGGAACCCGGGTTTTCTCCAGAGTATGATCTTAGTCCGACGGGCCGGCACGCATGAATATAAACGGTCCGGCGAGTGGTTCGATAAGAGCCGCGACGCATCCAGAGGAGACCGCGCCGCTGGTTCGATCCAACATCGGAAGCAGTCAGGGGCGGATGATTTCATGCACTTCGATGCTGCATTCACACATCGCGGCTACTTGCTGAATTGCGCACCGGCGCGTTCAGGCGATGGGCTGTACCAACCTTATGTCGTGATCTCGCGGTCGAGCGATGGCGAACTCGTCGCGAACCGTTTCTTCCCGGCCGAACTCCGCTTTGCCGACGAAAGCGCCGCGATCGCGCATGCGCGCGACTGGGCCGTGCGCTGGATCGACGCGAGCAGCGTCACCATCTGAACCTGCGTTTTATCCGCACGCGCGTCGCCGTCCGGGCCGCCTCGCACGGTCGGTTGTAAAACAGGTTAATCTTGAGCTCACCCCATCTAATGACCAGCGGCGGCGCTACGGCGCCGCTGCCGTGCTGACCATGTCAAACGTGCCTTCCCATCACTGGGGTCTCGAACAGATCGTGCAAGCGCTGCGCACGTCGCGCGAAGAGCTGCATCGCACGCGGCATCCGCTCGGCATTCGCGAGCTGCCGTCGCGTCAGGCGATCGTGACGATCGTCGGCGGTCTGCGCGCCGCGCTGTTTCCGACGCATTACGGCGCGCCGGACTTGACCGACGAAAGCGTCGACTACTTCGTCGGCCAGACGCTCGAGAGTACGCTGCGGCTGCTCGCCGAACAGATCCGCCGCGCGCTGCGCTTCCTGCCTGAACATGGGCAGACACCGGACGACGATTTGAGCAAGCGCGCGTTCGACGTCGCCCGCGAATTCGGGCATCAGCTGCCCGCCATTCGCGCGCTGCTCGTCAGCGACATTCAGGCGGCTTACGTCGGCGACCCGGCCGCGCAGCACATCACCGAAATCCTGCTGTGCTATCCGGGCATCTGGGCGATGACGCATCACCGGCTCGCGCATGCGCTGCATCGCCTCGGCGTGCCGCTCCTCGCGCGCTTCATCAACGAGATCGCGCACTCGGCAACCGGCATCGACATTCACCCGGGCGCGCAGATCGGTCCGAGCTTCTTCATCGATCACGGCACGGGCGTCGTGATCGGCGAGACCGCGATCATCGGCGAACGCGTGCGCGTCTATCAGGCGGTGACGCTCGGCGCGAAGAGCTTCGCGGCCGAAGGCGACGGCACGCTCGTGAAGGGCAATGCGCGCCACCCGATCGTGGAAGACGACGTGGTGATCTATGCGGGCGCGACGATCCTCGGCCGCGTGACCATCGGCAAGGGCTCGGTGATCGGCGGCAATGTTTGGCTCACGCACAGCGTGCCGCCGGGCAGCAGCGTGTCGCAGGGCAAGGTGCGCGAAGGCGAGCGCATCGTCCACAACGGCGCCGCGCGCGGCCGCGAGGATCGGCCGTGAGTGTGAGCACGCGCGCACCGTCTTCGTCGGGCAGGCTGCCGGCGAAACGGCATGAGCGCGTGCTGATGCCGCGCTGCGCGCTCGATGGCGCGTTCGCCACCATCGCCGAAACCACGCATGCATTCGCGCGTCATTCGCACGACCAGTTCGGCATCGGCGTGATGCTGCGCGGCGGGCAACGTTCCGCGAGCGGACGCGGCCCCGTCGAAGCGCGCGCGAGCGACGTGATTACCGTCAACCCCGGCGAAGTGCACGACGGCAGCCCGCTCGACGAGCGCGGCCGCGGCTGGCGCATGCTCTATTTCGCGCCGCAGGTGCTGCGCGATGCAGCGCGTGAATATGCGGATGCGCCGGATAGCATCGTCGAGCTGACGCAGCCGGTCGCGCACGATCCGTTGCTGAAGCATCGGTTCGAGCAGCTGTTCGCGCTCGCGGTCGACGATGCATCGCATGCGGACAGGCTCGCGTGCGAAGAGGCGTTCGTCGTGTTCATGGCGCACGTGAGCGAACATCACCTGAGCCTGCGGCGTGCGCGCGCGATGCCGGCGTCGATCGCGCGAACGAAGGCGCGCATCGACGACGATCCCGCTGCGCCGCTCTCGCTCGCGGAACTGGCCGCGGAAGCAGGGCTCAGCCGCTTTCAGCTGCTGCGCAGCTTCGCGCGCGAAACCGGCTTGCCGCCGCATGCGTACCGTATGCAGCGGCGCGTGACGCTCGCGCGCCACCTGATCGCGCAAGGCAGTGCGCTGGCCGACGTGGCCGCGAGTGTCGGCTTCGCGGACCAGAGCCATATGACGCGCGCATTCGTGCAGTCGTTCGGGCTCACGCCGTCGCGGTATGCGGCGGCGGTGCGACGCTAGCGAACTGCGTAGCGCAACGGTGTAGCGCAACCGCGCGCGCTGCAATTTCATTCAAGACTCACGCGCACCGCGACCTCAAGCTGCGTCCTCATCGCACGATGAAAGGACCCGGCATGAACTCACGTCTTCAAGGTTATCTGCTCTGCGCGCTCGCGATGGTGGGCGTGGGCAGCACGGTCGTCGTGAGCAAGCCCATCGCGGCGGGTCTGCCGCCGTTCAGCGCAACCGCACTGCGCTTCGCGATCGCGTTCCCGCTGTTCGTCGCGGTCCTGCGGTGGCGCCGCGTGCGCTGGCCGCGCGTCGGCTGGCGCGATGCGGGGCTGCTCGTCGCGCAGGCGGGGGCGGGTAGCGTCGGCTATACGGTGTGTCTGATCAGCGGCATGAAGCTCGCGTCGGCGGCCGATGCGGGCGTGATCGCGGGTACGCTGCCGGCCGTCGCGGCCTTGGTGTCGATGTTGCTGCTGGGCGAGCGCCCGCGCATCGCGACGCTGGCCGCGATCGCGCTGGCGACGGCGGGCGTGCTGACCTGCACCGGCGTGTTCGAGCCGTTCGCACGTGCGACTACATCGAGCCACGGCGGAGTCGCGCTGTCCGGCAATCTGCTGGTGTTCGCCGCGGTGGTGTGCGAAGCGCTCTTCATCCTGCTGAACCGCAAGCTGAGCGTGCCGATTGCGCCGCTGCCGCTATCTGCGCTGATGTCCGGCATCGGCCTCGTCGTGGCGACCGTCGCTGCGCTGGCTTTCGAGCATCCGTTCGACGCGGCGTACGATTCGCGCACATCGGGCGCGGCGTTGCTGGGCGTCGCGTACTACGCGCTGCTGCCGACCGTTGGCGGCTTTGTGGCCTGGTATGCAGGCGCCGCGCGGCTATCCGGCACGGAGGCGGGGCTGATGACGGCGCTCGTGCCGGTCGCGTCGATCGCGCTCGCGGTGGTGTTGCTGCATGAACCGCTGACGCGCATGCAGCTGGCCGGAGCGGCATGCGTGCTCGCCGCGGTGTGGCTCGCGACGCGCGGCACATGCAGCGTACGTCGTCAGCGGGCGCTGCCGGAACCCGACGAACGCTGCAACGAGACGGTTTGATACGGATGCCTGACGATCTGCCGGATCACATTCAAACGTTGCCGACGTTGCTCGCCGACGGATGCCCGACGATCGACAGAAACTCGCGCCGCGTCGACGGGTCGTCGCGAAACGAGCCGAGCATCCGCGACGTGACCATCGCGACGCCGGCCTTGTGCACGCCGCGCGTCGACATGCATTGATGCGACGCTTCGAGAATCACGCCGACGCCTCTCGGTTGCAGCACCTCGTTCAGCGTATCGGCGATCTGTACCGTCATCTTCTCCTGGATCTGCAGGCGCTTCGCGAACGCATCGACGAGCCGCGCGAGCTTCGAAATGCCGACCACCCGATGCTCTGGCAGATACGCAACGTGCGCGCGGCCGATGATCGGCACCATGTGATGCTCGCAATAGCTCTCGAAGCGGATGTCCTTCAGCACGATCATCTCGTCGTAGCCGTCCACTTCCGAAAAGGTGCGCGCGAGAATGTCGCGGGGATTCGTTTCGTAGCCCGCAAAAAACTCTTCGTACGAGCGCACGACGCGCGCAGGGGTATCGAGCAGACCTTCGCGCGTGGGATCGTCGCCGGCCCAGCGCAGCAGGACGCGTACTGCCGCTTCCGCTTCTTCGCGGGTAGGACGGACGGGTGTGGCCGGCGCCGCAGCGCGCTTGCCTTTCTTGACGTTGTTGGACATCCCTCGCTCCTCATCGGTCGCGTGTTTGGCAAACGGCCATTGTTCCATGATTCGCGCGCGGGTGCCTGACGCGGTCAGGCGCCACGACGCCCGCGCGCGCTATTTCGGCCACTCGTCGAGCGCGTCGTTGAACAGTTCGCTGACCACGCCGCGCAGCCAGACCGTGCGCGGATCGTTGTGATACTTGCGATGCCAGTGCTGCCGCAGGTCGAAGCGCGGCAGTTCGAGCGGCGGTTCGACGAGCGTGATCGATGCGTGTTCGGCGACGTACGCGAAGCCGATCGCGTGCGGCACCGTCGCGATCAGATCGGTGCGCGCGAGAATGAACGGCAGGCTCATGAAGTGCGGCGTTTCCAGCACCGCGCGGCGGTGGATGCGGCGCTTCTCCAGATACTGTTCGAGCACTTCCTGGCTGCGGCCTTCCGCGCGCACCACAGCATGACCGCACGCGAGGAACTGGTCGAGCGTCAGCGGCGCGCCCGCAAGCGGATGATCGCTGCGCATCATGCAGATGAAGCGATGCGAAAACAGACGCTGCTGGAAGAAGTTGTTGCCGCCAAGGTCCGGGAAATAGCCGACTGCCAGATCGACATCGCCGGATTCGAGACCGCGCTCCACCATCGACGGCGGCACCGACACCGAACGCAGACTGGCGAGCGGCGCGCGCGTCGCGAAGAGTTGCAGCAGGCGCGGCAGGAACACGATCTCGCCGACGTCGGATAGCGCGATCGAGAACGTGCGCGTGGTGGTGGCGGGATCGAACTCCTGCGCTTCGAGCATCCCTTTCTCGATGCACAGCAGCGCCTCGCGTGCAGCCGGAATCAGCGCGAGCGCGCGCGGCGTCGGCTCCATGCCGCGCGACGTGCGCACGAACAGCGGATCGTCGAAATACTCGCGCAGACGCCCAAGCGCCGTGCTGACGCGTGGCTGGCTCACGCCCAGTCGTTCGGCCGCGCGGCTCACGTTGCGCGCTTCGTCCAGCGCGACGAGGTATGGAATCAGGTTGAGGTCGAGGTCCTGCATCGCGGCCGGGCGGTCCATTCGAGGTGTCGGACGATTATCGCTGAAGACGATACAGGCTACCGGTGAAATCACGCTGACGCATATTGGGGAAAGCGCGTCGTCCGCGCGCCTGGTCTTCCGTGCGTGCAACGCCTACCTTGACAAGCGAGGCGGACGCTGCCGATAATGCGCCATGCGTTCGCTAAACGAATCAACGTTCACATAGCGAACAAATTGGCGGGTGGCAATCGATACGGCAGCACGTCGACGTCATCCAACCGGCAGCTCAGGCGCAACGCCCGCAGCCGGCAAGAGTCGGAGACGGTCCGCGGACGCGGACATTCCAGAGGATCCCAGATGATCAACAAGATTTTCGAATCGCTGCAGGCCGCGGTCGCGGACGTGCGGGACGGCGCGACCGTGATGATCGGAGGCTTCGGCACGGCCGGCATGCCGTCCGAACTGATCGACGCGCTCATCGAGCAGGGCGCGCGCGACCTGACCATCGTCAACAACAACGCGGGCAACGGCGACATCGGCCTCGCGGCGCTGCTGAAGACCAAGCGGGTGCGCAAGATCATCTGCTCGTTCCCGCGCCAGACCGATTCGTATGTGTTCGACGGCCTGTTCCGCGCCGGCGAAATCGAGCTCGAACTCGTGCCGCAGGGCAATCTCGCCGAGCGTATCCGCGCGGCGGGCGCTGGCATCGGCGGCTTCTTCACGCCGACGAGCTACGGCACGAAGCTCGCCGAAGGCAAGGAAACGCGTTTGATCGACGGCCGGCACTACGTGCTCGAGTCGCCGCTGCACGCGGATTTCGCGCTGATCAAGGCGTATAAGGGCGACCGCTGGGGCAACCTCGTGTATCGCAAGACGGCGCGCAACTTCGGGCCGATCATGGCGAGCGCCGCGAAGACGGCGATCGCGCAGGTGTCGCAGGTGGTGCCGCTCGGCGCACTCGATCCGGAAGCGATCGTGACGCCCGGCATTTTCGTGCAGCGCGTGATCGAAGTGCCGCAGGCGGCGCATCACGACGCGACCAGCGTGCCGCAGCAGGCCGCGTGACCGACCCGAGGACACCGACATGAAACGACTCTCCCGCGATGAAATGGCGAAGCGCGTCGCCAGCGACATTCCCGAAGGCGCGTACGTGAACCTCGGCATCGGCGTGCCGACGCTCGTGGCGAACCACCTCGACGCCAGCAAGGAAATCTTCCTGCACAGCGAAAACGGCGTGCTGGGCATGGGCCCGGCACCCGCGAAGGGCGAGGAAGACGACGAACTGATCAATGCCGGCAAGCAGCACGTGACGCTGCTGACGGGCGGCTCGTACTTCCACCACGCCGACTCGTTCGCGATGATGCGCGGCGGTCATCTGGACTTCTGCGTGCTCGGCGCGTTCCAGGTGTCGGCGCAGGGCGATCTCGCGAACTGGCACACCGGTGCGCCCGACGCGATTCCGGCGGTGGGCGGCGCGATGGACCTCGCGATCGGCGCGAAGCAGGTCTACGTGATGATGGAGCACCTGACGAAGCAGGGCGAAAGCAAGATCGTCTCCGCATGCTCGTATCCGGTGACCGGCGTGAACTGCGTGAACCGCATCTACACGGACCTCGCGGTGATCGACGTGACGCCGGAAGGTCTCGCGGTGCGCGAGATCTGCACGGACATCGGCTTCGACGAACTGGTGAAGCTGACCGGCGTGCCGCTCATCGACGCAACGCGGAAGGCCGCAGCCTGAGTGCGCTGCGCGTTTCAATGCGTCGCTCGTGTCGCTGAGCACGCTGTGCGTGTCGTCGCACCCGAACGATTCGCGCGACAATGACGCACGCTGATGCACCTGACCGCCGCCACCGCGGCGGTCATCCGTCCGTCCTTCCCTGATCCTCGAAGACCATGCTCGAAGCCAGTGCCCGCCTGACCGCGCTTATCTGCGGCACGCAGCCGATGAACGATATCTGGTCGCCCCGCGCGACGCTGCAGCGGATGCTCGATGTCGAGGCGGCGCTCGCGCGTGCGTCGGCGGCGCATCGGGTGATTCCGCAGAGCGCCGTCGCCGCGATCGAAATGGCGTGCGTAGCGGACCGGCTCGATGCCGATGCGCTGACGCGCGACGCCGCGCTCGGCGGCAATCTTGCGATTCCGCTCGTCAAGCAGCTGACCGCGCGCGTGAAGGACCTCGACGCGGAAGCGGCCAAGTTCGTCCACTGGGGCGCGACGAGCCAGGACATCATCGATACCGCGACGGTCCTGCAACTGCGCGATACCTTCGCGCTGCTCGATACGCAGCTCGCGAATGTTTGCGATGCCGTCGCCGCGCTCGCGCGCGCACATCGCACGACGCCCGCGATCGGCCGCACGTGGCTGCAGCAGGCGCTGCCGATCACGCTCGGCCTCAAGTTCGCGCAATGGCTCGATGCGCTGCTGCGTCATCGCGAGCGGCTCGACGCGCTGCGCGAGCGGGTGCTCGTGCTGCAGTTCGGCGGCGCGGCCGGTACGCTCGCCAGCCTGCGCGATGCGGCGCCTGCCGTTACCCAGGCGCTCGCGAAAGAACTCTCGCTCGCGGTGCCGGCGTTGCCGTGGCATACGCAGCGCGACCGCATCGCGGACTGCGCATCGTACTTCGGCATCCTGATCGGTACGCTCGGCAAGATTGCCCGCGACATCTCGCTGCAGATGCAGACCGAGATCGGCGAAGTGGCCGAGCCGGCCGCGGCGGGCAAGGGCGGCTCGTCGACGATGCCGCACAAGCGCAATCCGGTTGGCTGCGCGGCGGTGCTGACGGCGGCGGCGCGCGCGCCGGGGCTCGTGGCGACGGTGATCGGCGGAATGGTGCAGGAGCACGAGCGCGCGCTCGGCGGCTGGCAGGCCGAATGGGACGCGCTGCCCGACCTCGCGCGCCTGGCCGGTGGCGCGCTCGCTCACATCGGACAGATCGCGTCGGGGCTCGAAGTGAACGAAGCGCGGCTCGCCGCGAATCTCGACGTCACGCATGGCCTGATTCTCGGCGAGGCCGTGATGCTCGCGCTCGGCGACCGGATCGGCCGGCTGGATGCGCATCATCTCGTCGAGCAGGCTTCAAAGGAAGCCGTGAAGAGCGGGCTTTCGCTCTTCGACGTGCTGAGCGCGAACGCGGCCGTCACGCAGCATCTTCCCGCCGACGAATTGCGGCGCCTGCTCGATCCCGCGCACTACGTGGGCTCGGCGCATGCGTTCGTCGATGCGGTGCTCGCGTTGCACGACGCGCGTTCGCGCTCGCAGTCGTAGCGTGTTTCGCCATTTCGCAGCTGGCTTCGCTCATGAGCGGCCGGCTCAACCTTCGGACATAGCAGGAGCCAGCAACATGCCATTCGCAGCAGTCAACGGCACGGAGATCCACTACCGCATCGACGGTGCGCAGCACAGCAACGCGCCGTGGCTCGTGCTGTCGAATTCGCTCGGCAGCGATCTGTCGATGTGGACGCCGCAGGTCGAGGCGTTTTCCGGGCACTTCCGCGTGCTGCGCTACGACACGCGCGGCCATGGTCACTCCGCGGTGCCGGCAGGTCCCTATACGGTCGAGGGCTGGACCGGCGATGTGATCGGCCTGCTCGATCTGCTGCAGATCGAGCGCGCGCATTTCTGCGGCGTATCGATGGGCGGGCTCACCGGCATCGGGCTCGCGGCGCGCTATCCGAAACGTATCGATCGGGTCGTGCTGTGCAACACCGCCGCCAAGATCGGCTCGCCCGAAGTGTGGGTGCCGCGCGCCGCGCGAGCGCGCAACGAAGGCATGCTCGCGCTCGCCGACGCCGTGCTGCCTCGCTGGTTCACGCCGGCCTGCTTCGAACGCGAGCCGCTGATGATGGCGGTGATCCGCGATGTGTTCGTGCATACCGACAACGAAGGCTATGCGCTCAACTGCGAAGGCCTGAACGCAGCCGATCTGCGCGCGGAAACGGCCAGTATCGCGGCGCCGTCGCTGGTGATTTCGGGCACGCACGATCTCGCCGCCACGCCCGCGCAGGGCCAGGAACTCGCGGCATCCATTCGCGGCGCGCGCTACGTCGAGCTCGACGCCTCGCACATTTCCAACATCGAGCAGCGCGAGGTGTTCACCTCGACCGTGCTCGAGTTCCTGACGGAGTCGCGATGACTGACGACGAACGCTACGAAGCAGGGATGAAGGTACGGCGCGCGGTGCTGGGCGATGCGCACGTCGACCGGTCGCTCGAGAACCGCACCGAGCATACCGAGGAGTTCCAGAACTTCATCTCGCGCTATGCATGGGGCGAGATCTGGACGCGCGACGGTCTGCCGCGACATACGCGCAGTCTGCTGACGATCGCGATGATGGTTGCGCTGAACCGCGGCGAAGAACTCGCGCTGCATCTTCGCGCGGCGCGCAACAACGGCGTGACGCGCGAAGAGATCAAGGAAGTGCTGCTGCAGACCGCGATCTACTGTGGGGTGCCTGCCGCGAACTCGGCGTTCCATCTCGCCGACAAGATTTTCCGCGAGCAGGACGCGGAGTAAACCGCGAGCGCCGGACGGCGATGCTCGGCGTGGCGCGATCCGTCATTCTTCGCTGTCGTGCTCGGCCACGAAACGTTTGAGGCTCGCGAGCAGCGCGGCCTCGCCTGCGCGATGATCGGCGCAGCTCTTCGAGCCGGCGTCTTTCTCGTCGCCGAACAAGGTCGGCGGCGCATCGTAGACGCACACCTCCTGACCTTCGCGCAGCACGCGAATTTCGTGTCCTTCCTGGAAATACTCCGCTACCCAGTGGAGTCCTTCGATATGGGTGCCCGCCCGGACCGTCGCTTTCATGGTTCGTCTCCTTGGGACAATCGACGCCGGCCGCTGCGTCGGCCGCGCTTCAGTTACCACAATAGTCCCCGCGCGCAGGCCGCGCACCCGTCCCGCTGACGCGAATCCACCGCGTTTCGCGGCCTTTCCGTGCGATTTGCTTCAACGACCCACCGATTCATGCCGTTTTCTGCGGCCGCGGTATGCGAACGCTGTCCTGCTGTTGCGTTATCGCCAGGCGGCCTGTGCGGGGTATGGCCATTGCTCGCCGGACGCATGCATCAATCCATTTCTCAACCGACAATAGAGCACTCGAGGAGGCTGTGATGCCCGACCGGAAGACCACCGAAAAAGCGCACGCGGCGAAGCGTGCGGGCAAGTCGCCGGGCACGCAGGCCGGCGCATTCGTGCAGGACGAGATCGAGCGCGTGCGGCACGGCGAACACGGCGTGAGGAACGCGAAGCAGGCGGTGGCGATCGGCCTGTCGAAGGCGCGCCGCGCCGGCGTCGACCTGAAACCGCCGAAGCCCGGCACGACGAGCGCCGCGACGCGCAGGAAGGCCGCACAGGACAGCGCCGCCGGTCACGGCGAGCGCAAGCGCGCGAGCAGCACGGAAACGAAGGCGAAGCGTTCGCGCACGACGGAAGCCGTGCTGAAGCGCGAGAGCAAGGCGGGCGCATCGAAGCCGGCGCTCGCGAAGCAGGCGAAGAGCGCGGCGGCGAAGCGTCCAGCCGCGAGCCGCTCGGCCGCTGCGAAGAAGGGTGCGGCGACAAAGGGCGCAGCCGCCCGATCGGCGGCCGCAAAAAAAGCGGCCCAGACCCGGGCCGCTCGCGCGCATCGCTGAATTTCTGCGTTGAGCGCCTTGCAGAAGACGCGCGTTACTTCACCGTCGCGAGCACATCGCGAACCGTGCCGAAGATGCGGTCGATCTGCGCTTCGTCGACGATCAGCGGCGGCGAGAACGCGAGGATGTCGCCGGTGAAGCGCACCAGCAGACCCGCTTCGAAGCACTTCACGAAGGTCTCGTAGGCGCGCGCCGACGGCGCGCCGTCGCGCGATTCCAGTTCGATGCCGGCGACGAGGCCGAGATTGCGGATGTCCTTCACGTGCGGCGCATCGCGCAGCGCGTGCGCCGCGCTTTCGAACTTCGGCGCAAGCGCATGCGCGCGCTCGAAGAGACCTTCGCGCTGATACAGGTCGATCGTTGCGATGGTGGCCGCCGCGGCGAGCGGGTGCGCCGAATACGTGTAGCCATGGAACAGCTCGATCGCGCCCTGCGCGCCGGCGTTCACGATCGCGTCGTGCACCGTGCGGCTCGCGGCGACGGCACCCATCGGCACGGCCGCGTTATTGATCGCCTTCGCGAGCGTGATCAGGTCCGGCGTCACGCCGAAGTATTCGCTCGCCGTCGCCTTGCCGAGACGGCCAAAGCCCGTGATCACCTCGTCGAAGATCAGCAGGATGCCGTGCTTCGTGCAGATCTCGCGCAGCTTCTGCAGATAGCCTTGCGGCGGCACCAGCACGCCCGTCGAGCCCGCGAGCGGCTCGACGATCACGGCGGCGATCGTGGACGGATCGTGCAGCGTGACGATGCGCTCGAGTTCGTCGGCGAGATGCGCGCCCCACGCCGGCTGGCCCTTCGAAAACGCGTTGTGTTCGAGGTTGTGCGTGTGCGGCAGGTGGTCCACGGACGGCAGCAGCGCGCCCGAGAACGTGCGGCGGTTCGGTGCGATCCCGCCGACCGAGATGCCGCCGAAGCCCACGCCATGGTAGCCGCGCTCGCGGCCGATCAGCCGCGTGCGCTGGCCTTCGCCGCGAGCGCGGTGATACGCGAGCGCGATCTTCAGCGCGGTGTCGACCGACTCCGAACCCGAGTTCGTGAAGAACACGCGATCGAGACCCGACGGCATCAGCGCCGCGACTTTCGATGCCGCTTCGAATGCGAGCGGGTGGCCCATCTGGAAGGTCGGTGCGAAGTCCAGCGTCGCAGCCTGCTGCGCGATCGCTGCAACGATCTCGTCGCGGGCGTGACCCGCGTTCACGCACCACAAGCCCGCGCACGCGTCGAGAATCTCGCGGCCGTCGGTCGAGCGGTAGAACATGCCTTTCGCCGATTCGAGCAGGCGCGGCGCGGCCTTGAACTGACGATTGGCGGTGAAGGGCATCCAGAACGACGACAGGTCGTCGATGACGGGGCGCGAAGTCATGGGGTTCTCCTCGGAATGGTGACGCCACTGTAGCGTCGGCAATTTATCCGCGGACATAGACAGTGCACGCACTGCGCTGCTAACTGTGCTGGTGGTTTCGGCTAAACTGTGCTGATTCCAGCCGCAGCCGTGACGGCCTCGCCGTCGTCCTCAACGTGATCGAACTCGACCTGCAACGTGACCGCCGCAACTCGCCGACGCTGGTCGAACAGCTGGTGCAAGGCTTCGCCCGCGCCATCGACGCGCAGTCGCTGCGCGCGGGCGCGCTGCTGCCGTCGGTGCGGCAGCTGGCGCAGACGCAGCGCCTCAGCACCTTCACCGTCACGGAGGCGTACAACCGGCTCGTCTCGATGGGGCTCGTGGTCGCGCGGCGCGGTTCGGGCTACCGGGTCGCGCCGCGCACCCCCAGCGCGCGCAGCGCCGCGCCGCTGTGGCAGCCGCCCAGCCTGACCGCGACGTGGCTGCTGTCCGACGTCTTCGCCGACCACTCGGTGCCGATCAAGGCCGGCTGCGGCTGGCTGCCGAACGAGTGGGTCAACGCGACGGGCATGCAGCACGCGTTGCGCGCGCTGTCCCGCGTCCCCGCCACGCGGCTCGCCGACTACGGACATCCGTATGGTTTCGCGCCGCTGCGCGAGCGGGTCGCCGAGCAGCTCGACCGGCACGGTCTGCCGGTCGAGGTATCGAACGTGTTGCTGACACAGGGCGCGACCCAGGCGCTGGACCTCGTCGTGCGGACGCTGCTGCGCGCCGGCGACGTGGTGATCGTCGAAGATCCGGGCTACTGCAACCTGCTGCAGATCCTGAAGCTCGCGGGGCTCGTCGTGCACGGCGTGCCGCGCACGATCGCGGGCATCGACACGGACGCGCTGGAAACCCTGGTCGCGCGGCATCAGCCCAAAGCGATCTTCGTCAACACGACATTGCAGAACCCGACCGGCGCGACGTTCGGCATGGCTTCGGCGTTCCGCGTGCTGCAGATCGCCGAGCGCGCGCGGATATGGGTGATCGAGGACGACGTGAGCCGCGAGCTCGCGCCGCCGGGCGCGCCGCTCTTCGCGGCGATGGAGGGGCTGCAGCGCGTGCTGTATATCGGTGGCTTTTCGAAGACGGTGAGCCCCGCGCTGCGCTGCGGCTATGTGGTTGCCGAGCGCGACGTGCTGCGCGAACTGGCGCGCACGAAAATGGCGGTGGGGCTGACGTCGTCCGAGGCGATCGAGCGGCTCGTCGACAAGGTGATGGTGGAAGGGCGCTACGCGCGCCACGTGGAAACGGTGAACGAGCAACTGAAGCTCGCGCACGCGAGCGTCGAGACGCGCTGCGACGAACTCGGTCTGGAGATGTTTCACCGGCCGCGAGCCGGCCTGTTCCTGTGGGTGCGGTTGCCGATCGACGCGGAACGCTCAGCGCAGGTGGCGACCGCCGCGCTTGAACGCGGCATCTGGCTCGCGCCCGGTTCCTACTTCCGGCCGGACGATGGGCCGGGCGCCTGGTTCCGCTTCAACGCGCCGTACTCCACCGACGACGCGTTGTGGCGGTTCATCGATGGCATTCGCTGAACGATCGATCGATGCGACGCATGCGGGTGTCCGCCCGCCGCTGCGCCCGCGCGCTCAGGCGGCGCCGCGCCCGATCAGATGCATCGCCGCGGGGTAGAGCGTGGCGACGAGCAGCAACGCCATCACGATATTGAACGTGCGCAGCCAGACCCGCTTCGACAGCAGGCGGCGCATCGCGGTGCCGAACGCGGCCCACAGGCAGATGCACGGCAAGCCCACGAAATAGAACACCGCCGCCATCAGCAGCGCGTTGGCGCCGAAGCTGTTGCTCAGGTGGATCGTCGTCGCGGCGGTGAGCACCATCATCCACGCCTTCGGATTGACCCACTGGAATGCAATCGCTTCGTGAAAGCGCATCGGCCGGCGATTGCCTTCGCGAACCTTCATCTCGCCCGAGGTGCCGATCTTCCATGCGAGATACAGCAGATACGCGACGCTCGCGACTTCGAGCACCGTGTAGAGCACCGGAATACGGTTGAACGCCTCGCCGAGACCGAACCCGACCGACACCATCAGCAGGACGACCCCCGCGCTGATGCCGAGAATATGCGGCAGCGTGCGGCGAAAGCCGAAGTTGACGCCGGACGCGAGCAGCATTGCATTGTTCGGGCCGGGCGTGATCGTGGTGACGAGCGCGAACAGAATACCGGCGGGCAGCGCTGCGAAGAGGGTGTCGAACGACATATGAAACTCCGGCATGGGCGATTTTCAGCAGTTTAGCGGGTCATTGCCGGTACAGTACCGGTACGCTTTGATGGATGAAATCCGGTACAGCGCGCAGGCGCGGGTCGGGTTGCCACGCGGTCGCTCTCGTTTCCAGGATGCTGCAAGGCTGCGCGGCCTTCCGCTTACTGTCTGCGCGGGCGCAAGTATCATAAAGTTTCATCGTTCATGAAACTTTTCAGTTCCTATGAAACCGTCTGAAACTCTGGTTTCGAACCCCTGGCATTTTGTCCGGCCCGCGCTGGCTGAAGCCTACCTGCAGGCGTTCGACCTGAAGCTCTCGTCGGCGCGGGGGCTGTTCGCCCGCCGGCGCATGGGCAAAACGGAATTCCTGCGGCGGGACCTGTTGCCGGCGGCGTATGAGCGGGGCTATCTCGTCGCGTATACGGACCTGTGGGACAGCCGTTTGTCGCCGGATTCGGCGCTGGTGTCGGCGCTTGCGGAGTCGCTGGAACCGCAGGGCATCAAGGCGGTGCTCGCGAAGCTCGGCAAGCCGGTGCGCAAGATCAAGGCGAGCGCGCGTCTGCCCGGCGGCGTGGAAGGGGCACTGGAGGCCGAACTCGCCGCGCCCGACACCGACAGCGGCGTGGCGCTGCGTGAAGTGCTGAGGCAGCTGGACCGGCAGAAGAAGGCGCTGCTGCTCGTCATCGACGAAGCGCAGGTGTTGGCGCGCGCCGACCACGGAGACTTCGCGCACGCGCTGCGGGCGTCGCTCGACATCCGCAAGGACCGCATCAAGGTGATTTTTGCAGGCAGCTCGGAAACCACGTTGCGGGAGATGTTCGCGCGCGCATCGGAGCCGTTCTACAACTGGGCCGCGCTCGAACCGTTTCCGCTGCTGGGCGACGAGTTCGTCGCGTTCACGATCAAGCTGATGAACCGCATGGCGCGCAACGGGTTGACGATCGAACAGGGGCAGCACGCATTCGAAGAACTGCATCGCACGCCTGAGTTTTTCAAGCGGTTCGTCGAGCGCTACATGCTCTACCAGTTCGACGGCGAGGAGGCCGCGCTCGAACACACGAAGGCATCCGTGTTCTCCGACGAAAGTTTCCTCTGGCAATGGAAGGGGATGCATGCGGCCGACCAGGCGGTCATCACGCTGCTCGCACGCGGCGAGACGGACACACACGGTGCCGCGGCCCTGGAGCGGATGAATGCATTGCTCGGCAAGCCGACGACGAAAAATACCGTGGCGCACGCGCTGCGCCGCCTTCAGGCGCACAACGCCGTCACGCGGCTGGCGTTCGGCGAATACCGTATCGAAGACGAAGCGTTCGCAGAGTGGATTCGCCGGCATAGCCTGGCGAAGCGTTGACCGCGCTGGGCCCGGCTAGCCTTCGTCGAGCAGATCGTGCGCGATTTGCCGCGCGCGGTTCTCAGCATCGTTGCGCGACAGCATCTCGCAGCGCAGCGCAGCGCGAGGCGCGCGCGTCGCAGCTCGGCGAGCGCGTCCGCTTCATGCGACGACGATCTCGCGATCTCGCGCTCGAACCGTTGCGCGAGTGCCTGATGGAGCGCGAAGGTTTGCCGCCAGATCGCGGCAGCGCTGTCGCCGTGCGCGCGTTGTCTTCCGCGTCTTTGGAAGGTTATCCGTATGGATACCGACGAGCCCGCGCGCAAAAGGTCCGCACTCATGGGGCCGTCGACGGAGCGCATTCGCTCCGCATGGAAAGTCTAGTGACGGACCTTCGTTGAGGTGTACTACATATGAAATACCCGAAGCGGGAGATCGGAGTGGCGGTGAACCACCGGCGTCTACAGCAGGATCACCTGATCACTGACCTCGGTACAGTTCCGGCCGTTGTGTTTCGCACGGTACAGCGCTTCGTCCGCATCCTTGACGAGCCGTTCGATGGTCGCGTCGCCGCTTGCCTTGCACGCGATACCGATGCTGCACGTGTAGTCGGGCAGCAGGTGGTCGTCATTCCCGGCGATCCTCGCGCGTACCGCTTCGGCCACTTCGACCGCGCGCTCGGGGTTCAGGCCAGGCAGCAGCACCGCGAATTCCTCGCCGCCCCAGCGCGCGAAATGATGGTGCCGCGGCAGCATGCTCGCGGCGCGCTGCGAGAAGTCCACGAGGATGTCGTCGCCTTTCGCATGGCCAAAGGTGTCGTTGATCGCCTTGAAGTGATCGAGATCGATCAGCAGCAGCGACAGCAGGCCGCCCGTGCGCATCATCGTCTCGCGTTCCTCCTGGTGTGCGGTGAGAAACGCGCGGCGATTCAGGAGACCCGTGAGCGGATCGGCGAACGACTGCTGTTCGAGCTGCGTGCGCAAACGGTCCATCCCCACCAGCAGGAAACCGACCGTGACGGTCAGCGACATCAGCGCGCCCGTGGTGAGGTAGAGTACCTGGACGGCGTCGCTCGCGAACAACTCGGCATGCGCGAAGCCTGCACCGAATGTTGTGACGAAGCGCGCGAACGTGACGACGGTCTGCACGAGAAACATCGCGCCAAGGAAGACCGCGCTGCTTTCTCGCCGGCCGTAGCGCAGCATGACGAGGCTCTGGCGCCCGTAGATGAGCGCGAGGACGGCCGTCATGCACAGCGTGCGTCCTCCGACCGACGGATGAACCCATGTCATCCAGCTGAGCGCGGTCACGCCGATCGCAAGCATCAGCACGAGAAAACGCCACGACGGCAGCAGCCCGAAGAAGCGCTGGCTGCCGGTGAGCCACAGTCCGGTGCCGACGATCATGCCGCAGTTCGCCGCGACGATGGACAGCCAGTCGGGCACGCTGCCGCGCAGCGCGAGCAGCAATGCCGATGCCGACACGATGAGCGCGCCGCTCGCCCAGTTTCCGACACCGCGAATGTTGGTCGGAAAGCCGCGCCCGAGCGAAAACATGACGAGCGCCATCAAGCCGGGCATGACGGACGACATCAGGATGACGGTGCGCAGATCGAAGGCGGGCATGCGGTTTCACGCGCGAACCGGCGATGCGAAAGCGGTCGCGATGTCAACGGCGACGCTGGCTTTCCCCGGAATCAAACGCTGGTTTGAATGTCTGTCGGGACTATACAGGAGGAAGGTGAGAAGCAGCGTGACGCGCGGCCGACATAGACCGCTTTCGCAATCTTGCAGCCGCGGTTCCACGCAATCCAACATCAATCTAACCCCGCGCATGCTCCGCGAGGTGCTCCACCATCCGCTGCGCGGCTGGCTGCAGCGTGTCGAGCGCGCGGAAACAGACGACGAAGCGCCGTTCCGCCCACGCGTCGGCGAGCGGCACGATCCGCACGTCGAGCAGCCGCGCGTACGCTTCGCCGACCTCCTGCGGAATCACGCTGATCCCGAGGTTGGCGGCCACCACACGGAACGCCGCGTCGAAATTCGACACCACGGCGCGGTACGAAATGGTGTGGCCGGCGCGCGCCGCCGCCCGCCGCAACAGCCGGTGCACCGCGGTTGAAGGAGGCAGGCCGACGTGTTCGTAGCCGAACGTCTCCGCGAATTCCACCGACGCGCGGCTGGCGAGCGGATGCCCGCGGTGCACCGCGACCGCGAGACGGTCGCGCCGGTAAGGACGATGCTCGAGTCCTTCGAGCCCCACGTTGTCCCAGCAGATGCCGAGCGACACGACGCCGTCTCGCACCATGCGCACGAGTTCGGTCGAGACGGCCTCTTCGACGTTCACGCGGATGTTCTGATGCGCGGGCAGCCGCATGAACGACGCGATGTCGTCAAGCAGCGCCTCGGCGATCGCGGACGCTGACGCACACACGCTGACGCTGCCCTTGAGGCCTCCTCCGAATGCGGCGACGTCGCTCGCGATCCGTTCCATCGTGAACAGCACGCTGCGCGCGTGTTCGAGCAGCGCGCTGCCGCCAGCAGTAGGCTGCACGCCGCGGCGCGAGCGCGTGAAGAGCGGCACGCCCAGATCGCTTTCCAGCTGCGCGATCCGTTTGCTGATGGCGGACGGCTCGATGTGCTCGTCCTGCGCCGCGCGCGCCATGTTGCCGTGTTCGCAGACCGCCACGAAGAGTCGCAGCGTCTTCAGGTCGATGTCGCGCATCGCGTATCCCGTGGGGTGGTGGGTTTCCGGAATGGAAGCATGACGGTTCCAAGATAACGCTTTATGTGTTTCCAGGAAACTCTAAAGTGGAACCATCGCCAGCGGCCCAACGACTGGCGGGCACCCTATGGAGACACGTATGGCGGCATTTCCCCCTCGCGCGGTGGTTCGTGAAGTCGGGCTGCGCGACGGCCTGCAGAGCATCCAGACTATCCTGCCGACGGAGCGCAAGCTCGAATGGATCCGCGACGCGTACGCGGCCGGCCAGCGCGAGATCGAGGTCGGCTCGTTCGTGCCCGCGCGGCTCCTGCCGCAACTCGCGGACACCGCGGACCTCATCGCATTCGCGAAGACCTTGCCGGGCCTTGCCGTTTCCGTGCTCGTGCCGAACTTGAAAGGCGCAGAGCGCGCGATCGAGTCGCAGGCGGATGCGATGCTTGTGCCGCTGTCGGCGAGTCACGCGCACAGCGTCGCGAACCTCCGCAAAACACCTGACGAAGTGATCGCCGAAGTTGCCCGGATGCGCGCCGCGCGCGATGCGGCGGGCTCGAAGATCGTGATCGAAGGCGGTATCGGCACGGCGTTCGGCTGCACGCTTCAGGGCGCGGTCGACGAAGCCGAGGTGCTGCGCTGCATGCAGGCGCTGCTCGATGCCGGCGCGGACCGCGTGAGCCTCGCGGATACGGTCGGTTATGCGAATCCCGCTGCGGTGCGCGCGCTGTTCGAGAAGGCGGTGCGCATTGCCGGCGAACGCCTGTGGTGCGGCCACTTTCACGATACCCGCGGCCTTGCGCTCGCGAATGTCTATGCGGCGCTCGAAACCGGCGTCGCGCGCTTCGACGCGTCGCTGGCCGGCATCGGCGGTTGTCCGCATGCGCCGGGCGCGAGCGGCAATGCCGCGAGCGAGGACCTCGCGTTCATGCTCGCCGGTATGGGCATCGAAACCGGCATCGACATCGACGCGCTGCTGGCGTTGCGCGCGAAGGTCGCGCAATGGCTCGCCGGCGAAACCCTGCACGGCACGCTGTGGCGCGCCGGACTTCCGATTACCTCACGCCGCGATACGTACGTCGCGGCCCATGCCTGAGACTGCCATGACCTCATCCGATCGCCTGCCGCTCGACGGCATCCGCGTCGTCGAATTCACTCACATGGTGATGGGTCCAACCTGCGGGATGATTCTCGCGGACCTCGGCGCCGAAGTGATCAAGATCGAGCCGCCCGGCGGCGACAAGACGCGCCGGCTGCCCGGTCTCGGCATCGGCTTCTTCCGCTCGTTCAACCGCAACAAGAAGAGCGTGGTGCTCGACATCAACACGCCGGATGGTCAGGCGGCCGCCGTCGAACTGGTCGGCCAGTGCGACGTGGTGCTCGAAAACTTCCGGCCGGGCCTGATGAGCAAGCTCGGGCTCGACTACGCGACGCTCTCGCAACGCTATCCGCGTCTGATCTACGTATCGCACAAGGGTTTTCTGCCAGGGCCGTACGAGAAGCGTCTCGCGCTCGACGAAGTCGTGCAGATGATGGGTGGCCTGTCGTACATGACGGGACCGGCCGGGCGCCCATTGCGCGCCGGCACGTCGGTCAACGACATCATGGGCGGCATGTTCGGCGCGATCGGCGTGCTGGCCGCGCTGCGCGAACGCGATGTGACGGGGCGCGGTCAGGAAGTGCAGAGCGCACTGTTCGAGAACTGCGTGTTCCTGAGCGCGCAGCACATGCAGCAGTACGCGATGACACACGAGCCGCCGCCGCCGATGCCGTCACGCGTGTCGGCGTGGAGCGTGTACGACGTGTTCACGCTGGCGGACGGCGAGCAGCTCTTCATCGGCGCCGTCAGCGACCGGCAGTTCGTCACGCTGTGCGACGTGCTGGCGCGCCCCGATCTTGCCGCCGAGCCGAAGTTCGCGGACAACGCGCTGCGCGTCGCAGTCCGTCCCGAACTGCTCGCGTCTCTCGGCGACATCCTGAAAGATCACCGCGTCGACGAACTGGCGCCGAAGCTCGAAGCGGCGGGCATTCCTTACGCACCGATCGTGCGTCCGGACCAGCTGTTCGACGATCCGCACCTGAAGCAGAGCGGCGGCCTCGCGCCGATGCAGACGGACGACGGCGAGACCACCGAAGTCGTGCTGCTGCCGCTGTTGATGGGCGGCCGCCGCCCCGGCGTGCGGCAGGCGCTCGCGAAAGTCGGCGAGCACACGGAGGAGATCCTGTCGCGGCTGAAAGCGCGTCTGTCGGCGTAGGGACTGGCAGCAACACGCGGCGCCCGCGAGCGATAACGCTAACGCCTGCGTTGCCGCCGGAAAAACCGGCAAAACCGGAAATGCCGGCAATAGTTCGGCATCCATATAAAGGAAGGAGACAGCAATGCAACGTACGATCGTGGCGGACGTGTCGTCACTCGCGCCCGCCGCCGCGCGGCCCGAAGCTCGCGTCGCGGCGGCCTTGTCCGCGCGGATGGACCGGCTGCCGCCCACGGCGTATCTATGGACGCTGGTCTTGCTGATCTCGCTCGGCGGCTTCTTCGAGATCTACGACCTGATCTTCACCGGCTACATCGCGCCCGGCCTCGCGAAGAGCGGCATCCTGCAGACGACTTCCGGCGCGCTGTTCGGCATGCAAGGCTTTGCCGGCTTCATCGCGGCGACGTTCGCGGGTCTCTTTGCCGGCACCTTCTTTCTCGGCTGGCTGCCCGACCGCTTCGGGCGGCGGTCGGTGTTCACGTTCTCGCTACTGTGGTATTCGCTCGGCTCCGCGGTCATGGCGTTCCAGCACACGGCCGACGGCCTGATCCTGTGGCGCTTCATCACCGGCATCGGCGTGGGCATCGAAATCGTGACGATCGACAGCTACGTGACCGAGATGGCGCCGCAGCACCTGCGCGGCCGCGCGATGGCGTTCAACCAGATGGTGATGTTCGCGGCCGCGCCCGTCGCGGCGATCCTGTCGTACTGGCTCGTGCCGACCCAGCTGCTTGGGCTCGACGGCTGGCGCTGGGTGATCCTCGCCGGGTCGCTCGGCGCGGTGATCGTGTGGGGCATCCGTCGCGCGGTGCCGGAAAGCCCGCGCTGGCTCGTCGGCCGTGGGCGCGTCGACGAGGCCGAAAGCATCGTCGCGCGGATGGAGCGCATGGCCGAGCGGCAGACCGGCGCCGCGCTGCCGCCGCCGCTTGCAGCGGTCGAGCAGCCCGCGCATCGGCGCGCGTCGCTTTTGGAGCTGTGGCAGCCGCCGTATCGCTCGCGGCTCGTGATGCTGATCGTGTTCAACCTGTGTCAGGCGGTGGGCTACTACGGCTTCGCGAACTGGGTGCCGACGCTGCTGATCGGGCAGGGCATTACCGTGACGAAGAGCCTGCTGTACTCGTTCATCATCGCGATCGCGCTGCCGGCGGGGCCGCTTCTCGCGATGCTCGTCGCGGACCGGATCCAGCGCAAGTGGCTGATCGTCGGCTCGGCGTTCGTCGTGATGGTCTGCGGCTTCGCGTTCGCGCAGATGAAATCTCCGGCACTGCTGATCGCGCTCGGCGTGCTGATCAGCCTTGCCGGGCAGGTCATCTCCGTGTGCTATCACGCGTACCAGGCCGAGCTGTTTCCGACGGCGATCCGTTGCCGCGTGAACGGCATCGTGTACTCCGCGAGCCGCATCGGCGCAATGATGTCGGGCTTCATCATTGCGTCGCTGCTGCGGGATTTCGGTGTGAGCGGCGTATTCGGCGGCATCAGCGCGTGCATGGCGATCGTGGTGCTGTCGATCGGCGGCTTCGGTCCGAGGACGAATGGCCTGAAGCTGGAAGAGCTGAACAAATAGCGGCCGCAAAAAAGCAAGAGGTCCCGCAGGCCCTCTTGCTCATTTCGCTTCATTCAGTGGCGCGAAACCTCACTGCTCGCCGCGCGCCTGCTTCAACTCCAGACGATAGCGATGCAGCAGCGGCTCCGTATAGCCGCTCGGCTGCGCGCGTCCTTCGAACACCAGCGCGCACGCGGCCCGATACGCGAGCGAGCCCGCGAGGTTCGGCGCCATCGGCGTATAGACCGGATCGCCGGCGTTCTGCTGGTCGACCACCGCCGCCATCCGCTCGAACGTCTCGCGAACCTGCGCCTCCGACACCACACCGTGATAAAGCCAGTTCGCGATGTGCTGGCTCGAGATGCGCAAGGTGGCGCGGTCTTCCATCAGACCCACGTTGTTGATGTCCGGCACCTTCGAGCAGCCGACGCCCTGGTCGATCCAGCGCACCACGTAGCCGAGAATGCCCTGCGCGTTGTTCTCGATTTCATGGCGTACTTCGTCGGCGCTCCATTGCGCGTGCTCGACGACGGGAATCGTCAGCAGGCCGTCGAGCAGTTCGTCATGCACGCTGTCGAGCTTCGTGCCTTCCATACCCGCCTGCACGGCCTGCACGTCGACCATGTGGTAATGCAACGCATGCAGCGTCGCCGCGGTCGGCGACGGCACCCACGCGGTGTTCGCGCCGGCTTTCGGATGCGCGATCTTCTGTTCGAGCATCGCGGCCATCAGGTCGGGCATCGCCCACATGCCCTTGCCGATCTGCGCGCGGCCACGCAGCCCGGCCGCGAGACCGACCACCACGTTGTTGCGCTCGTACGCGCCGATCCACGCGCTCGACTTCATGTCGCCCTTGCGGAACATCGCGCCGGCTTCCATCGACGAATGCATCTCGTCGCCCGTGCGGTCCAGAAAGCCCGTGTTGATGAACGCGACGCGCGGCGCCGCTTCGGCGATGCACGCGGTGAGGTTCACGCTGGTGCGGCGCTCCTCGTCCATGATGCCCATCTTGATCGTGTTGCGCGGCAGGCCGAGCAGGTCTTCGACGCGCGCGAACAGCTCGCTCGCGAACGCGACTTCGGCGGGGCCGTGCATCTTCGGCTTGACGATGTAGATCGAGCCCTTGCGCGAGTTGAGACGGTTCTGGCGGTCGCGCAACGAACACAGGGTGGTCACGACGCCATCGAGAATGCCCTCGGGAATCTCGTTGCCGTCGCGATCGAGCACGGCCTGATTCGTCATCAGGTGGCCGACGTTGCGGATGAAGAGCAGCGAGCGGCCATGCAGCTTCACGGCCTTGCCGTCCGCACCCTGATACTCGCGGTCCGCGTTCATGCGGCGCGTGAAGGACTTGCCGTTCTTCGTTACTTCTTCGGCGAGGTCGCCCTGCATCAGGCCGAGCCAGTTGCGATAGAGCTGGACTTTATCCGCGGCATCGACAGCTGCAACCGAATCTTCGCAGTCGATGATCGTGGTGACGGCCGCCTCGACCAGCACGTCCTTCACGTGTGCTTTATCGGTCTTGCCGATCGGCGCGTTCGGGTCGATCTGGATTTCGAGGTGCAGGCCGTTGTGCTTCAGCAGCACCGCGTGCGGCTCGGCCGCATCGCCCTGCCAGCCGATGAACTGCTCGGGGTGCTCGAGCGTCGTCGTGCCGTTGCCGAGCGCGACGACCAGCTTGCCGCCTTCCACCCGATAGCCTGTGGCGTCCTTGTGCGAGCCGTTCGCGAGCGGCGCGGCTTCGTCGAGCAGTTGCCGGGCACGCGCGATCACGCGTTCGCCGCGCACCGGGTTGTACGCGCCGGTCTTGCCCGCGCCGCCGCCTTCGGGAATCGCATCGGTGCCGTACAGCGCGTCGTACAGGCTGCCCCAGCGCGCGTTCGCCGCGTTCAGCGCATAGCGCAGGTTCGACAGCGGCACGACCAGCTGCGGCCCGGCCTGGGTGGAGATTTCGTCGTCGACGTTGTCGGTGGTGGCCGTGACCTTCGAAGGCACCGGCACGATATAGCCGATCTTTTCGAGGAACGCGCGATACGCGCGCAGGTCACGCACCGGGCCGGGATTCGCGCGGTGCCACTGGTCGAGTTCGGTTTGCAGGCGATCGCGTTCCGCGAGCAGCGCGCGATTCTTTGGTGCAAGGTCGTGCACCAGTCTGTCGAAGCCGGCCCAGAACGCGTCAGCTTCGAGGCCGGTGCCCGGCAGCGCTTCGGCCTCGATGAACTGGCTGAGGTCTGCGGCGACCTGCAATTCGCCGCGTCGGGTCATGTGGGGCATGGGGTCCACCTGTCTGGAAAGCGCGGCAAAAATGTTCGGGCTGAGGGCTGTCAGCCCGCCGCGTTGTTATTGAACGGCGTTCACGCCGGCCTTGGCGATCTGTGCGTCCTGATCGGCCTTGACGCCCGAGACACCGACCGCACCCACCACATTGCCGTCGACGATCACCGGAACACCGCCTTCGAGCGTACCGGAGAGCGGTGCGCTGAGGAAGGCCGTGCGGCCATTGTTGATCATTTCTTCATACTGCTTGGTTTCGCGGCGGCCCAGCGCGGCGGTACGCGCCTTTTCGGTCGCAATGTACGCGCCAGCCGGCGCGCAGCCGTCGAGACGTTGCAGCGCGAGCGGATGCCCGCCATCGTCGACGACGACGATCGTTACTGCCCAGCTATGCTTTTCCGCTTCCGTCCGGGCCGCGTCGAGGATACGTGCGACCTCGGCGGCGCCCAGAATGGCTTTCGTTTTCATCGTGTACTTTCCAGGTGAAATGGTTGGAACAGGATGCCCGCCCGCCAGTTGCAGCTTCCGGTGCCCGGATAGCGACACACGGAATGGCAGACGGCTCGCGCGGCGCGCGAGCCGTTCGATTTTACGTCGTGACGCGCGGCGGGCATGCTCAAGTTGGCAATGCCGGGATGCAGCGCGCGCATATGGCCCCGAGCGGGGTTGGTGCGCTGCCCCGGTTGGGTGACGCCTTGTGCGGCAGCCGCTAAAATCCAGCTCACAAGCCGGCGGTTCGTTCGGCAGCCCTTCCAATCGTCCCCATTCGAGACATGAACACCACCCATCGCAAGCCGCTGCCAGCCACGAAGCTGGACTACTTCGACGCCCGCGCCGCCGTCGATGCACTTCAACCCGGCGCCTGGGACCGGCTGCCGTACACCTCCCGCGTGCTGGCGGAAAACCTCGTGCGGCGCTGCGATCCGGCCGCGCTCGACGCGTCGCTTACGCAGCTGATCGAGCGCAGGCGCGATCTGGATTTCCCGTGGTTCCCGGCGCGCGTCGTGTGTCACGACATCCTCGGGCAGACCGCGCTCGTCGATCTCGCGGGCCTGCGCGACGCGATCGCGGACCAGGGCGGCGATCCGGCCAAGGTGAATCCGGTCGTGCCGGTGCAGCTGATCGTCGACCACTCGCTCGCGGTGGAATGCGGCGGCTTCGACCCGGATGCGTTCGCGAAGAACCGCGCGATCGAAGACCGCCGCAACGAAGACCGCTTCCACTTCATCGAGTGGACGAAGCAGGCGTTCCGCAATGTCGACGTGATTCCGCCGGGCAACGGCATCATGCACCAGATCAACCTGGAGCGGATGAGCCCGGTGATCCATGCGATCGATGGCGTCGCGTATCCGGACACGCTCGTCGGCACGGATAGTCATACGCCGCACGTCGATGCGCTCGGCGTGATCGCGGTGGGCGTCGGCGGTCTGGAAGCGGAGAACGTGATGCTCGGGCGCGCGTCGTGGATGCGGCTGCCCGATATCGTCGGGGTGGAGCTGACGGGACGGCGCCAGCCCGGCATTACCGCGACCGACATCGTGCTCGCGCTCACCGAGTTCCTGCGCAAGGAGAAGGTGGTTGGCGCGTATCTGGAGTTTCGCGGCGAGGGCGCGTCGACCCTCACGCTCGGCGACCGCGCAACCATTTCGAACATGGCGCCCGAATACGGTGCGACCGCGGCGATGTTCTTCATCGACGAGCAGACTCTCGAGTATCTGCGCCTGACCGGCCGCAGCGATGAAAACGTGCAGCTCGTCGAGACTTACGCGAAAACCGCTGGCCTGTGGGCCGATTCGCTGCGGAACGCGGAGTACGAGCGCGTGCTGCGCTTCGATCTGTCGACGGTGGTGCGCAACATGGCGGGCCCGTCGAATCCGCACAAGCGCCTGCCCACGTCCGATCTTGCCGAGCGCGGCATCGCCGGCAAGTGGGACGACGTGCCGGGCCAGATGCCCGACGGCGCCGTGATCATTGCCGCGATCACGAGCTGCACGAACACCAGCAATCCGCGCAACGTGATCGCAGCCGGACTGCTCGCGCGCAACGCGAACGCGAAGGGGCTCACGCGCAAGCCGTGGGTGAAGTCGTCGCTCGCGCCGGGATCGAAAGCGGTCGAACTGTACCTGCAGGAAGCGAAGCTGCTGCCCGAACTCGAACAGCTCGGCTTCGGCATCGTCGCGTTCGCATGCACCACGTGCAACGGCATGTCCGGTGCGCTGGCCCCTGCAATTCAGCAGGAAATCATCGACCGTGACCTGTATGCGACGGCGGTGCTGTCCGGCAACCGCAACTTCGATGGCCGCATCCATCCGTATGCGAAGCAGGCGTTCCTTGCGTCGCCGCCGCTCGTCGTCGCGTATGCGATCGCGGGCACGATCCGCTTCGACATCGAACGCGATGTGCTCGGTATCGACAGCAACGGTCAGCCGGTGTACCTGAAGGACCTGTGGCCAAGCGATGAAGAGATCGACGCAATCGTCGCGACCAGCGTGAAGCCCGAGCAGTTCCGCCAGGTCTACGAACCGATGTTCGCGCTGAACGCGGTGAGCGATGACACGATCAGCCCGCTGTACGACTGGCGCGCGCAGAGCACGTATATCCGCCGTCCGCCGTACTGGGAAGGCGCGCTCGCCGGCGAACGCACGCTCAAGGGCATGCTGCCGCTCGCGGTGCTCGGCGACAACATCACGACGGATCACCTGTCGCCTTCGAACGCGATTCTCGCGAACAGCGCGGCCGGCGAATACCTCGCGAAAATGGGCCTGCCCGAAGAGGACTTCAACTCGTACGCGACGCATCGCGGCGACCACCTCACGGCGCAGCGCGCCACGTTCGCGAACCCGACGCTCGTCAACGAGATGGCGATCGTGGAGGGCGCGGTGAAGAAAGGCTCGCTCGCGCGCATCGAACCGGAGGGTAAGGTCACGCGCATGTGGGAAGCGATCGAAACCTACATGGAGCGCAAGCAGCCGCTCATCATCGTCGCGGGCGCGGACTACGGTCAGGGCTCGTCGCGCGACTGGGCCGCGAAGGGCGTGCGGCTCGCGGGCGTCGAGGCGATCGTCGCGGAAGGCTTCGAGCGCATTCACCGCACGAATCTGCTCGGCATGGGCGTGCTGCCGCTCGAATTCAAGGTGGGCACGAACCGCAAGACGCTCGGCATCGACGGCACCGAAACCTTCGACGTGATCGGCGCGCGCACGCCGCGCGCGGACCTCACGCTCGTGATCCATCGCCGCGACGGTTCGACGGTGGAGACGCCGGTGACGTGCCGGCTGGATACCGCCGAGGAAGTGTCGATCTACGAAGCGGGCGGCGTGCTGCAACGCTTCGCGCAGGATTTTCTGGAGTCTTCGCAGGCGGCATGACACGACACAAGCGAAGCGAACGGCGCACAGCCGTCCTTCCGCATCAAAACCACAGGATGCATCCAACATGGCTCACCAACCGCAGATCAAGATTCCCGCGACCTACATGCGCGGCGGCACCAGCAAGGGCGTGTTTTTCCGCGTCGACGACCTGCCGGAAGCCGCGCGCGTACCCGGCCGCGCGCGCGACGCGCTGCTGATGCGCGTGATCGGCAGCCCGGACCCGTACGGCAAGCAGATCGACGGCATGGGCGGCGCGACCTCAAGCACGTCTAAAACCGTGATCATCGCGAAGAGCGCGAAGCCCGATCACGACGTCGACTACCTGTTCGGGCAGGTGTCGATCGACAAGGCGTTCGTCGACTGGAGCGGTAACTGCGGGAATCTCTCCGCGGCGGTGGGTCCGTTCGCGATCAGCGCGGGGCTCGTCGACGCATCGCGCGTGCCGGAGAACGGCATCGCGATCGTGCGGATCTGGCAGGCGAACATCGGCAAGACGATCGTCGCGCACGTGCCGGTCACGAACGGCGCGGTGCAGGAAACCGGCGACTTCGAACTGGACGGCGTGACGTTTCCCGCCGCCGAAGTGCAGCTCGAATTCATGGACCCCGCGGCGGATGAAGACGGCGCGGGCGGCGCGATGTTCCCGACCGGTAACGTGGTCGACGATCTGGAGGTGCCCGGCGTCGGCACGCTGAAGGCGACGATGATCAACGCGGGCATCCCGACCATCTTCGTGGATGCGGAATCGATCGGTTACAAGGGCACCGAACTGCAGGACGCGATCAACGGCGACGACAAGGCGCTCGCGAAGTTCGAAACGATCCGCGCGCACGGCGCGCTGCGCATGGGGCTGATCAAGTCGCTCGACGAGATCGCGACGCGCCAGCACACGCCGAAGGTCGCGTTCGTCGCGCGGCCGGCCGCGTACACCGCATCGAGCGGCAAGCGCGTCGAGGCGGGCGACGCCGACCTGCTGGTGCGCGCGATGTCGATGGGCAAACTGCATCACGCGATGATGGGTACGGCGGCGGTCGCGATCGGCACCGCGGCGGCCATTCCGGGCACGCTCGTCAATCTCGCGGCCGGCGGCGATCGCGGCGCGGTGCGTTTCGGCCATCCGTCCGGCACCTTGCGCGTGGGCGCCGAGGCGAAGCAGGTGGACGGCGAATGGGTCGTCACGAAGGCCGTGATGAGCCGCAGCGCGCGCGTGCTGATGGAAGGCTGGGTGCGGGTGCCGGTCACGTTCTGATGCATCGCAACGGATTAAGGAACGCTTAAGTAGCGCTTAAGCTGTCGCGGGCGACAATCGCGATCTGTTAGGGACAGAGGAGCACGCGATGCGCCTGCTGCTGGTGGAAGACGACGAAATGATCGCTGCGCCTGTGCTCAGGTCGTTGAAGGGCGCGGGCTACGCGATCGACTGGGCGCGCGACGGCCGCGAGGCGGAACTGTCGCTCGCGAACGGCGTGTACGATCTGGTGCTGCTCGATCTCGGCCTGCCGAAGCGGGATGGCATCTCGGTGCTCGACAGCTACCGCAGAAAGCGCGGCGATGCGCCCGTGCTGATCATCACGGCGCGCGACGCGGTCGACGACCGCATCGCCGGCCTCGACGCCGGCGCCGACGATTACCTCGTCAAGCCGTTCGACATCGACGAACTGGCCGCCCGCATCCGCGCGCTGCTGCGGCGCCGGGGCGGTCATGTGAACCCGGTGTACAGCCATGGCGCCCTCACGCTCGACCCCGCCGCCCACGAAGCGCGCAAGGCCGGCGAACTGCTGCCGCTCGTGCCGCGCGAATTCAGCCTGCTGCACGCGCTGATCGAAGAACCGACGCGTGTTTTCACGAAGAGCGAACTCGAAGAGAAGCTGTACGGCTGGGGTCAGGAAGTGGGCAGCAATACGATCGAAGTGCACGTGCATGCGTTGCGCCGCAAGATCGGCGCCGACGAGATCGTGACCATCCGGGGCGTCGGCTATCGTCTCAAGAGGGTTGAATGACGTCGATCCGGCGTTGGCTGCTCACCTGGCTGATCCTGGGGCTGGCCACGTCGGGGCTGATCGCGGCGTTCAGCATCTTCCAGATGTCCCGCGACGAAGCGAACGAACTGTTCGATTACGAGTTGCGCACGGTCGCGCTGTCGCTGCCGGCCAACTTCGGCGACGCGGGCGCGTCGTCCGCGACGCCCGATTTCGGCGGCATTTCCGACGACCGCCTCGTCATCGATATCTGGGACCAGCAAGGCAACCTGTCGTACCAGTCGATCAAAGGTTTGACGCTCAAGCGCTACCCGAAGGGCTATCGCACCATCGAGCGCGACGAGTATTCGTGGCGCGTGTTCGGCGTGCACCAGGGGGACCGCTTCGTGCAGGTCGCGCAGCCGATCTCCGTGCGCGACGATCTTGCGATCCATCTCGCGTCGCGCACGCTGTGGCCGCTGTGGGTGTTCATCCCGGTGACGATCGTGCTCGTGCTGTTCGTGGTGAGCCGCGGGCTCGAGCCGATTCGCGGGTTGTCGCGCGTGCTTTCCGCGCGCACCAGCGATTCGCTCGATCCAGTGCAGGTGGACGGCACGCTGCCGATCGAGATCGAGCCGCTCGTCGACGAGCTCAATGGCCTGCTGCACCGGCTCAGCGTCGCGTCGCAGGCGCAGCGCACGTTCGTCGCGGACGCCGCGCATGAACTGCGTTCGCCGCTCGCCGCGCTGAAATTGCAGCTGCAGGTTGCCGCGCGCGAAGGCACGCTCGTCGCGCAGGATCACACGCTCGAGCATATCGAGCAGCGCCTGAACCGCGTGATTCACCTCGTGCAGCAACTGCTGACGCTCGCGCGCGAAGATGCGCCGGGCTCGCTCGCGGCGGCGCCGGTGAGTTTGCGGCGGCTCGCGGAACAGGCCGTCGGCGATCTGTCGCTGCTCGCGGAGGCGAAGGAGATCGATCTCGGCCTCGAATGCAAGGGCGGCACGCAGCCCGACGACCGCTACGTCGTGATCGCGGAAGGGCGCGCGCTGACCACGCTGCTCAACAACCTGATCGACAACGCGATCCGCTACACGCCGCGTGGCGGCACCGTCGACGTGGTGTTGCTGCGCGAGCCCGCCGGCATCACGCTCGAAGTCAGCGACAGCGGGCCCGGTATCCCCCAAGAGGAACGACGCCGCGTGTTCGACCGCTTTTTCCGCGGCGCGGACGCGCAGGAGCAGGGCAGCGGGCTGGGGCTCGCGATCGCGTCGAAAATCGTCGAACGCCATCACGCGCGGCTCACGCTCGAGAACCACGCGGCACGCCCAGGGCTGGCGGTTCGCGTCGCCGGTTTGCGGCCGGATGGCGCAACGAGTTGAAACACTCCCATCGCATCATTTAAGCGTTTCTTCAGGTGGAGCGGGGCAGCATGGCCGTTCTTCCCCGTGGACGCGCGCGTGCGTGCTCCCGCCCTTACGTCGTCATTACGCGCCGATTGCCGATGCTTTCCAGAACCGAGCAGCACGAACGCACCCGTCGTGTTTCGCGAGCGATACGCGAAACGAGAACCGCGAAGCGATCGCTCGCCGGCATCGTGCGGCCGTACCTGATCGCCGCCGCGATTGCGGCCGCGACGATCGACGCGTTCGCGGCCATCGCGGTGCTGTGCTTCGGCGTACCGCAATCGCTGTTCGAAACGGCCACTTTCCGCGCGCTCGGCGTGGGCCTCGTCACCCTGGCCATGTTCGTCACGTACTACTCCACTGCGATGCGCGACGTTGAATAGCGCTCGAACGACGATCGAACGACGACTCGCCTGGTAAATACCCGGACCCGCTCAAGGTTCCGGCGCTCCCGACGTAAACAGATGTAAGTTGCGCGTTTCGCGCCATTGCGTTCGTCCGTCCGTACCGTCAGACGGCGCGCGAAGCGACAGGCCGCGGGAAAAGACAGCGCACTTCGCAATCTGGGGTGAGGACGATGTCGTGCAGTGAGGCTTCGAAGGCCGGGGTGCCGTCGACCTACGGGTCGACGGAAGAGGCGCGCGCGCAGCAGACGCGGGCCGGCGTGCGCGCTGCGCGGCCGCTGGGCGGCCGGTTCGCCTGACATCGTTGGAGGCGCCGACGGTGATCACCCGAATACCGGTTTCCGCATTGTGCGTGGGCATGTATATCCACAAGCTCGGTGGCTCGTGGATGAATCACCCGTTCCTGCGCACCAGCTTCCTGCTGACCGACGCGAAAGACCTACGCGCGATTCTCGACGCCGGAATCGGCGAACTGTGGATCGACGAATCGAAGGGTCTGGCGGCCGATGCCGACGCGCATCACGCGGCGTCGCAAGATACCGCGCAGAACGCGCCCGCTGAGTCGACCACAGCTACAACCACAACCGCCGCTGCATCGCCGCGAGCATCGAGCCGACCTTCGATGGGCATGGAACTCGATCGCGCGCGCAAGCTGTGCCAGCTTGCGCGCGGGCAGATGACCGGCCTCTTTCGCGATGCACGGCTCGGCAAAACGCTCGATGCGCAGGCCACCCTGCCGCTCGTCAGCGAAATCACCGCATCGGTGCAACGCCATCCTGCCGCACTCCTGAGCATCGCGCGGCTGAAGAGCCACGACGACTACACCTACCTGCATTCGGTCGCGGTCTGCACGATGATGGTGGCGCTCGGCCGCCAGCTCGGCATGGACGAGCAGGCCGTGCGCCTCGCGGGGCACGGCGGGCTGATGCACGACATCGGCAAGGCGATGATGCCGCTCGATGTGCTCAACAAGCCCGGCCGCCTGACCGACCATGAGTTCGACGTGATCAAGCGTCATCCGCTGGCGGGCGCAGGCATGCTGGTGGACAGCAACGCGGCGCCCGAAGTGCAGGACGTCGCGCTGCATCACCACGAGAAGGTGGACGGTTCCGGTTATCCGCATCGGCTCGCGGGCGAAGATATCTCGCTGCTCGCGCGGATGGGCGCGATCTGCGACGTGTACGACGCGGTCACGTCGAACCGCGCGTACAAGCAGGCCTGGGATCCGGCGCACGCGATGCGTCAGATGGCGAAGTGGCAGGGCCATTTCGACAAGCGCGTGTTCAACGCGTTCGTGAAGACCGTCGGCATCTACCCGGTCGGCTCGCTCGTGCGGCTCGCGTCGCAACGGCTCGCGGTGGTCATCGAGCCGAATCCCGAATCGCTGCTCACGCCCAAGGTGCGTGCGTTCTTCTCGGTGCGCTCGAAGGAGCCGATCGCGATGCAGACGATCGATCTGTCCGCGCGCGGCGCCAACGACAGCATCGTCGGCCCCGAGGATGCCGTGCAGTGGGGCTTCGAGCGGCTCGACGACATCTGGCTCGTCAATCCCGCCTGACCGCGTTTTCAGGGCGTCATCTTCGTTCCTTTGGGCGCGCTGACCGTGACCGTATCGACCGGAGCGGACGCAACCTTCGGCGGCGTATCGAACGACACGGAGAAGTAGTCGAACACGAGTTTCGTCGGATTCGCGGTGACGCGCAGGAAGCCGGCGTTCTGATCGTCGGCGAACTCGAGCGCGACGCCGGGCACGGTCGTCGGGTACGGCCGCTTTGCCTTGTCCAGACCGTCCTGCAGCGGGTGCATCGCGCGCTGCGTGTTCGCATAGCCGCCCGCGCCGGCGATGATGTACGGGATCGTCTTGTCGTCGCATTTGCGCGAGAAACGCTGCGTGTTGTGCACGTGGCCCGACAGCACCGCGTCCGGCGCGCGTCCGCTCATCTCGAACGCGCGATCGAGCGTGGCGAGCGTTTCCTCGTAGCCGCCGTGCACCGAGTCGAGCGAATAGCACGGGTGATGCACGCCGAGGATCACCCATTTGTCCTTCGGGGCCGCCTGCAACTGCTGCACGAGCCACGTGAGCTGCGGGTTGGAGCCGCGCGCATCGAGCAGGCCGTCCACGTTCGAATAGGTGCCGATGATGTGCACGAACGGCGCCTGCAGCGTCCAGTAGCAGTACGGCTGCGTCATCGTGGACCGGTACTTGAAAAACGGTTGCGACGTCGCGCTGCAGAAGTTTTTCATGAAGCCGTACAGCGACGGCTCGTTGTCCGCCTCGTCGCCTTTGCGGGTTTGCGTGTCGCCGTCGTGATTGCCCGGGATCGCGAAGATCGGCGCGTCGTAGTACTGGTACGGCTCGTAGAACTGCTCGACGTACTGCGTGCTGAGGCCGTTGAAATAGACGACGTCGCCGAGGTGATAGAAGAAGCGCGGCGCGTCGCCTTGCGCGGCGTTCTTGCCTTTGGCGGCCGCGGTGATCTGCGCTTCCATCGCGTCGGAGATCGCGGACTGCGTTTCGGTGCCGTGAATGCCGCCGGTATCGCCGACCGTATGAAACACCAGCTGGCCGGCCTTCGTGGCATCGGCCGTGGCGCCCGGCAGGATCGAGTCGAGCATCAGCACGAGGTCGCTGCCGGTGCCGGTGTAGGCGGGAAGCGGCTCGAAGCGCGCGTGTTCGGCGGCGGGCGAAACGGGGTTGCCCACCTTGCGGCGCTGCTTCGCGAACGTCGCGCCCTTGAATCCGGTTGCCATGTCTTCCTCCATCGGGGTTGTGGATGACCAGTGCCGATATGAGCGAACCTGTATGACAGGACCGTGAATGACGCGGCGATATGACGCTTTATGCCCTCCGGTTTAATCAGGTATCCAGATCAATGAAAGGTGGATGAACGACAGTTGCCGTCAGGATTCCCTGACGGCAATTTCAGCATCGTGCCTTCCGGCCGTCGTTTAAGCTGTTTCGCATCCAACTTGTGGGACCTGCCCGAGCGGCTGACGGGCCGTCGCGCGCCATCGCGCCGACGGCGAAACCGCAGTCCGCCCGACCCGGACGATCGGATGAAGTCGACGCGCATTCTCCTGGTCGACGACGACGCATTGTTGATCGATGCGTTCAGCGCGCTGCTCGCCGCGCTTGGACATGACCTGCGCAAAGCGCTTTCGGGCGCTTCTGCGCTGCACGTGCTCGCCCGTTTTCGGCCTCAGGTCGCGTTCATCGACATCGACATGCCCGGCATGAGCGGCATGGAGCTGGTGCGACGGCTACGCAAGGACGACACGCTGTCCGACACCACGCTCGTCGCCTGCACGGGCCACATCGACGAAGAGACGAAGAACGAAGCGATCCGCGCGGGCTTCGACGTGTGCCTGTCGAAGCCCGTCGGTTTGCGGCGGATCCAGGCGGTACTCGCCGGACTGTCGGGCTGAACTCAGCACATGGCGCGTGAGATCCGCTTGAGTCGCATCGGCTGCGAATAACAAACGCGTAAACACGAAGGCCGCGCGTTTACGACTTTTTTATAGGTCGGCTGCGGTTTTTTACGGTGCGTTGATCTCGCGCCAATGACAATCGATGCAGCAATTCACGGGGCAGCCGCGCGACAGCCGGCTCCGCACATCGATAATCAGACCGCAGGAGCGCAACGTGGCAGCTTTCGGCAAGTTGGGGCAGTGGCTCGTTGGCAAACCGCTCGATCCGCTGGATCCGCGAACGCGGCATGCGATTGCCGTCACACCGCTGCTCGCGTGGGTCGGCCTCGGCGCGGACGGGCTCTCGTCGTCGTGCTATGGCCCCGAGGAGGCGTTCCTCGCGCTCGGTCAGCATACGTCCCTCGCGCTCTTTCTCGCGCTCGCCACGGCCGCGACGGTCTTCATTATCGCGATCGGCTACAACCAGGTCATCGAGCTGTTTCCGACCGGCGGTGGCGGCTATCGCGTCGCGACCGCGCTGCTGGGACCGCGCGCCGGGCTGGTATCCGGCGCGGCGCTGCTCGTCGACTACGTGCTGACGGTGGCGACGTCGCTCGCGAGCGGCGTCGATGCGTTCTTCAGCCTGTTGCCCGTCGGCGCACAGTCCGTCAAGCTCGCCACCGAGCTGATCCTGATCGTGCTGATGACGGGTCTCAACTTCCGCGGCATGCGCGAATCGATCCTCGTGCTGCTGCCGATCTTCATGGGCTTCGTCGTGCTGCATCTCGGGCTGATCGTCTACGGCGTCGCGGCGCACGGCAGCCATCTCGCGAGCGTCGTACCGTCGGCCGTGGGCGAGGCGCACGGCCTGGCGCACGCGATGGGACCGCTCGTCGTCGCTGCGCTGCTGATGCGGGCGTTCTCGCTGGGCGGCGGCACCTACACGGGCCTCGAAGCGGTGTCGAACAACGTCAACATGCTAGCGGAGCCGCGCGTGCCTGCCGGCAAGCGGACCATGCTGTACATGTCGACGTCGCTGGCCTTCACGGCGGGCGGCATCATCCTGCTGTACATGCTGTGGCATGCAACGCCTGTCGAGGGCCAGACGCTGAACGCGGTGGTGTTCGGCAGCGTGATCGATCATCTTGGCCTCGGCTCGTCGTTCGCGCGGCATGCGCTGCTCGCCGCGGTGCTCGCGTTCGAAGCCGGGTTGCTGCTGGTGGGCGCGCAGACGGGCTTTCTGGACGGCCCGGCGGTGCTGTCGAACATGGCGTCCGACTCATGGGTGCCGCGCCATTTCCGCGACCTGTCGACCCGCCTCGTGCGTCAGAACGGCATCATCGTGATGGGCCTCGCGAGCCTCGCGATCCTGATCTGGACGCGCGGCAACGTCGACGTGCTGGTGGTGCTGTACAGCATCAACGTGTTCCTGACCTTCAGCATGTCGCTGCTCGGGCTGTGCACGTACTGGTGGCGACGCCGCAGCGAGGACGCGGGCTGGCTCAAGCATTTCGCGCTGTCCGCGCTGGGGCTTTCGGTGACGAGTGCGGTGCTCGTGATCACGCTGATCGAGAAGTTTGCCGAAGGCGGCTGGCTGACCGTGCTCGTGACGAGCGCCGTCGTGCTGCTGTGTTTCCTGATCAAGCGGCACTACAGCGACACGCGCGCGCAGCTCGCGAAAGAAGACGCGCTGTTTTCCGCCGCGGCGCCGGTGGTCGACGAAGCCACGGTACCGGCGCTCGATGCGTCGCTGCCCACCGCGATCCTGCTCGTCGGCAAACATCGCGGCGCCAGCATGCATGCGTTGTTGTGGGTGCAGCGGCTGTTCCCGGAGCATTTCCGCAACTTCATTTTCATCGCAGTTGGCGAAGTGGACGCGCAAAGCTATGAGGGCGCGGAACAGCTGGACCGGCTGCGGCAGACCATCACGTCGTCGCTGAAGTACTACGTGGATCACTGCCGGCGACACCAGCTCGCGGCCGACTACCGCATCGGCTTCGGCACGCAGCCGATTGGCGAATTCATGAAGCTTGCCGAGACGACGATGGACGCGTATCCGAACAGCGTCTGCTTCGCGAGCAAGCTGATCTTCAAGCGCGTCAATTTCCTGACCGCATGGCTGCATAACCAGACGCCTGTCGAAATCCAGACGCGCCTGCATCAGCAAGGCAGACAGATGGTGCTGCTGCCGATGAATGTGGGGTGACTGACCGGCGCGTCTGACCGTGCCCCCTTACGGTGAAACACAAGGAAACGGAGCGCAATGCCCGCGGTACGGACGCGTTGTCACTGAAAGTGTTACGATGTGCTGACGGTCGCGTCCGCCATCGAAAGTACCATTGAAAGTACCATCGAACGTAAAACAGGCGCTGGTGACCGTCACGTCGCGTCGGGGACGCGCTGTCCGTCAAACGGGGCGGATGTACCAGTCAGATACGTAGATATGCAGATCGTGTGGTTCCTCGGCGGCTTCCTGAGCTGTGCAGTGCCGGGCCTGCTAGCCGTACTTCGCGCCCGGCGAATCCGGGCAGCCGCCATTGCGGCGGATCCCTGGCTCAACCCACCCACGTCGCTGGCCAAGCGGCTGCTTGCGGTCACCCGCGAGCGGCTCGACGTCATGCTGGCTTCTGATACGTCCACGCCTCCTCTGCAGTTGCCGCAAGGCGCCGCGTTGCTGCCGTTTCTGACGCCGCGCAATGGCGTGGTGTTTTTTCATGACGGCGTCGCGGTCTTGCCGTATGGATCCGAAGCGCGCGTGACGGGCGTGGCCGAAGCAACGGTCGCGGCGTTGCAGGATTCGTATGGGGCGTTGGGGCACGCGTCGGAACTGGTCGATGCCCATGTCGCGTCGCTCAGCGCGGAAGAGCGCGCCGCGCATCCTAACCCGCTCGTTCAGGCCGTCGCACTGCATCCGGACGAGCGCCCGCTCGACGAACTGCTGGACCGGCTTGCCACGCTGCTCGAAGCTGACGCGCAGCGCGCGGCAGCCAGACCGGTTGAAACGGACTGAACGCCGGGCGGCTTGATCGGCTTTAACCGCGCGTCTTCAACTGCGACGACTCGATAATTCGCGTAATGCTGATCAAGCGAACGAATTGAGCGGCTTTAGTGCGGCTTCAAAGCTTCGCCATTTGCCGATTTCTAAAGGGTTGTGCCGGAGCGCTATTACGCGTTTTGCGGTTCGATCTTTGTTAGTCGAATGCCTTTAATCAAGCGCAATGACGAGTTCTATCGCGCTGCGGAAGCGGCGTGAGCGCCTGTTTTTAAGGCATTTCGATTGGCATTTCCGCATTGCGATCAATCGCGTTCACATGACGCCATCAAAGCTGGGCAACGCGGACCGGCCTGACTAAAGCTACGTATTCGACCGTAACGATTCGGATTCCTTTAGCGCAAAAAATCTCAATTCTTTTCAGAGTCTTTGGCGATATAATCGGCGCACATTCATTGGGCCATGAATGGGTCGTGCGGTGGCGGTGGTTCCGCACGTCGCTTTGACTACTGAAAACATCAATCACAATGGAACGTCATTTCCAGTCCCGTGCGGCGGCGATCGAGTATCTCGTTCACGCGCGTACCGCTCTGAACCGCAGGTTCGAGGGTATGTCGCACGAAGAAGGAAGGGCACTGAAACAGCGTATCGATGCAATCAGCCAGTTGATCCTCGATCTGGGCGCGGGGCGCGTCGACGCGTTTCAGGCCGGCAGCATCGAGATCTTCACGACAGACTGAGTCCAGGCTGCCGCACGCGTAAAATGAGCCCCGCCCGGGCGCGTTCCTTTGCGCCCCCGCTGCCCGCTGGAGGGCTCATGCTCAGAATTCTCGAACCCGGCGACTATTTCGGCGCCACGCTGCCGCGCTACAGCGCCGACGGTATCGCGATCGCCGAAACGCACTTCGCCACCAACCTGATCATTCCGCAGCACGAACACCTGAACCCGTTCTTCTGCTTCGTGCTCGGCGGTCAGGGCACACGCTCGTGGTCCGCTCGCGACGGACAGGACGCGCCGATGTCGCTCACGCTGTTCCCAGCCGGTGTGCCTCACGCGAACCGCTGGTACGGCGAGGGCGGCGAAGCGCTGCACGTGGAGTTCGCGTCGTCGTGGGTGGAGCGGCTCGGCGGCCGCACGCAGGTGCTCGATCGTCCCGCGGATTTCGCGGGCGGCATGCCCGCGTGGTTCATGCGTCGCCTGACGCTCGAATGCCGCGAGCAGGACTCTGCCACGCCGCTCGCCATCGAAGGCCTGATTCTCGAACTGCTCGCATCGTGCGAGCGCGCGTCGAACCCCGCGACGTCCGCCGGGCGTCGCCGCCAGTGGCTCGATCGCGTCGAAGCGCAGCTGCGCGAGCGTTTTCACGAGACGCTTTCGCTCGAAGCGATCGCGGCCGGGAGCCACGTGAGCGCGGACCATCTCGCGCGCGAGTTTCGCCGGCGCTTCGGTTGCACCGTGGGCGATTACGTGCGCGGCCTGCGCGTCGATTTCGCGTGCGAACGGCTCGCAGCGGGGCGCGACTCGCTGGCGGCGATCGCGGAAGCAGCCGGCTTCGCCGATCAAAGCCATTTCACGCGCGTATTCCGCCGCAGGACCGGTGTGACGCCGGGCGCGTATCGGGCACGCTTTGCGGCCGATCGCTCCCGTTCCAAAGCCTGACGGCATCGTTCAAGACACCCGCCTGCATGGCGCTCCAGAATCGCTCGTTGATTCAACAAACGAAGGCGATCCGCCATGGAGGATGTCGTGCAGAGCAGTTCTTCCCCTTACCTGACGCGGCTCGACGTGCTGTTCGGCGCCGCGCACGTGATCGACGTGCCGTCGCTCGTCGCCGCGAACCAGCACCCCTGGTACAACCAGACGCTTTGCCGCGTGAACGAGTCGGTCGTGCGACTCGGTGTGGTGCAGGGCGAGTACCACTGGCACAAGCACGACACCGAGGACGAGTTCTTTTACGTGGTGAGCGGCCGTTTGCTGATCGAACTCGAAGGCCGCACCGTCGAATTGCAGCCGGGCTTCGGCTTCGTCGTGCCGAAAGGCACGCTGCACCGGCCGCGCGCGCCGGAAAAGACGGTGATGCTGATGGTGGAAGGCGCGGGCATCGTGCCGACCGGCGACGCTTGAGGCCGCTCAGGCTTCGTCCAGAAATCCCGTCACGGCCTGTACGAATTCGCGCGGAAATTCGACATTCGACAGATGCACCGCGGGCAGCACGAAGAGCATCGCACCCGGTATCGTCGCGGCGATCGCTTCGCTGTGGCTTGCGGCCGTGACGGTGTCGTAGCGGCCGGCGATCACGAGCGTCGGCACGTGAATCGAAGCGATCGCCGTGCGCAGGTCGGTATCGCGTACGGCCGCATAGCAGCCGGCGAGACCGCGCGGGTCGGTCTCCAGCAGCATCGCGCGAAATCGCTCGACGACGGGTTCCCGCGCGTCCAGCATGCGCGCCGGGAACCAGTTGCGCAGAAACGTTTCGGCGGTTTCCGTCATGTCCCCCGTGTCCGCTACGCGCAGCACGGACGCGATGCGGTCTTTCCACTGCTCCACCGGCCCAAGATACGACGACGTGTTCGCAAGAACCAGACGCTCGATGCGTCCGGCCGCGTGAATGCCGAGCCATTGCCCGATGATGCCGCCCAGCGACAGCCCGAGAAAATGCGCGCGCTCGATGCCGAGATGATCGAGCAGCTCGACGACGTCCATGCCGAGACGCGCGAGCGAATAGTCTCCCGACGGCACGCCCGACGCGCCGTGTCCGCGCGTGTCGTAACGCAGCACGCGAAAACGCGACGCCAGCGCGGCGATTTCGCCATCCCACATATGCAGCGAGGTGCCGATCGAATTCGACAGCACGAGCACAGGGCGATGTTCGTCGCCGTCGAGACGCCATGCGATGCGGCAGCCGTCCGACGTGGTGAAACTGGAAAGGGTGTTCATGTTCGATGGGTTCCGGGTTCGGTGATTGACTATGACGAACCCATCGTAGTTGCGCGCGATCGCCAAAGCTATTACAAAGATCGCACAATCTTTGTCAGCGAAACGAACATGGCCGATTTCACGCTCCACGATCTGCAGTGCTTCGACGCGGTGGTCCATGCGGGCGGCTTTCAGGCCGCCGCGGCGACGCTGCATCGCTCGCATCCCGCCGTCTTCTCCGCGGTCGCGCGGCTCGAGCGGCAGCTCGGACTCACGCTGCTCGATCGCGCCGGCTATCGCGTGCGGCTGACGGAGGCCGGCGCATCGTTTCATCGGCGCTCACAGGCGCTTCTGCGCGAACTCGACGACCTGCACGAACACGCGACGCATCTCGCGAACGGCGAGGAGAGCGAGCTGCACGTGGTGATCGGCGACGTGTGTCCGCGCGCGCCGTTGCTCGGGCTCCTGAGCCGCTTGTTCGCCGGCTGTCCAGGCACGCGGCTGCATCTGCATTTCGAAGCGGTAACGGGGCCGATCGAGCGCCTGCTGGATGGCGATGCCGATCTGATCCTGCATCGGGTCGACAAGGAAGACGCGCGGATCGAGTGGATCGACCTGTGCAAGGTGCAGTTCGTGCCGGTGATCGCGCCGGCGCTGCTGCCCGATCCGACCGCGCGCGCTCCTCAACCGAAGCAGCTGCGCGCGTTCACCCAGTGCATCATCCGCGATACCGCGCGTCATTCGCCGGCTCGTGACTTCTTCGTGCTCGACGGCGCGCAGCAATGCACGGTGCCCGATCAGACGATGAAAAAAGAGGTCATTCTGCAGGGGCTCGCGTGGGGACATCTGCCGCGCTTCCTGATCGAAGCGGAGCTGGACGACGGCAGCCTGCGTTCGATCGTCAGCCGCGCATTGCCCGGGCGACGCGAGGAAGTGGTGGCGGCGCGGCGGCGCGATCGCCCGCATGGCCCCGTCGCGAACCGGCTGTGGGACGCGATCGGGGCGCAGGCTTCAGCGTTGCGCGATGAACTGGAAGGAACCCGCCGCGGCCGCCGCTAGCGGTAGCGGCCGCCACCTCGCGCAGCCGCTCAAGCCAGATGAGCGACAAACCCAGACCGTTCCGGCGCGATCTCCGGCCGTAGCGTAAGAGCCGGAATCTCGTAATCGCCCGCGTTCTGCTGACGGAACGGAATCGGCGGCGTGGTCCACAGTGTATCGAGGCGTTGGCCCAGCTCGTCCTGAACGGACGCGAAACGCGCGTCGTCCATCCGGCTCGTCCGGTACACGACGAACGGCGGCAGCACGTCGAAGCCTGGGTAATACAGTACGCCGTGCTGGATCGGGAACAGCACGTCGTCGATCGGACCGTTGATACCGCGCGCGCCGTAGTGCGACTCCCAGCCGCCCGTCGTCACGAGCAGCATCGCGCGCTTGCCCGCCATCGATCCTTCGCCGTAGCGATCGCCCCAGTGCGAATCCGAGTGCTCGCCGACGCCATACGCGAAGCCGTACGCATACACGCGCTCGACCCAGCCCTTCAGGATCGCGGGCATCGAGAACCACCACAGCGGAAACTGCAGGATCACCGCATCCGCCCAGCGCAGCTTCGCCTGCTCCTGCGCGATATCCGCGCTTTGCCGGCCGTTCGCGAACGCGTGCTTCGAATCGAGGCTCGGGTTGAAGCGCGCGTCGGGCTCACGGTCGAGGCTGTCGTTCGCATCGAGCGATGCCTTCCATTGCATCGCGTACAGGTCGGACACCTGCACATGGTGGCCGGCCGCTTCGAGGCTCGCGATTGCGAAATCTTTCAGCGACCCGTTCAGCGAGCGCGGTTCGGGGTGGGCATAGACGAGCAGGACGTTCATGTTTCGATCTCCGGAAAGGACTCTGGAGAACAGCGTACGACGCGCACTGGTATATTGGAAATGAATTGATGAAATGTCAGGTATTGTGATGATTAATCTCAGGCGCCTCGACCTCAACCTGCTGCTGACGCTCGACGTGCTGCTGTCCGAGCACAACGTGACGCGCGCAGCGGAGCGGCTGAATCTGTCGCAACCGTCGGTGAGCGTGCATCTGGCGCGGCTGCGCGACATCTTCGGCGACCCGTTGCTGCTGCCGGGGCCGCGCGGCATGCGGCCCACCGCGCGCGCCGACGACCTGCGCGAGCCGTTGCGGCAGGCGCTGGCGGCGCTGGAGCGCGCGGTGTCGCCCGCCGCGCCGTTCGATCCCGCCGCGGCCGACGACACATGGCGGGTCGCCGCGTCCGACTACAGCGAGTCGACGGTCGTGCAGCCGGTGCTGGCCGGGCTGCGAAGCGCAGCGCCCGGTTCGCGCCTCGCCGTGATCGAAGTAGTGCCGTCGCGGGTCGCGAAGCAGGCGGAGCAGGGCGACATCGACCTCGCGTTTCATACGACGGAAGGCGCGCCGCCCGGCTTGCGCCGCCGCGCGCTTTTCACCGAGCGCTATGTGCTCGCGGCGCGAGCGGGGCACCCGAGCCTCAAGCGCAAACCGACGCTCGCGCAGTTCTGCGCGCTCGAACAGGTGATCGTGTCGCCGGATGGCGGCGGCTTCAGCGGTCCCACGGACGCCGCGCTCGCGGAGCGCGGCCTGGCGCGCCGCGTGGTGCTGTCGGTGCCGCACTTCCTGTTCGTCAGGTCGGTGATCGAGCACACGGATCTCGTCGCGATGATTCCGGAACGTCTGGTGCGCGACAGCCGCGCGCTGCGGATCGTCGAGCCGCCCGTCGAGGTGCCGGGCTACGAGATGTCGATGCTATGGCACGAGCGCGCGCATCGCGATCCCGCGCATCAATGGCTGCGGGATTTCATCGCGCGGTCGGTGTGAGGGCGTGCGTGGAACCGCCATCAGACCCGTCATCGGGCCCGTCACCGGGTTCGTCACCGGGTTCGTCACGTTCAGCTTCGGCCAGAATCCACGCAACGAAGAGCTGCATCGCCGGCGACATCTCGCGCGATCTCAGCCAGGTCAGCCAGTAGCTGCCGGTCAGCACTTCGGTGTCGAACACGCGCACCAGCACGCCAGTCTGCAGCTCGCGCTCGAACATGCGCGGCGGCGCGAGCGCCACGCCCGCGCCCTGCACCGCGGCTTCCACCATCAGGCGCGACGAATCGAACACCGGTCCGTTCAGCGTGCGCGGCTCGAGCCCGGCCGCGGCGAACCAGTTCTGCCATTCGTCCGCGCGGTACGAGCGCAGCAGCGTCTCTTTCGCGAGGTCGGCAGGCGTGAGAAGACGCTTCGCGATCTCGGGCGCGCACAGCACCGCGAGCGGCGCGTCGAAGAGTCTCGCGTTCTGCGTGCCGGGCCAGTTGCCTTCGCCGAAACGGATCGCGAAGTCGAGCCCTTCGGCCGCGAGGTCGACGAGGTTGTTGTGGGTCAGGAGCCGCAGTTCGACGAACGGATGCGTGTCGCGAAACAGCTTGAGGCGCGGAATCAGCCACGCCACAGCAAACGTGCCGACCACGCCCACCGTCAGCACTTCATGAAAATGGCCGCCGTCGAACTGCTTGAGCACCGTCTCGATCCGGTTGAACGCATCGCTCAGCACGGGCAGCAGCGCCTGGCCTTCGTCGGTGATGCCGAGGCCGCGCGGCAGCCGCCGGAACAGCGTGCAGCCGAGCCGCTCCTCGAGGCTGCGCACCTGCTGGCTGACGGCTGCCTGGGTGACGTTCAGTTCCTGGGCCGCGCGGGTGAAACTCAGGTGTCGCGCCGACGATTCGAACGCGCGCAGCGCATTGAGCGGAAGATGAGGACGCATCGAAGGTGATAGATTTTCTTGGGGCTGGCGCCATTATCCTCGCTTGCGCCTGGCGCCGTCGGGAACCGCGCCGGGCCCGTCCGCAGCGAGCGGGTGCGCGCTTTGCGGTGTCATAGCCCGGTCACGGCAGCACGACTAATGTACGGGTCGAGCCCGCCGCGCGGCTGGCCAGGTGCGGCCGGTCTGGCGCACTGGCGGCACTCCGTCGTGCCACGGAGATGCGCGAGCGTCCCTCCCTCCCCGGACGAGAACGCAGACATGTCGAACAACAACCCCGCTGATGCTTCGCCCATCGATTTATCCACGAGCCAGGACGATGGCCCGGCCCTGAACGTGTCGCGCCGCGGCTTCCTGAAGCTCGCCGGCGCGTCCGGTTTCGCGACCGCCACCGGCACACTCGCGTCCGTATCGCGCGCGACGTCGTCGACGCCGGACGGCACGCCCGAGCAGATCCACCTGACCTTCGGCAAGGAGCCCGCGCATGAAGTGATCGTGTCGTGGGCGTCGCTCGCGGCCGCTGTGAATCCGCGCGTGCGCTACGGCCGCAGCGGCGAGAAGAAGACCAGCGTGCACGGCGTGCAGCGCAGCTACACCGACGGCCTGAACGGCGAGATCGTGATCGCGTATCACGCGCGGCTGTCGGACCTGCAGGCGGATACGGAATACGAATACGAAGTCACCGCCGACAACGACAGCAGCGCCGGCCAGCCGTTCAGCGCGACCTTCCGCACCGCGCCGCACGGCCGCGCGCCGTTCCGCTTCACGAGCTACGGCGACCTCGCGACGCCGAACACGGCCTGGGCGCTGTCGTATCCGCAGAGCCGTTTCGCGGTGCAGGCCGTCGAGCGCTTCCAGCCGCTCTTCCACCTGCTCAACGGCGACCTCTGCTACGCGAACCTGAACCCGACGCATCAGCCCGACGTGTGGCGCGACTTCGGCAACAACAACCAGAGCTCGGCCGCGAACCGTCCGTGGATGCCGTGCCCCGGCAATCACGAACTCGAGTTCTACAACGGCGAGCAGGGACTCACGTCGTATCTGACGCGCTATACGCTGCCCGACAACGGCACGCGCTTTTCGGGCCACTGGTACAGCTTCCGCGTGAGCTCGGTGCTGTTCGTGTCGCTCGACGCGGACGACGTCGTCTATCAGGACGCTTCGGCGTTCGTCGCGGGACCGACGCCGCTGGTGCCGGTCGCGAGCACGGGCAATGCGCCGATTCCGGCGGGCACGTCGCTGTACGTGCGCGGTTACAGCAACGGCGAGCAGACGCGCTGGCTCGAACACACGCTGCGCCGCGCGCATGAAGACGACGATATCGACTGGATCATCGTGCAGATGCATCAGGATGCGTTGAGCTCGTCGAAGACCGGCAACGGCTCGGACAAGGGCATTCGCGAAGCGTGGCTGCCGCTGTTCGACCGCTATGGCGTCGACCTCGTGCTGTGCGGGCACGACCACGACTACGAGCGCAGCTACCCGGTGCGCGGTTGCAACCACAACGCCGGCACCGACGTCGCGACCGGCCAGGCGGTCGATACGCTGCAGCCGCGTCCGGCGCCGGCGGTGGCCGCGAGCGCGACCACCTTCGATACGAGCCACGGCACGATCCACCTGATTCTCGGCGGCGGCGGCACGAGCGCGCCGCTCGACGTGTACGGGCTCGACGTCGGCACGGGCAAGCCGCAGGCGCAGGTGTTCACGAAGTCGAACCGGCCGGTGGCGAGCACGACGACCGCGGGTGCGTTCGTGCGTCCGGCGGCCGACGCGGTCGAGGATGCGATCTGGTCCGCGCAGCGCGACACGGGCACGGGCTACGGCATCGCGGTGTTCGATCACGACCCGGGCCATCCGGGCGGCGCGACGAAGATCACGATGAACTACTACCACGCGCCCGGTGCCGACAAGACGCCGACCGCCAGTTACGAGCTGTTCGAGACCATCGAGCTCGTGAAGCCGCGGCGCGGCTGAGCGCGCGGTGTTGTGATGTGCGGGGCCCGCGTCGCGCGGGCCTTTTTCGCTGACGATCCGTAAAACTACTGCTTGCGCGGGTTGCGCTTCGCAACTAGATTGGTTGCGAAGCGCAACTCATGCGTGGCGGATTCATGGCCGCGCCAATGGCAAGGAGCCGTCATGGATGTCATCGATCCCCCCGCCGCGCCGCGGGACAGCACCATTCTCGAACTGCGCGAATTCTCGCGGCGCCTCGTGCGCGAGCTGGGTTTCATGCGCGCGACGTTGGCCGAGAGCGAGTTCGCGCCGTCGGCCGTGCATGCGATTCTCGAGATCGGCGCGAAGCCGGGCATCGCCGCGAAAGAGCTCGCGGCGATCCTGCGGCTCGACAAGTCGAACATGAGCCGCCAGGTCGCGCGGCTCGAATCGGAAGGGCTGGTGCGCCGCAACGCGGCACCGGACGATGCGCGCTCGTTTGGGCTCCAGCTGACCGAGGCGGGCCAGACGCTGCGGCGCAAGATCGACCGCTTTGCGACCGATCAGGTGTCGAATGCGCTGCGGCGCCTCGTGCCCGCCGAGCAGCAGACGCTCGTGCGCTCGCTCGCGCTCTATGCGGATGCGCTGGCGCAGGGCAATCTCGCGAAGCCCGCCGCCGAGGCCGTGGACGGCGCAACGGGCGTCGCGATCGCCGAAGGCTACCGGCCGGGCTGCATCGGCGACGTGGCGAGCCTGCACGGCCGCTTTTATGCGGAGCACTGGGGCTTCGGCGCGTTCTTCGAGAAGCGGGTCGCGACGGAGCTGGCCGCGTTCGCGGAAAGCCTGCCCGCCGAAGGCAGGCAATTGTGGCTGTGCGTGGAGAACGGCCGCACGCTGGCGTCGCTGGCCATCGACGGCGATCTGGACGCGCGGGTCGCGCATCTGCGCTGGTTCATCGTCGACGATTCGTTGCGTGGGACCGGAATGGGGCGCGCGCTGATGTCGCGGGCAATGGCATTCGTCGACCGGCATTACGAAGAAACGTACCTGTGGACCTTCAAGGGGCTCGATGCGGCGCGCCACCTGTACGAATCGTGGGGCTTTCAGCTGACCGACGAGTTCGCGGGCTCGCAATGGGGCACCGCCGTGACCGAACAGCGCTTCAGACGGATTCGCCCGAATGCGCCGGTTTGATTGGCAGGCCAAAGTTGAGGGGCAAAGCCACCAGGTGCGGCGGAAATTAATCCACGTTACTATCTGCGCTCACGCCTTTCGCGGCGCCGAAAATGCCCACGGTTCCGTTGCGGCCAGGCGGCAGCACGCTCAAGTCTCGCGCCGCGGCTCCGTTAACCCGTATGCGAATTTCAGCACTATCATAGGCGGCCAGTCGCGCTGGCGTTGAAACGGGCAACCGGGTACGCGTCATCTTCGAGGCGATGACGGCCGTACGACGGGTCGGTTGTCCGCGACAGGCGAAGTCGTCATAAAAACCAAGAATTTTCAGCGCGGAGGCGCTGTGACCAGATCTCTTCTCGGCGGCCTGTTCCTGATGTTGTGCTGCGTTGCCCAGGCCGTTGCGGCCGGGGGGCCCGATTGCACGCGCCCATTCACGCTCGCATTGCACGATCACGGCCTCCTGTATTCACAGGAAACGAATACCGGCATCGATAAAGACTTCGCGGACGAACTCGCGCGCCGCAGCGGCTGCGAGATTCACGTGAGCCTGATGTCGCGCGCGCGCATCTGGAATCTGATCGAATCGGGCGCGCTCGATTTCAGCCTGTCCGGCATTACCAATGCCGATCGTGACCGCTATGCGACGTTTGCGTGGTATTTCGCGGACAAGTTCTATCTGCTGGTGCGCAAGGACGCGGGCATCCGCAAGGTTGCCGATGCCGAGCACAACAGCCATTTCCGGCTGGGCGTGATCCGCAGCTTCCGCTACAGCGACGCGGCGAACGGACTCGTCGACCGGCTGGCGGCCGACAACCGCGTGAGCCAGGCCGGCGGTCTCGAGCCGCTGTACGACGCGCTCGTACACAACGACATCCAGGGCATGATCATCGAGCCGTTCGACTATCCGGCCGTCGATCAAACCCGCATCCGCGACGTGACCACGATCGTCGAGTTCAACGATCCGGCGGTGCCGCACGGGCTGATCATGTCGAAGAAGGCGCTGTCGCCGGCGCAGCAGGCGAAATGGCGCGCGCTCGTGAACGGCATGCGCGAAGACGGCACGGTGCTGCGCATCTTCGAGAAGTACTTCAAACCCGACCTCGCCGCATCGATGGTCAACGTGCGTCTGCCGCCGTGAACAGGCTGCGGCTTTTCCTGCTGCCGGTGTTGATCCTGTTGGCCGGCTTCGCGGTCACGTTCACGCTCTGGCATCACGAACGGCAGGCATCGCAACGGGAACTGCTCTCCCAGTTCGATCATGCGATGGGCGACACGGTGGGTCGCGTCGAGCAGCGCATGGCCACTTATGAAGAATTGCTGCGCGGCGCGCAGGGTCTCTTCATCGCCAGCGGTTCGATCGATCTGAACCGCTTTCGCGACTACATCAACGCGGTCAACTCGGATCCGAACTTCGCGGGCGTCGCGTCGCTCGGCGTTGTGCAGTGGGTGCGCGGCGCGGACTACGCGCAGCACGTGGACGCGATGCACAAGCTTGGCATGCCGAACTATGCGATCAAGCCCGCCGGCGTGCGCGACAACTACGGGCCCGTGATCCTGCGCGAGCCGCACAGCGACGGCAAGCGCGACGTGACCGGCTTCGATGCATGGAACGAACCGCAGCGCCGTACGGCGATGGAGCAGTCGCGCGACTCGGGGCTCGCGGTCGTGTCGGGCAAGGTGCGTCTGACGATCGATACCGACAAGGACACGCAGCCTGGCTTCGTGATGTATCTGCCGCTGTACGCGCGCGGCGCGCCGCAGGACACCGTCGAACAGCGCCGCGCCGCGCTGATCGGCTGGGTCTATGCGTCGTTTCATATGCACGACGTGGTCGCGAGCCTGTACGGCGAGCAGCCGGCGGGCGTGTCGATGGCGATCTACGACGGCGTCGAGCCGACGCCGGCCGCGCTGATGTACCGCAAGCGCGACGCCAATGCGGCGCACACGCCGGTGCTGATGTCGGCGAACGAATATCTGGTGGTGGGCGGCCACGACTGGCTGCTGTCGCTCGAGGCACTGGACAGCTTCGAAGCGCGCTACGACCGCAAGGCGGAGTGGCTGATCTTCTTCACCGGCACCGGCTTGAGCCTGCTGCTTGCCGTGCTCGCATGGTCACTGGGCTCGGGGCGCAGCCGTGCGATGCGGCTCGCGTCGGTGATGACGCGCGAGCTGCGCGAGAGCGAGCAGAAATTTCGCGCGATCGCCGACTGCGCGGTGAATCTCGACGTGTGGTGGGGACCGGACGGCAAGCCGCGCTGGATCAATCCTTCGGTGAAGGAATACACCGGCTATACCGTCGACGAATGCATGGCGATGGACGATTTCGCGGCCACGCTGATCCATCCCGAAGACATGCCGCGCGTCGCGCCGGAACTGACGCGCGGGCGCCAGGGTTTGCGCGGCACGGATCTCGAGTTCCGCTGCGTGCGCAAGGATGGCTCGACCCTGTGGCTGTCGGTGTCGTGGGAGCCGATCTACGATGCGCAGGGCGCGTTCACCGGCTTCCGTACCAGCGGGCGCGACATCACCGAGCGCAAGAAGGCCGAAGCGCAGATCAAGGAGCTTGCGTTCTACGATTCGCTCACGCGTCTGCCGAACCGCACGCTGCTGTGGGAGCGCATTCGCGACGCGATCGCGGCGAGCGCGCAGAGCGGCGCGTACGGCGCGCTGCTGTTCATCGACCTCGACAACTTCAAGACGCTGAACGACACGCTCGGTCACGACAAGGGCGACCTGCTGCTGCGCCAGGTCGCGCAGCGGCTGGCGAGATGCGTGCGAGAAGGCGATACGGTGGCGCGCGTTGGCGGCGACGAGTTCGTCGTGGTGCTGGGCGGCCTGGGGGCGGGACGCGGCCAGGCGATCGGTCACACCGGCACGGTCGGCACGACGATGCTCGAACTGCTCGGCGAACCGTACGAGCTCGACGGGATCGACTACCGCACGTCGGCGAGCATCGGTGCGACCGTGTTCAGAGGACACAAGGCGTCGATCGACGAGCTGCTGAAGCAGGCCGATCTCGCGATGTACCGCTCGAAGGAACGCGGCCGCAACGCGATGTGCTTCTTCGATCCGTCGATGCAGACTGTCGTGATGGAACGCGCGGCGATGGAAGCCGCGCTGCGCCGCGCGATCGAGGAAGACCAGTTCTTCGTTCAGTATCAGGCGCAGGTGAATTCGAAAGACCGCGTGACGGGCGCCGAGGCGCTGGTGCGCTGGCAGCATCCGGAGCGCGGGCTGATGCAGCCGTCGGAGTTCATTCCGCTTGCGGAAGATACCGGGCTCATTCTCGAACTGGGCAGCAAGGTGATGGAGACCGCGTGTCTGCAGCTCGCGCGCTGGGCCATGAATCCGATGCTCGCGCATCTGGTGGTCGCGGTGAACGTGAGCGTGCGGCAGTTCCGCGATGCGCGTTTCGTTGAGCGGATCATGACGCTGCTCGCGCGCACCGGCGCCGACCCCACGAAGCTCAAGATCGAGCTGACCGAAAGCGTGCTGGTGGAGAACGCGCGCGACATCATCCAGAAGATTTCCGCGCTGAAGGCGATCGGCGTCGCGTTCTCGCTCGACGACTTCGGCGTCGGCTATTCGTCGCTGTCGTATCTGAAGCGGCTGCCGCTGGATGAACTGAAGATCGACCGCTCGTTCGTGCGCGACGTGCTCGTCGATGCGAACGACGCGGTGATTGCGCGCACCATCGTCGCGCTCGCGCAGACGCTCGGCCTCGGCGTGATCGCGGAAGGCGTGGAGACGGAAACGCAGCGCGATTTTCTGGTGCGCGCCGGCTGCCACGCGTTTCAGGGTTTCTACTTCGCGCGGCCGCTGCCGGTCGAGCTGTTCGAAACGTTCGTGGCCGGCTACCAGCGGCGCCAGACCGCCGTCGAGACCTCGCCGATCGAACCGGACACGATGGTCGACTGAGCGGGCGGCATACCTCGCTTTATGCTTTGCATCGCGTCACGCCGCGCATTCTCATCGCACTTCGAACACGCTGTACACCGGGCCATCCGGGAAGCGGTGACCGGTCGCAACCGCGACGATGCCATTCAGCCAGCCGTACTTGCCAACCGGCGCTTCGAACGTGACGAGGGTGCGGAAATAGTATTCGGATGGATCCACGGTTTCGCCGCGCGCGAGCCGTTCCATCACGTCCTTTTGACCATGCCGCACGCCGCGATACGCCATCGTCAGATAGGCGCCGTCGTCGGTTTCCAGCGTGAGGCGCACGTCGAGCGTCGTGCTGCCGTCGCTGCGCACATCCTGCCAGTCGGCGCCGCCGTCGAGCACCTTGCCCGACAGCCGCTCTCCCGTGAAGGTGCCGGACGGCACGATGCCGATGCGGCGGAACGATCCCGGCGTTTCGCCGACCGTGACGAGCGGCTTCACGTCGAGCTTCATCACGAAGAGCGGGCGGTCTGGATCTGCTGGAGTGCGGCGGGGAGTTCGTCGAAACGGGTCGTGGACATGGAGGTCACCGTCGGTGTCGGGGAACCTGGAGGATGCCACGGTTGCGCGTGGTGCGCTGGTGGCGGATGACCGTGCGGTTCCAGCATCCGCCCGCACGGTCACGCGTCATCACATCGACATCGACCTCAACTTCACATCGGCGGCGCAACGCCATCCTTCTCGACCACCACGCGCTGCCCTTCGAACGTGCCCTGCGTGGGATGCGTCGCGACCACGAACACCTTCTTGCCCGCAACCAGATCCGAACGGGCAGCGGGGATGAACGTCACGATCGGCACATTCGCGGGGACCGTCACCGTGTTGTTGCCGCCCTTGTACGACAGCTTCAGATCGCGTCCCGACGTGCCCTGCACGATGCTGTCCACGTTCGCATTGGTCATGCTGCTGTTCGGCCCGAGGTCCCACGCGTAGTGACCTTCGCCGGTGCCGCGCGCGGCTTCCGGAAACACCACCACTTCGGTCGCGGTCAGCTTGCCGTCGGCGCCCGTCGTCGCGGCGGTGCCGATGAATTCGCCTTGCTTCACATCGCTCAGCTGCAGCGCCTTCACGGCGGAGATCGTGGCGTTCGGCGCGAGTGCGATGTCGACGGTGTCGCCGCTGCGGCGATGCACCTTCAGCGTATTGCCGTCCAGCGAAACGACTTCGCCGCGAATGCGCTCGGGTTTCGCGGCGGGTGTCTGCGCGAACGCGACGCTCGAGGCGGCAAGCAGCAGCGCGCCCGCGCCCAGGGTGAATCGATGACTCATGGCAGCTCCGGAAGAGAATGGGAAATGATCGGCCGTACCGGCCCGATGCCCGTTGAGCCGGCGACGCTCAGGACCCGCCGAACCAGTTGTAGCCCTGGTTCTCCCAATAGCCGCCGGGGTAGTCGTTCGTCACGGTGATCGCGACGATGTGTTTCGGGTTCTTGTAGCCCAGCTTGGTCGGCATCCGCAGCTTCATCGGAAAGCCGTATTTCGGCGGCAGCACGGCGCCGTCGTAGGTCAGCGTGAGGAGCGTCTGCGCGTGCAGCGCGGTGGGCATGTCGATGCTCGTCCAGTAGTTGTCCGCACAATGCAGCGACACGTACTTCGCGGTGGTGTCCGCACCCGAGCGCCGTAAAAAGTCGGAGAAGCGCACGCCGCCCCAATGGCCGATCGCGCTCCAGCCTTCCACACAGATATGCCGCGTGATCTGGCTTTCCTGCGGCAACGCGCGCAGTTCTTCCAGATGCCACACGCGCTTGCCCTTCGCGAGTCCGCCGACGGTCAACTGGTACGTCGCGGGGTCCACTTCCGGCACGTCGTCGATGTCGTAGTAAGCGTTGAACGGGAACGGCCGCGTGAGCATCGACTCGGGGTAGGTGGGCGCCATCGCGTTCGGATCGAACAGCAGCGCCTGCACGTCGTCGTTGAAACGCGACATGCGACGCAGCATCGTATCGACGGACTTGTCGTTCGTGAGGTCGCAGCCCGAAAGCATTACGAGGCCGCCGAGCGACAGGATGCGCCGGCCGAGCAGGCGGCGCGCGGGGCTTTTCAGTTCGCGCTGGGCGTCCTTGACGATAAGGTCGGCGTCGGCGCGTTGCAGGCGGTTTCGAAGGCTCATCGGTTTAGCGTCCGCGAATCATGGTGAGCAACGAGCGCGGCACGATCGCGACCATCGCGACGTGCACGGCGAAGAACGCGACCAGCACGCTCATCGCGCAGAAATGCACGACGCGCGCGTTGTCGTAGCCGCCCATCAGCGTGCGCAGCAGCGGAAACTGCACGGATTTCCACACTGCGAGGCCCGACAGCACCACCAGCACGATGTCGGCGATCACTAGCAAGTACGCGAGCTTCTGCACGGCGTTGTAGCGGGACAGGTCGTCGTGTTTGAGCGAGCCGCGCAGCGCGGCGCCGAGATCGCGCAGCACCGCGCGCGGCGTGACGGGCCACAGCTTGCGGCGCCAGCGGCCGGTCACGAGATTCAGCACGACGTACACGGCGAAGTTCGCGACGAGGAAGTACATCACCGCGAAGTGCCACAGCAGCGCGCCGCCGAGCCAGCCACCGAGCGTGATCGTCGGCGGGAAGGTGAACCCGGGAAAGATCGGCGACGCGTCGTAGACCTGCCAGCCGCTCATCGCCATCAGCACGATCGCGACGGCGTTGATCCAGTGGGTGACGCGGACCCACAGCGGTTGAATCGGAGACTCGCTCAAAGCTTTCTCGCTGAAAGGATGCGGGCTGCCGCGCGCGCACGGACATGCCCGAAAGCCGGCAACAAGGCAGGCGACAAGTGGCGAACGCCATCGTCGATGGGTTTATTCCAGGCGGATTGATTTTATTGGCCGCAATGCAGTCTTGTGACTTTCGCGGCCAATGCGGGATGTGTGCGATCGGTCGGGCGTGGCCTGTCCAAGTTGCCGCGCGACCACGTCGACGAACGCACTGGCGGCCTTCGACAGTGACCGGCCGTGCCGCTTCACGAGCGCGATGGGCCGCGTGAAGCGTGCGTCGTCGATCGGTCGCGCGACGAGATGCGGTTCCGCATGGACCTCGCGCGCTGAGCCCGGCAGCACGGTCACGCCCAGCCCGGCACGGACCATCGCGACCGCGGTCATCATGTAAGTGGGTTCGCACGTCAGCGTGGGCTCGACGTCCGCGTCGGCCAGGGCGCGGTCCACCACGGCGCGCACGCTGGTGCCCGCCGCGGTCAGCACGAGCGGGTAGCGCACGATGTCCGCGAGCTTGACCTTGCGCGGCTTCGCGAGCGGATGCCCGCGCGGGCAGACCACGCAGAGCTGGTCGGTGCCGGCGATCAGCACGTCGAGCGCCGGGTCGTCCACCTCGCCGCCCGTCACGCCCAGGTCGACATCCTCGTTTCGCACCAGCTGATTGACGACGCTCGCCACCACGTCGCGGATCTCGAACGTGACGCCCGGCAGCGTGCGCGCAAACGACCGGATGCAGTCCGGCAGAACGCTCGAAGCGAACGACGGCAGGCATGCGATGCGGAGTTTTCCGCTCGACCCATCGCCAAGTGCTCGCGCGTCATGCAGCACGTTCTCCATATCGTACAGAGATTTCTGCAAAAGCGGTAATAGCTCCCGCCCGGCCGCAGTCAGTGCGACGCTACGGCTGTTGCGATCGAAGAGGCGGGTGCCGATCAGCTCCTCGAGCCGGCGAATCTGCACCGTGAGGGCCGGTTGCGACAGATGCAGGCGCGTGGCGGCCCGCGTGAAGCTGCCGGTCTGCGCCACTGCAACGAACGCGCGAATCTCCCGCAGGTTGAGATCGATCATTAACTGTAATTGCTGCGATGAAATCGTTTCAATTGTGTTATCGATAGACCGAAATTACGCTCGACAGCATCAAAACACAAGACTGGAGACATCCATCGTGCTGCCGCTCCTTGGCCTCGCCACCATCGTCGTACTGCTCGCCGCCATTCTGTCGAAGCGCATGTCGCCGCTCGTCGCGCTGATCGTCGTGCCGGTCGCGGCGTCGCTCGTCGGCGGATTCGGTCTGCATACCGGCAAATTCGTGATCGACGGGCTGAAGAGCCTCGCGCCCGTGGTCGGCATGTTCGTATTCGCGATCCTCTACTTCGGCACGATCACGGACGCGGGCACGCTCGATCCGATCATCGACCGCATCCTGCGCACCGTCGGCACGCGCCCCACGCGCATCGTGATCGGCACCACGCTGCTCGCGCTGCTGATTCACCTCGACGGTTCGGGCGCGGTCTGCTTCCTCGTCACGATCCCGGCGATGCTGCCGCTCTACGACCGCCTCGGCATGGACCGGCGCGTGCTGGCCGCGGCGGCGTCGATGGCGGCGGGCATCAACTTCCTGCCGTGGACGGGCCCAATGATCCGCGCGTCCGCGTCGCTGCATCTGCCGGTGCCCGCGCTCTTCAATCCGCTGATTCCGGTGCAACTGATCGGGCTCGTGTTCGTGTTCGGCGCCGCGTACTGGCTTGGCCGCCGCGAAGAAAAGCGGCTCGGGCTGACGGGCGCGAACGGTTCGATTCCGATGCCCGAACGCGTGCTGACCGACGAGGAAAAAGCGCTGCGCCGCCCGCGCAACTTCTGGTTCAACATCGTGCTGACGGTGATCGTGCTCGGCTCGATGGTCGCGCTCGGCGAGCAGGTGCCGCCCGCGCTGATGTTCATGGTCGGGCTGTGCATCGCACTGCTCGTCAACTACCCGGATGTCGAGATGCAGCGCAAGCGCATCGACGCGCACGCGCGCGCCGCGCTGATGATGGCGGGCATCCTGCTCGCGGCCGGCGTGTTCACCGGCATCATGCAGGGCAGCGGCATGCTGAAGGCGATGGCGCAGACGGCGGTCGGCTTCGTGCCGGTTTCGATGGCGCCGCATATTCCGGTGGCGCTCGGCGTGCTGTCGATGCCGTTGAGCCTGCTGTTCGATCCGGACTCGTTTTATTTCGGTGTACTGCCGGTCATCGCCGAGATCGCGTCGCACCTCGGCATTCCCGCGGTGAAGATCGGCCAGGCCGCGCTGCTCGGCCAGATGACGACCGGCTTTCCGGTGAGCCCGCTCACGCCGGCCACGTTTCTGGTCTGCGGCCTGACGGGCATCGATCTCGCCGATCACCAGAAATTCACGTTTCCGCTGTTATTTGGCGCGTCGCTCGTGATGACTCTCGCGTGCGTCGTGCTTGGCATTTTTCCCCTCTAGTCCATTGCGTCATTGAAAAGGCACCCGATGTGGTATTCAATGAAATGCATGGAAAAGATGAATCTGACGGCGCTTGAGCGCGAGCAATTGCTCTCAGCAACTCGCAGCCAGACAGTGCGCGCC
>NZ_QQOA01000031.1 GCF_003443895.1 Paraburkholderia phosphatilytica | reverse complement strand
CCAAAAATCGAGAGTAAACGACGCTTCGCCCTTTGTTTACAACCACTAACCTGCCCAAGCCCGCCAGTAAACGACTTCCTAATGCGATTGCCCTGGCATCCCTCCCCCCCGCCTCGCCCCACATCCACTAGAATTGCATTTCTGCAAATCGGTGCGAGAGCTGCGTTCACGTTACGTTCACGCTGCCAGGTAAGGCTATACCCGGCCATGCGCGGCCATCCGCGTTACATGGCACACGGTCAGGGAAACGCATCGAAGCAAAGCAAGGAAGCGGAAGCAACGACATGACGGCCCCCCACACCTCCGCCTGCACCGGCTTCGATCCGGGCGAGCGCCGCTGGCCCGTGAAGGGCTATCCGGCCGCGCTCACGCTGTCGACAGCCTGGCATGCGGCCGCCCTGCTCGGCTGCGCGCTCGAGCCGGCCACGTGGCCATGGTGGCTCGCCGGCACGTTCGCCAATCACGCCGCGGTCACGATTCCCGGCCTGCTGCCGCGCTCGTCGATGCTCGGCCCGAACTGGACGCGGCTGCCCGACCTGCCGGGCAACGCGCGCTCGATCGCGCTCACGGTCGACGACGGACCCGACCCCGACGTGACGCCGCGGGTGCTCGATCTGCTCGACGCGCACGGCATCCGCGCGACCTTCTTCTGCATCGGCGAATGCGCGCTGCGCCACCCGGCGCTCACGCGCGAGATCGCCGCGCGCGGCCACGCGGTGGAAAACCACTCGCAGCGTCACCGGCACACGTTCTCGGTACGCGGGCCGCTCGCGCTCGCGCGCGAAGTCGACGATGCGCAGCGCACGCTCACCGCGCTGACCGGACAGTGTCCAGCGTTTTTCCGTGCGCCGGCCGGCTTGCGCAACGTGATGCTCGAACCCGTGCTGCAAAAGCTTGATCTGCGCCTCGTCGCGTGGACCAGGCGCGGCTTCGATACGCGCGAATCCGATCCGCGCGTGGTGCAGGCCCGCCTGCTTCGCGATCTCGCTCCGCGCGACATCCTGCTGCTGCACGACGGCAATGCGGCGCGATCGAACGACGGCCGTCCGGTTCTGCTATCGGTATTGCCGGGCATCGCCGAAGCGGCTCACCGGCAGGAGTTGCGCTTCGTCACATTACGGGATGCTTTCCAGCCCGCGCACGCACCAGAGTTTGGGATCGCAGCGTTATAGGCAGAGCGGAATTTTCGTCAATGCGGATTTGACATTCGTCGTCGCGCTGGCGACACGCATTTGAACCAGGCATCATTTCGGGCTGATTTAACCGGTAATATTCAGTATGATTTGCCCGCGCTGTCGAACAGCGATGGACAAATAGACCGGTTCACCGGCATATGACATGCCGAGGGCATACCGGCCGTCGATTTGCCGGCAGCGTTAAAAATCTCGCGCCGGCTGCCGTTAAACGTGCGTATCCGAATCGCGGTAAATCCGCCCGGTCAATCGTCCGTGCGCGGCTATTTCGCGCCGAAGCCGGCCGATTTATCGACGCGCCAGCCATTTTTTATTTTGCGAATACCGATATGCCCAATCTGCACTGGACCATGCCGGTGGCTCGCTGGTCTTTCTGGTCCGCTACATCGCCAACCGCGCCGGATATCAGCTTCATCGACCCGATGGTGCGTCGCCGTCTGAGCTCGCTGTCGCGGATGGCGCTGAAGGTCGCGCACGACTGCGCCGCAGGTCGCGACGCGGTCCGGATGGTATTCGCGTCGCGTCACGGCGAACTGCGCCGCACCACCGACATCCTGCACGCAATCGCCGCGTCCGAGCCCGTGTCGCCGAACGCGTTCAGCCTGTCCGTGCTGAACGCGATGTCGGGCATGTTCGGCATTGCGCGCGGCGACCGCTCGGCGGCAAGCGCCATTTCCGCGGGTGCCGAAACGCTCGGCTATGCGCTCCTCGAGGCGCATGCGCAATACACGGACGCGCCGTCCGCGCCCGTCCTCGTCGTCTACGCGGACGAACCCGCCGACCCGCTCTATGGCCCGGTGAACGACGAAGTGGAAGGCGGCGCGCTCGCGATCCTGCTCGACGCGACGAGCCCGCAATGCGAACTCAGCTGCTCGGTCGCGCACAACGAACCCGCCGGCGCTCGAAGCTTCGCTACCCAGGCCGCGGCGCTCGCGCACTGCCTCGATAACCGGGGCCAGTCGAGCTGGCAGAGCAATGGCAACGCGTGGCACTGGAGGTGGCATGGCGACGCGGCTTGACTACTGCTGGCGCTGGTTCGCGACCGGCATGAGCTTCGTCGTGTTCGGCACGTGTGGCGTGCTGTTTTCGATCGTCGCGTTCCCGCTCGCGCAGTTGTGGCCGCATCGCGCATCGCGGCAACGCGCGGTCACGCTGATCATCCACCACTTTTTCCGCGCGCTCGTCGCGGTGCTGCGGCGCATCGGCGTGATGGAGCTCGACACGCGCGGCGCGGCGCAACTGCGCGCGAGCGGTGCATCGATCGTCGTCGCGAATCACCCGACGTATCTCGACGTGATGGTGCTGCTGTCGCTGATGCCGAACGCCTGCTGCGTCGTGAAGAACAAGCATTGGGGCAATCCGTGCTTCTGGGGCATCGTGCGCGCGGCCGAATACGTGAGCAATGCCGATCCGGTCGGCCTCGTCGAAGACTGCGCGAAGCAGCTCGCGCGCGGCTACACGATGATCATCTTCCCCGAAGGCTCGCGCAGTCCGGCGCCGAACCGTCTGCATGCGTTTTCGCGCGGCTTTGCCTACGTCGCGCTGAAGGCCGGCGTGCCGATCGTGCCGGTGCTGATGCACTGCGATCCGCCGGCGTTCACCAAGCAGATGCGCTGGCACGACATTCCGGCGCGACCATTCCGCATAACCGTGGACGTACTCGGTCCCATCGCGGCCGACGATCTCGCCGCGCACGGCGCCGCGCCCGCGCTTGCCGCGCGCAGCGTGACGAGCGCGATCGAAGAGCACATCACCCAGCACCTGTTCGACCATGGATTCTTTAAAACTGGAACTTAAGCAGCTCCTGATCGACGCATTCGATCTGGAGCATCTGACGCCCGCCGACATCGCCGACGATGCGCCGCTCTTCGACAGCGACGGCATCGGTCTCGATTCGATCGACGCGCTCGAGATCGGCATCGTGCTGCGCAGGCAATATCAGTTGACCATCAGTCCGGACGACCCGAACGTCCGCGAATACTTCCGTTCGATCGATTCGCTCGCCGCGCTGATCGCGAGCCGCGGTCAGGCCGCCGGCGCCGCCGGTGGCGCAGCGGATGCAGTTGTCAGTAAAGGGGATTAAATCGTGACCGAGGCAGAGATTCTTGAGCGCATCCGCGCCATCTTCAAAGAGAACTTCGCCATTGAACCCGAGCGTGTGACGCCCGAGGCCCATCTGTTCGAAGAACTCGATCTCGACAGCATCGACGCGGTCGATCTCGCGATCAAGCTGCAGGAAATGACGGGCAGGCGCATCAAGCCGGAGGAGTTCAAGTCGGTCCGCACGGTCGGCGACGTGATCGCCGCAATCGAGTCGCTGCTCGCGGCGCAAGGTTGATGCCGCTTTCGCCGTACGAACGGGAAACGGCCGCGGCCGCCGCGCCGATCGCGACAGGCACGGTTGACGATGCGCTTGCCGCCACGCCAGGCGTCGGGCTGATGGGCTGGCTGCGAACCGGACTGCGGATCGCCGCGAAGCTCGCGTATCCGCTCGTGATCCTGTGCGCGTGGCATTGGGACAATCCGCGTGTGGTCGGTTGCCTGCTGTTCGCGCTGCTGTGGCTGCAGCGCTGGGGCGGCACCGGCACGGTCGCCGCTTCGCTGCGCCGGCTGACCGCGGTCGACTGGTGCGTCGCCGCGCTGCTCAACGCCGCCTCCGTCGCGATCGTGCTGACCGGCAGCGAAATGCTGCTGCGTCTTTATCCGTCGCTCGTCAATCTCGGACTGCTCGTCGCGTTCGGCGCGACGCTCGTGCGCGGCCCGTCGATGGTCGAAAAATTCGCGCGCATCACGATGCCCGATCCGCCGCCGCACGTGATCCGCTACACGCGCCGCGTCACGCAGGTATGGTGCGGCTTCTTCGTGCTGAACGGCGCGTTCTCCGTGTACACCGCGTTGTGCTGGCCACGCGAGGACTGGTCGCTGTACAACGGCGCGATCGCGTATGTGCTGATCGGCGCGCTGCTGGTCGGCGAACTCGGCTGGCGCCATCTGGTGATGCTGCCGAGGGCGGCCCGCGCGGCCCGGGCGGAGCAGCGATGAGCGCGCCGCACGAAGCGCTGTGGGCGGGACGCTACGGCGTCGAAGTGCTCGCGGCGAGCCAGTGCGGCGACCAGTTGCGCTACGACCTGCGCGTGCCGCCTTCGCTCGCGCATTTCGACGGCCACTTCCCCGGGCTCGCGATCCTGCCCGGCGTCGTGCAGATCGACTGGGCGATCCGCCTCGCGAGCGAACACATTCCGCATCTACGCGAGGTCAGGTCCATCGATCGCCTGAAGTTCACCGCGCCCGTGCCGCCCGGCGCGCTGCTGTCGCTCGCGATGACGCACGATGCGAGCGAGCGGCGCGTGCGCTTTGCGTACCGGCTCGGCGAGCGGGACAGCGCATCGGGCGTGATCGTGTACGGAGACCAGGCATGAGCTTCGCTGCCTGCATCGTCATTCCGATCTACAACCACAAGGACGCGATCGGCGCGACCATCGCGAATCTCGCCGTGCACGAGCTGCCGGTCATCGTCGTCGACGATGGCAGCGATGCACCGACGCAGGCAGTGCTCGCCGAACTCGCGCAGCAGTACGTGGGCCGCATGACGCTGCTGCGTCGCCCGGTGAACGGCGGCAAGGGCGCGGCGGTGATGACTGGCCTTCGCGCCGCGCACGATGCCGGCTACACGCACGCACTGCAGATCGACGCGGACGGTCAGCACGATGCCGCCGACGTGCCGCGCTTCGTCGCCGCAGCCGGGGCCGCGCCGCGCGCGTTGATTCTCGGCCAGCCGGTCTACGACGACAGCGTGCCGAAGTCGCGGCTCTACGGCCGCTATGCGACGCACGTGTGGGTGTGGATCGAGACGCTGTCGTTCGAGATCCGCGACTCGATGTGCGGCTTCCGCATCTATCCGCTCGATCTCGCGTGCGCGCTGATCGACAGCGTGACGCTGCCCACGCGCATGGACTTCGACATCGAGATTCTCGTGCGCCTCTACTGGCAGCGCGTCGCGTTCGTCGCACTGCCGACGCGCGTTACCTACGCGACCGACGGCATTTCTCATTTCGACGTGCTGTGGGACAACCTCCGCATCAGCCGCAGCCACACCCGGCTCTTCTTCGGCATGCTGTTGCGCTCGCCGCTTTTGATCGCGCACAAGTTCATGCCACGCGCAACGGGTTGCAACAAGGTCAATGCCCAGGAAAAACACTGGTGGCGCATGGCCGAGCGCGGCAGCCGGCTCGGCATGCTGTCGCTCGCATTGAGCTGCAAGCTGTTCGGGCCGCGCTTCACCGCGCTGTGGCTGCATCCGATCGTCGCGTACTTCCTCGTGACGGGCCGTGCGGCGCGCACTGCGTCGAAGCTGTATTTCGCACAGCTCGATGCTGCGACACCCGCATCCGATACGCCGCGCCCCGGCTGGTTCAGCGCGTATCGCCACATGCTGGCGTTCGCGCAGTCGGGCTTCGACAAGCTCGCCGCATGGTCTGGCCACGTGACAGAGCACGACGTCGACTTCGACGATGCCGCACCGCTCGATGCGCTGCTCGCAAGCGGACGCGGCGCGCTCGTGATCGGCTCGCACCTCGGCAACCTGGAGATGGCGCGCGCGCTCGCGGTGCGCGGCGCGCAGACGAAGGTGACCGCGATCGTCTACACCGAGCACGCGCAGCGCTTCAACAGCGTGCTGGCATCCGCTGACGACCGCTTCGCCGAGCACCTCGTGCACGTCAGCGACTTCGGTCCGGCGACCTCGATGATGATGCAGGAGCGCGTCGAGAACGGCGAGCTGCTCGTGATCGTCGGCGATCGCACGCCCGCGCACGAATCGGGCCGCACCACCGATGCGCATTTTCTCGGCTCGCCCGCGCCGTTCGCACAAGGCCCGTACGTGCTCGCGCACGCCCTCGGCTGCCCGGTGTACCTGTTCTTCTGCCTGAAGGAACGCGGCACCTATCGCCTCTACTTCGAGCCGTTCGCCGAGCGCATCGAACTGCCGCGCCGCGAGCGCACGCAACATATCGCGGCGTGGGCGCAGCGTTACGCGGCGCGTCTCGAACACTACTGCCGCAAGGCGCCGTACCAATGGTTCAATTTTTTCGATTTCTGGGCGCGTCCCAGTGGAGGCACGCGCGATGACTGACACGCAGAAGACCCTGACCGCGAGCGCGAAAGTGGAAGTGCCGTTCCATGACGTCGACGCGATGAACGTCTGCTGGCACGGCCACTACCTGAAGTACTTCGAGATCGGCCGCGCGGCGCTGCTGCGAAAGTTCGATTACGACTATCGCGAGATGCAGGCGTCCGGCTTCCTGTGGCCAGTGGTCGAAGTGCATCTGAAATACGTGCGCCCGGCCGTCTACGGCCAGATTCTCGACGTCCGCACGAAACTGCTCGAATACGAGAACCGCCTGAAGATAGGCTACGAGATCTTCGACGAGGCCACCGGCACGCGGCTCACGAAAGGCTACACGCTGCAGGTGGCCGTGAAGGCATCGAACCAGGAGTTGCAGTTCGTGTCGCCGCCCATCGTGCTCGAGAAGCTGGAGCGTGCATGGGCCGAGTGAATATGCGCATGCGTGTTGCGACCAGGCTCGTGCCATTCTGCGGTGCGAGCGCGATTGCAATTGCGATTGCGCTCACGCCGCGTCACGCCGCGTGGGCCGAGGGCACGCAGACCGCCGCCCCCGTCGCCGCATCGTCCAGCGCCAGCACGACGCTCGTCTCGCAGATCGCCGCGCATCTCGGCCAGCAGTCCGGCATCCGCGCACAGTTCATCCAGACGCGCACGCTCGCCGCGATGAAAGCGCCGCTCGTGAGCCACGGCTCGCTGCTGTTCTATCGCGAACGCGGCGTGATCTGGCAACTCGACACGCCGTACAAGGCGACCTACGTGATCACCGATGCGGGTGTGCGCCAGCTCGGCCCTGATGGCCAACCGGGTGCCACGGCAAACCCGCAAGGCGCTCGCAGCGCGCAGACCGCCGCGAAGCTGATGCGCGACATGCTGTCGGGCGATCTGTCCGCGCTCTACTCGCAGTTCGACGTGCATGCGGACGGCACGCCGTCGCGCTGGCACATGCTGCTGACGCCGAACCAGCCGCAGCTCGCGCAGTCGATCAAGTCGCTGCAGATGAGCGGCGGCACGTATCTGCAAACGCTGCTCGTCACACTCGCGAATGGCGATGCGACGGCATTGAGCTTCGAAGGCACCAGCGCCGTCACCACGTTGACTCCCGCCGAAGCGGCGTTGTTCGGAGCGCACTAGTGGACGCGCTGCAGTCGCGACCGGTGAAGCCAGCGCGCGGCGTGCTCGCCGCGTGGCTGCTGCTCGCGCTCGTCGCGGCGCTGTACTGCGCGTGGCGCTTCGCCGCGACGTCGCCATTGCAGACCAACCTGCTCGCGCTGCTGCCCGCCACCGAAGCCGACCCGGTCGCCGATCTCGCGGTCGAGCGCCTCGCCGCCGCGCTCGGCGATCGTACCGTGTATCTCGTATCGAGCGACAGCGACGCGCACGCGAAAGCCGCGGCGGCGCAACTCGGCGCAACGCTTGCCGCGAGCCATGCGTTCCGTTCGGTGACCGCGCAGTTGCCGCCGTTTGACCTGTCGCAGATCGGCAGCGTCTATCTGCCCTATCGCTTCGGCCTGCTGACGCCCGCGGATCGCGCAGTGATCGCGCGCGGGCCGAACGCGCTGCACGACGCGGTGCTGCAACACCTGTACGCGCCGCCCGGCGGCGGTCTGTCGACACCGCTCGCCGACGATCCGTTCGGCTGGCTCGAGCACTGGCTCGCGGGCCTGCCGCTCGCCACCTCGAACCTGTCGATCGAAGACAACCTCCTCGTCGCGCATACGGGCAGCACCACCAGCGTGCTCGTCGTCGCGACCCTGCCGGGCTCCGCGTACGAATCCGGCACGCAGCGCGCGGTGCTCGCCGCTACCGCTCATGCGGAAGCGCAACTGAAGCATAGCTTCCCCGACGTCACGCTCGCGCGCACCGGCGCCGTGTTCTATGGCGAAGCAGCGCGCAGCGAATCGGAGCGCGATGTACACCGGATCGGCATCGTGTCGCTCGTCGGCGTCGCGTTCCTGATGCTGTGGATCTTCCGCTCGCCGCGGCTGCTCGTGCTCGGTTTCGTGTCGACGGCGATCGGCATCCTGTGCGCGCTCGCCGCGACGATGCTCGTGTTCGGCAAGCTGCATCTGCTCACGCTCGTGTTCGGCGCGAGCCTGATCGGCGAAGCGGTCGACTACTCGATCCAGTACTTCGTCGTGTATCTCGGCGCGAGTCACGGTGATGCAAACGCGAACGGCGCGGGTAGCAACGCATGGGACGCGAAACAAGGCGCGCGCGCAGTCACGCCCGCATTGAGCGTCGCGCTCGCGACCAGCCTGCTCGGCTACGCGATCCTCGCGTGGGTGCCGTTCCCCGCGCTGAAGCAGATCGCGTGCTTCGCGATGGTCGGCATTTCGGTCGCGTTCGCGTCCGTGCTGTGGCTGCTGCCCGCGCTGCTCACGCGCGCACCCGTACGTCGTCCGCAATGGCTCTTCGCCGCCGCGGCGCAACTGCTCGCGAAATGGCAGCGCGCGATCGGCGGCAAGCGCGCAGTGTGGCTCGCCGTGCTGCTCGTGATCGTCGCGGCGCCCGGCTGGCTGATGCTGAAAAGCGACGACGACATCCACCTGCTGATCCATCGCGACCCTTCGCTCGTTGCGCAGGAGCAGCGCATCACGCGCGCCGTCGGCGTAGACAACGACGCACAGTTCTTCGTCGTACGCGGCGACTCGGAAGAGACGGTGCTGCAACGCGCGGAAGCGCTCGGCGCGAAGCTCGAGGCGCTCACCGGCAACAGCGCCACGCAGATCGCAGGCTGGCAATCGGTCACGTCGTTCGTGCCGTCGGCCGCGCGGCAGCACGCCAATCGCGCGCTGCTCGATACGCATGTGTTCAACGACCGGGCGGCACTGCGCAAGCTGCTGGTCGACGCGGGCTTTCGCGACAACGTCGCCGATGCGTGGCTCGCGGCATCCGCGCAGTCGGCGAATCGCACGCTGAGCGTCGGGCGCTGGCTCGCCGCGCCGTGGTCGCAACCGTTCCGGCATCTGTGGCTCGGCCAGGTCGAGGTCGCGACGCCGGTGTATGCGGCCGTCGTGATGCCACAACGCGTGACGCCCGTGAACGAACCGGTGCTCGTCGCGCTGGCCGCTACGTTGCCCGGCGTGAGCTTCGTCGACAAGGCCGCGAGCGTGTCGAAGCTGTTCGGTGCGTATCGCGTCGACAGCGGCCTGTGGCTCGCCGGAGCGTTGCTGCTCGTGCTGATCCTGCTGATGGTGCGCTACGGCGTGCGCGGCGGCATCGCGGTCGCTTTGCCGGTGCTGCTCGCGGTCGGCGTCACGCTCGCGCTGTTCGGCTATGCGCGCGTGCCATGCAACCTGTTCAACTCGCTCGCGCTGATGCTGGTGCTCGGCGTCGGCGCGAACTACGCGGTGTTTCTGCGCGAAGGCGCGCAGCGCGAACATGCCGACCTTGGCGCGGTCTGGACCGGTGTGCTGCTGTCGGCGGCCACCACGCTGCTGTCGTTCGGCATGCTCGGCATGAGTTCGATGCCTGCGCTGAAGAGCTTCGGCGGAACGCTCGCGCTCGGTATTTCGATTGCGGTGCTGCTTGCGCCGATCGGCATTCCGATGCCGTTGCATACGAAGGAAACGGCATGAACACAACCCGCGTCTACCTGCACGCGCTCGGCATGATCAACGCGCTCGGCGACGACACCGCGTCGATCGCCGACGCATTGAAGCGTCACGAAGCGCCCGGCATGGGCCCGATGTCGACACGGCGCGGTGAAGCGTTCGTCGGCCGTGCGCTTGCACCGCTCGATCTCGCACCGCCTGCATCGCTCACGCGCTACGACTGCCGCAACAACCGGCTGCTGCTCGCCGCGCTCGCGCAGATCCAGCCCGAGATCGACGCCGCACGCGAACGCTTCGGTTCGCAGCGCATCGGTATCGTGCTCGGCACCAGCACGTCAGGCATCAGCGCCGCCGAAGACGCACTCTTCGAGCGTGCCGCGAGCGGCGCAATGCCCGCCGCGTTCGACTACCGCCAGATGGAAATCGGCACCGCCGCGCCGTTCGCCGCGGCCGCGCTCGGTATCCAGGGGCCCGCGTTCACGATCTCGACCGCGTGCACGTCGAGCGCGAAAGCGTTCGTGTCCGCGCGCCGGCTGCTGCGGCTCGGGCTGTGCGATGCGGTGATCGCGGGCGGCGTCGATTCGCTGTGCGAGCTCACGATTCAAGGCTTCTCGTCGCTCGAATCGACCAGCACGACGCGGATGAATCCGATGAGCCGCAATCGCCACGGCATCAACGTCGGCGAAAGCGCCGCGGTCTTCCTGCTGACGCGCGACGAAGGCGACGTGTGGCTCGCGGGCGCCGGCGAATCGAGCGACGCGCATCACATCTCCGCGCCTGACCCGCAAGGCATGGGCGGCGAACTCGCGCTGCGCGCGGCGCTCGACGACGCGCAACTCGCGCCCTCCGCGATCGGCTACGTGAACCTGCACGCCACCGCGACGCCGCGCAACGACCAGATGGAAGCGCACCTGATGGCGCGCGTGTTCCCCGACGGCGTCTCGACGAGCGGCACCAAGCCGCTGACCGGCCATACGCTCGGCGCGGCGGGCGCCACTGAACTCGGCATCGCGTATCTCGCGCTGACCCGTGAAGACATCCCGCTGCCGCGCCATCTGTGGGACGGCGACGCCGACGCCACGCTGCCCACGCTGGACCTGATCGCCGATACGCGGCGCCTTGCGCGCGGCAACGGCACGCAGTACGCGATGAGCAATTCGTTCGCGTTCGGCGGCAGCAATGTCAGCCTGATTCTCGGCCGGTGATATAAGGATGACTTCGCTCAACTGCTCCGCCGTCGCCGACCTCGGCACAGCCCACGAATCGCGCATGAACGACCGCAGCCAGCCCGATGCCACGTTTCCGCCGATCGAGGAAATCATCCCGCATCGCGACACGATGCTGCTGCTCGACGCGGTCACAGCCTTTACCGGTGAATCGATCGCGGCCACCGCGCGCGTGCATGCCCACGCGTGGTATGCGGATGCAGACGGCGCGATGCCCGCATGGATCGGCGTCGAACTGATGGCGCAGGCGATCGCCGCGCACGTCGGGCTGCTCGCGATTCGCGCGGGCGGCCACGCGTTGCCGGGCGTGCTGCTCGGCTCGCAGCGCTATCGCGCGGCGCTGCCGGCGTTCGCCGCGGGCGCGCGCCTGCAGATCAGCGCGAAAGAACTGCTGCGCACCGACGAAGGCACCGCCGCATACGAATGCGCGATCACGTGCATGAAGGGCGAAGGTGAGGTTGAGCGCGAGCTCTGGGCCGAAGCGATCATCAAGGCCTTCCAGCCGCGCGATTTTCAGTCATTCATCGAAGGGAGTTTCAGGTCATGAGCCGCCGTGTTCTCGTCACCGGCGCAAGCCGCGGCATCGGCCGCGCGATTGCGTATCGCCTCGCCGCCGACGGCTTCGCCGTCACCGTGCATTGCCGCTCGAGCCGCAGCGAAGCGGAAGCCGTGCAGGCCGGCATCGTCGCGCAGGGCGGCAGCGCGAGCGTGCTGCAGTTCGACGTGCGCGAGCGCGCCGCGTGCCGCAGCGCGCTCGAAGCCGACGTCGACGCACACGGCGCGTACTACGGCATCGTCTGCTGCGCCGGCGTGACGCGCGACGCGGCGTTCCCCGCGCTCACCGACGAAGACTGGGACATGGTGATCGAAACCGGTCTCGACGCGTTCTACAACGTCGTGCATCCGCTCACGATGCCGATGGTGCGCGCGCGCAAGGGCGGCCGCATCGTCACGGTCGCATCGGTGTCGGGCGTGACCGGCAATCGCGGCCAGGTGAACTACAGCGCCGCGAAAGCCGGCCTGATCGGCGCGACCAAGGCACTCGCCGTCGAACTCGCGACGCGCAACATCACCGTCAACAGCGTCGCGCCCGGCCTGATCGAAACCGGCATGCTCGACGACGTGCCGCTCGAACACGCACTGAAGGCCGTGCCGATGAACCGCGTGGGCCAGCCCGCGGAAGTCGCGGCGGTCGTGAGCTTCCTGATGTCCGACGCCGCGTCGTACGTGACGCGCCAGGTGATCGGCGTGAACGGCGGGATGGTGTGATGAAGCGCGTCGTCATTACCGGCATGGGCGGCGTCACCGCGCTCGGCGACAACTGGCCCGACATCGAGTGCGCGCTGCATCTGAAGCGCAACGCGGTAAAGCGCATCGACGAATGGGACTTCTATCAGTCGCTGCACACGCGCCTCGCGTGTCCGCTGCCCGGCTTCACGCAGCCCGCGCATTATCCGCGCAAGAAGCTGCGTTCGATGGGGCCGGTTTCGATGTACGCGGTGCGCGCGAGCGAAATGGCGCTCGCCGATGCGGGCCTCGCGACCGACGCATCGATCGCCGATGGGCGCATGGGCGTTGCGTACGGTTCGTCGTCGGGTTCGGTGGAGCCGATCCGCGCGTTCGGCAAGATGCTCGACACCGGCCTGATGGGCGACGTCACGTCGAACAGCTACGTACAGATGATGCCGCACACCACGGCCGTCAACGTGGGCCTGTTCTGGGACCTGAAAGGCCGCATCGTGCCCACGTCGTGCGCGTGCGCATCAGGCAGCCAGGCGATCGGCTACGCGTACGAGACCATCGCATACGGCAAGCAGACGATGATGCTAGCAGGCGGCGCCGAGGAACTGTCGGGGCCGGCGGTCGCGGTGTTCGACACGTTGTACGCGACGAGCACGCGCAACGACGATCCGCACCTGACGCCGCGTCCGTTCGACAAGGCGCGCGACGGGCTCGTCGTCGGCGAAGGCGCGGCGACGCTGGTGCTCGAGGAATACGAACACGCGGTCGCGCGCGGCGCGCGGATCCACGCGGAAATCGTCGGCTTCGGCTGCAACTCGGATGGCGCGCACATGACGCAGCCCACCGCCGAAACGATGGCGCTCGCGATGCAGTTGGCGCTGTCGGACGCGCAACTCGACGCCAATGCGATCGAATACGTGAATGCGCACGGCACGTCGACCGATCTTGGCGATGTTGCCGAGAGCCGCGCGACCGCACAGGTGTTCGGCAAACGCATGCCGATCAGCTCGTTGAAGAGCTACATCGGCCACACGCTCGGCGCGTGCGGCGCGATCGAGGCGTGGTGGACGATCGAGATGATGAAGCGCAACTGGTTCGCGCCGACGCTGAACCTGACCGACGTCGACCCGGCCTGCGCGCCACTCGACTACATCGGCGGCGACGGCCGCCGGATCGACGCCGAATATGTGATGAGCAACAACTTCGCGTTCGGCGGCGTCAACACGTCGCTGATCTTCCGGCGCGCCGCATGAGCGTGTGGATCGACATGCACCGCGGCGAGCCGCGCGCGTTGCAGCGCGTGGTCGTGACGGGAATGGGCATCGTGTCCTGTCTCGGCAATACGCTCGACGCGGTATCGGCACGATTGCGCGACGGCACGAGCGCGGTCACGCACATCGATGCGTGGCGCGCACGCGGCTTCGCGAGCCAGGTGGCGGGCGTGGCATCCGTCGCGAACGAAACGCCGTTCGACCGCAAGCTCGAACGCTTCATGGGCGACACCGCGCGCTTCGCGTGCCATGCGGCGCACAGCGCGCTCGCCGATGCCGGGCTCGACGCGGCGCAATTGCGTACGCCGGCCGCGGGCGCAGTGATCGGCTCGGGTGTCGGCACGATGTCCGCGTATGACGCGGCAGTAGCGCTCGCGAACACGCGCGGCGTCGACCGCGTGCCGCCGTACACCGTGCCGCAGGCGATGAGCAGTACCGCGTCGGCGAACGTCGCTCAGGTGTTCGGCATCGAAGGCATCAGCTATTCGCCGTCGTCGGCGTGCACGACGTCGACGCTCGCGATCGGCCAGGCAATGCAGCTGATCCAGACCGGGCGCCAGCAGATCGTGCTCGCCGGTGGCAGCGAAGCACTGCACGACAACATGACGCTGATGTTCGACGCGATGGGCGCGTTGTCGCGGCGCTTCAACGACACGCCCGCCAGCGCATCGCGGCCGTACGACGTCGCGCGCGACGGCTTCGTGATCGCGTCGGGCGCCGGCGTGCTGGTGCTCGAATCGCTCGACCATGCGCTCGCGCGCGGCGCGCGGATCCACGCGGAGCTGACGGGTTTCGGCCATGCCACCGACGGCGCGGGCATGGTCACGCCGCAGGCGCCGGGCATCGCGCGCGCGATGCGCGCGGCGCTCGACGACGCACGCGAAGGGCCGGACTACGTGAACACGCACGCGCCATCCACGCCGCTCGGCGACGTCGAAGAACTGCGGGCGCTTGCCGAGGTATTCGGTCAACATGTGCCGCAGTTTTCGTCGACGAAGGGCATGACGGGGCATCCGCTCGGCGCATGCGGCGCGCACGAAGCGATCTACACGCTGCTGATGCTGCGCGACGGCTTCATTGCGGGAACGGGTGCGATCGCATCGCCCGATCCGGCCACGAGCGATCTGCCGCTAGTGCAGACCTCGCGCGATGCAAAGCTGCGCACGGCGATGTCGGTTTCGTTCGGGTTCGGGGGAAGTTGCGCGAGCCTGATGTTTCGCGCGTGGCAACGCGCATGATGTTTCTGAGGACCGTAACAACAATGAGGGAAACCAGCTTGAAACACACTCTGTTCGTGGGCACGTTGATGGCCGCTACGCTCGCACTCGCGGCATGCTCGACCGAAGTGCGGACCGTGCCGCTGCAAGGTGCGCTCGCGCAACCCGGCACGCTCGAGGCCGCACCGGGAGCGCCGCTGCACCGCGGCGCGGGACCCGTCACCACGAGCGCCGATCCGTCGAACGTCGCGGTGTACTTCGGCACGCAGACGCATCCGGCCGTGCAGAAGCAGCTCGGCGACGTGTCGTACTCGGTGCGGATCGCACGCGGCACGAACGACGGCGACCGGGCCTGCCGCAACGCACTTGGCGAAGCGCTGCGCAAGCTGCGCGCCGGCGCCCGCGATCATGCGGCCAACGCGGTCATCAACGTGACAACGCGTTTCCATTCGACGGTCACGGATTCGGATAACGATTTCACCTGCGGCTTGAGCAGCAGCGCCGCGGCCATCGCAGTGCACGGCGATTTCGTCGTGCTGGAAACCAACCAGTGATCAGCGGGGAATCCATGATGAATCGCCACCTGAGATTCGCAGTGCTGTTCGCCGCCATCGGCGCGTCGTTCGTCGCGTCGCATGCGTTCGCGCGCGACACGATCGGCAACTATCCGGTCGATGCCGCGCTGGCAAGCGAGCCCGGCAAGGTCACCGACGACATCAAGCTGTACTTCGCCGGCCAGCAGCATCCAGCCGTCGCGCATTCGTTCGGCAACTTCGCGACGAACAAGAAAACCAACTCCTTCGGCAAGAGCGACGAGAAGGCGTGCCAGCACGTGTTCCTGTCGGCGGTGATCGAGTTGCAGCAGCGCGCACGCGCGGAAGGCGGCGACGCGGTGATCAACATCGTCAGCAACTACCACAACGAGGAGCGCGAAAGCGCCACCGAGTTCACGTGCGGCGCGGGCGCGATCATCGCGGGCGTGGCGTTGAAGGGCGACGTGGTGAAGCTGAAGGGCAAGTAAGCGCGGTGCGAAGGTGAAGGTGAGCTGGCTTCAGTCCACCTTCACCGCGGCCACGTTGACGAGCGTCTCGCGGCGCTTGCCCGGCTTCGGATGATGCAGGCCGAGCCGCTCGAAGAGTCCGAAATCGGTGGCACGGCTCCACCACAGGTAGGGGAACGAAACGTTCCGCGCGTTGAACGCGAAGCCGGCTTCGCGGATCATCTGCAGATAGCCGTCGGCGCTCTTCTGCACGTGCATCGGATGGCGGAACAGCAGGCGGATCACCCACGACCTGATGTACGCGTCGGTGGATTCGGCGAACAGCAGCGCGCCGCCCGGTTTCAGCACGCGGCGGAACTCGGCAAGCGCGGCTTCCTGCTCGACGAGATGATGGAACGTCTGATGACAGAACACGAGATCGGCGCACGCATCCGGCACAGGCAGATGCGCGCAGTCGCCGTGTTGCAGGTCGATGGCGAGCGGTTGCGATGCCTGCTGTGATTGCGACGATTGCCCCGATTGCGCGGCGCGTTCGCGCAGCGCGGCGGCGGCTTTAGCGGCCAGCACGAGCGACGGCTCGTGATAGTCGATACCGACTATACGACGCGGCGCAAACGCATCGACGAGCAGACGGAACGATATGCCCTGCCCGCAGCCCACGTCGACGATCACCGGCGCGGCGGGCAGCGGCGTATCGATCAGACGCTTGAGGTCGTTGATCGCAACTCGCAGCACGTGGTGCTCCCACGTGTGGGTGCGCAGGAACCAGGTACCGAACGCGGTTTCCGGTACGAATGGCACACTGGAGGTTGCGGTTGACGACATGGGCTTTCTCCGGGCGATCATGGCGCCGACAGGACGCGCGTCATTGTACTGGCAAGCCATGCTGGACGGAGACGCAAAGCACGTAGGGTATCCGGCGCGCAGCGCACCACGCGCGGCCGGCAGCGAACACTGGAATCACGGGCAACGCAGGGCTCGATAACACGGACAACGGAACGATGGACACGCATACCCAGGCTGACAATACATTCGACGTCGCGATCATCGGCGCGGGCCCCGCGGGCGCGGTCGCCGCGGCCCTCCTGAGAAAGGCCGGGCGTTCGGTGCTGGTGCTCGAACGGCAGCACTTCCCGCGCTTCTCGATCGGCGAAAGCCTGTTGCCGCAAAGCATGGCGTACCTCGAGGAAGCGGGCATGCTGCAGGCCGTCGTCGAAGCGGGTTTCCAGTACAAGAACGGCGCGCATTTCGTCTGGCGCGACCAGACCGCGACGATCGACTTCCGAGACAAGCACACGCCCGGCTGGGGCACCACGTATCAGGTGGAACGCGCGCTGTTCGACGATCTGCTGGTGCGCTGCGCGGCCGAACAGGGCGCCGTGGTGCGCTTCGGCCACACCGTGCGTTCGATGCAGACGGGCGATGCGCCGGTGCTCGACGTGATCGACGAAGCGGGCAACGCGTACGAAGTGCGTTCGCGCTTCGTGTTCGATGCGAGCGGGTTCGGCCGCGTGCTGCCGCGCCTGCTGAATCTCGAATCGCCCACCGGCATGCCGACCCGCGCGGCGATCTTCACGCACGTGCGCGACGGCCTGCCGCTCGATGCAACCGACCGCAACAAGATCACGATTGCCACGCATCCGGTGCACCGGGACGTGTGGTTCTGGATGATTCCGCTCGCGGGGGGCAAGTCGTCGGTGGGATGCGTGGCGCACGCGGCGTTCCTCGACGTGCCCGAAGCCGAGCGCGAAGCGAAGCTGCGCGCGTTGATCCAGGAAGAGCCGACGCTCGCGCGCCTGATCGGCGACGCGCCGTTCCTGATGCCGGTGCGGCAGATCGGCGGCTACGCGGCGAACGTCGAGCGCCTGCATGGTCCCGGCTATGCGCTGCTCGGCAACGCGGGCGAGTTTCTCGATCCGGTGTTTTCGTCCGGCGTCACGATCGCGCTGCGCTCCGCGCATCTCGCGGTGCACACGCTCGAACGCCAGTTGAACGGCGAAACGGTGGACTGGCTCGCGAGCTACGACGTGCCGCTGCGCAAGGGCATCGACACGTTCCGCGTGTTCGTGGAGACCTGGTACACGGGCGAGCTGCAGGACATCATCTACTACCCGCGCCAGACGGCGACGATCCGCCGGATGCTGAGCGCGATTCTCGCGGGCTATGCGTGGGACGAAACCAACCCGTACGTCGCGGAACCGGCGCGCCGGCTCGGCATTCTGCACGAGGCCTGCGGTACCTTCTGAGCAGCACCTTCTGGGCGGCTTCAGGCGGCACGCGATTCAGCGCGCCGCCGCTGCTTTCGCCCTGCCCGCCTTCACCCGCCAGTTCGCAAGCGCGCCGAACGCCATCAGTACGCTCGTGCCGAGAAACACGGCGCGCATCCCGATGTGCCCGCCCACAAAGCCGCCGAGCAGTGGTCCCATCACCTGCCCCGCGTACTGCGACGACACCGAGTAGCCGAGAATCGCACCGGCCACGCTCACCGGCACGTTGTGGCGGATCACGCTCGTGATGCACGGCAGCAGGCCGCCCAGCGCCATTCCCATCAGGAAGCGCAGCACGATCAGCTGCCAGCTCGCGGTGACGAACGCCTGCGGTACCAGCAGCAGAGCTGACACGACGAGGCAGCCAATGATCACGTTCCAGTGCCCGACGCGATCGGCGAGCTTGCCGAGGCGCGACGACGAGATCACGCTGCCGAGCGCCGCGCCCGACATCACGAAACCCGCGATCATCGTCACGCTCTGCGGCTTCGTGAGCTGCGCGACGTAGACGGTAATGATCGGCTCGATCGACATGTTCGCGACCATCAGCAGCAGGCCTGTAGCGAGCATCGTCATGGCGGGCGCCTTGTCGTCGACGTGCGCCCACGCGCCCTTTTTCGAAGCGTTGCTGGCGTTCTTGCGTGCGGGCGGTTTTTCGCGGATCAGGAACAGCGTGGCGAGGAACGCGACGAAGATCGCCGCGCCCGACGCCCAGAAGGTTGCACGGATGCCGATCAACGGCGGCAGAAAACCGCCGAGCAGCGGGCCCACGAGATTGCCCGCCATGATCCCCGAAGAGAGGATGCCAAGCGCCCAGCCGGAGCGCGCCTTCGGTGTCTGCGTCGCGACGAGGATCATCGAGCCGGACGCGTAGCCGCCGAGCAGCCCCGCGAGCAGCCGCAGCGCGACCAGCTGCCACGCCGAATGCGCCATGCCGATCAGCGACATCGCGATCGCCATGCCGAGGCTCGAGCGGATCAGCATCAGCTTGCGGCCGTACAGGTCCGCGAGCTTGCCCCACAGCGGCGCGACGAACGCGGCGCTGAAGAAGGTCGCGCCGAACGCCGCGCCGGACCACTGCACGATCGCGGCGTGGTCCTTCACGCCGAGCTGCTCGACGTAGAGCGGCAGGAACGGCAGCAGCAGCGTCATCGCGACGATGGTCGTGAACGAGCCGAACACGCATACGCACAGGTTGCGCTGCCAGTGCGCGGCGGCTTCGTCGTCGACGGGCGGCGCGGCTTTCGCGGTCGCCGCGGCCTGCGCCTGCGGCGGCACCGGTTCGGTTGACGGTACATCCAGCTTGCGATTCATGTGCGAGACCTTCCGAGGTGGCGGACGCCGATACGAGCTACCCGCCGCATCGTAGCGGGTTGCGCGGCGCGGAGGCAGTCAAGCGGTCATCCTGGTATCGGTGCTACCTCTCGGGCTCACCCCGCGGGCTCACACCGCGAGCCTCCCCCGCGCGCCGCCGGCCGCGTTATCGGCTTGCAGGTGCCGGTGCTGGCACCGAGGCCGGCGCAGGCGCGGTGCCATGCGACGTCTGCGGCGCCGCGGCCGCCGACGCCGCGGCATCCGACACGCCCGACGCGCCGCCTGGCACCGCCGCCGGTTTCGTGTCGCCCACCGCGTCCGGGTAGAGCCCCATCAGCACGCGCAGCACGCCGTTGGTCCAGCCGAAGCCGTCCTGCAGCGGATATTCGCCGCCGCCCGCCGACACGTTGCCCGCGGTCGCGTCGACGTCGTATTTCTCCACGAGCTTGCCGGTGCGCTGGTAGTACGCGACGTCGGTGCGAATCCAGCGGGTCGCGATGTCGCGCGCGAGATCGGGCTCGCTGTAGCGGCGCAGCCCGATCACCGCGAGGTACTGCAGCGGTGCCCAGCCGTTCGGCTCGTCCCACTGCTGGCCAGTGTTCGTCTGCGTCGTCGCGAGGCCGCCTGGGCGCAGCAGGCTGCGCCGAACAGTCTGTGCAACTTCGCGCGCCTCGTTTCGCGTGGCGACGCCGGTGTAGAGCGGGTACACGGTCGCCGCGCTCAACCGGTGCGTAAGCGTGCGATGCACGAAGTCGTAGTCGCCGAACGCGTGCAGTTGAGGGGCCCACAGCACGCGGCGGATCGCATCCGCCCGCACGCGCGCGCGTTGCTCGAGGTTTTCCGCGTGGCCGGCATCGCCCGTCACGCGATAGGCCTTCGCGAGCGTGCGCTCGAGGTCCACCATCAGGCAGTTCAGGTCCACAGGAATGAGCGACGTCACGTCGATCGTCGCGAGCGTCTTGCCGTCGCCGAACCAGCGCGAGCTGAAGTCCCAGCCCGTCTCGCCGCCCGCGCGCAGATTGCGCCACAGGTCTTCGGCATGGCGTTGCGGCATCTGCTGCGCGGTGATCACGTCCTCGCGATACGACTCGTCGCGCGGCGTCGCGCGCTCGTCCCAGTAGCGGTTGAGCAGCGTGCCGTCGGCGAGCCGCACCAGATGATGCGCCGCCTGGCCGGGCGCGAGGCGCTCGCTGCCGGTCATCCAGTACGCGTACTCGCGGCGCAGCTCGGGCAGATACCGCGCGTAGACCTGGTCGCCCTCCTTCTCCGCGACGAGCTGCACCATCTGCGCGAAAAACGGCGGCTGCGAGCGGCTCAGATAATACGTGCGGTTGCCGTTCGGAATGTGGCCGTAGCGGTCGATCAGCGTCGCGAAGTTGTTCATCTCGTCGTCGACGAGCGCGTGCTGACCGCTCGCTTCCAGCCCGAGCATGATGAAGTACGAGTCCCAGTAGTAGATCTCGTCGAAGCGGTCGCCGGGCACGATGTACGGCGACGGCAACGGCAGCAGCGACGAGTACGGGCTCGCGTTCGCGTCCGGATCGCGGCGCAGCACGTTCCACAGCGTATCGATGTGTGCGGTGACGCTCTGGTTCGGGTCCGACACGTAGTGCTTTGCCGTGCGCGGCGGCAACGTGAAGTGCTGCTCGACGAACTGCTTCAGGTCGAACTGCGGTTGCGTGCGGGCGCTTTGATAATCGGCCACGACTTGCGCGGGTGCTTCGTTTGGCACCATGTCCGCGAATGTTTTGCTGTCCGGATAGATGTGCGCGAGTTCGACGTCGCGATAGAGATCGCCGTACAGCTCGGACGGCGGTGTGGGCACAACCGGCGACGGCTGCGCGTGATCCGCGTTCTGGCGTTGCAGCACCTTCGCGGTGCTGGCGGCGTTCGCGTTGATTGCCGACGCCGGCAGTGTGAGCGCAGGCGTAGCGGGCGGTGTTTGCGCGTGTGCAGCTTGCGCGCGCACCCCGGCGCTCGCGGCGAGCGCGAGTATGGCGGCCACGCAGGTAGCAGCGCGCGCGAAGAATGCTGCGAAGGATGGTGAGAACCACGCGCACGGCGAGGCGGACGAAGCGGGAACAACGTGGCGTGAAGGCATCGGCGGACCAGGTGGGAGCGACGCGGTGACGTCGACGTGGGCGGCTCGCGGCAGTGCGCGCGACGGTGCGCAAAACACGGCGCACGACAGATGACACGGCGCGACATGCTGCAAGGCTTCGGAAGGCTTTCGCCAGCAAATGCGGGGCCCGCTTCGCAAAACGATGCGCGATGAAACCGCTGTGCACTCATGTACCAGTACGAGCACCGGTATAAGCACACGCGTCTTACAGGCGCGTTACGTGATGATGCGTAAGGGGTTTTTTCATCGCAAAACGCGGACATCGTATGCCGCTCGCGTCACAATCCTGCCACGCCATCTTTCGCGTGCATGACGTGCGGCGGCCACGACATAGTGTCGCGCGCCTCGCGGGTCGATGCACGACCTCGCACGGAGAATCCGCATGCAGCAGGGCCACAATCCAAAACTGCGCTTCGGCTTGAGTCTCGACAAAGCGGCGCGGCCGGCGGTGCGCGCCAGCATCCGTAACGCACCGGATCTGCCCGCTGTCAGCTATCAGCTCGTCGGCCAGACAGCGCCTACCTTGCTGACCACGCCCGCCGTCAAGCTGCCGAAGGCAAGCGCGATCGTGATCACGTGGGCCGAGGCGGAGTGGGCCGCGCTGGAACACGTGTTCTGCTCAGGCAGCACGCCGATGCCGTACAGCGATCGCAACCGCGGCACGTGGCCGGACTGGCAGGAAGATTCGAGCGAACTGCGCGCAGGGGGCCCGTCGGGGTGGACGTCATGGGGCAGCTATCGCCTCGTGCAGGTCGGCGCGGAACCGGTGCTGCTGTACAAGTCGAACACACACCTCGACTGGCCGGGCGCGCCATTTCTCGAAGCGCTGATCGAGCGCTTCGTCAATGAGGTGCAGCCGAAGCTGATCCTGTCGATCGGCACCGCGGGCGGCGCGAAACCGGCCGATCGTATCGGCACCGTGCGTGCGGTCAGCGCGGGCACGCTGTTCGACGCAAGCAAGCCGCCAGGGCAATGGCCCGCATACAGCAACACATGGAAAGCGAAAGACACGGTGCTGAATCACGCGAGATTCAGCCGTCTGCTGCTGCCGGTGCCGTCGAACGTCAGCGATCTCGAAGCGCTCTGCGAGCAGTTCAACACGCAATACAAGACGGCTTACACGCTCGAACAGCTCGATCCGAAGAACCTGAATCTCGGCGACCCAAGCCCATTGATCGAAGATCAAACCGGTGGCGCCGCGTCGCTGTTGACCACGTCGACGTTCGTCGTCGGCACGACCGCGGGCACCTACAGTGAATTCGTTGCGATCGAGATGGACGATGCGGTGATCGGCGAAGCGTGCCGCAAGAGCGGCACCGCGTTCGCATTCGTGCGCAATATCTCGGACCCGGTGCAGAACGCGGCACTGCCCGCGACTGTGCAGGGCAACTGGGGCAGCGCGATCTACGACGCGTATGGCTTCTACACGAGCTACAACGGCGCCATCGCCGCGTGGGCGATGCTCGCCGCGGGCATATGACAGCAAGCGACGCGTGCTTGCGACGCGCGCGGTGCATGCAGGGTCAGACGACGCGAACGATCAGACCCAGTATTTCGAGCGCGATAAACAACACCGCGAACAACACCGGCAGCGTCAGCACGACGACCCATAAGGTGGCGCGACGCTGCGAGCGCTGCGCTTCGTGAGCGGGTTCCTCGAGACGAGGCTGGGTGATAGCCATTCTGAGTCGATCCATCTGCGCACTCCCATGTAAGGCATGGTATGGCTGCCGCGCGGCAGCTAGACCGGGCGCCGCCTGCACACAGCGGCGTTGTGCTACCTGATACCGGACAGCATCAGCAGAAAACGCGCCGACACGCCCGCCGGAACAGCGATCGACAGACCGATGCGATGGCCTTCACGTGCCATCACGTCGGCCACACGAACATCTCGTGCGCGCGTGTGCCGCTGCCGATCGTTACGTCGCGATGCAGCGTGTTGCCGTCGTAGCTCGCCGTGACCTGATAGTGCCCATCAGGCAGATGCAGCAGCATGAACGGTCCGTTTGCCTGCGCCTTCAACAGCGTGTTGCCGTGCATGTCGGCGATCCGTACTGGCACGTCGGCGAGATAGTCGCCGCGCTTGCCGACGAATTCCAGCGTGAGCGGATAACGATGCATCACGCTCTTGATCGCCGAAGACTGATCGCTGCCGATGCCGCCCGACAGATACGTAATGTCGCCCCGCTGATGCGTGGCGGGCAGCGCGACGTCGGCGAAAGCGGTCTGCACGCTGAATGCGGCGGCCAGTGCCACCGCGCCGAGCACAGCGAATGAACGTCCTTTCATCATGGACCTCCGTGAATGCGTTCGTACCGGCGACGGCATGGATCGCGCGCATCCGTGTCGTACGGTACCCAGCGTAGAGGCGATGACTTAAACGTCACTTAAACGCGATCGGACTCGCGGAAGAAAAAAGGCGCCCACAAGGCGCCTTCAAAGCAGATCACAACGTGATCAATACGCGCCCGGCGGCGGGGGTGGCGGCGAGCCCGGCGGCGGAGGCGGCGGCGTGACGGGCTGGCCATAGCCCTGCTGTGAGTAGCCTTGCGGCTGCATCGTGCGGAAGCGGCCCGACACCGGCACGCGATCGCCTGCCGCGTACATGCACTGCATGTACGCGTAGTCGTAGCGCTGCTGCGTCGAGTAGCCCGAATTCTGCGCCGCGCCGGCGCCGAACACGCTGCCGGCCAGCAGGCCAACGCCCGCGCCGACTGCCGCGCCCGAGCCGCCGTTGAACGCCGCGCCGGCGGCAGCGCCGAGCGCCGTGCCCACCACTGCGCTGCCAACCGCGGTATTGGTTGCCGCCTGATTGGCCGACACGCCGCCCACCTGGTTGAAGGCGAACTGGCGGCATTGCGCGTCGTCCGCGCGGAATTGATCGAAGGTCTTGCCGGTGCCCGGCAGCGCCATCACGCTGGGGCCTGTCGGCGTGACCGCGCACGCGCCGAGCAGAACCACCGGCGCGAGCAGCGTGAATCGTGCGTATTTCATGGGCTTCATGATTGGATCGAACTCAGGAATAGATCAGTTCGCCGGCGGTTGTGCCGGCACGGCGCGCCAGTTACCCGCGCATTGCTTCACGTACGGGTAGTAGGTCCTCGACGCGTCGCAGTAGTACCAGGTCCCCGCCGACTGCTGCGGCGATGCATCCGCGGGCTCCGGCTCGGCCTGCCCCTGCTCGATGTATTCCTGCTGCGCGGGCGCGACCGGCACCGCGACCACGGCTGGCGGCGGCGGATAGTAGTACACGGGCGGCCCCCAGTAGTACCCGGGGCCGATATAGACACCCACGCGTGCTGCATGCGCGGTGCCACTCAGGCAGACTGCCGCCGCGGCGGCGAGTCCAACGACGAGTTTCAACGATTTCACGCCAGTCTCCACAACAGATGACGACGCCAGGCGGGGCGCCGACGCAGTCCATGAACCGATGATGAACGCTATGCCAATAACGTGCCCAACACAATTTCAGTAGCCCTGCGGGATTTTTCACCGTGTTACATCCGCAGCCGGCCGGGGCGGCACAATCATCGCTGCTCGCCGCCTTCCGCAATGCAGCATGCACACTTCCTTCCAGATTACTCCGGGAGGCGCGGGTAATGGTTTGAAAGTCGAATGTCGGGGAATGGGCAGGTCGTCGGCAGAGACGCCGACACGAGCGGTTACCGGTGTTACACCGCTCGACGCAGGCCGGCAGGGAGGCGCGCTTCGAGGAGAGGCTGGGGCCGTCGGCTCACTCGCACTGCGGCTCGCTCGCGCCCTCCATCCTGAGCCGGCGAAGCAGTTCGTGGCCGCGCGCGGTGAGTTCGATCGGCGAGCCATCGCCGCTGCGCTGTCGACGCACTTCGACGAGTTCATAACGACGCAACGCCAGCACGTCCGGATCGAATTCGTGCAGACGCCGGTCGGCGTCGCGGACGAGCATCAAGGTCGCGATTTCATGATGGCTCAGCATGATGGCTCCAGCAGTCTTGCTACGACAATGGCAGCTATTCTGGCCAGGCAAAACTACAGTTTGGCTACATGGACGTTTCTTCGCGTTGCACTGTAACAGTCGCCCCGGCGCCGTTCGCACGCGCGCGCAAGGCGGAAATAATCTAGACACCCAGTAAACCTTGCGCATCGCTCAGAGACATTTCTTGATGATCCAGCGGACGTCATGCCTGTTAGATGACGATGGCTTCGGCGTTTATCGAGACGAGATCGCGTGGCATCATCGCGGCCTTCGCCGTCTCGGACTGGAGTTCATGCGCAATCTGCTGTTCGATGTCTTCGCCAGTCTCGTGGCGCTCGGAGCCGTCTGTCTGTCTCGCGTGTTTCTGCCGCAACCGGATGCCCCCTGGCTCGCGCCGATGTGCGGCGCACGCGCATATGCCGCGCTGGCCGCGACGGGACTCGCCCTCGGTGCGATCTTCACCTTCACCGTGTTCGCCGACGCACCGCGTTATCGCATCTACGGTACGGGCACCGCGTTCGCGATACGCGTGGGCACGGCGGTACTCGTGGCGTGCGGCGCGATGGCCGCGGCACAGGCTTACCGACGGCATGCCAGGCAACCCCTGGATTCAGATTCGCAAGCCACACTGACTCAGAACCCTCCCCATTCGGACTCCAATCTATCGAAGTCGTCGAGATTTGACGTTGAGGATAGGAATGCCACTTGCTCCCACGCGCGCTCTCGCCTATAAATTGCAGCAACAACCGCTTTTCCATCCGGATGATTCTGCAATCGGCGGCGTCCGATCAAAGCGGCTTTGGAGCACATGTACACGCGTCGTATCCGGGCTGAACTCTTAGCGTAATTCGTCGACGACTTGAGCGAGGGTATCGTGGATCTCGAAACCATACGTGTGTTCATCATGACCCGGGGCATCGACTTCGGCACGAAGGTGGTCGGCGCCATCGTCCTGTGGGTCATCGGGCGATGGGTGATTGGCTTCGTCACCGGTCTGCTGCGCAAGATGCTGTCCCGCAACTCGCGCGTGGACCCGACGCTCGCGCATTACCTGAGTTCGATTCTGGGCGCGTTGCTGAATCTGGTGCTGGTGCTCGCGATCCTCCAGGTATTCGGCGTGCAGACCACCTCGTTCGCGGCGTTGCTCGCGGGTCTCGGTCTCGCGATCGGCACCGCCTGGGGCGGCCTGCTCGCGCACTTCGCGGCGGGCGTGTTCATGCAGGTGCTGCGGCCATTCAAGGTGGGCGATTTCGTGACGGCGGGCGGGGTCACGGGCACCGTGCAGGAACTCGGGCTGTTCGGCACGACGATCGTCACGCCCGACAACGTGACGACGATCGTCGGCAACAACACGATCTTCTCCGGCACGATCTCGAACTTCAGCGTGCTGCCCGTGCGGCGCGTCGAGCTGACGGCGAAGGTGGCCAACGGGGTGGACGTGCGCGATGCGATGGAGCGACTGCGCGCCGCTGTCGTGAGGATCCCGAGCGTGGTGGAGAGCCCGGGTCCGGATATCGAGGTGCTGTCGTTCACGCCGGAGGGGCCCTTGCTCTGCGTGCGGCCCTATACGCACAACAGCACGTACTGGCAGGTCTACTTCGATACCAACCGGGCGATCATCGATACGTTCCGGGAGGCGGGGTATCCGACGCCGGAGACGCCGCTCGCGAGGCGGCAGGTGTGAGGGACGACGTCTCGCGACCGTTCAGCGGCTCTTGCCTGCCGCACCTGAGCTGGCTCGGCCACGCATCATCTTGTAGACCGCCCCCAGCGCCACCGGCACCACCGCCGCCGCCACACCGACCAGCACGATCACATTCAGATACTGCTTGATGAACGGAATGTTCCCAAAGAAGTATCCAAGGAACACCAGCAGCAGCACCCAGAAAAACGCGCCGGCGAAATTGAAGAGCTGGAAGCGCCCCACCGCCATGTCCGACACGCCGGCAACAAACGGGGCGAACGTCCGCACCACCGGCACGAAGCGCGCGAGCACGATGGTCTTGCCGCCGTGGCGCTCGTAGAAACCGTGTGTCTTCTGTAGCGCGGCCCGATCCAGGAACCGTTCGAACACCGGAATGTGCGAGTCGAACACGCGCGGGCCAATCGCACGCCCAATCAGGTAGTTGACCGTGTTCCCAAGCACCGATGCCACGATCAGCAACACGATCAGCAACACGAGATTCACCGAACCCGTCGCGGCGAATGCACCGCCGATGAACAGCAGCGAATCGCCCGGCAGAAATGGGAGGATGACGAGACCGGTTTCGCAGAACACGATCAGGAACAGCACGGCATAGACCCAGCCGCCATAGTGTTCGATGAAGACACCGAGAAACTTGTCGATGTGCAGGACAAGATTGACGAATTGCAGCAGCGTGTCCAAAAGCGTCCCTTATAGATGAGGCGGAAAAATGGCGGAGAAAATCGGCGCACGGCATGCGCCTCAAAAATTGACCGCGCCATGATACCGAAAGTGCCTGACGCGCCCATTAAAAAATAAACGCGAAAAGGGGCGTTCCGCACTGTTTTTTGCGGCACCGGGCGAACCCGCGCAAAGCTCGTCGTGCGAACGCGCCACCGCGAGAGGCACACGCCCCGAATCGCTATAATTCTGCCATGTCCGAACTCCCCGAACTGCCTCTCGACCCACGCGACGCCGCCGCGCCGGCCTCCGCGGCAACGCCCGCGCCATCGGTCGCCACAGCCCCGCGCGTGCCCTTCGTGCGCCGCGCGATCCAGCCCCTGCCCGACCAGCTGATCAGTCAGATCGCCGCCGGCGAGGTGGTCGAGCGGCCCGCATCGGTCGTCAAGGAGCTGCTCGAAAACGCCGTCGATGCCGGTGCGAAAACGTTGCGCATCCTGCTCGACGAGGGCGGCGTCAAACGCATCTCGATCACGGACGACGGCTGCGGCATCCCCGAAGGCGAGTTGCCGCTCGCGCTGCTCCGTCATGCGACGAGCAAGATCCGTTCGCTCGCCGAACTCGAAGCGGTCGGCACGCTCGGGTTTCGCGGCGAGGCGCTGGCGTCAATCGCATCGGTGGCGGAAATGGCGATCACGAGCCGCACCGCCGACGCGCCGCACGCCGTTCGCATCGACGCGCACACGGGCGTGATCGCGCCCGCCGCCGGCACCCAAGGCACGACGATCGAAGTGCGCGAGCTGTACTTCAACACGCCCGCGCGCCGCAAGTTCCTGAAGAGCGAGCAGACCGAGCTCGGCCACTGCCTCGAAATGGTGCGGCGCGTCGCGCTCGCGCGGCCGGACGTCGCGATCTCGGTGCTGCACAACGGCCGCGCGGTCGAACACTGGAACGCGACGGATCCCGCCACGCGCGTCGCGAAAATTCTCGGCGAAACTTTCGCGACCGCGCATCTGCCGCTCGACGAAGCCGCGGGCCCGCTCGCCGTATTCGGCTGCGCCGGCCTGCCGACCGCGAGCCGCAACCGCGCGGACCAGCAGTATTTCTTCGTCAACGGCCGCTTCGTGCGCGACAAGCTGCTCACGCACGCGGTGCGCGCCGCGTACGAAGACGTGCTGCACGGCGACCGTTACCCGTCGTACGTGCTGTTCCTCGATCTGCCGCCCGAAGCGGTCGACGTGAACGTGCATCCGTCGAAGATCGAAGTGCGCTTCCGCGATTCGCGCTCGATCCATCAGTTCGTGTTCCATGCCGTGCAACGCGCGCTCGCGCGACACGCAGGCGCTTCGCCGGAGACGACGTCTGGCGGTCACGCCGCGCACATCGCGCCGGCCGGCAACGACAACACGCCGTCGTCGTTCCACTCGACGCCGCTCGGCGAATCCGCTTTCGGCGGCAAGGGCGGCAACAGCGCGGGTGCAGGCAATCAGGGCAACCTGTGGATGCGCCAGGCGCGCATGACGCAGGGCACGTTGCCGGTCGCACAACCGCTCGCGCTGTACGATGCGCTGTTCGGCCGCAAGGACACTGGCGCCGGCACCGCATACGGCGCGACGACGCTCGAAGCGCGCGATGCCAATACGACCTATGGTGGCGGCTCAACGTCAGGCACTGAAGCATCAACGTTCCAGATGCCCTCAGACGCGCCGCAAACTTTCGACGCGCACGACGAGCAGCCGCTCGGCTTCGCGCTCGGCCAGATCCACGGCATCTACGTGCTCGCGCAGAACGCGCGCGGCCTCGTGATCGTCGACATGCACGCGGCGCACGAACGTATCCTGTACGAACAGTTCAAGGGCGCGCTCGCGGAACGTTCGATCGCCGTGCAGCCGCTGCTGATTCCGGTATCGATGCCGGCGGATGGCGTCGAGATCGGCGTCGTCGAGGAAGAGCGCGAGACGCTCGAATCGCTGGGCTTCGATCTCGCCGTGCTGTCGCCGACCACCCTCGCGATCCGCGCGGTGCCCGCACTGCTGAAGGACGCCGACCTGCAGGCGCTCGCGCGCGCGGTGCTCGCCGACCTGCACGCGTACGGCGGCTCGCGTGTGCTGACCGAGCGCCAGCACGAACTGCTCGGCACGCTCGCCTGTCATCACGCGGTACGCGCGAACCGGCGTCTGACGCTCGACGAGATGAACGCGCTGCTGCGCCAGATGGAAGCGACCGAACGCGCCGACCAGTGCAACCATGGCCGCCCGACCTGGTATCAGCTCACGCTGTCCGATCTCGACCGCCTCTTCATGCGCGGTCAATGAGTGTGGCTTCGAACGTTGCTTCCGGTGCGGGCAGCGAAGCGACGCCGATCGCATGCGTGCTCGGCCCGACTGCATCGGGCAAGACCGCCGCTGCGCTCGCATTCGCGGCGCAGCGGCCGGTCGAGATCGTCAGCGTGGATTCCGCGCTCGTCTATCGCGAGATGGATATCGGCACGGCCAAACCGAGCGCGGAAGAACGCGCGCTCGCGCCGCATCATCTGATCGACATCATCGATCCCGCGGATGCGTACTCCGCGGCGGATTTCCGCACGGATGCGCTGCGCGTGATCGGCGAGATCGTCGCGCGCGGCCGTGTGCCGTTGCTGGTCGGCGGCACGATGCTGTACTACCGCGCGCTGACGCAAGGCCTCAACGATCTGCCCGCCGCCGATGCCGACGTGCGCTCGCAACTCGACGCCGATGCGGCGCGCGACGGCTGGCCCGCGCTGCACGCGCGCCTCGCCGCCGTCGATCCAACGACTGCCGCGCGCCTCGCGCCGAACGATTCGCAGCGGATCCAGCGCGCGCTCGAAGTGTTCATGCTGACCGGTCAGCCAATGTCGACGTTGTTGACGGCGCCCGCGGCAACCGCGGCGGGACATCGGAATGACGACGCTGCGCCCTATCGCTTCGTGCCGGTCGCGCTCGAGCCATCGGACCGCAGCGTGCTGCATGCGCGGATCGCCGCGCGCTTCGATGCGATGCTGTCCGCAGGACTCGTCGATGAAGTGCGCAGCCTGCGCGCCCGCGACGATCTGCATCCCGGTTTGCCGTCGATGCGCTGCGTGGGTTACCGCCAGGTGTGGGAGTACCTCGACGGCGAGACGGACTACGACACGATGCACGACAAGGGCATCTTCGCGACCCGCCAGCTATGCAAGCGTCAGCTGACGTGGCTACGCGCGATGCCGGAGCGGCTGATCGTAGATTGCTGCGCGGGAGATGCGACTCAGCAGGCGGTCGAAGCGATCGAGCGCGCGGTAAGCGGCGCGTGAAGCTGAGGGTGAGTTAATCGACTCACGTTTTGAGTCGATTAAGCGTGCAATCGACTCAACTCGAGCTATACTCCAATTCAACTCAAAAATTGAGTCGATTAAGCGCCGCAATCGCCTCAACGTGCTTCCAATGCCATGACCCAGCCCCCGTCGCTCATCTGGCAAGCGCCCGCGTGGCCCGCCATGCATTACGACGTCATTCGCCTCAGCAGCGAACTGGCGCGCGCACGCCGGGCCCAGGGCGTCGTCGAAGGCAAGCTGGCCGGCACCGGTTTCGAACAGCGCCTGGAACTCGCGGCTGAAGCCTGGAGTCAGGATGCGGTCGCAACGGCCGCCATCGAAGGCGAGCGCTTCGACCTCACCGCAGTGCGTTCATCCGTGGCGAGGCGATTGGGTGTCGGGAACCAGGATGGCCCGAATGCGCCACGAAATGTGGAAGGCCTGCTCGACATCATGGATGACGCCGTAGCCCGAAGGGACGCGCCGCTTTCACACGATCGTCTGTTTGCCTGGCAGGCAGCACTCTTCCCGACGGGTTACTCGGGCCTCGTCAAGATTCTCGTCGGAGCGTACCGCCAGCATGCCGAACCGATGCAGATTGTCAGCGGGCGAATCGGGCGTCAGAAGGTGCACTACGAGGCCCCGCCATCGGCTCGCGTCCCGGCCGAAATGCAGGCGTTGCTCGACTGGTTCAACGCGCAGACCGAACATGACGATCTGGTCAAGGCGGCGCTCGCACACCTGTGGTTCGAGACGATTCACCCGTTCGAAGACGGGAACGGCCGCATTGGCCGCGTGCTCATCGATCTGGTGCTCGCCCGCGATAGCGGTGAGGTGAGCCGGCTGATTCGGACCTCACAGCGCCTGCTCAACCAGCGCAATGAATACTACGCGCAGCTCGAACGTGCCCAGCACAGCGGGCTGGATGTGACTGACTGGGTGCTGTGGTTCGTGGAACAGGTACGCGTGTCCTGCGAGGAAGCGTCCAGTGCCGTGGACGTCGCCCTAGGCAGAGGCACGTTCTGGGCGAACCATCAGGAGAAGGTACTCAACGCGCGACAGCGGAAGATCGTCAACGTGTTGCTCGACGCGGGCCCCGACGGCTTCGAAGGCGGTATGAGTACAAAAAAGTACGAGGGTATCGCGGGCACGTCGCGGGCCACGGCGTCGCGCGAACTGATCGAACTCGAAGAGATGGGCCTGCTGCGCAAGGTCGGCGCGGGCCGCTCGACCCGCTACTACCTCGATATACCGGCGTGGGGGCCAGCCGATTCAGCCGGTAACGAAGCGCCGGCGGACTGAGGCGCGACGCACGCGCCTCACAAAGAAACGCCAGCCGCCGTCACACCACCACAGTCTGCGCTTCGCCTGCACCGCTCTCGCGCACGGTGCCGATCTTCCACACCATTTCTCCCGCGCCCGACAGCAGGCCAACGGCCGCATCGGCATCCGCCGCCGACACGATCACGGCCATGCCGATACCGCAGTTGAACACGCGATGCATCTCGGCATCCGCCACGCCGCCATGCTTCTGCAGCCACGAGAAGAGCGGCGGCAGCGGCCATGCGCGATGATCGAGTTCGGCCGTGAGACCTTCGCGCAGCACGCGTGGAATGTTCTCGACGAGACCGCCGCCCGTGATGTGCGCCATGCCCTTCACCGCGATGGTTTCCATCAGCGAAAGCAGCGGCTTCACGTAGATGCGCGTGGGCGCCATCAGCGCGTCCGCAAGCGAGCGGCCGTCGAAGTCGGCGTTCAGATCCGGATTCGCGCGCTCGATGATCTTGCGCACCAGCGAGAAACCGTTCGAATGGATGCCGCTCGACGCGAGACCGAGCACCACGTCGCCCGGGGCGATCGTGCTGCCGTCGATGATCTTGCTCTTTTCCACCGCGCCGACCGCGAAGCCTGCGAGGTCGTACTCGCCATCCGGGTACATGCCCGGCATCTCGGCCGTTTCGCCGCCGATCAACGCGCAGCCGGACAGCTCGCAGCCCTGCGCGATGCCCTTCACGACCGTGGCCGCCGTGCCGACGTCCAGCTTGCCGCACGCGAAGTAGTCGAGGAAGAACAGCGGCTCGGCACCTTGCACGAGGATGTCGTTCACGCTCATCGCGACGAGATCCTGGCCGACGGTGTCATGCTTGTTCAGATGGAACGCGAGCTTCAGCTTGGTGCCGACGCCATCCGTGCCCGAGACGAGCACCGGCTCGCGGTATTTCTTCGGCACCTCGAAGAGCGCCCCGAAACCGCCGATGCCGCCAAGCACGCCATCACGCAAGGTCTTCTTGGCAAAGGGCTTGATCGCGTCGACGAGGGCGTCGCCCGCATCGATATCCACGCCGGCGTCGCGATACGACAGCCCCTGAGCGTCAGGAGCGGATTTCGGTTGATTCATGGGGAAGTGCGGGAGAAGGTCGGTAAAATGCGATTTTACCCGATGCCGGACGCCTCGCCTGCAATTTGCCCCGCGCAGGCCCCCCACGACACCAGGGAAAATCGATCTTGCCGCCCAACACACCCATTTTCACGCCCTATCAGCGCCAGGCCTTCATCTGGGTCGCCATCGCGCTCGCGGTCGGCATCCTGCTGTGGCTGCTGAGCCCAGTGCTCACGCCGTTCCTGCTCGGCGCGATCCTCGCGTACATCCTGCAGCCGGGCGTCGCGTGGCTCGTGCGCCGGCGCATTCCGCGCAGCCTCGCCGCGCTGCTGATGATGCTGGTCTTCGCGCTCGTGCTCACCATGCTGGTGCTGCTCGTGCTGGTGGTCGTGCAGAAGGAAGTGCCGCAGCTGAAGCAGCAGGTGCCCACCCTGTTCGCGCATCTGCATCAGTGGCTCGCGCCGAAGCTCGAAGCAATCGGCCTGACCGACGCGTCGCTCGATTTCGCGAGCATCCGCGACATGGTGATGAGCCAGCTCGAAGGCAGCGCGCAGACCATCGCGATGTACGCGTGGACGTCGATCCGCACGAGCGGCAATGTGATGATCACCATCATCGGCAACCTTGTGATGGTGCCGCTCGTGCTGTTCTATCTGCTGTACGACTGGAATCACATGATGTCGCGCGTGCGCGGCTTCATTCCGCGCCGCTGGCTGCATCGCACGCTGACGCTGTCGCGTGACATGGACCAGATGCTGTCGCAATACCTGCGCGGCCAGCTGCTCGTGATGGGCGTGCTCGCGGTGTTCTACGCGGTCGCGCTGTCCATCGCGGGCTTCGAGATCGCACTGCCGGTGGGCATCTTCACCGGCATCGCGGTGTTCATCCCGTACATCGGCTATGCGACGGGTCTCGTGCTCGCGCTGCTCGCCGCGGCGCTGCAGTTCGGCAGCTGGTATGGCTTCGGCGCGGTGGCGCTCGTCTATGGCGTGGGCCAGGTGCTCGAGAGCTTCTTTCTGACGCCGCGTCTCGTCGGCGAGCGCATCGGGCTGCATCCGCTCGCGGTCATTTTCGCGTTGCTCGCGTTCGGCCAGCTGTTCGGCTTTTTCGGCGTGCTGCTCGCGCTGCCGGTGAGCGCAATCCTGTCCGTCGCGTGGCGCGAACTGCGCCGCAGCTATCTGTCGAGCGCGCTCTACAAAAACTGAGTCTAGACTTCATCGTGCTTCGCCAACTCACGCTCGATCTCGGTACCCCGCCGCCATCGACCTTCGACAACTTCCTCGCGGGCCCCAATGCCGAGCTCGTGACGCGCCTGCGCGAACTCGATTCCGCGCTCGCTGCCGGCCCGGTCGCCGACCGCACGTTCTACGTGTGGGGCGAAGCGGGCAGCGGCCGCAGCCATCTGCTGCAGGCGCTCGTGCAGGAAGCCGCGCCGGGCAACGCACGCTACGCCGGCCCGCTGAGCGGCCTCGACGCGTTCGCGTTCGATCCTCACGTCGCGCTGTACGCAATCGACGATTGCGATCGCCTTTCGGCCGCGCAGCAGATCGCGGTCTTCAATCTCTTCAACGAAGTGCGCGCGCATCCCACCAGCGCCCTGGTGGCCACGGGCAGCGCCGCACCGATCGCGCTCGACGTGCGCGAAGACCTGCGCACGCGGCTCGGCTGGGGGCTCGTCTTCCATCTCGCGCCGCTCGCAGACGATGCGAAAGCCGCAGTGCTGAAGCAGGCTGCGCACGAGCGCGGCATTGCGCTCGCCGACGACGTCCCCGCATATCTGCTCACACATTTCCGGCGCGACATGCCAAGCCTGATGGCGCTCCTCGACGCGCTCGACCGCTTCTCGCTCGAACAGAAGCGCGCGGTCACGCTGCCGCTTTTGCGCACGATGCTCGCCGAATCCGGCCGGCAACCAACGCCGTCAGCCGCTTCAAGTAAAATGGCCCCCCATGACTAATCTCGCACTCTTCGACCTCGACCACACGCTCATTCCCACCGATAGCGACCACGAATGGGGTCGCTTCATGGTGAAGCAGGGCATTGTCGAGGCCGAAAGCTTCTCGGCGCAGAACGACCGTTTCTTCGCCGACTACAAGGCCGGCGTGCTGGACATTCACGCGTACCTCGTCGCCATGCTCACACCGCTCGCGAAGTATTCGCGCGCGGAACTGCGCGCGCTGCACGAGCAGTACATGCGCGAGTCGATCACGCCGAAGATTGCGCAGGTCGCGCTCGATCTCGTCAGGCAGCACCAGGACGCAGGCGACCTCTGCTGCATGGTCACCGCCACCAACGCGTTCATCACCGCGCCGATCGCCGAAGCCTTCGGCATCGAAACGTTGATCGCGTGCGAGGTCGAAACCATCGACGGTCATCCGGAATCGGCCTTCACCGGCCGGCCCACCGGCACGCCGAGCTACCGCGAAGGCAAGATCGTGCGCACCGAAGCGTGGCTCACGTCGCTCGGCAAGACGTGGGCGGATTTCGGTCGCAGCTACTTCTACAGCGATTCGCACAACGACATCCCGCTGCTCGAGAAGGTCACCGACCCGGTCGCGACCAATCCGGACGACACGCTGCGCGCCCATGCGAAGGCCCGCGGCTGGCGCATCCTCGAACTCTTTCAACTGTCGTGATCAAGAAACTCATCCGTAAGCTGTTCGGACAGGACGCGGCCGACGCCGACGATACCTCCGCAAGCGCCGATGCTTCCGCCGAGGGCCACACGCCCGACGACAGCGAGGCTGAGCCCACGAGCCGGACGCCAGCGCGCGGCAAGGCCAGCGCAAAGTCCGGCACGAGCCGCAGCCGCGGCAAATCCGCGGCGAGCCGTGCGCAGGCCGCGCCCGACCCCGACGTCCCCGTCATCCTGTCGTCGGACATTCATGGCATCGATCCGTCGCTGATCTCGCGCAACGCGATCCGCGTGACCGAAGGTCTGCAACAGGCGGGCTTCCGCGCGTTCATCGTCGGCGGCGCGGTGCGCGACCTGCTGCTCGGCATCGCGCCGAAAGACTTCGACGTCGCGACCGACGCGACGCCAGAACAGGTGCAGAAGCTGTTCCGCCGCGCGCGCATCATCGGCCGGCGCTTCCAGATCGTGCACGTGCAGTTCGGCCAGGAAATCATCGAAACGTCCACGTTCCGCGCGCTCGTCGATCCGCCCGCTCCATCTGCACCGGCGCCCGCACCTGCCGCCGACGAAGCACCGCCGCGTCGCCTGCGCCGCGACGAACTCGATCGCCGCACGCACGCGGTCGACGCGAGCGGCCGCGTGCTGCGCGACAACGTCTGGGGCGAGCAGCACGAAGACGCGACGCGTCGCGACTTCACCGTGAACGCGATGTACTACGACCCGGCCACGCAGACCGTGCTCGATTATCACAATGGCATGGCCGACGTGCGCGCAAAGCTGTTGCGGATGATCGGCGACCCGGCCACGCGCTATCGCGAAGACCCGGTGCGGATGCTGCGCAGCGTGCGCTTCGCCGCGAAGCTCGGCTTCGAGATCGAAGAGAAGACCCGCGAGCCGATCACGGAACTCGCCGATCTGATCAACAACGTGCCGGCCGCGCGTCTCTTCGACGAGATGCTGAAGCTGCTGCTGTCGGGTCATGCGCTCGCGTGCCTGCAGCGGCTGCGCAAGGAAGGCCTGCATCATGGCCTGCTGCCGCTGCTCGACGTCGTGCTCGAACAGCCGCACGGCGAGAAGTTCATCACGCTCGCGCTGAACAGCACCGATGCGCGCGTGCGCGCGGGCAAGCCGGTGTCGCCGGGCTTCCTGTTCGCGACGTTGCTGTGGCATGACGTGCAGCAGCGCTGGCAGCAATACGAAGCGAATGGCGAGTTCCCCGTGCCCGCGCTGCATCGCGCGATGGACGACGTGCTCGACATGCAGACCGAGAAACTCGCTATCCACAAGCGCTTCTCCGCCGACATGCGCGAGATCTGGGGCCTGCAGTTGCGTCTCGAACGGCGTTCGGGCCGCAGCGCGCTGAAGCTGCTGGAACACCAAAGATTTAGAGCGGGGTATGATTTCCTCCTGTTGCGCTGCGAATCGGGCGAGCTGGATGAATCGGTCGGTGCGTGGTGGACGGATTTCATCGATGGAGACTCCGCCGCACGCGAGACACTGCTCTCGCAAGGCGGGAAGGACCGGACGCCCAGAAAACGACGGCGGCGCGGTGGCGCCAGGAACCGCAAACAGGGCGCCGGAATGGAAGGCGGACAGACCGCCGCCGCACAGGAATCGCACGATGTGAGCCACGACGGCACACACGACGACTGATGCGGTCGCGGTACTCGCCGTCGAACGAGAGCAGCACGAAGTTGCAGGAACCCAAGCCATGACGGTTGCCTATCTCGGCCTCGGCGCGAATCTCGGGGACGCGCGCCAGTCCTTGAAAGACGCGGTGGTGTGCCTCGCGCAGCAGCACACCATCACCGTGCTCGCGAAATCGAGCCTGTATCGAACCGCCCCGATCGACGCGGGCGGCGACGATTACTACAACTGTGTCGTCAAGCTCGACACGGCGCTCCCCGTGCGCCAGTTGCTGGCGCTCTGCCATCGCATCGAAGCCGATTTCGGCCGGGAGCGTCCCTTTCGCAACGCTCCGCGCACCCTCGACATCGACATCCTGCTGTACGGCGAGCTGTATATCGAAGAGCCGGATCTCGTCGTTCCGCATCCCCGCATGACCGAGCGCGCGTTCGTGCTCGTCCCTCTCGTCGAACTCGACGAATCGCTGATCATTCCGCAGCGCGGCCGCGCCGGCGCGTTTCTCGCGGCCGTCGCCGGGCAGCGCATCGAGAAGGTCAAATCGCCATGCCAGTGTCCGCTGCTGAGCGCGTTCGCGGGCGTGGGCAACGACACGTCGAAAGGCAACTGCCGATGAGTTCACCGCTCGTTTCTTCCCAGACCGCACCGCTGACGGTGACGGCGCCCGCCATGCGCGCACCCGTGCGCCACCTCGCGATCGAAGGGCCGATCGGCGTCGGCAAGACGTCGCTCGCGCGGCGGCTGTCGGAGCGCTGGTCGATGCAACCGATCTTCGAGCGGCCGCAGGACAACCCGTTTCTCGAACGCTTCTATCGCGACACCGCGCGCTACGCGCTCGCCACGCAGTTGCAGTTCGCGTTGCAGCGCGCACAGCAGGCGCAGGAGATCGCGAACGCGCAGGTCAGCGGCGCATCGATCATCACGGATTTCATGACCGAGAAGAACGCGATCTTCGCGCGGCTCACGCTACCCGACGACGAGTGGCAGCTCTACCGCACGCTCGCGCCGCGCATCGATGCGCCGGCGCCGATGCCGGACCTCGTCGTGTATCTGCAGGCGAGCCCCGAGGTGCTGTTCTCGCGCATCCAGAAGCGGGCGATCGCGATGGAGCTGCAGATTCCCGACGCGTACCTGCGCTCGCTGTGCGACGCGTACAACGACTTCTTCTATCACTTCGACGGCGCGCCCGTGCTGACCGTCAACGCGGAACACCTGAATCCGCTCGAATCCGACGCGGACCTTGCGCTGCTCGTCGAGCGCATCGAATCGATGCGCGGCCGCAAGGAATACTTCGTCAAGGGCACGTCGCTCTGAACGCGCGGCGGCGCTCATCGCGTTCCCTCATTTGCCTCTTTTGGACCCTCATTCATGACCTATCTGCAGGAAGCGAGCCGCAGCGCGATCACGGTGCCGAAGCTCCAGGCCATGCGCGACGCCGGCGAGAAGATCGCGATGCTCACGTGTTACGACGCGAGCTTCGCATCGCTGCTGGACCGCTCGGGCGTCGACGTGCTGCTGATCGGCGATTCGCTCGGCAACGTGCTGCAAGGCCATACGACGACGCTACCCGTCACGCTCGACGACATCGCGTATCACACGGCCTGCGTCGCGCGCGCGCAGCCTTCGGCGCTGATCGTCGCCGATCTGCCGTTCGGCACCTATGGCACGCCTGCGGATGCGTTCGAGAGCTCGGTGAAGCTGATGCGCGCCGGTGCGCAGATGGTGAAGCTCGAGGGCGGCGAGTGGGTCGCGGAGATCATCCGCTTTCTCGTCGATCGCTCGGTGCCGGTGTGCGCGCACGTCGGACTCACGCCGCAGTCGGTGCATGCGTTCGGCGGCTTCAAGGTGCAGGGCAAGACCGAAGCCGGCGCGAGCCAGCTGCTGCGCGATTCGCGCGCCATTCAGGACGCTGGTGCGCAACTCGTCGTGCTCGAGGCGATTCCTTCACCGCTTGCCGCAGAAGTGACGAAGCAGCTACGCATTCCGACGATCGGCATCGGCGCGGGGCTCGACTGTTCGGGTCAGGTGCTCGTGCTGCATGACATGCTGGGCATTTTCCCCGGCAAGCGGCCGCGCTTCGTGAAGGACTTCATTCAGGGCCAGCCGAGCATCGCCGATGGTGTGAGCGCGTATGTGAAGGCCGTGAAGGACGGCTCGTTCCCCGGGCCGGAGCATCAGTTCTGATGCGTGGGCGCGCTAGTCGACGATCGTCGCGTTTAGCGCGCCGCGTAGCGCATTGCAGACGATCAACGCTTCAGCGTGCTGCAGATCGTCGAGCGTCAGTACCCGCTCTGCGGCCGCCAATCGCGGATCGTCGAGCAGCACCGCGCGCATCACACCAGGCAACGCCCCCGACGACAACGGCGGCGTCCACCACCGCCCGTCAAGCTTCACGAACACATTCGTCCGGCCGCCTTCGGTCAGCTCGCCACGGTCGTTGAAGAACAGCGTATCGAAACCGCCGCGTGCTTCGGCTTCGCGCCAGCCGCGATCGTAGTCGGCGCGGCGCGTGGTCTTGTGCAGCAGCAATGGATCGTTTGCGTGAGTCGGCGAGAAGCCGTGCTTCGGGCCAATCAACACGCCGACGGTTGCTTCCGGCGCGAGCGGCGTTAGTGCGGCCGTTGTCAGCGTGAGCTTGCCTGCCTTATCCAGCGCGGCACGCATTCGATGCGGCGCGTTAGCGGGTAACGCGCCGCACGCTTCGTCGATCTTTGCCTGGATCGATGCGAGCTCACATGCAAACCCGAGCTTGTTCGCACTGGCCGATAGCCGTGCGAGGTGTCGTTCGACGTACCGCACGCCTTCGTCGCGCGTCGCGTGCATCGTCTCGAAGAGCTGGAAGCCAGGGTCCGCGTCCGTCAGGAAGCGCGCCTTCAGCCGGCATTCCGCGAATTCGTCGGCCGCCACGCTGTCGAGCACGATGCCCGCGCCCACACCCATCGTGCCGCGACGCTGTCCTGTCGTGGTATCGGCCGGGCTCACCATCAACGTGCGGATCGCGACCGACAGGCAGAAGTCGCCACAGGTCGCGTTTGTATCATCGTCGGCAGACGTCGCATCGAGCCAGCCGATCGCGCCCGTGTACACGCCGCGCGGCGTGCTTTCGAGCGCATCGATCAGCTGCATCGTGCTGTGCTTCGGCGCGCCGGTGATCGAGCCGCACGGGAACAGCGCGCGCATCAGATCCGCGAACGACGTGCCCGGCCGCAGCGTCGCCTCGATGCTCGATGTCATCTGCCACACCGACGCATACGGTTCGACCGAAAACAGCGCCGGCACCTTGACCGAGCCCGTCGCGGCGACACGCGAGATGTCGTTGCGCAGCAGGTCGACAATCATCACGTTCTCGGCGCGATTCTTCGCATCCGCCTGCAGATGTGCCGCGGCGGCGCGGTCGTCTTCCGCGTTCGACGCACGCGGGGCGGTGCCCTTCATCGGCCGTGCCCGAAGCATCGCGCCGGACTTCTCGACGAAGAGTTCCGGCGAGCACGACAGCAGCCATTCGTCACCCGGCAGCGCGATCAGCGCGCCGTAGGGCACTGGCTGACTGGCTCGCAGACGACGGTAGAACGCAACCGGCTCGCCGAATACGTCGAAACCGAGCCGGTACGTGTAGTTGACCTGATAGGAGTCACCGGCCCTGAGTGCGTCGTGGATGCGCGAGATCGCGTCGGCAAACTGCGACTCGTCGACGCTCGCGACGAGGTTCGCCGTGCCGGCGACACCAGGTGTTTCGGATGCGTGGTCGTGTTGCGCAAGCCATGCCGAGACTTCATCGGCGGATAGCCGCTCGCAGCGCTCAAAAAGCAAAAAACGCAGCGCGGCATCGCCACGCTGCGTTTCAGAAGAAGCGGACTCGCCGAGCACGAGCAGCCGGCCGAATCCGTAATCCGCCACGACGACCGCATGCAGTGCGGCACGCAGATCGTCCGACACGGCCGCGTTCACGGCATCGAGTTCGAACGGGTGTGCGCACACCCGTTCGTGGGAAAAGCCGGTGTAGAGGCGGCTCGACCGACGCGCCGCGGTAGCGCCGCAATCGTCGAGCAACGCGAACACCGGATCATCGTCAGTCGTCATCGGAACCGCCAATACGGCACGACCGTCAGTCGAAGAAGCTCTTCACGCGATCGAACCAGCTCTTGCTTTGCGGGCTATGCCGCGCTCCGCCTTCCAGCAGCGACTTTTCAAACTGCTTGAGCAGATCGCGCTGATTGTCCGTGAGCTTCACCGGCGTTTCGACCTGCACGTGCACATAGAGATCGCCGGCGATGCTCGAACGCAGCCCCTTGATGCCCTTGCCGCGCAGACGGAACGTCTTGCCCGACTGCGTGCCCTCCGGCACCGTGAAGCTTGCGCGGCCCGCGAGCGTCGGCACCTCGATTTCGCCGCCCAGCGCCGCCGTGGTGAACGGGATCGGCATCTGGCAATGCAGATCGTCGCCGTCGCGCTCGAACACTGTGTGCGGCTTGATGTGAATCTCGACGTACAGGTCGCCCGACGGACCGCCGTTGATGCCCGGCTCGCCGTTACCGGCCGAGCGGATCCGCATGCCGTCGTCGATGCCAGCCGGGATCTTCACTTCGAGCGTCTTGGTTTCCTTCACCTTGCCCGCGCCGTGGCAATGCGCACACGGTTCGGGGATATAGCTGCCGGTGCCATGACACTTCGGGCAGGTCTGCTGGATGCTGAAGAAGCCCTGCGACATGCGCACCGAACCCGAGCCGTTACAGGTCGGACAGGTTTCCGGCTTGGTGCCGGGCTTCGCGCCGGAGCCATGACAGATTTCGCACGACGCCCAGCTCGGCACGCGGATCTGCGTGTCGTAGCCATGGGCGGCCTGCTCGAGCGTGATCTCCATGCTGTAGCGCAGATCGGCGCCGCGATATACCTGCGGACCGGCGCGGCCACGCGCGCCGCCCGCCGCGGCCTGGCCGAAGATATCGCCGAAAATGTCGCCGAAGGCATCGGCGAAACCGCCGAAGCCCTGCGCGCCCGCACCCGCCATGTTCGGATCGACGCCCGCGTGACCGTACTGGTCGTACGCGGCACGCTTCTGCGAGTCGGACAGCATTTCATAGGCTTCCTTCACTTCCTTGAAATGCTCTTCCGCATCCTTGTTGCCCGGATTGCGGTCAGGGTGGTACTTCATCGCAAGCTTGCGATAAGCCTTCTTGATTTCGTCGTCGCCCGCGTTCTTCGCGACGCCCAGAACCTCGTAGTAATCCCGTTTCGCCATATCGGTTCAACACCGGCCACGCGAGCTACGCGCGGCGGTTCCTTTTGAATGCCGGAGTCTTGCGACTCGTCCGGCCATCGTGCCCGTTCGGCCCGCCCCTGTTGCGGACCAACACGACGACCCCTTAAAACAAATTGCCCGGCGAGCCGGATGGCTCGCCAGGCGTATCGACTGCGGACCACGCGGCAGTTGTTGCCGCGCGCGCTGCCCGTGCCCGGGCAGACGAACGGCGCACATTGCTGCACGCCATTCCCGGCCGGTCAAAGCCGGCTCAGTCCTTCTTCACTTCCTTGAACTCGGCGTCCACGACGTCGTCTTCCGGACGTGCCGACGAAGCACCCGCCGATGCGCCCGCGCCGCCTGCCGCGCCCTCTGCGGCGCCTTCCGCCGCACCCTGCGCCTGCATGTCGGCGTACATCTTTTCGCCGAGCTTCTGCGATGCCGTGGCAACCGCTTCGACCTTGGCTTCGATCTCCGCCTTGTCGCTCGAGCTGCTCTTCAGCGCATCTTCGAGGTCCTTCAGCGCGGACTCGATCTTGTCCTTCTCGCCCGCGTCCAGCTTGTCGCCGTATTCGGCGAGCGCCTTCTTCGTGCTGTGGACGAGCGCGTCGCCCTGGTTGCGGGCATCGGCCAGCTCACGCAGCTTGTGATCTTCTTCCGCGTTCGCTTCCGCGTCCTTCACCATTTTCTCGATCTCGGCTTCCGACAGGCCCGAGTTCGCCTTGATGGTGATCTTGTTTTCCTTGCCGGTCGCCTTGTCCTTCGCGCCGACGTGCAGGATGCCGTTCGCGTCGATATCGAAGGTCACTTCGATCTGCGGCACGCCGCGCGGTGCGGGCGGAATGCCTTCCAGGTTGAATTCGCCCAGCAGCTTGTTGCCCGCCGCCATCTCGCGTTCGCCCTGGAACACCTTGATCGTCACGGCGCCCTGATTGTCGTCCGCCGTCGAATACACCTGCGAGTGCTTCGTCGGGATCGTGGTGTTCTTGTTGATCATCTTCGTCATCACGCCACCGAGCGTCTCGATACCGAGCGACAGCGGCGTCACGTCGAGCAGCAGCACGTCCTTGCGGTCGCCCGACAGCACCTGGCCCTGGATCGCCGCGCCCACGGCGACAGCTTCGTCCGGGTTCACGTCACGGCGCGGCTCCTTGCCGAAGAACTCCTTCACCTTCTCCTGCACCTTCGGCATACGCGTCATGCCGCCGACGAGGATCACGTCGTCGATGTCGCCCACCTTCACGCCCGCATCCTTGATCGCGGTGCGGCACGGGTCGATCGTGCGTTCGATCAGCTCTTCGACGAGCGCTTCGAGTTTCGCGCGGGTGAACTTGAGGTTCAGGTGCTTCGGACCGGTTGCATCCGCCGTGATGTACGGCAGGTTGATGTCGGTCTGCTGGCTCGACGACAGCTCGATCTTCGCCTTTTCCGCGGCTTCCTTCAGACGTTGCAGCGCGAGCACGTCCTTCGACAGGTCGACGCCCTGCTCCTTCTTGAACTCGCCGATGATGTAATCGATGATGCGCTGGTCGAAGTCTTCACCGCCGAGGAACGTGTCGCCGTTCGTGGACAGCACTTCGAACTGCATTTCGCCGTCGACGTCCGCGATCTCGATGATCGAGATATCGAACGTGCCGCCGCCCAGGTCGAACACCGCGATCTTGCGGTCGCCCTTCTCTGCCTTGTCGAGGCCGAACGCGAGCGCAGCCGCCGTCGGCTCGTTGATGATCCGCTTCACTTCCAGACCGGCGATACGGCCGGCGTCTTTCGTGGCCTGACGCTGGCTGTCGTTGAAGTACGCGGGAACCGTGATCACGGCTTCGGTGACCGGCTCGCCGAGGTAGTCTTCGGCCGTCTTCTTCATCTTGCGCAGCACTTCAGCCGAAACCTGCGACGGCGCGAGCTTTTCGCCGTGCGCTTCCACCCAGGCGTCGCCGTTGTCGTGCTTGACGATCTTGTAGGGCATCAGGCCGATGTCCTTCTGCACTTCCTTTTCGTCGAAGCGACGGCCGATCAGGCGCTTGACCGCGTACAGCGTGTTCCTCGGATTGGTGACCGACTGGCGCTTGGCAGGGGCCCCGACCAGGATCTCGTTGTCGTCCATGTACGCGATGATCGACGGCGTGGTGCGCGCGCCTTCCGAGTTCTCGATCACCTTGACCTGATTGCCTTCCATCAACGCCACGCAGGAATTCGTGGTGCCGAGGTCGATGCCAATGATTTTGCCCATTTCTACTGATCTCCAGATTTTCGTTCCTGCCGGCGGGGCGCGTAGCTGTCTGGCCCGGCGTTCCGCCATCAAATTCATGCCTGCACCGCAAATGCGTGCGGCGGTTTCGTTTTCAAGACCTTGAACGCGATGCGGTCTTTAATTTTTTTCAATCGGGTGGTACGGGTTCATCGCCTGCGGACGAACCCGTGCGAGCCGCCGCAGCGGCGCCCGGCCGGGCAATTGCGCCCGGGCGGGGGACTTGCCAACCCTTACTTCGGCGCCGCGACCGTCACCAGCGCCGGGCGCAGCACGCGGTCGGCGATCATATAGCCTTTCTGCAGCACCGCGACAACCGTGTTCGGCTCCTGCTCGGCCGGCACCATCGAAATGGCCTGGTGGCGGTGCGGATCGAACTTCTCGCCGACCGGGTTGAGCGCAACGACGCGGCCCTTCTCCAGCGCGCCCACCAGCTGGCGCAACGTCAGCTCGACGCCTTCGCGAACCTTCGCGAGGTCGTCGGATTCGTGCGCGACCGCTGCCTCGAGGCTGTCGATCACCGGCAGCAGATGTTCGGCGAAACCTTCGATCGCGAACTTGTGCGCCTTCGTCACGTCTTCCTGGGCCCGGCGGCGGGTGTTTTCGGTCTCGGCCTTCGCGCGGAGGAAGCCTTCCTGCAGTTCGGCGATCTTCGCCTGAGCCGCGGTCAGCGCAACTTCGGCGCTGTTTTCGGCGACGACGCCTTCCTGCGGCTTGCCTGCAGGGGTCTCGTCGGCGGGCGTGGGAGTCTGGCTCGTCGGGTTCTCTTGCGTGTTTTCCATGTCGCTGAAAGTCGTCAAAAATAAAATGCCAAAAGTGCGTGTCGCACGATCCGTGCTCGACGCGGTTTTCCGCGTTGCTGCCGCGCAACACACCGACCGGTCACTGGCGGTGCAAATATGGGCGAGGTTGGCGTTTTCAAGCGGTTCCGCGGCGTTTTTTGCACTGCTGCCGTGCAACCGAAATGGGCCGTTACAACCATTACGCTGCCGTAGGCCAATTGAGATTGAGAGGAATTCGCGCGTCGCCTAAACTCCACTCATACATCCGAGAAGGCGCGTATACCCTAGTCGGACGACGGTAGTTTCCACCCATTCCAATTGCCCGTTTCCGTCCTGCACTGCCAGGGGGTTGCCGTGAAACTGACCTTTGCTATCTCGGTGGTCGCACTGGTACTCATCGCGGGCACCACGACCATCTGCATGTCCGGCGCTGTCACCGACCGTACAACCGAGTACGGCGGCGTACACGCAACCATCGAGCAGCTCTTCAATCCCCACGCGAAAATCTGTCGATAACGCGTCGGTCCCGCTTGGTCGGCCGCCCATGCATGTCGGCGGCCGGTTCATGAAACGTCTTGCGGCGCTCGTATTCCTGCTGCCGCTTCGTCCTGCTTGCTTCCGTTTCCTCGTAGAGCGTCTGCGCGATGCTGGCCGGCCCGCGCACGTCGCACATGCCGAGCACGCGCACCTGCCACACGATCCGTTCGATCTCGATCTCGACGAGATCGCCGACCCGGACGTCCTTCGAAGGCTTCACCGGCTCGCCGCCGATCCGCACGCGCCCCTTGCCGACCGCATCCGCCGCGAGCGAACGCGTCTTGAAGAAACGTGCGGCCCACAGCCACTTGTCGATCCGCAGCCGCGCGTCGGGTTCAGTCGAAATCCTGTAGTTCATGCTCGTCCATCAGTCCGTCCGATACCCTGAAGCTGCGGTCAGAGTTCGAACAATCAACATGTTAGCGGCGCCGCGTGTCCGGATCGTGCAGCGCGGGCCGCCGTGCGTCGACGCGTAACGGCGCCGTCATTCGACCAGCGCCGCCGGCGCGCTCGTCTGAACCGGCCAGCCCTGCAGGTGCTGCGCGACGATTTCGCCCAGCGCCGCGACGAATGCCGGCGCCGCATTCACGCACGGAATGCGGTGAAACTCCTTGCCGCCCGCATGCACGAATTCGTCGCGCACTTCCATGCCGATCTCCTCGATGGTCTCGAGGCAATCGGCCGTGAAGCCCGGGCAGAACACGTCCACGCGGCGGACGCCGGCCGCGCCCAGTTCCTTGAGCGTCGGCGCCGTGTAGGGCTGGAGCCACTCGGCACGCCCGAAGCGGGACTGGAACGTCACGCGGCACTCCACCGGCGTCAGCTCCAGCGCGTGCATTAGCAGCGTGCCGGTTTGCTGGCACTGGTCATGGTAAGGATCGCCGAGATCCAGCGTGCGCTTCGGCACGCCGTGAAAGCTCAGCACCAGCCGGTCGCCGGCCGCGAAGTCGGGGCGCCCGTGCTGATGCCAGTAGTGATGGATCTGCGCGGCGAGCGCCGCGATATAAGCCGGGTGATCCGCGTACTGACGCACCGTGCGTACTTCCAGCTGGTTGCGCATGCGCTTCATCGCGTGGAACGCGGCATCGAAGGCCGTGGCTGTGGTGGATGACGAGTATTGCGGATACATCGGCATCAGCAGCACGCGCTCCGCTCCAGCGAGTTTCAGCTGGTTCAGCATCGCGGGAATGTTGGGCGTGCCGTAGCGCATCGCGTAGTCGACGAGCACCGTGTAGTCGTTCGCGTGCAGCAGTTGCCGCAGACCGTCCACCTGTTTTTCCGTGTACACCCGCAACGGCGAACCTTCCGGCATCCACACCGCGGCGTATTTCTTCGCCGACGCGCGCGAGCGGAACGGAAGAATCATCAGACGCAGGATCAGCTGCCACAGCAGCGCGGGAATCTCGACCACCCGCGGGTCCGACAGGAACTCCGCCAGATAGCGGCCGACCGCACGCGGCGTTGGCGCGTCCGGCGTGCCCAGATTGATCAGCAGCACCGCCACACGATGGGCGGTGCTGGACTGCAGGGGCCGCTCGAGATCGAAACGCGAAGGCAGGCGCATAAACGGGGGCGACGCAGCGGCACAGGCCGCCGCGCGTGCGGTCGGAGTGAAGATCGGACAGCCATTATAGCGGCGCGATTCCCGCCTGCCCCCTGGCCGGATGGCCAGGTCGAACGGTGGATTGGCGGCCCGGCATGGGCGGCGCAAGATCGTCTCCAGCCGGGCGTGCCGGATCGCGTCGCAACGCCTGCAAACCGTTATTGCTGACTGAGCGTGAGCGAGAGCAGCCGCGCGGTGATGTCGACGATCGGGATCACGCGGTTGTATGCCATCCGCGTGGGGCCGATCACGCCGAGCGTGCCGACGATCTTGCCGTTCACCTCGTACGGCGCGGTCACGACGCTCATTTCCTCGATCGGCACGAGATTCGACTCGCCGCCGATGAAAATCTGCACGCCCTGCGCGTGGCTCGACACGTCGAGCAACTGAAGGAGGCCGGTCTTTTGGTCGAAGATGTCGAAGAGCTTGCGCAACCGCGCCATGTCGGACGACAGGTCCGCGACTTCGAGCAGGTTGCGCTCGCCGGAAATCAGCACGGTTTCGCCGGTGTCGGACGCATCGGTGCTGGCGGTCACGGCCGCGTGCATCAGCGCGGTCATGTCGCCGCGCAGCTCGTCGAGCTCTTCGCGCAGGCGCCGGCGCACCTCGTCGAACGAAAGACCCGCGAAGTGCGCGTTGATGTAATTGGACGCCTCGGTAAGCTCCGACAGCGAGAAGTCGCGCTGCGTGGCCATGATGCGGTTCTGCACGTCGCCTTCCGGCGTGACGATGATGAGCAGGATGCGCTTGTCCGACAGGCGCATGAACTCCACCTGCTTGAACACATGGCTGCGGCGCGGCGTCAGGATCACGCCGGCGAACTGCGAGAGGTTCGACAGCACGCTGGCCGCCGCCGCGACCACCTTCTGCGGCTCGCCGACCTGCAGCGTGGCCTTGACCGCATGCATCATCGCCTCCTCGTTCGCGGCGGACTCGACGGTCAGCATCGTGTCGACGAACAGACGATAGCCGCGCGGCGTGGGAATCCGGCCCGCCGAGGTGTGCGGGCTGATCACGAGTCCCAGCTCCTCGAGGTCGGACATCACGTTGCGGATGGTGGCCGGGGAAAGCTCCAGCCCGGAATACCGCGACAACGTGCGCGAGCCGACCGGCTGACCTTCGGCGATGTATCGCTCGATCAGCGTCTTGAGGAGGGTTTGTGCGCGAGGATCTAGCATGACGGAAAATTTTAGCTCAATGACGGCGTCATCACGGTTGCCGGCAACGTGCGCAACGGTTCGCGCAGGCTGCGCGCCGCGCGGACAGCCGCCCGGCAACGCGGCCTGTCATCAGCACGCCACCATTCTAACGATAATCGTCGTCTGGCCGGGTGCGTCAGCGAGGCCGAAGCGCGCCCCGGACGCCGCTCGCGGGCGGCCGCGGCGCTCGCGAGCGCCCAGCCCCGCCGGTTCTTTTCGCGACCCAGCTATGGTGTAATGCCGGCATGCAGATCAACAGCCAGTTCAAGACGGTTGCGCTTGTCGGGCGCAGCAACACTCCGGGCATCGGCGAGCCGCTGACCGCACTCGCCGCGTGCATCGCAAAGCGCGGCTTCGAAGTCGTATTCGAAGCGGAAACGGCCGGGCAGATCGGCGTGTCCGGCTACCCGACGCTGCGCCCCGCGGAAATCGGCGCGCGCGCGGACGTCGCGGTGGTGCTCGGCGGCGACGGCACGATGCTCGGCATCGGCCGCCAGCTCGCGCCCTACCGTACGCCGCTGATCGGCATCAACCATGGCCGGCTCGGTTTCATCACCGACATCCCGATCTCTGACATGCGCGAGATCGTCCCGCAGATGCTCGCGGGCAGCTTCGAGCGCGAGGAGCGCACGCTGCTCGAATCGCGCATCGTGCGCGATGGCGACCCGATCTACCACGCGCTCGCGTTCAACGACGTGGTCGTGAACCGCAGCGGCTTCTCCGGCATGGCGGAGCTGCGCGTCTCGGTGGACGGCCGCTTCATGTACAACCAGCGCTCGGACGGCCTGATCGTCGCGACGCCCACCGGCTCCACGGCTTATGCGCTGTCGTCGCAAGGCCCGATCCTGCACCCCCAGCTGCAAGGCCTCGTGCTCGTGCCGATCGCGCCGCACGCGCTGTCGAACCGTCCGATCGTGCTGCCGGACGAATCCAGGGTCAGCATCCAGATCGTGTCCGGCCGCGACGTCAACGTGAACTTCGACATGCAGTCGTTCACCGCGCTCGAACTGAACGACGTGATCGACGTGCGCCGTTCGCGCCATACCGTGCCGTTCCTGCATCCGGTCGGCTACAGCTATTACGCGACGCTGCGCAAGAAGCTGCACTGGAACGAGCACCCGTCGCACGAAGACGACCCCACCATTTAAGCCCGTCACTGACGTACGCCACCCGCACGCCATTTCATCGACCTCCATGCTTCGCCATCTCTCGATCCGCGACTTCGTCATCGTCGCCGCGCTCGATCTCGAATTCGACAGCGGCTTCACGGTGTTTTCCGGCGAAACGGGTGCCGGCAAATCCATCCTGATCGACGCGCTCGCGTTGACGCTCGGGGCCCGTGCCGATGCGAGCGTCGTGCGGGCCGGCGAATCGCGCGCCGATATCACCGCCGAGTTCGACACCCATGCGCTCGTCGCGCAATGGCTCGACGAGCAGGCACTCGCCGTCCCGAACGATGACGACCACGCCGGCAGCGTGATGCTGCGACGCGTCATCGATTCGAACGGCCGCTCGCGCGCATTCATCAACGGCACGCCCGCCACACTCACGCAGTTGCGCGAAGTGGGCGAGATGCTGGTGGACATCCACGGGCAGCACGCGCACCAGCTGCTGATGCGGCCGGACGCGCAGCGCAACCTGTTCGACACGCACGCCGGGCTCGCCGATGCCGCCGCGAAGGTGACGCGCGCATGGCGCGGCTGGCGCGACGCGACGCAGGCCGTCGAAGACGCGCAATCGCGCGATCGCGAGTTGCAGCTGGAACGCGAACGGCTCGCGTGGCAGCTCGCCGAACTGGACAAGCTCGCGCCGCAGCCGGGCGAATGGGAAGAAGTCGGCGCCGAGCATCGGCGGCTCTCGCACTCGGCGAATCTGATCGAAGGCGTGCAGGGCGCGCTCGCCGCGCTGTCCGAATCCGACGAGGCGATGATCACGCATCTCGGCTCGATCATCTCGAAGCTGCGCGATCTCGCGGAGATCGATCCCGAGCTCGGCGACGCGCTCGCCGCGCTCGAGCCCGCCGAGATCCAGCTGCAGGAAGCGGCCTACTCGTTGAACCACTACGCGCAGCGGCTCGACCTCGATCCCGATCGGCTCGCACAGGTCGAAAAGCGCCTCGACGCACTCCATTCCACCGCCCGCAAGTTCCGTCTGCAGCCCGAAACGCTGCCGGAAGAACACATGGCGCGCCGAGAACAGCTCGCGAAACTCGATGCCGCCGCTGATCTCGACAGCCTTCGCGCCGCCGAATCCAAAGCGAGAGACGCGTTCTTCGCGGAAGCGAAACTGCTGTCGAAGGCGCGCGCGAAGGCCGCGAAGGCGCTCGGCGCGGCAGTCACGACCGGCATGCAGGAGCTATCGATGGCGGGCGGCAGTTTCGAGGTGGCGCTGGTGCCGCTGCCAGAAGGCGGCGCGCACGGACTCGAGCAGATCGAGTTCCGCGTGGCCGGTCATGCGGGCGTGCCGCTGCGGCCGCTCGCAAAGGTTGCGTCGGGCGGCGAACTTGCCCGCATCTCGCTCGCGCTCTCGGTGATCGCGAGCGCCGCCAGCCCGACGCCGACGCTGATCTTCGACGAAGTGGATACGGGTATCGGCGGCGGTGTCGCGGAAGTGGTCGGCAGGCTGCTGCATCAGCTCGGCGAGCAGCGCCAGGTGCTGTGCGTGACGCACCTGCCGCAGGTGGCCGCGCGCGGCGATCAGCATTTCCAGGTGGCGAAGGCGTCCAACGGCAACGGCGGTACGATCAGCACGGTGAACCCGCTCGACCGCGCGAGCCGCATCGAGGAAGTGGCGCGCATGCTGGGTGGTCTGGAAATTACCGCGACCACCCGCAAGCACGCGAAGGAAATGCTGGCGGCGTAAGCTCCCAACCGGGGCCGCCACCCGAGCCGCAGGTTACCCGAACACCCGCCGCCACAACGCCAGCACCGCGTCGCGCTCGTCGTTCACCGACTCCGGCGCGACGCGCGCCTTCTCCATCCCATCGAGCCGCAGCGTGTGCTGCAGCTTCCGGTAGGTGCGGTACGCGGCGCCGACCGTTTCGGCCTCGTCGGCCGTCATCAGCCCGTAGCGCGACACCTCGCGCAGCAGCGCGATATTGCCGGTGTTGCGGATCAGCTCAGGGTCTTTGGCCGCGTGCAGCAGCACCCAGTACTGCACGAGAAACTCGATGTCCACCATGCCGCCGCGATCGTGCTTCAGGTCGAACAGTTCGGTCCGGTTCGGATGCCCGTCCTCGACCTTTTTGCGCATGTCGACGATCTCCTGCGCGAGCGGCGTCGCCTCGCGCGGGGTGGTCAGCACCTGCACGCGGATCGCTTCGAACTGCTCGCCGATCGCGGCATCGCCCGCGCAGTAGCGGGCACGCGTCAGCGCCTGATGCTCCCAGACCCACGCGGTATTGGCGGCATCGCCTTCGCGCAGCTGGTAGCGGCGGAACGATTCGAGGTCCGTTACGAGCAGCCCGGACTCGCCATTCGGGCGCAATCGTAGATCGACGTCGAACAGCGTGCCCGCGCCGGTCGCCATCGTGAGCCAGGTGATCAGCCGGCGCGCGAACGTCGCGTAAACATCGGATGCCGAATCGTCCGGATCGTCGTGCAGGAAGATCAGATCGAGATCGGACGCATAGCCCAGTTCCTTGCCGCCGAGCTTGCCGTACGCGATCACCGCGAACTTCGGCACGTCGCGATGACGTTTCGACAGCTGCCGCCAGACCGCTTCGACCGTCACGTCGAGCACCGCGTCGGCGAGTTCCGACAGCCGGTCGCTGACGTGCTCAACCGTGAGCTTGCCCGCGAGGTCGATCAGCAGGATACGGAACACCTCGGCCTGATGCGCGTGGCGCAACAGGTCCATCTGCTGCTCCGGACCATCGGCGGCGGCAAGCCGGGCGCGCAGGTTGCGCTTGAACTCCGCCCAGTCGAACGGGCTGCCCATCCCTTCGTCGTCGAGCAGTTCGTCGAGCAGCTGCGGATGGCGGATCAGATAGCCGGCCGCCCAGCGCGACGCGCCGAGCACCGACAGCACGCGGGTCAGCGCCTGCGGGTACTCCGTCAGCAGCGCCAGGTAAGCACCGCGCCGCCCGATGGCCTCCAGCAGATCGAAGCAGCGCGCGACCGTATCGGCGCGGCGCTCCGGCGGCTCGAGCGTGCGCGCGGCTTCGAGTGCCCGTTGCGCGACGACGTCGAAGCGCTGACGACTGCGCTCCGGCAGCCCCGCGTAGCGCGACGAGCGCCACACGCCGCGCAGCCGGGCGAGCAGATCCGCGGGTTCCGCGATGCCCAGCTCGACGAGCCGCGCAGCGAGCGCCTCGTCTTCGCTCTCGTCGGCGAGCGCGCTGCTCCACACCCAGGCGGCCGCGCCGTCCTCGGGCGCCGCACAGCCGCGGTGGCCGTTTACCTTGTCGGCGAAGATCTGGTCGAACTGGCGCTCCACCCGCTCGCGGTGCCCTTCGAGCACCATCATCAGTTCGCCGTAGCTGCCGAAGCCCATCGCGTGCGCGAGGGCCGCGCGTTCGCCCTCGTCGACGGGCATCGCGTGGGTCTGCGCGTCGTCGCGGTATTGCAGCCGGTGCTCGAGTTCGCGCAGAAAGCGATACGCCTGCGTCAGCTCCAGACACACCGACGACGCGATCAGCCCTTGGGCGGTTGCGTGCTGCAGCACCTGCAAGGTCGGGCGGACCCGGAAACCGGCGTCCTGGCCGCCGCGGATCAGTTGGAACACCTGCGCGCTGAACTCGATCTCGCGAATGCCGCCGCGGCCCAGTTTGATGTCGTCCGCCTTGTCGGGGCGCATCGACGCGCGCCGCTGCGCCTCCTGGCGGATCTGCACGTGCAGCGAACGGATCGCGCCGATCACGCCGAAGTCGAGGTAGCGCCGGTAGATGAACGGTGTGACGATCGCGTCGAGCTGCTTCGCGAGCCGCCCTGCCGCGTCGCTCTCGCCTTCCGACACAAGCCGCCCCTTGATCCACGCGTAGCGCTCCCACTCGCGGCCCTGCACGTAGAAATACTCTTCGAGCATGCCGAGACTGCAGACGAGCGGGCCCGAATCGCCGTTCGGCCGCAGCCGCATGTCGACGCGAAACACGTAGCCGTCGGCGGTCACCTCGGCAAGCGCGCCGATCAGTCGGCGCCCGAGCCGCGTGAAGTATTCCTGGGTCGACAGCGGCGAGCGCTGGCCGCCGGCCGTCTCGCCATCGTCCTCGTAGACGAAGATCAGATCGATGTCCGACGACACGTTGAGCTCGCGGCCGCCCAGCTTGCCCATCCCGACCACCCCGAGCGCGAGCCGCTCGCCAAACTCGTCACGCGGCTCGCCGAAGAGCCCCTCCATCTCCGCCGACAGCACGCGCATCGCTCGCTGGATGGTCGCTTCGGCGAGATCCGTCATCGTGCCGGTGACTTCGGCCACATCGGCCGTGCGCGCCAGATCGCGCTCCATCACCGCGCAGAACACCTCGGCACGCAGCTGACGGAGCGCGCGCTTCAGGCCGTCTTCGGCGAGCGGAGCGTCGGGGCCCGCGCGCTCAGCATCGCAAAGCGCGTCGAGCCGCGCGTCGATGCGCTCGCGGGTGATCGGCGCCGCGGCCAGCGTTGCGATCCGGCCGCCCAGCTCGGGACGAGCGGTCAGCATGCGCTGTGCGTATCGGGAATACCCGTGGGAGCAGGCGGAATTCGCAGGGGAGCCGGCTGGAGAATCGGCGGAACTCGGGAGAGGTGCGTCAGTCATCAAAGGTCTGGCTCATCGGTTGCTGGTTCCGCCGACAGCACCCGCTGGAACCAGGGTCTTGTAACTGCTTGCAAATTGTCGGCCCGACGCATGTGAAATTGCGTAAGGTATCCCGGAAACCACAGCCTGAAGGGCCGTCCGGGCCATCCGGCCCTGTGTTACATTTCATCGTCAGACCGCAAAACTACCATACGCCATCCGTCGCAGCATGTCCGAGCGAAACGATTCCGCCGACCAGCACCATGCCGGAGACGTCCACCCGGCGCACGGCGCGGACTGGCTCCACACCGTGCTGCGCCACACGCTGCACGTGGTGCTGGCAATCGGGCTGATCGTCTATTTCATCACCGCGGGCCTGTATGTCGGACTCCGTTACATCGTCCTGCCGCATGCCGACGCGTTCCGTCCGCGCATCGAGGCGCTCGTCTCCGAGAAGATCCACGCGCAACTGTCCATCGGCAAGCTGACGCCGCACTGGACCGGCTACCAGCCCGGGCTCGACATCGAGAACGTGACGATCCGCGATCGCAACGGCCAGCTCGCGCTGCAGATCCCGCATGCCGTCGCCACTGTGTCGTGGCAGTCGCTCGTGCGCTTCACGCCGCTGCTGTCGAGCCTGATCGTAGACCGGCCGGACGTGCTGATCGAGCGGGATTCGGGCGGCGGGCTGTCGGTGGCGGGCGTGCCGGTGCCGACGCGGCACACCGGCAACGACACGCTGTCCACGTGGCTGCTGCGTCAGCAGGCGATCGTGCTGCGCGGCGGCACGCTGCGCTGGCGCGACGCGCAGCACGACGCACCCGAACTCGCGCTGTCGAACATCCGGCTCGCGATGCTCAACGACGGCACGGAGCACCAGGCCGCACTGCAGGCCCCCGCCGATGGCACGCTGCTGCACGGCCCGCTCGACTTCCGCGCAAGTTTCAGGCACACGACGCTGACGGCGATCGGCAAACCGGTGAACTGGACCGGCGAGGCGTACGTGTCCACCGGCCCGGTGGATCTGCCGACGCTCGCGCATTACGTGAACTTTCCGATCTCGACCTACCAGGGGCGCATCGACAACGCCATCTGGTTCGACTTCACCGAAGGCCGCATCACCTCCGCGACCGGCACGCTCGCCGGCACCGACGTGCTGCTGCAGGTGCACCCCACCCAGCCGAAGCTCGACATCCCGGTCGCGAACTTCGACTGGACGATGGCCGTGAACGGCGACGACTACGCGCTGCAGCTGCGCGACCTGCACGCCGAGATGGGCCAGCCGCCGCTCGACGACGGCACGCCGGTGTCGCGCACCCTCGCGCTCTCCACGCTATCCGCGCAATACCGCAAGCCGAGCGTGCAGCACGGCCAGTCGATGAGCATCACCGGCGACCGCATCGACCTCGGGCTGCTGGCGGAATTCAGCCGCGCGCTGCCGCTGCCGCGCCGCTTCCTGAACGCGCTCGTGCGCTTCAATCCGCGCGGCACGGTCGCGAACTACACGATCGCGCTCGAACGCGCGAAGCCCGACGCCGGCGAAGCGGCCACGGAGCAGCGCAGCTCGGTGGTCGAGCCGGTGATCCACTACCGCTTCAAGGCCGACCTGCAGGGCATCAGCGTCGCCGCCCAGGAGCCGCCGCCGGGCCTCACGCCGCTCGGCCATCCGCGCGCCGGCATTCCGGGCTTCGAGAACGTGTGGGGCCACGTCGACGCGGATGAATCGCACGGTTCGATCGCGCTCGATACGGCGAACGCGGCAGTGACGATCCCGGGCGTGTTCGACAACCCCCGCCTCACGTTCGACCGGATGATCGGCCACGGCACATGGACCATCGCGCCGACCGTCGCGGCGGGCGAGCGCCACAAGGCCTTCGACGTTCAGGTGTCCGACTTCAGTGTCGCGAACGCCGATACGAACGCGAAGCTCACCGCGTCGTACTCGAACGCGGGCCACGGCCGTGGCTCGCTGGACCTCAAGGCGCAGTTCGCGCGGGCCCAGGTCGCGCACATCGCCCGCTATCTGCCGACGAGCATCAGCGAGAAGCTGCGCATCTATCTCGGCCACGGTCTGCAAAGCGGCGTGTCGCGCAACGCGACCATCGAGATTCACGGCAACCTCGACAAATTCCCGTATTCGCGCGATCCGACCGCGGGCGTGTTCCATATCGTCGCGCCGTTCCGCGGCGGGCGCTTCGACCCGTCGCCGTTCCCGCCGCGCAATATGCGCAACGGCGCGCCGAGCGTCTGGCCCGCGTTCGACGACATCGACGGCGCGTTCGAGCTGAAGGAAAACAAGCTGCGCTTCGACATCGATCACGCACGCTACAAGCGGGTCACCGCGACGAAGGTGGATGGCCGCATCGAAGACCTCGGCACGAAGGCGTCGCCGCTCGTGATCGACGGCGCGGCACACGGCCCGCTCGCCGACATGCTGGACTACGCGAATCAAAGCTCGCTCGGCTACATGACGAAGCACGAAGGCGACAAGGTCAAGGCGGACGGTTCATCGGCGCTCGCGCTGAAGCTGACCATTCCGCGCTACCCGAAGCCGCACATTGGCGTGGAAGGCGCGCTCACCTTCCAGCGCGACCGGCTCGCCGCGGACAACGTGCCGCCGCTGTCGCAGCTGACCGGCAAGGTCGCGTTCACCGAACATACGGTTGCGCTGAACGGGCTCGCGGGCCAGTTTCTCGGCGGCGACATCCGCGCGAACGGCGGCCTGAAGCAGGACGGCACCTATGCGTTCGATGTCGGCGGCAACATCGCCGTGGATACCGCGCGCGACTCGCTGAACCTGCACGGCACGCCCGCCGAAGTGCTCAAGCGCGTGAGCGGCAGCGCGCCCTACTCGCTCGCCGTGCGCGGCGCGAAAGGCCACATCCCGGCGATCTCGGCGAGCTCCGACATGACGGGCCTCGCGCTCGACTTCCCTGCGCCGTTCGACAAGCCGGTCGGCACCGCGATGCCGCTGCGCTTCTCGCTCGCGCCGACCGACAACCCGGCAGTCGCCGGCGAACAGCGCGCCGACCTGCGCTTCGGCCCGATCGTCGGCACGTATCTGCTCACGCACCAGCCCGGCGAGCCGGCCAAGGTGCTGCGCGGCGCGGTCGGCGTCAACAAGCCCGCCGATCTGCCCACCGAAGGCGTGACGGCCGCAGTGGATCTGCCGACGCTCGACGCCGACGCGTGGCGCACGGTCTTCACGCAGATGCACAACACGGTGGATACCGCGCAGTCGAGCGTCTCGCCAGGCACTGCGATGCAGTACGTGCCCGATCGCCTCGCCGTGCACATCGGCACGTTGACGCTGCTCAAGCGGCAATGGGAAAGCGTCGTGGTCGGCGCGTCGCGCGAGGCGAACAACGGCTGGCAGGCCAACATCGGCTCGAACCAGATGTCGGGCCACGTGTCGTGGCAGCCGGGCGCGACGAAAGACTCGCCAGGCATGCTGCAGGCGCGGCTCGCACGGCTCGTGGTGCCGTCGACGAGCCGCAACGACCTGCTCGGCCAGGCGATCTCGCAGCCGGCGAAGAACGTGCCGTCGATCGATCTGATCGTCAACGAGCTGATCGTGCGCGACCACAACCTCGGCCGGCTCGAAGTCGACGCGCACAACTTCGACGAAGACGGCGTGCCCGTCTGGCAGCTCGACAAGCTCGATCTCAGCAACCCGGCCGCGACGCTCACCGCAACCGGCAACTGGCGCACGTCGACGAAGCTCGGCGCGAACGTCGACGAAGACACCGCGCGCCGCACCGTGTTCGATTTCAAGCTGGACGTGAAGGACGCCGGCGCGCTGCTCGAACGCGCCGGCCAGCCGCGCACGCTGAAGAACGGCTCGGGCACGCTGTCGGGCAAGATCGGCTGGCGCGGCGGCCCGACGGCGATCGACTACCCGACGCTCGGCGGCAACCTCGCGCTCGATCTGCGGCATGGCCAGATCCTGAAGGTCGATCCGGGTGTCGCGAAACTGCTCGGCGTGATCAGCCTGCAAAGCCTCGCGCGTTTCGCGACCCTCAATTTCAAGGACGTGATCGGCGAAGGCCTGCCGTTCGAGCGCGTGACGGGCAGCGCGCAGATCGACAACGGCATCGCGCGCACCGACAACTTCCAGCTCGTCACGGCACCCGCACGCGCGGACATGAGCGGCACCGTCGATCTCGCGCACGAAACCCAGGACCTGCACGTGCACATCACGCCGACGGTCAGCGCGGGCGCCGCCGTGGTCGCTGCGACCGTGATCAATCCGTTCCTCGGGCTGGGCGCGCTGGTGGCGGATTTCGCGCTGTCGCACGGCATCTCGTCGGCGTTCGCGCGCGACTACGCGATCAACGGATCGTGGGCGAAACCCCACGTCGAGCGGGTCCGCGACGATCGGGGTAAGATGGACCACCAGCAGCCGGCACCCGAACCGGGGCCGGAGCAGGTACCGGCCGCAGCGCACTGAAATCACACTGAGGCTGCACTGAAGCACACCCAACCTCGCCTCGTTCCACCTTCCTCGATCAGGGAGAGCCTGAAACGCCCATGAGCGCACCGACCGTCACGTCGTCACCCTTTCGCGTCGCCGCGTTGCAGATGGTCAGCACACCCGAGCGCGACCGCAACCTCGCCGACGCCGAGCGGCTGATCGCCGAAGCCGCTGCCGGTGGCGCACAACTCGTGCTGCTGCCCGAATACTTCTGCTTCATGGGCTTCAAGGACACGGACAAGCTTACCGTGCGCGAAGCGTATCGCGACGGTCCGATCCAGCGCTTTCTGGCCGACGCCGCGCGCCAGCACGGCGTGTGGGTGATCGGCGGCACGCTGCCGCTGACCGCGTCGGAGCCTTCGCGCGTGCTCAATACCACGCTCGTCTTCGATCCACGGGGCGAAGAAGCCGCGCGCTACGACAAGATCCATCTGTTCAATTTCGAAAAGGGCGAGGAGTCGTTCGACGAAGCCCGCACCATTCGCCCGGGCACCGATGTCCGCACGTTCGATGCGCCCTTCGGCCGGGTCGGCCTGTCGGTCTGCTACGATCTGCGCTTTCCCGAGCTGTACCGGAAGATGGGCGACTGCGCGCTGATCGTCGTGCCGTCGGCGTTCACGTACACCACCGGCCGTGCGCACTGGGAAACGCTGCTGAAAGCGCGCGCCGTCGAAAACCAGTGCTACGTGCTGGCCGCGGCGCAGGGCGGAAAGCACGAGAACGGCCGCCGCACGTGGGGCCACAGCATGCTGATCGACCCGTGGGGCGACATCGTCGCGGTGCGCGACGAAGGCGCTGGGGTCGTCGCCGGCGACATCGATCGCGCGCGTATCGACGAGGTACGCGCAAGTCTGCCCGCATGGCGGCACCGCGTACTCTCGTGAGCCGCACGCTCACACTTCAACCGCCTTGATATTGGCCACGCAGCACCGAATCTACCGAACCGACCTTCCCGAACTTTTGCTCGCATGAACATTATCGAACCCGGCATCCGCAATCTGGCGACCGCAAAGGACGTGCTCCTGACGCCCTACGGCCTCGACGAAGCCGTGCTCACGCGCACGCTCGGCGAAATCTTCACGCATCGCGTGGACTACGCGGACCTGTACTTCCAGGCCACGCGCAGCGAAGCCTGGAGCCTCGAGGAAGGCATCGTCAAATCGGGCAGCTTCAGCATCGACCAGGGCGTCGGCGTGCGCGCCGTGTCCGGCGACCGCACCGCGTTCGCCTACTCGGACGACCTGTCTCCCGAAGCGATCCGCCAGGCGGCGATCGCCACCCGCGCGATCGCGAAGGCCGGCGGCGGCAAGCAGAAGGTCAAGGTCGCGTCGTCGCTGACCGGCATCGCCGGCCGCGACCTGTACCTGCCCTCCGACCCGCTGCATTCGCTCGATGCCACCGCGAAGGTCAAGCTGCTGGAACGCGTCGAACAGATGGCGCGCAGCCGCGACCCGCGTATCACGCAGGTGATGGCCGGGCTCGCGGGCGAATACGACGTGGTGCTCGTCGCGCGCAGCGACGGTGCACTCGCGGCGGACATCCGGCCGCTCGTGCGCGTGTCGGTCACCGTGATCGCCGAGCAGAACGGCCGCCGCGAGATCGGCAGCGGCGGCGGCGGCGGACGCTTCGACTACGGCTACTTCACCGACGCGATCCTGTCGAAGTATGTTGACGACGCCGTGCACGCGGCGCTGGTGAATCTCGATGCGCGCCCCGCTCCGGCCGGCGCGATGACGGTCGTGCTCGGCCCGGGCTGGCCCGGCGTGCTGCTGCACGAAGCGATCGGCCATGGGCTCGAAGGCGATTTCAATCGCAAGGGCTCGTCCGCGTTCGCGGGCCGCATCGGCGAACAGGTGGCGGCGAAGGGCGTCACCGTGGTCGACGACGGCACGCTGCCGAATCGCCGCGGCTCGCTCAACATCGACGACGAAGGCAACCCCACGCAGTGCACCACGCTGATCGAAGACGGCGTGCTGAAGGGCTACATCCAGGACACGCTGAACGCGCGCCTGATGAAGATGAACGTGACGGGCAACGCACGCCGCGAGTCGTACGCCGCGCTGCCGATGCCGCGCATGACCAACACCTACATGCTGAACGGCGACAAGGACCCGCAGGAAATTCTCGCGTCCGTGAAGAACGGCCTGTATGCGGTGAACTTCGGCGGTGGCCAGGTCGACATCACGAACGGCAAGTTCGTGTTCTCGGCGTCCGAGGCGTACATGATCGAGAACGGCAAGGTCACGTACCCGGTGAAGGGCGCGACGCTGATCGGCAGCGGCCCGGAGTCGCTCAAGTACGTGAGCATGATCGGTAACGACATGGCGCTCGACACGGGCGTCGGCGTATGCGGCAAGGAAGGCCAGAGCGTGCCGGTGGGCGTCGGTCAGCCCACGCTCCGGATCGACCGGATGACGGTGGGCGGTACGGTTTAACCGCATCTTGACGCACGGTTCTGGCGTCATCCAACAGAACCGTGCGGGAATTCCGCATTTTTGCACGCTCACAGTTGCCAGCCTCGCGCCGGCGGGTTATAAAGCCAAACACCCTTTTTCACGCGCACTGTTCCTTTCGACCATGTTCGCCAGCCAGTTTTATTTTTATTTCTTTTGGTATCTCAGATCGCTGGCGGATCGAGAGGGGTGTTAGTGCGCGAAAGCATCACCCGGAATTCCCGAAAAACCGCCAGCGAGTCTGGCGGTTTTTTTTCGCCCGACGCAGCTGGATTGTCCAACGCAGTGCACTGAGAACGAACCGAGCGGCGCGCGCCGCATTCCCGAAGTAACGGGCCCGCGCCGACACGTAACGCCAAGCATCCTGGAGAACGACATGCCCCCGCACAACACCGACGATGTCCGCATTCGAGAACTCAAAGAGCTCACGCCGCCGGCCCACCTCATCCGCGAATTCCCGTGCAGCGAGTCCGCGTCGAAGCTGATCTTCGACGCCCGCCAGTCGATGCACCGGATCCTGCACGGCATGGAAGACCGTCTGATCGTGATCGTCGGGCCGTGCTCGATCCACGACACGAAAGCCGCGATGGAATACGCGGGCCGGCTCGTCGAAGAGCGCAAGCGCTTCGCGGGCGAACTCGAGGTCGTGATGCGCGTGTACTTCGAGAAGCCGCGCACGACGGTGGGCTGGAAAGGGCTCATCAACGACCCGTACCTCGACAACAGCTTCAAGATCAACGACGGCCTGCGCACGGCGCGCGAACTGCTGGTCGGCATCAACGAGCTGGGGCTGCCCGCCGGCACCGAGTACCTCGACATGATCAGCCCGCAGTACATCGCGGATCTGATCTCGTGGGGGGCGATCGGTGCTCGCACCACCGAATCGCAGGTGCATCGCGAACTCGCATCGGGCCTGTCGTGCCCGGTCGGCTTCAAGAACGGCACCGACGGCAACGTGAAGATCGCCGTCGACGCGATCAAGGCGGCGTCGCAGCCGCACCATTTCCTGTCGGTGACGAAGGGCGGCCATTCAGCGATCGTCTCGACGGCCGGCAACGAGGACTGCCACATCATCCTGCGCGGCGGCAAGGCGCCGAACTACGACGCGAGCAGCGTGAACGCGGCGTGCTCGGACATCGGCAAGGCCGGCCTCGCAGCGCGTCTGATGATCGACGCGAGCCACGCGAACAGCTCGAAGAAGCACGAGAACCAGATTCCGGTCTGTGCCGACATCGGCCGTCAGCTCGCGGCGGGTGACGAACGCATCGTCGGCGTGATGGTGGAATCGCACCTGAAGGCGGGCCGCCAGGATCTGCAGGAAGGCTGCGAACTCGTCTACGGTCAGAGCATCACGGACGCCTGCATCGGCTGGGAAGAAACCATCGGCGTGCTGGAAGGGCTCGCCGAAGCGGTGAAGCAGCGGCGCGTATCGCGCGGCAGTGGAAACTGACGGGCGAGCCATGGACGGCGCGGCAGCGGAAACTGACGCGCTAACAACCTGCGGCGCGGCTACGAAGCCGCGCCCGTTTCAGTCACTTCGCTTTTCCACCCGCGGCAGGCCGAGTTCCTTAGGCTTGCGAAATGCCGATGCGATCTTGTCGCACTCCGCACGCGGCACACCATCGCGCTCGAAGTACGTCCGCCATTCGCGCACGACGCTTGCCAGCTGCCCGATGATGTCGATCGCGTCCCGCCGCGCGATGCCGAAGCGGCCCGCACCGGACAGCGCGTTGTCGAGCGTCGCGAGCCGCCCGGCGGCCGGCCCGATGCCCAGCACCAGAAAACGCTCGTGCGCGACCTGCGGCTTCGGCACGACGTCGTACAGGTCGCTCAGCCGCCAGCCCCGGTTCGCGTGGTCCCACACGAACGCGTGATTGCGCAGATGGTCGTCATCGTTGGTCACGAGGATGTTGAAGACCATGCGCCTGAAAAGCTCGAGCTTGTCCGCCGCGACGAAACCCTTCGCGCCGTGCACGTTCAGCACTTCGGCGAGATCCGCGTAACTCGCCGACGCGGTGTCGCTTTTGTGCATGCCCAGCATCGTGAGCGCGCTCACCACGTGCCGCTTGCCGAACGTGCCTTCCGGCAGCATCACCCGATCGAAGCGCTCGATCAGCATGACGTCGCGGCCATCCGGCAGATGAACCGGACGCGTCGGCGGCACGCGCATCCCGCATTCGCGCGCAAGCTCCAGCGTCGCGCGCTCGACGAGGGGCACGTTGAAGCCATCCCTCAGCGCCGCGAATTTCGCGACCCACTGCCGGCCGTCGTCGAGCAACACCGCTTTCGGCCGCGCACCGCCAAACGTCGCGCCGACGCTGAAGAGCAGCTGCAGGCTCTTCGGCACGCGCTTGCCTTCCTGGATCATGGCGGCCGCATCGAGCAGATACGACAGCTCCCGTGCATCCGGCAGCTTGCCGGGTTCGGCAGGCGCCGTCGGCGAATCGCGGAAGTCGAGCGCGCCGATGCGGTGCGGTCCCGCGTGCGCGAGATAGTCGGTTTCGCGCAAGCCGTCCGGCGCGGCCTTCAGCATGTTCTCGATGACGCGACGCCCCCACGAGTCCGGCGCCGCATCACGGATCGCACCGAACAGGGCGAGACCCGCGGGCGGCTGGAACAGCCTGCCCTTCGCTTCCTTCGCCTCGGCGAGCGGCATGCTGACCGGGTCGATCTCCGCCGAATTCGGACGCTGCAGATACTTGTTGCCGTACACGAACGTCGACGCGACCGGCCGGATGCCTGCCTCGACGACCTCGAGCCGGCCCGCAGGCACGGCTTCGCTCGCGCCTTCGAGCGCGATGAAGACGTACTTGCGCCAGGCGCGGGCGTCAGAAGTCGAGATCATCGGTGTCCGCATCGCTGCGGCGTGCGCGCCGGCGTGCCTTGTCTTGACGCTGGACTTCGCCGACGAGGTCGTTCTGCGGATCGGCGAGCGGCTGCAGCAGGGCGATCAGCCCGGCGCGCTCGAATGCCTGCAGCCAGGACAGGAAGCTGACCGACACGTCGCCTTTCTCGATGCGCACCAGCGTGCTGGGGCTGATGTTCGCGCGCTCGGAAAAATCCTGCCGCGTCATGTTGCGGGCGATCCGGGCCTGGGCGACGGCATGCCCGAGCGCGGCCGATCGGCGAAGGAGATCCGGCGACGCCAGATCGACGTTATTTCGCTTCATTTTGTCATATCTGACATATTAAGGCACCTAATGTGTCAGTATAGACAAAATCCGGTCATCGACAATCTTTTTGATAACGATTTTAGTCATATCTGACCTATTAGATGGGTTAATGTGTCAGATATGACTAAAATCATGATGAAGCGCGTGGGGCAGGCTCCCCTCTCAGCCGTTCGCCCCCCGATCGTGCTGCCACAGCACGTCGCTTCCGCCGGCTGCACGGTTCAGCACCCGAGCCAGCACAAACAGCAGATCGGACAGCCGGTTCATGTACCGGCGCGGCGCCGCTTCGACGTCTTCGGTTTCACCCAGCGCGACGATCGAGCGCTCCGCCCGCCGGCATACGGTTCGGCACACATGCGCAAGCGCTGCTGCGCGCGAGCCGCCCGGCAGGATGAACTCCTGGAGCGGCGGCAGCGTTGCGTTGTAGTCCGCCAGCCAGCCGTCGAGGCGCGCCAGATACGCATCGGTGATCATCGTGTGGCCGGGAATGCAGAGTTCGCCGCCCACATCGAACAGGTCGTGCTGGATCGCGGTCAACGCATGCCGCACGTCGTCCGGCAGCGTCTCGCACAGCAGCACGCCGATCGACGAATTGAGCTCGTCGACGTCGCCGATCGCGGCAATCCGTACGCCGTCCTTGCGGACGCGGCTGCCGTCGCCGAGGCCGGTGGTGCCGTCGTCTCCCGTGCGGGTGGCGATTTTGCTCAGGCGATTGCCCATGGTCGATGTCCTGTTCGTGGCGCTGGATGAAGTGACGTGGTGCCCAATGCCAGCCATTATAGGTTCGCCTCCCGTGCGCCCTCGCCGCCCCGACCGCCTGCCCCCGTGCCCGGCCGGCGGGCGTTCGGCGTAAAATAATCCGCACATTCCGCGCCAGTGGCCGCTTACGCGCCCCCGGACGCAGCAAGCCATACTGCGGCGCAAGGCACTGCCTGCGCCGCACCCCGAGGAGACAGCCTGTGAATCATCCCGTGCCGCCGGTTTCCGTGCGCCGCCCGTTCCCGCCGGCGCTGCTCGCCGCGCTCCAGCAGGCGTTCGGCGAACGTGTGTCCACCTCGGAGGCCGTCCGCGCCCATCACGGTCGCGACGAATCGCCGTTCGACCCGCAGTTGCCCGATGCCGTCGTATTCGCGCAGAGCACCGACGACGTCTGCACCGCGGTCGCGCTGTGCGCGGAACACGACGTGCCGGTCATTCCCTACGGCAACGGCTCGTCGCTCGAAGGCCATCTGCTCGCGATTCAAGGCGGCGTGTCGATCGATCTGTCGGCGATGAACCGGGTGCTGTCGGTCAACGCCGAAGACCTCACGGTCACCGTCGAACCCGGCATCTCGCGCAAGCAGTTGAACGAGGCGCTGCGCGACACCGGTCTCTTCTTCCCGATCGACCCGGGCGCCGACGCGAGCATCGGCGGCATGACCGCGACGCGCGCGTCGGGCACCAACGCCGTGCGCTACGGCACGATGCGCGAGAACGTGCTCGGCCTCACCGCGGTACTCGCCGACGGCCGCGTGATCCACACCGGCAGCCGTGCGCGCAAGTCGTCGGCGGGCTACGACCTGACGCGGCTCTTCGTCGGCTCCGAAGGCACGCTCGGCGTCATCACCGAAATCACGCTGCGTCTGTACCCGCAGCCGGAGGCCGTGTCCGCGGCCGTGTGCGCGTTTCCGTCGATGGGCGATGCGGTGCGCGCGGTCATCGAAACCATCCAGATCGGCGTGCCGATCGCGCGCGTCGAGTTCGTCGATTCGCTCGCGATCAAGGCGATCAACCGCCACTCGAATCTCACGCTGCAGGAATCGCACACGCTCTTCTTCGAGTTCCACGGCACCGACGCGAGCGTGAAGGAGCAGGCGGAGCTGGTGCAGGATCTCGCCGCGCAGAACCACGGCGAAGGCTTCGAATGGGCGACGCGTCCCGAGGAGCGCAGCCGGCTGTGGAACGCGCGGCACAACGCGTACTTCGCGATGCTGCAGCTGAAGCCCGGCTGCCGCGCCGTCACCACCGACGTCTGCGTGCCGATCTCGCGGCTCGCCGAATGCGTGGTCGAAACGGAACGGGACCTGCTCGCGTCGCCGCTGCCGTGCCCGATCGTCGGTCATGTCGGCGACGGCAATTTCCACGTCGCGATCCTGCTCGATCCGGACAAGCCGGAAGAACTCGTCGAAGCCGAGCGGCTGAACGAGCGCATCGTGCAGCGCGCGCTGCGCATGAATGGCACCTGCACCGGCGAGCATGGCGTGGGTCTGCACAAGATGGGCTTCCTGCTCGAAGAACACGGAGAAGCCGCCATCGACGTAATGCGCTCCATCAAGCACGCGCTCGATCCGCGCAACCTGATGAACCCGGGCAAGATCTTCGCGTGGACCGCCTGATCTGCCAGCGCCTGATGGCCCACATCGCAATCGCACACGGCACGCCACCCACGCAGGCAAACAACGACGCGCGCCGTCAGGAGGAGAGATGAACGCATCCGCCGAAGTCGAAATCTCGGCTGAAGTGCTCGCGCAGCGTCAGCGCGAAGTCGTGCAGGCGCTGATGGCCGTGCTGCCTACGCACTGTCTGCTGTACCGCGACGAAGATACGGTTGCGTACGAATGCGACGGCCTTGCCGCCTACCGCCGGCTGCCGCTCGCCGTCGCGTTGCCCGAAACGGAATCGCAGGTGCAGCGCATCGTGCAGATCTGCCAGCGCCTCGACGTGCCGATCGTGCCGCGCGGCGCGGGCACCGGCCTCTCCGGCGGCGCGATGCCGATCCGCCACGGCATCGTGCTGTCGCTCGCGCGCTTTCGCAAGATTCTCGACGTCGACTCGTACGCGCGCACGGCCACCGTGCAGCCCGGCGTGCGCAATCTCGCGATCTCCGAAGCCGCGGCGCCCTACGGGCTCTACTACGCGCCGGACCCTTCGTCGCAGATCGCGTGCACGATCGGCGGCAACGTCTCGGAAAACTCGGGCGGCGTGCACTGCCTGAAATATGGTCTTACGGTGCATAACGTGCTGCGCGTGCGCGCGGTGACGATGGAAGGCGACCTCGTGGAATTCGGCTCGCTCGCGCCGGACGCGCCGGGACTCGATCTGTTGTCCGTAATGATCGGCAGCGAAGGCATGTTCGCGATCGTCACCGAAGTCACGGTGAAGCTGATCCCGCGTCCGCAGACGGCGCAGGTGATCATGGCGAGCTTCGACGACGTGGTGAAAGGCGGCGACGCGGTGGCGGGCATCATCGCGGCGGGCATCATTCCCGCCGGGCTCGAAATGATGGACAAGCCGGCCACCCGCGCCGTCGAAGAATTCGTCGGCGCGGGGTACGACCTCGACGCCGCCGCGATCCTGCTCTGCGAATCCGATGGCACACCTGAGGAAGTGGCCGAGGAGATCGTCCGCATGACGGCCGTGCTGCGCGAGCATGGCGCCACCCGCATCCAGATTTCGCGCTCGGAGAGCGAGCGCCTCAAGTTCTGGTCGGGCCGCAAGAATGCGTTCCCGGCGGCGGGACGCATCTCGCCCGACTACTACTGCATGGACGGCACCGTGCCCCGCCGCAGCATCGGTCCGCTGCTCGCGCGCATCGAGCAGATGGAACAGAAGTATCGTCTGCGCTGCATCAATGTGTTCCACGCGGGCGACGGCAACATGCATCCGCTGATCCTCTTCAACGGCAACGATCTCGACGAATGGCACCGCGCCGAAGCGTTCGGCTCCGACATCCTGGAAAGCTGCGTCGAACTGGGCGGCACCGTGACGGGCGAGCATGGCGTCGGCATCGAGAAGATCAATTCGATGTGCGTGCAGTTTTCGCCGGAGGAGCGCGATGCGTTCCACGCGGTCAAGCGCGCGTTCGATGCGCCCGGCCTGCTCAATCCCGACAAGGGCATTCCGACGCGTGCGCGCTGTGCCGAATACGGCAAGATGCACGTGCGCGGCGGTCTCTTGCCGCATCCGGAGTTGCCACGCTTCTAGCCTGCGTTCGATGGACGCCGCAACGGTCCCCGGCCAGGCTCGTCCATTGGGGTCCGCGCCGGGTTGCGTGTCTGAAGCTGGCCGGTACAATCGAACGGGACGACATAAAACACACCAAGCGGGACATCATGGAAGAGGAAGACATTGTCGCCGTCTGGTCAGAACGAATCCGTTCAGCCACTGCCGAGGGCCGGCCGCTGCGCATCCGCGGCGGCGGCACGAAAGACTGGTACGGGCAGACGCTCGAAGGCGAAATCCTCGATACGCGCGCGCATCGCGGCATTGTTGCCTACGATCCGGCCGAGCTCGTGATCACCGCCCGCGCGGGCACGCCGCTCCTCGAAATCGAGGCGACGCTCGCGGAGCACAACCAGATGCTGCCGTTCGAGCCGCCCCACTTCGGCGCGCAGGCTACGCTGGGCGGCTGCATCGCCGCCGGCATCGCGGGTCCGCGGCGGCCTGCCGCCGGTTCGCCGCGCGACTTCGTGCTCGGCGCCGTCGTGATGAACGGCCATGGCGAGATCCTGCATTTCGGCGGGCAGGTGGTGAAGAACGTCGCCGGCTATGACGTGTCCCGGCTGATGGCGGGCTCGCTCGGTACGCTCGCGCTGATCCTCGAACTGTCCGTCAAGGTACTGCCCCGTCCGAAGGCGGAGGCCACGCTCAAGTTCGACATGAACGGCACCGACGCCGTGCGCAAGCTCAACGAATGGGGCGGCCGCCCGCTGCCGATCACGGCGAGCGCGTGGCGTCACGGCACGCTCGCGGTACGGCTCGGCGGCGCGGAAGCCGCGGTGAAAGCGGCGAAGTCGGCGCTCGGCGGCGAAGTCGTCGATGCGGTCGAGGCCGAGCGCTTCTGGGCTGGCCTGCGCGAGCAGACCGATCCGTTCTTCTCGGCGATCTCGCCGCACGCGGCGCTCTGGCGTCTCGCCCTGCCGTCGATCACCGAGCCGTTGCAACTGCCCGGCGCACAGCTGATGGAATGGGGCGGCGCGCAACGCTGGTGGATCACCGACACCGACGCGCAGACCGTGCGCATCAGCGCGAAGCAGGCCGGCGGCCATGCGACGATCTTCCGCACCGGCCACGGCTACGATCGCAGCAGTGGGGTGTTCACGCCGCTGCCGGCGCCGCTGATGAAAATCCATCGCGGTCTGAAGGCCGCGTTCGACCCGGCCCGCATCTTCAACCGCGGCCGGCTCTATTCCGACTTCTGAGCAACGCGATGCAAACCAACCTCGCGGACTTCATTCGCAATACGCCCGACGGCGACGAGGCTGATGCAATCCTGCGCAAATGTGTGCATTGCGGCTTCTGTACTGCGACCTGCCCGACCTACCAGCTGCTCGGCGACGAGCTCGACGGGCCGCGCGGCCGCATCTACCTGATCAAGCAGATGGTCGAAGGGTCGCCGGTGACGCGTAGTACGCAGACCCACCTCGATCGCTGCCTCACCTGCCGCAACTGCGAATCGACCTGCCCGTCCGGCGTGCAGTATGGGCGGCTCGTCGAGATCGGGCGAAAGATCGTCGAAGAGCAGGTGGAGCGGCCGTTCGGCCAGCGGCTGCTGCGGCGGATCCTCGCGAGCTTCGTGCCGAACAGCGCGCTCTTCACGCCCGCGATGCGGCTCGGCCAGCACGTGCGGCCGCTGCTGCCGAAGAAGCTGCGCGACAAGGTGCCCGCGCGTCACCGCGTGCTCGACTGGCCGACCGCCACGCATTCGCGCAAGGTGCTGATGCTGGCCGGCTGCGTGCAGCCGTCGATGATGCCGAACGTCAATATCGCGACCGCGCGCGTGTTCGATGCGCTCGGCGTGCAGACGCTGATCGCGCCGGAAGCAGGCTGCTGCGGCGCGATCCGCCTGCACCTCGGCTACAACGACGAAGCCTTCGACGATATCCGCCAGAACATCGACGCATGGTGGCCATACGTCGAGCAAGGCGTCGAAGCGATCGTGATGAACGCGTCGGGTTGTGGCGCGACGGTGAAGGAATACGCGCATCTGCTGCGCGACGATCCCGCCTATGCGGAGAAAGCGCGCCGCATCGTCGAGCTCACGCGCGACGTATGCGAGATCCTGCCGGAGTTCCAGGAAACGCTGACGCCGCTCGTGCAGCGTCGCGCGATCCATACGGTCGCGTATCACCCGCCGTGCACGCTGCAGCACGGCCAGCAGCTGCGCGGCAAGGTCGAACAGCTGCTCGGCGCGCTCGGCATCGAAGTGCGGCTGCCGGCGGATAGTCACCTGTGCTGCGGCTCGGCGGGCACTTATTCGCTCACGCAGCCGGCGCTGTCGTACACGCTGCGCAACCAGAAGCTCGAAAAGCTGCAGGCCGTCGAACCGCAGATGATCGTGTCGGGCAACGTGGGCTGCATTTCGCATCTGCAAAGCGGCACGCAAACGCCGGTTGCGCACTGGATCGAGCTGGTCGAGCATATGATCTACGGCTGACCACCCGTTTTCTTCTCCATGTCCGATCTCGCTCATCATCTCGACGCGGTGCATCAGCGCATCGCCCTCGCCGCGCAGCGCGCTGGACGCGATCCGCGCGACATCACGCTGCTCGCGGTCTCGAAGACCTTTCCCGCCGACGACGTGCGCGCCGCGAGCGCCGCCGGCCAGCGCGCGTTCGGCGAAAACTACGTGCAGGAATCGATCGCGAAGGTCGAAGCGCTCGCCGATCTGCGCGCGTCGATCGAATGGCATTTCATCGGCCCGCTGCAATCGAACAAGACGCGGCCCGTCGCGCAGCATTTCGACTGGGTACATTCGGTCGACCGGCTGAAGATCGCGCAGCGTCTGTCGGAACAACGCCCCGATGAACTGGCGCCGCTCAACGTCTGTCTGCAGGTCAACGTCAGCGGCGAAGCATCGAAAAGCGGCGTCACGATCGACGAAGCCGCCGGTGTTGCGCGCGAAATCGCCGCGCTGCCAAAGCTGCGGCTGCGCGGCTTGATGTCGATTCCGGAACCGGCCGGCGATCTCGAAGCGCAACGCGTACCGCATCGGCAGCTGCGCGAGCTGTACGAGCAGCTGCGCGCGGACGGGCTCGCGCTCGACACGCTGTCGATGGGCATGTCCGCCGACCTCGAGGCCGCGGTGCTCGAGGGCGCGACGATCGTGCGCGTCGGCACCGCGATCTTCGGCGCGCGCGACTATTCACACTGAGCGCACTGCGCACACTGAGCGCCGCGCCCTGCCCGCCCTGAACCCTTTGCATTGACCTCTTCGGATACTTCATGAAAATCGCATTCATCGGCGCCGGCAACATGGCCGCCGCGCTCATCGGCGGCATGATCAAGCGCGGTGTGCCCGCCGCCAATCTCTATGCGGTCGATCCGCACGACGACACGCGTTCGCGCGCGGCCGCGCAATTTGGCATCGGCAGCGCCGCGGCGCCGGATGCCGCGCTGAAGTCGTACGACGCGATCGTGCTCGCGGTGAAGCCGCAGGTCGCGAAGGCCGTCGCCGAGACGCTCGCGCCGCATCTCGACGCACAGCAGCTGGTGATCTCGATCGCGGCCGGCATTCGCGCGAGCGACCTGTCGCGCTGGCTTGGCGGCCATGCGCGCATCGTCCGCACGATGCCGAACACGCCCGCGCTGATCGGCATGGGCGTGACGGGTCTCGTCGCGCTCGAAGGCGTCGATGCGGCTGGGCGCGAGCTTGCGTCGCAGATCCTCGGCGCGGTCGGCGAAAGCGTGTGGTTCGATGACGAAGCGAAGATCGACGCGGTCACCGCGATCTCCGGCAGCGGGCCGGCGTACGTGTTCTATTTCATCGAAGCGCTGGAAGAAGCCGCGCGTCAGCTCGGCATGGACGCGGAACAAGGCCGCGCGCTCGCCGTCGCCACCTTCACCGGCGCCGCGCAGCTTGCCGCGCAATCGGGCGAGCCGGCTTCCGTGCTGCGCGAGCGGGTGACGTCGAAGGGCGGCACGACCGCGGCCGCGCTGGCGGCGTTCGATGCGTCGGGCGTGAAGGATGCGATCGTGCGCGGCGCGCTCGCGGCCGATGCGCGCGCGAAGGAAATGGGCGAGGAATTCGGCCGGCAGTAATGCGGGGTTTTGCGGTGCGGCGCGATGCAGTGCGATGCGTCGCGCCGCTTCGAACGAAAAAGGCGTGACGGTTTCTTCCGTCACGCCTTTTCCATGTCATGTCGAACGCAGCGCGTGCGTTCGCCTGGCTCAGAGATCCGCCAGGCGTTCGCCTGGCTCAAAGCCCCGCCAGCGCATAGTGCGCCGCGATGCCGGCAAACAACGCGCCGCCGAGCCAGTTGTTGTGCCGGAACGCGGCGAAGCAGGCCATCCGCTCGCGGCCGCGGATCAGCGTGTAGTGATAGCCCGCGCAACCGATCGCGACGATCAGCCCGATCCAGTACACGGCGCCGAAGTCGAGCGACACGCCGATGCCGACGTAGATCGCGAACGTCGCCGCGTAGCACAGCATCACCGCGAGCACGTCGAAGCGGCCGAACGTCAGCGCCGACGTGCGGATGCCGAGCTTGATGTCGTCGTCGCGATCGACCATCGCGTATTCGGTGTCGTACGCGACGGCCCAGAACACGTTTGCGACCAGCATGAGCCACGCGAGCATCGGCACGTGGTTCTGCGTCGCGGCGAACGCCATTGGAATGCCGAAGCCGAACGCGATGCCGAGATACGCCTGCGGAATCGCGAAGAAGCGCTTCATGAACGGATACGAGCCGGCGACGAACAGCGCGACCACCGACAGCTCCTTCGTCAGCGCATTGAGCGGCTGGATCAGCAGGAATGCGACGAGCGACAGCCCGACCGCCAGCGCCACGGCCTCCCACGCCTTGATCTTGCCGGACGTCAACGGACGGTTCGCGGTGCGCTTCACGTGCAGGTCGAAGTCGCGGTCGGCGTAATCGTTGATCGCGCAGCCCGCCGAGCGCATCAGCACGGTGCCGACCACGAAGATCGCGAGCAGCGACAGCGACGGATGGCCGCCGGTGGCAATCCACAACGCGTTCAGCGTCGGCCACAGCAGCAGCAGGCTGCCGATCGGCTTGTCCATCCGGACGAGGCGCAGATAGAGCGGGAAGCGGGCAAACATGGGCGAACCGGTGAAGAGCGATGCCGCTATTGTAGGGCAGCGCGCTTTACGGCTGTCTGCAGCGGTCCGCTCAGGCGAGCATCGAACGCAGCATCCACGCGGTTTTTTCGTGCGTCTGCATGCGCTGCGTCAACAGGTCGGCGGTCGGTTCGTCGTTCGCGGCTTCCGTGGCCGGGAAGATTTCGCGCGCGGTACGCACCACCGCTTCCTGACCTTCCACCAGCTGGCGGATCATGTCTTCAGCGGCCGGCACACCGTCGGCTTCCGGGATCGACGACAGCTTCGCGAACTCGCGGTAGCTGCCCGGCGCATGTACGCCCAGCGCGCGGATGCGTTCCGCGATCGCGTCGACGGCGAGCGCCAGTTCGTTGTACTGCGTCTCGAACATCAGATGCAGCGTGTTGAACATCGGACCCGTGACGTTCCAGTGGAAGTTGTGGGTCTTCAGATAGAGCGTGTAGGTATCGGCGAGCAGGCGCGACAGACCGTCCGCGATCTTCTTGCGGTCCTTGTCGCTGATACCGATGTTGATGGACGTAGCGGCGGCTTTCTTGGCCATGATGACTCCCTTGAAGAGTGATGCGAACCATTCGGCGGGGGCATGAATCGCGACCGCATCCGCGGCGGCAATTCACGACATACGATCGGCCGACAGTGTAGCTTGAAAACAGCCGGCATCCGCGCGAACGCGGCTGCGCGGCGTCAATCTAGAAACCTGCGACGTGATGCAGGCCGTGCGCGAAGATCACCGCGAAGCCGCTGCCGACGATCGCGAGACCTACCATTTTCCGCACGAGCCCAACGTGGCGCAGCGCCATTGGTTGCGCGCGCATCTCATTGCCGATACCCGATAACATCATCTGGATCATGATCGTTCTCCTTCGATTCACAGGACACACATCAGGCCGCGAGCGCGCGGTCGGCGAGCAGCGCGAACGCGATGGTTCGCGCGCTGGCGATCACACTGCGAGTCGATGCGTGCGTGTCCTGGCGAGGTTGGGAGGCGTGCTGCTGAAGCGGCTGCGTGGTGTGCTGCGTCATGGCGTCCTCCGGAATGTTCTGGTCGGGATCTCGCGACCCATGGAGGCACTATACGCGCAACTATTGAATATTTAAATTTGATTGATTTTATTTATCCGATAGCGTGTTGGACTATCGGATGGGGCGGGGTCAACGCCCAGCGCCGCCGCGCCGGGCCTTCCGCCGAGCCTTCAGTTCACGGCCGCCGGCAGATCGAGCTTCCTGACGCCCGGCAGCGCGCACGCGGCGATCGCGTCGCAGATCGCGTCGATCGCGGGCATCCGCGTGAAACTCTTGCGCCACGCAAGCACCACGCGCCGGTCGGGCACGGGTTCGTCGAACGGCACGTAGCTGAGCAGTCCCGAGTCGACGCCGCCCGCGTGCGGCTTCACTTCCTGCACCGACATGCGCGGCAGCACCGTAATGCCGACGCCGCTCGCCACCATGTGCCGGATCGTCTCCAGCGACGACCCTTCGAAGGTCTTCTGGATGCCGTCCGCGTTCTGCGAAAAGCGCATCAGCTCCGGGCAGACGCCCAGCACGTGATCGCGGAAGCAGTGGCCGCTGCCGAGCAACAGCATGGTTTCCTGCTTCAGATCGCCCGGATCGATCTTCGGCCGCTTTTCCCACGCGTGCCCCGACGGCAGCGCGACGACGAACGGCTCGTCGTACAACGGACGCAGCATCAGCCCGGTCTCCGGGAACGGCAGCGCCATGATCGCAACGTCGATCTCGCCCTGCTTCAGCAGCTCGATCAGCTTCAGCGTGTAGTTTTCCTGCAGCATCAGCGGCATCTGCGGCACGCGCTGGATCATCTGCTTGACCAACGTGGGCAGCAGGTACGGCCCGATCGTGTAGATCACGCCAAGACGCAGCGGTCCGACGAGCGGATCCTTGCCCTGCTTCGCGATTTCCTTGATCGCGAGCGTCTGTTCGAGCACCCGTTGCGCCTGGGTCACGATCTGCTCGCCGATCGGCGTCACGCTCACTTCGCTCGTGCCCCGCTCGAAGATCTGCACGTTCAGTTCGTCTTCGAGTTTCTTGATCGCAACCGACAGCGTCGGCTGGCTGACGAAACACGCCTCGGCCGCGCGGCCGAAGTGTCGCTCGCGTGCAACCGCGACGATGTATTTCAGTTCGGTGAGGGTCATATGGACCAATCAGGGCAATGAATTCGATAGGTTTCAGTTATACACCGCTGGAACCGATTCGCCAATATTCAAGCGGCACGAAAGGGCCGGATGCATATCCGGTCTTCGTTCAGTCAGGCTTTCAGATAGTGCTCGCGGGCGCCGAGCCAGCGCGCGAGGTGCTGGGTCACGACGTCGGGCCAGCCCTCCAGCAGCCGCGCCGCCGCATCGCGCGCCGGCTCGATCAGCCAGCCGTCCTGCTCCAGATCGGCGAAGCGCAGCATCGCCGCGCCCGACTGCCGCGCGCCGAGGAATTCGCCGGGACCGCGAATTTCGAGGTCGCGCCGCGCGATCTCGAAGCCGTCGGTGGTTTCGCGCATCGTCTGCAGGCGCGCGCGCGCCGTTTGTGACAGCGGCGTCGCGTACATCAGCACGCAGACGGACGCCGCCGTGCCGCGCCCCACCCGGCCGCGCAGCTGATGCAGCTGCGCGAGGCCGAAGCGCTCCGCGTGCTCGATCACCATCAGCGATGCGTTCGGCACGTCGACGCCCACTTCGATCACGGTCGTCGCGACGAGCAGCTGCACCTCGTTGCGGCTGAACGCATCCATCACCGCGGCCTTCTCCGCGGGCCCGAGGCGCCCGTGCACGAGCCCGACCCGCAGTTCCGGCAGCGTGGCGACGAGCGTCTCGAAGGTCTCGACGGCCGTCTGCAGCTGCAGCGTCTCGCTTTCCTCGATCAGCGGACAGACCCAGTACACCTGGCGCCCGGTCAACGCGGCCTCGCGCACCCGGCCGATCACCTCGCCGCGGCGCGCATCGGACACGAGCTTCGTCAGGATCGGCGTGCGGCCCGGCGGCAGTTCGTCGATCGTCGAGACATCGAGATCGGCGTAGTAGGTCATTGCGAGCGTGCGCGGAATCGGCGTCGCGGACATCATCAGCTGGTGCGGCTGGAAGTCCGCCGCGCCATCGGCGGCGTTTTGCGCTTTCGCGCGCAGCGCAAGCCGCTGTTCCACACCGAAACGGTGCTGTTCGTCGACGATCACGAGCCCAAGTCGCGCGAACTCGACGGTATCCTGGATGATCGCGTGCGTGCCAATCACGAGCTGCGCGGTGCCGAGCGCGGCGGCTTCGAGCGCGGCGCGTTTCTCCTTCGTCTTCAGGCTGCCGGCGAGCCATGCGACCTGCACGCCGAGCGGTTCGAGCCAGCCGCGCAGCTTGCGCGCGTGCTGCTCCGCGAGAATTTCGGTGGGCGCCATCATCGCGGCCTGGTAGCCGGCGTCGATGGCCTGCGCGGCGGCGAGCGCCGCGACGATCGTCTTGCCGCTGCCGACGTCGCCCTGCAGCAGACGCTGCATCGGATGCGGCTCCGTCAGGTCGTGCGCGATCTGGGCGCCCACGCGCTGCTGCGCGCCGGTCAGGCTGAACGGCAACGCGGCCAGCAGCCGCGCGACGAGCGAGCCTTCGTCCGCCGCGGACCGCCGTGGCATCGCGGGCGCCGCGCGGGTGCGGCGCGCCTCGTGCGCGCGCTTCAACGACATCTGCTGCGCAAGCAGTTCCTCGAACTTGATGCGGGTCCACGCGGGATGCGTGCCGTCGATCAGCGCGGTCTCGTCGGCATCGGCGGGCGGATGGTGCAGCGTGCGCACCGCGTCCATCAGCGGCGGCACGCCGAGCGGCTGCAGCGATTCGCGCGCGACGGGCTCCGGCAACAGCTCGGGCAGGCTCGCGCGCGACAGCGCGTTGTCGATCGCCTTGCGCAGATAGGCCTGCGTGATGCCCGCCGTGCTCGGGTAGACGGGCGTCAGCGCCTGCGGCAGCGGCGTGTCTTCATCGACGACGCGCACGGCCGGATGCACCATCTCCATCCCGAAGAAGCCGCCGCGCACGTCGCCGCGCACCCGCAGCCGCCGGCCGATCGCCATCTGCGCGACCTGCGAGCCGTAGAAGTTGAGAAAGCGCAGGATCAGTTCGTCGCCGCGCTCGTCGCGCATTTTGACGAGCAGCTGGCGGCGCGGCCGGTACGCGATTTCGTTGTCGAACACGACGCCTTCGGTCTGCGTGGTGTCGCCGGGCAACAGCTCGCCGATCGGGGTGAGTGCGGTTTCGTCTTCGTAGCGCATCGGCAGATGCAGCACGAGGTCGATGTCGCGGGTGAGGCCGAGCTTCGCGAGTTTGTCGGCGGTGGTGCGAACCGCCGGCTTTTCTGCCGCCGCAGTTTTTTTGGCGCCGCGTTTGCCCTTGGTTTTTTCGGACCCCGCAGCGTCGACAGCGGGCTGCGCAGCCTTCGTGGGCGTGCTCCCCACGCTCGCGTCGTCACGCGCGGTGCGATCGCGCTGCGTGGCGGCGTCGTCCGTGTCGGGTGTCAGGCGGCGGGAAGACAAAGGCATGGGTCGCTTCGCAAGTACAATATCGGCTTTCAGGTAATCGGGTCATGCGGCCGGCATCCGCCCCGCAATCATAGCCGCTCGGCGGCGTGTCACGGCGCTCCGGCCCGGCTTTGCGATGCATGACCGGCAGTGCGGCACATCGGCGGTACGCCGATCGCACGGCAGCGACAACGCGCCACGCCACCGTGGCAACGCGCAAAGCACCCCGCCCGATTCCGCTTCCATCCCGTTACGTCAGTCCGCATGTTCACGCTTTCCGATTTCGATTTCGACCTGCCGCCCGAACTGATCGCGCAAACCGCGTTGCCCGAGCGCAGCGCGAGCCGCCTGCTCGAGGTGAACAACCGTACTGCGCCACCCGTTCTCACCGACCGTCGGTTCGCCGATCTGCCCGCGTGCATCGAGCCGGGCGATCTGCTGGTGTTCAACGATACCAAGGTGCTGAAAGCGCGCTTCCTCGGCCAGAAGGCCAGCGGCGGGCGCATCGAGGTGCTGGTCGAACGGCTGACCGGCGAGCGCACCGCGCTCGCGCAGGTGCGCGCGAGCAAGAGCCCGCAGCCGGGCACAACGCTGCGCCTGGCGGATGCGTTCGACGTCACCGTGGGCGAGCGCGTCGAGCCGTTCTACACGCTGCACTTCCCGGACGACTGCCTGACGCTGATCGAGCAATACGGCCGGCTGCCGCTGCCGCCGTATATCGAGCACGATCCCGACGCCGTCGACGAAACGCGCTACCAGACCGTCTACGCGCGCAATCCGGGCGCGGTGGCCGCGCCGACGGCCGGTCTCCATTTCGACGACGCGCTGTTCGCGCGGCTCGACGCGATGGGCGTGGAACGCGCGACGCTGACGCTGCACGTCGGCGCGGGCACCTTCCAGCCGGTGCGCGTCGAGAACATCGCCGAACACACGATGCACAGCGAGTGGTATGCGTTGCCGCAAGCGCTCGTCGACCGGATCGCGGCCGTGAAAGCGCGCGGCAACAAGGTGATCGCCGTCGGCACGACATCGATGCGCGCGCTCGAAGCCGCCGCGCGCGACGCAGAGACTGCGGGCCGCCCGCTCGCCGCGACCGCCGCCGAAACCGACATCTTCATCACGCCTGGCTACCGGTTCCGGATCGTCGACCGGCTGGTGACAAACTTCCACCTGCCGAAATCGACGCTGCTGATGCTGGTGTCCGCATTCGCCGGCGTCGAGACGATCCGCGCGGCCTACCGGCATGCGATCGACGAACGCTACCGCTTTTTCAGCTACGGCGACGCGATGCTGCTGACGAAGGGCGAAGACGCCTGACCGCAGAGCCGCGCCGCGCAAGGCCGGCAACCCGTGGCATTACGCACTTGTGCTCGCCGCGACCACGTGACACCATGCGGCCCGCGGTGCGCCGAACGCGCGGCGACACGCCGCCGCGATGCGCGTTGAAGCAGCGCTCGGCAACGTACGCCATGTGCACACGGCCTCAGCCGCTGCCGCGCAGCCATCCGCATCGCCCGTTTTACCCGCCACTGTCGCGAATCGCGCGATGGCAGCGTTCACCATCTGCGCCGGACTGTTCTCCGGTGGCACAGGAGTTTTCATGACCCAGGGTCATACCGATCACGCACGCGACGACCACGCCGCGCCGGGCGCCGAAACCGACAACCGCGCCGACAACGGCGCCGGTACACAAAAGCCCGCCAACGGCCTCGAATTCGAACTGCTCACCACCGATGGCCAGGCCCGCCGCGGCCGCCTGAAGCTCAATCACGGCGTGATCGAAACGCCGATCTTCATGCCGGTCGGCACGTACGGCACCGTAAAAGCGATCCAGCCGCGCGAGCTCGAAGAAATCCGCGCGCAGATCATTCTCGGCAATACGTTTCACCTGTGGCTGCGCCCTGGGCTCGACGTGATCGACGCGCACGGCGGCCTGCACGGCTTCATGGGCTGGAAGCGGCCCATTCTGACCGATTCCGGCGGCTTTCAGGTGTTTTCGCTCGGCGATCTGCGCAAGATTACCGAAGATGGTGTCACGTTCGCGTCGCCGATCAACGGCGACAAGCTATTCCTGTCGCCGGAAGTGTCGATGCAGATCCAGAAGGTGCTGAACTCGGACATCGTGATGCAGTTCGACGAGTGCACGCCCTATGCGACCGACGGCGTGCCGACGTCGCACCAGGACGCCGCCGACTCGATGCGCATGTCGATGCGCTGGGCGCAGCGTTCGCTCGACGAATTCGGCCGCCTCGGCAACCCGAACGCACTGTTCGGCATCGTCCAGGGCGGCATGTTCGAGGATCTGCGCGACGAGTCGCTCGCGGGTCTTGCAGACATGGGCTTCCACGGGCTCGCGATCGGCGGGCTGTCGGTCGGCGAACCGAAGGACGACATGATGCGGGTGCTGAACCACATCGGCCCGAAGCTGCCGGCCGACAAGCCGCACTACCTGATGGGCGTCGGCACGCCGGAAGATCTGGTGGCGGGCGTGGCGGCCGGCGTCGACATGTTCGACTGTGTGATGCCCACCCGCAACGCGCGCAACGGCTGGCTCTTCACCCGCTTTGGCGACATCAAGATCCGCAACGCGACGCACCGCAACTCGCTGCGCCCGCTCGACGAACAGTGCGGCTGCTACACCTGCCGCAACTTCACGCGCGGCTATCTGCACCACCTGCATCGCGTCGGCGAAATTCTCGGCGCGCAGTTGAACACGATCCACAACCTGCACTACTACCTGGAGCTGATGGGCGAGATCCGCGCGGCGATCGAAAGCCATACGTTCGATGCGTTCCGCCGGCGCTTCCAGGACGACCGTGCGAGAGGGGTCGACTGATGCGCGAACGGATGCGCCCGCATCAAGTCGGGCGCGCATGACGCGGCACGCATTACAATCCACTGCCGAAATGGAAACCGCGCGGGTACCGCGTGGATGCCACGCGAATGCCCGCGCTGCCGGATGCGCTTAACAGCTTGATCGCAAAGCGCATTCACCGATCGTCAGGTCAATGGCAGGTGGTAGAATATTCGGCTGACTTTTTTTGATCGTTATAACGGAGAGACCAACGTGTCGTTCATTTCCAGTGCCTTCGCACAGAATTCTGCCGGTGGAGCGGAATCGAGCCTGATGAGCTTCCTGCCGCTGATCCTGATGTTCGCGGTGCTGTATTTCATCATGATCCGCCCGCAAATGAAGCGCCAGAAGGAACATCGCAACATGCTCTCCGCGATGGCGAAGGGCGATGAAGTGGTCACGAACGGCGGCATCGTCGGCAAGGTGACGAAGGTCGGCGAAGCGTACGTGGGCGTCGAAATCTCGGAAGGCACGGAGATCACCGTGCAGAAGGGATCGATCACCACGATTCTCCCGAAGGGAACGATCAAATCGCTCTAAGGCCTGCTCTCCCGCGTCCGGCGCGGCCTCGCGAACCAGCAGCGGCAGCTGTCATGACCCGCTCCTCTCTCGCGCACATCGCCGGGCGCATCGCATAGAAGCCAACCTTACCGTTGGGCCATCCCATGAATCGCTACCCCCTCTGGAAATACGTCGTCATGCTGGTGGCGCTCGCCATCGGCCTCTTGTACACGTTGCCCAACTTCTTCGGCGAAGCGCCGGCCGTCCAGGTGTCGAGCGGCAAAGCCACCGTGAAGCTCGATTCCGGCACGCTGTCGAACATCGAAACCGCGCTCGCCTCGAACAACATCAAGCCTGACGACATCACGTTCGACAACTCCACGCTCAACGCGAACATCCGCGTGCGCGTGCGCGACACGGACACGCAGCTGCACGTGAAGGACCTGCTGTCGAAGGCGCTGAACAGCGACCCGAACGATCCGACGTACGTCGTCGCGCTGAACCTGCAGAGCGCATCGCCGAACTGGCTGACCGCGCTGCACGCGCTGCCGATGTACCTCGGTCTTGACCTGCGCGGCGGCGTGCACTTCCTGCTGCAGGTCGACATGGCGGGCGCGCTGAACAAGAAGCTCGATTCCGACGCGTCGGACGCGCGCACCATCCTGCGCGACAAGAACATCCGCGACGGCGGCACGAACCGCGTCGGCCAGTCGGTCGTGATCGACTTCGCCGACAAGGACACCGCCGAAACCGCGCGTCGCGAACTGCTCACGGGCGTCGCCGAACTGCAGTGGAATGAACAGCAGGCGCCGACCGGCGGCGGCTGGCAGCTGATCGGCACGTTCACGCCGCAGGTGCAGAAGGCCGTACAGGACGCCGCACTCAAGCAGAACATCACCACGCTGCACAACCGGGTGAACGAACTCGGCGTGTCGGAACCGGTGATCCAGCAACAGGGCGACGACCGCATCGTCGTCGAACTGCCGGGCGTGCAGGACACGGCGAAGGCGAAGGACATCATCGGCCGCACGGCCACGCTCGAAGCGCGCCTCGCCGACCCGCTCGGCCTGCATCCGAATCCGGGCGACCCGGTGCCGGCAGGCGACGAGCTCTTCACGCAGGGCAACCAGGCGCCGGTGCTGCTGAAGAAGCAGGTGATCTTCACCGGCGACCGCATCATCGACGCGTCGGCCGGCTTCGACGAACACCAGCGTCCGTCCGTCAACATCACGCTCGACTCGGCCGGCGGCCGCGCCGTGCGCGCGGTGTCGCGCGACAACATCGGCAAGCCGATGGCGATGGTGCTGTTCGAGAAGGGCAAGGGCGAAGTGCTGACGGTCGCGACCATCCAGTCCGAACTGGGCGACCGCTTCCAGATCACCGGCCAGCCCACGCCGCAGGCGGCAACCGACCTCGCGCTGCTGCTGCGCGCCGGCTCGCTCGCGGCGCCGATGGACATCATCGAGGAACGCACGATCGGCCCGAGCCTCGGCGCGGACAACATCAAGAAGGGCTTCGACTCGGTCGTCTACGGTTTCGCCGCGATCGCCGTCTTCATGATCGCGTACTACCTGCTGTTCGGCGTGGTCTCGATCATCGGCCTGTCGGTGAACCTGCTGCTGCTGATCGCCGTGCTGTCCATGTTGCAGGCCACGCTTACGTTGCCGGGTATCGCCGCTATCGCGCTCGCGCTCGGTATGGCGATCGACGCGAACGTGCTGATCAACGAACGCGTGCGTGAAGAGCTGCGCAACAACGCGCCGCCGCAGCTGGCCATCCAGAACGGCTACGCGCATGCATGGGCGACGATTCTCGACTCGAACGTGACGACGCTGATCGCCGGTCTCGCGCTGCTCGCATTCGGCTCGGGTCCGGTGCGCGGCTTCGCGGCCGTGCACTGTATCGGCATTCTTACGTCGATGTTCTCGGCCGTGTTCTTCTCGCGCGGTATCGTGAATTTCTGGTACGGCGGCAAGAAGAAGCTGAAGTCGCTCGCGATCGGTCAGGTGTGGAGGCCGGAAGGCGCGACACCTGTCGGCGCGGGTTCAGTCGCAGCCGCACTCGCCTCGCCGGATGCGGACACCGACACCGGCCGCGCGGTGACCGCGGCATCGAAGCCGTCCAAATCGGCCCCGCGCGCGAAGCCGACCGTGCGTCGCCGCAACGCGCCGGGCACGCCGACCGCGCAGCCCAGAAAACCGGGTTCTTCCCGCTGAGTCCCGGAGACGAACATGGAATTTTTCCGCATCCGTAAAGACATTCCGTTCATGCAGCGCGCGTTGATCTTCAACGCGATCTCGCTCCTGACGTTCATCGCTGCCGTGTTCTTCCTGATTCACCGCGGGCTGCACCTTTCCATCGAATTCACCGGCGGCACGGTGCTCGAGGTGCAGTATCCACAGGCGGTGCCGCTCGAACCCGTCCGCACCACGCTCGATAAGATCGGCTACAGCGATGCGCAGGTGCAAAGCTTCGGCACGTCGCGCAACGTGATGATCCGTCTGCCGGTGAAGCACGGTCTGACGTCCGCGCAGCAGAGCGATCAGGTGATGGCGTCGCTGAACCAGGACACGCCTGGCGTGCAGTTGCAAAGCGTCGAGTTCGTCGGTCCGCAGGTAGGCAAGGAGCTGGCCACCAACGGTCTGCTGGCGCTCGCGTGCGTGGTCGTCGGCATCGTGATCTACCTGTCGTTCCGCTTCGAATGGAAGTACGCGGTGGCCGGCGTGATCGCCAACCTGCACGACGTGGTGATCATTCTCGGCTTCTTCGCGTTCTTCCAGTGGGAGTTCTCGCTGTCGGTGCTGGCCGCGGTGCTCGCGGTGCTCGGCTACTCGGTGAACGAGTCGGTGGTTATCTTCGACCGGATCCGCGAAACCTTCCGCCGCGAGCGCAAACTCTCGGTGATGGAAGTGATCAACCACGGCATCACGAGCACGATGTCGCGAACCATCATCACGCACGGCTGTACGCAGATGATGGTGCTGTCGATGTTCCTGTTCGGCGGCCCGACGCTGCACTACTTCGCGCTTGCGCTGACGGTCGGTATCCTGTTCGGTATCTACTCGTCGGTGTTCGTTGCCGCCGCGCTCGCGATGTGGCTCGGCGTGAAGCGCGAGGACCTGATCAAGGAAAAGAAGGCCGCGCACGATCCGAACGATCCGAACGCCGGCGCGCAGGTCTGATCGTCCGCTGCTGCGCCGGATTCCGCGGCGCGGCGGAAGCAGTCAGAACGCAGTTGAAAAAAGGCCGATTCCTGCGAATCGGCCTTTTGCTTTTGGCGGACCGGCTCTGCCCTGCCCGCTTTACTTGAAGCCGAGCTTGCGCCGCGCCACCACCAGCGCCACAAGACTGATCACCGCCGCAAACATCAGGTAGAAACTCGGCGCGACCTTCAGGCCCGTTTCGCGGATCAGCCACGCGATGATGAACGGACCGAATCCGCCAAACACCGTCACCGCGATGTTATAGCCGAGCGACATGCCCGTCGTGCGCGTCTGCACCGGAAACAGTTCCGACAGCAGGCCGGGCATCGCCGCGAAATAGCCGGTCAGAAGCAGGCCGAACAGGATCTCGACGACGAGCAGCGTGCCGAAGGTCGGATGCGCGACGAGATACAGGAAGCCCGGCAGCACCAGCACGAGCAGGAGCGCGCCCGCCACGAACATGATCCGCGTGCGGCCGTGCAGATCCGACAGATGGCCGATCACCGGCGAGAGCACCAGCTGGATCACGCCGATCGACACGATCGCCGCGAACGCCGAAGACGGCGACAGCCCGAGCTGCTTGATCGCGTAGGTGGGCATGAACAGCACGAGGTAAGTGGCGACAGTCGCGAGCACCACCACGCCGATCGCGACCGCGAGCCGCAGCTTCTGCGATGCGAAGGTGTCGCGCAGCGGCGACGCTGTAGTGTCGGCGGCGAGGAACTCGGGCGTTTCGTCGAGCTTCGTGCGGATGAACCACGCAACCGGCCCGATCAGGAGGCCGAAGAAGAACGGCACCCGCCAGCCCCACGCGGCCATCTGCAGCGCCGTCAACGATCCGGTGAGCAATGTGCCGAAGCCGGCCGCGAGCAGCGTGGTCAGCCCCTGGCTCGCGATCTGCCAGCTCGCGAAGAAGCCGCGCCGGCCCGGCACGTGCTCGGCGAGATACGCGGTGGCGCTGCCGAACTCGCCGCCCGCCGAGAACCCCTGCATCAACCGCGCGAATACGAGAATCAGCGGCGCCGCGACGCCTATCGTATCGTACGTGGGCAGCACCGCGATGATCAGCGTGCCTGCCATCATCAGCAGGATCGACAGGGTGAGCGCCGCCTTGCGCCCGTGCCGGTCCGCGTAGGCGCCGAGCACGATCGCGCCGAGCGGCCGCATGAAGAACGACACGCCGAACGTGCCGAGCGTCAGCAGCAGCGAAACCGTATCGTTGCCCGCCGGAAAGAACAGCTTTGAAATGACGACGGCGAAAAAGCCGTAGACGACCAGATCGAACCACTCGAGCGCATTGCCGATCGATGCGGCCACCACCATGCGCCACGCTCCCCGCCCGCTCGCCGTTGCGGCTGCGGCTGTCGTTGCACCCATCAGGATCTCCACGCGCGCGCTGGTTGTGATCGCTCGTTGCAATCGTCTCCGCGACGAAAATCGCACAGCCGGCCGGACTGCGGGCACGCGTCGCCGCTCCGGGGCCTGCGCCACTATGTACCTGAAAAAATTGTTCTGCGCGAGCGTTCGCGGGTTCGCCCTGGTGAGCCCGGGTGAGCTCCAGGCGGCTGCCTACCGCAAAAACGGCAGCATCCGCGCGAGCAGCCCGTCGCGATCGATCAATTGATGCTTCAGCGCGGCCAGCACGTGCACGCACACGAGCACGAGCAGCACATAGTTGAGCGTGATGTGCACGTCCTTCAGCACGACCTTCAGGACAGGATCCGGCGCGATCAGGCGCGGCAGCGGGATCAACCCGAGATAGACGACCGGCACGTTCGCCGCCGAACTGTACAGGTAACCGGACACCGGAATCACGATCATCAGCGCGTACAGCGCGAAGTGCGTCAGATTCGCGGCCGCCCGCTGCCAGGCGGACATCCGCCGCGGCAGCGGCGGCGCGCCGTGGGTGGCGCGCCACAGGATGCGCAGCACGGCCAGCGCGAACACCGTCACGCCGATCCACTTGTGCCACGAGAAGTAGCGCAGCTTGGTGGGCGTGAAGCCGGGGATATCGGTCATGACCCAGCCGAGCGCGAAGCCGCAGACGATCAGCAGCGCGATCAGCCAGTGAAACGCTATGGCCGTGCGCGTGTACGAATCGTGAGGCCCGAACGACGGAGTGGGTGGCATGACGAACCCGCGATCGAAAATGTGACGACGACGTCCGGCTCTTCCTTCGGCACACGCAGACGAAGCGCGCGACGGGTTCGATACGCAGCCGGTTGGTACGACATTATTCTCCACTGGCGAAAATCCGGTTACCCAATCTTTCGTAGACTGTTCGGATAACGATATGCCCCGGGGCCAGGCACGCGGTGTGCGAGGGCGTTCCGGCTTTCGATCCGCCAGCACCCGCGGGAGGTCGGCGAGATGGGTCACGCGCTCCTGGCTTCGCCGCCTTTCGGACGCGCGCAACGAGTGGAACGATCGCACGCTCAAAACGGTCCCAACACGACGTGACAGTTCGGCTAGACTTCAGGCGCCTTCGGCCGCGGAATACAGACGTTTCTCGAGAGGCGCCTTTGATACTATTGCAGCAGAATTCCTGGCGGGCTCGCGTGCGTGCCGGTCAGGTCATCACGCTCCACCGAAGTCACACGCTCTGCGCATGGAACAAGACAATCTGATCGCGTGCCACGAGTGCGACGCGCTGTACCGCAAGCCGAAGCTTGCCGGGCGCGCCACTGCGCACTGCCCGCGTTGCGGCGCGACGCTGGTGCGGCACAGTTCGCCCGGCCGGCTCGATCGCGTCTGCGCGATGACCTTCGGCGCATTGATCACGTTTCTGATCGCGCAGGCTTATCCGATTCTCGAACTCGAAACAAACGGCATCACGAGCCAGACCACGCTGTTCGGCGCGCTCGTCGCGCTGTGGAATCAGGACATGCAGATCGTCGCGGTGATGGTGTTCCTGTCCACCACGCTGTTTCCCCTCACCGAGTTGCTCGCGCTGCTGTACGTGATGCTGCCGATCCGCGCCGGCCATGTGCCCGCGGGTTTCAACCGCGTGCTGCGCGCCATCCAGTTCGTGCGCCCGTGGGGCATGATCGAGGTCTTCATGCTGGGCGTGCTCGTCACCGTCGTGAAGATGACGAGTCTCGCGCGCGTGATCCCCGAGGCGGCAATCTTCGCGTTCGCCGCGCTGACGCTGATGTTCGCAGTCGTGGTCACGTTCGATCCGCGCACGCTGTGGGACATCGCCGACGAACTGGCGGAGCGCGAAGCCGCGGCACGGCAAGGCAAGCGCAATGGCAGGCTGCCGCCCGAAGTGGTGGCGAACAAGGCCCGTTCGGTCACGGTCGGGCAATCCGCGCCGGGCGGAGAAGGATAAACGCATCATGCGATACCCCACCGCGCTGCGCACCGGTCTCGTCGTCTGCCACGCCTGTGGCCAGGTGCTGCGCCACGTGCGATCCATCGAGCCGCAACGCTGTACGCGCTGCGGCGCCGTGCTGCACCGGCGCCACCCGGACAGCCTGATGCGCACCTGGGCTCTGCTGATTGCCGCGGCGCTGCTGTACATTCCCGCGAACCTGCTGCCGGTCATGCACACGGCGTCGCTCGTCGGTTCGGAGGACGATACGATCATGAGCGGCGTCGTCTATTTCTGGACCTCGGGCGACTGGCCGCTCTCCATCATCGTGTTCATCGCGAGCATCCTCGTGCCGATGCTCAAGCTGAGCGTGCTCGCGCTGCTCACGATCACCGCGCAGAACCGCTCGCGCTGGCGCCCGCATGAACGCACCACGCTCTACCGCATCGTCGAGCGGATCGGCCGCTGGTCGATGCTCGACGTGTTCGTGATCACGATGACGGTCGCGCTCGTGCGCTTCCAGTCGCTCGCGGTGATCACGGCCGGACCGGGCGCGATCGCGTTCGGCTCGGTCGTCGTGCTGACGATGATCGCGTCGATGCAGTTCGATCCACGGCTCATCTGGGACCCGATCGACAGCGATACGAAAAACTCTCAGGACCCCCATCCATGACCAGCCCGCAAGGACCGAACTCCGATCCCGGCGCACCGCGCAACGAACCGACCCGCCCTGTCGTGCCGCCGGATCTGCCGGAGCCCGACATCGACACGAAGCGGGGCTGGTTGCCTTCGCTCGTGTGGGTAATTCCGCTCATCGCCGCGCTGATCGGTATCACGCTGGTCGTGAAAACGGTCCTGGAGCGCGGCCCCACAGTCACCATCAGCTTCAACACCGCGGAGGGACTCGAGCCGGGCAAGACCAAGGTCAAGTTCAAGGACGTGGACATCGGCACCGTGAAGAGCATCCGGCTGTCGACGAACCTGTCGCGCGTGCTCGTCGAAGTCGAACTCACGAAGGAAGCACAGGATTTCGCGGTGAAGGACACGCGCTTCTGGGTCGTGCGGCCACGGGTCGGCACGACCGGCGTATCGGGGCTCACCACACTGCTGTCGGGCGCGTACATCGGCGTCGATGCCGGACGCTCGAAGGAGACCGAGCACAATTTCGTCGGCCTCGAAACGCCACCCGCCGTCACTGGCGACCAGAAGGGGCGCCGCTTCACGTTACGCGGCGAATCGCTCGGCTCGATCGACATCGGCTCGCCGATCTACTACCGGCGCGTGCAGGTCGGTCAGGTGGTCGGCTTCTCGCTCGACAAGGACGGCACCGGCGTGACGATCCAGGTGTTCGTCTCCGCGCCATACGACCAGTACGTCGGCACCAACTCGCGCTGGTGGCACGCAAGCGGCGTCGACCTGCGGCTCGATTCGAACGGCTTCACGCTGAACACGCAGTCGCTCGCTACGGTGATCGTCGGCGGTCTCGCGTTCCAGTCGCCGCCAGGGCAGTCGGTCGGCGAACAGGCGCCGGACGATCAAACCTTCCGCCTCGCCGCCGACGAATCGGACGCAATGCGCGAGCCGGACGGCACGCCGGTGCGCGTCGTGATGAACTTCAACCAGTCGCTGCGCGGCCTGTCGGTCGGCGCGTCGGTCGACTTCCGCGGCATCGTGCTCGGCCAGGTGACGAACATCGGCGTCGAATACGACCCGAAGGCGCGCAACTTCACGATGCCGGTCACGATGGACATCTATCCGGACCGTCTGCGCCGCCGTTCTCGCGATCAACTGCCGGCGCAAGGCACGCCCGCGCAGCACCAGCTGCTGGAGGACCTCGTCGCGAACGGGCTGCGCGGCCAGCTGCGCACCGGCAACCTGATCACGAGCCAGCTGTATATCGCGCTCGACATCTTCCCGAAGGCGCCGCGCGCGAAGGTCGACATCTCGCAGGATCCGATCGTGCTGCCGACCATGCCGAACACGCTCGACGAACTGCAGGTGCAGGTCGCCGATATCGCGAAGAAGCTCGATGCCGTTCCGTTCGACAAGATCGGCAACAACCTGAACGACTCGCTGCAGAACGCGAACAAGCTGTTCGACCAGCTGAACAGCCAGGTGATGCCGCAGGCGCGCGACACGCTGAAGGCCGCGCACGACACGTTCACCTCCGCGCAGGCCACGCTGCAGCAGGACTCGCCGCTGCAGTCCGACGTCCACCAGGCAATGCAGGAGCTGACGCGCACGCTGCAGTCGCTCAACGCGCTCGCCGACTACCTCGAACGACATCCCGAATCGCTGCTGCGCGGTAAATCAGGAGATAAACCATGATGTCAGTCCCGCGCGTGACGTCGCGCCTCGCCGCCTGTGCGGCGTTCGCCGCGCTCGGTCTGCTCGCCGCGTGCGCGTCGCCGGCGAGCCACTTCTACACGCTGAGCGCGGACAGCGCGCCCGCCGCTCAGGCCGCGAGCGCGGCGCGCACTGCGACGCACCCGTCGCTGCTGATCGAAGTCCCGCCGATCGACGTGCCGGCGCAGGTCGCGAAATATCAGTTCGTCGTGCAGACCGCGCCGACCCAGGTCGACGTGCTCGAGCAGCAGCGCTGGGCGTCGCTGCCCTCCGACGAAATCCGCCGCGCGCTGTCGGCGGACCTCACACAGCAGCTCGACACCATCGACGTGTACGGCACTGCCTACCCGCAAGGCATGCCGGTGTATCGCGTCAGCGTGAACGTGCAGCGCTTCGAATCGTGGCCCGGCTCGCATGCGCTGATCGATGCCGTGTGGAGCGTGCGCGCGGTGAAGACGGATACGGTGATGACCTGCCGCAGCACCATCAGCGAGCCGGTGCAGAGCGGCTACGACGCGCTCGTCGATGGCCATCGTCGCGCGGTCGCGCAGATCTCGACGGAAATCGCCGCGGCCGTGCGCGAGCTCGCGTCGGCGCCGCAACCGATGGCACCGATGGGCTCGTCTTCATCGCCCGGAAAATCGAGGAGCGCCGCGCCCGTCGCACGTCCGCAGCCGGTGCTGCCGTGCCCGACCGAAGGCGCGGCGCCGCTCGCGGCGAAGTAGCCGACGCTGCTCGCCGGATCGCGCGCGCAGACGCGATAGAAGGCGTCCGGTCTTCGACGGCCGGGCGCCTTTTTCATTGGCGATGGCGCCGCGTACAATATCGCCTTCTGTCCGAGCCTTCCGGCACTCTCCATGTCTTTCGACTTTTTCATCCCCTGTCCGCGCGGGCTCGAAGCCGCGCTGGCCGCCGAACTCACCGACATCGCGGCGAATCGCCTGAACGGCGCGGCGTTCACGCCCGGCGCGCAGGTGCCCGGCGGCGTCCACTTCCGCGGCGGCTGGCCGGCCGGCATGGCCGTCAACCTGCACTCGCGCATCGCGAGCCGCGTGCTGCTGAAGATCGCGGAGCGTCCGTATCGCAACGAGCAGGACATCTACGCGCTCGCGCTCGAACAGCGCTGGGAGCAGTGGTTCTCGGCGAACGAGACGCTGCGCGTCGATACGACCGCGATCAAGTCGCCGCTACGCAGCCTCGAGTTCGCGACGCTGCGCGTGAAAGACGCGGTATGCGACCGGCTGCGCGACGTGAGCGGCGCACGGCCGAGCGTCGATACCGCGTACCCCGACGTGCGCGTGTTCGTGTTCCTCACCGCAACCGAATGCACGCTGTACCTCGACACATCCGGCGAGCCGCTCTTCAAGCGCGGCTGGCGGCTCGACAAGGGCGCGGCGCCGCTGCGCGAGAACCTCGCGGCCGGTATCCTGCGGCTGACCGGCTGGACGCCGGACGTGCCGCTGTACGACCCGATGTGCGGCAGCGGCACCTTCCTCGCGGAAGCCACGCAGGTCGCGCTGGATATTGCGCCGGGTGTGGAGCGCCGGTTCGGCTTCGAGAAGCTGCGCCAGTACGACGTGAGCGCATGGCAGGCGCTGAAGAGCGCGGCCATCGACGCGAAGCGCGCGGCACGCGGCGGCAAGAAACATCTGCAGATCTACGGCAGCGACATCTCGGGCGACATGCTCGAGAAGGCGCGCGCCAACTTCGAGCGCGCGGGCTTCGACAGCATTCCGCTCAAGCAGCTCGACGCGCGCGGCATGACGCCGCCCGCCGCCGGGCCCGGCATTCTGGTCGCGAACCCGCCGTATGGCGAGCGGATCGAGGTGCGTGGCCGTGGTCCGCGTGGCGAAGTGCGCACGCGCGAGCGCGATTCGCGCGATGACACTTTCCACCGTGCGCACGCCGACGCGCCCGATGCCGAGTTCTTCCAGGCGCTCGGCGACGCGCTGAAGCAGCGCTTCACCGGATGGCACGCGTTCGTGCTGACGTCGGACCGCAAGCTGCCGGGCCAGTTGCGGCTGCGCGAATCGGCGAAAACGCCGCTCTTCAATGGCGCGCTCGAATGCCGGCTGTTCCGCTTCGATCTGATCGCGGGCAGCGTGCGGCAGCGGCCGGCGGGAGATACGAACGCGGCGTCGTAAGCGCGCCGCCGCTTCGTTCGTTCACTTCGAGCAGTTGCCCCAGCGCTGCTTCGTCATCGCCATCGCCTCGCCGGTTTCGAGCAGCGACTTGAGGCTCGACAGCACCGCGGGCCAGCCTTGCGAAATGCCCTTCGCCGTTTCCGGGTCGCCTTCGAGCTGATCGTGCGTGACGGTCAGACGGACGGCGCCGAACGCGTCGTCGATCTGGTACGTGACGCGCGATTCGCCGGTGCGTCCCGGCTTTCCCCACGTCACGACCAACCGCCGCGGCGGCTCGCACTCGAGCACCGTGCCGACCACGTCGACCTGCGACGCGTCGTCGTAATGCTGGTACTCCCAGCGCGAGCCGGGCTGCCAGTCCGACACCGGACGGCCGCGCCCCCAGTAGTCCTTCGTCAGCTCCGGGTCGCGCAGCGCATCGAACACCTTCTGCGGCGTCGACGCGATATACGTGACGTAGACGAATTCAGGTTTGCTCATCACCGCCTCCTTCATTGTCTTCATGGGTGCGGCGCCGGGCCGCGCCGTCATCGCCTTCCAGATGACGCTTCAGGTCGTGCAGCACGCGCAGCCGGTTGCGTTCGAACTTGCCGATCCAGCGCTCCGCGATTTCGTGGATCGGCACCGGGTTCAGGTAATGCAGCTTTTCGCGCCCGCGCCAGACCACCGCGACGAGGTTCGCTTCCTCGAGCAGCGCGAGATGCTTGCTCACCGCCTGCCGGCTCATGTCGAGCCCTTCGCAGAGCTCGCCGAGCGTCTGCCCGTTGTGCGCATGGAGCAGATCGAGCAGTTGACGGCGGGTTGGATCGGCCAGCGCCTTGAAAACCAGGTCCATGGATCGTGCGGGATCGTTTGCTGAATTATGCAACCTTTTGGTTGCATGTCAAGTGATGTGGATGAAATGCGGATTCGCTGCCAGCTACTGACAGCACGCTGTCAGTAACCCCCACGCACACTGCGGTCACGCCATCCGGCGTTCATTCATCGCAGTGATCCCAAGGAGAATCGTCATGTCAGCCAATCCGCAACGCGTCCTGTCGTGGTTCGAAATCCCCGTCGCCGACATCGATCGCGCGACGCGCTTCTACGAAGCCGCGCTCGATACGAAGCTGCACCGCGAGCAGCTCGGCACCGAGACCATCGCAGTGTTCGCATACGACCAGCCATGCACCGGCGGCTGCCTCATCGAACGCGGCGATCATCAGCCGGCGCTCGACGGCGCGACGCTCTATCTGAACGCGACGCCGAACGTCGATGCCGCGCTCGCGCGCATCGAACGTGCTGGTGGCAAGACGCAGGGGCCGGCGGTCCAGTTGCCGAACGACATCGGCTACATCGCGTTCTTCACCGACAGCGAGGGCAACCGCATCGGGCTGCATTCGCCCGCTAACGGCTGAACGCAACCGCTGCAGCCGCAGCAGCCGCGCGCTCGGCTCTCGCGGTACGGGCGCTACGAAGCCACGACCGCCGGAGCGGACGATGCGGCGCTATCATCGCGACACCGTCTTTCTTCCCAGTCGCCTGGCCTTCACGATGACCCGCCGCGCCGACCGCCTGTTCCAGATCGCCGAGCTGCTGCGCGGCCGCCGCCTCACGACTGCGCAGCAGCTCGCGGAGTGGCTGCACGTGTCGCTGCGCACGGTCTATCGCGACGTGCGCGATCTGCAACTGTCAGGGGTGCCGATCGAAGGCGAAGCGGGCATCGGTTACCGGCTGAATCGCAACGCGAGCCTGCCGCCGCTCACCTTCACCGCCGACGAACTCGCTGCGCTCGCGGCCGGTGCGCGCATGCTCGAAACCTGGGGCGGCGCGGGGTTCGCGTCGGGCGCGCGCGGTGCGCTCGCGAAGATCGCGTCCGCGATGCCCGCCGACCGGCGCGCAACGCTTGACCGGCTGCCGATCTACGCGCCGTCGTTTCACATCAAGCCGGAGTTTTCCGCGAAGGTCGATCTGCTGCATCAGGCGATCGACGGGCGGCGCGTTGCGCGCTTCGCGTATCAGGACCGCGACGGTGCGCAAACCGAGCGACGCGTGTGGCCGCTCGGTCTCGCGTATTGGGGCGCGCGCTGGACGACCGGCGCGTGGTGCGAACTGCGCAACGACTTCCGCAACTTCGACATCGACCGGATGCGGGACGTCGAACTGCAGGAGCCGTTTCCCGACATCGAAGGCCGACGTCTCGCGGACTTTCTGCGGGTGGTGCGGGCGAAACAGCGCTGACGCCGCAGCGTTGCCCGCGGCGTCAGGGCCATCTGCGCTTATGGCTTATTCGACCGACTTCACCATATCCTCGATCACCTTCTTCGCGTCACCGAACACCATCATCGTCTTGTCCATGTAGAAGAGCTCGTTGTCGAGACCGGCGTAACCCGCCGCCATCGAGCGCTTGTTGACGATGATCGTGCGCGCCTTGTACGCCTCGATGATCGGCATGCCCGCGATCGGCGACTTCGGATCGTTCTTTGCCGCCGGGTTCACCACGTCGTTCGCGCCGAGCACCAGCACCACGTCGGTCTGGCCGAACTCGTTGTTGATGTCCTCCATCTCGTACACGAGGTCGTACGGCACTTCGGCTTCCGCGAGCAGC
>NZ_QQOA01000030.1 GCF_003443895.1 Paraburkholderia phosphatilytica | reverse complement strand
GCTGCAGCAAGGCCGGATATAGAGATGCAGCCCATCCTGTCTGTCGAAACACACGAAAACTGTTGCAAACGGGACGCGTTCATATAGAAGCCATGACCGCCGAACAGACGTCGATCGATACGCTCGTGGTGGGCGCCGGCCAGGCCGGTGTCGCGATGAGCGAACACCTGTCGAGACAGGGTGTGCCGCATCTCGTGCTGGAGCGCGATCGCATCGCGGAACGCTGGCGCACCGGGCGCTGGGATTCGCTCGTCGCGAATGGCCCCGCGTGGCATGATCGCTTTCCGGGACTCGAATTCAACGACCTCGATCCCGATGCGTTCGCGACCAAAGAGCGCGTGGCCGAGTACTTCGAAGCGTATGCGAAGAAGTTCGAAGCCCCCATCCGCATCGGTGTGGACGTGAAGAAGGTGGTGCGCAGCGCGGGGCGGCCCGGCTTCACGATCGAAACCTCGGACGGCGTGCTCGAAGCCCGCCGTATCGTGGTGGCGACCGGCGCGTTCCAATGTCCGCTGATTCCGCCGATCGCACCGAAAGACGAAGCGCTGATGCAGATCCATTCCGCCCATTATCGCAACCCGGGTCAGTTGCCGGAGGGCGCGGTGCTGGTGGTCGGCGCGGGATCGTCAGGTGTACAGATTGCCGATGAACTGCTGCGTTCGGGCAGGAAAGTGTTTCTGTCCGTCGGTCCGCACGACCGTCCGCCGCGCGCGTATCGCAACCGCGACTACTGCTGGTGGCTGGGTGTGCTCGGCGAATGGGACAAGGAGACGGTGACGCCCGGCAAGGAGCATGTGACGATCGCGGTGAGCGGCGCGTACGGCGGCCATACCGTCGACTTCCGCGTGCTCGCGCATGAGGGCATGACGCTCGTCGGGCTCACGAAGACGTTCGATCGCGGCGTGGTCACGTTCCAGCCGGATCTCGCGGAGAACCTCGCGCGCGGCGACGAGAACTACCGGACGCTGCTCGATGCGGCGGATGCGTACATCGCGCGCAACGGGCTCGACCTGCCGGAAGAGCCCGAAGCTCGTAGAGCGCTGCCGGACCCGCAGTGCGTCACGCAGCCGATCCTCGAACTGAACCTCGCTGAAGCAGGCATCAGGTCGATCGTCTGGGCGACCGGCTATACCGTCGATTACAGCTGGCTGCAGGTCGACGCGTTCAAGCCGAACGGCAAGCCGCAGCATCAGCGAGGCGTATCGAGCGAACCGGGCATCTATTTTCTAGGGCTGCCGTGGCTGTCGCGGCGCGGGTCCAGTTTCATCTGGGGCGTGTGGCACGACGCGCGGCACATCGCGGACCATATCGCGATTCAGCGCAGCTACCTCGCGTATCGCGATGCGTCACAACGTGATACGGACCACGAAGTCGTCAGCGCCAATGTGCAGCGTCTCGCGGATATATCCGGCCGATAGCGCGCGTCACGTGATGCAGCGCCCTTAAAGTTCGATCAACCGTTACCACGATCCAGGTGCACGATGAACCAGCCGACTCACACCCGCATCCGCATGTTCAACACGAAGGACACGTATCCGAACCAGGCGCTCGACAACGACCTATGCCAGGCCGTGCGCGCGGGCAATACCGTGTACGTGCGAGGGCAGGTGGGCACCGATTTCGACGGCAACCTGGTCGGGCTCGGCGATCCGCGCGCGCAGGCCGAACAGGCGATGAAGAACATCAAGCAGCTGCTGGAAGAAGCGGGCAGCGACCTCACGCATATCGTGAAGACGACGACCTACCTGATCGACCCGCGTTATCGCGAGCCCGTGTATCAGGAGGTCGGCAAATGGCTGAAGGGCGTCTATCCGATTTCGACGGGGCTCGTGGTGAGCGCGCTCGGACAGCCGCAATGGCTGATGGAGATCGACGTGATCGCGGTGATTCCGGACAACTGGACGCCGAACCAGGCATGAGGAGCGAGAGATGACGTTTTCCATCGTCGGACGCTGCGCGCAAACGAGGCAACTGGGTATCGCGATCAGTTCGTCGAGTATCGCGGTGGGTGCGCGCTGTATGTGGGCGCGCGCGGGTGTCGGCGTGGTCGCGACGCAGAACGTCACGCTGCCGTCGCTTGGGCCGCGCATTCTCGATCTGCTTGAGAGTACGCAAAGCGCGCCGGACGATGCGCTTGCAAAAGCGCTCGATGCCGACGAGTGGAACGCCTACCGGCAGGTGACGGTGGTCGATGCGCGGGGCCGCACCGCGTTGTTTACCGGCGCGCAGGCGCTGGGTCTGCATCATGCGGTGGCGGGCGAGCAGTGCGTCGCGGCAGGGAACATGCTGGCCGATCTCAAAGTGATCGAAGCAGTGGCGCACACGTTCGCGAACTCGCAGGGCATGCTGGCCGAACGCCTGCTGTCCGCGATGCAGGCCGGACTCGCGGCAGGCGGCGAAGCGGGGCCCGTGCATTCGGCCGCGCTGCGCGTGATGGGCGATGTGATCTGGCCGATCGCCGATCTGCGCGTCGACTGGGCGGACGCGGATCCGATAGGACAACTGGAGAAGCTGTGGCGCGCGTACAAGCCGCAGATGCAGGACTATCTGACGCGCGCGTTGAATCCGACGGCGGCGCCGAGCTACGGCGTGCCGGGCGACGAGTAAGCGTCCGTTCGCGACGCGCTGAACCAGATCAAAATCTTCAGACCGCATAGCAACTTCAACACCGCGCACACGCGAAGCCATTCCGTGGTGCGCTGACCTCGCCGCATCCATCGCAACGACGCTTCCGCCCAGCGGAAGCCGTCTGCTCCAACCTCCATCGAGTCTCTCTCCACCCCTCGGAAACCCCAGGTCGGACGTCTTTTTTGGCATGTTGACATATGACGTCTCACCTAATACCTTGACGACTAGCGGGACGGCCGACCGCTTCCCGGCAATCCGCTGGCAATACGCCGGGAAAGCGCTCTGACAGGCAACAGAAAGACAAACCGCGCCGATGTCACACCTTGAGGTCGCTGGAGCGAGGTACTCCAGTCTTCGCGGCTTTTTTAAAACCGATCCGAAACTGCTGAGGTATCGAATGAAGATTCCCTTTGTAATCCGACCCGTGGTGCTTGCCGCTTCGCTGGCCGCAGGCGTGGCCATGACCAGCCCCGCGGCATGGGCCGCCGACGTCACGATCGGCTTTGCCGCGCCGCTGACCGGCGCGTCCGCGCACTACGGCGTGGACCTGAGAAACGGCGCGCAGCTCGCGGTCGACGACGCGAACGCGAAGAAGCTGCAGATCGGCGGCCAGACGGTGCATTTCGTGCTCGACGCCGAGGACGATCAGGGCGACCCGCGCACGGGCTCGCAGGTCGCGCAGAAGATGGTCGACGAGAAGGTGGCCGGCATCGTGGGGCACTTCAACTCGGGCACCAGCATTCCGGCTTCGCGCATCTACAACGGCGCGGGCATTCCGATGGTGTCGCCGACCGCGACCAACCCGACTCTGACGGAGCAGGGCTTCACGTACGTGTTCCGTGTCGTGAATTCGGACGCGCAGATGGGACAGCTCGCGGGCCACTCGGCGGTGGATGCGCTGAAGGGCAAGAGCATCGCGGTGCTCGACGACCGTACCGCGTTCGGGCAAGGCATGGCCGACGAGTTCGTGAAGGGCGTGGAGGCGGCGGGCGGCAAGATCGTCGATCGCGAGTTCACGACCGACAAGGCCGTCGACTTCAAGTCGCAACTGACGACCATCAAGGCGCACGAACCCGACGTGATCTTCTGGGGCGGTCTCGACCAGCAGGCGGGCATGCTGGTGAAGCAGATGCGCCAGCTCGGCATCAAGGCGATCCTGCTGGGCGGCGGCAGTTTCGAGAACGACACGTTCCTGAAGGTGGCGGGCGACACCGCCGAGGGCGCGTATTCGTGGGACTACGGCGTGCCGCTCGCGAAGATGAAAGCGGGCAAGGAATTCGACGACCGCATGAAGGCGAAATTCGGCGAAGGCGTGGTCGCCTATTCACCGGCTGCCTACGACGCAACCTGGGTGCTGATCAACGCGATGCGCAAGGCGAATTCGACGGATCCGAAGGTGTACGGGCCGTTCGTCAAATCGGTGTCGTTCGAGGGCATCTCGGGCAACATCGCGTTCCTGCAGAACGGCGACATGAAGGACCCGACGGCAACCTTCTACAAGGTGGTGGATGGCAAGTGGGTGCCGCAGGCGATTGCAACCGGCAACAAGGTCGAGCCGCTGAAGAACTGATCGTCTTAGCCAAGGGAAAGCGTCAAGCCGACGCTTTCCCTTTTGCGACGATGCACCTACTCGCCGCGGCTGCTCGACAGGTGGTGATAGCGTTCAAGGCTTTCGTTCAGATGCCGGCGCATCGCGCGCCGCGCTGCGGTCACATCCTGGGTTTCGATCGCATCGAGAATATCGCCGTGCTCGCGCTGGATGCGCCGGATGTAGGTCTTGCGCTCTTTCGCATCCGCCTTCGCATGCTTGAGGCGCAGGTCGATGATGATCTCCTGGCCAAGCGACCGCAGGATCGACGTGAAGTGCGGGTTCTCCGAGCAGGTTGCCACCGCGAGATGGAATTCGAAGTCCGCGCGCGCGCATTCCGCTTCGTCGTCCACCGGCACGATCTCCATGCGCGCATAGACTTCCTTCAACGCACGCAGATGCGCGTCGGAGCGGCGTTGCGCAGCGTACGCCGCACATTCGGTTTCGACGCCGATGCGCAGCTCGAGCACGTGCATCGAATTGTTGAGCGTGCGCGTATCGATGAACTCGGTGCCCGACGATGCTGCCGTGTTGTCGCTCACGAATACGCCCACGCCGTGCCGCGCGATCAGACGGCGGCCAAGCTTCAGCGATGCGACCGCTTCGCGGATCACGGTGCGGCTCACGCCGAATTCGGTGCAGAGTTCGGGTTCGGTCGGCAGCTTGGCGCCAGGCGCATATTCGCCGCGATCGATCTTGTCGTTCAACGCTTGAATGACGAGTTCCGTCAGGCTGCGACGCTTGCCGGAACTGGCCGCGTTTTTCAGCAGGGTTTCAGCGTCCAGAGTCATTCCAGAAGCTCCACGCCATAAGTTCAAGGCTCTGCAATTTCGGATGCAGACACACCGCGGGGCGTGGGTTCGCGGTAGCCGCGGTTGCTTGACCTACGCCGTATGACATAGTATGACTTTAACATAGTCATGCGCGCGGGCGCCGCCTTGGCGCTTGTGCGCGGGCGGCTTTCAGGACGACTTCGGGGCCGTGTCAGGCGTAGATATACCCGCCGCTGACGATCACGTTTTCTCCGGTCGCATAGGTGTTGCGGCTGCTTGCCAGCATCACCACCCACTGCGCGATCTCTTCCGGTTCAGCAGCGCGGCCGAGCGGATTGGCCGCCGCGAGCTCGCCGAGAAAGCCGAGCTTTTTCGCCTTGTCGGTCGCGAAACCGGCGGGCGCCACCGAGTTGACGAGGATGCCGTCCTTCGCCACTTCATGCGCGAACGACTTCGTCAGGCTGACCACGGCGGCCTTCGTCGCCGCGTAGTGCGCATTCTGCGGATGAGCCTTGAACGCATCCACCGACGTGATGTTGACGATGCGGCCCGCCACGTGCGCCTCGACCTTCGGCCGGTCGTGCATGTGCAGGATCGCGGCCACCGTCATGTGATACGTGCCCTTGATGTTGACGGCGTTTTCGAGGTCCCATTCGTCGTCGGAGATTTCGAGAATCGGCGCGCGCGGATAGATCGCCGCGCTATTGACGAGACAGTCCACACGGCCGAGCTGCTCCAGCGCTTCGCCGAATGCGCGGTGCGCAGTGTCCTTGCGCGTGATGTCGCCTTCGACGGCAAATACCGTATGGCCTTCGGCCCGCAGATTGCCGACGGTCTCGGCGAGCAGCGGGCCGTTCCTGTCGATCAGCGCAAGGCTTTCCGCGCCGTTCGCCAGCATCAGCTTCGCGACAGAGAGACCGAGGCCGGAAGCGCCGCCGGTAATCACCACTCGTTGATTCTTCATGATCGGGTTCAATCCTTTCGGGATGCTGAATTACTTCACGGAGACGATCTGGGAGCCGCCTGGCGCCTGGTCGGTCGGGAATACTTCCATGCGCGATACGTCGACGAAATCGGGCAGCGCGATCGCGGTCGCGATCAGCTCCGCGATGTGCTCCGGCTGGATCGAGCGGTAGGCGTCGTAGAGCTTTTCGTTCGCCCCCTGTTCGCCGAGCGCGGTGCGATACAGGCTGGTCTGCACGCGGCCGGGCGCGATTTCCGTCACGCGCACCTTGCTGCCGAGCAGATCGCAGCGCAGCGAGTCGCAGAACAGGCTGATCGCGGCTTTGGTCGCGCCATAGACGGCCGTGTTCGGATGCGGAAAGCGTCCCGCGCTCGAACCGATGAAGAACAGGTGCCCACGCTTGCGCTTCATCATCCCGTCGAGCGCCCTATGCGCGAGGCGAAGCGGCGCGCGCAGGTTGATGTCGATCATCGCGTCGATGTCGGCTGGCGTGCTCTGGTCGAAGCGCGCGATGGCCGGCAGCAGCCCCGCGTTGTTCACGACCACATCGATCTCCACGCGTTCGAAAACGTCTGCCAGCGCGGACGGATCGCGCAGATCGACCGCGAGCGGCGTGACCTTGCACTCCGCTGCGAGCGCTTCGAGCGCGTTCGCGTCGCGACCGACCGCGTAAACCTGCAGGCCTTCCTTGACCAGCCGTTGCGCGATGGCCCGGCCGATGCCGCTCGACGCGCCGGTCACGAGCGCGGTCTGGTACGAGTGTGAGTTCATGGAGTGGGGTTGCTCGTTGAGCCAGGTCAGATCACGCCTTCCTCGAGGAAGGGCTGGTTGTCGATCACGCGCTGATAGCCGAGCGGCGCAAGATCGAGCGCACGGTATTCGCCGTACGCGATGAGTTCGGAGAGGCCGCGCCCGACTGCGGGCGACTGCTGCAGGCCGTGACCGCTGAAGCCGTTCGCGAACAGGAAGTTCGTCACCTCCGGATGCGGACCGACGATCGCGTTGTGATCGAGCACGCAGAAATCATAGTGTCCCGCCCACGCGTTCACGACCTTGATCGCTTCGAACGCGGGAATGCGTTCGGCGAGCGCGGGCCAGATGATGTCGTCGAACTCGTTGTGGATCACGTCGAAGTCGTTCACATCGGCAAGCGGATCGGGCTCCGGATAGCAGCCAGTCAGGAAGTACTTGCCCTCGGGCCTGAAGAAGATCCCGGTGGTGTCGATCGTCAGCGGTACGGTGCCTTCCAGCGGCGTGCGGCAATCGAAGACGAACAGGCAACGCTTGCGCGGCTCGACGGGAATGTTCAGGCCGGCGAGGCGCGCCATCGCCGGGCCGCGCGTACCTGCCGCATTGACCATCGTGTCGCAATGGATGGTCTCGCCGCTTTGCAGCACCACGCCGGTGACCTTCGAGCCTTCGCGAAGAATCTCGACCACTTCGTTTTCGATGTATTCGATGCCGAGCGCGCGCGCCTTGCGACGCATGCCCTGCAGCAGGCCGTAGCTGTCGAACCAGCCTTCGCCCGTTTGCCCGTAGACGCCGTTGACGAGCCCCTCCGTGTTGAGCCACGAAAAGCGCGAGCCCAGCTGTTCGCGATCGAGCAGCACGACGTCGGCGCCGTTTTCGCGTTGCGTGTGATAGTTGCGCTCGAACATCGGCGCGCCGTTCGCATCGCCCAGGTACAGATAGCCGTTTTCCTTGAAGCCGAGTTCGGGCGCGTCGCCATCCACTTCGACCAGTTCATGGAAGTGCCGGATGAACTCAGTGCCGAACCGCGAAATCTGGATGTTGAGCGGGTTCGAGAACTGATGCCGGATCGACGCGCTGGACAGCGCCGTCGCGGATTTCGCATACGACCAGTCGCGTTCGACGACCAGCACCGAGCCGTCGAAATCGGGGTTCTTCGCGAGAAAATACGCGGTCGCGCTGCCGATCACCGCGCCGCCGACGATCACGACGTCGTAGTGAGACTTCGATGCCTGTTGTGCCATCTTCGTAGTGTCCAAACAGTGGTTCCGGGTCACAACGCCTAAGCGGACTCTTTCGGGTCTTCGAAATGACCGTCGGCGGCGAACTGGCCGCCCTGGAAGCGGACCGCCGGGTGACGCGGATCGCGCGCCTCGGTGTTCGCGTGGACCTCGGCCGCGTACGCATCCGCCGAATCCTGCGGGCGATAGCCGAGGTAGCCTGCCTGCGAGTTGTCCCAGAAGTTCGCGCTGTTGTTCGAGTTGCCGTACACGATCATGTGGCCGACGCTCGGCGTGATCAGCGCGCGGATACACAGGCGCGAGAAATCGTCGTAGGAGAGCCACGTCGCGAGCATGCGGCGATCGACCGGCTTCGGAAAGCACGAGCCGATCCGCATGCACACCGATTCCAGCCCGAACTTGTCGAAGTAGTAGCGCGACAGATTTTCGACGAACGCCTTGCTCACGCCGTAGAGACTATCCGGCCGCTGCGGTACGTTCGCATCGATGGTCTGCACGCATTCGTAGAAGCCGATCGCATGCACCGAGCTCGCGTAGATCACGCGCTTCACGCCGCATTGCCGGGCCGCTTCGTAGATGTGGTAACTGCCCGCGATGTTGGAATCGAGGATCACCTGGAAGGTGTTTTCGCGCGGCGCGCCGCCGAGATGGATGACCATGTCCACGCCATCCATCATCTTGAACACGGCGTCGCGATCGGCCAGATCGCAGACGAAGTGGCGTTCGTTCTCGCGCAGGTCGCCGAGCGGCTCGCGGTCGTTCAGCGTGAGCTGCGCGGCATACGGGCGCAGCGATTCGCGCAGCACCGAGCCCAATGCGCCGGCGGCGCCCGTCACCAGGATGTTCCCGAACGGCGGTTTCGTGATGTCGGTCATAGGTCTGTCCTCAGTGGCTGGTGGAAGACGGCAGCGCATCGGCCGAGATGCCGTAGTCTTCGCGCAGTTGCGATTCGGAGATGTACTCGTTGCGGATGTCGCGCCTGAGCGCTTCGTGGTCGCGCTGTTCGGGCGAGCCGATGCCGCCGCCGCCCGGCAGCGACAGCACCACACGCTGATGCTCTTCCACGAACTGCGTGCCTTTGCCCTTCATCTTCGTGCCGTCGGAGAGCGTGACTTCGCCGGCGGCGCCGGGCTTGCCGCCCGACTGCCCACGCGCCGGATGATCGATGCGATCGAACATCGCGTTGAAGCGGAACCGGTAGCCCATGCGCGGCCCGATCTCGACGATCTGACCGAGGCCGCCGCGATGCTCGCCGGCACCGCCGGAATCCGAGCGCATCTCCTTGCGCCACACGACGATCGGGCCGACCTGTTCCGTTGCTTCGACCGACATCGCGTGCACGCCGCTCGGAAACGCGGTGGCGGAGAGGCCGTCGAGCTCGGGGCGTGCGCCGGTGCCGCCGCTGTTGAACATCAGGATCTCGCTGCCTTTCAGGCCGGATTCCTCGCTCACAGGACGTGCGCTCACATGCAGATTCCACAACGCCCCCGAGCCTTCGGCGGGCACGCGGTCCGGCAGGATCTTGTGCAGCGCGCCCAGCACGAGGTCCGGCACAAAATGGCCGAGCACGTGACGCACGGCGACGGGGCTCGGACGCTGCGCATTCAGGATGCAGCCCGCGGGCGCCTGCACGCGGAACGGTTCGAGCGATGCCGCGTTGTTCGGCACTTCCGGCGCGATGATGCATTTGAGTCCGTAGCATGCGTAGGCTTTCGCATACAGCAGCGGCACGTTGATGCCGAACGGACTGGCCGGCGACGAACCCGCGAAGTCGGCGAGCAGGTGATCGTCGGAAACGGTTAGCGTGACGTTGAGCTTGACCGGCGTGTCGTAGCCGTCGAGCGTCATGTCGTTGGTCTGCGTGCCCTTCGGCAGCGCGGCAATGCGTTCGAGCGTGGCTTCGCGGCTGCGCGCCAGAATGAATTCGCCGATGCCTTCCACGTCCTTCAGCGCGAACTCGTTCAGCATCTCGATCAGCCGCTTGTGGCCCGTCTCGTTGCACGATGCGAGTGCGTACAGATCGCCGACCACCTTGTCGGCTTCGCGCACGTTGTTGCGCAGGATGTTGATCAGGTCGCGGTTCACTTCGCCGCGCTCGATCAGCTTCATGATCGGCACGAACAGACCTTCTTCGTAGATCTCGCGCGAGTCCGGGCCGAAACCGCGGCCGCCGATATCGACCACGTGCGCGGTGCTCGCGAAGTAGCCGATCAGCTCGCCGTGATGGAACGACGGCGACACGACCGTGAAGTCGTGCAGATGGCCCGTGCCTTTCCACGGGTCGTTGGTCAGATAGACGTCGCCTTCGTACATCCGCTCGACGCCGATGTCGTTCATGAAGTGCTCGACGGCTTCGGCCATCGTGTTGACGTGGCCCGGCGTGCCCGTGACGGCCTGCGCGAGCATGCGGCCGCGTTTATCGAAGATGCCGGCGGAGAGGTCGCCCGCTTCGCGCACGCTGGTGCTGAACGCAGTGCGGATCAGCGCCAGCGCCTGTTCTTCGACGACGGAGATCAGCCGGTTCCACATCACCTGCATGTGGATGGTGTCGAGATTGCTGGATGACATGCTCTTACTCCTGGTTCGCGAGGGCGGGCGCGCCACGCGTTGCCTTGGTGACGACCAGCAGGCAGCCGTCGGGCTGCACCGTCGCGTCGAACGACGACGTGACGAGCGTCGACGTTTCCGGCTCGACGATGATCGCCGGGCCGTGCACGCATTCGCCAGTTTTCAGCGAACCGCGTTCCACGATCGCCGCGTCGACGAACTGATGCAGCGCGGCGTCGAAGATGCGGCGCGTGTTCGGCGCGGCGACGGCATCGCGCGACGTCACGAGTTGCAAACGCTCGACGGGCGGCAACGGCGAACTCGCCTTCACGGCCCAGCTGACGATCTCGATGTCGAGACCTTCGATCGGCCGGCCGAAGAACTGCGTGTATGCCTTCGTGAACGCGTCGCGGAATGCGCTCGCATCGCTCGCTTCGAAACGGCGATGCGCGATCGCCACCGGGATCTCCCAACCCTGGCCGACGTAGCGCATGAACGCCTTGATCTCCACTTCAGGCTCCGCATCGCCGGAACCTTGACGCGCGAAATGCACGGACTCGTTCGTCAGGTGGTCGACGATTTCGTTGAGCGCGTTCGCATCGAAATCGTTCAGCCGCATGCTGGCGCTGCGCACGCTTTCATAACCGAACGGCGCGCGCAGAAAGCCGATCGCGGAACCGACGCCCGCGCCCGGCGGCACGATGAACTTCGCGATGCCGCTCTTCTCGCAGAGCCGCGCGGCGTGCAACGGCCCTGCGCCGCCGAACGTGATCATCGTGTAGTCGCCGATGTCCTTGCCGCTTTCCACCGCATGCACGCGTGCCGCGTTGCTCATGTTCTCGTCGACGACTTCGGCTACGCCGTAGGCGGCTTCTTCGGCGTTCAGATCGATTGAAGCGCCGACAGTTGCGACCATCGCGCTGGCCGCGTTATCGACGGAGAGCGGAATCGAGCCGCCCGCAAAATTCGCGGGATCGAGACGGCCGAGCAGCAGGTCCGCGTCCGTCACGGTGGGCTGCGTGCCGCCGCGCTGATAACACGCGGGGCCGGGTTCCGATGCCGCACTATGCGGGCCGACGCGAATCTGCCGCATCACGTCGAGCGATGCGATCGAGCCGCCGCCCGCGCCGATCTCCACCATCTCCACGACCGGAATCGAGATCGGCATCCCGCTGCCTTTCTTGAAGCGGTACGTGCGCGCGACTTCGAACGTGTTGGCCGTTTTCGGCGTGAGGTCGTCGATCAGGCAGATCTTCGCGGTGGTGCCGCCCATATCGAACGACAGGACCGAATTCAGGTCGTAGCGTGCGGCGATGTGCGCGGCGAAGATCGCGCCGCCGGCGGGGCCCGATTCGACCAGGCGCACCGGAAATTCCGACGCGCTTTCGATCGACACGATGCCGCCGCCGGAATGGATGATGAAAATCGGGCACACGGCGCCGGCCGCGCGCACTTCGCCCTGCAGGCGGTCCAGATACGACTTCATGATCGGCCGCACATACGCGTTCGCGCACACCGTGTTGAAGCGCTCGAATTCGCGGATCTGCGGCGACACTTCGCTGGAGATGGACACCGACACATGCGGCAGCCGCGCTTCGATCGCATCGCGCATCATGCGTTCGTGCTCGCCGTTTACGTATGCATGGATGAAGCCGATTGCGACGCTCTCGTAGCCGCCCTGTTCGATACGATCGACGATCGCCGCGATCTGGCTTTCGGTGGGCGACAGCAGCACGCCGCCTTGCGCATCGATGCGCTCGCTCAGCGTGAAGCGGTCGCAACGTTCGATCAGCGGAGGAGGGAGCTTGATGTTCAGGTCGTACTGCTCGAAGCGGTTCTCGGTCCGCATCTCGATCGTGTCGCGAAACCCTTGCGTCGTGACGAACGCGGTGCGCGCGCCGCGGCGTTCGATCAGCGCGTTGGTGGCGAGCGTCGTGCCGTGAATGATCACGCCGATGTCCTGCAGGCGGATGCCGGCCTTGTCGGCGACGATGCCGATGCCCTTGATGATCGCGCGCTCGGGCGCCGTGTAGTCGGTCAGGACCTTGGTGGAAAAGAGCGCGCCGCCGAGTTCGAGCGCGACGTCGGTGAAGGTGCCGCCAATGTCGACGCCGACGCGCGCCTTGTCGTGACTGGTTGCCATGAATCTCCTCTATACCGTGACATGCGTCGGGCGCCGACCTGGGTGAGCGCCTTCAGCGAAGCTGCCGAACCGACCTGAACGGACCCGGGCAAACCATTTTTTGCTCGTTGACATATGATGAGTGACGTCTTACAGTGATGTCAACACGAACAAATTAAATTTCGCGATCTGGGGGGCGGGAGGTGCTTGGGAATGTTGTTTATCGCGTTGTTTTTAAATGATAAATGCGATTTACTGTGGTTGTCGCCCTGGCACCTGTCGAGCTCTCCGGTCACTATACCGGCTCGCGGAAAGTTTGCAAAAAATTTCTATTTTTCGTGAAAATTTGAAGTGCGCAGCGTCGCCGCCCAAACCCATCGCAGAGGATCCAGCATGATTTCCACCACCGACCCGCACGTGAACCGCAAGCCGCGCAACATCTCGCAGGCGGAGTGGGACACCCGTGTGCAACTCGCCGCCGCTTACCGGCTCGCGGCGAAATTCGGGTTGACCGATCTGATCTACACGCACATCTCCGCGCGCGTGCCGGGCACGAACGACCAGTTCCTGATCAATCCGCATGGCTGGTTCTTCGATGAAATCACGGCGTCGTCGCTCGTGAAGATCGACGTGGAAGGCAATCCGATCGGCGACGACCGCTTCGAGGTCAATGCCGCCGGCTTCACGATCCATAGCGCGCTGCACCAGGCGCGTCACGACGTGGAGTGCGTCGTGCATCTGCACACCACGCACGGCATGGCAGTCGCCGCGATGGAGTGCGGCCTGTTGCCGTTGAACCAGATCAGCATGCAGTTCTACAACCGCGTCGCGTATCACGAATACGAGGGCATTTCGCTCGAACTGGACGAGCGCGAGCGCATCGTTCGTTCGATCGGCGAGAAGGACTATCTGATCCTGCGCAATCATGGTCTGCTGACCACGGGTCGTTCCGTGGCCGAAGCCTTCACGCGCATGTACTACCTGAACAAGGCCTGCGAGATCCAGGTGGTGACGCTGTCCGCGGGGCAGAAGGTGACCATTCCGTCGCCCGAGGTGTGCGAGCACGCGGCGAAACAGCACGACGACTACGCGTATCTCGACACCGTGCATCTGGACCGCGAATGGACCGCGCTGCTGCGGCTGCTGGAACGCGACGGCGACGATTACCGGTGCTGAAGCTGTGCTGAAGCGGTGCCGGTTCAGTGCTGACAGCGAGCGTTCGCGCTAGAGTACGGATTCCTCCAGACTCGCGCGTAATCCGATCGTGAAGAAGCTTTCAATTGCCGCCGCGCTCGCGGCCAGCATCCTGCTGTCAGCGAACACCATGGCCGACGACCAGCCTCAGGTCACCTATCTGCCCGCCACGGCCGCGGCGAAATTCCAGAACGCGCCGGCAATCGTCGAAGGCGCGACGGGCAGCGCCGTGAAGACCACGATCTACGTGTTCATGGACCCGAACTGCATCTTCTGCCACTTCACGTGGAAGGCGCTGCAGCCGTACGAAGCCGCGGGACTGCAGGTGCACTGGATTCCGCTTGCGTTCCTGAAACCGGATTCGCCCGGCAAGGCCGCGGCGCTGCTGCAGTCGAGCGACGGTCCCGCGTTGCTGAAGACGCTGGAAACGCACTACTCGGTGAAGACGGAATCTGGCGGCATCGCGCCGCTGCCGTCTATTCCGCCCGCCGCGCGCAGCAAGCTCGACGCGAACCTGCAGACGTTCCAGGATCTCGGCTTCCAGGGCACGCCGACGATCATCTATCAGGCGTCCGGCGGCCGTTGGGCCGACCTCCAGCAGATGCCGAAGCTGAGCCTGCTGCCGGCAATGCTGAACCTGCCCGCGCAGCCCGAGACGGATCCGGAACTAAAGATCTATCAATGAGCCGCTGCTGAGGCCGGTGCACAACCGGCCACGCGCGGGATCACGCTTCGACTTTCGCCCGCTGTTCGAGCCGCCCGAGCGTTTCGGGCACCACGAACGCGCCCACCAGAAAGATCACGCTGATCGCGCCGACGAACGCCGCGAGCGTGACCGGCAGTTCGGCGGGCGACTTCGCGACGAGCGATACGAAGGTCGGCATCATCCCACCGATCGCGAAGCCGATGTTCCATGACAGGCCCGTGCCGGTCGCGCGGATCGCGGTCGGAAAACGTTCGTTCAGGAAGATCAGGATCGGCGCGTAGCCCGCGCTGCCCAGGCCGCTCAGGATCACCGCATAGAAGCCGAGCAGCCACGGGTCGTTCGTGCCCGGCAGGACCATGTACAGCGCCGGCAGCGCGATGAGCCGCACGACGCCGATCCAGATGAACGCGCGCTTGCGGCCGATGAATGTGCTCAGATGTCCCGTGCCGATCGACGCGATCACCACCATCACGCTGCACAGCATCAGGATCGCGGCCGCGGCGCCGCTCGGCGTGTGATTCACGACCTTCAGGAAAGTCGGCAGAAAGCCCGACGTGAGGTAGTAGCCGCTGCCGCCGCCGATCGTCAGCAGCAGGTTGACCAGCAGCACGTTGCGGTATTCGCGCGAAAACAGCGTGCGCAGCGGCGAGTGGATCACCTCGACGGGTGCGGACTGCGCCTGTTGTGCGGCGCGCGCGGCCTTGTCGGCGGCGAGCTTCTGCCACACCGGAGATTCGTCGAGGCTGTTGAAGATGAAGAGCCCCAGCACCGAGCTGATGATGCCGGTGAAGAACATGCAGCGCCAGCCCCACACTTCGAACTGGTGACCTGGGAACAGCGTCGACCACGCGAGATACGCGATCGATGCGATCAGCGCGCCGACGCCCGCGCCGCCACCGCCGATCAGCCCCGACACCGCGCCGCGATATTTGAGCGCGACGGATTCGGTGCCGATCGTATGCGTCGATGCGACCACGCCGCCGACGAATACGCCCTGCACGAGCCGCAGCAGCAGGAACAGTACCGGCGCTGCAACGCCGATCTGCGCGACGGTGGGCAGCAGGCCGAACGCGGCCGTCGATATGCCGACACCCACCACCGCGACGATCATCGCGCCCTTGCGGCCGCGCCGGTCCGCATACGAGCCGAACAGCGCGGAGCCGAGCGGGCGCATCAGCAGCGTCACCGCGAACGCGGCATACACGGCCGCGAGCGACAGCATCGCGTGTTCCGACGGAAAGAACAGCTTGCCCACCACCGGCGCGACGAACAGCAACACGAACAGGTCGAACAGATCGAGCGCCCAGCCGAGACACGACGCGGCCACCGCGCCGAGTATCTGCCGGTTGCTGACGGCTGGCATCGCGTCGGCGTTCTGTGCAGCAAAAGTCATGTCTGTCTCCAAGGTGGCGGCCGCACCCATATCATGTCGTGATACATCGCTGCACGACCTGCGGGCTGCGGGCTGTGACGCGCTCGTGGCTCCTGCCGGAGCGCCGCGCGTTCTGGTTACGTTGACGAAAGCGTTGCGTGGATCACGGGTCCTGCGGTACTTCGGATGCATTTCGCGCCGAGCGCAGCGCGGTGGGCCTGAAACGCTCGTCGACGATCGTCGCGGCGATCTTCTCCGCGATCATGATGGTCGGCAGGTTCGTGTTCGCGGACGGCAGACGCGGCATCAGCGACGCGTCGATCACGCGCAGTCCGCGCGTGCCATGCACGCAGCCGGCCGTGTCGGTCACCGTCGACGGATCGCGCGGATCGCCCATCCGGCACGTGCCGCTCGCATGCCAGACGCCGAACACGTTCGCGCGAATGAACGCGTGCAGGTGTTCGTCATCCGCGAGCAGCGGCGCGAGTGCGACGCCGCGCGTGACGAAGCGCGCGATCATCGCGCGCCGCAGCGGCGCCGGCGCATCGAGCAATGCGCCAAGTAACGTGGTCAGCCATGCGTTGCGGCGGCTCACGCGGCTCAAGGCCTTCACGCGCGGCGAAAACGTAGCGGGGAAGCAGTCGCGCAGGTCGTCGCTGAGTCCTGCCGCGCTCACCACGCGCGCGAGCATCCGTACGCCGGCCGCGAGACGCGTAACGTCGCGTTCATCGTCGAGCAGATTCAGCGCGATACGCGGTGCGTCGAACGGATCGGCGGAATGCAGCTCGACGCTGCCACGCGATACCGGCCGGTTGCACCACAGAAAGAACAGCCCGAGCCGCTTGCCGAGCGCATGCCACGCGGCGCGCGTGGCGCTCGACAGGTACAGGTCCGACACGTCGTCATCCACGCCTGATGTGAAGCGCGCCGACGCCATCGTCGCGCGCCGGCGCGACAGCGGTACGCGCCAGTGCGGCGCGAGGAAATGACAGAACGTGAGAGCAGGGTGATCCTGCAGATTGCGCCCGACGCCAGCCAGATCGACCACACAGTCGATACCGTGCGCGGCGAGCGCCGGCGCCGGTCCGATGCCCGCGCGCATCAGCAGCGCGGGCGACTGCAGCGCGCCGGCCGACACGATGGTTTCGTGCGCGTCGAAGCGCAGCTGGTCGCCGTTCGCGGCGAGCGCGATCACGCCGCGCGCGGTGCTGCCGTCCATCACGATCCGCTCGACCCGCATCGACGAAAAGATCTGCAGATTGGGGCGCTCGCGCGTTGCGGCATCGAGGTAAGCGGAGGCCGACGTCGCGCGCCGGTCGTCGAGATTCGAAAACGTGCCGGGAAAATAGCCGTCGCCGAACTGCGCGTTCTGGTCGTCGAGCGTGGCGAAGCCATTCGCGCGCAAGCCCTGCGCGAACGCGTGGCAGAAGGGCGGCCAGTCGGACGGCTGAATGCGGCGGATCGGCAATGGACCGTCGGCGCCGTGCAGTGGATCGCGCGGGAAATCCACGTCGCGTTCGAGCTTGCGGAAATACGGCAGCACGTCATGCCATGCCCAGCCGCGCGCGCCGTTCGTGGCCCACTCGTCATAGTCGCGTGGCAGCCCGCGATTCGCGGACTGCACGTTGATGCTCGAACCGCCGCCCATCACGCGGCCCTGTTCATAGACCTTCGGCGCCGCACCGCGCGTCGCGCTCGCGCTCAGCTCGGGCCAGACATAGGTGTCGCCGCAGAACACCGGCATCGGGTAGCTGTCGAGAATCGCGGCGGGCACGGCGCCCGGCGGCGTATCGATGCCGGCCTCGATCAGCGCGACCTGCACGGATGGCGCCGCCGACAGCCGATGCGCGAGCACGCATCCCGCCGAGCCGCCACCGACGATCACATAATCGAAACGCGCGCCGACACGCTCCATCCCGTTCGTCTCCTCGCTATTCCGTTGGCTTTACTGTTGCCGCGCCTCGTGCATTGGTGCGCGGCGGCAGTGTGTTTCGCTACCTGTGCCGACTCAGCTACCGCGAAAATCCGGCTTGCGCTTGCCGTGAAAAGCTTCGACGCCTTCGCGGAAATCGTCCGAGCTGCGCAGCCGGCTATAGCAATGGCCTTCCAGTTCGATCGCGATTGAAAGCGGCGCGTCTTCGGTGTCGTTGAGCAGCTTCTTTGCGGTGCGTTGCGCGAGCGGCGAAAACGCGCGCAACTCGTCGACCAGCGCATCGGTCGTCGCTTCGAGTTCCGCATCGGGTACGCATTCCACTGCAATGCCCCACTCGTACGCCTGCTTGCCGGGAATGCGCCGCGAACGCATCACGATATCTTTCGTGCGGCCGATGCCGACCATCTTCTGCAGGCGCGCCGAGCCGCCCGAGCCGGGAATCTGCCCGAGCTTTTGTTCGGGCAGCGCGTAGAAGGTCGTGTCGGTCGCGATACGGAAGTCGCACGCGAGCGACAGCTCGAAGCCGACGCCGAAGCAGAAGCCGCGATTCGCGGCGATCACCGGCTTGCTGCAGCGCGCGGGCGCCGCGATGTTCCAGGCGAGCTTCGACACATGTTCCGGCGAAGCGGCGAGAAAGCCCTTGATGTCGCCGCCGCTCGAAAAATGTTCGCCCTGTGCGCGCAGCACGATCACACGCACGCGGTCGTCTTCGTCGAGCGCTTCGAACGCCGCGCGCAACTGGTCGCGCGCATGCATCGAGATCACGTTGAGCGGCGGGCGGTGCAGCACGATATCGGCGCGTTCTCGCGCTGCATCGATCTCGATCGAAAAGCCGTCGAGGTCCTGCAACAGCGCCTGGCCGCGATGGGTCAAGTCGGTCATCTGCTACTCCTTCGTGGTTTCAGTGTGATGCGCGGCGTCCGGCGCGACCATGGCATCGGCCACATACTCGCCCGCCTGCAGCTTGCGGCGCAGGATCTTGCCCACCGGCGACTTCGGAATCTCGTCGACGAACACGTACTCGCGCGGCCGCTTGAAGTTGACGAGGTCCGACGTGCGGCAATACGCGTCGAGCGTCGTGGCGTCCACATACTCGCGACGCTTGATGAAGGCGACCACGCGCTGGCCCCAGCGTTCGTCGCGAATGCCGGCCACCGCGACTTCGTCGACAGCCGGATGCAGCGACAGCACCGACTCGATATCGACGGGCGAGATGTTTTCGCCGCCGCTGATGATCATGTCGTCGACGCGGCCGGTCACGTACAGGTCGCCGTCGGCATCGAAATAGCCGGTGTCGCCGGTGAAGTACCAGCCGTCGCGCAGCGACTTCGCGTTCGCGTCCGGACGGTTCCAGTAGCCTTCGAATGCTTCGTCGCCGCGCAGGTCGGCGATGATCTGGCCTTCCTCCTGCGGCTGCGCGACGTCGTCGGGCGAAGCGGCGTCGAGCCTGACGACCCGCAGCCGCGTGTTGATACCCGCGCGTCCAGCGCTGCCGGGTTTCTTCGTTGCGTCCTGGTCGATGCTGCACGTGTAGACCTCGGACGAGCCGTAGTGATTCACGAACAGCTCCGGCCGGAATGCCGCCGACGCGCGCTTCAGCAGGCCGTCGTTCATCGGCGCGCCCGCGAAGCCGAGCTTCGCGACCGAGCGCGTATCGGTGGTCGCGAACGCGGGGTCGGCGAGCAGATCGTGATACAGCGTCGGCACCAGATAGAGGCACGTGAGCTGGTGCGCAGCGATGGTGTCCAGCGCGAGCCGCGCATTCCAGCGCCGCACGCAGACGAACAGGCCATCGACGAGCGCCATCGCGAGCAGCGAGCGCACGCCCATCGTGTGATAAAGCGGCATCACGCCGAGCGTGCGCTCGCCGTGGCGATAGAGGTTCTGCGCGACGTGCGCGAGCGCGGCGGCGCGCTCGTGCCGGTGCCGGCGCGGGACGCCCTTCGGCTTGCCGGTGGTGCCGGACGTGTAGAGGATCAGCGAGTAGTCTTCGGCGTCGGCTTCGGGTGCGATGTGCGGCGATGCGGATGGCGATGCGCGCTCGCGAAGCCTGGCGAATGACAGTGTTGCGCCCGCCGCATCGTCGAGCGCGATGCGCGGCACCTGCTGCGCGACGGGGCTGCCGTTCACCGCATCGGCCGTCAGCGGTTCGTAGACGATCGCTTTCGCGCCCGCGTCGGTCACGCAGTAGTCGAGTTCCTCGGGTTTCGCACGCCAGTTCAGCGGCACGACCACGATGCCCGCGAACTGGCAGGCCCAATGCAGCGTCGCCATTTCCCAGCGGTTCTGCAGCACCGCGAGCAGTCGATCGCCGCGCACGAGGCCGAGCCTGCGCAAGCCCGCCGCGGTATCGGCGATCAGCGTGTGCCACTGCGCGTAGGTCAGCGTCAGCTCGCCATCGGCGAGCGCGGGCGCGTTAGGGCTGCGCTCGACGCTTTGCAGGAACGTGCGGCCGAGATCAAGCATGCTGGGCCTCCTGTTCCTGTGCGTCGGCTGCGTCGCGCCGTCGCGCGGCCACATCAAGGACTGCCGCGACGATCGGCGTATAGCCGGTACAGCGGCACAGATGACCGGACAGCATGTCGCGCACCTGTTCTTCGGTCGGGTTCGGCACGCGCTGCAGATAGTCCGCGCACGACATCAGGATGCCTGCCGTGCAGAACCCGCACTGCAGCGCGTGATGACGCTGGAACGCCTGCTGAAGATCGCTTAGCGCGCGATGATCTGCACCGGCGTTTGCATCGCGCGCGGCGAGACCTTCCACGGTATCGATGCGCCGGCCGTCCGCCTGCACCGCGAGCATCAGGCACGAACGCGCGGCCACGCCATCGACATGCACCGTGCACGCGCCGCACACGCCATGCTCGCAGCCGACGTGCGTGCCGGTTGCGCCGAGCTCGTGGCGAAGGAAATCGCACATCAGGTCGCGCGGTTCGCAGTAGCCGCTGCGTTCGCGGCCGTTCAGCGTGACGGTGATGCGGCGCCGTTCGTCGTGACGATGCACGCGTTGCGGCTGATGTTCAGGGGAGTGTTGGGCTGCGTGAGTCACTGCGCCTCCTCGATGACGCGCCATCCGAGTTGCCGGACCAGATGCCGGCGATAGCCTGCGCTGACCTGCGCGTCGTCCTGTGCGCCGAGCTGCCAGCTCAGATCGTTGATGGCGTCGCGCAACGCGTCGCCGGTGAGATGCGGCCAGTGCGCGACGACCGGCCGGTCGGCAACGCCGCCGACCGCGAGCGCGATCGCATCGTCCGTGACGACGGCCGCGCACGACACCAGCGCGAAGTCGCCATGCCGCGCGGAGAATTCGGTGAAGCCGTAGCGCGCGCCGGCCTGCTTCAGCGGGAAGCGTGCCGCGACGACGAGCTCGTCGGGCTCGCGCGCTGTCATCAACATGCCCTGGAAGAAATCGCGCGCGGCGAGCGTGCGGCGGCTCCGCTTCGCGGATGCGAGCACGACTTCGCCGCCCAGCACGCTCAACACGAGCGGCAGTTCGGCGCTCGGATCGGCATGCGCGATCGAGCCGCATACGGTGCCGCGATTGCGGATCTGGAAGTGCGAGATGTGCGGGAACGCGAGCGCGAGCAGCGGCACTTCGTCGCGAAGCGTTGCGCGCCATTCGACGCTGCCCTGGGTGGCAGCCGCGCCGACCGTAAGCCGCTGCGCGTCACGATCGACGCGCACCACGTTGAGATCTTCCGTGCGCGAGATGTCGATCAGGCAGCGCGGCTGCGCGAGGCGCATGTTCAGCACCGCCATCAGCGACTGGCCGCCGGCGAGCACGCGTGCGTCTTCGCCGGTCTCCGCGAGTGCGTCGAGCGCGTGCTGGGTGTTCATCGCGCGCACATAGTCGAACGGGGCCGGCTTCATTGCTTGCCTCCGAACCATGCTATCAATCGTGCGAACCACGATGAACGTGCTTCGTTCGCCTGATGCTCTCCACGCGTGCTAACCAGCTTGCCACCAGCTTCGCGCCCGAGCGATTCGAACAACTGCTTCAGGATCACTTTCGCCGCGCCTTCCAGCATCCGGCCGCCGACTGCCGCGACCTTGCCCGACACCTGCGCTTCATAGTCGTAGCTGAGCAGCGTGCCGTTTCCGTTCGGCTTCAGTTCGACGAGACCTTCGCCGCGCGCGCTGCCAAGCGGCGACAGACCGCCGCCCGCGAGCCGCACGCGCCGCGGTCGTTCGATCTCCGACAAACCGATGCGCGCTTCGAAACGCGCCTTGATCATGCCGACGCCGACTGTTACGTCAGCGCGGTACTGGTTCTCGCCGGTTGCTTCGAGTGCGTGGCAACCGGGAATCACCTTCGCAAGACGCTCGGGGTTCAGCAGCACATCGAAAATCGCATCCGGCGAGGCGGGGAGGTCAACGGTGCCGCGCGCGGTGAGGGCTTTGCCGCTGCCTTTAGTTGGCGTCGCCGCTTCGCTCGTATTGGCTTGCGTCGATGCACATTGCGCGCCCGCTGCGGTTTCAGCAGCCTCACGCAACTCCGGCCGCGACGGCGGCGGATCGTCGAAGCCGATCAGCTGCATCACTTTCGCCGGCGTCAGCGGCAGGCGAATGTCGGCGACGCCGAGCGCATCCGCTACCGCGTTCGCGATGCACGGCGGCGTGCTCATGTTGTTGCCTTCGCCAAGCCCCTTCGCGCCGAGCGGCGTGAACGGCGACGGCGTTTCCAGATGCACGATCACCGGGTCCGGCACTTCGCAGGTGGTAGGCATCAGATAGTCCGCGAGCGTGCCCGACAGAAAACTGCCGTCCACGCCATAGCGGAATTCTTCCATCAGCGCCGCGCCGACGCCCTGTGCGAACGCGCCGCGGATCTGCCCATCGGCGAGCGCGGGGTTCAGCAGCGTACCGGCGTCGTGCGTCGTCACATAGCGGTCGATTCGCACACGGCCCGTCGCGCGATCCACTTCGACCGCGCACATATCGAACGCGAAGCCGTACGCCGCGGACGTGTTGATGCGATCCTGCTCGTCCGGCGCATCCATATGTGGAGGATTCCAGAACACCGTCTCGCGCAGCCCGGGTTCCTCGCCTTCGGGCAGCAACGCGGGCGCCCAGTGCGGCGCGTTGCTCGCGACGCGGCCGAACGGCAGCGCGCCGTCCTCGTGTCCGCGCACATCGATCTTGCCGTCGGCGAATTGCACGTCGTCCGGCGAACATCGATATTGTGCGGCGACGATGCGCGCGATCTTGTCGCGCACCCGCATCGCCGCAAGATGCACGGTGCCCGCCACCGCGCCGGCGAAGCGACTCGAATAGTTGCCGGCCGCGACCGACCATGCGTCTTTCGCGGTATCGAACTCGACGTTGACGACGATGTCCTTCGGGTCCAGCCCGAGCGCATCCGCCACCACTTGCGCGCAGACCGTCATGTGCCCCTGGCCCGCGGGCGTCGATGCGATCGTCACGTTGACGCCGCCCAGCAGATCGACGCTGACCGTCGCGCTCGCGATCGCGCCGCTCTTCGGACCGGACTTGCGGCGCGCGTCCGCGGGCATCACGGTCGTGATGTAGCCCATGTTCGACACCGACGGTTCGACGATCGCGGAGAAACCGATGCCAAACAAACGGCCTTCGCTGCGCGCCTGTTCGCGTCTGCGCTGCAGTTCGTCGTAGCCGCCTTCGTCGAGCGCGCGGCGCAGCGCTTCCTGATAGTTGCCGGAATCGAGCAGCGCGCCCGCTGCCGCACGATACGGAAAAGCGTCGGCGCGCACAAAATTGCGGCGATAGACATCGAGCACGTCGAGCTTCAGTTCGACGGCGATACGTTGCACCAGCCGTTCGAGCGCGAAATACACCTGCGGTCCGCCGAAGCCGCGCACGAGCCCGGTCGGCGTCTTGTTGGTCAGCACCACACGGTTGCGCACCAGCAGATGATCGATCGCATACGCGCCCGTCAGACAGCCGTGCATCCGGTAGAACGTCGCGGGTTCGGGCGCGCGCAGATACGCGCCGCAGTCTTCGAGCTGATCGTAGGCGAGCGCGACGATGCGGCCGTCGTCGTCCACCGCGGCTTCGAGTGTCGTCAGGCGCGCCGTTGCGGAGGTCGCCGCGCTCAGATGCTCGAGGCGGTCCTCGACCCACTTGACCGGCGCGCCGGCCTTGCGCGACGCGACGCACATCAGCACCGCGTACGGAAACACCGCCTGCTTGACGCCGAAGCTGCCGCCCGAGTCGCGCGGCGCCTTGTGGCGCAGACGGTTGGCGGGCACGTTCAGCGCCATCGCCATCACCGCGTGCAGCGAGAACGGACCCATGAAATTCGACGTGACTTCGTACGCTTCGTCGCCCGCGAGATGTTCGGCGATCACGACGCCGCATTCGATCGGCGCGCACGAATTGCGCGGGTAGTGCGCTTCGAGCTTTACGCGGTGACGCGCGTGTGCGAACGCCGCTTCCGGATCGCCGTAGCGAAACGAGCGGTCGCTGATCACGTTGCTGCCCACTTTCGGATGCAGCGCGGGCGCGTCTTCGCGTGTCGCGGTTTCGATCGACGTCACCGGGTCCAGCGGCGCGTAGTCGACCTTGATCAGGTCGAGCGCATCTTCGGCAAGCGCGCGCGATTCGGCGAGCACCACCGCGACGGGTTCGCCGACATAGCGCACGCGATCCATCGCGAGCGCCCATTGTTCCATCGGCGATTTCACACCGACCACGAACGGCCGCGACCATGCCGGCAGATCGTCGCGCGTGAGAATCGCGCGCACGCCGGGGTGTTGTGCGGCGGCATCGGTGTCGATCGTGCGAAGCTCGGCATGCGCGTGCGGCGAACGCAGGATGGCTGCGTGCAGCGTGCCGGGTTTGATGCCCAGGTCGTCGGCATAGCGGCCGCGGCCTAGCAGGATCGATGGGTCTTCGAAGCGTTGAAGCGATTTGCCGAGGTGACGTTGAGGTTGTGGTTCTGAGTGCGTTTGAGTTTGCGTTTGCTTTTGTGTCTGCTCGGCTGGCGCTTGCGTTTGCAGCGTAGACGTGTCGCTATCTGCGAAGGCCGTCGTGGTGTGAGGATCGTGAGCGTCGCGCTGATTCATGCCGGGCGCTCCTCGCCATCGTTTTCATCTTCGTTCACGCTGCCGCCACGCTTGCTGCCAAACGCATCCGCAAGCCCATTCCAGCGGCTTTCGATCTCGCGATGCTCGATCGAAAGCAGATCGAGAATCCGCCCCACCGTGTGATCGACGATATCGTCGACGGTCTGCGGATGCGCGTAAAACGCGGGCACCGGCGGCATCACGATCGCCCCCATTTCGGTGGCGCTCGTCATGTTGCGCAGATGCGCGAGATTGAGCGGCGTTTCGCGCGTGACGAGCACGAGCTTGCGGCGCTCTTTCAGCATCACGTCGGCGGCGCGCGTCAGCAGGTTGTCCGCGAAGCCATGCGCGACCGCCGCGAGCGTCTTCATCGAGCACGGCGCGATCACCATGCCACTCGTCAGGAACGAACCGCTCGCAATCGTCGCGCCGATGTCGCGTACGTTGTGCACGACGTCCGCGAGTCCGTCGAGATCGCCGCGCGTGAGGCCGAGTTCCTGAGCCGCTGTGAGCACGCCCGATGCCGACACGATCAGATGCGTTTCGTGCGTGCCGAGCCTGCGCAGTGCAGCCAGCAGGCGCACGCCGATCACGGCGCCGCTCGCACCGGAGATGCCGACCACGATCCGTTCGCGACGTCCGTTCGTCTGCATCGTCTCGTCCCTCAGCCCGCTTTGCGCGGCGTGGCGCTGGTGCCGGCGGTGAGCCATGCGTCGAACGCAGCGTTGCTGTCCGCGACGAGCCGCTTCAGGTCGACCTCGTTCTGCCCGGGAATCCGCACGCGCGTGAACACGTGTTCGGGGTAGACGACGGGCCGCGTCGCGTCGATTCCCATCTTCGCGCTTACGCCCTGCAGGTGCGCGGGAAGATCGTCGGGCTGACCGACAGTGGTGGACGGATCGAGCACCGAACCTTGCGCGCCTTCGATCACGACGAGATCGCGATCGGCCTGGAAGCGCGTCGCGATCGCCCATTCGATTTCCGCGGGGTTGTGCACATCGACGTCCGTATCGACCACGACGACCTGCTTGATGTCGTAATGCGCGCCGAACGCGCACAGAATCACGTTCTTCGCTTCGCCTTCGCGCTTCTTGTCGAACTGGATCCACAGGTGATAGCGGCACACGCCGCCGACCGAAAGCTCCACGTCCTTCACGCCCGGATGGCTGCGCTGCAGATGCGACAGCAGCGTCGCTTCGCGCGGAATCGCGCCGAGCAGCAGGTGCTCCATCTCGGCCGGCACGATGGTGTGATAGATCGGCTGCTCGCGATGCGTGACAGCGGTCACCTCGATCACCTCGCGAGCTTCGCGCGCGCTGTAGTACTTCGGGAACTCGCCGAACGGACCTTCGGGTTCGCGCACGTTCGGCAGAATGCGTCCTTCGATCACGATCTCCGCCGAAGCCGGCACGCGTACGTCGTTCGTCAGGCACTGGACGACCGGCAGCGGCTGGCCGTGCAGCGCGCCCGCAATTTCGAGTTCGTCGTTGTCGATCGGCGAGATCGCCTGCGATGCGAGCATCGTCAGCGGATCGACGCCGATCGCGATCGCGATGTCGAGCGGGTCGCCGGCTCCTTCGGCAATGCGGTGGAACGCGTACAGGTGACGCGGCAGCAGCAGGATCGCCGTGCGATCGCGGCCATGCACCTGGATGCGGTTGATCGACACGTTCTGGACGCCGGTGCGCGGATTGCGCGCGATCACGAGACCCGCGGTGATGTAAGGGCCGCTGTCGTGCTCGCTGTGCGTGGGCACGGGCAGGAGTGCGTGCAGGTCGATGTCTTTCGTGTGCACGACCTGGCGGCATGCGGCCGCATCGGCGGACACTTCGCGCCACGCGAGCGGATGTTCGGCGGCGTCGCGAAAGCGCGCGAGCAGATCGCTTTCGGCCACGCCCATCGCTTCGGCAATCCACGCGCGCCGCGACATGAAGCCGCTGACCACCGGCATCGTGTGGCTGCCAGGCTGCATGAAAACAGCGGCCTGCTGACCGTCGAGGCGTTTAGCGATGGCCGCGAGTTCGTGCTTCAGCGACACCGGTTGATCGATCGTCGCGACGCGGCCGGTCGACGACAGATGCGCGAGCCAGTCGCGCAACGTCAGCGGTTCCGGGCGGCGGGTCCATGACGTGGCGGTCACGCTGTCGGCAGGGTGGGCAGCGAAGCGGCTCGATGCGCCGTTCGCGGTGGCCTCGCGCAAATTCATCTGCACTGTCTCCGGTCTCTGACCGCTCACGCCTGGTGCGCGATGCGGTGCTGTTCTGTAAAAGCGTACCGGGCGAGGACCATAAGTTCTAATATTGTTTTTTGATGCGCCGTATCACTTGTCCTAATGCTAGTGAAAACCCGCATGACGCTTTGACGGTATTCAGCTTCAATACGCGGCTTCAGTACGCAAACCGTTCAGCGAGTAACGCGCGCAACGCACGTGCCCGCATTTGGCATCGGCGCATCGCATGTCCGTTGAAAGCGGCCACGCGCGTCCCGATGATGGCGGGTCGCGAGTCCATTCACTTCACTGATGAGTCTCCAACGCATGGACCTCAAGCAGATCCAGTACTTCATCGCGCTGTTCGAAGACGGCTCAGTCACGCGCGCCGCGAAGCGGCTGAACATCGTGCAGCCGGCGCTCAGCATGCAGATCGCGAAGCTCGAGGAAGAACTGAACCAGCAGCTCTTCGAGCGCAGCGCGCACGGCATGTCCCCGACCGCAACGGGCCGCTTGATGTACCGCCTGTTCCTGCCGATCGTGCGCGACATCGCGCATGCGCGGCAGCAGTTGTTGCAGCGTGACGAAGTGGTGACGGGGCATGTGTCGATCGGCGTGATCGCATCGGTGACGGAGAGCGTGCTGGCCGATTCGCTGTCGCGTTTTCACGCGCGCTATCCGCACGTTGAAGTGACGGTGGCGGATGGCTACAGCGCAACTTTCATCGACTGGGTGTCGGGCGGCCAGCTCGACGCGGCGCTGATCAACAAGCCGCGCACGCGGCTGTCGCTCGATTCGCAGCCGCTGCTCGACGAAGAGATGGTGCTCGTGACGAGCGCCACGCATGGCCCCGAGTTGCCGCCCACCATCGAGCTCGCGAAGCTGCCCGATCTCGAACTCGTGCTGCCCACCAAGCGTCATGGTTTGCGCGGCGTGATCGAAACCGCCGCGCAGCATGAGAACGTGCTGCTCGCGCCGCGCATGGAGATCGACGTGCTGAGCACGATCGTCAAGCTCGTCGCCGCGACGCGCTTCGCGACCATCCTGCCGCGCATCGTGATCGAGCGCGCGGTGGGGCTCGGCACACTGCGCGCTCATCCGATCCTCGCGCCGCGCATCGTGCGGCATATCGTGCGGATCAGTCATCCGCGACGGCCGCTGAGCGCCGCGGCGGAAGCGTTGATCGAAATCGTCGCGGACGAACTGCGGAAGGTGTCGGCTGCGACGACTGCCGTGAGCGCTGCGAGTGCCGCAAGCGCCAACCGCCGGGCCGCGCGCGATTCATAAAATCCACCCGGCTGGATTCGTCATTAGCAATAATATTTGTTGAGATTGCTGCACCGCACGGTCGCAATAAGCATGCTGTCTCGCCTTGAGCGCGCATCAGGGAATCTACTGAGGCGGCATGTCGATAATAATGACTAATATTATTAGCGCCAGCGCAGCCGTGGTGCCGCACGGTTGCTCACTTCAAAAGGATCCCGGTCAGACGCACGGTTCCACCCGCACGAAGCAGGGTGGCGCCGCGCTGTTGCCTGTCGTTCACGATCCCTGGCTGGCCGCAGCGATGGTGTGGGTTTGCCGATGGGGCTCCCGTTGCGCACGTCCATGGTCGGCGTAAAACATTCTTCGAGGACAGACACCGACGGTAACTGTTACGCGTGAATCTTTTAGTAATCCTGCGTTAATTGGATGTAATCCAACAGCTGGTTTATCGGAGAGGATCATGACGTTGAGAGCAATGGGACTGGTGCCCTTGCTGCTGTCGGCCGCGCTCGCGCTGACGGCATGCAATGGCGATTCACCTGCCGGGAGTTCGGCGACCGGCGTAGCGAACGCGAGTACGTCGCCATCCAATACCAACACCGAAGCGCAACCGAATGCGGCAACGACAGCCGAAGTGGGCTCGTCGCTGCCATTGCCGTGCGATGCCGCGGCTGCCGCGGGCACGTCGTGCTCGGCGGCTCACAGCGTGACGCGCCTGCTGACGAAGAACTACACGGGCCCGCTGTTCCAGATCGCGCGTGCATCGGACAACACGACCCAGAACATCTATCCGTACACGTCGGCGACGCTGCCGCACGGCGCCGGTCACAACCTGATCGGCACGACCAACGTCGCGAGCATCGATTCGTTCTGCAAGAACACGACCTGCTCGGTGACGGACATCTATGACCAGATCGATCTGGTCGCATCGCTGAAGGGCGGTACCTTCGGCAACGTGCCCGCCACGCTCACGCTGAACAGCGACGGCACCGAGTCGCTGAAGCTGCCGGTGAGCGGCCCGGGCTCGCAGAACCCGACCACGGTGCCGGTGCTCAACGGCTTCGCGACGATCACGCAGCCGGGCAGCGCGGGTTCGCTGACGGTGCAGGTCACGCAGCCGCCCACCGCGTTGACCGCGCAGGCGCCGACGCTGCAACTGACCGTCGGTAACGACCTGCCGGCGCTGTCGGGATCGCCCGCGAAACTGACGATCGTCACGGTGAACGGCACCGAGGTTCCGTCGCTGACGACGCTCGCGGGCCAGGCCTATCGCAACCGCTTCGGCACGGTGAACCAGTCGATCGGTGACACGGAGATTGCCGAGTATATGGTGGCGGGTGCGCACTACGACCAGTCGTCCACGTGTTGCGGCACCTACGGCAACATGGAGAACAGCGCGAATCCGAGCACCTATGCGCACGGCGAAGTGGAAGGCGAGATGTTCGCGCTCGCGTTCTCCGATGGCGCCGCCGCGGTGTTCGGCTACTGCGATGGCGATTCGGCCCAGTCGCCGACCACCAAGGACCCGGTGTGCAACGGCCTCGACGTCAACTGGCCGGGCGTGGATGCGGAAGCCGGCGTCTATCTGTACGGACCGCAGCAGCCGCCCAAAGAAAAGTTCGTCACGGTGCTCGCGAAGTACTCGCCGGTCACCGCATCGAATCTCTTTGCGGTGAAGGGCGGGGCCGCGACGCAGGGTGTGCTGACCGCGGTCTATGACGGCCAGCCGCCGGAAGCGTACATCTTCAGCAACAGCGCGGGCCACGCGTTCAACGGGCAGTGGCAGGGCGGCCTGTCGCTCGGCGAAGGCGGCGACGGTAGCGCGGCGCCGATCCAGTTCTACGAAGGCGCGGTGCTGGAGAAGGCAACCTCGGATGCGACGGACAACTCGATCCAGTCGAGCATCGCGAACTTCTACGGACCGCCTGCCGACCCGAACCTGGCGTCGTGCTACGCGGGCAATCTGGTGAACTCGCCGCTGAGCCTGTTCACGCCGGATGCATGGACGCAAAGCAACGGCGGCACCGCGACGCCCGCGACGGACCTCTACGGCACCACCCGCGCAGCGTCGGTTACGGCGACGAACGGGTCGGCGGTCGCGAACATTCACGAGGTGATCCGCGTGCAGGGCGGGCAGACGTACAACTTCACCGACTACGTGGCGGCGACGACCAACGCGACGGTGTTCCCGGGCGGCTCGGTGCAGACCGACGACAGCAATGGCACGGAGTTCGGCTGGGTGCTCAACACCAACACGGGTGCGATCGTGCGCGGCACGTGGGGCTCGGGCCAGGCGAATTCGCTGTCCGCGGTGAAGGTCGGCAAGTGGTGGAAGATCACGATGAACTACACCGCGCCGGCGGGCTCGAACAACGCGTCGATCTTCATCGATCCCCCGACGTCGAGCGCGGCCGGCGTGCGTTCGCAGCAGGCGTCCTACCTGACCGCGACGCACTACTGCCCGGCCATGGCGATCTCGGCGGCATCGGGCACCTGATCGATATGTCGAGTAGCTTCAGTCCGGTTTAAATAGGGCGCTGACCGCCTCCGCCCCGGGGGCGTGTAAACTGCAGCCTTTTTGCTTTGCCGGAATGGTGCATGTCCCCGAGCGTCGGGCCGTGAGCGGCCCGGCGCTCATTCGCTTACTCGCCCGCCTGACGGACGCCAATGTGGCGGCGTCCGGGCAGCCGCTCGCGGACCGGCTGGGCCAATGGCTCAGCTGGACCGACGCGATCGCGCTGTCCACGGCATTGAGCGGCAATCCGCCCGCCATCGAGCCTCGCGGCACGACTTCCGACCCCACGGAAGACGCGCTGTGCACGCGTGTGCGTACGACGCTGACGAACGCGATCGCGCGCGACGCGACGCTTGCGCCCGAGCGGCAGCGCAGCCTCGCGCGCGGCCGCGCGATCACGCCTGCGGTCGTCGACGACACGCCGCCGGACTACGCGGTGTATCGCCAGTGCTATCTGTCCTTCCAGGAAGAGATGGAGGACGCGATCGGCGATCTGCGCGCGCGTCTCAGGGCGATGCTCGCGGCGCGCAAGCCAGCGATGGCGCGGCTCGCGGCGGTGGATGGCGTGATGGAGCGCGTGCTTGGCACGCGCGAGCGCACGCTGCTGGCCGCGGTGCCGGGTTTGCTGTCGATGCACTTCGACCGTCTGCGGGCGGCGCACGAAGCGGCGCATGCCGAAGCGCACGACGCGAGTCAGTACGACGCACATGCGCTTCCGGCAGAGCCGCCAAAGGCCAACGCGAACCCATGGCTCGACGTGTTCCGCAAGGACATGCAAAGCGTGCTGTTCGCCGAACTCGAGGTTCGTTTTCAACCGGTCGAAGGGCTGCTTGCAGCGCTTCGCGACTGCTAACCGGAACCCCATGTCCAGATATCGCATCGATGTTGTCGTCTTTGTTGCCGGGCTTGCCGTCGTCTGCTGGATCGGCGCGGGCTATGCCGTCACGAATCCGCTCGCGCTCGCGGTCACGCTGCTGATCGCGCTGTGCTACGTCGCGGGCGCATTCGAACTGCGTCGCTTCCATCAAGCCACCGCGAGCCTCGCGCGGGCCGTCGGCGAACTGTCCGCGCCGCCCGCTTCCCTTGACGCGTGGCTCGAGCGATTGCATCCGACGCTGCGCGGCCCGGTGCGGTTGCGTGTGGAAAGCGAACGCGCCACGTTGCCTGGGCCGTCGATGACGCCGTATCTGGCCGGTTTGCTGGTGCTGCTCGGCATGTTCGGCACGCTGCTGGGCATGGTGACGACGTTGCGCGGCACCGGCGCCGCGCTCGACAGCGCGACGGATCTCGCCGCGGTGCATGCATCGCTCGCCGCGCCGATCAAGGGCTTGAGCTTCGCGTTCGGCACGTCGATCGCGGGCGTCGCGACCTCCGCGATGCTCGGGCTGCTGTCGGCGTTGTGCCGGCGCGAACGGATCGAAGCCGCGCGCCTGCTCGACGAGAAGATCGCGACCACGTTGCGGGTCCATTCTCAGGCATGGCGGCGCGAGGAAAGCTTCCGGCTGATGCAGCGGCAGGCGGATGCGCTGCCCGCGCTCGTCGACCGGCTGCAGACGATGATGGGCGCGATCGAGCATCACAGCGCCACGCTGCACGAGCAGCAGCGCACGAACCAGCAGGCGTTGCACGCGAGCATCGAGGCGTCGTATACGGCGCTCGCGTCGTCGGTGGGACGCTCGTTGCGCGATAGCGCGGCCGACAGCGCGCGCGGCGCGAGCGCGGCGATCCAGCCGGTCGTGCAGGCGACCATGACCGGGCTCTCGCGCGAGATGAGCGCGCTCGGCGCGACCGTGACGAGCGCGGTGCAGAAGCAGCTGGATGGTCTGTCGAGCGGTTTCGAAGCGACCACCACGACAGTGGCCGGTCTGTGGACGAACGCACTCGCGGAACAGCAGCGTTCGGACGATGCGCTCGTCGAGCAGTTGCGCGTCGCGCTGGAGCGCTTTACGAGCACGTTCGAAACGCGCTCGGCGGGCTTGCTGGATGGCGTGTCGACTCGAATCGATGCGGGTGTCGGCAGCGTGTCCGATGCGTGGAATGCCGCGTTGACGCGTCAGGAACAGGCGAGCGAAAAGCTCGCCGCGAATCATCAGCAGGCGCTCACGGCGACCGTCGCGAGCTTTGAGCAGCACGCTTCGTCGCTGCTCGGCGCGGTGGATCGTTCGCATGCTGAGCTCCAGCAGCAGCTGGCATCGCGCGACGAAACGCGCCTTGCCGCATGGACCGGCGCACTCGATGCCACGGCCGCATCGCTGAACGAGCAGTGGCAGAAAGCCGGTGAAGCCACCGCAAGCCACCAGCAGGCGATCTGCGCGACGCTCGAACAGACCGCGCGCGAAATCTCCGCACAAACGAAGACGCACGCCGCCGATACGATCGCCGAAATCGCGCGGCTCGTGCAGGCCGCGTCGGAAGCGCCGCGCGCCGCCGCCGAGGTGGTCGCGGAACTGCGCCAGAAGCTCTCCGACAGCATGGTCCGCGACACCGCGATGCTCGACGAGCGCGCGCGCTTACTCGATACGCTCAGCACGCTGCTCGATGCAGTGAACCATGCCTCCACCGAACAGCGCGGCGCGGTCGACGCGCTCGTGTCGACCTCTGCCGGTCTGCTCGAGCGGGTGGGCTCGCAGTTCTCCGCAACGGTCGAAGCGGAGACGAACAAGCTCGGCGGCGTCGCCGCACAGGTGACGGGCAGCGCGGTCGAAGTCGCGAGTCTCGGCGACGCGTTCGGTGCGGCCGTGCAGGCGTTCGGCGCATCGAACGACACGCTCGTCGCGCATCTGCAAAAGATCGAGACCGCGCTCGACCGCTCGCTCGCACGCAGCGACGAACAGCTCGCGTACTACGTCGCGCAGGCGCGCGAGGTGATCGATCTGAGCATGCTGTCGCAGAAGCAGATCGTCGAAGACCTGCAGCAGCTTGCCGTGCAGCGCGCCGATAGCGGAGCCGAAACGGCATGAACGACGAGATCGACGGCGGCGTCGAGCCGACGGCACCCGTCTGGGCCGCGTTCGCCGACCTGATGTCGGTGCTGGTGGGCGCGTTCGTGCTGATCCTGGTAGGCGTGATCGGCTTGCAGCTGGAACTGTCCGCGCGCCTGCACGACCAGGTGAAGCAGCGGCAGCTCGAAGCGGAGCGCCGCAAGACGCTGGAACAGGCGATCGCGGGGCCGCTCGCGGCGGGGCGCGTGACGCTCACGAACGGACGCATCGGCATCAGCGGCAACCTGCTGTTCGCGCTGAACTCGGACCAGCTGCAGCCGCAGGGCCGCGATCTGCTGAAGAGCCTCGCGGGGCCGCTGTCCGTCTATCTGCAGTCGCACGACGAGATTTTGATGGTCAGCGGTTTCGCCGACGATCAACAGGTGCGCGCGGGCAACCGGCGCTTCGCCGATAACTGGGAGCTGTCCGCGCAACGCGCGCTGACGGTCACGCGCGCGCTGATCGATGCGGGCGTGCCGGCTTCATCGGTGTTCGCGGCGGCGTTTGGCTCCCAGCAGCCGGTGAGTTCGAACGCGGACGATGCGGGGCGCGCGAAGAACCGCCGCGTCGAGATCGCGCCGGTGCCGAAACGCACCGGCGCGGCGGCGGAGCAGCATGAGTAGCGGCACGAGCGGCGATATCCGCCAGGTTCGCGCGACGCTCGATGCGTGGCGCGCTCAAGGCGCCGATCGCGTGAACCTCACACGCTATCGCTTCATCGATGCGCTTGAGCGGCGCGCGGCCGGCTACGACGGCGACGCGCGGCGCGTGCTCGACGAGCGACTGGCCACGCTGATCGCGGCGTATGCGGACGAGATCGAACGCGCCGACGGCGTGGTGAAGACTGCGAACGCAGCGGCAACGCTCAACGCCACGCCCGCGCGCAACACGCTGCGCGATCTCGTCAACCAGATGCATATCCGTCGCGCCGCAACCGAAGGTGGAAACGACGACGCATCGACCGCGCGCGCTGCGTCGCGCGGGCTGCATTCGCACGCATCGCCGGACCTCCCCGTGCTCGACTTCTTCCGCGAAACGTGGTCGAAAGTCAGCGCGGAAAAGCAGCTGCGGCAAGCGCTCGAACGCGTGCCGGGCAACGCGGGCCCGCTCAATTCGAACAGCCTCGTGCACCGTTCGCTCGCGTTGATGCGCGAATGTTCGCCCGGCTATCTGCAGCAGTTCCTGTCGTACGTCGATGCGCTCGCGTGGATGGAGCAGCTCGCCGGACCGATCATGGGCAACCACACGCCGACCCCGACAGCCACAGCCGAACCGCCACGCGCGGCCAGCGCGAAGAAAGGCGCGCGCGGCAAATCGCGCTGATATCGCAAGCGCGAACTCTCGCCAAAACGCCCGCTGACGGTAACGCGACACGCCGTTTGATACCATGCACCCTTTTTAAAGACGAGCGGGTAGCAGCGTGATGCGCCGATTCATTTCGTCCGTAAGGGATTTCTGCGTCCGATGGGTGCGCCGCATGGCTCACGCCGTGATGGTTTGCCTGCATGTCGCGATGGCGCTGGCCGGCTTCTTCGCGCAGCTCGTCAAGCCCGCGCTTGCCCGTGCCTGGTATCACGTGAAGCATCCGACCCGGCGCGGCGTGCTCATCACGCTCGCCACGCCGCCCGCGCTGGTGCTGCTGTACGTGATCGTGCTGATTCCGTTCACGCCGAGCATCAGCGATATCCGCAAGGCGCGCGTCGACCGGCCCGCGCAGATTCTCTCCGCCGACGGCAAGCTGCTCGCCGAATTCAAGCCGTCCAACCGCGAGTGGGTCACGCTGAAGGAGATCTCGCCGCACATGGTGGACGCGCTGATCTCGACCGAAGACCATCGCTTCTACGAGCATCACGGCATCGACTGGAAGCGCACCGCATCGGCGGCGCTGCACACGTTCGGCGGCGACCGGCAGGGCGGCTCCACGATCACGCAGCAGCTCGCGCGCAACCTGTATCCGGACGAAGTGGGCCGCGCACCCACGCTGACCCGCAAGATCAAGGAAGCGATCACCGCGGAAAAGATCGAGATGGCCTACAGCAAGGACCAGATTCTCGAGACTTACCTGAACACCGTGCCGTTCCTGTACAACGCGTACGGCGTCGAAATGGCCGCGCGCACGTACTTCGGCAAATCCGCGGACGAGCTCGACATCCTTGAAAGCGCGACGCTCACCGGCATGCTGAAGGGCAACAGCTACTACAACCCGGTGATCAACCCGGAGCGCGCGCTCGCACGGCGCAACACCGTGCTCGCGCAGATGGTGAAGTACGACAAGCTGTCGCCGGCGGCGTTCGAGAAGCTCAAGGTCAAACCGCTCGCCGTCGATTTCGAGCGCCAGGTGGAGCCGCCCGGTCCCGCGCCGCATTTCGCGCAGCAGCTGCGCAAATGGCTGATCGGCTGGGCCGATGCGAACGACTACAACATCTATTCGGACGGCCTCGTCGTCCATACGACGATCGACTCGCGTCTGCAGGCCATGGCCACCGCCGCCGTCGCGCTGCAGGGCCGGCAGTTGCAGTCGGTCGCGAACGGCGCGTGGAGCGGCCGCGCGGGCTGTTCGGTGTCGAACGATCTGTTCAAGACCTTCATGCGCGAGTCGCCCGAATACCATACCGCGCGCACCAGTGGTGCCAGCGACGACGATGCGCTGAAGCAGCTCGGCGCGGACCGCGCTTTCATGCGCAACCTGTGTCACGACAAGACCGAGGTGGAAGCGGGTTTTCTCGCGATCGATCCGCGTAACGGGCAGATCAAGGCGTGGGTCGGCAGCCGCGATTTTACCGACGAACCGTTCGATCACGTGCAGCAGTCGCGCCGTCAGCCGGGCTCGACGTTCAAGCCGTTCGTGTACGGCGCGGCGTTCGCGGCCGGCTTGACCCCGACCGATACCTTCATCGACCAGCCGGTCGAGATTCCGCTGAAGGGCGGCGAGATCTGGCGTCCGAACGACGACGTGCCGCCCAGCGGCAAGCCGATGACGCTGCGCGACGCGCTCGCGTTTTCGCGCAACCGCATTACCGCGCAGCTGATCGAGCAGGTCGGCGCGGATCGCGTCGCGCGTCTCGCGCGCGAGATGGGCGTGCGCGACAGCACGCTGGATCCGGTGCCGTCGCTTGCGCTCGGCACGAGCCCGGTCACGGTCAAGGAGATGGTGTCGGCCTACGCGACCATCGCGAACGACGGCGCGTATCTCGAACCGCGCATGGTGACGAGCATCGAGGATCACGACGGCCACGTGCTCGCGGAGTTCGAGCCGGCTGCGCCGCAGCAGGCGCTGCCGGTCGCGGCGGACCGCACGCTGATCGACACGATGCGCGACGTCGTGAACCGCGGCACGGGCGTGGGCATCCGGACGCGCTACGGGATTCGCGCGGACGTGGCGGGCAAGACCGGCACGACCCAGGACAACACCGACGGCTGGTTCATCCTGATGCATCCGCAACTGGTGGCCGGCGCGTGGGTCGGTTTCGACGACGGCCGCGTGACGTTCACCAGCAGCGCGTTGGGCGAGGGCGCGCACACCGCGCTGCCGATCGTCGGCGATTTCTATCAGCGGGCGTTGCGCGCGCGGCTGATCGATTCGCGCGTGCGCTTCGACACCGAGGTGCAGCCGGGCGCGTTCGACGTGTTCCGCGACAAGCTGCGCGCGTGGATCGCGGTGCTGAGCGGTGCGAAGCCGCAGGCGCCGACTGCGCCCGCGCCGGTGCATCACGCGCCGCCGCGGCCGGTGGCGCCGGCTTCTTCCGCGGCGCCTGCATTGGCGGTGACGCCGGCTCCAGTGGTGACGCCGTCGCAGGCGTCGGCGCCGTTGCCGGCGTCGGTGCCGCCGCTGATCGGCGTGCCGGCGAGCGGGGCGTCGGCGGCTGCGTCGGGCACCGGGGCGTCCAGTACGCCGGCCGTGTCGCCGCCGCTGCTCGCGCCCACGATCCTGCCGCCGGCTTCCGGCGCGCAGGCGACCGGCACGCCGCGCGCGAACGGTGCGTTCCCGCCGGAAGGCTCGGGCTCCTCACCGACGCCGACGCCCGATGTGCCCGAGGCGGCATCGGCAGGTGGGCAGTGAGGTTCGCAGGCAACTGAGCGGGCGGCAGCAGGGCGGCGACGCGGGTTGGGCTGAACGCACTGTGCGCCCACGCGACGGATTATCCTTCGCGAGCCGTTCAAGTATGAGAGACGTGGAATCGAAACGCGGGGATCGCATCCTGAGTTGAAGCATCGCAGGATGCGGCCTCCGCATGATTCCGCAAATCGCTGTGCCGCCGGACCACCCGACCTGCCACGACCGCCGCTCATGCCCATGCCCACCACCGACTCGCCCGCCGCGCTTCCCGACTGGTCCACGATCCGCACAGACGAAGCGGCCTGCCTGCACGGCATCGCCGTCGAACTGAGCGGCTGGATGATCCCGCTCGACCTTGCCTCGCCCCACGCCGGCTACTTCCTGCTCGCCGCCGACGAACCCTGTTGCGGCGGCTGCGTGCCGCGCGATCCGGCGAGCTGCATCGAAGTATTCGCGCGCGGCGAAGTGCCCGTGAGCGCGCATGCCGTGCGTCTGCGTGGCCGCCTGGAACGGCTCGTCGACGATCCCGCGGGCTGGCGTTACCGGCTGGTGGATGCGGTTGCGACAGCATCGAACACCGCGATGTCGCGCCGCGCGTTCCTCGCAACGGGCGTGGCGCTCGGCCTCGCGGCCTGCGCGCCGGGCCGCTTCGCTGGCTATACGGAAGCGCAGGCGCCGGATGCATCCGCGTCGTCAGCGCAGGCGGCATCCATGAGCAACGCCGCGCCCGCGTCATCGAACAGCACCGCCACGTGGGCACCCTCGCCCGGCGCGCTCACGATGGACATGCACAGCCACGAGGGCCATGTGATCGTGTCGCGGCTGCCGTCGGTCGGCGCGAACCGGCCGCTCACCGAGATCGCCGCGCCGATGCGCGAGGGCGGCATGCACGTGATCTGCCTCGCGATCGTCTCGGACACCAACGTCACGCGCGTGTCGGCGGATCGAAAGCGTTTCGAAGCCTGGCGCGCAGCGCAGCCGGGCGAGCTGTACGCGCTGAGTCAGGTCGAATTCCAGCGCGCCGGCGAGCTGATCGAGCGCGAACGCTTGCTCGTCGTCACCGACGCCGCCTCGCTCGCGACGCTGCCGCGGCAGGGACCGTGCGTGATCGTATCGGCGGAAGGCGCGGATTTTCTCGAAGGCCAGCTCGACCGCGTCGACGAGGCGTACACGCAGCACCGGCTGCGCCATCTGCAACTGACGCATTACCGCGTGAACGAGCTCGGCGACATCCAGACCGAGCCGCCGGTGCACGGCGGCCTGACGGACTTCGGCGCCGACGTGGTGCGCCGCTGCAACCGGCTCGGCATCGTCGTCGATATTGCGCATGGCACCTACGATCTGGTGAAGCGCGCGGCCGCCACGACGACGAAGCCGCTGGTGCTGTCGCACACCGCGCTCGCAACACATCCGGGGCCGCGCAGCCGGCTGATCACGGGGGATCATGCGCGCGCCGTCGCGGACACCGGCGGCGTGATCGGCGTGTGGCCCAGCTCGGGCAGCTTTCACGATCTGCAGGGGATGGCGCACGGGATGCGGCGCATGGTCGACGTGGTCGGCGTCGAGCACGTCGGGCTCGGCACCGACATGCTCGGCTTCATCTCGCCGCCGGTGTTCCGCAGCTACCGCCAGTTGCCGGCGCTCGGCGACGCGCTGCGGCAGGCCGGTTTTTCGCAGCCGGAGACGGAGCAGATACTCGGCGGCAATTACCGGCGGGTGTTCGAAGCGTCGATGGCTTGATCGACCGGCGCGGCTTGTGTCGGTGCGCGGTGGCGTCGCGCGGCTTGCTGCGCGGTGCGTGGCTATCGCGCCTTTGCGTGGCATGCACGTCCGTTCACGCGTGACACCAAAATTCCCGGATGGCATGCTCGTCGTGACGCGTGCGACGCAGGAGCGACGCCATGACTTCACCGATCGCGCTGGTGCTGTTCGACATGGAAGGCGTGCTGTCCCATTACGACCGCGGCGCGCGGACCGGTCGGCTGTCGGCGCTCACCGGCGTCGCGCCCGAGACGGTGCGGCACGCGATCTGGGGTTCCGGCCTGGAAGCGCGTGCCGATGCGGGCGAAATCAGTGCGGACGAGTATCTCGATGCGCTCGGCGACCTGCTGGGCCGCCGCGTGAGCCGCGACGAATGGCTTGATTCGCGGCGTGCGTCGATCACGCCGAATGCGCCCGCCGTCGCGCTGGCCGAGCGGCTCGCGGCGCGCCATCGCATCGCCGTGCTGACCAACAATTGCCGGCTCGTCACGGATCACGTCGGCTACCTGTATCCGCCCGTCGCGCGGGTGTTCGGCGAGCACGTGTATCCGTCGGCGGCGTTCGGTGCGGCGAAGCCTGCTGCGCGTGCGTATCTCGGCTGCGTCGCGCAGCTCGGCGCCGCGCCCGATGCAACGCTCTTCATCGACGACACCGAAGCGAACGTGACCGGCGCGGTGGACGCCGGGCTGCACGGCTATCGTTTCGTCGATGCGGATGCGCTGGAGCAGGAACTGGTGCGTTGGGAGTTGCTATGAGCGTTGAAGCGCATCCGCGGGTGATTCAGGCCGCCACGCGATCATGCCAGCCGTGCGCGCGCGCACTTCGGGCGACGCGAGGCACGTGAGCACGGCTTCATACCCCGGCGCACCCGGATACGGCGCGACGCGCACCGGCGGACTGTGGTTCGCCGGGCACAGGACGATCGCTTCGTACGCGCCGACGAGCGTCAGGTCGAGCAACGCGGACGAGCGCGTCATCAGGAAGAGCGGCGGGGCACTGGTTGCGGCGCGTTGCCGGAGATACGAACCGAGCGCTTCCTGGGTCGGATGGTCGAGTCCCTGTTCGACCATGTCCACGACGATCGCCGTCGCGCCCTCCGTTTCGAGTCCTGCCAGCAGCGTGACGAGCGCATCCGAATGCGTCGCGCCTTCGCCGATGAGCCATGCGAGCGCGCGCTCGACTTTTGGATGCAGCGCGGGCATCACCGCCGCCGCGTCATGGTTCTGCAACCGGTCGAGTCCCAGAAACACCGCGCCGGGTATCGCCTCGGCGATGCGCCTCGCGAGTCTCGTCTTGCCGCTGCCTAGCGGACCGATGAGGTAGTTGAGCGGCCGGATGTCGGCGAGTTCGAACGGCTCGCCGCCCCATGGCCACGGCAACGCGAAGCTCACTGCGGGCAGCGCTGTGCGGGCGAGCGCGTCCGTTAACGCCACCTCGTCCGGCATGCGGCCGCTGGCCAGTTCAGCCCGCAGTGCGCGCACCTTGTCGATCCGTCGAGCCTGCTGCCGGAGCTCGTCTTCGAGCGTGGCCTCGTGCGCCGCGAGCGCATCGGCGAGACTGCGCGAGTCGCCGTCCAGCACGCCCGCGACCTGCGCGAGGCTCAAGCCGAGCGCGCGCAGCGTGACGATGCGCTCGGCGCGGCGCATCTGCTCGGGCGAGTAGATCCGGTAGCCCGACGACGTGCGGCTGGGCGTGACGAGGCCGTGCTGCTCGTACAGCCTCAACGCCTTGGTCGATACGCCAAGCCGGCCGGCGGCACGGGACGCGTTGAGACCGGGGGGGCGGACATCCATGCGGGACCTCGTCGGTTGTGCGTTGTGGCCATCATGAAGGCGGCCCCGGGGGCCGGGTCAACCGGATTGTGCGCCGGCCCGCTACGGTTTCACCGCGTAGCGCACCAGTTCCATTTCGGTGGTTGCGGGCGCGCCCTTGCCGGCGAGCTGCCCCTGGAACTCGCCGCGCACGATGCGCTTCGCGCTCGGCGCGTACCACAGCGTTTCCCGCATCGGGCCGCCGCCCACGCCATATTGCGGAGTCCATGTGCCGGTCATCTTGACCTTGATTGCGGCGAACGAGCCGGCCTTCGTCGTGATCGTTTCCACGCCTTCCACTTCGCACTCGGCGCGGCGCGAGATCAGCTGGCCGCCCGGATCGTGCGCCTGGCAGTCGGCCTCGTAGCGCGCGCCCGTGCGCAACGGGAAACGCAGTCCGTTGCCGCATGCGTGTTGATCGGACGCGTTGGGGACGACGTTCGCATCCGACGTCAACACGGCATGTCCGCCGCCGGGGCCGAACTGCAGGACCGCGCTGCCGTCCGCGCGCACGCTCGTCACCGTCTGCGTGACGGTTTTCGTGTTCGGCGACAGCGCGTCGGAAAACTGATAGGTCCAGTTGTCGCCGGTCCTGTAATGCGGCGCGTTCTGCGGCAGCAGATCGGCTTGCGTGGTCGCTGCGAATGCCGCCGATGCGGCGAATGCGCTGGTCAACGCGCATACCGTTGCGCGCGATACCTTGCGCAGCGTTGAAGACATGCGGTTGCGGTTCATGTCCATGTCGTCCCCATGATCGGTTGAAAGGATTCGGGTGAACGCGAAAGCGTCTCGTTGGACTGTTGCCAGGTGCGAACGTGCGGTGAAAGGGTCCGCTTTCGTTCATTGCAGCCGCATCTATCTATCGTGCATCAAGCGTGCATCAAGCGGGGCAAGGTCCTGTCACCGGAAGGAACGAGCCAGGCGCGGATCGTTTGAAAGCGGCGCGCCGTCGCATTCAGGATTCCCTGACTCGAACAACAGCGCATTCCGAACGCAATCCGCGCGTCGTGCCTATCCAGCCGCAATCCGCAACTGCCGTTAGTTCGGGAAGGAAAACGCGCGGGCGCAACCGCGCGGCGTTGAATGACGCATCAGAAACGGGAGCGGGGAAATGATGTGCAAGACGACTGACGGACGCGCGTGCGTCCGCCGTGCAGCGGAGAGGCTCCGGTGAACAGGAGCCCGCTGCCGATCGAGGCGCTCGTCGAACAGGCGCGCAAAAATACGGCGAGCCTGTCGACGCTCGCGGCGAAGGCGGTCGCGTATCAGACCTTCGTCGAGGCGGTGCTGCCGATGCTGACGGCCGCGCAGACCGTCGATCTTTCGATGCGCTTCCAGCAGCGCATCGAGGACGTGATGGCCGTGATGGACGACATCGCGCTGCCCGCCGACTATCACGCCACGCTGCTCGCGAAAACCAACGAACTGCTTGCAGCGTTGCGCGACGATCAGAAGCGCGTGTGAATGCCGATCCGCGCGACGGCCTGGGTCGGGCTGCTCGACGCGTCGTCGGTGCCGTTCATGCCGTTGATCTGCGCATTTGCGCCGGCGTTCGCGCGCTGATACACGGCGAGCGCATAGACGCTGGTGCGCTTCGACAACGCGTAGTCGACGATGCCTGCAAGCTGGTGCGCGTGATTGTTGTCGACCACCGCGTTGCCCTTCATGTACATGTACGACGCGCCCACGCTGAGTGCCGGCGTGAAGTTGTAGTGCGCGCCGACCGAGCCTTCGTACACGCCGCCGCCATTCGCCGAGTTGTGCACGGTCGTGAAGAGCGCATTGGTAACGAGCGCGCCGAAGCGGTAGTGCGCGCCCACACCCCAGTTGCGCACGCTGACCTGCGGCGAGCCGCTCGTGTAGGTCTTGATGTTCGTGTACGCCGCGTTCGCGCCGAACGAGCCGGCCGCGTAGTTGAGGCCGAAGCTCGTCGAGTTGCCCGCGCCCACCGAACCCGCCACGCCGCCGAAACCGTACATCGCGCCGGCGCTGAAGCCCGCGTACACCGGTGACGTGTACTTCACCGAGTTCGCCACGCGTTCGCCTGCCATGCGGTCCCAGTCGAACGCGCCTGTCGGGTTGTTCGGCAGGTCGAGCTTCGTAAACGGGCCGGCGCGGAAGTCGTAGAAGTGGCCCGACAGTTCGGCCGGATCGTCGTTGCCGAAGTACAGCGAGTCCGTCATGAAGTCGTACTGATTACCCATCGTCAGCTTGCCGGTGCGATCGTTGGTCAGCCCGACGTAGGACGTGCGGCTGAACAGGCTCGAATTCGTCATGAACGCGCCGTTGTCCAGCTGGAACTGGTCGACGAGTTCGAAGATCGCCTTCGTGCCGCCGCCCAGGTCTTCCGCGCCGCGCATGCCCCACAGGTTCGGGCCGTTCACACCGTCGTCCATCTTCACGTTGTGGCTGCCCGACTGGTTGCTCACGTACGTGACGCCGCTATCGACGAGGCCGAACAGCGTGACGCTGCTCTGTGCATGTGCGAGCAGCGGCATCGTGCAGGTGCCGGCGAGTACCGCGAGCGTGATCCGGGTCTTCTTCATTGTGTAGATCTCCTTGTGTTGATTAGTTATCCAGATTATTTGTTACGCGATCTTTCTACTGGTAAGTTCTTGTCGGATCGACTTCGGGAAACGGTCAGACGCAGCTGCGGCCGCGCCGGGAACGGCGGGCCGCGCGCGCAGCGCGATCGTTCATTGCGCAGCGCGAGGTGCGACGGGTCAGGCGGCGGACGGCACGCGTCGTGTCTTCAGGAACGCTTCGAGCGTTTCGCCGCGCATCGACGCGTACATGCCGAGGTTCGACACGCCCACCACGCGCGCGAACTTCTCGAGCACGAAGAAGCACACGCCATAGCGGATCAGGCCGATCCAGTCCTGATCGTCGACCAGCTTGCGTTCTTCCGCGTTGAGGCCGGCTTCGTCGTACGTATCGGCGCGGTTCGCGAGCCAGCGGTCGCGCCAGTCCTTTTCGCGCATGCGCCAGAAGAAGCGGTTCAGGCGCAGCGTGTGCACGCTCTGCAGCACGTCGAATGGGTAGGTGCCGCGCAGGTCGCCGATGCCTTCGAGTTGCGGATTCATCGTGCGTTCTCCTCGCCGGCGTTTTCGTACACCGTGACGGCCATCGCGGTGCTAGTCGCGAGGTAGTAGTTGCGGTGGACTTCGGTCACGCGGTCGCCGAGCGCGCCGCGCATCGCGAGCCACATGATCACTTCGACGCCTTCCGCGCCGCCGCGGCGGATGTAGTCGCCGTGCTTCATCGCGGCGAGCTTCGCCGGGTCGTTCACGATCAGGTCGAGGAACTCCATGTCCCACGCTTCGTCGTTGAAACCGGAGCGTTCGCCGTGCACCTGGTGCGACAGGCCGCCGGTGCCGACCACCACCACGTTCAGGTCTTCCGGATAGCTCTCGATCGCGCGGCGCAGCGACTGGCCGAGCTTGTAGCAGCGCGCGGCGGTGGGCAGCGGATATTGCAGCACGTTGATCTCGAACGGCACCAGCGCGCCCGGCCAGCCGCCTTCATGCGGCCACAGCAGCGTGAGCGGCGAATTGACGCCGTGATCGAGCGGACGCTCCTGGAAGATCGTCAGGTCGAACTCGTCGTTGACGAGGCAGTCGGCCATGTGCGCGGCGAGCTGCGGATGGCCGGCGATGTTCGGCAGCGGACGCGGGCCCGCGCCTTCGTCGGCGAATTCGTGCGTCGGGCTCACGCCGAGCGCGAAGGTCGGATAGCAGTCGAAGAAAAAGCTGTTCGCGTGATCGTTGTAGAACATCAGCAGCACGTCCGGCTGCTTGCGCGCGAGCCACTCGGCCACGGGTTTGTAGCCTTCGAAGAGCGGCATCCATGCCGGATCGTTCTGCCGGCCGCGGTCGTACGCGAGGCCGATGGTAGGTACGTGTGAGGTTCCGATTCCGCCGATGATTCTGGCCATGTGCAACTGTCCTTGGTGCGCTTCAATGTGATAACCGGGCGCCGCGACGTCGGGCCTTGCGTCGCATTGTCTCCCTTCGTCTTGTCCATGTGCGGCCGCGCTGCGGCCTTGCGCGCCGCAATAAGCCCTGACGACCCTCGTTCGGGCGCTGCGGCGCGACGCGGAAGCAGTCTGCGGCGACTGCCCGGTTCCGGTGCATGGGATCCAATATAGTCCGACGCGGGATTTTCAGAAAGTGGTTGAAATGCGACGGATCCGGCGCTAATGTCCACTACGTCTGTTGAATATTCAAGGGTTTACATGGATTGGGCGGCATCGGATCAGCGTTCACGATGCGGCGTGGACTACCTGCAAATGCTTGGAAAACAACGGCTTTTGTATCCCGAGTGAGGTGCGGGCGATAACAGTCAGAGAAATTGGGGCGCGCAAGACCGGGAAAGGCGGACGTCTTGCCGGCGCGCTACCGATAAATAAAAATGAAGGCTCGACCGGCTACTTGGCAATGCGCCGAGGCCGGTCGAAAGGCAGGGCAGAAGGTGGGGAGCGGGTGCTTCGTCGAAACCGTCGCGTGCCGTTCAGGCGACGAACATCAGCGGATGCAGTTTCTTTCCCGAGAGGTTCAGGCTTTCTTTGGAGATGTTCGTGTGCTCTTTCATCAGCGCTTCCGCTCGCGCGCCTTCGCCGGACTTGAGCGCGGAGACGATCGAATGATGCTGCCGATGCGCGAACGCGAGCATCTGCCGCTGGCGCTCCTTCGCGTCGCGGTCGAACACCACGGTGGCGGGCGACACGAACGGGATCCGGTCGTTGAGCTGCAGCGCGGTGCGCAGCGCCTGGTTGCCCGCGGCGTCGACGATCAGCGCGTGGAAGCGGCCGTTGAGTTCCGCGTAATGCGCCGCGTCTTCGTCGGAGAGCGCGGCCTGCGCGAACAGGCGGTCGCCTTCGGCGAGCAGAGCGTCGAGCGACTGCGCGAGCTGATCGGTCAGGCCGTGTTCGGCAATCGATTTCGCGGCGAGGCCTTCGAGCACGCCGCGCACGTCGATCGCATCGAGCACGTCGGTGACGGTGAAGCGGCGCACCGCGAAGCCGCGCCCGGCCGAACGTTCGACGAGGCCCTCGGTGGCGAGCACGCTCAGCGCGAGGCGCAGCGGCGTGCGCGACACGCCGAGCTTTTCCGCGAGCTGCAGTTCGACGAGGCGCTCGCCCGGCGCGAGTTCGCCGCTCAGCACCCGCTCCCGGAGGGTCTGCACTATCGCCTGTTGCGTCGTCACGCTCATGCCGTTCCTGTCGAATGTGTTGGTTCGCGCTTCGGCCGCGATGGCCGGAGCGTCGCACATCAGTATATCCACCGCGTCGCGTTGCGCCCGTTCACGCGGGCCAGCGCGCGCCACCGTAGCGTTTGAAGAATGGAAGAACTCGACGTCTTTTCCAGCGAGCTGTTGAGCCTCACGCATCTGAAGGTGTTTCTTCAGGTCGTGTCGGCGGGCAGCGCCGCGCGCGCGGCGAAGTCGCTGTTTCGCGCGCAGTCCGCGATCACGCGCGCGCTGCACGAACTCGAGGACGTGCTCGGCATGCCGCTCTTCGAGCGCATGAGCTCGGGCATGCTGCCCACCGCGAGCGGCGAATGCGTGGCCGCGCGCGCGACGCGCGTGTTCGACGAACTGCAGACGCTCACGCGCGTGCTGATTCCGCGCACGACGCCGGGCGGCGCGGCCGCGGCGAACGCGCCGGCTTCGTGCCTGCTGAACACGCGCCGCCTCGAGATCTTCGTGCAGCTGTCGCGCGACCGCCATATGCCGACCACCGCGCGCGCATTCGGCGTGAGCCAGCCGGCCATCAGCTCCGCGATCAAGGTGCTCGAAACCGGCGCGGGCGTGCCGCTCTTCTATCGCAGCGGACGCGGGTTGCTGCTGACGGCCGAAGGCGAAGTCTGCGCATTGCACGTGCAGCGCGCGCTCAACGAGCTGCGCCGCATTCCGGAAGATCTCGCGGCGCTGCACGGCAGCGTGCGCGGCACGGTGCACGTCGGCGCGTTGCCGCTGTGCCGTTCGTCGGTGCTGCCCGAAGCGCTCGCGCGACTGAGCCACGCGTATCCGGGCATTCGCATCGTCACTGACGAAAGCGCGTACGAGCTACTGCTCGCGAGGCTGCGTTCGGGCGAAGTCGACTTCATTCTCGGCGCGTTGCGGCAATGGTCGGCGGAGAGCGGCCTCGTCGGCGAACCGCTGTGGACCGAGGACATGGTCGTGCTCGCGCGGCGCGGTCATCCGCTCGCCGACCACAAGAACCTGAAGCTCGCGCAGGTCGCGCAGCAGCAGTGGATCATGCCGCGCTCGCAGTCGCCGGCGCGGCGCATGCTGGAGCGCCTGTTCGCGACGAAGGGGCTCGATACGCCGGTGCCGAACATCGAGTCCGGCGATTCGACGCTGATTCGCGGCGTGCTGACGCGCTCCGACATGGTGGCCGCGATGTCCGCGCATCAGCTCAAGCACGAGCTCGATACCGGCGAGCTCGTCACGCTGCCCGTGCGCCTGCCGCACACGGAGCGGCAAATCGGCCTGATGCTGCGCGCCGACGCGCAGCCGGCGCCGGCCGCGCAACGGCTGATGCAGTTCCTGCGGCAGGTGGTGCGGGAGATGGGCGACGATGGCGATCCCGCGCATGCAGTGCCGTTTGGAGTCGTCGCGGACGGCGGCGGCGCGGCCGCCGCCTGATTTCGTCGCGCGTTGTCTCATAAGGTTAGTTTCGACTCGCATCGCCGTGAAAGCATTGTCCAGCATGGCTGTGGATGCTCAAATCGCTTATCGAAACACAGCATCGATAAATAGAAGAGAAGGGGATTGCGGGTCCTTCGAAAGGGCCTGGCACGCGCATCGGTCCTAGAATCGCCCTGTTCATTTCAATCCGGACAGGACTTTCAACGATGTCATCCAATCAGTCGATGCTGGTGGTGAGCGCGCATAGCGCCGATTTCGTCTGGCGCGCGGGCGGTGCGATCGCGCTGCATCGCAGGAACGGTTATCGCGTCAAGGTCGTGTGCCTGTCGTTCGGCGAGCGCGGCGAATCGGCGAAGCTGTGGCGCAAGGGCGAGATGACCGTGCAGAAGGTGAAGGACGCACGGCGCGAAGAGGCGCTGCGCGCGGCCGACATTCTCGGCACGGAAGTGGAGTTCTTCGATCTCGGCGACTACCCGCTGCGCGTGACCGACGATGCGCTGATGCGCCTCGTCGAGGTGTATCGCGAGCTGCAGCCTGCATTCGTGCTGAGCCATTCGCTGAAAGACCCGTACAACTTCGACCATCCGCTCGCGATGCACGTCGCGCAGGAAGCGCGCATCATCGCGCAGGCGGAAGGCCACAATCCCGGCCAGCCAGTGGTCGGCGCGCCGCCCGTGTACGCGTTCGAGCCGCATCAGACCGAGCAGTGCGAGTGGGTGCCGGACACCTTCCTCGATATCACCGAAGTGTGGGACGTGAAGCGCAAGGCGATCGAGTGCATGGCCGGCCAGGAGCATCTTTGGGAGTACTACACGCGCGTCGCGTTGCAGCGCGGCGTGCAGGCGAAGCGCAATATCGGCATCACGTCGAAGCGCGCGATCGAATACGCGGAAGGCTATCAGCGCGTCACGCCGCGGGTTGTTGGAGATCTGTCATGAAGCGCGGCGTCGTGGTAACGAAGGTCGAACGCGCGGACGCGTCGATCATCGAGATTCTGCAGCAGGCTGGGTCGGCAACGGTACACGAAGCGCAGGCACGCCTCGGGCTGCTCGCATCGTACATGCGGCCGATCTACGCGGGCCGCTCGATCGCCGGCTCGGCCGTGACCGTGCTCGTACCGCCGTCGGACAACTGGATGCTGCACGTTGCCGTCGAGCAATGCCGCGCGGGCGACGTCCTCGTGGTCGCGCCCACCTCGCCATGCGAGGACGGCTACTTCGGCGAGCTGCTCGCTACGTCGCTCGCGGCACGCGGTGTACTCGGCCTCGTGATCGATGCGGGTTGCCGCGACGTGCGGGCGCTGCAGCAGATGGATTTTCCGGTGTGGTCGAAAGCGGTATCGGCGCAAGGCACCGTCAAGGAAACGCTCGGCTCGGTCAACGTGCCGGTGGTCTGCGCGCAGCAACTGGTGTGCCCCGGCGATGTGGTGGTCGCGGACGACGACGGCGTGGTGATCGTGCCGCGCGAAACGGCGGGCGCGGTTGCGCAGGCGGCCACCGCGCGTCTCGCGAAGGAAGAGAAGACGCGCGCGGTGCTGTCGTCGGGCGTGCTGGGTCTCGACTACTACGAGATGCGCGGCAAGCTCGCGGCGAAAGGGCTGCAATACGTGGAATCGCTCGACGGGCTCTGATTGTCCCGTCTTCATTCAGGGAACCCAATCTGCCATGGACAACATCAAGACAGTCGCGCTGATCGGTTTCGGCGAAGCGGGCGGCATTCTAGGCGCGGAACTGGCGCGTAAGGACGTCGCCGTATCGATGTGGGACATCAAGCTCGATGGCCCCGAGGGCGCCGCAATGCGCCTCAAGGCGGAAGACGCCGGCGTGATCGCGAGGGCGAACCTCGAGGCCTGCGTCGGCGCGGGCCAGCTCGTGATCTCGGCAGTCACCGCTAGTTCGGATGCCGAAGTAGTGGAGGCGGCGGCGCGTTTCATCCGTCCCGGGCAGGTGTTCATGGATATCAACTCGGTGTCGCCCGCGACGAAGCAGCATGGCCGGCAGGTGATCGAAGCGGCCGGCGCCGCGTTCGTCGAAGCCGCGGTGATGGCGCCGGTGCCGCCATACGGGCTGCGCGTGCCGATGCTGCTGGGCGGACGCGAAGCCGCGCAGCTCGCGCCCGCGCTGCAGGCGCTTGGCTTCGACGCGACCGCGATTGCCACCGAGGTGGGCGTCGCGTCGGCCGTGAAGATGTGTCGCAGCGTGATGATCAAGGGCATCGAGGCGTTGTCGGTGGAATGCCTGAGCGCCGCGCGCGCGTATGGCGCCGAAGAACTGGTGCTGGCGTCGCTGAAGGAAACCTTCGCGAAGCTGCAACGCGACGCGGACCCGGCGGGGTATCTGATCAGCCGCGTGGCCGAACATGGCCGCCGCCGCGCGGCCGAGATGCGCGAAGTGTCGGACACGCTGCGCGAAGCGGGTATTGCGCCGCTGATGAGCGACGCGACCGCGCGGCTGCAGGACGCGACGGTCGATGCGATGGCGGCGCATGGAATCGCGTACGACGCCACCGTCCCGTTCGACTGGCGCAAGCTGGTCGATACGTTGAAAAAATGATGCGCTGAGTAATGATGCGCTGAGTCGGGCGCAGAACGACATAAAGCAAGGAGACAGGCAATGCCGAAGTGGTTCACCCAATTGTCCGGCAACGAGAAGCGCACCTTCTGGGCGTGCTTCAGCGGCTGGGGCCTCGACGCGATGGACACGCAGATGTACGCGCTCGCGATCCCGACGCTGATCGCGCTGTGGAGCATGACTCGCGCGCAGGCGGGGCTGCTCGGCACGACGGTGCTGATCATGGCCGCGCTCGGCGGCTGGGGCGCTGGGATTCTCGCGGACCGCTACGGCCGCGTGCGGGTCCTGCAGCTGACTATCCTGTGGTTCTCCGCTTTCACGCTGCTGTCCGCGTTCACGCATTCGTTCTGGCAACTGCTCGTGACGCGCAGCCTGCAGGGTCTCGGCTTCGGCGGCGAGTGGGCGGTGGGCGCGGTGCTGATCAGCGAGACGATCAACCGCGAAGTGCGCGGCCGCGTGGTGGGCGCATTGCAGGCGGGCTGGGCGGTCGGCTACGGCATCGCGGTGCTGCTGTCGACGCTGGTGTTCGACTTCCTGCCGCCGTCCGTCGCTTGGCGCGTGCTGTTCGGCGTCGGCATGCTGCCCGCGATCCTCGTGCTGTGGATTCGCCGCAATATCACCGAGGCGCCGGTGTACGCGAAGGCGCGCGCGCAGACCGACGTGCAGCGCGTGAGCATCTGGCATGTGTTTTCGCCGTCGCTGCGCGCGACGACGTTCAAGGCGATCCTGCTTACCTTCGGCATTTACGGCGGAAATTACGTGATGATCACGTGGCTGCCCGCGTACCTGAAGCTGTCGCTGCACCTGTCGATCAATCACGTGGGCGGGTATCTCTCGCTGAACATTCTCGGCTCGTTCTCGGGCGCGTTCCTGAACGGCTGGATGGCGGACCATCTCGGCCGGCGTCGCACGTTCATCACGATCGCTTGCCTGCAGGCGGTGGCGGTCGCGATCTACACGTTCGCGCCGATCAGCCTGACGATGGCGCTGCTGCTCGGTTTCGTGCTGGGCACGCTGCAGTCCGGTACCGCGGCGGGCACAGGCGCATACATCGCCGAGCTGTTTCCGACCAGCATCCGCGCGTCCGCGCAAGGCCTGTGCGGCAACGCGGGTCGCGCGGTCGGCGCGGTGGTGCCGACGCTCGTCGGCGTATTGAGTGCAACGATGCCGCTCGGCGCGGCGATGGGGTTGTGCGCGGCACTGTCGTACGTGATCGTGGTGGTGGCCGCGTTGATGCTGCCGGAAACGCGTGGCCGCGACCTCTCCGAAGTGACGGAAGCGGGCGTTGCTCAAGTGGAGGCCGCCGATGCCACGGACGCCGGCGTGACGTCGTCGCGCAGCGAGGCGCGCACGTAGTTCGCGCTACACGTCGAAGCGCATTGCCTTCACGCACATCGGCGTGCCGATTTCCACTTCGTCGGCCTTTTCGACGAGGGCGCCGGTGTGCGGATCGCGCCGCCACACCACCAGCCGGTCGCTGTCCTGCGCGGCGACCAGCAGGAAGCGATTCGACGGCGACAATGTGAAGGCGCGTGGCGTCCTGCCGCCCGCGGGATGATGTCCGCAACAGCCGGTAATCGCGCCATCGTCGGCGAGCGCGTATCCACCGACGCTGTCTTCCCCTCTGAACGTCGCATACGCGAAGCGGCCATCGTTCGATACGACGATGTCCGCGGCGGCGCTCGGCCTGGTGCCTTCTGGCAATCCCTCCACAGTCTGCAACAGCCGCAGCGTGCCGCTCGCACGGTCGTAGCCGAGCCGGCACAGCGTGTTGTCCAGTTCATCGAGCAGATAGACGTTCGCGCCATCCGGATGAAACGCGAGATGGCGCGGACCGCTGCCCGGCGCGACGCGTAACGTCCTGGCTTCCGACCACACCTGCAAACCGCCGCCCGCATCATCGATGCGATAGGTCGCAATCGAGTCCGTGCCGAGATCGGTGACGAGCGCGAAGCGGTTGTCCGGCGCCACGGCGACGCAGTGCGCGTGCGGCACCGCCTGGCGATCCGCGCGCGGCCCCGCGCCGCGATGTGTGAACTCGCTGACTGCCGGCGACAGCGTGCCGTCGTCGCGAATCGCAAAGCTCACGACGTGCCGCCCCGGCTGTTCGCCCGGCGTCTCGTGCGCGTAGTTTGCGACGAACGCATAACGGCCTTCCTTATCGGTCGTGCAGTACGCGGACAGACTGCCGCGCGTCGGATGACGCTCGCCGACCGCGGTCAGCGCGCCAGTGTCGCGATCGATATCGAACGCGCTGATTGCGCCTTCCGCTTTGCCGAATACCTCGCTCGTCGCATAGAGCATGTCGCGTGCCGGCAGCAGCGCGAGATAGGTCGGATTGTCGACGCCGCCGGTTTCAGAGAGCCGCGTCAGCTTGCCCGTCGTCTCGTCGAAAGCGAACGACGTGATGCCTGTGCCATGCGCCGCGGCGAAATGCGGCACCGCGCGAGTCAGGCTACCTGCGAACACCAGCGTGCGGCTCGTCATGCGATCGGCTCCATGTTGCGTCGGCGTAAGCGAATGCGTTGGCTCACGCAAAAGTCCACAAACGTACGGATTGTAGGGCGCGCCGCGCGCATCCAGAGACCCTTCGTCCGACAGATTCGGAAAAACACCTACTTGTATGGTAGTAGGTTGTAACATAGGATTCAGCCATCGGGAACCGTGGCGATCCATGCGCGCGCCCCGACGACAGCCGACGCTTCATCACCACGCGCACGCACGCGCTTGGCACCACCACGCTTACGGCACCCGGGCGGCGACCCAACGACATCAGGAGACGACAAGTGGCATTGATCCCTTCACAGCTGGCGCGCGTTGCCGCCCTCACGCTCGTCGCGGTGAGCACCGCGGCAGTCGCGGCGGTCGCGACCGGCGATACGTCGAAAGACAAGATCGCGCTATCGAACAGCTACGCGGGCAACACGTTTCGCCAGCAGCAGCTGAAGAGCTGGGCCGAGGTCGCGACGCAGGCGAAGAAGGCCGGCCTGATCGCCGATGCGCCCGCGTTCACCACCGCGGAAAACCAGGCCACCGAGCAGGCGCAGCAGATCCAGAACCTCGTGCTGCAGGGCTACAAGGCGATCGTCATCAACGCCGCGTCGCCGACCGCGCTGAATGGCGCAGTGAAGCAGGCGTGCGCCGCGGGCGTCGTCGTCGTGTCGTTCGACGGCATCGTCACCGAACCGTGCGCATACCGGATCGGGGCGGACTTCCACAAGATGGGCGCGACCGAGGTCGACTTCCTTGCGAAGCAACTGGGCGGCAAGGGCAATCTGCTCGAAGTGCGGGGTCTTGCCGGTGTGTCGGTGGATGACGAGATTCACCAGGGCATCGTCGACGAGGTGAAGAAGTATCCAGGCATGAAGATGGTCGGCTCGGTGTATGGTCAGTGGACGCAGACGGTCGCGCAGAAAGAGGTGGCCGGCATCCTGCCGTCGTTGCCGCAGATCGACGCGGTGGTGACGCAGGGCGGCGACGGCTATGGTGTCGCGCAGGCGTTCCGCGCCGCGAACCGCAAGATGCCGACCATCATCCTCGGCAATCGCCAGGAAGAGCTCGCGTGGTGGCAGTCGCAGGGTGTGGCCACGTACAAGACGATGTCGATCGCGGCCGATCCGGGCTCGTCGACGTTTGCATTCTGGGCGGCGCAGCAGATTCTCGCGGGCAACAAGCTGCCGCACGACATGTCGCTGCCCACGCTGACCGTCACGCCCGATTCGCTCGCGACGGTGCTGCCGAAAACAGCGCCCGGCACGGTGGCCAGCAACGTGTTCACGCGCGATCAGGTGGTGGATATGGTCGAAGGCACGAAGAAGTAAGCGCGGTTGCAGTCGCGCACCGGTGGCTTTGAAGCTGCCGGTGCGCTTTCGTTTTTCCTGTAGTCAATCATGCGTGGCGATCGATGAATCTATCCGAAAGCATGCAGTTGAGCGGGCCGCAAGCGGACGCGCCCGTGCGAGGCGCGCCACTGCTGTCGGTGCGCGCGCTCGACGTGTCGTTCGGCAGCGTACGCGCGCTGCAGGGTGTCGACTTCGATTTCGCGGCCGGCGAGTGCGTGGCGATCGCGGGGCACAACGGAGCGGGCAAATCGACGCTGATGTCGGTGCTGTCCGGCGCGCGCCGCGCGAACGCGGGCGCGCTCGACATGGACGGCGCACGCCACGCGCAGGGTTTCGATGCGGCCACCGCGCGTTCGCTCGGTATCCGCTGCGTGTTCCAGGAACTGTCGCTGTGCCCGAACCTGACGATCGAAGAGAACATGCGCGCGGTGCATCCGCAGCTGCGCAGCTTCGGCTGGCGGAGGCAGGCGCGGCGCATCATCGAGGCGCAGCTCGACGCGATCTTTCCCGGTCACGGGCTGAAGGGTACGGACGTCGTTGGTGATCTGTCGCTCACGCAGCAGCAGATGGTGGAGATCGCGCGCGGCTTCGCGCAGGTCGACGCGCCGGTGCGTCTCGTGATTCTCGACGAGCCGACTTCGAGCCTTGACCGCTATACGGCGGATCAATTGCTTGCGTACATTCGCGACCGCGCGGCGGCGGGCGTGACCTGCATCCTGATCACCCACATGCTCGAAGAGATGCTGCGCAGCGCCGATCGCGTGATGGTGATGCGCGACGGCAAGATTGTCGCGACGCTGCCCGCGAGCAATCTCGAGAAAGAGCACATCATCCGCGCGATGGGGCAGTTCACCGAAGGCGCTGCCGCTACACCGCAGCGCGCCGCGCAGGCCGCGCATCGCGCCGATTTCAGCTGGACGCTTGGCGGCACGCGCGGCCAGACGACGATCGAAGCCGCGCGCGGCAGCATCGTCGGCTTCGCGGGTCTGGCCGGGCAAGGGCAGACCGATGCGCTGCTCGCGATCTACGAGCAGGCGCGCCGCCGCGGCGCGCGCCAGAAGGTCGCGTTCGTCGCCGGCGACCGGCGCGCGGACGGCGTCTTTGCGGACTGGACCATCGCGCAGAACTTCGACATTCGCAGCCTGTTCGACGCGAACGGCAAGACCTGGATTGACCGCGATGCGTTGCGCGAGCGCTTCGACACGTGGACGAAGCGCATCGGCATTCGCGGCGCCGCACCCACCGACACGATCCTCGCGCTGTCCGGCGGTAACCAGCAAAAGGTACTGTTCGCGCGTGCACTTGCTTCGGATGCCGAACTGGTTTTGATGGACGATCCGATGCGCGGCGTCGACATCGGCACGAAGATGGAAATCTACGGCCTGCTGCAGGCCGAGGCGGCGAAGGGCCGCACGTTCCTCTGGTACACGACGGAAAACGACGAGTTCGCGTACTGCGACCGCACGTACGTGTTTCGCGCGGGCCGCGTGACGCGCGTGCTGAGCGCGAGCGAATGCACCGAAGAGGCGCTGCTGTCCGCGAGTTTCGACGAGGTGAACGCATGAGCACGAATACGGGAACCCACGCCTCGCCGCGCGCGGCCGCACGGCGGATCGATCTGCGCGCGGCGTTGCCGTTCGTATCGCTGCTGGCGGTGCTGATCCCGATGGCGATCATCCAGCCGAATACGCTGAGTTACTTCGGCATGGTGATGCTGCTCAATCTGGGCGTGCCGATCGTATTCGCGACGCTGTCGCAGCTCGCGGTGATCACCGCGAATGAGCTCGATCTGTCGATCGGTTCATTCGTGAGCCTCGTCGCGTGCATCGGCGCGACGCTGCTCACGCGCACGCCGTGGCTCGGCTGGCTCGCGCTCGCGGGCTGCGTCGTGCTGTATGCGCTGGTCGGCTCGCTGATCGAGACGCGGCGCATTTCGTCGGTGGTCGTCACGCTCGGTTTGTCGTTCGTGTGGAACGGCGCTTCGGTGCTGCTGCTGCCATCGCCTGGCGGCACGAGCCCCACGTGGCTCGGCACGCTGATGGGCTTCCATGCGCCGCTGATCCCTGCGCCGTTGCTGTGGACCGCGGCGATCGGCATCGGCGCGCACCTGCTGTTGATGCGCTCGCCGGCAGGCGTCGCGCTGCGCGGTGTGGGCGGCAACCCGGCCGCGATGCGTCGCTTCGGCTGGTCGATCGTGCGCGCGAAGGCGCTGCTGTTCGGCTGCGCGGGTCTGTTCGGCGTGTGCTCGGGACTTACGTTGCTCGGTCTCACGACGTCGGCCGATGCGAATATCGCGCTGCGCTATACGCTGCTTTCGGTAGCGGGCGTGATTCTCGGCGGCGGCGAGTTCGTCGGCGGCCGTGTGTCCGCGATCGGCGCGGTGCTCGGCGCGCTCACGCTGACGCTGGCGTCGTCGTTCCTGTCGTTCCTGCAGATCGCGCCCGAATGGCAGATCGGCCTGCAAGGGCTGATCCTGATCGTGGTGCTGTCGCTGCGCCTCGTGTTCCGCAACCGGAGAGCCCGCCGATGATCAAGTCCAGTACGTTCCGCGATCTGCCGTGGCTGTGGTCCGTGGCGGGCGCGCTGCTCGTCGGTGTTGCCGCGATGTTGTCGTTCGGCGTGGGCACCGCGGGCAACATGCTGTCCGCCGCGTCCGCGTTCGTCGTGTTCATGGTGCTGGTCGGGCTCGGCCAGATGCTCGTGGTGACGAGCGGGCCCGGCAACATCGACCTGTCGATTCCCGCGACGATTGCGCTTTCAGGTGGCGTCGCGATGCATGCGATGGCAGCGCACGACAGCGCGCTGATCGTCGGCATTGCGGCCGCAGCCGGCACCGGGATTGCGATCGGCCTCTTCAATTACGGGCTGATCCGGCTGTTGCGGATTCCGCCGATCATCGCGACGCTGTCGTCGAGCTTCGTGTTGCAGTCGATCGCGATCAGTCTTGGGCGCGGCAGCGCGGCGCCGCCGCCGGGCCTCGAAAATTTCGCGCTGAGCCATGTGGCCGGCGTGTCGAGCCTCGCGTTCCTTGCGCTCGCGGCAACCTTGCTGATCGGCATCGTGCTGTTCCGGCTCGTCCAGGGACGCAGTCTGTCCGCCGTCGGGCAGAACGCGCGCGCGGCGAACCTGGCCGGCGTGCGGGTGGAGTGGGTACGTTGCGCGACCTACGTTGCGTGTTCGCTGCTCGTCGCGTTCGCGGCGCTGCTGCTCGCTGCGTTCTCCGGCGGCGCGACGCTCGACATGGGCGCGGACTACATGCTGCTGTCCGTCGCGGTGGTCGTGATCGGTGGCACCCAGGTGTCGGGCGGACGCGCGAGCCCAACGGGCGTGTGGGGCGCGGCGTGTTTCCTGTTTCTTGTGAATGCGCTGCTCAACGCGAGCGGCGCCGATGCCGGCGTGCGCGCGATCTTCTATGGCGCGCTGATCATCGGCGTGACGACGATTGCGGGTGGGTCGCCGGCGGCGCGGCGCTAGGTTGATGTGAAAGCGGCGAGCTTCGGACGAAGGCGCGCCGCGTGTTCAGGAAAATCAGGCGTACCTGGTAATCGCGTGTTTCGCGCCGCGTTCGAGTTCGGCGAGCGTGTCACGCAGCGCGATCTGAAACCGCGCATTGCCGGCCAGTTCCGCAGGAAAGATTTCATGCACGCCGAGCAACGCCTGCATCAACGCATCGTGCGATGTGCCCGCTGATGCAGCGAGCGAAGTCAACCGCGCCGCCATCGGGTCGCTGATCTCGAAGCGCTCACCGTTGTCGGCTACGCCGCGCAGGAAGCGCATCCATGCGGCAATCGCGAGCGCGAGCCGCGCGAACGGCTGGTTCGCATCGAGGCGCGCGGCGATCGTGCCGAGCAGACGCGGCGGAATCTTCTGGCTGCCGTCCATCGCGATCTGCGCGCAGCGATGCTTGAGCGCCGGGTTCGCGTAGCGGGCGAGCAGCGCGTGACGGTACGCGTCGAGATCGAGCGAAGCGGGCACCTGCAGCGTCGGCGCGATCTCGTCGCGCATCATCGTGTCGATCAGCGTGTGCATCGCCGGATCGGCGATTGCAACGTCGATAGTTTCGAAGCCGGCGAGCATCGACAGATACGCCATCGTCGAGTGGGTCGCGTTCAGCATGCGCAGCTTCGCGAATTCGAACGGCGTCACGTCGTCGACGAGCTGCGCGCCGACTTGCTCCCATGCGGGACGTCCCGCCGGAAAGCGGTCTTCGACGACCCACTGGCGAAACGGCTCGCATGGCACCGGAACGGCATCGCGATGCGCGAGTGCCGCAGTTGCCGATGCGCGCTCGGCGTCTGTCGTGGCCGGCACGATGCGATCGACCATCGTCGACGGAAACGCGACGGACGTGTCGATCCAGTCGGCAAGCGCAGGGTCGAGCTGCCGTGCGTATGACACGACGACGCGCTGCAGTGCGGCACCGTTGTGCGCGAGGTTGTCGCACGACAGCACGGTGAACGGATTGGCCCGGCGCGCACGCAGCGCGGCGACGAGCAGGCCCGGCATCGTGCGTGGCGTGTCCGGCGATTGCAGGTCGTGCTGGACGTCGGGGTGCCACAGATCGATGTCGCCGGTGGTGGTGTCGCGGCAGTAGCCTTTTTCGGTCACCGTGAGCGACACGATGCGCACCAGCGGATCGGCGAGGCGCGCGAACAGCGCGGCACGGTCGTGCGGCAACGCGAGCACTTCGCGCAGGATCCGTGCGACCGTCACGCGCTCGCCCTCGGGCCCGCGCTCGACGACGCTATAGAGCCCGTCCTGCGCCATCAATGCGTCGCGCTTCGTGACGTCGCCCTGCAGCGTGACGCCGCAGATGCTCCAGTCGCCGCCCGCGGCGAGCACGGCTTCCTCGGTGAACAACGCCTCGTGCGCGCGGTGAAAGTTGCCGATACCGAAGTGCACGATGCCGATGCCCGGCTCGCGCCAGCTGTCGGAGAGCGTGTGGGCGCGCAGTTGCGGCAGCGCGCGGCGGGTGAGCAGGGGCAGGGTGGCGGACGTCATGGTTTTCGATGTCTCCCAATGTGGGTGCGGGGTGTGTACCGTGCACATACTTGTATGGTAGAATGAGCTGCATCGGTGGTCGTAACGAGCAAAGCGTCGATGCGACGCGCTTTCGCGATGCGGCAATACTGCCATGCCGGAGCGTTCGTGGCGCCGCGCGGCGGCGCGTTTTTCTCCCTGATTTCGCAAGGATGAATGCCATGAAGATCGTTCGCGCAGACGTGATCGTCACCTGCCCAGGGCGCAACTTCGTCACGCTGAAGATCGTCACGGACGAAGGCGTGCACGGCATCGGCGATGCGACGCTGAACGGCCGCGAGCTGGCGGTCGCGTCATATCTGAAGGACCACGTGTGCCCGACGCTGATCGGACGCGACGCGGGGCGTATCGAGGACATCTGGCAGTACCTGTACAAAGGCGCGTACTGGCGCCGCGGGCCGGTCACGATGACCGCGATCGCAGCCGTCGACATGGCATTGTGGGACATTCTCGGCAAAGCAACGGGCATGCCGCTCTACCGCCTGCTGGGCGGCGCATCGCGCGAAGGCGTGATGGTGTACGGGCATGCGACCGGACGCGATATCCCTGAAGCGCTCGAACGTTACGCGGAGCACGTCGAAGCGGGCTACAAGGCGGTGCGCATTCAGTGCGGCGTGCCGAACATGCGATCGGTCTATGGCGTATCGAAGAGCAGCGGCGCGTACGAGCCGGCCACGAAGGGCACGGTCGAAGAGCAGATCTGGTCGTCGGAGAAGTATCTGGACTTCGTGCCGAAGCTGTTCGAAGCGGTACGCGAGCGCTTCGGCTTCGATACCCATCTGCTGCACGACGTGCACCATCGTCTGACGCCGATCGAGGCCGCGCGACTCGGTAAATCGGTCGAGCCGTACCGGCTGTTCTGGATGGAAGACCCGACGCCCGCGGACAATCAGGCGGGTTTCCGGCTGATTCGCGAGCACACCGTTACGCCGATCGCGGTGGGCGAAGTGTTCAACAGCATCTGGGACTGCAAGCAGCTGATCGAAGAGCAGCTGATCGACTATATCCGCGCGACGCTCACGCACGCGGGTGGCATCACGCATCTGCGTCGCATTGCCGATTTCGCGTCGCTGTATCAGGTGCGCACCGGTTGCCATGGGCCGTCCGATCTGTCGCCGGTGTGCATGGGCGCCGCGTTGCACTTCGACCTGTGGGTGCCGAATTTCGGTGTTCAGGAGTACATGGGTTTCCCGGAGGAAGCGCTCGAGGTGTTCCCGCATGCGTGGCGTTTCGATCAAGGCATGATGCATCCGGGCGATGCGCCAGGCCACGGTGTCGACATCGACGAAGCGCTCGCGGCGAAGTATCCATACGATCCCGCGTGGCTGCCGGTCGCGCGGCTCGAGGACGGCACGCTCTGGAACTGGTGAGGCATCAGGCATGAGCACGAATAACGAAAACGGAGACACGACCCAGCCCGATCCGGCGATGCTGCGCCGCGTCGCGCTTGCGTCGACCATCGGCACCGCGGCCGAATACTACGACTTCTTCGTATACGGCACCGCGGCCGTACTGGTGTTCGGACAGAAGTTCTTTCCCGCCAGCGATCCGCTGACCGGCACGCTCGCCGCATTCGCAACCTACGCGGCAGGGTTTTTCGCGCGGCCGCTGGGTGGCATCGTGTTCGGCCATTTCGGCGATCGCATTGGCCGCAAGAAGGCGTTGATCGCGACGATCCTGACCGTCGGTCTCGGTACCTTCGCGATCGGCTTGCTGCCTGACTATCAGACCGTCGGCATGTGGGCGCCGGCCGCGTTGCTGCTGATCCGCGTGTTGCAGGGCTTCGGCGTGGGCGGCGAGCAGGCTGGCGCCGTGCTGCTGACCGCCGAGTACGCGCCGCCCGCGAGGCGCGGCTTCTTCGCGAGTCTGGTGCAACTGGGCGCACCGGCTGGCTTCCTGATTCCATCCGGTTTATTCGCATTGCTGACGAGTGTATTGACGCCCGCGCAGATGATCGACTGGGGCTGGCGTCTGCCGTTTCTCGGCAGCGTCGTGCTGGTGGCGGTCGGCCTCTATATCCGGCTGCGCACGGAGGAATCGCCGATCTTCGCGGCGATCCGGCGCACGAAGGCGATCGCGACGCGGCCGGTGGTCGAAGTGGTCCAACAGTTCGGCCCGCTGATCGCGAAAGGCGTGGGCGCGAAGCTGATCGAGGCGTGCACCTTCGCGATGTACACGTTGATCGTGCTCGCGTACGGCAAGGCACACGGTATCGCGCAAAGCCTGCTGCTGCAGACGGTGATCGTCGCCGTGGCACTCGAACTCGTGACGATTCCGTTCGCGGGTGCGTTGTCCGATCGCATCGGCCGCCGCACCACCTTCATTGCCGGCGCGCTGCTGCACGTGCTGCTCGCGTGGCCGTTCTTCGCCGCGATCGATAGCGGTTCGCGCATCGCGATCCAGATCGTGATGATTCTCGCGATTTCCGTGGGCCACAGCCTCTGCTATGCGCCGCAGGCCGCGCTGTTTCCCGAACTGTTTCCGGCGCGCGTGCACTGCAGCGGCATCGCGCTGATCTGGCAGGTCGGCTCGCTGCTGGGTAGCGGCGTGCTTGGCCTGGCCGCCGTGAAGCTGCTGCAGGTGAGGCATGGCGGCCCGCTCACGCTGGTCGCGTACGTGGTGGTGCTGGGCGTCGTGTCCGCGATTTCGCTCGCCTGCCTGCCTGAAACGGCGCCGCGACGTCGTTCGTCGGCCGTCGATCTGCACGACTGGGTCACGCATACCGGCACGGTGGACGATGCCGCATCATCGCGGCCGCTCGCCGCTTCAACCTCATTCGTTGCGCGCCGCTGAGCGCGCGGCTTCATCAGGAGTTCACCATGCTGGCTGCCGTTCTGCACGAACCGAAACTGATCCGCATCGACGAGGTCGAGCCGCCCGAACCCGGCGCCGGCCAGGTGCGCGTTCGCGTGCGCGCGGGCGGCATCTGCGGCTCGGACCTGTCGTACTACTTCAAGGGCAAGAGTGGCGATTTCGCGGTGCGCGAGCCGTTCGTGCTGGGCCACGAAGTGGCCGGCGAGATCGAATCGTTCGGCGAAGGCGTGACGGGGCTGCAGGTCGGGCAGCGCGTCGCGGTGAACCCGGGGCTCACATGCGGCACGTGCCGCTATTGCGCGAGCGGCATGCCGAATCACTGCCTGAACATGCGCTTCATGGGCAGCGCGTCGACGTTTCCGCACACGCAGGGCATGTTCCGTCAGTTCATCGTCGTCACCGCGCGTCAGTGCGTGCCGGTGTCGGCGGGCGTCGATTTCACGCGCGCGTCGATGGCCGAGCCGCTCGCGGTCGCGCTGCATGCGGTGAAGCTGGCCGGTTCGCTGGTCGGTGCGCGCGTGCTGCTGGTCGGTTGCGGTCCGATCGGCTGTCTGCTGCTGAGCGTCGCGCGTCATGCGGGCGCGCACACGCTCACCGCGATCGATCTGTCGAGCCGCGCGCTGCAGATCGCGCAAACGCTCGGCGCGGACGAAACCGTCGACGCCGCCGACAGCGCGACGATCGCGCGCTGGGCCGAGCAGCGCGGTACTTTCGACGTGGTTATCGAAGCCTCCGGCAGCCCTGCGGGTCTGGATACCGCGTTGCGTTCGGTGCGGGCGGGCGGCACGGTGATCCAGGTGGGCAATCTGCCGGCCGGACAATCGCCCGTTGCCGCGAACCTGGTGATGGCGAAAGAGATCCGCTATCAGGGCTCGTTCCGCTTCACCGACGAATACGCGGTCGCTGCCGACGCGATCGCATTGGGCCGCATCGATCTGCAGCCGCTGATGACGCACGCGTTCGACATGGCCGATGCGAACCACGCGTTCGAAGTCGCGCACGACCGCTCGCAGTCGATGAAGGTGCATTTGCGGTTCGACTGAGCACCCGAATCGCCAATCGCGCATTCTCGCGCAACACTAAAAAAGCCTTGGCACAAAGGCAAGACATCGAAGACGGAGACATCTGATGATGATGAAGAGTCAGCGCTGGTACATCGTCGCGTTGTTCTTTCTCGCGGGCCTGATCAACTATCTGGACCGCTCGGCGTTATCGATCGCGGCGCCGCTGATCCAGCGCGATCTGCATTTTTCGCACGCGCAGCTGGGCATCGTGTTCAGCAGCTTTTTCATCGGCTACGCGCTGTTCAATTTCGTCGGCGGGCTGCTGTCGGACAAGATCGGCGCGAAGCGGGTGTTCGGTGCGGCGATGGGCGTGTGGTCGGTATTCTGCGGCGCGACCGCGCTCGCCACCGGCATCGGTTCGCTGATCGTGCTGCGCGTGCTGTTCGGCATGGGCGAAGGGCCGTTCAGTTCGTGCAACAGCAAGATGGTGAACAACTGGTTTCCGCGCCGCGAGGTGGCGAGCGCGATCGGTGTGATCAGTTCTGGCACGCCGCTCGGCGGTGCGGTTGCGGGGCCGGTGGTCGGCTACATGGCACTGCGTTTCGGCTGGCGCTGGGCATTCGTCGCGATCATGCTGCTCGGCCTCGCTTGGCTGGTGCTGTGGATCCTGACGACGACCGAGCATCCGCACGAGCACCCGAACATCTCGCCACAGGAACTCGAGCTGATCACGCAGGACCAGGCGGACCCGGTTGTGGTCCATGCGTCGCAAACGCCATCGCATGCAACGGCTGATGCCGAACGCCCGAAGCTCTCGTACTTTTTGCATCAGCCCGTGATACTCGCGACCGCGGCCGCGTTCTTCGCGTACAACTACGTGCTGTTCTTTTTCCTGTCGTGGTTTCCGACCTATCTGACCGAGGCGCACCACCTGAGCCTGCAGAGCATGAGCATCGTCACCGTGATCCCGTGGCTGCTGGGCAGCATCGGGCTCGCGGCAGGCGGCTTCATTTCGGACGGCATCCTGCGTGTCACGGGCCGTGCGCTGCTGTCGCGCAAGATCGTGCTCGGCACGTGTCTGGGTGCGGCTGCCGTGTGCGTCGCATTGGCGGGGCGCGTGGAGAGCACGGGCAGCGCAGTCGCGCTGATGTCGGTGTCGATCTTCTTCCTGTACGCGACGGGTTCCGTGTACTGGGCCGTGATTCAGGACACCGTGCCGCGCGAACACGTGGGCGGCGCGGGTGGTTTCGTGCACTTTCTCGCGAATCTCGCGGGCGTGATCGGCCCCGCGATCACCGGCTTCATCGTGCAGGCGACACACGGCGCGTACGGCAGCGCGTTTACGCTGGCCGGCGCGATCGCGGTGGTGGGCGCGGTGTGCTCGGTCGTGTGGATCCGCGAGCCGCGCGCGACAGCCGAGATGAGTCGCGCATGGTAGTATGGTTCTACCGTCCGTGCCTTGCGCGGCGGGCATTCGCGCCGGTTATCGAGGTATCCGCAACGCGTTTTGCCCGTCTCGCAGCGAGTCTTTTCCAACCAGCCGAATGCCGATGAAAGCCCGTCAGAATTCCGCGCCCTCCGCCATTGCCGATGGCGGAATCGTCACCGAAAGCGGTCTCGTCGCGCCGCGCTCGCGCCGGCGTGTCGGCCCGATGGCGGCGACGCGCGTTGCGCTGCCGGACCTGACGTCACTGGTGTCGTTCGATTCGCACGAGCCGATCAGCCGGCAGATTTTCCGCGCGCTGCGCCAGGCGATCTTCGCGGGCCAGATGATGCCCGGTACGCCGCTCTCCGAGAAGGAAGTGTCGGACATGTTCCAGGTGTCGCGGCAGCCGGTGCGCGAGGCGTTCATCAAACTCGTGGAAGCGGGCGTGTTGCAGGTGCTGCCGCAGCGCGGCACGCTGGTGAAGCGCATTTCGCCGCGCCGCGTGCGCGAAGGGCGCTTCATTCGCGAAGCGATCGAAACGGCGGTGGCGCGCAAGGCGGCCGAATCGATCACCGACGATCAACTCAAGCTCCTCGCGGACAATCTGCGCGATCAGCGTGTTGCGGCAAAGGCGAACGACACGGCCGCATTTCTCGCGCTCGACGAAGCGTTCCATTGCGCGATCGCACAGTCCATCGACTGCGCGGCGGCATGGGACACGATCCAGGACATCAAGGCGCAGATGGACCGCGTGCGCTATCTGAGCCTGCCCGATGTGTCGCCGCTCGATCACCTGATCCGGCAGCACGCGAAGATTCTCGCGGGGCTGCGCGCGCACGACCCCAGCGCAGCGGAAGACGCAATGCGCTCGCATCTGCGCGAGATTCTCGTCACGCTCGGCCCGATCGCCGCGCGCAATCCCGACTGGTTCGAAGCCGACGAACCGGAGCGCGTGCCGCTTCTTGGTTGATTCGCAGGCTGATCGCTGATTTACAGGCGTGATCTCACGCCGTGAGGTAGCGCCCGCTACCTGCGCAACAGGCTGTTAGCCGGAATGCGCGCATCGCCGGCAGGCGCTGCCGCCGGAAAACCCTTCGGGTAATCGATCACGCGCAACGCGGCGGACGCTGTGCCGGTCGCGGACAACGTCTCGGCGACCGCGCCGAAAAAACGCCCACCTGTTCGAGCCCCGCCGACGATCGCGGTCATTGCCGCACGATCGAGTTCGACGCTTTCGAGCAAATCCTTGATGACGAGCTTGGACATGGCTGTTCGGAAGAATGGGTCGCGTGCCGCCTGAGCGACCCGCGCGGGATCCGATCGCGCATTGCGATCGCACTGAACTGAACCACGAGTTCAGTATAGGAAATCCGCGCTCATCGAAGTGTGGACTGGCGAGCATTCCGGAAGCGGTGAAGACACGCGAGCCTTCACCGCGACACGCGCTCAGACTACAGCGGTGGCGGCCGCCCACTGCGACGGGCTGACATTGACGTTCGGACCGACGAAGCCGGCGCCGATGATGCCGTCGTTGTTCAGCGTCGAGACGTCGATGAGCTGAGCCTGGGTGATGTTCTGGTTCACGTTGACGTCGATCTTGGCGACGGGGCCGAGACCGCTGAGCCAGCTGTTGCCGCTGACGCCCGGCGTGCCTGCACCGCCGGATACCGCGGACATTTCACGGTGATCGAGGGTACGCGAGCCGTCGAGATCGCGAATCATGAGGGTGGACATGGTGCTTCTCCAGAGGAAAGGTGGTCACGCCGGAACGACCTGGGAGCGCCGCGCGGGCGGCGCTCCCGGTCCCCGTGAACTACGTGTGGTTGTTACGCGAACACGTTGTTCGTGCCGTTGACGTTCGACTTGATCGAGGTCGGCAGGCCTTCGTTGAACGCGTCGTTGTTGTCGCTGACGTTGTTGACCGTCAGCGCGTTGTTTACAAGCTGCTCGGCATTGACCGTCTTGCTGTTGTTGATGCTGAACGTGTTGCTCGGGAAGATCGGGAAGCCGTAGCCGTAGCCGCCGCGGACAGCTTGCATCGCCTTGCTGTCGAGTTGTTCGGTGACGGACAGGTCTTTGATCATCAGTGCGCTCATGACAGTTCTCCTAAGAAGATAACGAGGTAAAGGCCTCGGTGTTGCGGTTGATTGAGCATCATGTCTGCTCGGGCGTCACTAACGCATGGGTCGTGCCAAACGAAGGCCAGTGCGTGAAGAAATTTTCGGGAAACCCGCTGCATAAGGCTTTCGCGGCGACGCTAAGGGAGCATGTGTGATCCGGCAGAGGATTCAGGATGTGCGTGCTGACGGATGGCGGCCAACGGATCGCCGGAAGCTGTCGGATACTGGGCAACACTTCGCTAGCGGTGCTCACGGGCAGGACCTGATTTGCGAAAGGTAACCATGCGAACTACCATCGAACCAGCATTTGTAATGGGCTACGACACACACATTCTTCGGCCATGGGGAGCGGCGTCGCTTTAAAGCCATGACTAGTCTTGCGCACGCGATTCATGACTATCAGAGCGGCACGCTGACGCAGGATGCGTTCGTCGCTCAACTCGACAACACGCTGACGACCGAAGGTCTCGGCGTCGCGCGTCTGCTCGACATTCTTCGCGAAGCGCATACGAACAAGCCCTTGCCGCAGGACCTGTATGCGGAAGTGCGCCGCAGGATCGAGCAGATGCCGGTGGCCAATCTCGCGGGCGGCGAGGAAACGCGCATGCAGACGGTCGCGGATCGATTCGCCGCGCCGCCGCCCGCAAGCGGCAACGAAACCCAGCAGCCGGAGCCGGGCAGCGCCGACCGGATGAAGGGCACCGGCGATACGCTCAACAACCGCTTCGTGCTGGAGGAGTGTCTCGGCGTGGGCGGCATGGGCACCGTCTACAAGGCGCTCGACATGCGCAAGCTCGAGGCGTCGGACCGCAAGCCGTATGTCGCGATCAAGGTGCTCAATACGCAGTTCCGCGGCAATCCGAAGTCGCTGATCGCGTTGCAGCGCGAGGCGCGCAAGGCGCAGGTGCTCGCGCACCGGAATATCGTGACTGTCTACGATTTCGATCGCGATGGTCCGATCGTCTATCTGACGATGGAATACCTGTCGGGCCAGCCGCTTAGCCAGGTGCTGCGTGCGCCGGGCTTCAAGGGCATGCCGGTGGCCTCGGCATTGCCGATCGTGCGTGGCATGTCGAATGCGCTTGCCTACGCGCATGAACGCGGCTTCGTGCATTGCGATTTCAAGCCGGCCAACGTGTTTCTCACCGACGCGAACGAAGTGAAGGTGATCGACTTCGGCATCGCGCGCGTGTTCCAGCGCCCGGAAGAGGAAAGCGATGCGACGGTGTTCGATCCGGCAAGCCTCGGTGCTTTGACGCCTGCCTATGCGAGCCCGGAAATGCTCGAGCATCTGGAGCCGGACCCGCGCGACGACGTGTATGCGCTTGGCTGCATTACGTATGAACTGTTGACGGGGCGCCACCCGTTCGATCGCAAATCCGCGACCCAGGCGCGCGCGTCCAATCTCGTTCCCGCGCGTCCGGAGAATCTCGGCACGCGTCCATGGCGCGCGTTGCGCTCGGCGCTGGCGTTCGATCGCAACGCGCGCACGCCGAGCGTGGCGCGTTTCGTCGAAGCGTTCGGCGCTCAGGAGCGGCCAGCGGCCGCTCGTGCGGGGGCGGGTGCTCGTGCGGCTGCGCGTGTTCCGCGACCGCAGGTGGATCGTAGCGGGCTGCTGGCGAAGTCCGCTATCGCGGGCCTCGTGCTCGCGTGCGTGGCGGGCGGCACGCTGTATCTGCATCGCAGCCCGGTGGGTCCACATCGGACTGCAAACCGACCGGCGGATGCGACCGTGTCGGATGCGTCGGTTGCTTCCGCGGCCCTCGTTCGCTCGGACGCGGTCGCGGCTATGGCGTCCGCGGCTTCCAGAGCTTCCACGACGCCGGCGCATGTTTCGATGTCGCCGGGCACTGTAGCAGCGACGTCGGCTCCGCAACCTGGCGAATCAACCGCGGCGCCCAGCGCCGCGACGGTCGCCTCGCTGCTCGCGCAACTGCCGTGCTCAGCGCTCGCGGCGTCGGAACAGGACCACACGTTACATGTGCGCGGCTTCGCATCGCGACAGGCCGAAGCGCGCATTGGCGAAGCGCTCGCGCGGGTGCCGGGCATCACATCGACGAAGCTCGAACTCGATGTGACGTCGGTCGGCGCTGACAAATGCGACGTGCTGAGAGCGCTCGGTCCGTCCTGGTCGCGCAACTGGCAGGCCGGACACGTCGCGAGCCTCGCGGCTCGCATGCCGAACGGCGTGCTGACCGAAGGCGATCCGCTCGTCGTCGACGTGGCGACGCCGGGCTACGACTCCTATGTGACCATCGACTACTACATGCTCGATGGTCAGGTCGTGCACATGGTTCCAGGGCCGCGCGTGAAGGACAACCAGGCGCCGTCGCACTACGCGGCGGCAGTCGGCACGGGCGGTGAGTGGATCATCTCGAAGCCGTTCGGTCCGGAACTGGTGGTGATGATGATCACGCCCGCGCCGCTATTTGCCGCGCCGCGTCCGGAAATCGAGCCGCGCGCCGACTATCTGCGCGCGCTCGATACTCGGCTTAAGCAACTCGCCGCGACTTACGGCGAAGGACGTGTGGTAGCGGATATCGCGCAGATCACGAGCCAGGCACGCGTGCAGCGCGCCTCGCAATGAGTCACGCTTCAAGCGGCGCGTTGATCCCTGCCTTAAACCCCGTCTTAACCCGCGATTTAGCGATCCAGGCGCTCATTTGAGCTCTTTCACGACCCGCATCCCATCCTGCGACTGACGCACGCTCTGGCTGTACTTGAAGCGCGTCGACGTCAGCATGTAGTCGTTACCTTCGCGCCACGAGCCGCCGCGAATCACGCGCATGCTGCAGCCCGGCGTATCCCACACATGGCCGTCGTTCGGTGCGTTCTGATACGAGTTGTGCCAGCAGTCGCCGACCCATTCCCACACGCCGCCGTTCATGTCGAACAGACCGTTCGGATTGGCCGCGAAGCTGCCGACGGGTTCCGGCGCTTCCGCGTGATACGGGTCGCCGCAGTCCTTGCAGTTCGCCATGCCTTTGCGCATCTGGTCGCCCCACCAGTATTTCGTCGTGGTGCCCGCGCGGTCCGCATATTCCCATTCGGCCTCGCTCGGCAGACGATAGGTCTTGCCCGTCACCTTGCTGAGCCACTTCACGTAGGCCTGCGCATCGTCCCAGCTTAGATCGCGCGCCGGTGCATTCTTCACGCTGTTGCTCTCGGGCGCGAGTTTGGGGCAGCCGTTGACGTCCGCGCATGCATTCCATTGCTCGACCGTGATTTCGTACTTGCCGATTGCAAACGGCGCGGCAATGGTCACATGATGCGGCGGCTTTTCCGAAGGATCGTCGGAGCTGTTGCCCATCGTGAACGAGCCCGCGGGCAGTTCGATCATCGCGGGGCACGCCGCGCAGTCCTTGCTTTCCGCGCCGGCATGCACAGGTGGCGATACGGGAGCCGGTGCCGGTGCTGCCACGGTTTTGGGTGGTGCGGCAGGCGCGGGCGGCTTTGCAGGCGCTGGCGCGGATGTCTGTGCTGGCGCCGGTGGCGGTGTGTGCGATGCGGACGCAGGGGGCGCGCCCGGTGTGCCGGCAGAGGACGCCTTGAGCCGCTCGATGCGCGCCTTGGCGAGCGCCGCGAAGCGGCCGTTCGGATAGGCCTTCAGATACGCTTCGTAATCGCCAGGGTAATTGCTGTCCTTGATCGAATCCCAGAACGTCAGCTCGTACTGCTCGTTGCTGTCTTTGGGCAGAATGCCGCGTGTGATCGCAGATGGGCGCGAATGCACATAAGCGGTGGTCCCATCCAGCACTTCATCCTGCGTTAGCGCGAGCGCTGCGGCAGGAAGTGGAAGCGCTTGCGTAAGCGACGACGCAATCCACGGCCGTTGCAAGCCGTTCGTGCTGTGGCTGACGCGCGCGACAACCTGCGCAAACATCAGATCGATGGGTTCTTCCGGCACGCGCGCCATTTCGTCCAGCCATGCGCCCGTGAACACGCCATGACGCGCACCGTCCTCCGCCTGTTCGCCCGGTGCCGCGGCATAGGCGATCAGCGTCTGCGATGGCAGCCTCGGCGTTACCAGGGTCGCAGAGAACGGTTGCGTGAGACACGTGTCGAGCACGATCACGCTGGCAGCATGCGGCCGCTCGATCGATAACGCAGACAGAACGTCCGACAGATCGACACTCGTCGCCAGCAACGCCGCAGGCGCGTTCGGATCCGCATGCGTGGGAGTGAGCAGCGTGGACCCACCCGCCTGCAAGCCATGCCCCGCGTAATAAAACACGCCGATGCCGCCGGCCCGCAGGCGGCGCCGAAACTCGACAAGCGCATCGCGCATCTGCGACGCAGTGGCGTCGGTGCGCAACAGCACGTCGAAGCCTCGCGCGCGCAACGCAGCGGCGACGCTCCGCGAATCGCGCGCGGCATTCGGCAGCGCGTACTGCGGGTAATCCGCATTGCCGATGACGAGCGCAACCTTGTTGCTGGATACGTCTAACGAACGACCAGACGTGAATGCGGTCGCGTGGTCAGCCGTGTCTTGAGGCCATGGCTGCGCATCGGCGCATTGCATGGAGAGCGCACTGGCCACGCCAAAGAAGAGAAGTAGTCGCCACATATCCGCATCCTGTTTGTTCTGGACGGAAGCTGGTTATCGGACGAGTCGGCGTGATATCCGTGTCACTGCCGCCGGTCGCCATGCGATGCGGGGGCGTGCACTTCGTTGGTTCGCGTGAACGCGAATGAAACGCTTCATGCGCGTCATCTGGTCTCTCGTCGATAGCGCGTGATCAGTACATCACAATGATCACAACGTTAACGAGCGTCGCGTATCTTTTTAACAAGTTACGTCCTAAGCTAGAGCGGAAGCAATAAGCACTGACGCTCTGCGGAGAACGCGCTATGCGAAGAACAACATGGCTGGCGACCTTCTGGATGCTGCTGCTCGCTTCAACCCTGGCGTTCGCGGGACCGACGCCTTCGCCACCCGGCGCCGAGGAATACATCATATGGCCGCCGGACGGCGCCGTGATCACGGGCGGCAAGCTGTGGGTGCGGATGGGGCTGCGCAACATGGGCGTGTGCCCGAAAGGCGCGAACGTGCCGAACACGGGGCATCATCATCTGCTGATCGATACGGACCTGCCGCCTATGGATCAGGAGATTCCGTCCGACCGAAACCATCTGCATTTCGGCGCCGGCGAAACGGATGCGCGCATCGAACTGCCGCCCGGCAAGCACACGCTGCAACTGCTGCTGGGCGACTATAACCACGTGCCGCACAACCCGCCCGTCTATTCGAAGAAGATCACCATCACTGTGAAGTGAGCGCGCCGCCGGGCCGCGGTTCGATTGCGTGCCGGCGCAGAACGCATCAGCGGGAGAAGAGCCATGGTCAAGATCGTTGCCGTCGCGGCGCTCGCCGTGCTTGTCTCGATGAGCACGGCATTCGCCGGGCCGACACCGGCGCCGAAGGATGCATATGCGTATATCGGCTATCCGAACAACGGTCAGGTCGTGCCGGCAAACAAGCCGTTTCGCGTGTGGTTCGGCCTGCGCTTCATGGGCGTCGCGCCGAAGGGCGTCAAGTATCCGAACACGGGCCACCACCATCTGCTGATCGACACGGACTTGCCGCCGATGCCGATGGATCAGGAGATTCCGTCGGACCGTCAGCATCTGCATTTCGGCGCGGGCGAAACGGAAACGATGATCGAGCTTCCGCCTGGCAAGCACACGCTCCAGTTGCTGATGGGCGACGAAAATCATATCCCGCACAACCCACCGGTCTACTCGAAGAAGATCACCGTGATCGCGAAGTAGCGCTCGTTAGCGGCTGGCGCGACTGCTTGCCGGCCCGCTGTCTCCTGCGAACCAACAGTTCACGCGCCCTTGTTGGCCTGAGCCCGGCAGTAACGGGCGAAGCGCCATGCGTTGACTTCCACGTAGTGCTCTTTGGCTCCCCTGAGAATCCCGCTGCAACAAGGCTCTGCGCATTTTTCTCCGACACGCGAATGCAATTGGCACGGCCTGTGCATTAGTGAGGCTCGAGCAGACACGATGCTCGAACCTAACCGAAGCACCTAGCGAAACCTTTTCGCATACCTCTCAGGAGAACTGTCATGAGCGCACTGATCGTCAAAGACCTGTCCGTTGCCGAAGAACTCGACAGCACGGCCATGAAGGCCGTTCGCGGCGGCTACGTGGTGTATCCGTACTTCCCCACGAGCGACGTATTCAAGATCGACAACAGCAAGAACGTCACCGCCCAGCAGCTGATCCAGCAAGGCATGACGATCAACAACATGAGCGACAACAACGACGCGTTCAACAACGGCCTGCCGACGAAGATCACGCCGACGATGAACGCCGAGAACAACGTCATCGTGAGCTGATCGCGACGAACCCGCGGAGGCCCGAAGCGCCTCCGCGGGTGCAGCGTCCCACGCAAGCATCAAACGCAGCATCAAAAGACCAACACAGCAATTCGTTTTCTCACACACGCATCCGCAGCATCACCGCACGCACTCCACGCAAACGGATATCCCGCAGCCGTAAAAGCTGGTGGCCCCGCTTTGCCTTCATCCGATGGTGCGATCCGACTGCGCGATACCTGATCAAGATCGGAGAATATCGTGTACGTATCGTCAGATTCCTGCTTTTCCCGCTGCTCGCGCATCGTCGTACGAACCGCTGCCGTGAGCGCGGCGTTGCTGCTGGGCGCATGCGTGGACGTGCACGTGGCCGACTACAAGCGTCCCGATACGCCGGCGAAAACGTCATGGTCGGACAAGACGGGCACGCTCGTCTCGCCTGCCGCCACGATCGAACCCGACTGGTGGAAGACCTTCCAGGACCCGTATCTGAACACGTTGATCGACAAGGCGATCGGCGGCAATTTCGACATCAAGGTGCTGGCTGCGCGCATCGACGTGGCGCACGCGGAGATCGCCGAAGCGAACGCGGGCGCACTGCCCAGCGCGGATCTCGGCGCGGGAGCGAATTTCCAAAAGGTTACGTCTCAGCCGTTCTCGAAGCAGTACAACCTTGCTGGCCAGGTGAACTGGGACATCGACATCTGGGGCAAGGTCGAGAAGGGCGTGCAGGCGCAGACGGCCGAATTCCACGCAACGGAAGCGGACTGGCGCGCGGGCTATCTCGAACTGGTGTCGAACGTCGCGACCACGTATTTCCAGATTCTCCAGTTCGACGACCAGATCGTCGCGCAGCAGAAGATGGTCGACGAGAACAAGCAGATTCTAGCAATCTACGACGGCCTGAGCCGCAACGGTCTGATCCCGCAGACGCAGGTGATTCGCCAGCAGGCGGAGATCAATCGTCTAACGAAGGATCTGATGGACCTGCGCCGCTCGCGCAAGGTGGCGAACAACGCGCTGTGCACGTTGATCGGTGTGCCGGCGGGCGAATTCGAAGTGCCTGCGGGCCACCTGCAGCAGCGCGTGCAGTTGCCGCCGGTGCCCGCAGGTTTGCCCGCGCAGCTGCTGTCGCGCAGGCCGGACATCGTGGCGGCGGAGTTTCGCGTGCTCGAAGCGTACAAGTTGGTGGGCGAAGCAAAGCTTGCGCAGCTGCCCACCATCAGCCTGACCGGACATGGGGGCACCGCGAGCTTCGCGCTGTCCGATCTGCTCAAGTCGTTCACGTTTGGCCTGATGCCGAGCATCGACATTCCGCTGCTCGACCCGAGCGTGCGTGCGCATGTGAAGACGACTGAAGCGCAATCGGGCGTCGCCGAGCAGCAGTATCGTCAGACGGTGATGGGCGCATTCGAGGAAGTGGAAACCGCGCTCGTCAATCTCGATGCGCACCGGCAGCAGCGTGTCGAGCTCCTGCAGGAAGTGCAGCGGCTGCGGCTCGTTGCGGACCAGATCGAAGCGCAGTTGCATGAAGGCGTGGTATCGCAGCTCGAAGTGTTCGAAACGGAGCGCACGCTGCTTCAGGCACAGCTCGACGTACTCGCGAATCATCAGGAGATTCTTGCGGATACGGTGCTGCTCTACAAGGCGCTCGGCGGCGGCTGGCCCGCTGTCGACGTCGAAGCGCAAACGCAAGCGAAGCAATAGACGAATGTTCGTTCTGCTACGGCATCGACCGTGCGACCGTGCGATGGCACGCGCACCACGCGACCCGACAATTGACTAACACCATGCGTGACTTAAACTTCTTCGATAGCTGTCAGCATGAACGTTGTGTCGAGTGCACTGCGCTTTGCGTGCAACTCGATGCCCCGATCCTGTCGTTCGCGACAGTCGTCCACGCCCGGTGATGCTGAGAGATGAACCCCGGCGAAGCTCCGATTGCTGAGATGTGGGCGGCTCTGGACCAGGAGTTCGACGTCCTGCTGCTGCCCACCTCGCATCCGTCCCTCGGTGCGATCCGCATCGCCGACGAACTGTTCGCGATCGGTCGCAGCGAAGCGCCGTTTGCCGGTTATCCGCAGGAGCTCGTCACCAAATTGTCGCGCCGTCACGCGCGTCTGTTCGTCGAGCAGGGCGCGATCTTCGTCGCGGATCTGGACAGCAAGAACGGCACCTGCGTGAACGGTACAGCGGTGCGGCAGACACCGTCGCGCGTACGCGCCGGCGACGAGTTGAGCTTCGGCAACGCGTTGACGTATCGCGTGGCGATCGAGACGCGGCCGTCGGGTCCGCTATCCGCGCGCGGCGCACAGCACGTGACGATCGCGTTGCAGCCTGAACGCGCCGATCTCGGTCTCGAACCGATCGACGTGGCCGCGTTTCCGTTTCTGGTCAGCAAGACCGACGAACTGTTCGCGCGCTACAAAGACCGCTATCCCCATCAGGTCAACTATATTTCGCGGCGCCACGCGCATATTTTCCTGAAGGGCGGCGAGCCGTGGATCGAAGATCTCGGCAGCACGAATGGCACGTTCGTGAATGGCGAGCGTCTCGGCGATTCGGCGCATCCGCTGCAGGATGGCGACGTGATCGGTTTCGGTGGCGACCACTTCGTCTATCGGGTCCTGCTGCAGGAAGCTTTCGAAGCGGAGCCGACCGTCACGCAAACCGCGCTGGGCGCGGCGCCCGTCGCTGCAATTGCTGCGGTCGCTGCGGTCGATCAGCCGCCCGAAGCTGCGCCATTGCCTGCAATCGACCCCGACAAGACCACCTTCGTCGGCGCTGCACATTCGTTTCTCGACATCTTCTGTGTCGACCGCGCGTTGCAGCGCGAGGACGAAATCAACGTCGAGGCGGCCGCCATTGCGCCAAAGGCAGAGCCCGAAGCGCCCGCGCGCACGCCGCGCCGCCGCTGGCAGATTCTCGCGGCCGAACTGGCGCGCACCTTCTCCGCCGGCGACCATTCAATGATGCGACGCATCGGGTGGGGCGCGCTCGGCGTGTGCGTGATCGTCGCGGGTATCGCCGTTGGAATCTATCTGCACGGCGAGCGCGAGCGCCAGGTGAAAGGGCTGCTAGCCGCCGGCCAGTACGAAGCCGCCGCCGATGCCGCCGCTTCGTGGCTCAAGCAGCACCCTGCCGGCGAGTCGATCCGCTCGCTCGCAAGCGAGGCGTTGATGAAGGCGCGCGTGCCCGGCTGGCTCGCGGCATTGCGCGGGCGGCAGTTCGATCATGCAACGACGCTGGTCGACGGCATGCGTGACCTGGGCAACGGCAATACGGATGCGACCACGCTGATCGATCAGCTGCAGTGGGTCGGCGATCTCGAGCGCTTCGTCGTGGGCCGTGGCGGTCCGGATGCACCGATTCGTATCTACGCAGACGAAAGCCGGATCCGCGATCTGCTGCATCGCTGGAACGACGACGCGAAGGGCCATCAACGCGTGCTGGATCGCATCGCGTCTTACGTGCCCGAGTTCGCCGAACCCTACGCGCTTGCGATGAGCCACTTGCGCAAACTGCAGAGCGACGATTCCGTATACCTCGCGGCGATCGACCGGCTCGATGCGACGATCGCGACGGAGCTCGCGCGCGACGATCCGCAGGCGCTGCCGGCCGTGCTCGACGACGATGCGCAACGCTACCCGCGTCTCGCCGGGCTCGATGCGGTGCGCGCGGATCTGCGGCAATACACGCAGCTACTGGACGCGTTGCGCGCGCGGCACCTTGCGCCGCTGCTGGCGGCGATGCACGAGGCGCGCTTCACGACGCCGCCGTTTGAGGCGCAGTACCGTCAGCTGGCCGCGAGCCGTTTGCCGTCCGCCGACGTGGTTGCGCGCTATGACGCTGTCAGCGCGGCTTGGCGCAACGGCGACAGCCAGCGTGCGCTGGATGGACTCGCCGCGATGCCGGCGGGCCCGTGGTCCGACATGATGACCGCGGATCTGGCGCGCAGAAAGAGCGTGCTCGCGCAGTTCGCCGATCTGCAGAAGAGTCGCGGTAGCGCGAGTCATGACGACAAGCTGCTCGCGTTCTACGCGGCGATCGATCCCGCGGACGACGTGTATTACGCGCGAGCGATCCAGGCGGACGTCGACGCATTGCGCGACCGGGCACTCGCGCATGCGAACGATGAAATCGCGCATGCGCAAACGCTGTGGCGGCAATATCGCGCGAATGGCGCGATCGGCGGCACGCAGCGTCTGGAGTCGGGTATCTCGGACGGCTTCCGCAACCAGGCGCATCTGTTGTCCGAAGCGAATGGCGACGTGCAGCAGGGCATGCGCGTGTTCACGCAGCTCAAAGCGCCGCATCCCGCAGGCGCGGACCAGCTGTCGAGCGACATCGAGGCCGAAACGCAGCTGCAGCGGCGCTCGCTCGACGAACTGCGCATGGTGCTCGACCCGGCCTTGCTGAAATCCAAGCTCGCATTGATTGGAGGCGATGGCAGTGAAACGCGACAGTCTCCCTAAATCGCTGCACGAGGCGCTGGAAGATCACAGTGCCGAGGGCGTCGCGATCCTCACGGCGGAGCCCGCGAAGATCGCGCAGGCGCTCGTGCTGACCATGGTCGCACTCGTCGTGGCGGGGCTGCTCTGGTCGTTCTTCGGGCGCGCCGACGTGATCGTTACCGCGCAGGGCACGCTCGCGCCGGAGTCGGACGTGCGGCGCATCTATGCACCGATCGACGGCGAACTGACGGACCTCTACATCGCCGAGGGACAACCCGTATCGAAGGGCGATGTGCTCGCGCGCCTGAATGCGCGTGGCGCGATCGAGGCGGCCACCAACGCATTGCAGGCGCAGCTGAAGCTCGAAGACGCGGAGCGCGAATGGAAGGACTTTCCGCAGAAGAAAGAGCTGATGGAGCGCAAGGCCGCCGCGCTCAAGGACCAGCTCGAAGTGGAAGAGCGTCAGCACGAAAACCGCATTACCGAAGGCACGACGAAGCTCGCCGAAGGGCAGAAGGCCGAGCTCGAGGAAGCGCGCAGCACGCTCGACAACACGCGCCGTGCGCGCGATGCCGCGCGCGAGGAAGCGGACAAGTACTCGCGTCTGCTCGCGCAGCCGGGCGGCGGCGGTGTCGCCGAACTGCAGGCGGACGCGAAGCGAAACGCGTATCTGGAAGCGGAAAACGCGTACCGCGTCGCGCAGTCGAAGTTGACCGAGCTCGATCTCAAGCTGAGCCACGAATATTCGGAAGCGAACGCGCAGCTCGAAACGAGCGGCCAGCAGGCGACGTCGCTGCAACTCCAGTACGACGACGCAGTGCGCGACATCACCACTACCGAGGAAAAGCTGCGCCTGCAGCTGCAGACCGCGCGCCTTGCCTCCGATGCCGCCGCCCGCATCCGCTTCGAGAACATCGACAAGGACAACTTCCTGCTCATTCTCGCGCCCACGTCGGGCGTGATCACGGACGTCACGTCGACCCAGGCGGGCGACAAGATCCAGGCGAATACGCCGCTTGGCGCGATTGCGCCGAAGGATGCGCGCCAGGTGCTGAAGATCGAGATTGCCGAGCACGACCGCGCGTTTCTGCACGAAGGCATGCCCGTCAAGCTGAAGTTCAACGCGTTTCCGTATCAGCGCTATGGGGTGATCGACGGCACGCTCGTCTATATTTCGCCGGCGACGAAACCTTCGGTGCAGGACAAGCAACCGGTATACGAAGCCCGCGTGGCGCCGTCGCGAGACTACTACCAGGTCGCGGAAAACCGCTATCCGCTGCGCTATGGAATGACGGCGAGCGCCGAGATCGTCGTGCGCGAGCGGCGGCTGATCGATCTTGGGCTCGATCCGTTCAGGCAGCTGGCCGGATAGCTTCGACAACGCGTTGATACGACAACACCAACCGTCGGGCCGCCAATCGATCCGGACGACGACCAGAGGAGCGAGCGATGACCGCGATCGTGAGAATCGACGATGAAGTCGTGGATGTCGGCGAATTCGTCAGGCTGCTGAAGTTGACGGGACAGTTCGAAAGCCTGATCGAGCAGCTGGTGCGCGACAAGCTGACCGTGCACGCCGCGAAAAAGCACGGCGTCAGGATCAGCGAAGACGACATCCAGCAGCGCGCGGACCAGTTCCGGCGCGTGCGTGGTCTGCATCGTGCCGCGGACATGAATCAGTATCTCGATGCGCTGAAGGTGAGTCTCGACGAATTCGAAGCGTTCATCACGGACAGCCTGTATCAGGAGCGGATGCTCGAAAGCATCGGCGATAACGGGGCGGTCGAAGAGTACTTCTCGATGAATTCGCCGAAGTTCGATGCGATCGAGGTGAGCCATATCCTGCTCGACGACGAAGGAAAGGCGAAGGAGATGATCTCGTACCTGCGCGAAGACCCGGATGCATTTGCGGAGATGGCGCGCGAGCATTCGATCGCGGACACGAAAGGCTCGGGCGGTGTGATCGGCAAGGTGCTGCGCGGTTCGCTGAAGCCTGACATCGAAGCGAAGATCTTCAACGCCGAGGTGGGCGAACTGCTGGGGCCGTTCGCATCGCTGGACCGTTCGTGCTTCGAGATTTTCGCGGTGACCGCGAAATATCCGGCGCAGCTCGACGCCGACGTTTCGGCGGAAATCAAACGCCTGTTGCGCGAGGAGTGGCTGATGACGCGCGCGCAGGAACATGTGATCGAATCGCTTTGAGCGGCGCGCGCCGCTGCCGGGGACGATGAGCATCATGGATGCACCGCAAACCACGCAGCCTCTTGCCGACTTTCTCGCGTCGGTGGAAATCTTCTCGCCGTTCACGCGCGACGAGATCGAATCGTTCGCGCAGCTGGCGCAGTCGCGCTTCTGTTCGTTCGGCGAAACCGTCTGCAATGCGGGCGAAGCGGCCGACGGTCTCCATGTGATCAAGTCCGGCTCGGTGCGGCTCTTTACCGAGGAACACGGCAAAGAGATCAGCATGGGCGTGCGCAAGCAGGGCGAAGTGTTCTCCGAAATCGCGATGCTGCGCTCGTACGCGCACGAAGCATCGGTGCGGTCCTCCGGCAAGACGGAGCTGCTGTTCATCCCGCGCTCGGCGATCGAGCCTGCAATGGCCGCGAACCAGGCGGCGCTGGCGTTCGTCGCGAGCTATGTGGCGATCAATTCCGCGGGTGGTTTCGTCGCGCGGCTGTTCGATCTGCGCGGCAAGCTGAACAAGGCGGAACTCGAAGAATACGTGCGCAGCGTCGGCGTGAAGCGCGTGGCCGCGGGCAAGGAGATTTTTCGCCAGGACTCGCGCGAGGACCGGCGGCTCTATGTGGTGCGGCAGGGCGAAGTGCGGATCGTGCGCAACGAGGACGGCCACGACTTCACGATCGCCACGCTGCGCGAGGGCGAGATATTCGGTGAGAAGGCCTGCCTGATGCGTCAGGAGCAGCCGGCTTCCGCGATCGCGGTGACCGACACGCGGCTGCTGGTGATTCCGGAACGCACGGTTCATTTCATCCTCGAGCGCAATCCGAAGCTGCGCGAGGTGCTGGACGAACGCATCAAGTACGCGGAGCGCGAGCTGGATCGCCAGAAGCGCATCGAGCAGCGCCGCAGGCAACCGCTCAGGCTCGATCTGCACACGAAGCCGGAAGTGGGCGAACGGGTGATCCGCCGCTTCGCGCTCGTCGAGCAGGCCGAAGAGATGGACTGCGGCGCCGCGTGCCTCGCGATGATCTGCCGGCACTACGGCATTCCGATGACGCTCGGCAAGCTGCGCGAACTGGCGAACGTGACGACGCAGGGCGCGACGCTCGACAGCCTCGCGCGCGCCGGCGAATCGCTGGGCTTTACCGCGCGCGGCGTGCAATGCACGTTCGATTCGCTGCGCGGTTTCGAGCTGCCGTTCATCGTGCACTGGGAGGGCTACCACTACGTGATCGTGTACGGCGTATCGAAACGCCACGTGTGGCTAGCCGATCCCGCACTGGGTTTTCGCAAGCTGAACCTCGAAGATTTCGAACGCGGCTGGAGCGGCACCTGCCTGCTGTTCACGCCCGGGCCGAACCTGCTGCACCTGTCGGCGACGCGCTCGCCGTGGCTGCGTTTCGTCGGCTATCTGGCGCCGTACCGGAAGATCCTGCTGCACCTGTTCCTCGCTACGTTCGTGATCCAGGTGCTGGGCGTGGCGCCGCCGCTCATCATCCAGAACATCCTGGACGGCGTGATCGTCCATCAGAACGTGAGCCTTCTGCATCTGCTGATACTCGGGCTCGTGATCACGAACCTGTTTTCGCAGCTGACGGCGATGATCCGCGCGTATCTGTCGAACTTCATGGTCCGCAACATGGACTTCTCGATGATGTCGCAGTTCTTCCGCCATACGTTGTCGCTGCCGTTCTCGTTCTTCGCGAAACGCAAGACCGGCGATATCTTCGCGCGCTTCCAGGAGAACCAGACCATCCGCGCGTTCCTGACCGAATCGACGGTGACGACCGCACTCAATCTGCTGATGGTGTTCATCTACTTCGCGATCATGTTCTTCTACAACGCGAAGATGACGTTCGTGCTGATCGCGTTCGTGATTCCGATCATGGGCTTGACGCTGATCGCGACGCCGCGCATCAAGCGTTTCGCGCGCGAGACGTTCACCGCGTCGACGGATGCGAAGTCGTTTCTGATGGAGGCGCTTTCGGGCGTCGAGACTGTGAAGGGGATGGGCATCGAACGGCCGGTGCGGCTGCGCTGGGAACGCAAATACGCGAAGGCGCTGGAGGTGCAGTACCGCGCGCAGGCGTTCAATATCCGGATCGGCTTTGTCAGTCAGTTGCTGAACGCCACGACGACGATCGCGATCCTGTGGGTTGGCGCGAACCTGGTGCTGGCGCGCGAGATGACGATCGGCCAGCTGATTGCGTTCAATGCGTTCATGGGCAGCGTGCTCACGCCGCTGATGGGGCTCGTCGGGTTGTGGAGCATGCTGAACGACGCCGGCGTGGCGATGGAGCGGCTCGGCGACGTGCTGGACATCGAGCCCGAGCAGAAGCCGGAAGAGCTGCCGTCGCGCGTGATGTTGCCGGACCTGCGCGGCGAGATCAGCCTGAACGGCGTGTACTTCCGCTATGGCGAGAACGACGGCGCGTACGTGCTGGAGAACATCAGCTTCGACATCAAGCCTGGAGAGCTCGTTGCGGTGGTAGGACGCAGCGGTTCGGGCAAGACCACGCTCGCGAAGCTGCTCGTAGGTTTCTACATGCCGAGCGACGGCAACATGACCGTGGACGGCTACGACATGAACGTGATCGACAAGGCGTTCTACCGCGCGCAGATCGGCTACGTGATGCAGAGCAACCTGCTGTTTTCCGGCACGATCGCGGAGAACATCGCGAGCGGCGACGAAACGCCGGATCGCCGGCGTATCGAGGAAGTTGCGAAGATGGCCGATGCGCACGCGTTCATCAGCCGGCTGCCGCTCGGCTACGAGCAGGTGGTGGGCGAGCGCGGGCTGGGTCTGTCGGGCGGCCAGATCCAGCGGCTCTGCATTGCGCGCGCGCTGTATCACGACCCGCGTCTGCTGGTCTTCGACGAGGCGACGTCGGCGCTCGATGCGCAGTCGGAAAGCAATATTCTCAGCAACATGCACGAGATCCTCAAAGGGCGCACGGCCATCGTCATCGCACACCGGCTCAGCACGATCATGCGCGCGGACAAGATCCTCGTGCTGTATGAAGGCGCGATCGTCGAGCAGGGGCGCCACGAGGAACTGGTCAACCGGAAGGGCATGTATTACCAGCTCGTCCAGAAACAGTTGAACGCATGATGAAGATACTCGACCAGCTAGAGGAAAGCGGCTTCGCGATGTCGTACGCGGGATTGATCGAAAAGATCGAGATCCTGCGCTCGACGCTGCGCTGGTCGTCGCGGCTCGAACGCGCCGACATCGAGAAGCTGCTGAAACAGGCGAGCACGCTGCGCGACGAAGTGATGCAGATGTCGCACAAGGAGCGCTTCGTGCAGGCGGCCGTCGTCGAGCCGTTGCGGGCCGAGCAGTCGCGCGGCGCGCGGCGGCAGGCGTTGCTCGCGCGCAGCTTCGTGTTCGAAGGCACGTTCGGCGACAACCCGAAGCTGCTCGAAGCACTGGAAATTGCGGAAAAAGCTGCGCCGACCGATCTCCCGGTGCTGATCGACGGCGAAAGCGGCACGGGCAAGGAGTTGATGGCGAAGGTGATTCATGCGAACGGCAGCCGATCCGACAAGCCGTTCATTTCCGTGAACTGCGGCGCGATTCCCGACAACCTGCTTGAGTCGGAACTGTTCGGCCATCGGAAGGGCGCGTTCACCGGCGCGACGAACGACCGCAAAGGCAAATTCGAAAGCGCGCACACGGGCACGATCTTTCTGGATGAGATCGGCGAGTTGCCGCTGCCGGGGCAGGTGAAGCTGCTGCGCGTACTCGAGGCGCACGAGATCCAGCGCGTGGGTTCCGATGAACCTATCGCCGTGGATACGCGCATCGTCGCGGCAACCAATCGCAATCTGCGCAAGCTGAGCGAAGAAGGTACGTTCCGCGAAGACCTGTTCTACCGGTTGAGCGTGATTCACGTCACGCTGCCCGCACTGCGCGAACGGCGCGACGAAATCCCGCTGCTGATCCAGTACTTCGGCGACGAAGCGGCGGGCACGCTAAAGCGCCGCCCCGTCAGGATCACCCCTAAACTGCGGGACTTTCTGCTGTCGTACGCGTGGCCGGGCAACATCCGCGAGCTGCGCAATGTGATGTATCGCGTCTCGTGTCTCGCGGGCGACATCGCGGACGTCGAGCATCTGCCGTCCGACATGCGTCCCACGCAGCCAGCGTCGCCATGGCTGCGCGGCGATGCGGCGGAGGCCGGCAGCGGCACGGGAAACGGTGCCGCGAGTGTGACGAATCTGCTGTCGCTGAGCGATGCGAAGCGGGCCGCGAGCGACGAGGCGGAGAAAGCGTTCCTGCAACGGGGTTTGCAGGAAGTGGGCGGCACGGTGGCCGAACTCGCGCGGCGCGTCGACATGAACCGCTCGCATCTGCAGATGCTGCTCAAGAAGCATGGCCTGCATTCGAAAGATTTCCGCCGGCAGCATGCGCAGGACAACGGGCGCAAAGACATGTCGGCAAGCGGCGACGATGCCGACTCGCGTTAGGGTCTTGGTTAGATCGTCAGATCGCTAGGGCGCCGGGTTCAGCAGGGTTTTATCGGTCGCGTGCGGGTCTTCCGCGTGCACGACTACCGCGGTGATATTGTCACGGCCACCGCGCGACAGCGCGATGTCGACGAGCTCGTCCGGCGCGTGCCTGCACTCTACGGTCGCGAGCGTCCGCAGTATTTCTTCGTGCGTGACCTCGTTGGTCAGACCGTCGCTGCATAGCAGGAACACGTCGCCGTCCGCGACTTCGATCGCATCGTCGTCCAGCACCAGATGATCCGTCGCGCCCACTGCGCGCGTGATCACGTGCTGCGCCGGATGATTGCGCGCTTCATCGTCGGTCAGATGACCGGACTGACGCAGCGCTTCCACCTGGCTGTGATCGCGCGTCAACTGACGCAACTCGCCTTGCCGCAGCAGATAGATACGGCTGTCGCCGGCCCACAGGTAGCCGCAGAAACGATCGCACGCAATCAGCACGACGACCGTCGAACCGATGCGCTGCACCTGGCGGCGGCTCGCTTCTTCGCGCAGCATCCGGTTCGCGTTCTGCAACCGCAGGCGCGCCGCGGCGATCGACCTGCGGATGCCGCCCGTGTCCGGCAACTCGCCGAGCGCATCGATCACGAGCCGGCTCGCGACGTCGCCCACCGCGTGCCCGCCCATGCCGTCGGCCACAGCCCAGCGGCCGCGTTGCGGCTGGTCGAGGCAGGCGTCCTCGTTGATCTCGCGTACCCGTCCGGTATCGGAGCGTGCCGCCGACGCCCACCGGAATTGGCTGGCGCAGGTCACGATCGCTACACCAGGTTTCTGCTGCGCGCGTCGGGCGAAACCGTGATGTTCGAGTTGGAGCCGGTGTTGCGAACGTCGACGTTCTGAAACTGGTTGATCATCTGGTTCGCGTAGTAGTTGTTCGTGACGTCGTAGAGGTTCACGACGGGGCCCACGCTCGGCGTCTCGCTGACGTAGGGCGTGATCCAGCCGAACACCCACGGTGCGCCGCCACCGCCGCTGATCGCGGACATTGCCTTGCGATCGAGGGCCTGGCTGTGGGGAAGATCGTTGATGGTGAGGGAAGCCATGACGTGTCTCCGGTTTCTCCATGAAGGCGGTTGCGGGTTGCTGGTTGCGTGCGATGCAACCCGGGAAGCGATGCGCCTGTAGGTGCAAAGGGTATGCCAGATTGCGGCGCCTGTATGGGCTTTCGCACGCGGCCTTGCGGGATGCGGGAGACAGCGGATACGTCTTGCTTGATCGGCGATGCAGGCGAGGTAGTCGTTGGTTGAGGCCCAACGGAAAGTCGCGGCGACTGGTGGGACGGCCAACACTTTGACGAGCACCGCCGCGGGTGCGGAGTCGCGGCGAAATGATGGGCGCTACACAACACAACTGCCCAGAATTCTGTTGGCCTTCAACCGACAAGCTGCATTGTCGAGGACTACGAAAAAGAAGGAAAACAGCGAGTAATCAATGGTTTGTGACGACTGGCCCGGTTGATGCAAAAGAGGCTGCAACAGTGTTGGCCTTTCTGAACCGGATACCGGGACCCGCCATGAACCGCAACCTTCACCAGCCGCGCAACGATTCGAGCTCCCGCGCGGCGGCCTACGCAGCAGCGGACGTCGCGCTGGAGGATGGCGGCGACGAACCCGCTGTCGGCGCACACCTCGTCACGCAGCGTCGCGGTTACGAGCATCACGGCATCTACGTCGGCAACGGCCTGGTCATTCACTACGCGGGCTTCGCAAAGTCCGCGCATCGCGGTCCGGTCGAAGAAGTGCCGCTCGAACAGTTCGCGGCGGGCCATGAGGTTTCCGTCCGGCCGCATCCCTTTCCGAAGTATTCCAGCGACGAAACGGTGGGCCGCGCGCGTTCGCGCCTCGGCGAAAACCGCTACCGCCTGCTGACCAACAACTGCGAACACTTCTGCATGTGGTGCCTGCTCGGCGAAAGCCGCAGCGAACAGGTGCATGTGTGCCTCACGCATCCGCGTGCCGGCGTCCAGGCGCTGGCGTGTCTGCTGACGGCATTCGTCGGCCGCCGGATTGGACTCGGGCACTGGGCTGCGGATGCAGTGTGAACAGCGGTAGCGAACGGATCGATCGAAGCATCAGGTGAAGCGCGACGAGGAACGAGGAGAGCATCATGGGCACGTCCGGCAAAACCCTGCACTGGGCCGTCGATAAATGGCTCGCGCCGACCGCGGCGATGCCCGCGCGGGTGGTGGGCCTGGGTCGCGAAGCGACCCGCCGGCGCCGCTGCGTGCGCGTCGAAGCCGTGCGGCCTGGCGGCCTGCTGTCGATCCTGTTCTTCCGTCACGACGACGGGTCGTGGAATGTGTTTCCGCCGATGGACCCGCGGCCGGCGATGTCGGTGGCGAGGATGGCGCGGTGAAACGCTGATCCCCTCAAGCCAACGCATCCAGCAACCGATACCACGCCACCCCCGCAGTGATATAAAACCGCTGCAAGCCATGCATCGGAATCGGCTTCACCGCCGTGACGGGAAACGGGGAGGGCATGCGCGTGTCTCCCGCAATACGCGCAGCGAGGTGCCGGCCCATCGTCGTTGCCAGTGCGATGCCGCGACCGTTGTAGCCGAGCGCGATCGTGAGGCCCGGCGCAGGTTCGTGCACGTGCGGCAGAAAGTCCGCGGTGATCGCGACGCGTCCCGCCCACCGGTAGTCGTAGCGCACGCCCTTCAGTTGCGGATACATGAGTTCCACCGCGCGTTCAAGATGTGCCCAGTCCGTCGCGCCCGCCGGCTCCGCGAACGGGCCGCGGCCACCCATCACCAGACGCCCGGCCGCATCGCGCCGGAAGTAGAGCAGCAGGCGCCGCGAATCGGACGCCACTTCGCCGCCCGCAAGAATGTCCCCACCGATGGCGGGCGCGAGCGGCTGCGTCGCGACGAGGAAGCTGTTCGCCGCGATCACTGACTGCCGCAGCCCTGGCCACAACGCGCCGGTGTAGCCGTTGGTCGCGATCACGACGCGCTCCGCGGTTACGGTCGCGCCTTGCGCAGTCGAGAGGCGCCAGCGGTTGTGCTCGCGCGAAAGCGCGACGACGGGCGTCTGCCTATGCACACGCACCCCGAGCGATTGCGCGGCGCGCGCCAGCCCGCGTGTGTAGTTGAGCGGATGCAGACTGCCCGCGCGCTGGTCGATCCAGCCGCCGACGTACGCATGGGTGCCGAGTCGCCGCGACACTTCGGCTGCATCGAGCAGCGTCACGTTCACGCCGCGTGTTTCCCATTGCTTTGCTCTGCGCGTGACGGTCTCGAGCATCGCCTGCGATGGTGCAGGCTGGATCCATCCGCGCCGCACTGCCGCGCATTCGATGCGGTACTTCGCGATCAGATCGAACACGGTATCGGCCGCGCGACCGATCACGTCGATCAGCGGCTCGGCGGTGCTCGCGCCGAAGCGCCGCACCAGTTCGTCGGGGTCGTACTTCAGGCCGGGAATCACCTGACCGCCATTGCGGCCCGATGCACCCCAGCCGGGCTCCGCTGCATCGAGCACGCCGACCCGCACGCCGCGCTCGGCGAGATGCAGCGCAGTCGAAAGCCCGGTAAAGCCCGCGCCGACGATCGCGACGTCGAATGACGCATCGTCGCGCAGCGGTGGCGTAAGCGGGCCGGCGGTGGCCGTCGCGGCCCACAGCGAGTCGGGCAGCGGTGCGCCTGGTTTCACTTCCGTCATGTCGGGTTCGGATGGCTGGTCTGCGACGCGTCGCCTGTCGTGAGCAGGCGGCGCAGGAATTCCTGGGTGCGTGGATGCTGCGGACGGCCGAGCACATCCTGCGCGGCGCCGGATTCGCAGATCGTGCCGTCGTGCAGGAAGCACACGCGGTCCGCTACTTCGCGCGCGAAGCCCATCTCGTGGGTGACGACCACCATCGTCATGCCGTCGCGCGCGAGCGAGCGCATCACGTTCAGCACTTCGCCGACGAGTTCGGGGTCGAGCGCGGAGGTTGGTTCGTCGAACAGGATCGCTTCGGGTTCCATCGCCAGCGCGCGGGCAATGGCAACGCGCTGCTGCTGGCCGCCCGACAGCTGCGCTGGATACGCGTTCATCCGATGCGACAGGCCGACCTTGTCCAGCAGCGCGCGCGCCTGTTCGCGGGCGCGCGCGGCGGGTGTTCTGCGCACGACGAGCGGGCCTTCCATCACGTTCTCGAGCGCGGTGCGATGCGCGAACAGGTTGAAGCGCTGAAACACCATGCCCACCCGCATCCGCAGTTCGTGAATGTTTTTCGCGCGCGCATCGACGCGTGTGCCGCTGACTGTGATCGAGCCTTGATCGTAGCTTTCGAGGCCATTGATACAGCGCAGTAGCGTCGATTTGCCGGAGCCCGACGGTCCGATCAGGCACACGACCTCGCCGGCGCCGACCGACAGGCTCACGCCGCGCAGCACTTCATGATCGTGAAAGCGCTTGTGAATCGAGTCGATTTCGATCATTGGCTTTTCCTCGCGCCGAGGCGTTTGCCGAGGCGGTTCACGCCGAACATCAGCGGCAGGCTGAGCACCAGATAGACGATCGCGACGAGCGTGAACACGGTCATGTTCTGGAATGTCGACGATGCGATCAGTTGGCCTTCACGCGTGATCTCGGCCACGGTGATCGTCGATGCGACCGATGAGTCCTTCAGCATCATCACGAGCGTATTGCCGTACGGCGGCAGCGCGATCTTGAACGCCTGCGGCAGCACCACGCGCCGCATGATCGCGCCGGCGCGCATGCCGAGCGCCTGCGCGGCTTCGATCTGGCCGTGGTCGATCGCCTCGATGCCGGCGCGGAAGTTCTCCGCCTGATACGCGGAGTACGCAACGCCGAGACCGACCACGCCCGCCTGGAAGGCCGACAGCTGGATGCCGAGGTCGGGCAGCACGAAGTAGATATAGAAGAGCTGCACGATGATCGGCAGCCCGCGGATCAGGTTGATGACGGTGCTCGCGAGCGTCGACAGCGCGCGGTTGCGCGACAGCTTCAGGAGCGCCAGCACGAGCCCGAGCACCGAACTCAGCACGAACGAGCACACGGTGATCTCGATCGTGACGATCGCGCCCTTCAGCAGGATCGGCAGAAACTCGATGGCGTTTTGCAGGAACATCGGATCTCCAGCTTCATTCGGCTGTGGGCGCGCAGTTCAATGATTCAGCGGTTCAGTGATCCAGCCGTTCAGTGAACGGCGCGCCGTCGCGCTCAATAAGCCGCCGCGGCGTTCAGGTCAGCTCATGTGCCACTTCTGCAGGATCTGCTGCAGCGTGCCGTCGGCCTTCATTTTCTTGATCGCGTCGTTCAGCAGATTGAGCGTGGTGGTGTCGCCCTTGCGCACGACGAAGCACACCTGGCCTTTCACCGCCGGCTGATACTCGGATACCAGGCGCACCTGCGAGTTCGCGCCGTGATCGAGCTGCCACGCGATGATCGGCTGGTCGCCGAAGCCGGCCTTGATGCGGCCGAGCGCCACGTCGCGCATGATGTCTGCGACCGAATCGTAGGTGCGCACTTCCTTGAAGATGCCCTTCTTGTTCAATGCGTCGACGAACGCGGTGCCGACCTGCGCGCCGACCACCTGGCCCTTCAGATCGTCCATCGACGTGTAGTGGCCGGTGTCGTCGGCTTTCACGATCAGACCTTCGCCGTACGAGTAGACGGTGTCGGAGAAGTCGACGATCTGCTGGCGCGCGGCCGTCTTCAGCATGGCTGCCGAGATCACGTCGATCTTCTGCGTGGTCAGCGACGGAATCAGCGACGAGAACACGTTCTGCTGCACGTCCACCTGGAAGCCGCCTTCCTTGCCGGCCTGCGTGATCGCGTCGACCATCATTCCCTGGATCGTGCCGGTCTTCACGTCGAGGAACGTGAAGGGCACGCCGGTGGCCGTTGCGCCGATCTTGAAGGTCGGCTCCGCGGCGAACGCGGCGGCCGGAGTGGCCGCGAGCGCAACGCAGGTGGCAAGACCGGTTGCAACACCGGCGAGGCGTTTGACGAGCGAAATCATGAGCAATCTCCAGAAGAGGCCAAGACGCTGAAACCGGGTCGCAGATTCAATATCCGACGATGAATACATCGTAAACGAATCAAAAAAATCGCAAGAAGATTTTTGGGTATCGATATTCGATACGATAGAATGAATTATCGATCACACCGGGTTCACCAGAATGAACACGCCGCCGCCCGACAAAACGGCTGAAAGCGCCACTGAAAGCGCCGCCGATCTCTTGTTCAACCAGTCTCTGGAAAAGGGCCTCGCCGTGCTGCGCGCGTTCAGTGCGAAGCGCCGCACGATGACGCTCGCCGAAATCGCGGAGGCCACGTCGATCACGAAGAGCAGCGCGCAGCGTATGGTCTACACGCTCGAGCGGCTTGGCTACGTCCGCAAGCATCCGGTCACGCGTCGCTACCAGCTCGCGCCGCGCGTGATGCAGATCGGCTTCAACTATCTCGCGGCGGACACGCTGATCGACGTCGCGAATCCGTTCCTGTCCGAACTGACCAACGTGACGGGCGAAACCACCAACCTCACCGAACCCGACGACGACGAGATGGTCTACGTCGCGCGCTTCGTGTCGACCAAGTTCGTGCCGATCCACATGCCGATCGGCAGCCGCATTCCGATGTTCTGCACCGGCAGCGGCCGCGCGTACCTGTCGGCACTGCCGGCGGACGAAGCGCTCGAGCGGCTCGCGAAGATGGATCGCATCGAGTACACGGCGCGCACCGTCACGTCGCTCGACGAGATCGGCGAGCGGCTGGCCGAAGCGCGCCGCGTGGGTTACGCGACCAATCGCGAAGAGCTGTTCATCGGAGATATGACGATCGCGGCGCCGGTGCTCGGCAGTCAGGGGCGGCCGGTGGCGGCGGTGCACGTGGTTGCGCCGACGAGCCGCTGGGCGTTCGAAGACGCGTGCCGCAAGCTCGCGCCGGCCGTGATCGACTGCGCGCGCGGCATCAGCAACTCGATCCGCACGCTCGAGTGAGCGCGCCGACGTTCACACACCAAACCGGCTCGCGCTGAACGGCGCGGGGTCGCACACGGTCGGCGCGCCCGTCATCATCTCGGCGATCAGCCGGCCGGTCACAGGACCGAGCGTCAGCCCGTGATGCGCGTGGCCGAACGCGAACCACATGCCGCTGTGACGCGGTGCGGGGCCGATCACGGGCAGCATGTCCGGCGTGCAGGGGCGGCAGCCCATCCACGGTTCGCTGTCGACGCGCTCGCCGAGCGGAAAGAGCGCGCGCGCAACGGGTTCGACATCCGCCAGTTGCACGGGCGTCTTGCCCGTGTCGCGCAGGCCCAGTTCGACGCCGGTCGTGAGGCGGATGCCGCGCGCCATCGGCGTGATCAGGAAGCCGCTCTGCACATCGAGCACCGGGTGACGCAGACTTGCGCCGTCGCGTGCCGCGTAGTGCATGTGATAACCGCGCTTCACCGCGAGCGGCAGGTCGTAGCCGTATTTCGACGCGATCCATTCCGACCACGGTCCCATCGCAACTACGACGGATTGCGCTTCGATCGGGCCTTCCTGGGTACTCACGCGCCACTGCGGTTCGAGCGTCGTCGCATCGCCGACGAAGACGCGGCCACCAAGCGACTCGAAATAGCGCGCGTACGCGCGCACCAGCGCCTGCGGATCGCTGACCGAATCCGACGCGGTATAGCGCAGCGCGCCGACGAGCGTTTTGCTGAGATCGGGTTCGATGCGTTGCAGCGCCGCAGGGTCGAGCGCTTCGTAGGTGACGCCGTACTCGCGATTCCACTGCCCGGCGGTGCGCAGCTCCGCATCGAATTTCTCAGGTATACGGAAGATCTTGAGCCAGCCGTCGTGACGCAGCAGCGCGGTGGCGTCTGCCGCTTCCGCGAGTTCGCGATGCTCGCTCACGCAATGCTCGATCAGCGTCGCGTAGTGGCGCGCGATCGCGGCGTGCCGCGTCGGCTCCGACTGCTGCCAGTAGCGCATCAGGAACGGCGCGAGCTTCGGCATCGCACGGGGGTGATAGCGGACGTCGGGCGCGCGGTTGCGCGCGTAATGCAGCAGCGCGCCGGCCGAGCGCGGGAACGCATACGGATACACGCCTTCGCGCTGGATCAGCCCCGCGTTGCCGAGCGAGGTTTCGCTGCCGGGCGGCTTGCGATCGACGAGCGCGACCGCACGGCCGCGCCGCTGCAGATGCACCGCGACCGATACGCCGACGATGCCGCCGCCAAGCACGACCGTGTCGAATTTCATCGTCATACCATGGAAGGACCGGAGTGGTTGCTGCTGGTCGAGTCGAGGATGGGCGGTGCCGTCACGATGGATTTAAGCGATGGTGTCGGTTGTGCGAGTTTCGACAGATCCGGGCGCGGGCGGCGTAGTTCGGGCGACGCGGCGAAGGCCTGTTCGAGCGCGTGCGAAACGGCGAGCGTCTTGCGGTCGCCATGGAACGGCCCGATGATCTGCAATCCGAACGGCATGCCGGCATCGTCGACACCGCAGGGCAGCGACAGCGCAGGATGAGTCGTGAGCGTGACGACATAGGTCAGCGCGAGCCAGCGGTAGTAGTTCTCCTGCTCGCGGCCGTCCACGTGCGATGCGTACAGCTGCGTCCACGGGAACGGCGAAACCGGCGTGGTCGGCGACAGGATCACGTCGTAGTGTTCGTACGCGGCCTGGAAGCGCCGGAAAATGCGCGTCTGCTCCGCCTGCGCCCATGCGCTGTCCGCGAGCGTCATCTTCGCGCCGAGCTCGTAGTTCGCGCGCGTGTTCGGGCCGAGCACGCTCGGGTCGCGCTCGTAGGTGTCGCGCAGACCGGCCACGAAGCTCTCGGCGCGGATCACGTCGAACGCGCGGTGCACGTCGCCGAGATCGAACGACACTTCTTCGCAGGTGCGAACCATCGGCTTCAGCGCGGCCATGCGCGAACGGAACAGCGCGCGGATCGCGCCGTCCACATCGCAGCAGCCGAAGTCTTCGGTCCAGCCGATGCGCAGCGTCGACAGGTCGATAGGTTCCGGCGTCGCGAAGCTCAGCGGATCGATTTCGTAGCTGAGCGGGTCGCCCGCCGTCAGCCCGGCCGTGGCGGCCAGTTGCAGGCATGCTTCGGCCACGGTGCGGCCGAGCGGGCCGACCACCGAAATCGGCGTCCAGCCGAGCAGCCGCCGCGAGTTCGGCACGAGCCCAGGTGTGGGCCGGAAGCCGACCACGCCGCATTTCGATGCGGGAATCCGCAACGAGCCGCCGGTATCGGAGCCGGTGCAGACCGGCAGCATGTCGCACGCGAGTGCCGCGGCTGCACCGCCCGAAGAACCGCCCGCGTTCAGCTCCGGGTTGAACGGATTGCCGGTGGCGCCCCACACGACGTTGCGGGTGTTTGCGCCCGCGCCGAGCTCCGGCACGTTGGTCTTCGCGACCAGAATCGCGCCCGCCGCGCGCAGCCGTTCGACGAGCACCACGTCGCGCGTCGGCACATTGCCGCGCGAAGCCGGCGAGCCGTAGGTGGTGAGCAGGCCCGCGGTGTCCTCGAGGTCTTTCACGCCGAGCGGCAGACCGTGCAGCAGGCCGAGCGGTTCGCCGTTCAGCACCTGACGTTCGGCGGCCTTCGCGGCTTCGCGCGCGGCCGGGTAGCAGGTCGCGGTGACGGCGTTGACCGCCGGGTTGATCGCCTCGATCCGTCCGATACAGGCATCGAGCAGTTCGACGGGCGAGATGGTTTTCGCGCCGATCAGCCGCCGCAGTTCGACGGCGGTGAGACTGACCAGCTCGTCATGCATTGCCATGATGAAGTCCTTCAGGCGAATGAATGTTCAGTGAAGCAGGGGTGTTCAGGATAATGCTTCTCCGGTGCGGTCGCGCAGCCAGATGACCGGCACCAGCGAAATCGCGCAGGCCGCGGCGACGTACCACGCCGGCGCGAGCGGATTGCCGGTGCGCGCCGCGAGCCAGGTCGCGATGAACGGCGAGAAGCCGCCGAAGAACGACGCGCTCACCACGTAGGTCAGCGCGATACCCGTTGCGCGTACGTGTTTCGGGAACAGCTCCGGGATCATCACGAGCACCGGCACGATCTGTCCCGCGACGAAGATCGCGAGGAACGCCGACACCGCGCACAGCGTTGCCAGCGAAGGGTGCGCGCCGAGCCACGCGAATGCCGGATAGACGGTGAACAGCAGCACGGTGCGCGAGATCACGAGCACGCGCTTGCGGCTGTAGCGGTCCGCGAGCCGCCCCGCGACCGGCGCCGCGACGAACAGCACGAGCGCGCTGACGATGCCGGACACGACGCCCGCGGTGGCGGACAGGTGCAGCGTGCGCACTGCGTGAGCGGGCAGGAAGAACGCCGTGATGTACACGGAGACGGAGCCGCCGAGCTCGGCGAACGTGCCGAGAATCGTCAGCTTCAGATGGGTCGTGAGCGCGGCCTTCACGGCGCCGGCATGGCGAGCTTTGCCCGTGCTCGCGGGCAGCGTTTCTTCGAGACGGCGGCGGATCAGCATGCCGACCGGCGCCGCGACGATGCCGAGCAGGAACGGCACGCGCCAGCCCCACGCGAGCACGGCATCTTTGGGCAGCGCCGCGTGGACGGCGGTGGCGACGCACGCGCCGAGCGCGAGACCCAGCGCGGACGCCGCGAAGTTCCAGCTGGCGAAGTACGCGCGCGTCGTATCGGTCGCGTATTCGACGAGCAGCGTGGTGCCCGGCCCGAACTCGCCGCCGGCGGCGAAACCTTGCAGCAACCGCGCCGCGAGCACGATGAACGGCGCGGCGAGGCCGACCGTCGCGTAGCCCGGCGCGAACGCGATCAGCGCGCAGCTTGCCGCCATCAGCATGATCGTCAGCACCATCGCCTTCTTGCGCCCCACGCGGTCCGCGTACGCACCGATCACGATGCCGCCGAGCGGACGCACGACGAAGCCGACGCCGAATACGCCGATCGACAGCAGGAACTGGTTGACGGGCGAGGTGGCTGGGAAGAACAGCTGCCCGATCTGGATCGCGAAGAAGCTGTAGATCGTGAAGTCGTAGAACTCGAGCGCGCTGCCGAGCGTGGTCGCGGCAATCACCTGTGCCTTCGAGAGTCCTGCCTTGTCCAGTGCGAGAGTCGACACGATCGGGTCCTTTCAGTGAGGGAGGCGGGCGACGGTTTATCATATACGAGAAAAAATAATTTCTCATATGCGAGAATTCCCGCATGCGCCGGGATGCATTTCGATATGCAGTTCATTTCCGGCGCGCGGTCTCGTTCAGTCTGTTGATGTTTGCACCGCGTTCACTGAACTGAAGGAAGCCGATTCGATGCCCAGACAGGTCGTTCGACGTAGCAAGCCCGCCGCTTCACCTGTTACTGCAGCTACGCCCACCGCTGCGGAGCAGATCGATCATGGCGCGGTCGGCGCGCGGATTCGCGATGCGCGCAAGGCGCAGGGCCTCACGCTGATGCAGCTCTCCGAGCGCTCCGGCATCGCGCTGTCGACGATCTCGAAGGCGGAGCGCGGCGACATCGCGCTGACCTACGACAAGTTCGCGGCGCTCGCGCACGCGTTGCAGCTGGATTTCGATGCGATCTTCGGGCGCCGCGCGCGAACGGCCGCGGAACCGATGAAGCCGTCGTTCACCGCGTCCGGCGAGCAGATGATCTACGACACGCCGAACTACGAGTACGGCATGCTCGCGAACGATCTTACGGGCAAGCGGATGGTGCCGATGCGCGCACACGTGCGCGCGCGGACGCTCGACGATTTTCCGGACTACATCCGTCATGCGGGCGAGGAGTTCGTGTTCCTGCTCGGCGGACAGCTGGAATTGCGCTTCGAGAACGGCGACGTGTTTTCGCTGCAGCCGGGCGACAGCCTGTACTTCGACAGCGCGGTAGGGCACGTGTACCTGAGCGTTGGCAAAGGCGACGCGGAGGTGCTGGTCTGCTGCGTCGACGCGGATGTGCCGCGGCCGCGGGATGCGATCTGAGTCTTTTGAAGCGCAGTGCGTTCAAAAGGCGCCGCGTTCAAAGCGCGTTCAAAAGAATGAAGCCGCGCATCGTGTTCGATCGTGCGGCTTCAGTATTACGTTGGATGCGTTGAACGGGTTCAGAAGATCACATAGATCTTGCGCATCGTTTCGTCGACCTTCCACAGTCCTTCAGTATTCGCTTCGAAGAACAGCGTATCGCCGCTGCGGAAGTGGATCGTGTCTTCGCCGTCCGGCGTGAACGTGCCCGAACCTGCGATGAAGTGCATCACCTCGGCCTGTTTGACCGAGCGCCGGTAGGTTCCGGGCGAGCACTCGAACACGCCCGTATCGATCGCTTCGCTGCCCGGAATCACGTACTGACGTCCGGATACCTGCGCGGCTTCCGTGCCGGGCAGACCGGCGGTGCCCCAGTCCTCCAGTTCAGCAAGTTGAACGGCCTGTTTGATCTGCTGGACTTTCACGTGTTGTTTTCCTGTTTGCGTGGCGAGAGGTCGATGCGTTGTTCGATCCGGCCGAGCCGGACCACGGTGACGCCGGGCCGCAGCTGGCGCAGCGACGGCATCACGAGCATGCAGTCGTCGTAGGGCGTGGCGACTGGCTGGCCGTCTGACCAGCCGATCACGGTGCCGGCCTTGTCGAACACTTCGAGGCCGGTGTACGGGCCTGCGAAACGAAAGTCCATGCTCTTCGCGACGACCGGCTCCGTTACGCGCACGACGCGCATTTCATCGGGCAGCGGCACGATCCAGCCGGCCGGCAGATCGCCTGCTTCGACGATCCCCGACAGCAGCAGGAAGCGCGCGGTACAGTCGTGCGCGACGATCACGGCGTTCTTTTCCCAGTGCTGTCCGCATTCGATCAGCAGCGCGTTCTTCGGGCTCGCTTCGTCGCCGAAGCCTTCGTAATCGCGCATCCGGCGGCCTTCCGGATGGCCCTCGTCGCAGATCACGGTGGCGGGTGTGCCGAGGTTCACCGCGAGTTCGGTGCCTTTTTTCAGCGGGCCGGCGACGATCAGCGGCAGGCTCTTCTCGTGCATCGAATGCAGGTCGAGCAGCAGGTCGACCGTGTCGATCACCGGCCGCATCGCGCGGGCGCGATCGAGTTCGGATGAGGTCGTCGCGAGATCGTCGAGCTTCGCGGCGGTCCATACGCGGTTGAAGTCCTGATCGACGAAGCGGGCCTTGTCCGGCATCGCGGGATCGAAACGCGCGAAGGCCTTCACGTTCGCGAACGACAGCGTGAGCTTGCCGCGGCGAGGCCGCAGCTGCGCGCGCAGCAGTTCGTGCACGACGATCGCGCCGCACACCTCGTTGCCGTGCGTGAGTGCGTTGATCATTACGTGCGGGCCGGCCACGCCGGAATCGAACGTATGCACATACGCGACGCCGGTATTGCCGAGCGCGTGCTCGGCAATGTTGGGGAATTCGACTTCGATCGGATAGGCATCCATATTATTCCAACCCTCCCTGGCACAGGTACTTGATCGACAGATAGTCGTCGAGGCCGTACTTCGAGCCTTCACGCCCGTAGCCCGACTCCTTCACGCCGC
>NZ_QQOA01000003.1 GCF_003443895.1 Paraburkholderia phosphatilytica | reverse complement strand
CGCGCGCTGCTTCAGGCGGATCGCGGCCGCGAGGCCCGCCGGGCCACCGCCGACGATCACGACGTCGTACTCCATCGATTCGCGCGGGCCGTACTGCTCAATGAGACTTGCGGGGGTCATCGATGCTCCTCTTACCGTTAGAATGCTTTTTTCGGGATCGTATTGTCAGCGAACGATACAGGTGCTGCAACCGGAAGCGACACGATTAGCACGATCGTTCTATTTTATGATACGGTATCGTCCCTGATGATGAACGCGCGACCGGGCGCGTCGGGCGGGCATCGCCGCATCTGTCACCAACACCGAACAAAGGAACGACAATGGGCCGTTCGATCAATCTGGAAGGCAAGGTCGCGCTGATCACGGGCGCGTCGAGCGGACTGGGCAAGCGCTTTGCCCAGGTGCTGTCGCAGGCGGGCGCGAAGGTGGTGCTCGCGAGCCGCCGCACCGAGCGCCTGAAGGAACTGCGCGCGGAAATCGAGGCATCGGGCGGCGCGGCGCACGTCGTGTCGCTGGACGTGACGGACTACCAGAGCATCCGCTCGGCTGTCGCGCACGCGGAGACCGAGGCCGGCACGATCGACATCCTCGTGAACAACTCGGGCGTGTCCACCACGCAGAAGCTCTCCGAAGTCACCCCCGCGGATTTCGAATACGTGTTCGACACGAACACGCGCGGCGCCTTCTTCGTCGCGCAGGAAGTCGCGAAGCGCATGATGATGCGCGGCAACGGCGGCCAGAAGCCGCCGTACCGGATCATCAACATCGCGTCCATGGCCGGCCTGCGCGTGCTGCCGCAGATCGGCCTGTACTCGATGAGCAAGGCCGCGGTCGTGCACATGACGAAGGCGATGGCGCAGGAATGGGGCAGGCACGGCATCAACGTGAACGCGATCTGCCCGGGCTACATCGATACTGAGATCAACCATCACCACTGGTCGACGGATCACGGGCAGAAGCTGGTCGCGATGCTGCCGCGCCATCGCGTCGGCCGGCCGGAAGATCTCGACGGCCTGCTGCTGCTGCTCGCCGCCGATGAATCGCAGTTCATCAATGGCTCGATCATCGCGGCCGATGACGGTTTCGGGCTGTCGTGAGCGAGAGTGCGGTGATGGGCGAGTATCACGCTGTTCTCGAGATGTGCATGCCGATCCGTTGGGGTGACATGGACGCGTTCGGCCATGTGAACAACACGGTCTATTTCCGCTACATGGAGCAGGTGCGGATCTCTTGGTTCGAGCAGCTGGGCATCCTGGGCGGCAACGACGAAGGGCAGGGCCCGGTGATCGTGAATGCGTCGATGGAGTTTCTGAAGCAGCTGCACTATCCGGGGGATGTGATCGGCAGGATGACGATCGGCCCGCTCGGGCGCAGCAGCTTCGATACGGGCTTCGAGCTGCGCCGCGCGGACGATCCGGACACCTTGTATGCTCGCGGCAACGCGCGCTGCGTGTGGATCGATTACGCGGCCGGCAAATCGGTGGCGATGCCCGACCTGCTGCGCTCCACCATCGAGAACGCGGCGCTCGTCAAGAACGGCTGAGCGTGCTGGGACTTGCGGGGCTTACCGCTTACTGCCCGAGCAGCCGTTGCAGCAGCTCGGTCGCATTACCCGTGTCGTACTTGCGCATCAGCCGCGCGCGGTAGACGTCCACCGTGCGTGAGCTGATCGCGAGAATCCGGCCGATCTGCTTGCTGGTCTTGCCGGTGACGAGCTGCGCGGCGATCTCGCGTTCGCGCGGCGTCAGTTCAACCGCGACGCGCCGTGTCGCGCTCAAATCCTCGAAGGTCCATACGCCCGCCGCGTGAGGCTCGGTGCGATCGAGCGAACGGCCGGTCACGTGACACCAGAACAGCTCGCCGTCCGCGCGCTTCATGATGCGGTCGTCGGCGTAGCTGCCTTGCGCGGTCATCGTGGTGCGGATGCGTGCGCCGATGCGCTCGAATTCGTCCGGCGACGGATACAGCACCTGAAACGACTTGCCCAGCAACGACTCGCGCGTGCAGCGGAAGATGGCCGCGAGCGCGTCGTTGCAGTCTTCCATGATGCGGTCGCGCGCGAGCACGAGCCCGATCGGCGCGAGATGGAACGCGGTGCGGTAGTCGAGCGCGGGCGGCTCGGGTTTGACGGCGCTTTTGGCAGACATGGCGGTTCAGGTTGGCGGCGAGTGCAGCGCGGCAATGCGGGTCCGCCTGTATGTAGTTTTGCGTATTGTGCCGCAACATCCGCGCATCGTACCCTTTCGGTCAGATCGCCAGTCCGGCAGGTGGGGTGCGCCGGGCGCGGCGGCGTCGCGGTGCACCGTCACCGCAGCGCCGCGCGCAGGTGACTAGAATGACAATTCGCACCGCGCAGGGCGGCCGCGCCGGCAGTGGGCGCGCGCAGCGGTTCTCGCCGCGGAATTCCAGTCGAGGAAGGGACAACTGATGAACAAAGTCTATGGAGGCGCGGCTGCCGCGCTCGAAGGCATCGTCAAGGACGGCCAGACCTTCGCGGTCGGCGGTTTCGGCCTGTGCGGCATTCCCGAAGCGCTGATCGCGGCGCTGCGCGACTCGGGCGTGAAGGGCATCACCTGCATCAGCAACAACGCGGGCGTGGACGGCTTCGGTCTCGGCCAGCTGCTCGCGACGCGCCAGGTCAAGAAGATGATCTCGTCGTACGTCGGCGAGAACAAGGAGTTCGAGCGCCAGTACCTGGCCGGCGAACTCGAGCTCGAATTCACGCCGCAAGGCACGCTCGCCGAGAAGCTGCGCGCGGGCGGCGCGGGCATCCCCGCGTTCTTCACGAACACCGGCTTCGGCACGCTGATCGCCGAAGGCAAGGAAACCCGCCAGTTCGGCGAGAACCACTACGTGCTCGAACACTCGCTGACGGCGGACGTCGCGCTCGTCAAGGCATGGAAGGCCGACAAGGCCGGCAATCTGGTGTATCGCCGCACCGCGCGCAACTTCAATCCGGTGTGCGCGATGGCCGGCAAGATCACGGTCGCGGAAGTCGAAGAGATCGTGGAAGTCGGCGAGCTCGACCCGGATGCGATCCATACGCCCGGCATCTTCGTGCAACGGCTTGTGCTGAACGCGCATCCGGAAAAGCGCATCGAACAACGCACCGTCCGCGCAAAAGGAGAGTGACCATGGCCTGGAATCGTGACGAAATGGCCGCGCGCGCGGCGAAGGAACTGCAGGACGGCTTCTATGTGAACCTCGGCATCGGCCTGCCGACGCTGGTGGCGAATCACGTGCCGAAGGGCGTCGAAGTGTGGCTGCAGTCGGAGAACGGCCTGCTCGGCATCGGCCCGTTCCCGACGGAAGACGAGGTCGACGCCGACATGATCAACGCCGGCAAACAGACGGTGACGACGCTGCCGGGTTCGTCGATCTTCTCGTCGGCGGATTCGTTCGCGATGATCCGCGGCGGCCACATCAATCTCGCCATTCTCGGCGCGATGCAGGTGAGCCAGAAGGGCGACCTCGCGAACTGGATGATCCCGGGCAAGATGATCAAGGGCATGGGCGGCGCGATGGATCTGGTCGCGGGCGTGAAGCGCGTCGTCGTGCTGATGGAGCATGTCGCGAAGGGCGACCAGCACAAGATTCTCGGCGAATGCACACTGCCGCTGACGGGCGTGGGCGTCGTCGACCGGATCATCACCGATCTCGGCGTGATCGACGTGACGGAACACGGACTGAAGCTCGCCGAGCTGGCGCCGGGCGTGAGCGTCGACGAGATCCAGGCGAAGACGGGGGCGCCGCTGGATGCGAGCGGGGTGAAGTGAGCTGTAACGGCGATTGATGCGGCGTAGCGCGGCGCTGGCTGCGCAGGGTCGCGTCGAGCGCTGAGATGATGCGCTAACGGGCGGGCGAGGCAGCGATGACCTCGCCCGCTTTGTTTTTGTGGATGCTTCTCGCGTGAGCATGCGCTTGCGCCTGCGCTCGCGCTCGATCGAAGCCGCGCCCAGGCCATTCGGCCGATCTGCGCGCTGCGTCAAAGCGTTTACAATCGACCGGCGATATTCACCGTACGCAGTGCACTTCTCAAGCGAGGACCTCCGATGACCAGCCCAGCCGCCCGTCTGCCGCGCCAACGCTTCGTGCAATGCGCGAGTCCCGCCGGCCTGCATCGCGTTGCGTACACCGAGTGGGGCGATCCGTCGAATCCGCGCGTGCTGGTGTGCGTGCATGGGCTCACGCGCTCGGGCCGCGATTTCGACCGGCTCGCTGCCGAATTCGCCGATACCTACCGCGTGGTGTGCCCGGATGTGGTCGGGCGCGGGCAGTCGTCCTGGCTCGCCGATCCGAATTTCTACGCGGTGCCGCAATACGTGGCCGACATGGTCGCGCTGATCGCGCGGCTCGGGGTGGATGAAGTGGACTGGTTCGGCACGTCGATGGGCGGATTGATCGGGCTCGCGCTCGGTGGCCTGCAGCATTCGCCGGTCCGCCGGATGCTGCTGAACGACGTCGGTCCGCATCTGGAGCCCGAGGCCGTGAAGCGGATCGGCGAATATCTCGGCAAACCCGCGCGGTTCGCTTCGCTGCAGGAAGGTGTCGATCACGCGGCGGCGCTCGCTGCGACGTTCGGTCCGCTCTCCGCGGACGAATGGCGCGAGATCAACACGCCGCTGCTGTGCGAGCGCGATGGCGCATGGCAGTTCCGCTACGATCCGCGCATCGCGCAGCCGTTCTCCGCGACCACGCCCGAACTCGCGGCGCTCGGCGAAGCGGCGCTGTGGCGTTCGGTCGAATCGATCGAAGGGCCGCTGCTGGTGGTGCGTGGCGAGCAGTCGGATCTGCTGTCGCGCGATACGGTCCAGCAGATGGTGGCGCGCGGCAACGCGGTGTCGAGCGTCGAGATTCCCGGCGTCGGGCACGCGCCCGCATTCCTCGACGACTATCAGATCGGCATCGCCCGGCGTTTCTTCATCGGGTAAGCGATCCGCCATCCGAACGCGTCATAATAGAAAGCTGCGCGCGGCGAAGGCTTGCGCGATGCCCGTCATTGCATCAGCGAACTTGCATCCACGAACTCAACGAACAGGACACACCATGGCAGTCACCCGTCATCACGTCGGCGCGCGTCTTTCGGAAATCGCCGTGCATAACGGCACGGTCTACCTCGCCGGGCAGATCGCCGAAGACACGAACCAGGACATCACCGGCCAGACCCAGGAAGTGCTCGGCCACATCGACCGCCTGCTCGCGGAAGCGAACAGCGACAAGGCGCATCTGCTGTCCGTGCAGATCTACATCTCGGACATGGTGCACTTCGCCGGCATGAACGCGGTGTGGGATACGTGGGTCGCGCAGGGTGCGACGCCGCCGCGCGCAACCGTCGAATCGAAGCTCGCGAACCCGGCGTGCCTCGTCGAGATCGTCGTCGTGGCCGCGCAGAAGAGCTGATTTTTCCGTTTCACGTCGCACCTCGTCCGTCTGCCGGCGGGCGAAGCATGTCATGAGCATCGATTCCGTCACTGCCGCGCCTGAAGCGAATCCACCCCCCACGCAGTCGTTCGACGACGTGCTGGCGTTCGTGCGCGAGCACGCGGGCGACGCGCGGCTCGCGTCGGGCGAACTGCTGGCCGATCACGCGGCGGGCACGGCCGCGATCGTGAGCACGCTCAACGTCGATCCGCCGGCGGTGGTCGCCGCCGCGCTGTTCGCGCTGACGCCGCATCTCGAAGAGCCCGAGCGGGTCATTGCCGAGCGTTTCGGCGAAGAGGTCGAGCAACTTGTCGCGAATGTGCGCAAGCTGCTCCGGCTCGGCTCGGTCAGCCTGCGCGCCGCGCAGAACGCGCTGCCCGAAGCGGGCCGCGATGCGGAGGCCGCGCGCCGCGCGCAGGTCGAGGCGCTGCGCAAGATGCTGCTCGCGTTCGCGCAGGACATTCGCGTGGTGCTGATCCGGCTCGCGTCGCGCCTGCAGTCGATGCGCTACTACGCCGCGGCGAAAGTGACGCCTTCGCCCGATGTCGCGCGCGAGACGCTCGACATCTACGCGCCGCTCGCGAACCGGCTCGGCATCTGGCAGCTGAAGTGGGAACTCGAAGACCTCGCGTTCCGCTTCCAGGAGCCGGTCACCTACAAGCGCATCGCGAAGTTGCTCGACGAGAAGCGCGTCGAGCGCGAAACCTACGTGGCCGAAGCGATCGCGCGGCTCGAGCGCGAACTGGCCGCCGCGCATATCCCGGCGGAAGTGAGCGGGCGCCCGAAGCATATCTACAGCATCTGGCGCAAGATGCACGGCAAGGATCTCGACTTCGCCGAGCTCTACGACGTGCGCGCATTCCGCGTGATCGTGCAGGACATCAAGGATTGCTACGCAGTGCTGGGCATCGTCCATCACCTGTGGCAACCGGTGCCGAAGGAGTTCGACGACTACATCTCGCGGCCCAAGCCGAATGGCTACAAGTCGCTGCATACGGTCGTGATCGGCGACGACGGGCGCGCGTTCGAGGTGCAGATCCGCACGCAGGAGATGCATCAGTTCGCGGAGTACGGCGTGGCCGCGCACTGGCGCTACAAGGAAGCCGGCGTGCGCGGCTACGGCGGCAACTTCGCCGCGAACGAGAAGTACGACGAGAAGATCGCGTGGCTGCGGCAACTGCTTGCGTGGAAGGACGACGTGTCGGAGCGCGGCGACCCGTCGCAGCGGGGCCAGCCGTGGGAGCAACTGCGCCAGGCGACGCTCGACGACGACCACATCTACGTGCTGACGCCGCAGGCGCGCGTGATCGCGCTGCCGGTCGGCGCGACGCCGCTCGATTTCGCGTATCACCTGCACAGCGAGCTCGGGCACCGGTGCCGCGGCGCGCGCGTCGACGGCGCGATGGTGCCGCTCGATACGCCGTTGCAGAACGGCCAGACGGTCGAGATCGTCGCGGTGAAGGAGGGCGGCCCATCGCGCGACTGGCTCAACCCGCAGCTCGGCTATCTGCACAGCGCACGCGCGCGTCAGAAAGTGCGCGCGTGGTTCAACGCGGTCGATCTCGAAGCCACCATCGGTGCCGGCCGCTCGATGGTCGAAAAGACGCTGCAGCGCGAGGGCAAAACGTCGGTCAATCTCGACCAGCTCGCGGCGAAGCTCGGCTTCAAGTCGCCCGACGACCTGTTCCTCGTCGTCGGCAAGGAAGAGTTCAGCCTGCGGCTGGTGGAGCAGGCGCTGCACGACGCGCCGCCGCCCGCGGAAGCGGACGTCGAGGCGCCGGAGCAATTCGAGAAGCGCAGCAGCGGTGCGAGCGTCGCGCAGGGCGCGTCGACGGGCGTGCTGGTCGTCGGTGTCGATGCGCTTCTCACGCAGCTCGCGCGCTGCTGCCGTCCCGCGCCGCCGGACGACATCCGCGGTTTCGTCACGCGTGGCAAGGGCATGTCGGTCCATCGCGCGGACTGCCCGACGTTCAGGCGGATGGCCGAGCGCGCGCCGGAGCGCGTGCTGCAGACCACGTGGTCCGCGGACGTGATGAGCGGGCGCGGGCACTCGGTGTATCCGGTCGATCTGGCGATCGAGGCGAGCGACCGTCAGGGCCTCTTGCGCGACATCTCCGAAGTGTTCGCGCGCGAGAAGATGAACGTGATCGGCGTGAAGACGCAGAGCCGGCGCAACGCGGCGTTCATGCAGTTCACCGTCGAGGTGTCGAGCTCGGCGCAGATCCAGCGCGCGTGCACGCTGCTCGGCGAAGTGACGGGCGTCGTGCGCGCGACGCGCAAGGCGTGATGTGGGACACGCGTGGACGCAGCGTTTCGCATCGCTCGCTATTCATCATGTCCGTGCATAAAAACACTTGCCAAGCATTCGAGGGCTCCATATAATCTCGTTTCTTCGCAGGCTCGTAGCTCAGCTGGTTAGAGCACCACCTTGACATGGTGGGGGTCGTTGGTTCGAGTCCAATCGAGCCTACCAACGAAAACTGAAAACCCGGTGGTGGTATGTGCAGGTGCCGGGGTTTCGCAAGCTGTACTTGCTGTTCGTCGAGAGGCGCGCAGCGCGAGGCAAAGACAGGTTATGACACCGCGAACGTTGACCGAAACCACTTCGGAGCGACGCTAGTCGAGGACCTCTTTCGCCTTGTCCGCCACAGCAGTACCGGCGGTGTGTTGAAAATGTGAATGCGGCCCCTCGAAAGCGGGGCCGCATTTTTTTTACTCGCGGCTTTTCTCAACCAGCTTGGTCAACCAGTTAAGCAGGTGCCGCCGCCGGCACCACGGAGAACGAAATGGTATCGATACGTCTGCCTGACGGTTCAGTTCGACAGTACGAACATCCGGTGACCGTCGCCGAAGTGGCGGCATCGATCGGCCCCGGCCTCGCGAAGGCGGCGCTCGGCGGCAAGATCGACGGCGAGCTGGTCGACACGTCGGCGCTGATCGATCGCGACGCGTCGCTCGCGATCGTGACGGAGAAGGACGCGGACGGCCTCGACATCATCCGCCACTCCACGGCGCACCTGCTCGCGTACGCGGTGAAGGACCTGTATCCCGACGCGCAGGTCACGATCGGTCCGGTGATCGACAACGGCTTCTACTACGACTTCGCGTACAGCCGTCCCTTCACGCCGGAAGACCTCGAGAAGATCGAGAAGCGCATGCAGGAGCTCGCGAAGAAAGACGAGCCGGTATCGCGCCGCGTGGTGTCGCGCGACGAAGCCGTCGACTACTTCAAGAGCATCGGCGAGAAGTACAAGGCCGAGATCATCGAATCGATTCCCGCCAGCGACGAAATCAAGCTGTACTCGCACGGCGCTTTCACGGACCTTTGCCGCGGTCCGCATGTGCCGTCCACGGGCAAGCTGAAGGTCTTCAAGCTGATGAAGCTCGCGGGCGCGTACTGGCGCGGCGACGCGAAGAACGAGCAGCTGCAGCGCATCTACGGCACCGCGTGGACGAAGAAGGAAGATCAGGACGCGTACCTGCACATGCTGGAAGAAGCCGAGAAGCGCGACCATCGCAAGCTCGGCAAGCAGCTCGACCTGTTCCATATGCAGGACGAGTCGCCCGGCATGGTGTTCTGGCACCCGAAGGGCTGGACGCTGTGGCAGCAGGTCGAGCAGTACATGCGCCGTCGCGTGAACGCGGCGGGCTATCTCGAGATCAAGACGCCGATGATCATGGACCGGTCGCTGTGGGAAGCGTCGGGCCACTGGCAGAACTATCGCGAGAACATGTTCACGACGGAATCGGAGAAGCGCGACTATGCGATCAAGCCGATGAACTGTCCGGGGCACGTGCAGGTGTTCAACCACGGGCTGCGCTCGTACCGCGATCTGCCGCTACGTTACGCGGAGTTCGGCTCGTGCCATCGCAACGAGGCATCGGGCGCGCTGCACGGGCTGATGCGCGTGCGCGGCTTCGTGCAGGACGACGCGCACATCTTCTGTACCGAAGACCAGTTCATCAGCGAATCGATCGCGTTCAACACGCTCGCGATGAGCGTGTACAAGGACTTCGGCTTCGAGCACATCGACATCAAGCTGTCGCTGCGCCCGGATTCGCGCGCCGGCACCGACGAAACGTGGGATCGCGCGGAAGAAGGCCTGCGCGAGGCGCTGCGCGCGTGCGGCGTGACGTGGGAAGAGCTGGCCGGCGAGGGCGCGTTCTACGGCCCGAAGGTCGAGTACCACATCAAGGACGCGCTCGGCCGCTCGTGGCAGTGCGGCACGCTGCAGCTCGACATGGTGCTGCCGGAGCGTCTCGGCGCGGAATACGTGGCGGAAGACAACAGCCGTCGCCGGCCCATCATGCTGCACCGGGCAATCGTCGGATCAATGGAGCGCTTCCTCGGGATCCTGATCGAGCACCACGCTGGTGCAATGCCGTCATGGCTCGCCCCGACGCAGGCCGTGGTGATGAATATCGCGGAAAATCAGGCCGAATACGCGCATCTTGTCGCTCAAACGTTGCAAAAACAAGGGCTTAGAGTGGCGACTGATTTGCGCAACGAGAAGATTAGCTATAAAATACGTGAGCACACGCTCGAAAAGGTGCCGTATCTGCTTGTGGTCGGCGACAAGGAGCGTGAAGCACAAACGGTAGCCGTGCGTGCCCGTGGCGGTGTCGATCTGGGTGTGATGCCGGTCGATGCCTTCGTCGAGCGTCTGCAGGAAGACGTGCAGTCGTTCCGGTGAGCCACTTCGGCAGCGCGGCTCGTTTTTTTCAATTTTTAGAGGAAACACAACATCGCTACGGATAAGTCGCATCGCATCAACGGCGAAATCTCTGCGCCCGAAGTGCGCCTCGTCGGAATCGACAATGAGCCGCTCGGCATCGTGAAACTGGCCGATGCGTTCCGCATGTCGGAACAGCAGGACGTCGATCTGGTTGAAATTGCCCCGCAGGCCGTGCCCCCCGTGTGCCGCCTGATGGATTACGGCAAGTTCAAGTATCAGGAAGCGAAGAAGCAGCACGAGGCGAAGCTGAAGCAGAAGGTCATCCAGGTCAAGGAAGTCAAATTCCGCCCGGGTACCGACGACGGTGACTACAACGTCAAGCTGCGCAATCTGACTCGCTTCCTGGAAGAGGGCGACAAGACGAAGATCACGTTGCGTTTCCGCGGCCGCGAAATGGCCCACCAGGAAATCGGCATGCGCATGCTGGAGCGTCTGCGTACCGACCTCGACGAATTCGGTCAGGTCGAGCAGATGCCGAAGATGGAAGGGCGCCAGATGATCATGGTGCTCGCGCCGAAAAAGAAGAAGTAAAGCCGCCCGTCTCATCGGGACAGCGCGCGGCGGCCGGTCGAAAGACGGCTCGCGTGCGGGGTGGTGTGTTGTATGTCGAGGATTGAAGCTGTCGTTCGCACGCGTGCGGTGCCGGTTGCAGGGTTCCTGTCGAACCACCGCGAACCACCGGCGCCAAAGCTGAATGCGGGGCAGCACAGGTTTCAGGGAAGCACCGCGAGAGCAGGTGGTTCTTTTGAAGCGCAGCGGTCGGATGTCGCGACTGGCTGCATACCAAGTGGAGTGGGTTTCGAAGGGCGGGTTCAGGACGAAGCAGTCTGCCGCGGCGCGAGCCGGGGCAACCGCGGAGTCAGCCGCACACCCATGTCCATCAAATAATGGAGTAGTTGCCATGCCGAAGATGAAGACCAAGAAGAGCGCTGCGAAGCGCTTCGTGGTTCGTCCGGGCGGTACCGTCAAGCGCGGTCAAGCCTTCAAGCGCCACATTCTTACCAAGAAGACCACCAAGAACAAGCGTCACCTGCGCGGCGCCACGGCAGTTCATGATTCCGATCTGAACTCCGTACGCGCGATGCTGCCGTTCGCCTAACCCTTAACCGACACTCATAGGAGCGAAACATGCCTCGAGTCAAACGTGGGGTTACCGCACGGGCCCGCCATAAGAAGATCATCAATCTGGCCAAGGGTTACCGCGGCCGCCGCAACAACGTCTACCGCATCGCCAAGCAGGCGGTCATGCGCGCTGGCCAGTACGCCTACCGCGATCGCCGCAACAAGAAGCGTGTGTTCCGCGCACTGTGGATCACGCGTATCAACGCGGCGGTGCGTCAGCACGACATGACGTACAGCGTGTTCATCAACGGCCTGAAGAAGGCTTCGATCGAACTCGACCGCAAGGTGCTGGCCGACATGGCGGTGTTCGACAAGGCTGCTTTTGCTGCGATCGTGAAGCAGGTGAAAGCCGCCGTTGCAGCCTGATTGAGATCTGACGATCGCAGGTATTGCGTGGTTCGTTGCAGCGAATACTCCGGTAGTCTCGGTGACGCTGCAACAAAAACGGGGCTCCTCACCGAGCCCCGTTTTTGTTGGTAGAACGGATTGCACTGAGCGGAAAGCACTGCGCGGAACGCACCGAACGCTTTGCACCACGTATCGATTCATCTCGACTGACCCACTGACACAAGCACAAAGACGCTGAAATATGGCATCCATGGATCTTGACCAGATTGTCGCCGACGCAAAGCAGGCCTTCGCCGGTGCCGCGGACAACACCACGCTCGAAAACGAGAAGGCGCGCTTCCTCGGCAAGTCGGGCGCGTTGACCGAGCTCCTGAAAGCACTGGGCAAGCTCGATCCCGAAGCGCGCAAGACTGAAGGCGCGCGCATCAACGTCGCGAAGCAGCAGGTCGAGGGCGCGCTCACCGCGCGCCGCCAGGCGCTCGCCGACGCGCTGCTGAACCAGCGCCTCGCCGCCGAAGCGATCGACGTCACGCTGCCTGGCCGCGGCCCCGGCGCCGGCAGCCTGCACCCGGTGATGCGCACGTGGGAGCGCGTCGAACAGGTGTTCCGCTCGATCGGTTTCGACGTGGCCGACGGTCCCGAGATCGAGACGGACTGGTACAACTTCACGTCGCTGAACAGCCCCGAGAACCATCCGGCGCGTTCGATGCAGGACACCTTCTACGTGGACGGCAACGATGCCGAAGGTCGCCCGCTGCTCCTGCGCACGCACACAAGCCCGATGCAGGTCCGCTATGCGCGGATGAACCAGCCGCCCATCAAGGTGATCGCGCCGGGCCGCACGTATCGCGTCGACAGCGATGCGACCCACTCGCCGATGTTCAACCAGGTCGAAGGCCTGTGGATCGACGAGAACATCAGCTTCGCGGACCTGAAGGGCGTCTACACCGATTTCCTGAAGAAATTCTTCGAGCGCGACGACATCCTCGTGCGCTTCCGTCCGTCGTATTTCCCGTTCACAGAGCCGTCGGCCGAGATCGACATGATGTTCGAGCACGGCAAGAACGCAGGCCGCTGGCTCGAGATTTCGGGCTCGGGTCAGGTGCATCCGACGGTGATCCGCAACATGGGTCTGGACCCTGAGCGCTATATCGGCTTCGCATTCGGCAGCGGCCTCGAGCGGCTGACGATGCTGCGTTACGGCGTGCAGGATCTGCGTCTGTTCTTCGAAAACGATCTGCGATTCTTGCGGCAATTCGCCTGACCGGACAGAGCGGCCGGAACCGTCGATGCATCGAGCGCATCCCGAAACCGGACCGGCCGCAAGCAGCGCCCGCGTGACGGAGGTCACGCACAGACATCGGTCCGACGTGGACCACAACCTGTTTAGAGCGTACTGAACCATGCAATTCCCGGAATCCTGGCTGAGAACGTTTGTCGATCCGCAGCTCTCCACCGACGAGCTCGCGCATGCGTTGACGATGGCGGGCCTCGAAGTCGAAGATCTGCGTCCCGCCGCGCCGGCCACGTCGAAGATCGTCGTCGGACGCGTGCTGGAAGTCGTCAAGCACCCCGACGCGGACAAGCTCAACGTGTGTCAGGTCGACGCGGGCACGGGTGCGACGCTCAACATCGTCTGCGGCGCGCCGAACGTGGCGCCCGGCATCAAGGTGCCGGTCGCGCTGGTGGGCGCCGAACTGCCGCCGGCCGAAGAGGGCGGCGAACCGTTCCGGATCAAGCTGTCGAAGCTGCGTGGCGTCGAGAGCCAGGGCATGCTGTGCTCCGCGCGCGAACTGAAGCTCTCCGAAGATCACAGCGGCCTCCTGATCCTGCCGGAAGACACGCCGATCGGCGAAGACATCCGCAAGACGCTCACGCTCGACGACACGGTGTTTGAGATCAAGCTGACGCCGAACAAGGCCGACTGTCTGTCGGTGTTCGGCGTCGCGCGCGAAACCGCGGCCATCACCGGCGCACCGCTGAAGTCGCCGGTGTTCGAGCCGGTCGCGGTCACGCTCGATGAAAAGCTGCCGGTGAAGATCTCCGCGCCTGATCTCTGCGGCCGCTTCTCGGGCCGCGTGATCCGCGGCGTGAACGCGCGCGCGAAGTCCCCGCAGTGGATGGTGCAGCGTCTCGAACGTTCGGGACAGCGCAGCATCTCGGCGCTCGTCGACATTTCGAACTACGTGATGCTCGAGCTCGGCCGGCCGTCTCACGTGTTCGATCTCGACAAGATCCACGGCGCGATGGACGTGCGCTGGGGTCAGCCCGGCGAGTCGCTGAAGCTCCTGAACGGCAACACGGTGGAAGTGGACGGCACGGTCGGCGTGATCGCCGACGATCACCACCTCGAAAGCCTCGCGGGCATCATGGGCGGCGACAGCACGGCCGTCTCGCTCGACACGCAGAACATCTATCTCGAAGCCGCGTTCTGGTGGCCCGACAGCATTCGCGGCCGCTCGCGCCGCTACAACTTCTCGACGGACGCGGGCCACCGCTTCGAGCGCGGCGTCGACTGGGCGACCACCGTTGAGCACATCGAACGGATCTCGCAGCTGATCCTCGACATCTGCGGCGGCTCGGCCGGCCCGATCGACGACCAGACCGTCAACGTGCCGAAGCGCGCGCCGGTGAAGATGCGCGTCGAGCGCGCGAACCGCATCATCGGCGTGAAGATTTCCGCCGACGAGATCGCGCAGATCTTCACGCGGCTCGGTCTCACGTTCGACCGCGACGGCGATACGTTCTCGGTGATGCCGCCGTCGTACCGCTTCGACATCGAGATCGAGGAAGACCTGATCGAGGAAGTCGCGCGCATCTACGGCTTCGAAAAGATTCCTGCGAATCCGCCGGTCGCGACGAGCGAGATGCGCGCGACGAACGAGACGCAGCGCTCGATCCACACGATCCGCCACGAGCTGGCCGCGCGCGACTACGCGGAGACCGTCAACTTCAGTTTCGTCGATGCCGAGTGGGAAGCGGACTTCGCCGGCAACAGCGATCCGGTGCGCGTCGTGAACCCGATCGCGAGCCAGTATTCGGTGATGCGCACGTCGCTGTTCGGCAGCCTGATCAACGTGCTGCGCTTCAACCTGAACCGTCGCGCGGACCGCGTGCGCGTGTTCGAGACGGGTCGCGTGTTCGTGCGCGACGCGGCGGTGAAGGCGGGCGAACTGACGGTCGAAGGCTTCGCACAACCGAAGATGGTCGGCGCGCTCGCGTATGGTCCGGTGCTCGACGAGCAGTGGGGCGCGGCGTCGCGCGCGGTCGATTTCTTCGACGTGAAGGGCGATCTCGACGCGCTGCTCGCGCCACTACAGGCGCGCTACGTGAAGGCGGAGCACCCGGCGCTGCATCCGGGACGCAGCGCGCGCATCGAAGTGGACGGCCGTGCCGTGGGCTGGATCGGCGAACTGCATCCGCGCTGGATGCAGAAATACGATCTGCCGCACGCGCCGATCCTGTTTGAAATCGAAGCTGACGCGCTGATTCGCCGCGCATTGCCGAACCCGACCGAGGTATCGAAATTCCCGCCGGTGCGACGCGATATCGCGGTCGTCGTGGACCAGAAAATCGAGGCGCAGGCACTGCTCGACGAGCTCCAGAAGGCCCTGTCGGACGACGCCTGCAGGACCGTCCAGAGGGTTGCAATTTTCGACGAATTTCGTCCAAAATCAAATACTTCCGGGAGCCTCGCACCTCATGAGAAAAGCCTTGCGTTCCGTGTGACCTTGCAAGATACTGGCGGAACCCTTCAGGACGAGACGGTCGATCAGGCCATCCAGGTTCTGGTGGAACGCCTGGCTCGAGTCTATGGCGCACGGTTGCGCGGCTAACCCGTGATTCACCTTTAAACGGCACGCCGGCATCCTCCGTTTGAGGCGGCGCGTCATTTAACAGATATGAATGAAATGAACTCGAGTGATTTCGAAGCCCTTCTTACGGCGCAGCGTAGCGCCATGATTCGCGAAATTCCGACACCGCCCGTGGCGACGTCCCCCGAGACGCCGACGCTGACCAAGGCCGAACTCGCCGAGCTGCTGTTCGATAACGTCGGCCTGAACAAGCGCGAAGCGAAGGACATGGTCGAGGCATTCTTCGAAGTGATCCGCGACGCGCTCGAGAGTGGCGACAGCGTGAAGCTGTCCGGCTTCGGCAACTTCCAGTTGCGCGACAAGCCGCAGCGTCCCGGCCGTAATCCCAAGACCGGCGAAGCGATTCCGATCGCCGCGCGCCGCGTCGTCACGTTCCATGCGAGCCAGAAGCTGAAGGCGCTCGTCGAAAGTGGAGCGGAGGCAAGCTTCACGCGCTGAGCGTATCATTCGCGCTGAGCGTTTTTGCCGCGGTTCGTCCGCGGTTCGTCTGTTCCCTGCGCAATCAACCCGACTGCTGACCGACGATGACAGCGACGATCGAAAAAGTCGTCTTGCCTCCAATTCCGGCGAAGCGTTATTTCACGATCGGTGAGGTGAGCGAGCTATGCGGCGTGAAGCCACATGTGCTGCGCTATTGGGAGCAGGAGTTCACGCAGTTGCGGCCGGTCAAGCGCCGGGGCAATCGCCGCTATTACCAGCATCACGAGGTGCTGCTGATCCGCCGGATTCGCGAGCTGCTGTACGAGCAGGGCTTCACGATCAACGGCGCGCGTAACCGGCTCGATTCGCACGGCGCAGTGATCGACGAGCCCGCACCAGCCGAGCGCGAAGCGGCGCCGGCACCGGCAGCGGTCGCGGCGGCGAAACCGAAAAGCGGTGCCGCTGGTGCAGCAGGTAGTGCGGTCGACGTCGACCAGCTGCGCAAGGACCTGCAGAAGGTCATCGATCTGCTGAAACGGTGAACCGCGGCGGTTCTAAACGGATCAACTGTCTGTTATACTTTTGTGCTTTCGGGGCGTAGCGCAGCCTGGTAGCGTACCTGCATGGGGTGCAGGTGGTCGGAGGTTCAAATCCTCTCGCCCCGACCAGGAAAATCAAGGGGTCACAGATTCGTATCTGTGACCCCTTGTTCATTTCCGGCACCCTTACCCGAAATTGACCCGAAACCGCGCGTGCTGCAACCGTGGTCCCGTCTCTGCCTGCGACGCGAGGCGACGTGTCATCAGGCAGCGTTCGTTCGTCTCGTCCGTCGACACGGCCGGCCCCGAATGGAAGATCGCGCAGCAGCCATTCACTCGGCAGCAGTCCTTCCGAATTCCCCAACCAGCTTGTCATCCAGCCAGACCAGTTAGGATAACTATGAAAATCGAACAGCTCCATCCAGCGGATCTGATTGTACGGAAGGCCGGCACCCGAAATCGTCGTGCCCGATCCGATCCTGGTCAGCTTTACGGAATCTGGGCGAGACTGCGCTTGTCCTCCAGTAGCTGAATCAGCAATCGATCGCGCTGGCGGAGCATCTCGGGGAAATCGTACGGCATGAGTTCCGCATCGACGCCTTTCGCAATGATCTCGATGTAGTCGTCGTTCTCAGGATAGGTGCCCAGGTCTCTGGCCCACTCACGCTGTGAAGGCCCTAGATGCTGCAGCAGATGCACGATGCCGCCAACACCTCCGGAAGCATGCAGGTTGAGAAACGGTCCGAGCAATGCCCAGCGAAGACCCGGACCGTAGGCAATGGCTGTGTCGATGGCCTCAACCGACGCGATCCCCTGCCGTACCAGGCTGATGGCTTCCTGCCAAAGCGCTACCTGGAGCCGGTTGGCAATATGGCCTTTGACTTCCTTGTCGATCCTGATGGGCTTCTTGCCGGTCGCTGCGTAGAACGCCATCGTCCTGGCGACGCTTTCCGGCGATGTCAGGCGACCGCCGCCAACTTCCACCAACGGAATGATGTGGGAAGGATTGAACGGATGTCCGAGGACGATTCGTTCCGGATGTCGAGCGCCCGCTTGCATCTCGCTGACCGATAGCCCCGACGACGACGACGCGATGATCGTGTCTGCGTTCGCAGCCGATTCCATGTCCGCGATCAACGCACGCTTGACGTCCATGCGTTCGGGGCCGCTCTCCTGGATGAAGTCGGCATGCCGGACCGCGGCGCCAATATCGGTCGTGAACGTCAGATTTTGCCGCGAAGCGCCATTTGCCAGACCCAGCCGCTCAACCGCCGGCCAACTGTTGTCGACCCATTCACGCAGACGTGATTCGGCTTCCTCTCCTGGGTCCGTCGCCGCAACCGCGAAACCCTGCGCGAGGAAATGCGTCGCCCAGCCCGCGCCGATTACGCCCGTGCCGACGATCGCTACGTTGCCGGCGTGCCCGTTCATTGCTGCGCTTCCAGGCAGGCCGCGCGGATGGGTTCGCGCAACGGTCGCAGCCCGATGATCTCGCGTGCCTCGGCCGGGGTGGCAGGCTCATAGCCCATTTCGCGAACCAGGCGCACAAGCCGCTCGACCAGTTGCACGTTGGTGGCCAGCTCGCCGTGACGATAGTACAGGTTGTCTTCCAGCCCGACGCGCACGTGCCCGCCCAGCAGCAGCGAATTCATCGCGGCGGGCAACTGCGCCGCGCCGATGGCGCTCACGTTGAAGACCGTGTTGCGGGGCAGGTGATCGACCATGGTCTGCAACAGGCGCGGCGTGTAGGGCAATGCGCCCTGGAACGCATTGGCGCCGATCACGATATTGATGAAGTGCGGGGCGTCGTCGAGGCCCTCGCTGATGGCGCGCTGAACGTCCTGAACGATATCGGCGAGGCCGAACACCTCCCATTCAGGCTTGATGCCGCGCTCCTTCATCATCCCGGCAATCTGGCGGATACGCGAAGGCGGCGTCGCCACCAGGATTTCCTTGCCACCGAAGCTCGCGATCACCGTCTGCGCATCGAGCGTGCACATCTCGACGCCATCGCCCTGCATGCCTTTCAGGCGTTCTTCCCATTGAATCTCCCACAGACCGTTGTCGAGCTCGCGCACCATGTCGCCGTTGATGCCGCCGCCGGTGGAGTTGTTCAGAACGATGTCGCATCGGTCGCGAATCAGCCGGTTGATGTGGCTGTAAATGGCGGGATCGCAGGTGGCCTCGTCATCGGGGCGCCGCGCATGCACGGCTACTACGCTTGCGCCCGCGTTGAAGCAGCGGTAGGTGTCGTCGGCGATTTCCTGCGGTTGCGTCGGCAGGGCAGGGTTCATCTTCCTGCTGGCCATACCGCCCGTCGGCGCGACGGTGACGATGACTTTGGGCTTGCTCATGCTGGTGTACTCCGGAAAAGAAATGCGCCTGTCACACGATCGACCATGGCGCGGGGCGTGGCTAGCGGGAGCTTGCGTCGTGGTCTGCGCCCACGCGGACAGCGCTCTTCGGCAGACCCAGCAGGATCGTCAAGCCGCCGAAAATGACGAGCGCGGTCAAGGCAAAGAGACCCAGTTGAATGCTGCCGGTCGCGGCCTTGATCCAGCCGATCAGCGTCGGGCTGACGAAACCGCCCAGGATGCCGAGTGAGCTGATCACCGCGATGCCGGCGGCCGCCGCATCGCGTCCGAGGTAGGTTGGAGGAATCGACCAGAACAGTGAGCCGCCACCGAAAATGAAAAACGAGGCGACGCACAGGAGCGTCATCACCGGAACGATTTCGGCGTGCAGAAAGGACGTCGACGCGAGAGCAACGGCGCCGAGTGTCAAGGTTCCCCCGACGTGCCAGCGACGCTCCTTGAACCGGTCCGAGCTGCGGCTGACGACAATGACGCCGAGCGCGCCAAAGACATACGGCACGGCCGTGTACCAGCCGATCGTGGCGATCGGTGCGATGCCAAGGCCTTTGATCATCGTCGGCAGCCAGAACGTCAGCGTATAGACCGCGCAGGCGCAGCAGAAATAGACGAAGGCGAGCAGGTAGGTTCTGGGGGCGGCGAGCGCCGCGGCGAGCCTGCCATGATGTCCGGCGTTCGCGTCGCCCCGATGGTCGGCATCCAGGACCGATTGCACCAGCGCTTTCCCGTTATCAGTGAGCCAGGGCGCGCGGGCCGGCTTGTCCGGAAGCATGCAGTACAGCAGGAGTCCAAGCAGGACGGTCGGCAATCCTTCGACAAGAAAGAGCCACTGCCAGCCATGCATGCCGCCGACGCCTTCCATGCCGCTCATGACGGTTCCTGACAGCGGACCGCCAAGCACGCCCGTGATCGGCATGCCGAACAGGAACAGGCCCGTCACACGACCGCGGCGCTGGCTTGGATACCAATACGTCAGATACAGGATGATGCCGGGAAAGAAGCCTGCCTCGAACACGCCGAGCAGCAGCCGGATGCCGTAGAACTGCCACGGAGCCTTGACGAAAGCGGTGGCGGCGGATGCGAGACCCCAGAGCACCATGATGCGCAGGAACGTCAGTCGCGCACCGATCTTTTCGAGCAGCAGATTGCTCGGCACCTCGAACAGCAGATAGGTGACGAAGAAAATGCCCGCACCGAATCCGTAGACGGCATCGGAGAAAGCAAGATCGTGCTTCATCTGCAACTGCGCATATCCGATGTTGATTCGATCGAGAAACGCGAAGACATAAGCGAGCAACACCAACGGCATGACGCGCCAGGTGACGGTGCGAAAGACGGCATCTTCCATCGTCCGGTCTGACGGGTTTCCGACAGGCGCGGCTGCGATGGGCAGCGAACGGGCGCGATTCATTGCGTGTCTCCGGGTCTTGTATGACACGCATTATTTCGGGCAGCCCCATTCGCGACTGTCGCTGCCGCGACAGTTGGCGTCAGCGTATACGCCAGGTGATCGCCGGGACGCCCGTTGCCGATCGCGAAGGAAAATTGCGCGACGCTACCGGATCAGCGCCGTGAGCCCCGGCAAGTCCAGCACCACGATTCCACCGTATTCGGTGCGCACGAGGCCGGCGTTCTTGAAGCGGGTCATCGCCTTGTTGCAGGTTTGACGCGAGACCGCTGCGAGGTTGGCCAGCTCTTCCTGAGACAGCGGCAAATGGCCGGCGCCGCTCGGATTGGACAACGGTTGCACCATGCCGACCAGTGCCCGGGCAACGAGACCGTCGGTATCGAGCAGTCCATGCGCCGCCGCGTCCGCCATGAACCAGTGCAGACGCTCGTTCACCTGCAACAGCAGAAATTCGTTGAATGAAGGCTGATGCTCGCGAAGCCAGGTGAAGGTTGCGCGCGGAATCTGCGCGACGCGGCTGTCACGCAGTGCGATCAGATCGGATTCGCGTGGCGCGTTTCGAATCAGCGTGCCTTCGCCGAACCAGCTGCCGACCGATTGGCCGCCCAGCGTGACGGTGTGCCCGTCGCGCGCTGTGATCGACCACTTGATGAGGCCCTCGAGCATCCCGAACCACATCTGCTGCCGCTCGCCATGATGGCCCAGCGACTGGCCGGCCGCGACGCTGCGCTCGGATGCATTGGCGCGTACGCGGGACCTCGCGGCTTCATCCAGCGTGTCGAACCATGGCGACTGCGCAAGCAGTCCGTCGATCGACAGCGCGATAGTCTCGACTTTGGTCTGTCTGATCATCGCTTTCCCCTGAAGCCATACGTGCCACACCGAACCTGAACTGTCGCAGCGCTGACAGTGTGGCGACAGTCGAACCTGCACAATGTGTGCACTGGAACCCGGAGCATCGATCCGTGAGCAAAGAATCTGTCTATTCCGTTGACGTTCAATTCGGCGATTGCGACCCGGCCGGAATTGTCTTTTTCCCAAACTTCTCGCGCTGGATGGACGCTGCATCGCACGATTATTTTATACAGTGCGGCCTCCCACCCTGGCGAGAGCTGGACGCACTTCCCGACTGCATCGGGGCGCCGTTGCTGGAGTTTCACACGCGCTTCGTCACCTCCGCGACCTACGGCGAACGCCTGGCGATACATACGCGCGTCGACGAATGGCGAGGCAAGGTTTTTATTCAAAGCCACCGGATCATGCGCGGTGAGACCCTGATCTGCGAAGGCCGGGCGACACGCGCATTGTGCATCAGGGCGACCGACGGACGCCCGAAGGCTGTCCCTGTACCCGCGTTCGTACGTGCCGCCTGCGACTGAGCGGCGAACGCAGTCCTGACCGGAACCGAGGATTTTCATGACCACATCGAAAGGCAAGCGCGTGCTGGTGACTGCCGGTGCAGGCGGAATCGGGCGCGCCATTGCGGAAGCATTCGTCGCGGACGGCGCGAACGTTTTTGTCTGCGATATCGACGCGACGGCGCTGTCGCACATGCAGGCGCAGTTGCCCGGCATCAGGACGGCGATATGCGACGTCGCGGATCGCGCAGCGGTTGCACAGATGCTCGCGGATGCCACTTCCGCGCTTGGCGGTCTGGATGTGCTGGTCAACAATGCCGGCATCGCCGGACCGACTGCCAGTGTCGAAGAGATGGACCACGATGCGTGGGAAGCCGTGCTTCGCGTGAACCTCACCGGAACGTTCACGGTGACGCAGAAAGCCATTCCGTTTCTGAAGCGATCGGGAGCGGGCGTCATTCTCATCATGTCGTCGCTTGCCGGACGATTCGGTTATCCGAATCGAAGCCCCTATGCGACCACGAAATGGGGCCTCATAGGCTTCACCAAGACGTTGTCGCGCGAGCTCGGTGAATTCGGTATCCGGGTCAACGCGATCTTGCCCGGCGCCGTCGAAGGGCCGCGCATCCAGCAGGTTCTGGCGGGACGCGCGTCGGCAAGCGGTCGCACGATCGAACAGGAAACAGCTGCGGCGCTCGGCAACCAGTCCATCAAGCGTTTCGTCGATCCGGTCGATATTGCGGCGCTCGCGGTCTTTCTCGCATCCGATGCTGGGCGGTCGATCTCTGGTCAACTGCTTCCCATCGACGGAGATTCGCAAAGCGCGTCGTGATCTCCGGGTCCCGTTTGAGAGCAATTCATCCGAGCCCGAAGCAATGAAACCAGGGCACGGCCTGGCACCTGCACTCCCGCCTCCACGCGATAACGATCAATTCACGATTTCTTCAGGTTGTCTCGATGGTTCAGTCGAATTCTTCGCGATGACAATGCAAGCTAACCACCGGCTGATCGCATTGGTGCGGTTGCACGTCGGCGCGTTACGCGCGCATTGGAGATCATCATGGCCTTTGAATGGACTGGAAGTGCCGGCACAGGCGATTTCTCCACGGCTCAAAACTGGCAGCCTTCAGCAGGTGCGCCGCCAGGACCTGAAGATCTGGCGAGGATTGACGGCGCCGGCGTGCCGATCACGGGAACGGGTAACCCGAACATCCTGTACACGACGAAGACGGTCAAGTTCGCAGGACACTTCACCGCCGCGTATGGCAACCCCGTTAACGCGAAGCAGCTGACGTTGCTTCCGGGCGCAGTGCTGACCACACCTATGGTTCACTTCGTCGTCGGTATCGATGGTGCCGCGGCGCCTTTGATTGGCAACATGAAGGTCGACGCCGGCGGGACGGTCGCGATCGCCGGTAGTCATACGCCCGATAACTACGCGATCCTGATGTCCGAACTCGCCGGCTCGACGTCGAAGCTTGTCGTTGAAGGACCCGAGGCGATCGTCAACGGAGGCAATCTGCCGATGTCAGTGGGACAGGCCGGCGCAGCCACGCTGAAGATCAGGGACGGCGGCGTGGTGAACGTCGGAAACGACGATCCGCTCATCTACCCGTGGTGTCTGGTGATCGGAAACCATCAGGGGTCCAGCGGCGTAGTCGAGGTGCAGCAGGCGGCGCTCATTGCGCGCGGTCAGATCATCGTCGGCCGCAATTCGACAGGTGTGCTGAACGTGGACGCGGGCGGTCTGGTTGTGGCAGAGAATCTCTCGATTGGCTGGGAACCGAAAAGCGAACAGGCGGCACAGAGCGGCCCCGTTGTAACGACCGAGGGCATTGGCACCGTGACGGTCAAAGGGCGGAACGCACGCCTGATCGTCGATAACCAGCTGGAAGTCCAGCACATGGGAATCGGCTCGATGGCGGTCGAGGATCATGGCTTCGTGTCGGCAGGCGTCGGGCTCGTCGTGAACGGCTCGCTATCGCTGACGAACGGAACGGTCGATACGCTGGCAGTGGGCATCAACGGCGGTGGCACGCTGTCGGGGAGCGGAACCGTGATCGCCACGCAGGGAATCGCCAACAACGGCGGAGCGATCACCGCCAACGGGAAACTGATCCTTGTCGGCGGCGTCGATAATCCAGCCAATGCCGCCAACCCCGATGTCCCCATGATGATCGTCGCAACCAAAGGCGAACTGCAGTGCTTCGGTGCGTTGACCGATAACGGCACGCTCTCGCTGCAGGCCCACAGTGTCGCGTCGCTGGAAGCGGTCGAGGCTGGGCAGACCATCTCGTTCGACGGCAAGCACGCAAAGCTCGTGCTGCGTAGTCCAGGCGTGTTTGCGGGCAAGATCAGCGGCTTCAAACAGACCGACAGGATCGTAGTGGAAGCCGACGTCACCTCGATCGCGCTCGCCGGCAGTGTGCTGACTGTTAACGGGCTGGGGAACACGGTCATTGTGAAACTCCAGATCGCGGGCGCGCCTCCCAACTTTCAGTTGGCGCAGTCCGGATTCCCTGGCGAGATTACGGCTTTATAGTGGCGCACGGAGAACCGACGAGAGACGATGTCCGTGAGCTTTCCGCATCGACCGCCCTTCCGGACGAAGGTGAGCGACAGGGACTTGAAGCATTCGCTGCCGCTTCCGCTTCCGCTTCCGTCAGGTAAAGGGCCGTATGCAGAAGAGTTTGACCGTCAACGATGTTTGATGCGGGCAGGTAGTACTACATACGAAAACGACATGACGACCAGCGTGGCGACCATGCCGGTCACGCGTCGGTTAAAAGTCGACGCACGCGCTGACGGTTTCGCCGTTGCGCAACGACATGTCGTCCTACCCGCTGATCGCGCCCAGCACGCTCATGATCTGCTCGGCGAAAAGCAGGCTCGCGAGTCCGCGCCCCTGTTTTTCGCGTCTCACGAGCGAGAGCGCGTTCCGGCCGAACGCGCGGTCGCGAATCTGCCGGTACGTCAGCACCTCGTGACGATACTCGTCCGCGATGTCGTACTTGCTGAGAAAGGCGATGGCCTCCGTCGCCGCGGCGAGGCGCTTCATCGTCTCGATCGAATTGGTCCGGAATGCCGGCTCCACGTTGAGCCCGGCTTCCGCGAAACTGTCGGCGACGATGCCGTGGATCAGCATCGAGCGGTCCGCGAAGATCAGCGGATACGCCGTGCAATGCGCGAGCGGAATCGACTCCATGCGCGCCAGCGCGTGGTGTGGCGCGATCACTGCGCCAAGGCTCGTGTCCATTTCCCACAGAATTTCGAGTTGCGACGACGCCGGCAGATTGAAGCCCAGGCCGAGGTCCGCTTCGCCACTCGTCAACGCGTCGAGAATTTCTCGCACCGACATCGCGCGGATCGAAATCTTGATGTGCGGATGTTGAACGCAAAAGTCCGCCGCCGCGGTGGACGCGACGCCGCTCGCCAGCCCGGTCACGGTGGCAATGATCACTTCACCCTTCTGCAGCGTCTTGAGATTGCGGATCTCCGCTTCCGCCTGCCGGTATTCCGACATGGTCCTGCGCACGTGCGCGACGAGGATTTCCCCTGCCTGTGTGAGCCGCAGCCCGCGCGGCAGGCGTTCGAACAGCGGCTCGCCGATCTCTTCTTCCAGTAACAGCAGATGCTTGTTGATCGCTGAAGGCGCGACATGCAGTTTCTCGCCGGCCGCGCGAATCGAACCGCAACGTGCGACCTCGTCGATATAGCGCAGCAGTCTTGAATGGAGCATGGTTGCCCGCCTCCCCGGACGGCTCATCGTACTCGAAAAGCGCACGCTCCGTTCGAAAAACACTGCTTTTTAGAAACGGTCGATTCCGTTTTCATTGCATCAGTCGCGCTCGCTGGCGATCGGGTCCTTAGCGGTCCGGTCGAACAGGCCATCGACCGGCTTTGACGCAACGTTCGCATCGCGCGACGCCATTGCACCGGCGCATCCGCGGACCCGCGAAGCGAACCCGCATGCTTTAACTATTCGACGAAAGCGAGATCAGTCATGTACCAGGAAGTTAGCGAGAGAAACGCCAGGACAGGTGGCCAGCCCGATCAGGTTCACGCCCACTACGATCAGGTGCGGGCCATTTTCGAAATACTGAACGGCAGGAAGGAAGCGGATCTTCTGCTGAAGAACCTGCAGATCCTCGATGTGCACAGCGAAACCGTCTATCAAGGATCGATCCTCGTCTACGACAGGTGCATCGTCGCCTTGAATCCCGACGAAACGGCGATCAAGGTGCGGCAGGTGTTCGACGGCGAGGGCCTGTACGCCATTCCCGGCCTGATTGACGCGCACATTCACTTCGATGCGCAGCTGGCCCATCCGGCGGCATTTGCGGAGGCGATCGTGCCGTGCGGCACGACCACGATCTTCTCCGAATGCCTCGACTTCGTGAGCGCGGCCGGCCCTGAAGCCGTGCGCGCCACCGAGCAGCTGTTCGAACATCGCGACCGGCTGCCGTATCGGGTGTTTGCGTTCGCGCCCGGCAAGAAGACCTCAGTCGAGGTGACGGACGCGCTGCTGAAGATGGATCCGGTTATTGGTCTCGGCGAGCTCGCGCACCTCACCTACAGCGTGGGCAACGACGACGACTTCCGCAAGTCCGCGCTGGGCCGTGCGAAGGGCGGCTTCATGAATACCCACTGGGGCGTGACGACGCTGTCGGACATGATGCTGAACTACATGCCCGCCATCGGCGCATTCGCGAACCACGATGTCTGGAAGGAAGATGACATCGAAAAAAGCGTGCGCTACGGTCTGCAGACGCAGATCAAGTTCGGCGTGGGCAGCGCCGAGGTCATCAAGATCATGCTGCGCGCGATCGTCAAGCGTAAGTGGCCCGCCGAGAACTTCCAGCTGTGCGCGGACAATATTTCGGTCGACCGGCTGCTGACCAAAGGCCACATGGACTGGGTCGTGTCGCTGTGTGCCGAAATGGGCATCGATCCGATCAAGGCGATCAAGATGGCGACGCTGTACACGGCGCGCGCGTTCAGGATGGACAACCGGTTCGGGTCGCTGACGCCGGGACGCTTCGCCGATATCGTGCTGACCGACAGCCTGTCGAAAATCAATCCGCGCTTCGTGTTCAAGGACGGCGAACTGGTCGCTCGAGATCGCAGATTGCTGAAGCAGGCCGATATCGACTACTCGGGCATGGTGAAACAGCCGGTGCGGGGACTCGACGATCTGAGCCCGGATCAACTGGACCTCGTGCCGCTGGAAGTCTCGCCCGATGGCAAGCAGGCCAAGGTTTACCTGTTCGACGTCTATGGCCGCGGCCATGAAAAGTTCTTCCAGGAGGTCTGGGTGCCGTTGCAGGACGGCAAGGTGGTTCCGGAACTGGGCGGAACACGTTTGAACCGGATCTCGGTCGTGCAGCGCCACGCGAACGGCAAGCGTCACGTGGTCAACGGGCTGTTCAAGGGCGTGTATGTGGATCGCGGCGCGGTGGCGACATTCTGGCCGGCGCCGAAGGCCTACTTCGTCGCGGTCGGCCAGGACAGCACCGAGATGTGCGATTGCCTGCAGCACGTGGACAGCTACGTCGGTGGCTGCGCGGTGATGGAGAACAAGGAGGTGAGGGCGGTGCTGCCGCTCGACATCTACGGCGTGATGGCCAACATGAACCTGACCGACCTGCTCACGGCAACCCGTGACATCGATGCGGCGCTGGAGGAACTCGGCAACCGCAACGAAGGCGAACCGGTAGTGAACAAGCTGCTGACCCTGTTCATTTCTCTCGACCGGTTCGGCTTCATGGCCTGATCCCGGTCCTGGCACCGGAGAACCCGAACGCCGGCGAGTGCCGTCCTGCTCGCCGGCTCTCGGAGCCGGGGATTGTACAGGCGGAGACACTCCGGACCACGCCGGATTTCCCGGCAGCAAGCGGTGCCTCATCATCGCGGTAGGCTACCGCCTCATACAAGAAGCGCGAAGCAAGACCTGGAGACAGCAATGGCGCACCACGCAAGGGAAGCGGAAGTCATCGACACCGGCAGCCTGACACGGCGCTGGATCACCTACATCGTCGGCATCTATGTTCTGACGCTGGGCATCAGCCTCGCGATCCGCGCGGGGATCGGCATTTCGCCGCAAAGCAGCCTGACCCGGACGATGACGCTCGTCTACAGGCCTCTAAGCCAGGGCACATACAACTTCATGCTCGAGCTGTTCATGTTGTTCCTGACGTTTCTGGTGCTCAGGAAGGACTTCCGGTTGAAGCAGTTCGCTTCGTTGATTCCGGCGTTCGTGCTGGCGTCGTGCCTCGACCTGAACCTCATGCTGACGCGGCCGATCGTGATCGATGAGTACTGGCACAAGCTGGCTCTGCTGGCTTGCGCAGATGCCTTGCTCGCGTTCGGCCTCTTTCTGATGATCCGCGCCAATCTCGTACTGATGCCGATCGATATGTTCGTGAATACGCTGTTCAACCGCATGGGCTGGAAGTGGGGGAACATCAAGACGACGTTCGACTGCACACTGCTGGTGGTCAGCGCAACGATCGGCTTGCTGTTTCTCGGCAAGCCGGAATTCATTCGTGAAGGCACCTTCATGAATGCCATTCTGGTGGGGCAATACATCAAGCTGTACTTCTTCCTGTTCGGGAAACTGAAGGTCGCCACGACCTGGTATTGCCGAAGATCGCTCGAACACCGGCCCAACTAGCGCCGGTTCATCTCATCAAGGCTTCCTTGCGCCACGACTAGCGGCTGCCGTTGGGGCAGTGTTTGCCCTGATAACGCCGAAGTCGTCCGCGTATCGCGTCGCGATCTGGGTCGACCCGATCGCGCCGGCGGCGTGCGCGCGTCATTCGAACGAATCAAGAGTCGACATCATGCTGATCAAAACTATCTGCAACACCAGAGTGAAAGACCTCTGCCGTTTTGTCGCGGCTATCGGGGTGGTGGCAATCGCAATTCCCGCTCATGCGCAATCGAGCGTTCAGTTGTATGGGATCGTGGACGCCTGGGTCGGTTATCTGCGCTTACCTGGTAAAACCGGCGCCGCTGAAATGGGTGGGGGCGGCTTGTCGACGTCGTTCTGGGGACTGGGCGGGCACGAAGATCTCGGTGGAGGATATCAAACGCTGTTTGCCGTGGAAGGGTTCTTCCGGCCGCAAAGCGGCCAGTACGGTTCGTTCAACGGCGATTCATTTTTCTCCCGCAATGCTTTCGTGGGTGTCGCATCTCCCTATGGCACGCTGACGCTTGGGCAGCAGAGCAGTCTGCTTTATCTTCAGTCGGCACAGTTCAATCCGTTCTACGCGTCGTTCACTTTTTCGCCGACGATCAATCAGCTCTACGCCGGTCTGGGCACGTACCCGAGCTATCGAACCGCGCAGGGTATTCCCGGCGGTACTTCGTGGGGCAATGCCGTTCAATATGCGACGACCAGTTTCAACGGTCTGGTCGGGCGCGTCATGTACGCGTTCGGTGATCAGGCCGGCGACGACCGGTCAAAAAAAGTTGCTGCGCAGGCGACGTTCACGCGAGGCGCGCTGGCTGTCGGGGCGACCTGGCAGTATCTGAACTTCAGTTCCGCGCCCGGCGATCTCGGCAGTCTGCTGCGTGGCTTTGCTGTGCGCAGCCAGACTGCGGCGCAGCTGGGTGCGTCCTATGATGCGCATGTCGTCAAGCTGTTCGGCGAGTACACGTATGCGGACAACCAGCTCCTCGGCAGCAGCTATCACGTGAACATGCTGCAAGGCGGTGCGGCGATCGCGTTGGGACTGGGGCGAGTCCTGGTGTCGTACGCGTATTCGCGAGATGACAGTATGTTGAACCAGATGCGCCGGACGGCTTCGCTGAGCTATGACTATCCGCTGTCCAGGCGCACAGATGTCTATGCGGGCTATATGTACGATCGGTTCTCGGGGCTTTCGACCGGAAGTACTGTGGGCGCTGGTGTACGGACGCGCTTTTGAGGGCGCCTGAGCGTTGAGGGATGCCGGCGGCGCTATCGTGTCGCCGGCGGCTGGCTCGGTACGAGGGTGTCTCAATCGGTGCCGCTGGCGGTCGCTTTCGTTAGAATCTGGTTTCGATTCTCTTATTCGTCCATTTTCGGAGGCGAACATGCCAGGATTACTTCCCGACGTCGATCGCGAGGGGCTGCTTGAATATTCCGTCGTTTACACGGATCGATCGATCAATCACATGTCGCAGCTCTTTCAGGGCGTCATGCGCGACATTTCCGACAACCTTAAAAAAGTCTACAACGCGAAGTCGGCCGTTGTCGTGCCTGGCAGCGGGACTTTCGGCATGGAAGCCGTTGCCCGGCAGTTCGCGACGGACAGGAAGTGCCTGATCATCCGTAACGGGTGGTTCAGTTTTCGCTGGTCACAGATTTTCGACATGGGAGACATCCCGTCTGAAGCGATGGTGTTGAAGGCGCGCCCGATCGAACAAGGAAGGCAGGCCGCATTTGCACCAGCACCAATCGAGGAAGTGGTCGCTGCGATCAGGGATAAGAAGCCGGATCTGGTCTTCGCGCCTCATGTCGAAACCGCATCCGGAATGATGCTGCCGGACGACTATTTGCGAGCGGTGTCTGACGCCGTTCATGCCGCCGGCGGCATGTTCGTACTCGACTGCATCGCCTCGGGTACCGTCTGGGTCGACATGCAGGCGTGCGGCGTGGATGTTCTGATCAGCGCGCCGCAAAAAGGATGGAGCGCACCACCATGCTGTGCACTGGTTATGCTTGGCCCGCTCGCTCGCGAAAGAATCGACGAGACAACCAGCACCAGTTTCGCATGCGACCTTCGCAAATGGCTTCAAATCATGGAAGCGTACGAGAATGGCGGCTTCGCGTATCACGCCACGATGCCCACGGACAGTCTCGCGACGCTGCGCGACGTTCTGAAGGAAACCGAGGCATACGGCTTCAAGAAGGCAAGAGCGGATCAACTCGAACTTGGCAAGCGCATTCGCTCGCTCTTGAGCGACAAAGGTTTCAAAAGCGTGTCCGCCGCAGGTTTTGAGGCGCCGGGGGTTGTGGTCTGCTATACGGACGACGACGGCATACGATCCGGCAAGAAATTCGCCGATGCCGGCCTGCAGATCGCGCCCGGCGTTCCACTCCAATGCGATGAGCCCGACGATTTCAAGACTTTCCGCGTCGGGTTATTCGGTCTGGACAAACTGCAGGACGTCGAAAGCGCTGTCGCCAGATTCGCCACAGCGCTGGACAGGATTCTGTAGCGCGATTTTTTGCGACCAACCGGCAGGAAGGTTCCCTATCCTGCCGGGCAAGCGGGTCCCGCTCGTCATACCTGGCACGACGGGCGACGAACGGCCAGGAGCCGCCGTCATTGATCATCGTGCTAACGTCGCGCTTGCGATAGACACTTGGCGTTTCCGCGCATGCGAGGCCGCTGGGGCCATGTGTGAGTTGGAGATGAGAATGCGGACTATACCTGGTGACCGTTTGACCTGTCTCGCTCACTCAAAACGGAGAAGATCATCGTGCGCGAAAGCACTTTGCTCATTTTTGCCGCAGTAGCCTTTATGGGTATCGTAACTCCCGGACCGACAGTTCTGCTTCCTTTAACCAATGGCTCGCGCTATGGCCTTCGCCGCGCCGCTTACGGGTTCGCTGGGGCGGTCACCTCCGACTTCGTGTTGATTTTCGCCGTGGCGCTTGGCCTTGGTGCGCTGCTGGCCGCGTCGGCGTTCTGGTTTAATGTCGTTAAGTGGTTGGGCGCGGCCTACCTCGCGTATATTGGCGTTAGATTATTGATGTCAAAGGGTTCGTTTAACGTCGCAAGCGGGCATGGCGACGTGGACCACGATAGCAACTCCGCGATTTTCCTCAAGAGTTTCCTTACCGCAGTCACGAATCCAAAAGGATATCTGTTCTTCTCCGCGTTTCTGCCTCAGTTCATCACACCGTCCGCACCACTTGCGTCGCAGTATGTGGCACTCGCGATAACGTTCGCGATGCTGGATTGCTCGATCATGTTCGGCTACGCGCTGCTCGGCGCACGTGCAATTCGCCTGCTGAAAGCGTCGGGAGCGCTATGGCTCGAACGGTCTTGCGGCGCTATGCTGGTTTTGCTCGCAGGCTCTCTGGCTCTATACCGACGTCACACTGCTTAGCGGATCCTCCGCGCAGGCGGACAATTTTGAGTGGCTCTAACGTGTCGAGCACAGCCATCTGCGTCCGGCGGCGGTCGGCGCATCAAGCGCCATACGCCCGCAACGTCGATCGGACATCAGGACGACCGCTCCGCACCAGCCTTGCTGAACTTCCTCTGGCGAGCGAAGCGGGCCCTCGGCTCCGCTCTTATACGCTGGCGCCCAATTCTCTGGCAGCCGCTAGCGCGATGAGAAGGTCTAAGTGCGCTCCGCCTGCGTTCTTAAACACGGTCGTCTTCCCGCTTCGTGTTGGTGCAGCCCGAACCATTTCGAAAAGATCGCTCTTGATATCGCTTCGGGCCAGCGAGCCGTTGGCAATGGCTTGTGTGATGTCTCCAGCTTCGACGGCTGTGTCTCTGAAGTCGACAAAAACGTCGGCTTGTGCAATCACGTCGTCGTCAGCCTCGCGCATGTCGGGCCGGTATCCGCCGACGAGATCGACATGTGCGCCGGGCTTCAAATACCGGCCCTTGATGATCGGAATGACGGAGCCTGTGGCCGCGGAGACGATGTCGGCTTGTGATACAGCGTCGTTAACATCCGTGACCACATCAATCGTCCGGCCTGGTTGCACCAATGTCTGGGCGACGCTGCCAAGCTTCTGCGGAGTACGGTTCCATAGCATGATCCGCTCGATGGATGGCCTGACGTGGATATGCGCCTGCGCCAACGCGAGTGCGATAGGCCCTGCTCCAATTACGAGCAATGTCTTGCTGTCATTGGCCGACAATATCGCGGATGCAAGCGCCGAGTCTGCAGCGGTCTTCCAGCGTGTGATTTCCGGGCCATCGAGTATGTACGAGATGGACTTCCCGTCTTCGTCGATTACAACGAAGACAGCGTCCTCGGTCGGCAGCGGTACTTCTCTATGTACATTTGGCGGAAAAATGGAAGCGATCTTGACGCCTGCCCCATAGCCGGGGAGGATGACGCCCCTTGAAAAAAGGCTGAAGGAACCGTTTTGCAGCAGCAGGTCTTTAGTGCTCGGCCGTGCCCCAAGGTGACCCTCGCGAAGTGCCTGAATAGCGCGTTCCCACGTCATGACGGAACGAATATCTCGAACGGACAACATCACAGCGCTCATCGGGTTATTTCCCTCGTCTTCGCAAAAATCCGGATCTTGAACTAACGTTAGCTGCTGCACACCATCGGCAAGGAGGAGCACCCGATTGCGAAGACAATCGAATGCTTCACTACGTGCGCGGTCCGTATCAAGCCGATTGACCGATGACGGCGGCAGGGTCACCGAGAACGTCCGTGTTTGGCGTGACACCAAGACCCGGCTGGGCCGAAACTGACATGTAGCCGTCGTTCAGTTCCGGCCCCCCTGAAGCGACAGTGACGTTGTGGTACTCATGGAACGCCGACGACTGGAAGTGGAAACTGGATGGTGTCGAGTGCGCGAGGTGGCAAAGCGCGGCAGTCGCAATTTCTCCGCCCCACGAGTCTTCAATGGTGAGCGAAATTCCCAGCGTCACGGCGAGATCCCGGAATTGCCTGGCCTTCGTCAGACCGCCTACACGACTCACCTTGAGATTGACCACGTCCATCGCACGGTCCTGATAGCCACGCATCAGCAAGCGAATGTCTTCCATGCATTCGTCGAGGATCATTGGATGATCCGAATGCTGCCTGACCGTGAGGCATTCCTCGTAGCTGAGGCACGGCTGTTCGATGTAGATATCGACGTCCCGAACTGCTTTGACCACCCGCAGCGCTTCGTGCTGCTTCCATCCGGTGTTCGCATCTGCTGCCAGGACATTGCCGGGGTGTAGTTCCGCGGACACCTTGCGGATCCGCTCGATATCGGAATCCGCGCCCGCGCCGACCTTCATCTGGAACTGTTTGAAGCCCTGGTCTTGATACTCCCGAATTTTCTTCGCCATGGCGTCGGGATCTTGCCGACTCACCACCTTGAACAGCTTGACCGCGTCTTGCAGACGCCCGCCGAGCAGGTTGTAGACCGGCTGGCTGGTCGCCTTGCCCAGGATGTCCCAGCAAGCCATATCCAACGCGGACTTCACATACGGATGACCTTTGAGAAGCTCGTCCATACGGACATTGATTCGACCAATCTGGCACGGGTCTTCCCCGATCAGGCCTCCGGCAATCTTGATGAGGCCCGCGCGGGCGCCTTCAGCGTAGGCGGGCAGATACGACGGTCCGAGCGGGCAGATTTCGCCGACGCCGGTGAGTCCAGCGTCCGTTTCTACAACGATCACAGTTGAGTCGAACGACGCAAACGAAAACGTGGACCAGCTATAAGAACCCTCTTTGAGGGGTAGGTCGATCTGATAGAGAGAGATCTTCGTGATCTTCAAGGTGGCGCCTCCGTGCCGTTTGCGTGTTGATGCCGAAAACTATAATTGCCCGCTGTTCAAAAAAATTGTACGTTTCGGACAATTGATGGCACGGCACTGGAGGCAACAAATGCGGGGCGACTATTCCTTTCTGCGGCCGGTCAAGTCTGCGCCGGAGGTGGAGGTGCCGCTCAGAATCGGCATCGCACCGACTCCGGATTTCACCCTGATGTCGCTTTCGTGCTTCGTCGAGTTTCTGCGACTGTCGGCCGACGAGGCGGACTTTAGCAGGCAAATCTACTGCTCGTGGGATCTTCTGTCTCACGAGATGTCGCCCATTCGATCAAGTTGCGGATTCCCGATGTTGCCGACGAAACGCTTCGGCGATCCATCCGAATTTGACTATGTTGTGGTGCACGGCGGTCTGCTTCATAGTGCCGAGCCGATCCCAGACGAGCTTTACCGATTCATACAATCGTGCGTCGAAGCACGCGTTCCTGTCGTCGGGCTATGCACCGGTCAATTCATTCTTGCTGAACTGGGATATTTGGCCGGAAAACGATGTGCTGTTCATTTCTCGCTGGCGCAGGCGATGCAGAGCAATTTTCCGGACGTCATCGCTGTGACGGATGCCCCGGTCGTCGTGGACGGCGGATTCATTACCTGCCCGGGCGGACTTGCGGCGATCAATCTCGCGATGCATCTGGTCACGACCAACTGCGGAAACACGCGATCGCACAAGGCGCTTCACTATTTGATGGCCGATCGGGGTTTCGAAGAGATACAGGCTATGAAGGATGACTCCGAAATCGGCCTGCATTGCCCGGACCGTCGGGTTGTAAACGCAGTTGGCCTGATGAGGCAACGAACGTTTGAGCCGGGCTCGATTGCAGGCATCGCGCAAGCGATCGGAACGACCGAGCGCGAGCTGACCCGACTCTTCAGGAAACATCTACGTGTGGCTCCCCTTCAGTATTGGAGGGGCATGCGCCTCAATGCCGCAAAATGGATGGTGGTCAACAGCGACCGGTCGATCACGCAGATCGCATACGAGTGCGGCTTTACAGACAGCTCACATCTCATACATTGGTTCAAGCGCGAATTCAACGTCACCCCGTCGAAACTGAGAAGGCTTCAGTCAGATTTTGGAGTGCATTGAGGCAACTCCCGTACGGCGAGCGGCGCTCGCGCATTGGGAACGGACGTTGCGGTGTCGCGAGCCTGAACGGCAGCTCAAGTTCGGGAAGCGTCAGTACGATTCGTACGGCCCAGTCATTTGCCAGCGCGGGAGCGGGGTTGAGTGGCGCGTTCCAACTATCGGCGACCGATTGGTCAGCGTCAGCAATACCCGCTGCGCAACGCAGTCTCCCATTCCGGCCGGCCATTCGCGGCGGCCCGGTCCGCGGCGCTGTTCCAGTCGTATTCAACCTGCCGGAATTCCGTTTCCCACCCACGCGGCGTGCTGGTCACCATCGCATAGCGTGCATGCGGAGAGCCCGTCTCGATGCGATGCGGAAACGGTTCGGTATCCGTATAAGCCTGCAACCCCACGCTGCCGGGATTCACGATCAGCCTGCCGTCCGCGAGCTTCACCGATCGTGCGATATGGGTATGGCCGCACAGGATCAAGCTGGCGTCGACACCGGCGGCCCGCAGGCTGACCTCATCGGGCGTCGCGGGGCGGCATCCATCGGGCGTGATGGTTTCGAGGAAAAACGTGAGATCGTCCTGCGGTGTTCCGTGCACGAGCAGCACGTTTCCGTCGAGTCGCAGCGTGGCGGGCAGCGCTTCGATCCACGCCAGATGCCCGGTGCGCAGCGCGCCGCGCGCAAACCGGTCCGAGGCCCGCATGCGGGAAAGGTCGGCAGCCAGCAGCTGCCGTTCGTGATTGCCCTTGATCGTCGGGAATGCCAACGGTATGAGTCGGTCAACGGTCTCCGCTGGATACAGCGGCCCCGACACGATGTCGCCGAGATTGACGATGACGTCCGCGCCCTGGCGGCGGATGTCGTCCAGCACGGCGTCCAGTGCGCCGAAGTTGCCGTGGATATCGGATAGCGCAGCGATCTTCATGGTCGGTAAGTTCAGTTTCCTCGCCAGCCTGGGTCGACGACGTTGGAGTCGGCACGTTCCAGCGCGGCCTCGTCGTTCTCCTGTCGCTCCAGCAGCGGGTAGGCCAGCGCGCAGATATGCGACTGAATGCGCACGAGGTCGCGCAGCACGTCGAGATGCAGCGCACTCGATGTCAGACTATCCGGCTGGCGCTCGCGCAGCCGTTCGAGGTGACGCTCGCGAGCGGTCCGCTCCAGATGCCGCAATGTCTGCTTGTCGGCGAGCACCGCTTCGGCCGTTTGCCTGCGCCCCGATACGAGCAGCGCCTGTGCACGGTGAAAGCTGGCGACCACCGCATCGTGCATCAGGCGCAGATCTTCGGCGCCTTCCGCCGAAAAGCTCAGCTGCGACCGGATCTTTTTCTGCGCGAGCTCGAGCAGGTTCTTGTCGACGATATCGCCGATGTGTTCGAGGTTGATCACCGCCGTCATGATAGCCGACGCCCATCGTTGATCCTGCTCGCCGAGCGGCTTGCGCGTCAGTTCGGTCACGTAGTGCTTGATCGCGTCGTGGAAAGCATCGACGGCGTCGTCGCGGTCGGCCACTTCGTTGACCGTGCGTCGATCGTTCGAGAGCAGCGCCGGCACGCATTCGCGCAACATGATCTCGACGATCTCGCTCATCCGCAGCACCTCGCGGGCCGCGCACGCCAGTCCCTGCGATGGCGTTAGCAAGGCCGTTTCATCGAGGTGACGCGGGGCGTCCGCGTCAGCACCCGAAGGCTGCGCCGGCATCAACCGTTCGAGCAGACGCGCAACCGGCTCGAGTACGCCGATGAACACGACCGCGATCGTCACGTTCAGGCCGGTGTGAAAATTCGCGATCGCGCGGCTCGGATCGCCGGGCAGCGAATCGAGCCACCCCGCGAGCAGCGAGCAGAACGGCAGCAACACCAGGCAGGCACCGCCGCGCAGCAGCAGATTGCCACCCGGCAGACGGCGGCGGCTCAGATCGTCGCCCTTCGCGGCTTCGAACCACGGGTTGAGCGCGCTGCCCACGTTCGCGCCCAGCACCATCGCGATCGCGGTCGCCATCGATACGGTATGCACTTTCGCGAGCGACATCACGAACAGCACGACCGGAATGCTCGAATGCGCAGCCCATGTCAGCACGCACGCAAGCACCGCGTTCAGCACCGGTTCGTCGGCGAGCGCGCCGAGCACCGTGCGCAGCGCGGGTGCCGATTCGGCTGGCTGCACCGTCGATACGAGCAGCGTAAGTGCGAGCAGCATCAGGCCGAGGCCGATCGACGCACGGCCGATGTCGCGGTTGCGCGAGCCCTTGCCTTTCTCGAACATCGCCATGCCGATCAACAGGCAGGCGGGCGAGATCCAGCTCAGGTCCAGCGAGAACGCCTGCACGATCAGCGTCGAGCCGACATTCGCGCCGAGCATCACCGCGAGTCCGGTCACCGGGGCCATCATCCCGCGCGCGGCGAACGACGACGCGATCATGCCGGTGGCCGTGCTGCTTTGCAGCGCGCCGGTGATCGCGAGGCCCGCGCAGAATGCGTTGAAGCGGTTGCCGAGACTGCGCGCCATGAAGCGCCTGAGCGACGCGCCGAAGGCCCGCATCAGTCCCGACTCGACCATGTGCAAGCCCCACGTCAGTAACGCGACGCCTCCTGCCAGATGCAGCGCGATCAGGATCACCGGAACGCTCCCTGTTGCGTTGTCGTTATCGGACCTCGTTCGTTGCGCGCGGAACGGGTCGCCCGTCTTTCATAGTGCTGCTTCTCATCGCACCGCTGCGCGGCTCGACACACGAGACAAAGCGAGCAGCACGAGCAGCGTGCCGCCGCCGAGCACCATCGTCAGTGTCGCCGCATCGAAGATCGCGCCGCGGTCGGAGAGCGCGAAGATGCCGACCGGCAGCGTGACCCAGCCGGGCGGGTAGATCATCAGCGTCGCGCCGAGCTCGCCCATCGACAGCGCGAAGCTCAGACTGAACGCGGCCAGCAGATAGGGCGCGACGAGCGGCAGCGTCACGCGCGTCAGCTTGTAGAGCGGACGCGCGCCAAGGCTTTCGGCCACCTCGCCGTATTCCGGTGCGAACCGTGCGAGCCCGGCGGACACATTGCCGTACGTGAACGCGGAGATCAGCAGGAAGTGCGCGACGAATACGATCGTCGCTGTGCCGTTGAGCAGCAGCGGACGCTGGCTGAACGCAACCAGCAGCCCGAGACCGATCGAGACCGACGGCACCGCGCTCGGCAGGAAGAACACCACGTTCAGGATCCGCGATGGCGTGCCCTTGAACTGACGCAGCGCAAGCGCCGACCACGTACCGGCGACGAGCGCCGCGGCGCTCGCCACCGCGCCGGTCGTCACGCTTACGCGCAACTGGTCCAGCGATTCGGAGTGCAGGATCCGAGTGTAGTGCGAGAGCGTCAGATGACTCGGCAGGATACCGTTCCATTGTCCGCTCACGCTCGCCAGCGCGATCATCGCGACCGGCAGGCCATAGATGGCGACGAACAGCAGCGCGGCGAAGCTCCACGTCGAGACGCGGGCCCATCTAGTCCACAGAAGCACGGCGACCTCCGCACAGTGACATCACGGCCTGGTAGCAGGCATAGAGCCCGAGCGACAGCGCGATATTGATGACGGCGATCACGCACGCGGTCGGGTAGTCGAACTCCTGGATGGCCTTGTCGTAGATCAGCAGCGGCAGCGTGATCACGTCTTTCGCGCCGATGAACAGCACGATGCCGAACTCATTGACCGTCAACAGCAGGCACAGGCTGCCGCCTGCGAGCAACGCGGGCAGCGCGGCCGGCAGGATGATCTTGCGGACGATGCCGAGCGGCCGCGCGCCCAGACTGCTGGCCACTTCGATCTGCGAGTTCTCGATCTGCGAGAAGCAGGCGAGCAGCGGCCGCATGATGAACGGCGTATAGACGGTGATCTCCGACAGCACGACGCCCCATTGCGTATACAGGAAATCGACGGGCGGCATCTGCAGATGAAACGCCGACATCAGCGACTGGTTCAGGATCCCCGCCGACCCATACACGAACGTGAACGCGAGCGCGACGAGGAAGGTGGGCAGTGCGATGAACGTATCGATCAGGCGTCCGACGAAGCGCGCGCCGGGAAACGGCACGAACGCGATCACGAGCGAGAACACGAAGCCGAGCACGAGGCAACCCGCCGATGCGCTGACCGCGATCGCGATCGTGTGATACAGGCCGCTGATGAACTGGCGGGAACGCAGTACCGTTTCGAAGTTCGCGAGCGTCAGCGTGTGGGTGTCGCTCGCGAACGCCTGCAACGCGATCAGGCACAGCGGGTAGAAGAACAGGCCCGCGAGCACGACGAGCGGCGGCGCGATCCAGAGGCCGCGCCAGTGCGCGCGCGAGCCGCCGGATGAAGCCGGCGGGGCAATGACGAGATCAGCCATGGCCTTCTCCCTCCGGGACGAGCGTCACGTCGGCCGCATCGAAGTGCGCCGACAACGCGGTGCCCGGCTCGGGCGGGCGGGCCAGCTGCGCGCGCGTCAGACGCACGGTTTTGCCGCCGACGTCGAGCACGACATCATGCAGTTCGCCGAGCCATTGCACGCTGCGCACGACGCCCGTTACGCGGTTCGCGTCCGGCGAGCGCGGCTCGAAGTGCAGGTCGTGCGGCCGCACGCACACATAGCACGCGCTGCCGGCCGTGAGACCGTGATGGTTGCGCCCGGAGATGAAGCCGTCGCCGCAGCGCACGCGTGCGAAACCGTCCGCAAGCGGTTCGAGCTGCTGCGCCGCCAGCACGTTCGCACGCCCGAGGAATTCGGCGGCGAAGCGGTTTGGCGGATGCCGGTACAGCCCCTGGGTGTCGCCATATGCGATCAGCTTGCCGTCGCGCATGATGCCGATGTGGTTCGCGAGCGTGAGCGCTTCCGTCTGGTCGTGCGTCACGTACAGCACCGTCAGCGACGGCAGGCTGCGATGCAGTCTCGCGAGTTCGTCGAGCATCGAGCGGCGGATCTGCGCGTCGAGTGCCGACAGCGGTTCGTCGAGCAGCAGCACCTGCGGACGGATCGCGAGCGCGCGGGCAATCGCGACGCGTTGCTGCTGGCCGCCGGAGAGTTCGCGCGGATAGCGCGTCGCGTACTTCGACATGCCGACGAGTCCGAGACACTCCGGCACGCGCTGCCGGATCACGTCGGCGCCCGCGCCGCGTGCGCGCAATCCGAATGCGACGTTGTCCTCCACGCGCATGTGCGGGAACAGCGCGTAGTTCTGCACGACCATGCCGATGTTGCGCGAGTACGGCGGCAGTCGCGTCACGTCGCGGTCGCCGATCAGGATGCGTCCGGTGCGCGGCTGCACGAAGCCCGCGACCGCTCGCAACGCGGTGGTCTTGCCCGACCCGGACGGCCCGATCAGCGCGACGATTTCGCCCGGCCGCACGTTCAGGTTCAGCGACTCGAGGATCGTCTGGCCGCCGTACGCCACCGACACGTTCTCGAAGCCGATGCCGCTCGCGCCGTGCGCGACGGCGGCCGGCGCCGCGGAGGCCCGTTGCTGCGGCCCCGGTTCCATGATGATGGTATTGGCCATTAGTTGCTCGCGATCGCGTCGTTGTATGCCGCCACGTCGGCCTTCAGATCGTGCATGACCTGGTTCCAGTTGGGCTCCCAGATGTCGACGCCCTGCAGCGCCGCGTTCAGCGTCTTGAAGTTGCTGTCGGTCGGGTGCACGTCCGTGCGCGTCGGCAGACCGTAGGCCGTCTTGCTGATCGCCTGCTGGGCGTCCGCGCTGATCAGGAAGTCGATCAGCTTCCGGCCGTTGGCCGTGTGCGGCGCGCCGGCGACGAGGCCGATGTAGTAGGGCAGCGAGAAGGTCGCGCGGCGGCCGTCGGGACCCGCGGGGAAAAACACCGAGATGTTCGGGTTGTCGCGCATCTGCGCGAGGTTCATCTGCAGATCGCCATTGGCGACGTAGAGCTCGCCCTTGTTGACGAGCGCGGTGAGCTTGCCGGTCGACGCCGACGGTCCGAGCGAATTCACCTGCAGTTTGCGCAGATAGTCGAAGCCGTCGCGCTTGCTGCCGAACGCGTGGAAGGTCTGCAGCATCATCGCGGTACCGTCGCCCGCCTGGCCCGGCGTGGAGTACTGCACTTTCTGTTTGTACTGCGGCGCGAGCAGATCCGCGTAGGTCTTCGGCGGCGTTTTCAGCGCCGCCGAGTTGTAGATGAAGCCCGGATAGTTGTCGACCATCGCGACGAAGTCGCCTTTCGGGTCCTTGTTGCGCGGATCGATCCGGTCGGCGCCGGCGGGCGTGTACGGCTGCAGCAGACCATCGGCCTCAGCCTTCTGCATGAACGGCGGCATGGTGACGAGCACGTCGGCCTGGACGTTCGATTTTTCCTTGCCGAGGCGGTCCACGACGCCGCTCGAACCGGCCTCGATGTATTGCACCTTGATGCCCGTCGCCTTCGTGAAGGCGGCGAACTCTTCGCCGAACCAGCTCGGCGAGCCGTCGTGCAGACCGTCGGCGCTGTAGACGGTCACGACGTCGGACTCTGCGTGGACGGGCGTCGATACGACGGCGATTGCGCATGTCAGCGCGGCGATCAATGGAGTCTTCATGTCCAACCTTCCTTCTCGTTGAGTTCGGATGCCGGAAAAATCCCGTGTGGCCGCGCACAGGCGGCGCGCGTCCCGCGCGTGCGCGGGCGCCTGAAGTCTCTTTTTCAGATGAAGCGGCTTACTCCCAGGGCAGCGACCAGGTCCTGACGTTCGTGTAGCTCTTCATCGCCTCGACCATGCCTTCCTTGTAGCCGTTGCCCGAGTCCTTGATGCCGCCGAACGGCGACATCTCGGTGCGGTAGCCCGGCACTTCCCACACGTTCACGGTGCCGACCTCGAGTTCCTGGACGAAGCGCGTCGTGTAGTCGAGCCGGTTCGTGCAGACTCCTGAAGACAGGCCGTAGGCGGTCGAGTTGGAGATGCGGATCACGTCGTCGATGCGATCCGGCACGCGGACGATCGGAATCACCGGCCCGAAGGTTTCCTCGTGCACCAGCTCGCAGTCGTACGGCACGTGATCGACGACGGTCGGCGCGAACAGCGCGCCGCGCCGCGGTGCGCCGTACAGCACGCGCGCGCCGTGCGAGACCGCGTCTTCCACGCGCCGCTCGAACAGTGCAGCGGCTGCCTCGTTGATCACGGTGCCGACGTCGACCGTCGGGTCCATCGGGTCGCCGCATTTGAGCTTCTTCGCATGCACCAGCACGCGTTCGACGAACGCATCCGCGACGCTCTCGACGACGAGGATCCGCTTGACCGCCGTGCAGCGCTGTCCCGAGTTTTTCGTGGCGCCCGCAACGGCGAGCTGCGCGGCGCGATCGAGGTCGACGTCTTCCATCACGATCAGCGGATCGTTGCCGCCGAGTTCGAGCACGGTGCGGCGATAACCGGCGTTCTGCGCGATGTACTTGCCCACCCGCACCGAACCCGTGAACGTAATCAGGTCGCAGTGCGGATCGGTGATCATCGCGTCGCCGAGGGTGCGCGGATTGCCGGTGACGACGCTCAGCATCTCCGGCGGCAGCCCCGCTTCATAGAGTACGTCGGCGAGCGCGAGCGCGGTGAGCGGCGTGAGTTCGGTCGGCTTCAGCACGACGCGGTTGTTGGTCGCGATCGCCGGCGCGAGCTTGTGGCTCACCATGTTCAGCGGATGGTTGAACGGCGTGATCGCGGAAATCACGCCGAGCAGCGGCGTGCGCATCGTGAAGATCTTGCGGTTCTTGCCGTTCGGGCTGACGTCGCATGCATACACTTCGCCGTCGTCCTTGATGGTCAGCTGCGCGGCGAACGACCACACGTCGTACGCGCGGCTCGCTTCGTACAGCGCGTCCTTCCAGCACAAACCGGCCTCCGCGGTAATCAGGCGCGCGAAGTCTTCCTTGCGATCGCGCAGCGTCTCGGCGGCGGTCTGCAGGATACGCTGACGCTCGAAACGCGTCAGCTTCGGCCGCGCGGCGTGCGCTTTTGCGAAGGCTTCCTGAACATGTTCGGGACGGCCCGTGGGCACGGTGCCGACCACCTCGTTCGTGTACGGATTGAAGACTTCGATCACATCGTCGGTGCTCACGTGCCGACCGGCGATGCGCATCGACTCCTGCCTGACGGGGGATTGGGTCATGACGTTCATTACGTACCTCGTTCAAGAGTCCGTTGTTATGCGATCGCGGTCAGCACGACGTGATTGAGCGCGACGTCGAAGATGTCGAAATTGCGCAGCTCGCGCTTTGCAGGCCAGCTGGTGGTCCGGTTCACGAGCAGCGGCACGTTCTGTTCGGACAGGCCGCCGTGCGAGCGCAGCGGCTCGGTGAGGCCGGACAGGTCGTGGCGCGCCGCGCTCGTGCCGAACACCTTGCCGCGCGTGCCGATCACGACGATGTCGCCGATCCGGTCGGGCGGCAGCTCGAAGCGCTTGCATGCATCGCCGCGGCTGAGCGCGAGTTCGATGCCTTCGGTCTTGCGCAGGCGTTTGAGCAGCGCCGCGGCATCGGCGTCTTCGTGCAGATAGATGGTCGCGAACGAGCCGAGCGCGCCGTGATGCGCGACGTACGGATCGGTGATGGGCAGGATCACGCGCGCCTGGTGCGCGCCGAGCCACGCGTCGAACAGGTCCTGCAGATACAGCACGTCGGGTTCGCCGCTCGCGCCGTGCTTGCCGTTCATGCCGTGGTCGGCCGTGATCGCGAGCACGCAGCCGGCCGCGTCGAGCTGGCCCACGTAGCGGTCGAACATTGCGTAGAAGTCGTTCGCCTTCGGTGTGCCGGGCGCGGCCTTGTGCTGCACGTAGTCGGTGGTCGACAGGTACATCAGGTCCGGCTGGAACGTCTCCAGCAGCTTCACGCCGGCGGCGAACACGAACTCCGACAGATCCGCCGAATACACGTCGGGCAGCGGCATGCCGACGAACGACAGCACGTTGCCGATGCCGTTGCCGGCGAGCGTGGCCTGATCGGCTTTTTCCGCGGAGAACGCGATCGCGCGACCTTCGGCGAAGTCGAGCCCCTTCGCGAGTAGCGTGCGCAGCTTGTCTTTTGCGGTCACCACGGCGACCTTCGCGCCGGCCGCGTGAAACGCGCCGAAGATGGTCGGTGCGCGCAGGAAGCGCGCGTCGTTCATCATCACTTCTTCGCCGCTCGCCGGATCGTAGAAGTAGTTGCCCGCGATCCCATGCACGCTCGGCGGACGGCCCGTGAGGATAGACAGGTTGTTCGGGTTCGTGAAGCTCGGGATCACACACTGCGCGATGCGGCTCGTGCCCGTGCGCAGCAGTTTCGCGAGATGGGGCGCGCATCCGGCCTTGATCGCCTCTTCGATATAGGCCGGCTCCGACCCGTCGAGACAGATCACGACGACGGGCGCGTTCGGGAAGCGGTATTCGCGCTCGTTCACCGTGACGGCGCTGTCATGCAACGTGCTCATGGTGTTCTCCTTTACGCGGTTTTTTCGACGAGGCCAGCCACGCCCATTTCTTCGAGCACCTCGGCGATCGCCGCGAGCGCCGCGCGCATCTCCGTCTCGCCGATGCGGCCGATGCAGCCGATCCGGAACGAATCCGCGACCGTCAGCTTGCCGGGGTAGATCACGAAGCCGCGCGCCTTCAAGCTCTCGTAGAAGCGCGAGAACACGAAGTGCGGATCGTCCGGCATGTGGAACGTGACAATGATCGGCGCCTGCAGATCCGCTGCGAGCAGCGGCCGAAAGCCGAGCGCGCGCATGCCGTCCAGCAGGATCCGGCAGTTCCTGCGGTAGCGGCCGCCGCGGCCGGCCACGCCGCCTTCCGCGTCGAACTCGTCGAGTGCCTGGTGGAACGCGACGATCACGTGCGTGGGCGGCGTGAAGCGGTACTGGCTGGTCTTTTCGAGGTTGGTGCACTGGTCGTGCAGATCGAGTACCAGCGTCGTGGCATTGCCCGCGCAGCGCGCGAGCGCATCGCGCCGGCAGATCACGAAGCCGAGGCCCGGCACACCCTCGATGCACTTGTTGGACGATGCGGCGACCGCATCGATGTGCATCGCGCGGACGTCGATCGGCAGCGCGCCGAACGCGCTCATCGAATCGACGAGATAGCGCTTGCCGTAACGGGCCGCGAGCGCGCCGATCTGCGCGATCGGATTCAGGATGCCCGACGTGGTCTCGCAGTGAACCGTGAACAGATGCGTGATCGACGGCTGGCTCGCGAGCAACGCCTCGACTTCCGCGAGATCCGGCGGCGTGTCTTCGGCTGTTTCGTGCACCACGGTCCTGCGCCCGGCGATCTCGAGGATGCGCTTCGCGCGCTTGCCGTACGCGCCGTTGATCAGCAGCAGCACTTCGCCGTCGGCCGGCACGAACGTGGTGAGCATCGCCTCGACCGCGAACGTGCCGGAGCCTTGCATCGGCACGGTAACCCAGTCGCCGGCGCCGTTCGCGATGCCCGCGAGCCGCGTGAGCACCGAGCGGTTGATCTCGATGAAGTTGGCATCGCGCGAGCCCCAGTCGTGAACCATCGCCGCCTTGACCGTGCGCGACGTGGTGAGCGGGCCGGGCGTCAGCAGAAGCGGATCGCCGGTCTCGGAAGTTGCGGGAAAGGAATACGGGGAAGCCGTCATGGAATGTCTCCGTAGGGGGCGCTGTGACGCCGGTCAACTGCATGGAGGGCACTCTAGGCCACGCAACAAATAACGTCAAGATGCAAAAAAATGCCACATTCGGGGTCGCAAGAAAGGCGTGCGGCGGCCTTCCCGCAAGGGGCGTGGGGCTTTCGGAGGGAGAGCGGGGAAGCGGTGGCGCGCGGGGGTGCGGGTTAGCCCTGGCCGTTGGCGACGATCACGGGCCACTGCTGCTGCGCGAATGCGCGGGCGAGCGGCGCGGGCGGCACGCGGTCTACGATCAGTCCCGCGATCTGCGGGACGGGCGCGATCCGCACCGGGGTGCCCTTGTCGAACTTGTTGTGATCGGCCAGCACGTACACGGCCTTGCCCGATTTCATCATCACGTGGCGCTGTTCGGCGGCGAGCCGCGTGTAATCGGTGAATTCGCCCTCGGGCGAGATGCCGCCCACGCCGAGGAACACGATGTCGACGCGGAAGTGGGCGAGGGCCGCCATCGTTTCGATGCCGAACGTGGCTTCGTCGGTCGAATCGATGTCGCCGCCGAGCATCACCACCTTCACGCCCGGCGTGCGGCACAACAGCATCCCGATCGGCAGGCTGTTCGTGATGACCGTGAGGTTCGACTGGTTCGTGAGCGCGGCCGCGAGGCTCAGCGTGGTCGAGCCCGAGTCGATCAGCACGACCATGCCGTCGGTGACGAAGCGCGCCGCGGCGGTGCCGATCGCGGCTTTGCCCAGCGCGTTCGCCGCTTCGCGCGCGGCCAGCGACGGTTCGATCACGGAGCGCTTGACCCCGCCGCCATGAACGAGATGCACGCGCCCCTGCTCGGCGAGCGTCTTCAGGTCGCGGCGGATCGTTTCGCGCGAAACGCCGAGCTTCTCCGCGAGGTCCGCGATGCTGACCGAACCCGCGAGGTCGAGGTTGTGCAGGATGTAGTCGAGCCGACCGACGGCAAGCAGGCGGTTCACGGGGGCGGCCATCGCAATCGGAGTCGCTGGGCGGGAATCCGGCATGGAGGGGTTCTCAGGGAAGCGGGCGTGGGACTCGGGTCATCGAATGATGGCACAAAACGCCACAAAAGATCGCGGGTGCTTGCGGGGTTGGTTGCGAACGCGCCGAGTGGCGCCGGGAGCGAAAAGCGTCGCACATTTCCCACGGCGCCCAGGCGCCGAGGTTCAGAAAATCCGTAAGCTGCCGTTTAGCATGGGTAACACAACGAAATTTTTACTGCTCCAGACGTTGAGCCGACAACGAACGCTTCAGAGGCCCAGCGTCAACAGAAGGATAGAACTTCATGCTGCCCAATTTCCGCGACCTGCGCATCGGCGTTCGTCTCGTCATCGCTTTTCTCATTGCCGCCTTGCTGACCGCGTTGCTCGGTGCCGTGGCCTATGCCCGACTCTCCGCCATCACCACGGAATGGCAGCAATACGAATCCGTCACGCTGGCCAAACTGCAACTGCTTCAGCACGCGAAGGATGCGTTCGGCGATGCGGTTCACAACTACAAGGACTACGTACTGCGCGGCGGCGACTATCGTGCGAAGGTGCTCGCCAATCTGGACGACATCGATCAGGCCGCGCATGCGTCGTTGCGGATGGGCACGTTCGGGCCGGGCGAGTCCGACGCTGTCGACGCGCTCACCACGGCGACAGCCGGCTATCGTGCATCGCTGAAAAGCCTGGACGCGCTCGTCGCTTCGGGCGCATCGATCGACGCGCGCGATCATGGGGTCGCCGGTGCGGACAAGCCGATCGGCAAGGCGCTGGATGCCCTCGTCGCGATCGGCATGCAGTGCACCCGCGAACAGGGCGCAACCGTCACGCACCTCGCGGTGATCGCGGAATGGACCATCGTCGTCGTCACGGTCGCGGCGCTCGCTTCGGCCGTGCTGCTGGCGTTCTTCATCACGCGCAGCATCACCGTACCGATCGGTGTCGCGGTATCGGCCGCGGAAGCCGTGGCCCGCGGCGATCTCACCCAGAACATCGTCGCCGATCGTGCCGACGAAACCGGCCGCTTGCTGCATGCGCTGCGGGACATGAACGAGAGCCTGCTGAAGGTTGTGGGGCGGGTGCGCAGCGGCGCGGACAGCATGGCGACGGCGACGAGCCAGATCGCCGCGGGCAATCAGGATCTCTCTTCACGTACCGAAGAGCAGGCGAGTTCGCTCCAGCAAACCGCATCGAGCATGGAGGAGCTCACGACGACGGTCCGGCAGAACGCCGACAACGCGCGGCAGGGCAGCGCGCTGGCAGGCAACGCGGCCGACGTTGCGCAGAAGGGCAGTGCGGTCGTCGGCAAGGTGGTGAGCACGATGACGGACATCAGCGCGAGCTCCGGCAGGATCGCGGAGATCACAGGCATCATCGAAGGCATCGCGTTCCAGACCAACATTCTCGCGCTCAACGCCGCGGTCGAAGCGGCGCGAGCCGGCGAGCAGGGCCGCGGCTTCGCGGTCGTGGCAGGCGAAGTGCGCAGCCTGGCCCAGCGTTCGGCGAGCGCGGCGAAGGAAATCAAGGAACTGATCGCGACGTCCGCGCAGAAGGTTCAGGACGGAACGCACCTCGCGTCCGAGGCGGGCGACACCATGTCCGACGTGACGCGCGCGGTCGCAAGGGTGAGCGACATCATGGGCGAAATCGCGGCGGCGTCGAGCGAACAGAGCCGTGGGATCGAACAGGTCAATCTCGCCGTCGCGCAGATGGACCAGGTGACCCAGCAGAACGCGGCGCTGGTCGAGCAGGCTGCGGCTGCGTCGGCGTCGCTGCAGGATCAGGGGCGGCAGTTGAGCGACGTCGTCGCGTTTTTCCGTCTGCGCAACACAGCGGACCGCCGCGGCCAGATAACCGGGGCGGCCTGAGGATCACGAACGGGTTGAGCGAGGTTCTTCCATTCACCGCACGTCTTTCCGGACCTCGTGTTGTCCCGGGGCGAGCAGACGCGCGGCACTCCGTACCACCTCCTCGACGAATGCGTTGATCGCCGGGTGGTTGCGTTCGCCGCGCCGGAACGCCACGTAGATCTTCCGGCGCACCTCCGGTCTCAGCTTCACCCATGCGACACCCGCAGGCGGGCGCACCATCCTCAGCCCCGGGACGATCGACACGGAGCAGCCGGACGCCACCATCGCGCCGACCATTTCGAAGCCGCGGCATCGCGCGTTGATCCTCGGTTCGTACCCGGCGCGCCGGCATAGATTGGCGATGAAGTCGCCAAACACGCTCGTGGTCGAATCGATCGCCCAGGCTTCATGCCGGAGTTCGGCCACGCTCAGCGACGGCTTGCCGGCCAGCGGGTGAGTCGCGGCGAGCGCCACCGACAGAACGTCTTCGGCCAGCGGTACGACGCCGACGCTGTCCTGTTTGTCGCCGATCACGATCGACAGATCGTCGATCAGCGCAATGTCTGCTCGCCAGGACCGCAGCGCCGCGAGCCCGTCGGCCGGCTCCATCTCTTCCAGGATGATGTCGAGGCGAGGAAAGACCTGCCGCAATGCCGTGACCGTGTCCGGCAGCACGGCCGACGCGACCGACGGAAACGCAGCGACCCGCAGTTCGCCTGCGATTTCCCGGCGCAGCACGGCCAGTTCGGAGCGCGCTTCGTCGAGTACGACCATCACGCGTTCCGCGTGACCGACCAGCGCCTGCCCGGCGGCTGTGAGCCGCACACCGCGTCCGACGCGCTCCGTCAGTTCGACGCCGGCCTCCTCTTCGAGCTGCGCGATCTGCTGCGATACGGCGGACGGTGTGAGGAACAGCGCCTCGGCGGCGGCGGCGATCGTGCCACGCCTCGACAGTTCGAGCAGCGCGCGCAGCCGGCTCACGTCCATGGTCCCGACCCTCCGTCCGCTAGCGATCAATTCAACAGATTCGCTAATGTATAACGCAAAAAACGATAAGTATACGTGAGCAAATTCGCAGCCTACGATGGGTTTCATCGCTGTGAACGCAAGGACATCATCATGCTGGAAGCTCGCCCGTGGGTCCCGCGCGGCCCCGAAAACTACGTTCAATCGCTGGTGACACGCTTCGCCGCACAGAGTGCCGAGCAGAACGAGCGGGACCTGCTCGCATTCGTCGAAGAAAATCGTGCGATCCACGAGCGCGACTGTTTCAACCTCAATCCCGCGACGAACGCGATCAACCCGAAGGCGGAAGCGTTGCTGGCGGCTGGCGTTGGTTCGCGCCCATCGCTGGGTTATCCCGGCGACAAGTACGAAATGGGTCTGGAGGGTGTCGAGAAGATCGAGGTGCTCGCTGCCGAACTGGTTGCGCAGGTATTCGGCGCGCGCTTCGCGGAGATTCGCGTAGCGTCCGGCGCGCTCGCGAATCTCTACACGTACGTCGCGGCGGCGAAACCGGGCGACACGGTTTTCGTGCCGTCTGCCACCGTGGGCGGTCACTTCAGTCATCACGCCAACGGCGCCGCCGGCATGTACGGCGTCAAGCCGCATCTGATGGCATTCGACGCGACACGCTACACGGTCGATCTGAATGCGTTGCGCGAGGACGCGCTGCGGCTGCGGCCGAAAGTCATCACGCTTGGCCAGAGCCTCAACCTGTTTCCTCATCCGGTCGAGGAGGTGCGCGCGATCGCCGACGAAACCGGTTCGGTGCTGCTCTACGATGCCGCGCACCTGTGCGGTCTGATCGCGGGTCACGCGTGGCAGCAGCCGCTCACGCAGGGCGCCCATCTGATGACCATGAGCACGTACAAGAGCCTCGCGGGCGCGGCGGGCGGACTGATCGTGACCAACGACGCGGAGCTGGCCCGCAAGCTCGACGCCATTGCCTATCCTGGCCTGACCGCCAATTTCGATGCGGGCAAGTCGGCGTCGATCGCGATGACGATGCTCGACTGGCAGGCGTTTGGTGGCCCATATGCCGCGGAGATGGTGAAGACCGCGAGCGTGCTCGCGACCGCGCTCGTGGAAGCCGGTCTGCCCGTGTTTGCGCGCGACCGCGGCATGACCACGTCGCACCAGTTCGCGATCGAGGCGCACGAGTTCGGCGGCGGGCAGACGATGGCGAAGCTGCTCAGGAGAGCCAACATTCTTTCGTGCGGCATCGGTCTGCCGCTGCGTGATATCGACGGCGACGTCAATGGCCTGCGGATGGGCACGCCGGAACTCGTTCGCTGGGGTATGGGTGCCGACGACATGCCGCGGCTGGCGGGCTTCATCGCGGACGTTCTGCTGCGCCGCAAGTCGCCCGAAGAGGTCGCGCCTGCCGTCAGCGAGTATCGCCGGCAGTTTTCGCGACTGCACTATCTGCGCTGAACGGGAACGTGCGAGCGGCGCGTGCCTTTGAGACATCCATTGAAGGTTGGAGGAACGGCAATGAAACGCTTCAAATCGGTCATCGCGGTCGGCAGTGCTGTCATGTCGCTCGCAACGGGCGTCGCGCATGCGCAGGAAGACACGGTCAAGCTCGGCTTCGCTGGCCCGCTGACCGGCCAGAATGCAAACCTCGGCAAGGACGTTGAACGTGGCGCGCAGATGGCGGTCGACGATCTGAACGCCAATCCTCCGGTGATCGGCGGGAAGAAAGTCAGGATCGCGCTCGACGTCGAAGACGACGCCGGCGATCCGCGTCAGGCGACGCAGGTCGCGCAACGTCTCGTTGATGCCGGTGTGAAGGGCGTGGTGGGCCACTTCAATTCCGGTGCGACGATTCCCGCATCGAAGATCTACTACGATGCGCACATCCCCGAGATCTCGCAGTCGTCGACGAATCCGAAGTACACGCAGCAGGGTTTCGACACCGCGTTCCGCCTCGTCGCGAACGACGGCCAGCTGGGTTCGGTGCTGGGCCGCTATGCAGTGCAGAAGTGGAACGCAAAGAGCGTGGCCGTGATCGACGACCGCACGGCGTACGGCGAGGGGATTGCCGAAGAGTTCGTCAAGGCGGCGACGGCGGCCGGCGCCAAGGTCGTGTCCCGCCAGTACACGAACGACAAGGCGACCGATTTTCACGGCATCCTGACCGAAGTCAAAGGCGCCAATCCGGACGTCGTCTTCTACGGCGGCATGGATGCGCAGGGCGGCCCGATGATCAAGCAGATGCAGCAGCTCGGCATGACCGCGAAATTCATGGGCGGCGACGGCATCTGTACCGGCGAGCTGCCGAGCCTTGCTGGCGCGTCGCTGTCCGACCGCCAGGTGATCTGCGCGGAAGCCGGCGGCATCACGTCGGAATACGCGGCGGGCATGGAGAACTTCCGGACGCGTTTCAAGGCGAAGTATGGCGAGGACGTCGTGATCTACGCGCCCTACGCCTACGATGCCGTCATGATTCTGGTGGACGCGATGAAGCGGGCCGGTTCGTCCGACCCGGCGAAATATCTGCCCTGGCTGAAGAAGACGGACTACAAGGGCATCATCGGCGAGACGCGTTTCGATTCGAAAGGCGACCTGCAGAATGCGACGCTGACGCTCTACACGTTCAACGACGGAAAACGCGAAAGCCTCGGCGTGCAGCACTGAGTCACCACCGCGTCACGCGCGCTTCGCTTTACGGTTTTTCGTCCGTTTGCTGGTTCCGGAACGCCGCCTCGCCGGCGTCCGACACCTCGACCCATTTTTTGTCGGGCGGTGCGTCCGCGACATAGCTGTCGTGCCAGTTCCACCACTTGTACGGCGGGGTCTGCGGATAGCCTGCGGGCGAGTCCTCCCACACCTCCTGGCGGCCGAGCGGCGTGATGTCGAGGTAGTTCCAGGTGCCCCCCATCTGTTCGTCGCCGCGGTTGTTGATGAAGTAGGTGCGGAAGATGCGGTCGCCGTCACGGTAGAACACATTCGTGCCGTGCCACTCCTCCACGCCGAAATCAGCGTCGAAGCTGTCGGTGACGGTGAACCACGGAATCTCCCAGCCCATGCTCGCCTTCAGCCGCGCGATGTCCGCCTGGGGCGCGCGAGAGACGAAGACGAGGGTGGTGTCGCGGGCGTTCAGATGCGAGACGTGCGCGACCTGGTCGGCCACCATCGAGCAGCCGCGGCACGCGTGCTCCGGCCAGCCGAACACGCCCGGCTCGAAGAACGCGCGGTAGACGATCAGCTGACGCCGGCCGTCGAAGAGATCCAGCAGACTGAGCTTGCCTGCGGGGCCTTCGAATGCATAGGTCTGCTCCACGGCCATCCACGGCATGCGGCGGCGCTCGGCGGCCAGCGCATCGCGGGCACGCGTGAACGCCTTTTCCTTCACGAGCATCTCTTCAAGCGCGGCCTTCCACGCCTGCGATGACACGACCGGCGGGGTGTGCATCGCCGGCTGTGCGCCTTTCGTTCCGTTCTCGGCTGAAGTAGTCATGGCTTCTGCGACCTCCTGATGTGGGTACGTTGGTGCGCCGCGTGGCTGAAGCGCGATGCGATCCGCTACACGTCGCGTGTGGTTCGACGTGAATCAGTCTGAACCTGGAAAGCGCACGCTGGGAGTAACAAGTGTGGCGGCATTTCAGGGAGGTCAGGCCATTCCGCTATGCGCACTGACCACGGCACAGGCAACCTGACGCTGCGCGCCGATTCGAATGCGGTCGACAACGGCGGCAGCATCGCCAGCTGCGGCACCGTCGACTGGTCGAAGAGCACGGGCATCGTCAGCGCGCTTTACGACATGAACGGCAGCTATAGCCCTGGCACGCTGCTCGGCAACGCAGCCTGGACCGCGGCGGTCTATAGCGGTCTCGTCACGCAGATCACCGCTTATCAACTGGTCAACACGGTCGCGGATCTGCAGAACGTTGCCAACAATCTGGCCGGCAACTACGCGCTCGGCACCGACATCGGCACGGGCAATATCCGCTTTCACACGCTCGCATCAGCCACGCCATTCACGGGGCAGTTCGACGGCATGTGGCATACGGTCAGCGTCGGGCCGGATGCCGGCGGCATGTTCGGCGACATCGGCGCAACGGGTGTGGTGCGCGACGTGAACGTCAACGCGAACACGGGCGTCGGATTCGGCTATGGGGCGAATGGCGCGGGCATTCTCGCGAATGCCAACGACGGCACGATCGCGAACGCGTTCGTGTCCGGCTCGAACACGGACACGCTGGGCGAGCAGGGCGTCTCTTCGCTCGCCGGGCTGGTCGGCACCAACCGCGGCCTGATCGCGCGCTCGGGCAGCAGCGCCAGCGTGAACGCGAGCAACGCGGCCGGGCTGGTGCTCGATAACCAGGGGACCATCGTCGAGTCGTACTTCACCGGCTCGGTGTACGGCATGTTCCTGACCGGTGTCGCGGGCGGGCTCGTGCTGAGCAACGAAGGCACCATCGCGCAGTCGTTCGTGTCGGGGGCGGCCAGGTCGGCGGGCACGCCGCCCGGCGTGCCGGGGCAGGCGGGCGCCATCTGCGTGAATTGCAATGGCGTTTCAACCGACGTCTACTGGAACGCGCAGACCACGGGCACATCGTGGAGCGGCAGCAAGCTGCCGGCGTCGAACGGGCTCACGACCGCGCAGATGAGCGACCCCGCGAGCTTCGCCGGCTGGGATTTCAGCGCGAACGGTGCGTGGGCGATGCCGGCCGGCGCCACGTATCCCGTGCTCGCGTGGCAGGTCGCCGGGCACTGACGCGCGTGATGCTGGTATCGCGCGCATAGCTCTGGCACCATTCGTCGGTCGATCTACTGGCGAGGAAGGACTGATGGAGGAAATGCTGGAGAAGCTGTCGGCTTCGGTCATGGCAGCGAACAGCCTGGAGGCGCTGACCCGGCCTCTGCTGGAAATGCTCGAGGTCGTGACCGGCCTCGAGTCGACCTACCTGACGTCGATCGATCAGGAAAACGCGGTGCAGTCGATCACCATCGCCCGCAATACGGGCGAGCTGTCGATCCCCGAAGGATTGACCGTTCCCTGGTCCGATACGCTGTGCAAGCGCTGCCTCGAACAGGGGCGGCGCGTCGTGTCGAATGTCAGCGAGGTGTGGGCGGACTCGCAGGCCGCCGCCGCGCTCGGCATCGAGACCTACGCCAGCGCGCCCGTCTGCGGCAGCAATGGCGAAGTGATTGGCACGCTGTGCGCGGCCGGCAAAACCAGCCGGAAACTCGGGCCCCGCGCGCGCAGCGCGCTCAACCTGTTTTCGAAGCTGATCGCCGGGCATATCGAACGCGAGCGCTTGCTGGAGCAGCTGCGTCGGTCGAACGAGTATCTGACGAAATACGCGCTGACCGATTCGCTGACGGAGCTGCCGAACCGGCGCGCGCTGCGCGACGAGCTCGGCCGGTTGCTCGCGCGAGCCGCGCGCGACGGCTCCTATGTGCTGGTGGGCATGATCGATCTCGACGGCTTCAAGCAGGTCAACGACCAGTACGGCCATCCCGCCGGCGACCAGTTGCTGGAGCAGTGCGCCAGGCGCCTTTCAGGAACGATACGGGATACGGACATGCTGGCCCGCGTCGGCGGCGACGAGTTCGCGATCGTGGCGCCTGGACCCGCGGACGAAGCGGAAGCCAACCTGGCGGCGGTGGACCTTGCCGCGCGGGTCGCCGCGGCAACGGCTGGAAACTATTCGCTCCGCACGGTCCAGTTGCCGTTCGCGGGTGCGAGCGCCGGCGTGGTGGCGGTGCGTTTTCTGTCGGTGGAACAGGCGCTCGGCCTCGCCGACGAAGCCATGTACCAGGCGAAGCGCGAGCGTCAGCAGGGGGCTGGCAGCTGACCTGCCTGGCCGCGCTGGTGGCGGGGAAATGCGGCGGCGCAGCGTCGCCGGTCAGGAAAAACCCGACCCTTTTCATCGTTCTAGGACATGGGTGTCCCGATTTGTCGGAGGTATCGTGAACGTTGGCGATTTATCGGCCCACTGATCGATACCGCGCGACGCGCCGTTCGCGGCGTCGTCCCGACAAGGAGGCAACGATGAGCATCATGCTGGTAGGAGGACGTCCCGTTCAACAAACGGATCTGCCACCCACGCAGCAGTCGCTCCCGCCCCCGCCCAGCGCGACGGAGGTCAGCGCCGCGTACCAGGCGCTGCAGCAGAGCCTCCACGGCAAGGACGTCAATGCCGGCACGATGCGCGATGCGGTGACGAATGCGTCGCGCTACAGCAAGATCAGCCAGCAGGCGATCGCCGAAGCCGCGCTGCTGATCCAGGCGCAGTACGATCTGAAGCACCCCGCGCCGGGCGGCGCATCGGCGTCGACGTCGACAGGTAACGCGTACACGCGCGCGGCATCGGAGCTGCTGTCCTACCGGCAGGGCAACAGGCAGCCGGTGTTCGATGCCCGCGTGATGACCAGCGCGCAGAGCGCGATGGACGGCGGCGAGCTGAGCGCCGCACCCGGGCAAGCGGTGTCGAACTACGATGCCGCGCCGTCCACCTCCGGCCCGACGCCCGCTCCGATGACTGCGCCATCCGGTGTGCCCACGCAAAGCGAAGCGCAACCGCAGATCGATGCGTTCGTGCACGCGGGGCTCTCCGCGAAGGCGGCGGCCGGCGCGGTCGCGATCCTGTACGGCGGCACCGATGCGGACCTGAAGGCGCTCGGTCTGGCGCCTGCCACAGCGGGTAGCAGCAACGGTACATCCACACAAACCAGTGCGCCGTTCGCGGGCACCGTCGCGGGCAACGACGCGCCCGTGGGGATCTCGCAGACGCAGTTGGCGCCGGGCGAGACGCCATGGCAGGTGTACGAGCAGTCGCCGCTCGTCGATCCGCACAACCCCTCGCAGTTTCTGCAGGAGCTCGCGGCTTCGAATTCGCTCGATCCGCAACCGTTCGACAGCCGGCCCGCGAATTCGCCGGACGCGGCGCATCATCTGCAGATCAACGCAACCGTCACGGTGCTGGATTCGACCCGTCTCGGGATGCTTCAGCAGCAGCGCCAGGACCTGGCGTCGCTGGCCTCGCTCGATGCGATGCCCACCAGCGAATGGCGCAACAAGTACGACGGCGATCAGGTGACGAGCATGCTCGCGCCGCTGCGGCAGTCCATTGCGAGCGAGCTGAACTATGCGGCGCAGAACATGCCCGATCCGGTGTCGCAGCTCAGCGCGCTGGCCGCGCCGATCGCGGCGCGCGCACCGGAGAGTCACGTCTTCCAGGAGGCGTTGAGTGGCGCGGAGCAGGACGTCACTGCGCAATGGACCGCGCAGGGCCGCGCGCCGAATGCGCTCGGCACGCTCGTGCACGATCAGGCGAGCGGCGACACGGCGGCGCTCACGCGCGATGCGACCAGCCAGCTGCATGCGGTCGCGGAGGCGGCATGGCAGCAGTCGGGCGGCGATGCGAACGCGGTGCGTGCGGCCGTCGCGGCGCGCGGCGGTTGCTATGTGAGTTATCTGAACGCTGCTGCTGCGCCCGTCATGAAGCAGGTGGTCGACAACGTGCTGCAGACCGTGCTGGTCGACGAGCCTGTCGATCGCATCGTCGCGGCTTCGCAGCGCAGTCCTGCCGCCGGCATGGTGCAGTTGCAGAAAGAGGTCAACCTCGCGATCGATCCGACGACCAATGCGCCGTACAGGACCTCGGGGCAGATTGCGGCGATCATGAACGATCCGCGCGTGATGGCGGCGATGAAGCATTTCGTCGATGGCGCGTACGACATGCAGGACCTCGGCGGCGACGGCAGCGACGTGAACTCGAACGCGCCGCTGATGTCGGAGGCGGATTTCTCGTCGGGGCTCTCCGCGTTGGGCGCGGCCTGCCAGGACGCGTTCACGAGCGATGCGCTCGCGCCCGCGAACAGCCCGCAGTCTCGAGGTCAAGGGCTGACGGGAAAATCGGCGGTCGATGCGATCGCGACGTACATCAGCAACAAGCCGGGCGGCTCGCAGGCGATTGGCGGCGCGACGACTTCGGACGTCGCACTGGGCAACGTCGCTTTGCCGGTCGCGATAGCGGCAGCCGATGTCCACGCGGGACGCGATCCCGGTTCGCGGGGTAACAGCCTCTCCGACGACTCGGTCATCGATGCGCTGCGCTTCGGCCTCGACAACTACACGAAGAACGTTCTGGATCCGCTGGAGAGCCGGATCCAGGGCGACGATATTCCGCTTGCGGCAGGCCAGAGCGAGTGGGGCAGTCTGCTGACCACCCCTCCGTCAGGCGCGAGCAAATCGCAGCAGCAGGCGAACACGGCCACGCTGCAGGGCATCCAGAAGAAGCTGATGACGCCTACCGTGCTGAAGGACATCGGCGACCAGACGCAGGCACTCCTCACGCTGCGTTCGATGCAGAACGTGCTCGACGCGTATCCGCAGATCCGGGGTGCGTCGGGCTACACGTCGGATGAGCCCGACCTCTCGTTCTATCCGGTCACGGCGTCGAGCAACTTCCAGAAAGCATGGAACTCGGCGATCAGTACCGCGACGAACGGCAACGCGGAGCAGATGGCCAGCAAGGTGCCGTTCACGCAGTTCTGGTGGCTGTCGCGGACCATCGTGTCAGGCTCGGCGTACGCGGCCGAGGAAATGGGTCACGCGTCGCAGCGGGACGGCAACCTTTCCAAAGGTGTGCAAAGCATTCTCAACTTCCTGGTGGGCCAGCCCTCGGCAACACCCGACGATCCGGCGCCCGTACCGAAGTCGACGTTCGATGCGGCGGGCTTGCGCGGCGCGAGCGGTGCGATGGCCGCGCTGTGGTCGTTCAATGCCGCCTATCTGATCGGCACGGCGCCGCAGAGCACGACGAAGCCGCTCGAATACGACAACGTTGCGTTCGGCGTGAACCAGCTCTATTTCGCCGCGACGGAGCTGGCCGATTTCATCAATCCGAACTGGAAGCAGGCGTTCTTCGGATCGATCGTCGAGCATCCCGCCGAGGCGCCCGTGGCCGACACGCCGACGCGCGCGCTGTTGAATTCGATCAGGACCAGTCTCGACGAATCGGATCTGCCTTCGGGATTGAGCACGTCACTCAAGTTCGCGGTGGGCAGCGTGCTCGGCGACACCGCGGATTTCGCGTATTTCGTGTCCACGGTGTTTGGCATCGGTGCGCTCGCCAATGCGCCCGGCGACAATCTCGGCAGCCAGATTGCCTATGGCGGCGGCGCGTTTGCCGCGCTGACGTTCCTCGGCAAGGCCGGGTCGCAGATGGCCGGCGAATTCGGCACCGAAACCATTGCCGAGCTGGCGGGCAAAACCTTGCTCGGGCTGTCTGCCGATGCGTGGACCGGCGTGGGTGTCGTGGTCAATTTTCTCGCGGCGCTCGTGCAGTTCGGCGTCAGCCTGCATCAGGCCGCGCATTCGCTCGACGTGGATCGCGCGTGGCTCGATGCGCAGGGCGTGCCGGACAGCATCTCCGACCCGATGACGCGCCACATGACGACGATCGAAGGCGGCACCAGCGCCGGCGGCTTCATCACCGCGTATTTCCGCGAGCAGGGCAAGACCAACGCGGACATGATCGCGTGGATGAAGTCGCTGAGCGACGGCGACGAAGCCGATCGTATCGCGACGTATGCGAAGGAACAGTCGGTTGGACAGGGGCCGAACGGCAGCTCGACGATCACGCAGGCGCAGATTCAGGCGTTCAGGCAGTTCCTCACCGAATCGCCTGACGAACAGGAGGCGACCTTGCACCCGATACCGCGCGGCGCGCATTGACGTTTCGCAGCGCGCTTTGCTTTGGGTTGCTTCGCTGCGTCAGCCGCGTTCGCGTCGCGCCGCGTTCATCGCGCTCGCCAGCGCGTCGAACACTTTCGGTTGTGCGCACTGCGAAGCATTGAAGCGCAGATATCCGCTCGCCGACTGCGACGCGCTGAACACGTTGCCCGGCGCGAACACCACGCCGTCGTCCGCGAGCGCCTTGCGCGCGACGTGGGCCGCGTCGAGTCCGTCAGGCAGCATCGCCCACACGAACATCCCGGCGCGCGGCGGTGTCCACACGTCGAGACCCGCGGACAGCAACCGGCGCGTCATGCCGCTCATCGCGTCGGCGAGCTTCGCGCGCAGCGCTTCCAGATGCCGCCGGTAGGTGCCGTCGACGAGCAGCCGGTGCACGACCGACGCCGCCAGTTGCCCGTTGCCGAACGACGTCGCGAGCTTCAGGTCGACCAGCGGTTCGAGCCAGTCGCCGCGCGCGGCGATATAGCCGCAACGCACCGCGGCGGACAGCGTCTTCGAATAGCTGCCGACGAGGATCACGCGTTCGAGTCCGTCGAACGCGGCGAGGCGCGGCGCGGGATCGCTGTCGAAGTCGGCGAAGATGTCGTCTTCGACGATCAGCAGATCGTGCTCGCTCGCGAGCTTCAGCAACCGGTGCGCGACCGCCGGCGCGAGACTCGCGCCGGTCGGATTGTGCAGCACCGAGTTCGTCACGTAGAGCCGCGGACGATGCTCGGTCAGCACGCGCTCGAACTGCGCGAGATCGGGCCCGTTCGGCGTATACGGCACGCTGACCACGTTCGCCCGATGCGCGCGCAGCAACGCGCGAAAATTGAAGTAGCACGGATCGTCGATCACGACGGTATCGCCCGGCTCCAGCAGAAAACGGCAGACCAGGTCGAGCGAATGCGTGCCGCCGTCGGTCAGCATCAGCTGTTCCGGCGTGACCTCGATGCCGTGCTGCCCGACGCGCCACGCGAGCTGCTGGCGCAACGCGGGCAGGCCGTGCGGCGACGCGTAGTCGGTCAGCAGTGCGTCGGCATCGCGGGCCTGCGCGCGCATCGCGCGGCGGATTTCGTCGGCCGGCAGCCACGATGCCGGCAACCAGCCGCAGCCGGGCTTCAGCGCGTCGCTGCCGCTGTCGAGCGATTGCCGCGTGAGCCACAGCGGATCGATCTCGCGATCGAGCCGCGGCCCGAGATCCGCGAGTGCAAGCGGCGGCGCGTGACCCGACACGAAGAAACCGGAGCCGCGTCGCGCCTCGATCACGCCTTCGGCCACCAGCCGGTCGTACGCATCGACGACCGTCGATTTCGACACGCCGAGGCTGTCCGTCATCGAGCGGATCGACGGCACGCGCGCGCCTGGCGTCAGCGCGCGGCTCGCGATGCGCTGCCGCAGCGTGTTCATCACCCGCGCGACCCGGGTGCCCGCCGCCGCGCGCGGCGACGGCAGATCGAGGTTGTCTTCGGCCATCTGTACTGCTCCAGGATAAGTACAGTTTGTGTGAATCGTACTGGTTTGTAGCTTACCTTTTTCGGGCGATGGGTGGACACTGTCGATCTGTTTCTTCAATCCGTCGTTCAAGACCCCGAGATGAACCGAACCACCAACGGCTGGCTTTCCGGCTTCGCCGGCGTGCTGATCTTCAGCGCGTCGCTCCCGGCCACCCGCCTCGCCGTGCAGGGCATGCACGGCTTCGATCCGCTGTTTCTGACCGTCGCCCGCGCCACCATCGCGGGGCTTTTAGGCCTGCTGCTGCTCGTCGCGTTTCGCGAAGCACGGCCGGCGAGGCGCGATGTGGCGCCGCTCGTCGTCGTCGCGCTGGGCGTGGTGGTCGGCTTTCCGCTGCTCACCGCGCTCGCGCTGCGGCACATCACGTCCGCGCACGCGGTCGTGTTCATCGGCTTGCTGCCGATGTCGACGGCGATCTTCGGCGTGATCCGCGGCGGCGAGCGGCCGCGTCCCGCGTTCTGGCTGTTCGCGGCGCTCGGCAGCGCGGCGGTGGTCGCGTTCGCGATGCGCAACGGCGTCAGCGCATCGCCGCTGGGCGACGCGCTGATGGTCGCGGCGATCGTCGTGTGCGGGCTCGGTTATGCGGAGGGCGCGCGGCTGTCGCGCCAGCTCGGCGGCTGGCAGGTGATCTCGTGGGCGCTGGTGCTGTCGCTGCCGGTGATGGTGCCGCTCGCGGTGTGGGCGCGGCCGGCGTCGTTCGCGCAGATTGGCGTGGCCGCGTGGGGCGGGCTCGCGTACGTGTCGCTCTTCAGCATGCTGATCGGCTTCGTGTTCTGGTATCGCGGCCTGGCGCTCGGCGGCATTGCGAGCGTCGGGCAGCTGCAGCTGCTGCAGCCGTTCTTCGGCCTGCTGCTGTCGGCGCTGTTGCTAGGCGAGCGGATCCCGCCTTCGATGATCGTCGTGACGACGGTGGTGGTGGGCTGCGTGGCGCTCGGGCGCCGCTTTGCGAAGCCGCCCGCGCCGCGGGCGACGACCGTGCTCAGTTCTTCAGCCGGTAGCCGGTCTTGAAGATCCACGCGGTGATCGCGAGGAACACCGCGAGGAACAGCGCCGTCATGCCGATGCTCACCGACACGTCGACGTCGGCTTGACCGTAGAAACTCCAGCGAAAGCCGCTGACGAGATAGACAATCGGATTGAACAGCGTGACGATCTTCCACACGGGCGGCAGCATTTCGACCGAATAGAAACTGCCGCCGAGGAACGTGAGCGGCGTGATGATCAAGAGCGGCACCAGCTGCAGCTTCTCGAAGCTGTTGGCCCAGATGCCGATGATGAAGCCGAGCAGGCTGAACGTGACCGCGGTGAGCAGCAGGAACAGGATCATCCACACCGGATGCTGGATCTGCAGCGGCACGAACAGCGCGGCCGTGGCGAGAATGATGAGCCCGAGCAGCACCGATTTGGTTGCCGCCGCACCGACATAGCTGACCACGATCTCGAGATACGACACGGGCGCGGACAGCAGCTCGTAGATCGTGCCCGTGAAGCGCGGAAAGTAGATGCCGAACGACGCGTTCGAGATGCTCTGCGACAGCAGCGACAGCATGATCAGCCCCGGCACGATGAACGCGCCGTAGCTGACGCCGTTCACTTCGCGGATGCGCGAGCCGATCGCGGAACCGAACACGACGAAGTAGAGCGAAGTGGAGATCACCGGCGCGATGATGCTCTGCATCAGCGTGCGCCACGTGCGCGCCATCTCGAAGCGGTAGATCGCGCGGATCGCGTAGAGATTCATCGCCCGGCCACCTGTCCTTTGCGTTCTTCGGCGCTTGCCGCTGTGTTTGCTGCTGCCGCGGATTCCTTGCCGACGAGACTCACGAAGATGTCTTCGAGCGAGCTCTGCGTGGTCTGCAGATCCTTGAAGCCGATCCCGGCGTCGTTCAGATCCTTGAGCAGCGTGATGATGTCGTTGTGTTCGCTTTCGGCGTCGTACGTGTACGTGAGCTCGTTGCCGCCTTTCGCCAGCTCCAGATTCCAGCCGGCGAGCGCGGGCGGAATCGCCGCGAGCGGCGCTTCGAGCTGCAGCGTCAGCTGCTTGCGGCCGAGCTTGTGCATCAGCACGGCCTTGTCTTCGACCAGCATGATCTCGCCACCGTTGATCACGCCGATCCGGTCCGCCATCTCTTCCGCTTCGTCGATGTAGTGGGTGGTCAGGATGATCGTCACGCCGCTCGACTGCAGCCCGCGCACGAGGCGCCACATGTCGCGTCGCAGTTCGACGTCGACGCCCGCCGTCGGTTCGTCGAGAAACAGGATCTGCGGTTCATGCGCGAGCGCCTTCGCGATCAGCACGCGGCGCTTCATGCCGCCCGACAGCGTGATGATCTTGCTGTCGCGCTTCTCCCACAGCGACAGATCGCGCAGCACGCGCTCCACGTATGCGGGATTCTTCGGCTTGCCGAACAGGCCGCGGCTGAACGACACGGTGGCCCACACGGTTTCGAACGCGTCGGTGGTCAGTTCCTGCGGCACGAGCCCGATCAGCGAGCGCGCGGCGCGGTAGTCCGTGAGGATGTCGTGACCCGCGACGTGCACGCTGCCTTCGCTCGCGTTGACGATGCCGCAGATGATGCTGATCAGCGTCGTCTTGCCCGCGCCGTTCGGCCCGAGCAGCGCGAAAATCTCGCCGCGGCGGATCTCCAGATTGATGTGCTTGAGCGCACGGAACCCCGATGCATAGACTTTCGAGAGGTTCTCGACGGACAGGATGGTTTGCATGTGCGAGACGATACCAGAAGCCCGCAACCTGCATCGGCTGACGCCGCGTAGTTTCAGGTGTGGGGCGGGGGGTTCACTTGGCGCGTATCGCGCGGCCTGCTTCGCGCGATCTTCGCGAGTTATCAGGCAGGCTCAGTTCACCGGCCGTCGCAGCCGGTCGACTTCGCGCAGGATCGTCTCGCGATGCGTATGCAGGTCCTGGAGGGTCTTGTCCATTTTCGCGATCAGCGCATCGCCGTTCTCGACGTCGCGGCCCTCCACCTGGCGGCGACGGATCTCGGCGATCTCGCGGTGCAGCCTGCGCTCGGCGTCGGCCATCTGCTGATCGGTCTTCTGCAGTTCTTCCAGCTGTTCGATCACATTCATCTGCTGTCGGCTCCCATCTTGCGAACGACCAGTATAGATGCGTTCGCTTGCGCTCCGCGCCATCCGGGGCGGGTTGCGGCGCGCTGCCGCGGTGCGGCTTCGGGCCCGATTCGCCGAACTGCGCCCGCAATCCCCGTTGTTTCGACCGATTGGATCGGCGCACGTGCCGCTACACTGCTTTCCATGGTGCAGACGGTTGTGAGCCCATCGCCGCGGTCATCCCCCCGCGTCGCGCTGTAGACAACCTCGTAGCAGGTAGTCGGAAGTCGCTGGCAGTTGGAGTCGGGCAGTTGTCGTTTGTGGTTTGTGATTCGTGGTTTGCAGGTCGCAGGTCGTAGTCAGACGTGGGAGTGGAAGTCGTGGTCGAAGTCGCCGTTCACGCAGTCAGGATGCACGCAGTCGCAGTAGTGGTCGTAATCTCGGTCGTAGTCGAAGTGGTCGTACTGGCAACATCGGCAGGTGGATTAAAGAAGTCGTGGTAGCGGTCGTAAATGCAGTTGTAGTCAGCATCAGGTGTTGAGGTTGGTCGCAGTGCGCAATACGCGGTAAGCAGTGGAAGGGATGAGGCTGGTTGAAGTAGTGGTTTGCAGTAGCAGTAGCGGTTGAAGTAGCAGTAGCGGTTGAAGTAGCAGTAGCAGTAGCGGTAGCAGTTGCAGTCGAAGTACCCGCAGCAGGGATGGCAACAGCGCTGGCAGTGCAGGAGCGCCATCTCCAACGAGCCGCGCCAGGTCAGGCGGCCGATGAACAGCAGTCCGGAAGGGGTTGGGTGCAGTCGTCGTATCAGGACCGGAAGTCGCAGTACGCAGCATCGCGGTTGAAGTGGCAGCAGCGCAGTCGTATTCGCAGGTTTGTATTCGAAGTCGCAGTCGCAGTTGAAGTTGAATTCGCGGTTCAAGGTTCAAGTCTCGCAGCAGTACCGGTAAGCCATACCCCCTGTCAGAACGCATCAACGCAGCACGCGGTAGCCGTAACCCGTAACAGCATCTCGAAGCAGCGACGCCAGCAGTGGCCGTACCAGCGTCGCGGTTGACCCGTAACACGCAGTCAACAAGCAGCAGCGGTACCCGGGCAGCCTCGTCTGCCCGCTAAAAGCCCTGTCCCGTTGGGACCAGGGCTTTTTTATTGCCCGCCGGTGTCACCCGTTCAAAGCGTGATCGACTTGTACTCGAGGAATTCCGCGAGGCCCGCCGGGCCGTATTCGCGGCCGTTGCCGGAGCGCCTGTAGCCGCCGAACGGCACCATGATGTCGAGCATCGCGCCGTTGATCCGCACGGTGCCCACCCGCAGACGCGCCTCGCGCGCGCTGTGTCTGCGGACGCGACGTAGGCTGCGAGACCGTGTTCCGAATCGTTCGCGATCGCGACCGCTTCCTCTTCGCCTTCGTACGGAATCATCGCGAGGACCGGGCCGAAGATTTCTTCGCGCGCGACCGCCATGCCGTTGTGCACGTCGGCGAATACCGTAGGGCCGCGCGTAGTAACCGCGCTCGATCGATGGCGGCCGTCCGGGGCCACCCGCCACGACGTGCGCGCCATGCTCGATCGCCGCGCGGATCACCTGCTGCACGCGCTGATAGTGCAGGCGGCTCGCGATCGGTCCCATCTTCGTGTCCGGATCGGCCGGGTTGCCGACGGTGATCGCATTGGCCGTTGCCGCGGCGATCTCGACCGCCCGCGCATACGATGCCGCCGGCACCAGCATGCGCGTCGGCGCGATGCAGGTCTGCCCGCTGTTCGCCATGCATTGGCCGATACCCGTCATCACGGCGGTCTGCAGATCGGCGTCGTCGAGAATCAGCAGCGCGGACTTGCCGCCGAGCTCCTGCGTGATGCGCTTGACGGTGGGCGCCGCATGGATCGCGACGTCGACGCCGGTGCGCATCGACCCGGTGATGGACACCATGTCGACATCGGGATGCGACGCAAGGCGCGCACCGACCTCGCGTCCTTCGCCGAACACCAGGTTGAACACGCCGGGCGGCGTGCCCGCGTCATGCATGATCTGCGCGAACAGCACCGCGTCGAGCGGCGCGATTTCAGACGGCTTGAGCACGACGGTGCAGCCGGCCGCGAGCGCGGGCGCGCGCTTGGCCGCAATCTGATTGAGCGGCCAGTTCCACGTCGTAATGAGCGCCGCGACGCCGACTGGCTCGCGGCAGACGGTGCTCTTCACGTGCTGCGTCTCGAACTGGAAGCTGCGCAGCGTTTCGACGGCCGCCTGCAGCTGCGCGAGGCCGATCGGCACCTGCAGGGTTTTACAGAGCGTGACTGGCGCGCCGATCTCGCCGCGCACCGCATCGGCCAGCTCGTCGACGCGCGCGCGGTACAGTTCGATCACCCGTTCGAGGAGCGCGATCCGCTCGTCGCGGCTCGTTTCGGACCACGATGGAAACGCGGCCGAAGCGGCGGCGACCGCGCGGTCCGCGTCCTTCGCGGTACCCATCGCGAGCTGGGCGTAGCGGGTTTCCGTAGCGGGATCGATCAGGTCGATCATGGTGTTGCCGGAACACGGCTCGACCCAGCGGCCGTTAATGTAGAAGCTGTGCAGTATCTTCGTCATGCTGGTGTTTCCTCCGTGAGCCTGGTGAAACGGGTGAGCCTGGTGACTGCGCGGTGCACCTCGGCGCGGCCGGCGCGCGAACCGGGCGATGCGGTCATGAGTCGCGCGATTCGGTATTCAACGGCCGATGATTCGATTGGATTGTTTCCCTGAGCCGATTCAGAATATTCCGCGCGCGAAATAGCCATTTCCATTGGCACTCGGGATGATTCGTCATTGCGAACGGATTTCACGGGCGAATTTGCGGGTGTCAGACGGGTCGATTTGAATATCCGGCTTTGAGAATTCGTTTGCTGTGGCGATGCGACGCGTGGTCGCCAGCCATTGAGAATTGCGCGGAAAACGTGATGAAACGGTGGTGTGCAGGGTGATGCCCGATATCGGACAGTTGTGTTTTCTCGGAAGGGGCAGGGTGATTCGATAAAACGATTTTGCATAATTGGATTTGTTTCGTTTTCGCGTCATGCATCTTCCCATAAATGTTTTTCTTTTGATCGACTTAATATTGAGATAAAAGGTGAGAGAGCGTGAAAATCATCGATCAATATCGGGTGCGGTCTAATCCTGGCTATCTGGATCAGATAATCCGTTGCGGCGGTGGGAGCGGTCGTCGGCGGCGCGGTTCGACGCGGACCGGTGTGCCGCGGTAACTCCCAGTTACGAAACTCGGGGTGCTGTTGCACATGTGTCCCGGCACCGCTTCTAAACTGCGCTGCATCGCTCCACTGGGCGGCGGGTCTCGCCAGCTCCACACGTGACTCCGGTCCCGTGCGCGCAGCGTTTCCCCAGTGAGCTATCCACGGCGAATTCCGGCCGCGACGATCCTCGATCGATTTGCGCGGATTCGCTCGTTGCGTCCAGACGTGGTGTCGCGGTAACGGTCACGCGCATGCGCGGTGGGAGAAGGAAAATTCATGACGAGCTTCGGAGCACGAGGGTGGTGAGACGATCCGCGCAAAGTCGGCGCGCGTCGGTCCTCACGCCACGCTGCCGTCGTGCGAACGATCTGCTGGTCGAGGCGCGCAGCGCCGCGCTGCATCGCTACGAACGGCTGACGCGCGCGTTCGAGGCGATCTACCTGTGCTGCATCGACATCGCGACCGCGCAGCAGCAGGAACTCGCGCCGACCGGACACCCGCAGCGCAAGCTCGTCGATGGCGCGCTGCTCGTCATCGACCTGCCGGACGACGAAGCCGTCGCGATCGCGCGGCTGCTGCGCTGGTGCCGCTTCGAGGTCGCCGTGGACGACGAGCCGGGCACGCCCGAAGCCGCGTGCGAACTCGCGCTGAAGGTGCTGCAGCTCACGATGGCCTGGCACGAAGCGCAGACCGCCCAGACGCGCAAACCGAAGGCCGCAAAAAGCGCGTCAGGCACGGGCGAGACCGAACCCGACCGTCGACGCACGCGCGCGCCACGCCGCCGCGCGGGGCAGGGCGATAGCTGACGCCGGCGCGCCAATCCGTCGCATTGCTTCAGAAAAGGGCCCGACCAAGCCGGATCGCGTTCTGCTAGCATGGTTCGATGTGGACGATGGAGGTCGACATGGCTACTTTTGCTATCGATGGCGTACGCATCAGCCCGTCAACGGATCGCGTTACCCATGTCCGATGGGGCCCGATCGACGCGAAATCGCATGACTGGCTCTCCCCGCCGCAGATATCCGATATCGACGCGGTCGTGCAGGCGATCCATGCCGGCGAAATCGTCTGGTCCGTCTACACGCTTGGCGGGCGACGCTACCTCGGGCCGAAGATCAAGGCCGTCGCGCACATGGCAGGTCTCGACGGCATCGACACCGACGTGCCCGACGGCCACGTCGAGAAATGCATCGACGATCTACCCCGCGTCTAGTTTTCCCGAATCCCCATAAGAAAATGCCCGGTGCATGACTGCACCGGGCATTTCGTACGTCCCTGCCGGTTTGCTCGTGCTCGATTGACCGGGCGGGCTTCGATCGCCCGCGCCGGTCCATCGTTGCGCGTCAGGTATTGTTCAGACCCGCTTCCGGCGAATGCGGCGCATGGCCTGCCGCGCGCGCTTCCTTGTGGTGGTCGGCGGCGAGCAGCATGTACATCGCCGGCACGACGAACAGGGTGAACAGCGTGCCGATCGACAGACCCGTGAAGATCACGAGACCCATCGCGTTGCGGCCCGCGGCGCCGGCGCCCGATGCGATCACGAGCGGCAGCACGCCCAGCACCATCGACGCGGTCGTCATCAGGATAGGCCGCAGCCGCACGCCGGCCGCTTCCTCCAGCGCCTGACGTTTCGTGCGTCCCGCGCGCTGCAGCTCGTTCGCGAACTGCACGATCAGGATGCCGTGCTTGGACACGAGCCCCATCAGCGTGACGAGCCCCACCTGCGTGTAGATGTTGAGCGTCGTCAGCCCGACGTTGATGAAGATCAGCGCGCCGAAGAGGGCCATCGGCACCGACACCAGGATCACGACCGGATCGCGGAAGCTCTCGAACTGCGCGGCGAGCGCGAGGAACACGATGATCGTCGCGAACATCAGCGTGATCACGAAGCCGCCCGATTCCTGGATGAACTGCCGCGACGGTCCCGAGTAGTCCACCGTGTAGCCGCTCGGTGCCGCCTGCGCGGTCGCCTTGCGCAGGAACTCGAGCACCTGGCTTTGCGACACGCCCGGCACCGTGACGCCGGAGATGGTGGCCGAGTTGAGCTGCTGGAAGTGGTTGATCGATTCCGGCACGACGGTGTTCACGAGGTGCGAGACCGTGGACGCGGGAATCACGCTGCCGTCCGGCGTGCGCAGGTAGTAGTCGAGCACCTGCGACGGATTCAGCCGGTCGATCTGCAGCACCTGCGGAATCACCTTGTACGAACGGCCCGCGATCGAGAAGTAGTTCACGTAGTTGCCGCCGAGCGCCGCGCCGAGCGTCTGGCCGATATCGCTCTGCGACAGGCCGAGCGACGCGAGCTTGTCGCGGTCCACCATCACGGTGGCCTGCGGCTTGTCGATCTTCAGGTCGCTGTCGACGAAGAAGAACATGCCGCTTTCGCGCGCCTTCTGCAGCACCGCCTGCGACACTTCATTCAGGTTCTCGAACGGCTCCGTCGACGTGATCACGAACTGCACCGGCAGACCTTGCGAGCCCGGCAGCGGCGGGAACTGGAACGCCGCGACGCGCGCGCCGGCAATGCCGTTCCACTTCTGCTGCAGCTCCTGCTGCAGCTGCGTCGCGCTCTTCTTGCGCTGGTCCCACGTCTTCAGCAGCACGCCGCCGATACCCTGGTTGAGCGTCGGCTGGCCGGTCAGCTGGAACATCTGCGAGTACTCGGGAATCGCCTTCGAGATGTTGAACACCTGGTCCGCGTACGTCTGCATCTGCTGGATCGTCGCGTCGGGCGGCCCCTGGATCTGCGACAGCACGATGCCCTGGTCCTCCTGCGGCGCGAGCTCCGAGTTCGACGTCATGAACAGGTACACGGTGCCCGCGAGCAGCAGCGCGCCCATCGTGACGAACACCGGCCACGTGTCCAGCGTGCCGCTCAGCAGACGCCCGTAGCCGCGGTGCACGCGGTCGAACTGACGGTCGATGAACTGCACGAAGCGCCCGGACTCCTGTTCCGCGCGGAAGAAGCGCGAGCACATCATCGGCGACAGCGTCAGCGCGATGATGCCCGACACCGCGACCGAACCGGCGAGCGAGAACGCGAACTCGGTAAAGAGGGCACCCGTCAGGCCGCCCTGGAAGCCGATCGGCACGTACACCGCGATCAGCACGACGGTCATCGCGAGAATCGGGCCGCCCAGTTCGCGCGCCGCCATGATCGACGCTTCGAGCGGCGTTTTGCCTTCCTCCTTCATATGCCGGTCGACGTTCTCCACCACGATGATCGCGTCGTCCACCACGAGGCCGATCGCTAAGACCAGCGCGAGCAGTGTCAGCAGATTGATCGAGTAGCCGAGCATCTGCATCACGAAGAACGTGCCGATCAGCGACAGCGGCATCGCGACGATCGGGATGATCACCGCGCGCAGGCTGCCGAGGAACAGGAAGATCACGATCGTCACGATCACGAGCGCTTCGACGAGCGTCTTCACGACCTCGCTGATCGCGGTGTTCACGAAGTCCGTCGCGTCATACACGATGTCGCCCGTCATGCCGGTGGGCAGCTGCTGCTGCAGCGACGGGAACAGCGTGCGCACGCGCTTCGCGACGTCGAGAATGTTCGCGTCCGGCGCGACCTTGATACCGATGAACACCGAGCGCTTGCCCGAGAACGCGACGTTGAAGTCGTAGTTGTCCGCGCCGAGCGTGACGTTCGCGACGTCTTCGAGGCGGACGATCGCGCCGCCCTTCTGCTTGACGACGAGCTGCTTGAAGTCGTCGACGGTATGCAGATCCGTGCCGGCGTTCAGGTCGACGCTCACCATCTGGCCTTTGGTCGTGCCGAGCGTGGCCAGGTAGTTGTTATTGCCGAGCGCCGTGTACACGTCCTGCGCGGTCACGCCATGCGCGGCCATGCGGGTGGAGTCGAGCCACGCGCGCAGCGCGAACTGCCGGCCGCCGAGAATTTCGGCGGTCTGCACGCCTTCCACCGAATCGAGCTTCGGCTTCACGACGCGCAGCAGGTAGTCCGTCACGTTGTTGCTGGGCAGCACGTCGCTGTAGAAGCCCATGTACATCGCGTCCGTCGTCTGTCCCGTCTGCACCGTGAGCACCGGCTGCTGCGCTTCGGGCGGCAGCTGGTTCTTCACCGAGCCGATCTGCGTGTTGATCTCGGTGAGCGCGCGGTTCGCGTCGTAGTTGAGGCGCAGCGTCGCGGTGATCGTCGACACGCCGGTCGTGCTGGTCGACGACATGTAGTCGATGCCCTGCGCCTGCGCGATCGCGGCTTCGAGCGGCTGCGTGATGAAGCCCGCCACCGTGTCGGCGTTCGCGCCGTAGTACGCGGTGGAGATCGTGACGACGGCGTTTTCCGTCTGCGGATACTCGCCGACCTTGAGCGCGAACAGCGCGCGCATGCCAAGCACGAGAATCAGCATACTGACGACCGATGCGAGCACCGGCCGCTTGATGAAGATATCGGTGAAATTCATCGTTACGTGCCTATTGTTCCTGGGGCGTCGGGTTCGGGCTGTCGGTGGGCTGCACGCTGTTGTTGATCACGAGCGGCGTGCCGTTCTTCAGCTTCAGCTGGCCGCTCGTCACGACCTGTGTGCCTTCGGTGATGCCCTTCAGCACGGCGACCTGGTCGCCGCGCGTCGGGCCCGGCGTCACGAACACCTGCTGCGCGATTGGCATCACTTTGCCGTTCTTGTCCGGCGTCGTGCCGGGCTTCGCGACGAATACGGTGGCGCCGTACGGGTTGTAGGTGATCGCGGTCTGCGGCAGCGTCAGATAGCGCTGTTCGGTGCCCGCGTCGATCTTCACGTTCGCGTACATGCCGGGCAGCAGCTTGCGGTCGTGGTTGTCGACCGCGGCTTCGATCTGCACGTTGCGCGTGTTGCTGTCCACCTTCGGATTGACCGACAGGATCTTGCCCTGGAAGAGCTTGCCGCCGAACGCGTTGGTGTCCACGCTGATCACCTGGCCGATCGCGATCTGGCCGAGCTGCTGCTGCGGCAGGAAGAAGTCGGCGTAGATCGGGTCCACCGCCTGCAGCGTGACGATCGCGTCGCCCGGGTTGATGTACTGGCCCGGGTTGACGGTGGTGATGCCGAGGCGCCCCGCGAACGGCGCGCGGATCGTCTTCTTGTCGACCAGCGCGGCCTGCTGCGCGACCTGGGCGAGCTTGCTGCGCAGATCGGCTTCGTCGGAATCGAGCTGCGCCTTCGCGATCGCCTTGATGTCGTACTGCGCCTTGTCGCGGTTGTAGACGGTCTTGGCCAGATCGGCTGTGGCCTGCAGCGAATGCAGCTGCGCGACGTCGGTATCGGCGTTCAGCTGCACGAGCACCTCGCCGGCCTTCACGTCTTCGCCAGACTTGAAGTTGATCTGCCGCACGAGCCCGGCGACTTCAGTGGTCACGTCCACGCCGCGCACCGCGCGCAGGCTGCCCACCGCGGAGAGCTGCGGCTGCCAGGTCTGGTAGCTCGCGTTGACCGCCGTCACGGTGGCGGGCGGCGCGGCGTTCGACGCCATGAACTTCGCGATCATGTGCGCCTTGAACAGGTTGAAGCCGACCAGGCCGGCGAGCAGCACGCCGACACAGATCAGCATGATGATCATCCGCTTCGTCATCGAGGGCTTCTTGCGGGGTTTGTCGCTCATCGTCAGGTCCTTCCACGGCTTGGGGCAGGTTGCCCGGTTTCTTGTTGTGCGCGTAAGACGTTGGCGTCCGCCGGCGCGCGTCGTTGCGTTTCGGTCGACCGGCGTGATGATTCGCGCCGGTCGTGCGTGTCGATCAGGCCATGCGCCCGGTTGTGCTCATCGCGCCGCTCATTGCGTCGTACCCGTCGCGGAGGCGGGCGTGCCGGCGGCCGGTGTCGCGGCGGCTTCGTTCCACCATCCGCCGCCGAGCGACTGGATCAGCGCCGCTGTGTCCGAATAGCGCGCTGCACGCGCCTGCGCGAGATTCACCACCGCCTGCTGGTACTGCCGCTGCGCGTCGAGCAGCGACAGGTAGCTCACGCCGCCGATCTTGTACTGCCCCTGGGTGAGCTGGAGCGAATCGCTCGCGGCCCGCCACGCGTCGTCCTGCGCCTTGAGCCCGGTCGCGTCGTGATCGAGCGCGCGCAGCGAGTCGGCGACGTTCTGGAACGCCTGCAGCACCGTCTGCCGGTACTGCGCGGCCGCTTCGTCGTACGCGGCCTCCGCCGCGCGCTTCTTCGCGAGCAGCTGGCCGCCGTGGAACAGCGGCGCGGTCAGCCCGGCGCCGATGCTCCAGATCGTATTGCCTGCCTGGAACGCGCCGGCCGGAGTCAGCGCCTCGGTGCCCCAGCTTGCCGTGAGGTTCAGCTGCGGGTACATCGCGGCGGTCGCGACGCCGACCTGCGCGCTCGCCTGATGCAGCGTCGCGTCCGCGGCGAGGATATCGGGCCGCTGGTGCACGATCGACGACGGCACGCTCACCGGCACCGTGTCGGGCAGCGTGAACATGTCGAGCCGGAATTCGGGCAGCGAAGCCTCGCTCGGCAGCCGGCCCGCGAGCATCGCGAGCTGGTCGCGGGTCTGGTCGAGCGACTGGCGCAGCGGCGGCAGCGTCGCGCGGGTCTGCGCGACGAGCGTTTCCTGCGACAGCACCGACGTGCGCGCGACGCCGCCGAGCGCGAACTGCTGTTCGAGCACGTGCAGCTGCTGCGCTTCGGCGTCCGCGATCTGCTCGGTGGCCTCGATCTGCGCGCGCAGCGACGCTTCCTTGATCGCCGCGGTGACGATGTTCGACGTGAGCGTGAGCCAGGTGGCCTGCAGCTGCCAGCGCTCGTACTCCTCCTGAGCGCGCGACGCTTCGACGGAACGGCGCGACGCGCCGAACACGTCGAGGTTGTACGACACGTCGATGCCGGTGTTGTACAGGTTGAGGTCTTCGGTCAGGCCCGGCTCGCCGAACGTGACGCCGTTGATCTTCTCGCGCGTGGCGCCGAGTTTCCCGTCGACCTGCGGCAGCAGCGACCCGCCGACCTGCGCGAGGTAGGTCTGGTGCGCCTGGCGCAGCGCCGCCTGCGCGGCGGCGAGGTTCGGGCTGTTCGCGAGCGCCTCGCGGATCAACGTGTCGAGTGGCGCGCAGTGATAGAGCGACCACCATTCGGCCGGGATGTCGGCGCCCGGCGCGAAGCGCTGCGCGGCACCCGATGCGCCCGGCGCGGATGCCGTCTGATCCGGCATCGGCTGGGCGGTGAAGCTGTCGGTCGTGGGCGCGTCCGGCGTCCGGTAGTTCGGGCCCACCATGCAGCCGGCGAGCGCCGCGCATCCGCACAAGGCACCGGCGAGGCGCCATGCGGCACGTCGGGAGAGTGGCGTCATCGATCGAGATTCGGATTGGGTAACTTGGGCAGTGGAAGTCACAGGCATGACGGCGAAGCGCGCAAAAACGTGACACACAACATGACGAACGGAAGACAGGCGAAACGACGCCGGATCACACTTTATTCCAGTTGGAATAAAACTGGCAATGCCGGCACGAGCTTACCGGGAGTTTTTGTTCGCGCGTAGAGAAAATGCGTAGAGTCGCGTAATTGCGTCAGCGGCGATCTACGACGGGCCGCGTCCATTGACAGGAGCGCGAATCGATGTACAAAGCGGACGCGTAAAACATGGGCGCGCAACGGCTTTTCGTTTGACAATTCGATGGCATCGACCCAGCTGGCATCGGACATGCAGGGCGGCTTGGGTGAGTGTCTGGTGAGCGCGAAGTGAGCGACATTCGCTGCGCGTGCAACCATACGGATATTTAAGTATTCGCTGAAACGTGGCGATGTCTGCGTGCCTCCGCGTCCGGCGCGGCGCGCCACGGTCACACTGCGAGCGCGCCGCGCGCGATTTGCCTACACTGGCCGTTTCGCCTGCACAGGACTTCGCATCATGTCTTTCACGATCGACAGCCTCGACCATCTCGTCCTCAATGTCGCCGACGTCGAAGCGAGTGCCGCGTGGTACGCGCGGGTGCTCGGCATGGAGCGCATCGACTTCGATGCGCGCACCGGCAAGCGTGTCGCGATGCGTTATGGCAACCAGAAGATCAATCTGCGGCCGAGCGACGGCGATCCGGTCGCGTGGTTCACCGGCGTGGCGCCGGTGCCGGGCAGCGCGGATCTGTGCTTCGTCACGCGCTCGCGTCCCGAAGACGTCGCCGTGCACTGGCGCGCGCTGGGCGTCGGGATAGAAGCGGGACCGGTGCCGCGCGAAGGCGCGCGCGGTGCGATGACCTCGGTGTACTGCCGCGATCCGGACGGCAACCTGATCGAGGTCGCGACTTATTGAGGTTGCCGGGCTGGGCGCTGAGCCGGGCAACGAGCTGGATACCGAGCCGCACTTCGAGCGGCATACTGAACGACGTTATAGATACTTGCGGCTTCTTGCCGGGGACATTCATGGGCGATCGAATCGCGGGGCGACGGGTATCGGGCGATGGGCGGCAGCGCTCTCTCGGCGTGCTGCCGGCGCTGCTGGCATGCATGCTGACGTTCGCTTGCGGCGTGCTGCCGGAGCGCGCAATGGCGAGCGACGCAGCATCGTCTTCGACGACGCCGGCGGCATCGTCGGCGTCTTCGGCGTCAGCCGCAACGGCTGCGCCCGCCGCGGCAACCGCCAATGCACCCGATCGGTCACACGCTAGTCGCGCATCGCGCGCCAGCGCGCACGAAGCGTCATCGAGCGAAGCGCCCGACGAACAAGACGAGCACGAAAGCGCCGACGATGCGCAGCACGCCTCGCCGCACACTGGCGCGGGCATTCCGGTTCCGCCGGAAGCCACGTCGGTCACGCATCATTCGATGAAGGCCGACGGACGCCGGCTCGACTACACCGCGACGGCCGGCAACCTGCTGTTGCGCAACAGCGCCGGCGACGCGCAGGCGAGCGTGTTCTACCTCGCCTACACGCTCGACGCGAAGGACACCGCGACGCGTCCCGTCACGTTCCTGTTCAACGGCGGCCCCGGCGCCGGCAGCGTGTTCCTGATGATGGGCTCGTTCGCGCCGAAGCGCGCGCGTACCGCGAGCCCCACGCCCACCGGCCCCGCGCCGTACACGCTCGCCGACAATCCGGACACGCTGCTCGCCAGCACCGACCTCGTATTCGTCGATGCGGTCGGCACCGGCTTTTCGCGCATCGTCGGCCATGCGAGCGGCAAGAACTTCTACGGCGTCGACGGCGATCTCGACGCGTTCGACCAGTTCATCGAGCGCTACCTGACCGTCAATCACCGCTGGAACTCGCCGAAGTATCTGCTCGGCGAGTCGTACGGCACCACGCGCGCCGCGATGCTCGCGTACCACCTGAGCCAGCACAACGTCGCGCTGAACGGCGTGATCCTGATGTCGTCGGTGCTCGATCCGGGCTCGTCGGATCCTGGCCTCGACTTCAGGTACGAAAGCTATCTGCCGAGCTACGCCGCGATCGCGTGGTATCACCACAAGCTGAACCCGATGCCGCCCGATCTGCCGGCCTACGTGGACGAAGTGCGTGCGTTCGCGCGCGGCCCGTACGCGCAGGCGCTGGCGCAAGGCGACGCGTTGCCGGACGCGCAGCGCGACGAGATCGCCGCGCGTGTGGCCGCCTTCACGGGGCTCGACGCGCGCTATGTGAAGGAGGCGAACCTGAGGATCTGGCCGTCGCGTTTCCGCAAGGAACTGCTGCGCGATCAGTCGCGGCAGCTCGGCCGCTACGACGCGCGTTTCGAAGGCATCGATCACGACGATGCAGGCGAGGAGCCGGACTTCGATGCGTCGGTGCCGGGCGTGTCTGACGCGTTCAACGCGGCGCTGCACGAGCTGCTCGCGAACGACCTGCATTACGCGCCGCAGGACCGCTACCGTGTGTTCAACGACGACGCGCTGCGCCAATGGGATTCGAAGCACCGCGCGCCGTGGGGCGAGCATCTGACGCTGCCGTATGCCGCAGGCGATCTGGCTCAGGCGATGCGCGAGAATCCGCGGCTGCGCGTGCTGTCGCTGAACGGCTACTACGATCTCGCGACGCCGTTCTTCGCGACCGAGTACGCGCTCGCGCACATGTCGCTGGACCGGACGCTGCGCGGCAACGTGCAGATCCGCTACTACGACTCGGGGCACATGATCTATCTCGACGATGCGTCGCTGCATGCGATGCGTGTGGACCTCGAGCGGTTCTACGCGCAGAAGAGCAACGGCAGTGACAGCGCCAATACGGGCGGCGGTGCGGTCAGGCCGGGTGGTTGAGCGGCGGTTTTCTTGCTGAAGGGCTGCGTGCGCAGGATGCGTTCATCGATCCGCCAGCCGCTCTGAAGAAGCCGCAACCGGTACGTCGATCGTTACCCGCAGCCCGCCTTCGGGGTGATTGTTCAGCCCGCACGTACCGCCGATGCTGCGCGCGAGCCGCGCGACGATCGCGAGCCCCAGCCCGCAGTGGTCTTTGCGCGTGTCGTCGTTCGCATTCAGGCGGACGAACGGCTGCAGCGCGCGCGGCAGATCGTCCGGCGCGATGCCCGCGCCGCAATCCCGGACCTCGATGCGCCACGTGTCCTGCGTGCGCGTCGTGAGGATGTGCGCCGGGGGCGCGCCGTGTTCGAGCGCGTTGTCGATCAGGTTCGTGACGAGCCGGTCGAGCGTCGCGCGCGGCAACGCGAAACCATTCCCGGCGTGCAGGTTCAGCGCGATCAGCGCCGCGTCGTAGCGCACCGCGTGCTCGCGCAGGAACGCATCGACGGAGACCGGCGGATCGTCGGCGGCGGCTTCGCCCGCGTATTCGTGCAGCTTGCCCACGAACGCGCCGAACGCATCGATATCGCCGATGAACGCGTCGCGCATCGCGGTTTCGTCGATCGCGCGCACGCGTTGCGCGAGCCGATCGAGCGGCTCGCTGAGCCTGGCCGCGACGGCGGCGAGCGTCTCGGCTTCATCGCGATTCGCGTGGCGGCGGCGCGCCTGCATCTCGTCGAGCGCGGCGTGCAGACGGCGCAGCTCGCTCGGCCCGCGGACGCTGCGGGCGTCACGATGAAGTGCTTCGCAGGCCTGCGAGCGGGAGGCGCTACGTTTTTCGGCGCCCGTCTCGCGCAGCCCGCAGGTCAGCCCGCCGAGCGCGCGCCACTGCGACAGCGCGAGCAACGACAGCGCGATCACCGCGCTGCCCATCGACAGCATCACGACGATCGCGCGCGGTACCGAGCGCACGTCGACCGGCGCGACGATCCACGACGGATCGTCCGGGTTCGCGGCGCGCAGGAGCGGTGCGCGGGGCGGAGCGGAGTTCATGCCCGCGTTGTCGGCGTCGGCGTTGCTGTCGGCGCCGTCGGCGCGATAGCTCGCGGCGACGAAACGCGGGCGCAGATCGACGAGGCGCGGCCGCGCGTCGATCGCGCGGCGCGCCGGCAGCGCGACCGGCGCGGACGTGGTGAAATCCACGGTCATGGGCCCGGCCGAACGCGCATCGGCAGGCGTCGCGCCGAGTGCGTCGTCGACGGTGCGCAGCGTCTCGGCGGTCGCGCGTTGCGCGGCGTCGTCCAGGAGGGCCGACTCGCTCCACGCGATCATCATCCAGCCCGCATGGAGCGCGAACAGCACCGCTGCCGAGAGCAGCAGCATCCTGGCGAAGAGCGTGTCGAGCGACCGGGCGAGCATTCTGTGTGCGATGACCGTAAGCATGACGAGGACGGAAAGCGGGAACGTGACGTTTGCGCCGATGATGATCGCGGCAGCCGTCCTCGCGCGACACGCAGAATACCCGAGCGCCTTCGCGAGTGCTTACCAAGTCTTACCTGGACGGTAAGGATCGTGCGCGGCACTCAGACGAAGCCGGCCGCGTGCAGCGCGAGGAATGCCGCCGCGCCGCCCACCACGAGCACGAGCGCGTGGATGCGCGTCGTCATCACGAGCACCGTCGAGACGATCGCGATGGCGCGCGCGAGCCAGCCGCCGTCGAGCCCTTTCAGCAGCACGTAGACGGCCGCCGCGATCATGCCGGCCGCGACCGGCCGCAGCCCGCTTTCGAGCGCCGTCAGCCAGCGCGCGCCGCGGTGCCGCTTCCACAGATGCGCGACGCCGTACATCAGGAACGCGGTCGGACCGAACAGGCCGAGCGTCGCGGCGAGCGCGCCCCAGAAGCCGGCCACCTGCCAGCCGATCAGCGTCGCGAGCAGCGAACCCGGGCCCGGCGCCATCCTCGCGATCGCGAAGTCGTTGACGAACTGCGCGGTGGTCATCCAGTGATGGACGTCGACCACCTGGCGCTGCATGTCGGCGATCACCGTCTGGCCGCCGCCGATCGTCACGATCGACAGCGGCGCGAACACGCCGAGGAGGGCGAGGAGGCGGCCGTTCATGCGTCGTCGTCCTGCGTGGTGTCGTTCGCGCCGGCCGTCTCGCCGCGATCGCCGGCGCCGTTCGCGTGCGCGAGCCGCCGGTATTCGACGCCGATGCTGAGCGCCGCGACCGCCAGCACGACCCAGACCGTCGGCCAGTGCAGCAGGCCGATCGTCACGAACGTGACGGCCGTGAAGACGAGCGGCAACACCCGCCGCGGCAGCCGGCGGATCGCGGTCAGCGCCATCGCGAGCGACAGCCCGATCGCGCCGGCGGCCGCGCCGGCCAGCGCGATATGTGTGACCGGGAAGCGCGACAGCGACGCGAACAGCACGCCGAGCACGACGATCACGATCGCCGGCGGGAAGATGATGCCGCTGAAGCCCGCGATCGCACCGGCGCGGCCGCGCATCCGGTAGCCGATCCAGATCGCCATGTTCTTCACGTTCACGCCCGGCAGCGCCTGCGACAGCGACAGCCCGTTGAGGAACTCCTCTTCGCTGAGCCAGTTGCGCTGCTGCACGAACTCGCGCAGCAGCCACCCGGAGAGGCCGCCGCCGAAGCTCGTCAACCCGATGCGGGCGAAGATCAGGAACAGCTGCAGCGCGCTCGGCGCGGGCGGCGTGGATGAGGCGGGCGACGGCGTCGGCGCGGAAGCCGGGGTGGGGGCGGGCATGGTGGCGACGGTGGTCCGGGGGCGGCGCGAGTTTGATAAATAAAGTGGAAATGAAGGGGAAATGAAGGGCGGCGGGCGCCGGTGCCGCGCGATCGCCGATTCTAGCCTGTGCGCCGGGCGGCACGCTGTGGCGCGGGCAAGGACGAGTCACGGGCGGGCGAAGGGGGCAAAAAATTGTCCCGGCTGCGCTGCATCGAATGCACAGCGCGTGGGACAATGCGTGCCGTCGCGCGGCGGCCCCGGCCTGCCGCTTTCACGTGGCTTGCGGCGCATGAGCGTCCCGCCCATCGCGACATCTTGCGCCTGTCCCGCACGCTGGCTGGCCGCGCGCTACGACCGACCCTACGCATGGCATCCAGATGAAGTCCGTTTTCCGCCTGACCGCACGCGTTGCGCGGCTCGCCGCCGCCGCTGCGTGGTGCGTCGCGACCGCCGCGAGCGCGCATCCGCACGTCTGGATCAAGTACTCGGCGGCGGTGCAGATGCACGGCGCGGCGATTGTCGCGGTGAGCGAGACCTGGCTGTTCACCGAAGGCTTCCCGGTGCAGCTCGCGGGCATCGATTCGCTGCCGGACAACGGGCCCGTCGGCCCCGCGCAGACAAAGATTTTCCACGACCAGGCGTTCCAGTCGCTCGCGGGCGCGGGCTACTTCAGTCATCTGTTCGTCGACGGCAAGCCGCAGACGTTTCGCGATCCGGGCGACTTCCGCGTGTCGGTTGTCGGAGGCAAGATCCAGTACGCGTTCACGCTGACGCTCGCCGCGCCCGTTACGGTGACCGGCCATCAGGTCGAGCTCGGCATCTGGGACGATTCGTTCTTCGTCGACTACGAACCCGATACGGCAAACGCGATTACGCTGGCCGGGCATCCGGCGGCCAGCTGCACCGCGAAACCGTTCGCGGACCGCGCGCATCCGATCTTCGGCGGCATCGTGATCCCTCAGGCAACGGCGCTTTCATGCTAGCGATTCTTCAATCGTGCCGGTGGTGCGCCGTGATCTTCGCACTCGCACTTGCAACGACATCGGGCGTCGCCCTGGCCGCAACCTCTGTGGTGGACGTGTTCGGCCGACCAGTGGCGCCTGCAGCAGCATCCAGTACGAACGCGGCGCCTGCCGTCGACGTGTTCGGCCGTCCCGCAGTGACACCAGGCGGAGCCGGCGCAGCAGCTGAGGCACCCGCGCCGGTTCAAACGAAGCCCGCATTCGTGCTGCCCGAGCCGGTGCGCCAGGTGCTGTTCGCCGCGATCGTGTGGCAGGGCCGGCTCAACGCGCGCATCGAAGATGCAGCGGAACAACTACGCCGTCACGACGCGAATGCCGGCGAGTGGCTCACGCTGCTTCTGATGTCGTTCGGCTATGGGGTGCTGCATGCGGTCGGGCCGGGGCACGGCAAGCTCGTGGTCGGCACCTGGCTCGGCTCGCGCAACGCGCGTATCGCGCAGGCGTTGATGCTGTCCGGCTGGACCGCCGCCGTGCAGGCGCTGAGCGCGATCGTGCTGGTGATCGGCGCGGTGTGGCTCGCGCGCGCGGGCGTCGGCGGGGTGCTGGCGCAGGCGGAATCGCTCGAGATCGTCAGCTATGCGCTCTTGTGCATCGCGGGCGGCTGGACGCTGTGGACGTCGCTCACGCGCCGCGACTGCTGCTTCGATCCGACCGCGATCGAACTGGTGCCGAAGGGGCCACTGCCGCGTGAGTCGGGCGAGATCAGTTACCTCGGCGCGAAGCTGAGCCAGCAGCGTACGCGCAACCAGCGGCGCGGCCTGCTATCGCGCTCCGTTCCGGTTACGGCGGATGGCGCAAGCGCAAACAGCTCGCCCTGGACGCAGCTGCTCGCGACGGGTTTCGCCGCCGGCGTGCGGCCCTGCGCGGGCGCGATCTTCGTGCTGGTTGCGTCGGTGGGCGCGCACGTGCCATCGATCGGCATTGCCGCGACCTTCGCGATGGCGGCGGGCGTCGCGCTGACGGTGACGCTCGTCGGGCTCGGCAGCGTCGGCGCGAACCGGCTGCTGGTCGCGCGTTCGCTGCGCTATCGCTCGCGTGTGCGCAGCGCGCAGCGCTTCGTCGCGATTGCGGGCGCGACGCTGATCGTGCTGTTCGCGCTCGCGCAGCTTGCGTTGCTGCTCGGCGGGTATGTCGAACCTACGCTTACCTGATTATTGCTTTCGCGTGTCGTGCTCCGCATCGAACGGAGCACACGCAAAACTCAGAAGTGCTTCGTGAGCCCCGCGTAGATCGCGCGCTGCGGGCCATACTGCGGCGCGCCCACGCCGATCCCCGAACCGTCGCGCAACTCGTATACGCGGTCGAACGCGTTGACGAACACCACGCGCGCATCGAACTTCCCGATCAGCGGCTCCTGGAAATGCTGCGTCACGCCGAGGTTGATCTGCGCGTACCACGGCAGCTTGTCGGTATTCGCGAAGCCCGCGCGCAGCCCGCTGCCGACAATGCCATCGAGGCTGAACAACGTTCGCCCAAGCGTATATGAACCGCCGAACGACGCGGTGATGCGCTGGTCGTGATCGAGATAGACGTAGTGGTTCGCGATGTACGCGAGCTCGTCCGGCGAGAAATTGAACTGCGCCGAGTCGACGTTCGTGCCTTCCGCGCGGCTGTATGCAACGTTCAGATACGCGGACACGTTGCCCTGCCGGTAGTTGGTCGTGAACTCCACGCCGTATACGTGTCCTTCCGCATAGTTGAACGGCGTGTAGATCAGCGCGGCGCCGAACTGGCCTTCGTCGAGCAGTTGCGTGGCCTTCTTGTAATACGCGTCGAGCCCCACGGTGAGCGCCGGCGTGAGCCGCTGCGATACGCCGATGTCGAAGTAGTGATCGCGCTCCGGCTGCACCGGGTCGTTCTGCGTGACGGCGCTCTGGTTGGTCGTGCCGTTGAAGCGGCTGATCGTGGAATCCGACACGAGCTCGAACGCGGGCGGCGTGAAGTAGCGCGCGTAGCCGGCGTGGAAGGTGGTCGCACTGGTCGGCTGCCAGACGATGCCGATGCGCGGGCTCAGCTGGCTCACGCTCACGTACTCGTTCATCTTGTCGTAGCGCACGCCGTAGTTCAGCGTCAGCTTGTCCGAGAGCTTCCATTCGTCCTGCACGTACGCGCTCGTCAGATAGCCGGTCTTGCTGGCCGCGTCGTTGATGTTGAACGGCACGTCTGAAAGTTGATTCCCGTCGGCATCGGCGGGGAACACCGCGACGCTGTCGTCGAACACCGCGTGCTCCTGCTGGAACCAGATGCCCGCGCGCAACGTGTGGTTGTCGCCCAGGCGCCAGGTGGTGTCGGCCTGCACGCCGTTCGCCTGGTTGCTGTGGAAGTCGGTCGACGCGACGCCGTTGAACATCAGGTCGCCGACCGGATCCGGATTGAACTGTGTGCGCGTGTAGCGCGTGAAGAACGCCACCTGATAGTCGAGCGCATCGCCGTTCGTGCCCTGCAGCGCGACGAGCGCGAAGTTGTTCAGCTCCGACTGCGTTTCGTTCAGGTTCGCCGAGTTGAACGTCGAGCTGCCGTTCAGCGTGAAGTTCGTCGGCAGGCCGGGTGTGTTCGGCAGCTCGAACTGATTCGAGGTCGCGCCGAACATCACGCTCACGCGCGTGAACGGGTTCAGCAGATACGACAGGTAGCCGAAGCCGTCGCCCTGGCGCGTGTGATCGTGCAGCGGGCTGCCGTCGCTCGTCGGCGCTTCGATGCCGAGGTTGTTCTCGCCGAGCGAGCCGGTGAAGTAGTAGCTGAGCGCGCCGCTCGAACCGAACACGTCGGCGCTCGTCTGGATGGTTTGATGCGAGCCGCCGTACACGTCGATGGAGCCGCCGCTCTGGCCGTTGCTCGCATCGCCGGATTTCGTGCGGATATCGACGATACCCGCGGTGCGGTAGCCGTACTCGGCGGGCAGCGCGCCCGTGATCAGGCTCACCTGATCGATGATCCGCGTATCGAACGACTGGCCGAAGCCGCTGATCGGCTCCGGCACGATGATGCCGTTGATCCGGTACTGCAGGTCCGCGTGGTCGCCGCGCACGTGCAGCTGACCGTACGAGTCGTTCGCGACGCCGGGCGCCTGCAGCAGCACCTGGTTGAGCGGCGTGTTCTCGCCTTGCGGCATCGCCTCGATGTCCTTTTCGCCGATGCGGTACACGCTGCTGCCGGTCTCCGGCGACAGCCCGTTGCGCGCGCGGTCGAGGCGCTGCGCGGTGACCGTCACGTTGAGCGTGCCGTCGGCCGTCGTGCTGGTGCTCGCGCTCGACGCCGACGACAGCGTGACGTCGAGCGCGACGCCGTGGGTCGCGTCGAGCGTCGTCGCGGTGTCGTTGTTCGCGTAGCCGGGCGCGGCGATTTCGGTCATGTAGGCGCCGCGCGGCACGCCGTCGAACGAGAAGCGGCCGTCTTCGGCGGTCGTCGTGCTGCGGCTCGTGCTGGTTCGCGTATCGCGCAGCGTCACGTCTGCATGGGCAACCGGTTTGCCGTCTCGTCCCGTGACGAGGCCGCGCACCGTGCCGGCGGGAGCGGACGCCACGGTCGGGCTGACGGCGGGGTGGACGGGTGTATCGACGGACGCACCGTCGGCGGCGAAAGCGTGGCTCGAAAGCGCCTGGGCGAACAGCAGCGCCGCGGCGCGGGACAAAAGCGTGCGGTGGTTCATCGTTGTCGTTGTCTTTGCTGGATGCGGGAGGGTGGTCTTCGGAAATGTTATAACATAACATTTCAAGCCGGCAAGAAAGTTTTCGCAACGACGTTTTCGTGATCGAGAGGGTGGCCGCGACGCAGGCGGGTGAGGGGTCGAGCGGCTGGTCGGCGACATCCGTCAGCGCATGTGGCCGGCCAATGAAACTGCAATCGTGACTGCGCGACGCACGGCATCGGTGCGATAATCGCGGCTCGCCCATTTCGAATAGCGAGCGCGTGCCGCCCCATGCTGCGTGATCTGAAGGCTTTCATCGCCCCCGTCATCGTCGCCTGCGCGATGTTCATGGAGGCCGTGGATGCCAACGTGATCGTCACGGCACTCCCCGAAATGGCGCGCGCATTCGGCCGCGATCCGGTCACGCTGAAGATCGCGGTCACGAGCTACGTGCTCGGCCTCGGCGTGTTCATTCCGGTGTGCGGCTGGTTCGCCGACCGCTTCGGCGCCCGCACCATCTTCCGCACGGCAATCGGCATCTTCATCGGCGGCTCGCTGCTGTGCGCGGCGTCCACGTCGCTCGCCACCTTCACGGTCGCGCGTTTCATCCAGGGCGTGGGCGGTGCGATGATGGTGCCGGTCGGCCGCATCATCATCTTTCGCGTGGTCGAGCGCGCGGACTTCATCCGCGCGATGAACTACCTGAGCGTACCCGCGATGCTCGGGCCGGCCGCGGGGCCGCTGCTCGGCGGCTTCATCACGACCTATCTGCACTGGCGGCTGATCTTCTTCATCAACATCCCGATCGGCATCCTCGGCATCTGGCTCACCAACAAGCACATCCGCAACACGCGCGAACCGTATCCCGGTCCGCTCGACTGGACCGGCTTCGTGCTGTCCGCGGGCGGCGCGTCGCTGTTCCTGCTCGGGCTGTCGCTCGTCGGGGGCGAACTGGCATCGGGCGAAACCGCGGCCGTGATGACGCTCGCCGGTCTCGTGATGCTCGCGGTCTACACGCTGTACGCGCAGCGCGCCGAACGGCCGCTGCTCGACCTGCGCTTTCTGAAAGTGCCGACGTTCCAGGCCAGTGTGATGGGCGGCTCGCTGTTTCGCATCGGGCTGGGCGCGGTGCCGTTCCTGCTGCCGCTCGTGCTGCAGGAGGGGCATGGGATGAGCGCGTTCCAGTCCGGCCTGATCACCTGCGCGTCCGCGTTCGGCGGCATGTTCATGCGTACGCTCGCATCGCGCGTGCTGCATCGCTTCGGCTTTCGCGCGGTGCTGATGTGGAACGCCGCGTTCTCGGGCATCGCGATTGCCGCGTGCGGGCTGTTCTTTCCCGGCACGCCGACCTGGGTGATCTGGCTCGTCGTGCTGCTCGGCGGCTTTTTCCCGGCGCTGCAGTTCACGAGCCTCAACTCGATGATCTACGCGGACATCGAATCGCGCGACGTCGGCCGCGCGACGAGTCTCGGCAGCGTCGTGCAGCAGATTTCGCTGGGTCTTGGCGTGACGATCGCGGGCATCGTGCTGCAGATCACGCGCGACCTGAACGGCCATACGATCGTCAGGTGGTCCGACTTCTGGCCGGCGTTTCTCGTCGTGGGGCTGTGTTCGTTCGCATCGATCCCGATCACGCGGCGTCTGTCGCCGCACGCGGGCGAAGAGATTTCGCGCGGCAAGCGCGGCAAGACGGGCGAAACGGAAGAGGAGCCGGCAGGAGCGTGACGGGCCGTGCGGTTTAGCGGTCCACCAGCTTGCCCAGATTGCCGCGCACCCGCCGCAGCATGTCGATCAGCTGATCCGCCTCTTCGGCGCTGAAACCCTCCAGCGCTTCGGCCGCGACTTCGTCACCCACTCGTCGCGCGGCGCCGAGCGCCTGTTCGGCTTTCTGCGTGAGCGTCACGCGCCGTTCGCGCCGGTCGTCCGGATTCGCCGGGCGCTCCACCCAGCCGCCTTCCTCCATCCGGTCCAGCAGCCGCCCCGCCGAGATCGGCGCGATCTCGAGCATTTCCGCGAGCCGCGCCTGGTTCACGTTGCCGAAGTGGGACAGATACGCGAGCACGCGGCATTGCGCGCGCGTGAGTTCGAGCGACGCGCGGGCGAGATCGTCGAAGCGTTTGCCGGACAGCCGGCCGACGTCGGAGATCAAGAAGCCGAAGCGTTTTTCGAGGTCGTAGTTCATCGCGGATAACGGTCAGGAGCGTGCGCCGGAGCATACCAGCAGGTCGCACGCGTTGGACAGGCGTGGCAAAGATGCCGATTTCGCGTCGGCCTGTGCGCAGTTTTCTTGCCACAGCTTACGCCGTCCGTATAATAAGCATGCTTACTAATTTCGTCTCCCACTCTTCTCGCCATGTCCGCAGCCCCGACGCCGGGTGGTTCTGCCGCACCGCTCAATCGCGGCATGATCACGGTCTCGATCATGCTCGCCACGCTGATCCAGACGCTCGACAGCACGATCGCCAACGTCGCGCTGCCGCATATGCAGGGCACGCTGTCCGCGTCGCAGGATGAAATCACCTGGGTGCTCACGTCGTACATCGTCGCCGCGGCGATCGCGACGCCGCTCACCGGCTGGCTGTCCGACCGTCTCACGGTGAAGAAGCTGCTGGCCATTTCGATCGCGGGCTTCACGATCGCGTCGGCGTTGTGCGGCCTGTCGGAAACGCTCGTGCAGATCATCGGCTCGCGCTTGTTGCAAGGCGTGTTCGGCGCGGCGCTCGTGCCGCTGTCGCAATCCATCCTGCTCGACATCAACCCGCGCGAGAAGCAGGGGCAGGCGATGGCGGTGTGGGGCATGGGCGTGATGGTCGGGCCGATTCTCGGGCCGACGCTGGGCGGCTGGCTCACCGACAGCTACAACTGGCGCTGGGTGTTCTTCATCAACGTGCCGATCGGCGCGTTTGCGCTCTTCGGCGTGCTCACGTTCCTGCCGAAGCGCGAGACGAAGCACGACGCGAAGTTCGACGTATTCGGCTTCGTCACGCTCGGCCTCGCGATCGGCGCGCTGCAGGCGCTGCTCGATCGCGGCGAGCAGCTCGACTGGTTCGGCTCGCTCGAAATCCGCATCGAGATGCTGGTCGCGGTGCTGAGCTTCCTGTTCTTCATCGTGCATACCGCGACGTCGGGGCCGAACACGTTCTTCCGCTATCAGCTCCTGAAGGACCGCAATTTCGCGACCGGCGTGTGCTTCATCTTCGTCGTCGGCGCGGTGATGTACGCGACGCGCGCGCTGCTGCCGCCGATGCTGCAGAACCTGATGGGTTATCCGGTCGCCACGACGGGCCTCGTCACCGCGCCGAGCGGCGCCGGCACGATGATCGCGATGTTGATCGCGGGCAGGATGCTGAAGCGTACCGACGCGCGGCTGCTGCTATTGATGGGCTTCGTGATCTCCGCGTTCGCGCTCTGGCAGATGATGCAGTACACGATCGTGCTGAAGGAGTCGGACATCGTGTGGCCCGGGCTCGTGCAGGGTTTCGGGCTCGGGCTCGTGTTCGTGCCGTTGAGCGCGCTGACGTTCTCTACCTTGACGCCCGCGTTGCGCGCGGACGGCACCGCGACCTACAGCCTGATGCGCAATATCGGCAGCAGTATCGGCATCTCGATCGTGCAGACGATGATGACGCGCGGCACGCAGATCGCGCACGCGGATCTGGCGGCGAACGTCACGCCGTTCAATCCGGCGGTGCAGCAGGTGCTGGCCGCGGGCACGCGCGTCGACGTCGCGCTGCTGAACCAGTCGATTACCGCGCAGGCGTCGATGATCGCGTACCTGAATGATTTCAAGCTGATGTTCGTCGCGACGCTCTGCGTGATGCCGCTGCTCCTGTTGATTCGTCCCGCGCGCTCGATGCCGGACGACAAGACGCTCACGCACGCCGCAGTGGATTGAGCTACCGTGCCGCAGTTCGCGCGGGCGCTGGGCTACAATGCCCGTCGATCTGGATTCGGGCTTCGTCATGAACATTCGTACGCTTCGCGCCGGCGGTCTGACCGCCGCGGCCGGCCTCGCGGCCCTGCTCGCGGCGGGTTGCGCCGCCGTCGTCAACCCGTTGAGCAATACGTCGAGCTGCGAGCACGCGTTGCGCGACGCGCTCGCGGAAAAGACCGAGCTGCCGCTGAAGGTCACGCATACCGGCGCGGGCATCGACGGGTCGCGCGTCGTCGTCGAGGGGCTCGTCGAAGGGCAACTGGTCACGGCGGCGCATCCGGCAGGCGCGAGCGCGGCCACGGCCACGTCGGCTTCCGCGCCGCACGCGGCATCGGCGCCGGCGGCAACCGCGGCCGCTCCCGCGGCGCCGGCGTTCAACGCGCCGGCGGGCGGTTACAGCAGTTCGGGACTCACCGCGAACTCCGCGTCGGAGATGAACGCCGCGGCGGCCGCGGATTCGGGCGCGAACACGGGTCTGCTGTCGTTCCTCAAGAAAAAGAAGAAAGTGACGACCGCCGTCGCGGGCGAATGCGAGTTCGATGGCAAGACGCTGTCGTCCTTCCATTGGCTCGCGCCTGCCGAGTATGCCAAGGCGCCGGCGGCTCCGGCTTCGGACGCCGACCAGTAAGCGCGGTGGCGGGTTTGCCCGCCGGCCGTGCCAATCCAGTCAGAACGCGTAGAACGGGCCGTTCCCGGCCGGGGTGACGCTCGCCTCGATGGCGGCGTAGACCGGCCGGCCGAAGAAGAACGGCAACCCCCAATCGAATGTGTTGCCGCCCGAGCCCGCGAGGTTGTCGAACGCGGCGTTCGAGGTCGCGAAGAGCGTCGTCGAACTGGTCACGTCGAACGACAGCGACGCGCTCGCGCGGTTCACGCCCGTGAGCGTGGACGCGAAGGTCTGCGGCGAAGTCGGGCAGTACCAGACGCCGCAGGCCGGCATCACGCCGCTGCCGAAGAAGAGGCCGTTCGAGCCGCTGTCGATGAAGCTTTGCGAGTACGTTGCACCGTTCGTGACCGTCGTCACGTAGCCGCTGCTGTTGGTGGTCAGCACGGTCGCGCTGCCCATCGCGTTGTCGGCCTGGGTGCCGATGCCGAAGATCAGCGAGCCGTTCACGGTCGCCGCGCCGTTGTCGCCAATCGCGGGGAGATCGATCACCACGCCGTTGTTGTGGGACGCGAACGCGCTGACCGGATTGGTCACCTGCTGCGCGAGCGGCTGCGCCGTCGCCGTGCAGGCTCCGCCGGACGGGCAGCTGTAGTACCAGCGCGGCAGCGCGGACACGATGCAGCCGCCGCCGCAATCCGCGCTGAAGAGCCCGATGCCGAGAATGCCGTTCGCACGCAGTCCCGACGCGGTCTGCATCGCGCGTCCGGAAGCCGCGCAGTCGGACGGCACGGTGGGCAGCGTTGCGTCGGCGATCACCTGCACCGGCGTCGCGGCCGCGAGTTCGCCGGCGAGTTTGACGTCGGCCGCGCGCACGGCGCCCCATGCGTAGCCGCCCGCGAACACCGCGCATTCGCCGGCCGGCGCGCCCGAACTGCCGGCCGCGACGGTGGGCAACGCGAGTGAGGACGGCAGCGCGGACGCGAGGATGCGCAACCCCTGCGAGCCGGTGTCGACCTGCACGTTGCCGATGGTCGCGCAGTTCGACGTGCCGGGCGCGCAGATCGTGACGCTCGTCATCAGCATGTTCGGCGTGCTGCCCGACGCGGTGGTGACGGTGATGGGCTGGACGTTGGCGGTCGTCGATTGCGGGACGATCGGCGTCGATGCGCCGGCTGCCGGGGCCGTGCTGCCGACGGTGCTGCCGCTGCCCGTGCCTGAAGCCGCAGGGGAAGGGGCGGCGGGTGTCGACGCGGTCGTGCTGCTTCCTCCGCTACCGCCGCCGCAGCCCGCGAGCGCCAATGCGAGCAGTAGCGCGAGCGCCCGTGCGGCGATAAATTTCGGCGCCGCGCGGTGTGTTGCGTGTCCCGGTTGCATCGTCTTTCTCCTGTCGGTGCGGATGGCTCAGCGCAGGTCGGCTGGCGTGATGCCGGGCGGCAGCGCGGCGGGCAGCCACGCGCGGCCGGTATACGCGCGCATCCGTCCGCCGGTTTCGACGATCACGTCGCCTGCCTGGACGCGCGATGCATGCAGGCTCGCCGTCAGCGGCGCGGCGCTCGCCTGTTCGCTGGCACCCGCGCGATACGCGCCGAGATAGTCGCCAAGAAGCGCACGCAGATCGGGCATCGTCGGGCCGTGCCACGTGTACGCGAAGATGCGGCCCGTGCTGTCGGCGTACTCGGCGATCGACGTGCCGCCGTCATCGATCACGTTGCGGACGACGGCGGCGCCGTTGAACGCCGCGTGCCGCACGACGCCGGGTATCGACGCGGATGCAGACTGGATTGACGAATAGGGCGCGGATGGCAGCGCCAAACCGCCGAGCTGCGCGCACGCCTGATTAATCAGTATGCCGAAATAAAATACGGAAACCCAGGACGCGAAAAGACGGACGGTTTTCATCGATGGGAGCAGGTGGCTGGAGCGATTCGAATGTTTTTCAAGATATCACCGGAGCGTGCGCCGATGCCTCCGGAGGCTTCCGTACTTTCCGTTCAAGCTTAAGAAAGATCTTGGTAGTGAATAGAAATGTCGTTGTGAATCAGCCGTTTGTGCGCACTTCCCGCGGACCGCGCGCGTTCCGCACTTGGTGGCGAATAGTTAAATCCACGCGCGACGGACGCCGCGGGTCCTTACGCGCGCCGTAACCCGACTCCGCGGTTTTTGCACAGCGCCTCCCGGCATCGGTAAAATAGCGGGTTGATCCATGGAAACTGCCGTGGCCTAGTGGAAGGATTCCCCGAACATGACTGATCTTCGTCTCACCTCGCGGCTTGCCGTCATGCTGTTGGCAGGCGGCCTGGTCGCCGGCTGCGGTACGTCGTCGCCCACCAAAATCGACTACCGGAGCGACCAGAAGTCCAAGCAGGCCTCGCTGGCCGTGCCGCCGAACCTGCTCGATGAAGCGTCGGATCAGCGTTCGCTGCCGCCGCAGGGCGGCCAGGCCTCGCTGTCCACGCTGCAACAGACGCAGCAGGCCGCGCCCGCCGGCAATCCGGTGCTGCCAGCCGTGGCAGGCATGCACATCCAGCGCGACGGCACCGAAAGCTGGCTCGTGATCGACAACCGTTCGCCGGACGATGTCTGGCCCCAGGTGCGCCGCTTCTGGCAGGAGCAGGGCTTCCTGCTGGTGGTCGACCAGCGCGACCAGCACGTGATGGAAACCGACTGGAACGAAACCCACCCGCAGATCAACGAAGGCCTGATCCGCAACACGCTGCAGAAGGCGATGGGCAATTCGTACACCACGGCCGAACGCAACAAGTACCGCACGCGTCTGGAAGCGGCGCCGAACGGCGGCACGTACGTGTTCATCAGCCAGAAAGGCCTGACCGAACAGCTGAACGGCACGAACAACGACAGCAGCACGTGGGTGCCGAAGCCGAACGATCCGGCACTCGAAACCGAATACCTGAAGCGCCTCGAAGTGTCGATCGGGACCGCGCAGTCGCGTGGCGACATGACGGCCGACGCGGCCGGCCTGTCGCCTGCCGGCGCGCAGACGGCTCCGGCGGCAGCCGCGAGCGCGAGCCAGAAATCGGCTGCGGCCGCAACGGCCGCGCAGAACGTCGTGCTCAGCGCGCAGACGCCGCCGCCGTCCGGCCCGGGCGGCAACACGTCGGCGCAATACACGCAGGACGAACTCACGCTCGGCGAGCCGTACGACCGCGCGTGGGTGCGCGTGGGCATCGCGCTCGATCGCAGCAACTTCACGGTGGACGACCGCGACCGCCAGCGCGGCATCTACTTCGTGCGCTACGTGGACCCGCAGGACATGACCTCGGCCGAGCAGGGCTTCTGGAACCAGGTGTTCCACGGCCGCAAGGAGAAGGTCGCGAAGACCTATCGTGTGAACGTGCGCGCGGTGACGCAGCAGCAGACCCGCATCGCGGTGGTCGACGACAGCGGCAAGGTCGACACGTCGCGTCCGGCGCGCGAAATCATGGCGCTCGTGATCGACCAGCTGCACTGATCGCGGGCGGCCGCGAGCCGCTTCGCTGCTTCCTCTGAAACCCGCCTGTCGGTCGCGACAGGCGGGTTTTTTTCATGGTGCGCCGCAACCATCGGACCCATCCATCGCGCCTGGGCCGGGCGCATGTCTTGCTACTTTGCGAATACAGGGCTCAAACGCCCGTTCGCGACGGAGGCGACCGTGTCCGACCTGATGATTCCTTACTGGATGTGGGCCGTGAGCTTGATCGTGCTGGCGTTGCTGTGCGGCGCGGTCCTGTCCACGCAGAACGACGAACGGCGCGCGCCGCGCCGCCAGCGTTTCGAGCGCCGCCGCGGCTGGCCGGTCCGCCGGTGACCGACGTAACGTGACGTCGCCCGTGACGTTACCCGTAACGTTTCGGCCAGCAGCGCTTCGAACTGCCTGGCGAATCAGCTGATTCCATTGAGATCAACGAGTTGCGGGGCATCGTCCGCAATTTTCGACCTTGGCATGTTCGGTGCTTTAAACCGTGCACCGAACAGGCCGTCAACGCGGGGAAGGCACGCCAGATCAAGCCTGGCGCAGCCTCCCGGCCGACTACTCGCATGTTCCTGATCGACGATGACGGGCGCCGCCTCGAGTGAGGCGGCGTCATGCCCGAAGCACGCCCGCGGCCGGTTGAGACGCAGCAGCAGGCAGCCCGCCGCGGGTTCCGGTGGCCCCGTCGCCTATCCTCGTAGGGCGACGGTTTCGCCCGCGCTCCCCAAGTGGAGCGCGGGCTATTTTTTGTGCGCGCTCAAACCGCGCGCTCAGTGCGGGATCATCCCCGTCAGCACGTGCTGCTGCAGCCACACGAGCACGCCGAGCACCACGGTCAGCAGGATCGAGTGCTTGAAGGTCTTCGCGAACACGTAACCTTCCTTGCCCTTGAGCTCGGTCGTCGCGACGCCGGTCGAGATGTTCTGCGGCGAGATCATCTTGCCCATCACGCCGCCCGACGAATTGGTCGCGGCCATCAGCACCGGGTTCAGGTTCAGCTGCTTCGCGGCGACCACCTGCAGGTTGCCGAACAGCGCATTGCCCGACGTATCGCTGCCCGACAGGAACACCGCGACCCAGCCGAGGAACGCCGACACCAGCGGAAAGACCGAGCCGACCGACGCGACCCCGAGGCCCAGCGTGTAGTTGAGGCCCGAGTAGTTCATCAGGTACGCGAGACCGACGATCGTCGCGACGGTCAGGATCGCGATGCGCGTCTGCACCCACGTGTCGACGATCGCGCAGCCGAACTCGCGGACGCTGATGCGCGTGACGAAGCCCGTGATGATGCACGCGACGAGGATCGCAGTGCCCGTCGCGAGCGGCTGGAAGTCCCAGATCGCGCCGTACGGCGTGTTGTACAGCGTGATGTACACGGCCTTGTCGAGACCCGGCCACGGCACCTTGACGTCGCCGATCGCGAAGATCTTCGCGACGGTCCACACGATCACGACCACCGACACGATCAGCCACGGGTACCAGCCCTGGCCGCCGCCGATCTTGCCGCGCACCTCGTTCACGCGATCGATGTTGATCGCGAACGCCGGGTCCGCCACGGGCTTCCACACGCGCAGGAAGCCGATCGTCACGATCAGCGACACGAGCGACGACAGCACGTCGGTGAGGCTGTAGTTCACGTAGTTGGACGCGACGAACTGCGTGAGCGCGAAGCTCAAACCGGCGACGAGCAGCACCGGCCAGATCTTCAGCATGTTGCGCACGCCCGCGTACACCGCGATCACGTAGAACGGCAGCGCGAACGCAAAGAACGGCAGCTGCCGGCCGACCATCTTCGCGAGCGCGTCGGGCGGCAGGTGGGTGACCGCGCCGAGCACGGTGATCGGCACGCCCAATGCGCCGAAGGCCACCGGCGCCGTGTTGAAGATCAGCGTGAAGGTGAGCGCCTCGAGCGTCGGGAAGCCGAGCAGGATCAGAAGCGAACTGGTGATCGCGACTGGTGTGCCGAAGCCGGAAATGCCTTCGAGCAGCGCGCCGAACGAGAAGCCGACCACCACCAGCACGATACGGCGGTCGTTCGGCAGATTGTCGACCATCCACATGCGGAACGCGGCGAAGCGCTCGGTGCGCTGCGCGATGTTGTAGAGCAGGATCGCGGTGAACACGATCCACATGACCGGCCAGATCGCGAAGACGACGCCCGCGGCGACCGAGTCGATCGCGAGGCCGACCGGAAACTGCCAGCCGACGATCGCGACGACGAGCCCGACCACGAGGCCGGCGAGCGACGCCTGCCACGCGGGCCGTCGCAGCCAGCCGAGCAGCGCGAGCACGGTGATGATCGGCAGCGCGGCCACGATGAAAGATAGCAACAGGGAATTGCCGATCGGCGTGAGTAGCTGATGGAACATGGTGTCTCCTGCGATGCGTTTATTGTTCGAAACGGCGCACTCGCCATGAGGCGGGTCGACCCGATGATTCGAAACGGCGCAGGAGCCCGATGTCTTGCTGCCCCGATGGACCCGGATGCGCCGGTGGTGCGGCGAACGGCATGCGCGGAGGCGGGACGAGGCGTCCGATAAAGCTGACCGCGCGGACAACGTACAGCTGTCGAGACGGGCTGATTTCAGCGTTTATGACATTCGTCAGCATAGAGGGACCGCGCCCGGCGTCAAGCGGGGAAACTACGCGGGACGGACCGGGCGGGACAGGCGCGACGGGTGCTGCTCAGCGATGCCAGTGACCGTGGCCGCCGCCCCAATGGAAGCCGACGCCTACGGCGCCGCAGCACCAGCCGCCGCCCCAGCCCCAGCCGCCCCACCAGCCGGGCCAGGCGTCGTAATACGCGGGCCACGCGGAGTAGGCCGGATAGTTGTAGTAGTTCGACATCGCGTAGACCGGAGCCTGCGCTGGCGCGACGTAAGTCTGCGTCGCAACGGGCGGGGGCGGTTGCACGCCGCGCGGCGGCGCATAAGGCGATGCGTTGTCGACCGGGGTGACGACGCGAGTCGATGACGCCGCAACGGTCGTCGTGGTGTACGGCGAATAACCGTACGGGTAGTAGCCGTACGGATAGTAATAGCACCCCGACAGCGCCAGCAGCGCGACGGCCGCGGCCGTCCATGACGCACGGGGAAGGGCGATGCGCGGCGGCGCGTTTCGATCGGTCAGGCGGATCTTCATGGCTCGCTCTCCAGTCTTGCCCCGCGCGGCGATGGGCGCGGTGTGGATCGAACCAGCATACGCCGAAGCGCGGCGCGCCAGGTTACAGGCGGACGCGCTTCGCGGGCTTCGATGTTTCCGTCTGTTGCAGCTGGCTGCCCACGTGAAAAAGCCCGCCGCGCCGGGGGACCGGCGGACGGGCTTCGAAGCGATCGAGCGGTGCGGCGCCACGCGGCCGGCGCGAACGCCGGCCACCCAGCCGGTCGTGGCGGCTTACTGCCGCTGATAGATCTCCGAGCCTTGCTTCACGAACTCGACGGCCTTCACTTCCATGCCTTTCTTCAGCGCTTCGTCGTCGGTCACGCCCTGCTTCGCTGCGAAGTCGCGTACGTCCTGGGTGATCTTCATCGAGCAGAAGTGCGGGCCGCACATCGAGCAGAAGTGCGCGACCTTCGCCGAATCCTTCGGCAGCGTTTCGTCGTGGAATTCGCGTGCCTTGTCCGGGTCGAGACCGAGGTTGAACTGGTCTTCCCAGCGGAACTCGAAGCGCGCCTTGCTCAACGCGTTGTCGCGCACCTGCGCGCCCGGATGACCCTTCGCCAGATCGGCCGCGTGCGCCGCGAGCTTGTACGTGATGATGCCTTCCTTCACGTCGTCCTTGTTCGGCAGGCCGAGGTGCTCCTTCGGCGTCACGTAGCAGAGCATCGCGGTGCCGAACCAGCCGATCATCGCCGCGCCGATACCCGACGTGATGTGATCGTAGCCCGGCGCGATGTCGGTGGTGAGCGGCCCGAGCGTGTAGAACGGCGCCTCGTCGCACCATTGCAGCTGCAGGTCCATGTTTTCCTTGATCAGCTGCATCGGCACGTGGCCCGGACCTTCGATCATCGTCTGCACGTCGTGCTTCCACGCGATCTGCGTGAGCTCGCCGAGCGTCTTCAGCTCGCCCAGCTGCGCTTCGTCGTTCGCGTCGTAGATCGAGCCGGGGCGCAGGCCGTCGCCGAGCGAGAAGCTCACGTCGTAGGCCTTCATGATTTCGCAGATCTCTTCGAAATGCTCGTACAGGAAGCTTTCCTTGTGATGCGCGAGACACCACTTCGCCATGATCGAGCCGCCGCGCGACACGATGCCCGTCATCCGGTTCGCGGTCAGCGGCACGTAGCGCAGCAGCACGCCCGCGTGGATCGTGAAGTAGTCGACGCCCTGTTCGGCCTGCTCGATCAGCGTGTCGCGGAAGATCTCCCACGTCAGGTCTTCGGCACGGCCGTTCACCTTTTCGAGCGCCTGGTAGATCGGCACCGTGCCGATCGGCACCGGCGAATTGCGGATGATCCATTCCCGCGTTTCATGAATGTGCTTGCCGGTGGACAGATCCATCACCGTGTCGCCGCCCCAGCGGATCGCCCACGTCATCTTGTCGACCTCTTCGCCGATGGAGGAGGTCACCGCCGAGTTGCCGATGTTCGCGTTCACCTTCACGAGGAAGTTGCGGCCGATGATCATCGGCTCCGATTCCGGGTGATTGATGTTCGCGGGGATGATCGCGCGGCCGCGCGCCACTTCCTCGCGCACGAATTCGGGCGTGATCTCCTTCGCGGCATTTCCACCGAACGCGGCGGCGCCGAACGCCTGGCCCGGGTGCTGGCGGCCCATCATCGTCGCGAGCTTCGCGCCGTTCGGACCGCTCGCTTTGAGGCTCTCGAGGTACTCGGCGCGACGCTGGTTTTCGCGGATCGCGATGAACTCCATCTCCGGCGTGATGATGCCCTGACGCGCGTAGTGCATCTGCGTGACGTTGCGCCCGGCGACCGCGCGGCGCGGCGTGCGGTGCAGGCCGGGGAAGCGCAGCTCGGCGGTGGCCGCGTCGGCGGCGCGCTCGCGGCCGAACTGGCTCGACAGACCGTCGAGCGACTGCGTGTCGCCGCGCGCCTCGATCCAGCGCTGGCGCAGCGCCGGCAGGCCCGAGCGGATGTCGATGTTTGCTTCCGGATCGGTGTACGGGCCGGACGTGTCGTACACGTAGACCGGCGGATTCGTTTCGCCTCCGAAGCCGGTCGGCGTGTCGGCCTGCGTGATCTCACGCATCGGCACGCGGAGGTCGGGCTGCGATCCCGTCACGTAGACCTTGCGGGAATTCGGCAGCGGTGCGACCGCGGCCGCGTCGACGTGCGCGTTGGCGGAAATGAACTTCGGATTGGCATTCATACGGCATCTCCAGATATGGGGCGACAGATCCGCGCGTCTTCTCGGCGAGACGGCGACTAAGCAGGAGATGAAATGGAAGTGAGTCGGGCTTCGGAAGAGGTGTGGCAGGTGGCGAAGCCCGTACGCTTCCCTGCGCTGGCATTATCCAGATCAGGTTCAAAGGGTATTTCTCACCCACGCGCACGGCGCTGTTGACGCCATGCCACGCAGGACCCCCGCGTTAGCAGCGACACGATACACCGGCGCGACGCCGTCTGGCAACTTATCTCGAAAATAGGATCGAACCGCCGGATTGACGACGAAACCGTCAATGATCGATGGAGCCTGCCGCAAAATCTGAATTTTCCGCACGCGACTGTGGCTATATTCAATTGCGAATCGCGCATTTTGCGAATTGTCGTATTGCGGTGGTTTCTCGCTCCTTGAGGCGATGGCACCCGTCGCGACAGTCCGCGTTGCGTGGTCTGGGCGGCCCGCTGGCGGGCCGGCAAGCCGACGCCGTGTCAGCGTGACAGCGCGGCGGTCGGGTTCAGTCGCACGGAGGAGACCATCTTGATTTCAAAACGCATTCAGCTTTCGCAGGAAGCATCGTTCGGTTCGCCGGAAGCATCGTTCGGCGTCATTGGCACTTTGCGCGGCGGCGTCGCGTCGAGGTTGGCCGTCGGGCTCGCGTTCGCGGCCATCGCGTGTAGCAGCGCGTTCACCTCGGGCAGAGTCCTCGCGGCCAGCAGCGGCGCGGTTGCGGCGCCGATCGGCGGCACGATCACGTTCACGGGCGCGATCGTCGCGCCGCCGTTCGACATCGGCGTGCAGTCGGGCGCGGCGACGCCGGTGGGCGGCGCGTTCGCGACGCGCGCGAATGCGTCGGGTCCGAGCGCGTCCGTCACGTTCGCGACGCCGCCGGGCGGCGAGCCGCAGGCTACAGTCGCAGTGACTTCGCCCGCGGGGCTCGCGCAGCACGAGGTTGCGGGACGCTTTGCCGATGCGACCGGTCGTGCAGTGGCTGCCGACCGTACCGGCGCGTATCACGTCGGCGCGCGGGGCGGCGTGCTGTCGCTCGGACCCGCGACCGGCGCGGTGCGGCCGACGGCGCCCGTCACGGTGGTGGTCAGCTACAACTGACCGGCGCTCGTCCACCGGAGCAACCCGGGCAGGCGTCGCGAAAAATTCCGGCTCACACTGTCATTGCCGCGGCCGCATTGCGACCAACGTGCAGTGTCCTGCCGGGAGTTCGTCATGCCGAAGCCGTTTTGTCTGTTTTGTGGCTCACCCTGGGTCGTGGTGTCCGGCCGCCTGCGCAATTTGAGCCGCCGCGCAGGCGGCACGTTCGCGCTGCTGGCCGCGTTCGTCTGTATCGGCCAGGCCGCAGTCGCGCAGGCCGCGCCGCAGTGCACGGCGCACAGCACGGACCATCGCGTCGCGCTCGTCGAGCTTTACAGCAGCGAAGGCTGCAACGACTGCCCACCCGCCGACGACTGGCTCGGCCAGTGGAAACACGGCGCGCTGCAGCAGGGGATCGTGCCGCTCGCGCTGCACGTCGACTACTGGGATGGCCTCGGCTGGACCGACCGCTTCGCGCAGCACCGCTTCACCGAGCGCCAGCAGACGCTGACCGAGCTCGCGGGCGGCCACGTCGTGTACACGCCCGAAGTGTTCGTCGGTGGCCGCGAGATGCGCAGCTGGTCGAACCCCGCGAGCTTCGCGGCGCGCGTGCGGGAGATCGTCGCCGAGCCTTCACCGGCAGACATTACGATCACGCTTGCTCCGCAAGGCGCCGGAGATCTCGTGATCGACGCGCGCTTCGTGAGCCGCAGACCGGTGCAGACGTCGACGCAAACCCAGGCACCGACACCGCGCGACTGGCAGGCCTATGTCGCGGTATACGAGAACGCGCTCGTGTCGCAGGTGAAGGCCGGCGAGAACCGGGGCGCGACGCTGCATCACGAGCGGGTGGTGCGGCAATGGATCGGGCCGGTGCCGATTGTCGACGGTCAGGCGCGCATCGCACAGGCGGTGAAGCTCGCCGCGGACGCTGGTGCCAATGCCAACGCCAACGCCAGCGCGCCCGCTGCCGGCGAGGCCGCGCGCTTCGGTGTCGTCGCGTTCGTGGAACGCGCGTCGACCGGCGAGGTCGAGCAGGCCGCCGAGCTTCCCATCGAACCAGGCGCCTGCCACTGACAGAAACACCGCCGCAAGCACTGACGGAAACACAACACCATCGCGCATCGGAGCGCGCGGTTCCACAAGCTTTCGGTCTCCTTCCTGCATAATGCTGCGAAGCGCGAAACAGGCGCCGGCGAGAGCCGGTCAGCCGCCGCGCTTCGTCCCGCCGCGCGGGGCGCCCGGCACTCCGTTTCTTCCTGCTCCCCGCATCATCATGTCGTTCCGCTTCGCTCGCCTGCGTGCAGTCCGTTTGCTGCGCCCGCGCCGCATCCCTGCCACCCGCTTTCCCGCCACCGGTTTCTCCGCGGCTCCTGTCGTTGCAGGCGGGCCGCGCCGATGAACTCGCCGTTTTTCGACCGTCTGCCGCGCCGGTTCCCGATCCGTCTGCCGAAGACCCGCAGCGGCCGCGTCGCGCTGTCGCTCGCGGTCGTGTATTTCGTGTGGGGCTCGACCTACATGGGCGTGCACGTCGCGCTCGGCTCGTTTCCGCCGCTGTTGCTGTCCGGCTTGCGCAACCTTTTCGCGGGCATCGGCCTCTTCGTGTTCGCGGTTCGCCGCAAGCCCAACGCATGGCCGACGCTGCTCGAAGTGCGCAACGCGGCGATGGTCGGCACGATGCTGGTCGGGCTGTCGAGCGGCCTGCTCGCGTTCGGCATGCGGACCGTCGGCACCGGCATGGCCGCGGTGATGGTGGCCACCGTGCCGCTGTTCGCGACCGTGATCGCGGCGGTGGCGGGGCGGCAGATCACGAAGGCGGAGTGGAGCGCCGTTGCGCTGGGGCTGGTCGGCATCGTCGCGCTCAATCACGGCGATTCGTCCGCGAGTTCGGCGGGCGGCACGCTCGCGATTCTCGGCGGCGCGCTGTTCTGGGCGGGCGGCGCGCATCTGGCCGGGCGGCTCAGAATGCCGTCCGACCTGTTCATGTCGACATCGCTGCAGGTCGGGCTGGGCGGCGGCCTTTCGACCCTGCTCGCGTGGCTGCTCGGCGAGCGGATGAGCGATCTGGCGTTCGGCCCCGCGTTCGCGTTCCTGTATCTCGTGCTGATCGGCACGATGGCCGCGTACGTCGCGTACGGTTACCTGATTCGTCACACGAGCCCGATCATCGCGAGCAGCTGCATGTACGTGAATCCGATCGTCGCGGTCGCGATCGGCGCGCTGCTGCTCGGCGAGCCGGTCACGCGATGGACGGTGATCGCCACCGGGCTGATCCTCGCGAGCGTCGGGCTGTCGTTCTATTTCGACCGGCGGCGCGTGGCGGCCCGGGCGGATTGAACGCGCGGGTTGGGTCTGCACGTTGAGCTTGCGCGTTCGGTGCGCTGAACCTGCGCGTGCCGATGGCCGCTTGGGTTGCCGCGCAGCTTGCCGTGCTAGTTGCAGGCTTCAAGGCATCGAACGCTGACGTGCTCAAGCAGCTCACGCCGCGCACCACGCAGCTCAAGCTACAACCTTGCCGCCAACTCCGCGCCTTCACGTATCGCGCGTTTCGCATCGAGTTCGGTGGCAAGCGCCGCGCCGCCAATCACGTGATATCGCGTCTCCACGCCACCCGACGATACCCGCGACACCGCGGCAGCCGCCGCAGCCTTGCCCGCATCCGCGCGAGGCGCCTGCGGATACAGGTCGCGCAGCGACTCCTGCCCGGCGCACACCACGACGGTGTCCACTTCCAGCCATTCCTCCACGCCGCCGCGCTCGATCCTGAGACCGCGGGCGCTGACCTCGCGATAGGTCACGCCGCCGAGCATCTTCACGCCATGACGCGCGAGCACGCTGCGATGAACCCAGCCCGAAGTCTTGCCGAGCCCGGCGCCGGGTTTGCCGGCTTTGCGCTGCAGCAGCCAGATTTCGCGCGGCGCTGGCTCGATATGCGGCGGCTTCAATCCGCCGCGCTCGCGCACGTCGAGATCGACGCCCCATTCGTCGAGCCATACGTCGCGCGGCTGCGGCAGCGGATCGCCCGCGCGATGCAGCAGGAACTCGCTGACGTCGAAGCCGATGCCGCCCGCGCCGATTACCGCGACCCGTCGCCCGACCGGCGCGCCGCGCAGCACGTCGACGTACGACAGCACGTTGGGCCCGTCGATGCCGTCGATGCGCGGCCGGCGCGGCACGATGCCGGTCGCGACGATCACGTCGTGGTACGCGCCGCCGTCGAGCAGCGCCGCGTCGACGCGCGTGCCGAGCCGCAGCTCGACGTCATGCCGCGCGAGCTGGCTGCCGAAGTAGCGGATCGTCTCGCTGAATTCTTCCTTGCCCGGGATCCGCATCGCGAGGTTGAACTGCCCGCCGATCGTGTCGGCCGCATCGAACAGCGTCACGCGATGGCCGCGCGCCGCGGCGACGCTCGCCGCCGACAGTCCCGCCGGTCCCGCGCCGATCACCGCGACCGAGCGCGGTGCGGCGCCGGCTGCGAGCGGGCGATAGACGAGCTCGGTTTCGCGCCCTGCGCGCGGATTGACGAGGCAGGTTGCGCGCTGGTTCTGAAACGTGTGGTCGAGACACGCCTGGTTGCACGCGATGCAGGTGTTGATTTCGTCCGCGCGATTCGCGGCGGCCTTCACGACGAAGTCGGGATCGGCGAGCAATGGTCGGGCCATCGAAACGAGATCGCCCATGCCTTCGGCCAGCAACTGCTCGGCGACCTCCGGCGTGTTGATGCGGTTCGACACGATCACCGGCACCTTCACGGCCGCCTTCAGGCGCGCGGCGAGCGGCGCGAATGCCGCGCGCGGCACCGACGTGACGATGGTCGGCACGCGCGCCTCGTGCCAGCCGATGCCGGTGTTGAACATCGTGACGCCGGCCGCTTCGAGCGCATGCGCGAGCTGCAGTGTTTCGTCCCAGGTATTGCCGCCGTCGACGAGATCGATCAGCGACATCCGGTACACGATGATGAAGTGCTCGCCGCACGCGGCGCGCACCGCTTCGACGATCTCGCGCGCGAAGCGTAGCCGGTTGTCGATGCTGCCGCCGTAGCCATCGGTGTGGCGGTTCGTGCGCGGGCACAGGAACTGGTTGATCAGATAGCCTTCGCTGCCCATGATCTCGACGCCGTCGTAATCGGCGCGCTGCGCGAGCCGTGCGCAGCGGGCGTACGCGCGCACCGTCCGGGCAATGCCGGCGACGGTGAGTTCGCGCGGCTTGAAGCGCGAGATCGGCGAGCGGATCGCGGACGCCGAGACGACGAACGGCTGGTACCCATAGCGGCCCGCATGCAGGATCTGCAGCGCGATCTTGCCGCCTTCGTCATGAACCGCATCGGTGACGAGCCGGTGATTGCGCAGATCGAAGACCGAGTTCAGCGTGCCGCCGAACGGCAACAGCCATCCTTCGCGGTTCGGCGAAATGCCGCCCGTGACGATCAGGCCGACGCCGCCGCGCGCCCGCTCGCGGAAGTAGGTCGCGAGCTTCGGGTAATGCCAGAACCGGTCTTCCATGCCGGTATGCATCGAACCCATGACGACGCGGTTCCTGAGTTTGGTGAAGCCCAGGTCCAGCTCCGCGAGCAGGTTGGGGTAAGCCATGCAGCCGCCTTGTGATGTCGGGACGCCTGGAACGATACACCGCGATGCGCGGCGCCTACGCTGAGGAATCGTTCTAGTCGGGCGGCTGTGTGCTGCGCGCGCCACGCAAAACGGCCACGCGATGCGGCCGTTCGTTGTGCGAGGGGCGGGTGCTGCTACCCAGCGAAACTTAGTCGGAATGCTTCTCCGCCGAGTTGGTGATCGCGTTGCCGCCCTTCGAGATATCCTGGCCTGCGCCTGCGACGGTATTGCAGGCAACGAGCAACGTGGTGCTCGCCAGCAACAGCAGAGCGATGATTCGGGTCATGGCTGTTCTCCCTTGATCTGTCACGTCCCGGCGCGCTGCCGGGGGTGTCCGGCTGGCCGTGAACACAGTCGCGCCGGTCTGGTTCCATCGTAGCCAGCGGCGCGGCGCGGGGCTGTCGGAGGGCGCGCGATTCTGCTGTAGGCGGCGCGCGTGCCGGCGTGTCGGCGGGCTCCTACAGGTGGCATACGCAATGGCGCATCGCGCGCTCGCGGCATGCAACGCGGCAAGCCGCATTCAGCCTTCGAGCGACTCCGCGTCCGGCGCGGGCGTGGCGGGCGTGGCAGGCCGCAGGTTCGGCATCGCGACGCGGATTGTCGTGCCGCCGTGCTCGCCGCGACGGATGTCGAAGCGGCCGCCGCGCGCGGCCACGCGTTGCCGCATGCCGAGCAGGCCATGCGTGTGGGTGCGCTTCAGGTCGCCGGGCAGGATGCCGATGCCGTTGTCCGCGAGATCGAGTTCGACGTGCTGCTCGCCCACGTCCAGGCGGATCGTGAGCCGCGATGCGCACGCGTATTTCGCCGCATTCGTCAGCGACTCCTGCGCGACGCGAAAGAGCGCGATCTCGATCTGCTCGTCGAGCTTCACGTCGTCGTCGGGCAGATGCAGGTCGAGCGTCCAGCCGTTGCGCTGCGCGGCTTCGTCCGCGAGCGTGCGCAGCGCGGTGACGAGCCCAAAGTTCGACAGCACCGTCGGGCGCATGTCTTCGATAATGCGGCGTTTGAGCGCGATCCCTTCGTCAAGGGTCGCGAGCGCGCGGGCGAGCTTGTCCGCGATCTCCGGCTCGCGTTCGCGCAGCCGCCGGTTCGCCCACGCAACATCCATCCGGCTCGCGGTCAGGATCGCGCCGAGTTCGTCGTGCAGTTCGCGCGCCAGTTGCGTCTTCTCGTTTTCGCTGACTGCCTGCAGGTGCCAGCCGAGCGCTTCGAGCTGGCGCGTGCGTTCGTCCACGAGTTGATCGAGCTCTTCCTGCTGTGTAATCAATTGTCGTTGCACGCGCGCCTGCCGCTCGATCTGGATGCCGAGATTGCGGAACAGCAGGATGAACAGCACGATGTTGAGCGCCGACAGCGCCAGTGCGCAGAACGTGGCGATGTGCTGGTCGTTGCGGCTCGCGTCGAGCGCGGTCTGCGCGCGGCGCTCCTCGGTGTCGCGCAACAGCGCGAGCATGCTGTCGATCAGCGCGGTATCGGCCGGCTGCACCGACGAGCCGGCGCCGCACGCGGCGAGGTCGAGCGGATGCGGTGCCGCGAGCTGCAGCGCGCTGCGGCCGGTGGCAATGCGCGCGTCGAGCTGCGCCTCGACCTGCGCGAAGCTCGCGAGCGTTGCGCTGTCGGCTTCGCGCCGGTAGTACGCATCGAGCGATGGCAGCGCGGCGCGGATGCGCGCCGCGGCGCTGCAGTAAGCGTTCGCGGTGGTGTCCTGCTGGTGCAGCATGAACGCGCTTTCCAGCGCGTCGAGCTGCGCGAGATTCGCGGCGATTGCCGCGAGCCGCGTCGCGACGCCGCGCGCGCCAAGCGCCGCTTCGTATTCCGCGGCGACACGTTCGCGCGCCGTCTCGAGAATCACCAGACCGCCGACCGTGATCACGATCGCGACGGTCATCGCGATCGCCCAGCTTCGGGTATGCATCCAGTCGTTGATCCGTGCCGCGATTTTCACGCGCGCGTCTCCTCGCGTCTCCCTGTCATGGGCCCCAGTGTAGCGCCCGTTCAGGGTTCGCGAATGCTGGTGCGAGCCCTGGCGCGCCGTTTGCGACACCGCAAAGACGGCGCGCAGCCCGGGCGCGCAGCCGGGCGCGTAGCCCTGCTGTAAGCGCCTGTCGGTGGATTCCCACACGAAAACCGGAGCGCGCCGGAATGCCGGCACACAACCGTCTCACTACGATGTGAGCAGACGAACCCGATACGTGGAGGTAACGGTCATGCTGAAATGGGCACTCTTCTTTGCCGTGGTCGCCGTCATTGCCGGCCTGCTCGGCTTTACCGGCGTCGCGGCGGGCGCAGCGGCGATCGCGAAGTTCCTGTTCGTGCTGTTCCTGATCCTGTGCATCGTGTTCCTTGCGATCGGTTTCTTCGTCACGAAAAAGATCGTCGACTAGCGGTTCGGCGCGTCCATTCGTCATGCGAAATGCAGGCGATGGGCCACGGGCGCGGGTTCGACGGCTCGATCAACCTGTCAGGGAGGAAGGGTCATGCTGCACTACGCACTGGTGTTCTTCGTGATCGCGATCATCGCGGCGGTGTTCGGCTTTACCGGCATCGCGGCCGGCGCGGCCGAAATCGCGAAGATCCTGTTCTATCTGTTCCTGGTCGTGTTCGTGGTGACGCTGCTGCTCGGCGTGTTCCGCACCTAGCGAAGACGAGCATGCGACGCGCGGCGTCTGCCGGCGCGTCGCACGATTTTTCCGCGATCGGTGGATCGCCATGCAAACAAGGAGCCCCTCAATGTCGAAATCATCCCATTCGTCCGGTTCGTTCGTGATGGACGTCGAAAAGATTCGCGCGCAGGCGCGCCAGCATATGCAGGACGGTCCGGTCACCGAGTCGTACGGCGCGGACCGCGAAACGGTCATCAAGCTCCTGAACGATTCGCTCGCGACCGAGATCGTCTGCGTGCTGCGCTACAAGCGACATTTCTACATGGCGAAAGGCATCAATTCGGAAGCGGTCGCGCAGGAGTTCGCGCAGCACGCGGCCGAAGAGCAGGATCACGCCGACCGTCTCGCCGAGCGCATCGTGCAGCTGGGCGGCGAGCCGGACTTCGAGCCGAAGGGCCTCGCCACGCGCTCGCACTCCGAATACAAGGAGGGCGGCGACCTCACGGGCATGATTCGCGAGAACCTGATCGCGGAGCGCATCGCGATCGACACGTATCGCGAGATCATCCGTTACCTGGGCGACAAGGACGTCACGACCCGCCGCCTCTTCGAAGAGATTCTGGAGGTGGAGGAAGAGCACGCGGACGACATGGCGGACCTGATGCAGGGCCGTGAGTGAGCGGCTCGCGCTGCGCACACCGCCCGCGCGTTCGGCGCTTTCACTTGCGAGGCGAACGAAGCCGATGATCCGAGTGCTGATAGTGGACGACCACGCGATCGTGCGGGGCGGCTTCAGGCAGTTCGTCGCCGACGAGCCCGACATGTGCGTGGCCGCCGAAGCATCGACCGGCGACGAAACGATCCGGCTCGTGCGCGAGCAGGCGTTCGACGTCGTGATGCTCGACATCGCGATGCCCGACAAGAACGGCGTCGATACGCTGCGCGTGATCAAGCAGGTGCGTCCCGGGCAGAACGTGCTGATCCTGTCGGGCTTTCCCGAAAGCCAGTACGCGATCAACCTGCTGCGCGCGGGCGCTAGCGGCTATCTGAACAAGGATTGCGAGCCGGAGGACATCATCCGTGCCATTCGCGCGGTCGCGCGCGGCCACCGGTATCTGTCGGAGACGGTGGTGGATGCGCTCGCCGACGGCCTCGACCGCCCCGACGCCGGCAAGCCGCACGAGCAGTTGTCCGGGCGCGAGTTCCAGATCTTCTGCAAGCTCGCGGCCGGGCAGATTCCGACCGACATCGCGGACGAGCTGCATCTGTCCGTGAAGACCGTGAGCACCTATCGCGCGCGCGTGCTGGAGAAAATGCGGCTCGCGAACAATGCCGATCTGACGTACTACGCGATCAAGAACGGCCTGATCCAGTGAGACGTAACGCACGGAGAGCGACGGAAGTCCGATGAGCGAGCCGAACCCGAATCCAGTGCATGACTCAGCGGCACTCGCGCCATTGCGGGTGCTGTTGATCGAGGATTCGGCGTTGATCCGCCGCAGTCTCGTCGATGCGATCGATGCATCGGGCGCGCTGCGGGTGGCGGCGCAAACGGAAACGGCCGACGAAGCGATCGCGCTGCTCGCGGCCGAAGCGTTCGACGCGGTGATCGTCGATCTGCAGCTGAAGCGCGGCTCGTCGGTGCCCGTGCTCGCGTATCTGCAGCAGCGCGGCCTGACCGAATCGATGTTCGCCGCGGTGCTGACCAATCACGCACTGCCCGCGTATCGCGAGCGTTGCGCGCAGTACGGCGTGCGCCACTTCTACGACAAATCGTTCGAGTTCGACCGCGTGATCGATGCGCTGCACGACTACGCGCAGCAGCGCGGGGCGCTGCGCTGAATGCGCGTTGAAACCGTTACGAGGTGGCGGCGGCCGCGGCGTGCGGACGTTGGCGCCAGTGCACCCATCCCGCCAGCAGCGCGAACAGCAGGCCGGCCACGCAGGCGCCGATCCAGCCGAACGCGTGCCACGTGATCGCACCGACCGCGGAACCCAGCGCGCCGCCGATGAAATAGCACACCATGAACACTGTGTTCACGCGGCTGCGCGCTTCGGGCTTCAGCGCGTAGATGCGCGACTGGTTCGAGATCTGCGCGGCCTGCACGCCGATGTCGAGCACGATCACGCCGATCACGAGACCCGCAATGCTGCGGCCCGACAGTGCGAACACCACGAACGCGATCGCCACCAGCGCAACGGACAGCGTGATCACCGCGCGTGGCCCGCGGCGGTCGGCGGACTTGCCGGCAAGGGGCGCCGCGAGCGCGCCCGCCGCGCCGACGATACCGAACAGGCCTGCCGCCTGCGGCCCGAGATGAAACGGCGCGCCCGCAAGCAGCAGCGTCAGCACCGACCAGAACAGGCTGAACGCGGCGAACAACGCGGCGCCCGTCATCGACGCTTCGCGCAGCCCGCGCAATTCGACCGCGAGATGCCACATCGAGCCGAGCAGCTGCGTGTACGGCAGCGTCGAGGTCGGCTTGCTGCGCGGCAGCCGCATGATCACGACGACCGCCATCGCGAGCAGCGCGACGACGGACGCGGCGAACACCGAACGCCAGCCGAAATACTGCGCGACGAAACCCGCGGCGGTTCGCGCGAGCAGGATGCCGAGCAGCAGGCCGCTCATCACGGTGCCGACCGCGTGACCGCGCTGCGCGGGTGGCGCGAGTTCCGCCGCGAACGGCACCGCTTGCTGCGCGATGGTCGCGAGAATGCCGATCGCAAGACTCGCGATGGCCAGCACGGCGAGCGACTGCGCGCTCGCGGCGAACACGAGCGCGATGCAGATGCCGACGATCTGCAGCAGAATCAGCCGGCGCCGGTCGAAGCGGTCGCCGAGCGGCGCGAGCAGCAGCATGCCGACCGCGTAGCCGAGCTGCGTGGAGGCGGGCACCGCGCCGATCCACTGCGCGCTCTGCGGAAACGACTGGCGGAACGCGTCGAGCAGCGGCTGGTTGTAGTAGATGTTGGCGACGGCGACACCGGCAATCGTCGCGAGCAACAGCAAAAGCCCGCGCAGCGACTGGCCGGATTCGGCGGTCGTTGCGGCATCGGATGAAGACATGGAAACGTGGGTCGGACGCGCCGACGCGAAGTGGCGTTGAGCGTGCCGATGATACCGGAGGCGGTCCGTTCCTGCTGGCGGGGCGGCGGGCGCCTGGTTTTGCAGCCGGCGCCCGCGCGTGATCACACGCTCAATCGCTCAATCGATCAGCTTGCCTTCCGGCTCGTAGAACGGATACGGGCCGTCCGCTTCGTCGACATACGCATGGTGCGTAACGAAGCCTTCCTCCGGCGTGTAGCGATGCAGCAGGAAACCGGGCGGCTCCATGCGGAACGCGGAGGGCGCATCGTCGCGCAGATCGAGCGCGACCTGATGCGCGGGCGACGGCGCGGCGGTCGCAATCGTGCCGCCGAAGCGCACGAACATCGTGCGATGCACGTGCCCGCAGATCACGCGCTCCACGTTCGGATACTGCGCGAGCAGCGCCGCGAACTTCGCCGATGCGCGGGGATCGAGGCGCGCCGCGTCCATATGCCCGATGCCCGACACGAACGGCGGATGATGCAGCCCGATGACGACGGGTTGCTGGCTGGCGGCGGTGGCCTGCAGTTCTTCCGCGAGCCATGCGAGCCGCGCGTCGCACAGGGTGCCGCCGCTTGCGCCCGGCACCATCGAATCGAGCGCGATCAGCCGCACGGGGCCGATGTCCGCGGTGTAGTTCACGAAGTCGCCGCCGGCGGCCAGTTCCGCGCGCTCGCTGAACACGTGGCGCAATGCATCGCGTGCATCGTGATTGCCGACCATCAGGTACGCGGGAATTTCGAGCGGCGCGAGCAGTGACTTCAGGTGCTCGTATTCCTCGGGCGCGCCGTGATCGACGAGGTCGCCGGTGACGAGCACCGCGTCCGGGCGCGGATCGAGCGCATTGAGCCGAGCAACGCAGCGCGCAAGAAACGCGGCGGTGTCGACGCGACGATACGCGAGCGCGCCGGGGCGCTTGATATGCAGGTCGCTGATCTGGGCTAGCAGCATCGGGGGTCCTTGGTCGTGCGATAGGTCAGCAATGGGTCACGCGAGTGCGATCAGCGCATCCGGCGCGATCGACATGCCGACGGGCGTGCCGCGCGCGAGTTCGACCCGGCCGGCCACGTCGATGAAGAGCGCATCGGGCGCCGCGCCGCCGATCGTGAGCCGCGTACGCTCGCCGAGAAACGCTGCGTGCTCGACGGTGCCGCGCAGTTGCGCGTTGGCCGGATCGACGAGCGACGCGTCCTCGGGACGGAAGAACAGTTCGCCTGCGCCGCGCAGATGCGCTTCGCTCGCGGATGTTGCGACCGCGCCGCCGAGCGTCGTGAAGCGGCCTTCGCGCCAGTCTCCCACGATCCGGTTCAGCGTGCCGACGAACTGCGCGACGGTGCGGTTCGCGGGTCGGTAGTAGATGTCGCGCGGCGTGCCGATCTGCTCGATGCGCCCCGCGCTCATCACGACGATGCGGTCGCCAAGCTCCATCGCTTCCGCCTGGTCGTGCGTCACGTAGACGGTCGTCACGCCGAGCCCGCGCAGCAGCGTATTCATTTCGCTGCGCAACGTGTCGCGCAGACGTGCGTCGAGCGCGGTCAGCGGTTCGTCGAGCAGCAGTACGCGCGGTTGCGGCGCGAGGGCGCGCGCGAGCGCGACGCGTTGACGTTGACCGCCGGAGAGCTGGTCGATGGGTTTGTCGGCGTGCTCGGTGAGCCGCATCATCGCGAGCAGTTCGTCGACGCGTTCGCGCGCAACGTTCGGCGCGATCTTGCGGATCTTCAAGCCATAGCCGACGTTGCCGCGCACGGTGAGGTTCGGAAACAGCGCGTAGCTCTGGAACACCATGCCGACTTCGCGTCGCTCGATCGGAAGCAGGGTGACGTCCTCGTCGCCGAATGCGATGCGGCCGCCCGCATCCGGCGATTCGAGTCCCGCGATCATGCGCAGCGTGGTGGTCTTGCCGCAGCCGGACGGGCCGAGCAGCACGAGCGTTTCGCCCGCGCCGATCGTGAGGTCGAGCGGTTCGAGCACGCGGGTGCCGCGAAACGTCTTCGCGCAGCGCGTGAGCGTGACGGGTACGGATGCGAGATGAATGACGGTCATGGTTTCTGCTTCAGCTGTTGTTTCACTGGCGATGCGGTTTTGCCTGCGGAGGCGACGCGGCGCTGGCCCGTCGCATCGACGCCGAGCCATTGCATCGCGACGAGGAGCGGCATCGTCATGATGAAGAATAGGATCGTGTATGCGCTGCCCACTTCGATGCGCAGCGACGCGTAGGTGTCGGCGAGACCGACGGGCAGCGTCTTCGTGTCGGGCGTGTGCAGCATCCACGTCAGGTTGAACTCGCCGATCGATAACGTCACCACGGCGAGCGCGCCCGCGACGATGCCGGGGCGCACGTTCGGCAGCACGATCGTGACGAAGCGCTTGAAGAAGCCCGCACCGAGGCTCGCTGCGCCTTCTTCGAGCGTGCGCAGGTCGACGCTCGCGCACACGGCGGCGACCGCGCGCACCATGAACGGCAGCGTGAACACCACGTGGCCCACGACGATGAACAGCACGCTCATCCGGAACCACGTGAAGCCGTCGTACACGACGAGCAGCGCGAGCGCCGATGCGAGACCGGGCAGCGCGATCGGCAGCACGAGAAATTCTTCGACGATGCGCGACAGGCGCGTCTTGCTGCGCGCGAGCACGTAGCCCGCCGGCACGCCGGTGACGAGCGTGATCGCGAGCGTCAACGCGGCGACTTCGAGCGACAGGAACACGGAGTCGTGATACTGCGTCCACACTTCGACGAGCCAGCGCAGCGTGAGGCCGCTCGCGATGCCGCGGAAGTAGTTGACTGTGAGGCCCGCGAGTATCGACATCACGACCGGCACGATCAGGAACGCGCATAGCAGCAGCGTCACGAACCACTGGCCCGCGACGAGCAGCGTGCGGCCCGGCGCGAACGGCGCTCGCCGCGTGGGTTGCAGCGGCGCAGCGTGCGGTTCGTGCGGATCGCTCGTGCCGTTGGAAGGAGAGGCGAGGCGGTTCATCGTCAGGCGCTCGCGGCAACGGCGGAACCGGTGACGCTGCGCGCGAACGCGAGCACGGCCCAGGTGACGATGCCGAGCACGATGGAGAGGCCCGCGGCCGTGACCATGTTCGCGTTCAGCGTGAATTCGGTGTAGATGGTCATCGGCAGGACGTCGATGTCGGTGGCGAGCGTGAATGCGGTGCCGAATGCGCCCATCGAGGTCGCGAAGCAGATCGCGCCGGCCGCGATCAGCCCCGGCGATAGCGCCGGCAGCACGATGTCGCGCAGGATCTGCCACGGCGACGCGCCGAGCGAACGCGCCGCTTCTTCCAGCGAGAGGTCGAGCTTGCTCGCGGACGCCATCACCGTAACGATCACGCGCGGAATCGAGAAGTACAGGTAGCCGATGAAGAGGCCCGCCATCGAATACGCGAACACCCACTTGTCGCCGGTGAGCTTCAGCGACAGCGCGCCGATCAGCCCCTGACGCCCCGCGAGCATGATCACCATGAAGCCGACCACGACGCCCGGAAACGCGAGCGGAAACGTCAGCAGCGCGAGCAGCAGACGCTTGCCGGGAAATTCGCGGCGCGCGAGCAGCAGGCCCGCGATCAGCGAGAGCATGAGCGTCGCCGCGGTGACCGCCGCAGACAGCACGACGGTCGCGAACAGGCTCGTCATGTAGCGCGGATTCGCGAGCAGCGCGCGGTAAGTATCGAACGGGTGACCGTTCGCGCTGACGCCGACGAGTGCACCCATCGGCAGCAGCCAGAACGCGCAGAAGAGCGCGAGCGCCGGCGCGATCAGCGCGACCCGCCAGCGCAGCGGGAAGGTCACGTCGTTCAATGCATCACCTGCAGATACTGCTCGCCGAACGCCTGCTGGCTGCCAGCCATCTTCGCGAAGTCGATGGTTTTCGCGCGGGCGTAGTCGCTTGCCGGCAGGAACTTCGCCGCGAGCTCCGGGCTCATCGCGTTCGCGCGCACCGGACGCAGATACGCGTTCGCCCACAGCTTCTGGCCTTCGTCGGACAGCACGAAATCCAGCACCTTCTCGCCGTTCGCCTGATGCGGCGCGCCCTTCACGAGGCTCATCACGTAGGGCACCGAAATCGTGCCTTCCTGCGGAATCACGAACTCGACGTTCGCGTGATCCTTGTACTTCGCGCGGTACGCGTCGAAGTCGTAGTCGAGCAGGATCGGGATCTCGCCCGACAGCACGCGCGCGTAAGCGGTCTGCTTCGGCACGATCGGCTGGTTCGCTTTCAGTTTCGCGAACCAGTCGAGCGCGGGCTTGAAATTGTCGAACGAGCCGCCAAGCGCCTGGTTCACCGCGACCGCGCCCGCATAACCGACGAATGCGCTCGACGGATCGAGGTAGCCGATCATCCCTTTGTATTCAGGTTTCAGCAGGTCGGCCCACGAACGCGGCACGGGCTTGCCTTCGAGCGCGTCCTTGTTGACGAAGAAGCCGAGCGTGCCCGAGTGGATCGCGAACCAGTAGCCCTGCGGGTCTTTCAGGCCCGCGGGAATGTCGTCCCAGTGCGCGGGCTTGTACGGCTGGATCACGCCCTTGTCCTTCGCCTGGAACGCGGACGACACGCCGAGATACACGACGTCGGCGACCGGGCTCTTCTGTTCGGCCATCAGCTGCGCGATCGCCTGGCCGGAGTTCTTGTTGTCGAACGGCACGCGAATGCCGGTCTTTTCCTGGATCGCCTTGATCTGGCTCGCCCAGTCGGCCCATTCGGGCGGGCAGTTATAGCAGATCGCGGTTTGCTGTGCGTGGGCGGGCAGCGTGCCGGCGGCGAGGACTGCGACGGATGCGCCGGCAACCGTCAGCAGCGCGGCGATCGCGCGCAGTGCGCGGCGTCGACCTTGACGGATGGCGGACAAAACAGCGGAATGGCGGAACACGATGAGACTCCTTCTCCAGATGAGTAGCGGATCGAACCGTCATGCGAGGAAGGGCGGCGCGGTGAGTGCGTCGCCTGTCGTTCTGGCTGATGTTCTTGCTGACAGCGTGTTGCGTGTGTGTTGACTGCGGTGCTGCGGGTGGTAGTGCTCGAGGTGCTGCGTTTGTTATGTTGCTTGCTTCAGGCGGGCGTGCGGATCGTGTTCATGAAGCGGCCGCCGCTTGCGTCGGGAATCGCTGCAATCGTCGCGCCTTCGCGAATCCTGTGCGGCAGCGTCTGCGACAGCGAGGCGTCCGCGTAGGTGCCGTCGAGATATGCGACGAGGCGCCGCCACGCGGCACAGCCGATTTCGCGGTTCGGCGCCGACACGGACGCGAGCGGCGGCGACAGCAGTTCGCCCATCGCGAGGCCGTCGAAGCCGAGGATCGACATGTCGCGCGGAATATCGAGCTGTGCGCGGCGCAGGCCGCGCATCACCACCATCGCGAGCAGATCGTTGCTGCAGAAGAGGGCGGTAGGCCGCGATGCGCCGTGCGCGAGATGCGCGAGCACGGACGGCACGAGCTCGTCCGCATTGAAATCGATTTCGAGCGCCGGCGCGGGCTCGAGACCCGCCTGCTGCATCGCCTGGCTGTAACCGGCGTAGCGCAGCCGCGCGCGGTCCGACGCGGCGAGCGTGCCGGCCAGCATCAGGATGCGACGATGGCCATGCGCGATCAGCGTGCGGACGCCGTCGTAGGCAGCCTGACGGTTGTCGACGGACACCGACGGGCGGCGCACCGTGTCGTTGTGCATCAGCACGTAGGTGAGGCCTGCCTGGTCGAGTTCGTCGAGCAGCGGATGGGTGTCGGCATCGGCGACGGTGAGGATCAGCCCTTCGACGCGTTGCGCGCGCAGCGTTTCGATCGCGTGGCGTTCGCGGTCGGCGTCGTATTGCGTCGTCATCAGCATCAGGCGGTAGCCTTCGGCCGCCGCGAGTTCGTCGATGCCCTGCAGGCATTCGGCGAAGACCGGGTTCGCGAGCGTGGGCAGCACCACGCCGATCAGCCGCGTGCGCTCGCCGCGCAGTTGCCGGCCGAGCGGGCTCGGGCGGAAGCCCAGCGCGTTGATCGCCTGGCGGACCTTTTCCAGCGTGACCGGATTGACCGTGTGCGGCGCGTTGATCGCGCGGGAGACCGTGGCGATCGAAAAGCCGGCGTACGCTGCGACATCCTTGATGGTGGGCGTCATGGTCCTCTGCTGGGCAGCTGGCGACGTTGCCAATGATGCACTGAAAACGTTTACGTGGGGCGGATTATCGAGGCGGTGTGTGACGGCGGCATGACGCGCCGAGGCGGGTTTGGTGCATCGGCGGGCCGATGGTAGAATCGCGTCCGCCCTTGCCGGGGTGATGAAATTGGTAAACATAGCGGACTTGAAGCATTGAGTGCCCGGCCGGAAACGGCCGGTGCAGAACCCCTCAAACTCGGCGAACCCCCTGGCGTCAGCGTGCCGAACGCGCGCCGAGGCAACGCCGAGCCAAGCCCGCCGGTGCCGCGAGGGCATTGGCGCGGAAGGTGTAGAGACTAGACGGGGGGCGCCTAAGCCGGCGCGCATCGCACGATGCGGCGGCGGGATGGCGAAGGCATAGTCCAGCGCACGAACGGGTTTTCTCTCTGCTGTTCTTCGAACGAGCAGGCCCGGCGTCGAAAGACGTGGTGTGACGAAAATCCGCCGCTTAACAGCTTGCCGGTTCGAGTCCGGTCCCCGGCACCAGCTGTTTCGCGAGGGCTACGCGAGCAACAGGTCGACGTGGGTTCGATCCAGCGTATAAGCCCGCCGCGCTGGCTGCACAATCGACTGTCTATTGCGGTTCGCACTTTCCGGCTATGCCGGTATCAAGCCAATACAGATCAGACGTGCGGCGAGTTCGGGTTCCTGTCGCGCTACCCTTGCAAGCGATGCAGCCGTGATGCGTTGACTTAGCCTCGCTTTGCCACAGTTCTTTGTGTATTCCGGCCACTCCTGCCGGAGCTGCTGTTCGCTGACCAGCGTAGTTGGTGGTCTTTTGTCGTGACAGTTCTCAAGGTGCCGCAGAATCATCGCTTCATGGCAAGGTGATTGCCAGATCAACTGCAAGCTATGCTGTTTTGCGAGCGCAAGACATTGCTCGTCCCGCGCCGCATTTCGACCGAGAAGATCCGAGTCCAGCAACACGAACTTTGCAATGAACGGACCACGGTTTTTCATGGCATCGCGCCGCATCGCCTTGATCGCGGAGTCGACGGTTGCAAGAGGGTCTCCGCCATTGAGCAGATCGTTGACGAGGTGGAACTCTGCTCGAACGCCCATAAACTGCTGAAGCAGTGCGACGTAACTTTGCTCGCTTTCGCCTTCGCACCCTACGAAGACGCGCTTTCGTGGTTTGACCGGTGGTGGCATGGCGCGTCTTATCCTATGGTCGGCACGGCACCGTATACGCCACCCATATATTTTCGATAAAAGTTGTCGATACGCCGCACGCCCTGAATATCCTTCAGTCCATAGACGGTGCTACCGCCACTGGCGTCCTTCTCGCAAAAATACACTTCCTCCTTCGTGAGCTCCTCCAGAAGCGACGCACTCTGGCACGTCATCCACAGTTGAGCGTGATGAGGATTTCGTTCCGTCGAATAGAACCACCGCATGATCTCGGGTAGCACCAACGGATGAATAGCCAGATCCAGCTCATCAATCACAGCGATTCCACCGTTGTGAAGCACGCTGGCGAGATACGGGTACACCTGCAGAAACTGGCGGGTTCCATGACTTTCCAGAACGAGCGGGACGTCTCTCGACAGTCCTTGATGCTTGAACGACGCCACGGGGCCAGCATTGCCGTGCTCGATCGACATTGAGCGAATCCCCAGGTCGATCCTCGGGATATCACGGTTCACCGCCTCCAGAACGTTGGGGTTGGCCTGATAAAACTGAACCATCGCGTTTTCATTGACGCTGACTTTCTCGATCAGGATGTTCGACCAGATTTTTCTTGTCGCGTCCTGTAGCGCTTTCGATGGTCCGTGATCGAGCTGAGCCAAAGTTGCGATGACGCTTGCGTTGTCGCGCAGGATTTTCCCAAGCACCGAGTTTTGGGCGGACAGCAGGCCAAACTCGGAACCCGCAGAAACCTTCCCGGTTGCGTCGCGCTCAAAAAGCCGGACTCGCCGCTTTGCATAACTGGGCCAAAAGACAAGCGATTCGCCAAGAACGATTCGACGGCCATTCACTAGTTGCAGGCGCAATTCGTATTGGTATCGGCATTGTGCGTCAGCCTGAACTGTCTCTTCGGCCGAGCCGGCAAGAATGTGTTCTGGGCCCGCAAATTCGACCGCTAACGTTGTCGGCGCGGATTCATGTCCGCCGCCCCAGAACGGCTCGATGAGCAACGAACTTCCAGCTGCAAACTGGAAGCTTTCGCGAACGAACACGGCGATGTGCTGAATGGCCCGCAGCACCGTCGATTTTCCGGACGCGTTCGGGCCGAAGAGGCAGACCACCTTGGGTACGCGTTGTCCCGAACCAGACCATGTCTCTGCGTAACGCTCGGCACGGTCGACTACGCCAGCTCCGACGGCGAGGTCGATAGTCTGCCGGTCACGGACGGACATAAAGTTCTCTAGCGTGAGGGCATGTATCATGGCCTTCCTCAGTTTGTCTGAATGGCATGATACAACAAAAAATTGTTGTTTTTATATGTTAAATCAGATTTGATGTGCATTATTTTGCAAAATTCGTCAAAAATATGTTGAATATCGAAATTCGAGGTCCCGGGTTTGATGCCGGCCAGCGGCGTGAGGCGAGCAGGCAGCACTGAGCCATGGGCCGCGTTCAGCTCGCCTGCCCCCGGTTCACGCTGCTCGGCAACTCGACAAAATCCTCGGTCTTCCCAAGCGCGTTCATTACGTCGAGCAGCGGGGGAGGCGGGCAGATCAGCTTGCGTTTCTCCAGATCGAGCCAACCGCCCGTCGAAGTGACGCGGGCGATCTGCCTGCCTTCGCGCATGAACTCGTTTCGCAACAGCATCCGGCTGCCATCAAGAGACAACCCGGCGAGTGCAAAGCCCACCTTCAGCCGGTCGAGCAGATGGATCTCGCGGAAGTATTCGATCTCGTCTTTCATCACGACCGGCCCGATGCGCAGCCTCATGAACTCCGACACCGGAAAGCCCTGTTTCGCGAAGAAATGCATCCGCGCATCGACCGACTTGTCGAGGTAGGCGGTATTGCGCATATGGCCGTTGAAATCCATATCGCTCCAGCCCGCGAAGTGTTCGATCTCGAACATGAGTGTCCTTTCGATGGGTCGCGCAGTTGCGCATGAGCCTCGTGAAGATCGCCTATGCGGCTTCCACTGTTCTTTTACTGCTCACCAAGCCGCGCCAGCGTGAGCGGATCCATCTCTCCACCGCAAAACTTCCGCAGCGCGCTTTCGAATACGGCACCGTCTTCCGCCGCGGCCTGAAACAGCGTCATCGACGACCGGAACTTCAGGTTGTCCGGATACCCGAAGATGTCGTCGAGCGAACGCCCTTCGAGGCCGTTGACGATCTCCGTGCATTCGCGCAGGCGCTGCCCCAGCACCGGATGCAACAGATAGCTGCGCGCTTCGTCGATGCCCGAGATGGCGTAGTGCTGCGCGGTCGGACTGCTGCCTATCCCCTGGATCTGCGGAAAGATAAACCACATCCAGTGAGTGCGCTTGTCGCCCTGCCTGAGTTCGTGCACGACCTGGTCGTATACCGGCCGCTGCGCATCCACGAACCGCTGCAGATTGAATGGGTCTGCCATGTCGGCTCCTTTCGGTCGTCTCACGTTACGAGGCTACATCGTTACGCACGATCGAGCTCGCCGTGCCGCGCATTTCACTCGCCGCAATGCCCGTGGAAGCCCCGTCGTGCAACGTTCACCGGTACTTACCCCAGGTGGTGAGAGGCGCGGATTGGCGGTCCGCGTTGCTGGGCGGGGAAGCGGGCCGAATCGCCTTCTCACACGGTTTGCGACGACCTTGCCGGGTCACCTTGAAACGGTTGTATGAGACAAATCTTTAGTCTACGCTTGGCTCCAGATAGTTAGGATAACCGTGCTTATTCGGATTCGCGCGACGATGCGCGCAAACGTTCAACAAAGCGAATCGCGCTGACGAACCTGGCCTTCCGCTTCTCAATAGAGAGACGAACCGGACAATTTAGTTAGTCAACCGAATCAATGTCGGGCATCTTGCTGACGGTAAGCGCGTGAGAACGCGCCCCGTAGGCGTGTGGGTTCGGCCCGTTCGAAGGAGCGGGCCGCTCTTTCCACGGACCATCGTCGGCGGCTTGCGTCGACTTGAGACGAGCCACGGTGATTCTGTCGTTGTAGTGCCCTTGTTGTCCTTGCTTTGCCCCTTCCGCCCGCGCGCTGCGCGGGCATTTTTTTGCGCGGCATTGCTGGCGTCGCAAAGGAACTGCTTACCCAGACTTACGAACCCTAAAGGGCACGCGCCGGCAGGTCGTTAGCGCGTCTGAATACGGGGATTTCCAGGAGGCGTGCGATGGTCAGCAGTGTCGGATACGGAGCGGCGAACTTGCCGTCGATGTACCGTGATCAGGTGTCCGACGGCTCGTCGAGCGCCGCGTCGTCCGCCGCCGGCAGTGCGGCTGTCGCGGATCAGGACTTGCAGGGAAGTGCGCAGGCCGGCTCCACTGCGCCCGGCGTGTCGGTCAGCATCTCGCCGGAAGGGGCGGCGGCCGCGGCGCGGGATACCGCGGCCAACAGCCCATCCACCGCCGCGGATGCGCCCGACGACGGCAGCGACTTCGACGACACGTCAACCGATCCCGCTACTGCCGATGCCGCCTCAGCTTCAGCTTCAACTGACGGCAGCGACGACCCGGATGCCACGGACAGCGCCGATGGCGCCACCACGCCATCCGGCGCGAAATCGTTCACCTATGGCGTGCTGGGCCTCGAACGGCCCGATCAACCGAAGCAGGACGAAAACCAGTCGTACTCGGCCGGCCGCTGGGTGGCCGCGGGCCTGATGATCGGCGGGCTTGTGTCGCTGTTCGTCTAGCGTCGCGCACGAGTTGCAGTACAACGCGAGGCGACACTGCAGTGCCGCCTCGCTTCTTCCATCACGGCGCCTTGGGCGCCTTCTCCGGATGCTTCGCCAGCGTGTCGAGGTCCTCGTTGAGGCTCGTGCGGATCGTGCCGATCGCCTCGTCCACGTTCGAAGGCTTCAGTTCGTTGCGCGCGAGCGCATCGTACACGTAGTGGCGGATCATCGGATCGTTCGTCTTCGCGAGCACCTCATGGTAGATCGCGTTCATCTCCGTTTCGCGACCTGACAGGTCGTAGAGCCGTTGCAGATGTTCGAGATCGTTGATCACGGTGAAGCCCGGGCCGTGCGGCATGTGCTCGCCCATCGGCGGATGCGGCATCTCGCCAGGCATGCCGCCGGGCAGACCTTCGGGTGCATTGGGCGCATCGGCGAAACCGGGCGCGACGACGGTGGAGGCGGTAACGAAGACCGCGGCAAGCGTGAATCTTTTGAACGGAATCATGGCTGTCGGTGGGTCGGATTATCCCGACCGTGTCGTGAGAAGAACGCTGACACGATAGCAACGCGCCTCGCGCGCGAGGAGGGGCGCCATCTGACAGCGTCTTACCGCGTTGCGCACGGCTTTCAGTTCGTCAGCCTGTCAGCGCGACGCGGCGACGAGCCGCAGACGGTGCACTGTCTTGCCTGGCAGGAACGGCGTGGCGTCGCCGCGCACCCACGCTTCGTGTCCCGCGAGGAAATACGGTGAAAGGGGATGGCCCGACTGGCCGCCCGGCATCTCGAAGATGCCGTCCTCTTCGTGACCCGGCGACACGTCCATCCGCTCCGACGCGCCGAACGCGGGCGACTGCACGCGCGGCATGTTGATGTCGCCGGGCAGCGGATCGTGCGGCGCGCTCATCGCATCGCGAAGCCATGGCAGCCATGCGGGAATCAGCCGCGCGAACGGATGCGCGATCGCGGCGCGGTTGTGGTCGCCCCAGCGCGCGGCATCGAGCGTCACGCCTTTGGGCAGCGAGTCGATCGTGTGGTCGATGCGGGCGAGCACGAACGCACGCCAGTCGGGAAAGGCGTCGGGCACCCACGCATGATGCTTCGCGAGCGACTCCATCACCGCCTCGCGGCGCGAGCTTGCGAACGCGAAGTCCGGTTTCAGCGGCGAATCGCCGGCGCTTGCGGACAGTTGCGCATCGAGCGCGCCGAACCACGCGTCGTACATCGAGAAATAGAAGCCGCGCACCAGCCGGTAGCCGACCGCGTCCGCATCCGCGCGCCCGTTCCACTGCGTGACGAGGCGGCGGAACGCGGCGCGCTGCGGATGGCCGCTCACCGCGTCGTCGTCGAGCGCATCGAGCACGATGCGGCGCCACGGCGTGATCCACAACGCGCGATCGTCGGTCTGCACCGCGAGCAGATCGCGTTCGCTCGCGTGCGGCAGCGCGAACAGGTCGTCGCGGATCTGCGTGGCGCGCGCGCCGAGGTCGCTGCCGGCATCGCCGACGAGCTTCGCTTCGTCGGGCGGCAACGTGCGGTTGTTCGCGGTCCAGAGCCGACCGGATGCGGGCGCGATCCGCTTCGGGTACGCATCGGGCGCGAGATAGCCGTTCCAGCCGTGATAGTCGATTGCCTTGACCGGCATGTCGCCGGCGCTGGCCGACGTGATCTGCGGATCGTCGTTGTCATCGTGCTTCGGCAGCGGACCGGCGAGCGTCCAGCCGATGTCGCCCGACGCGTCGGCCACCATGATGTTCTGCGTGGGGATGCCGGCGGTCTGCGCGATATGCAGTGCATCGGCGACGTTGCCGGCGTCCTCGAGCTGCTGCAGATTCACGTTGACGGCCTGCGGGTCGTGCGCGACCCAGCGATACGCGTACACGTGCGAGCCCACCGTGATCTCCGGGCCCCAGCGCGTTTCGACGACCGGCAGGTCGACGCTCGGCTCGCCATGCACGTCGATGCGCTCGTGCACGACCGTGGCCTTCTCCCAGCTGTCCGCCGCGCTGGCATCGGGTGTAGCGGACGCATCGGCAGGGGCAGCGCCGAAATGGTATTGCAGCGGATCGGACGGATTGCGCTGCAGCTCGATCAGGTCGATGAAATGACCGTAGCTGTTCGTGAAGCCCCATGCGACGTGCCCGTTGCTGCCCGCGATCACGAGCGGCGTGCCCGGCAGGCTCACGCCGGTCACGCGCTCGGCGGCGCCGTTCGCACCGGGCCAGCTGAACGACACGCGATACCAGATGTTCGGCAGCGACAGGCCGAGATGCATGTCGCAGGAAAGCAGCGCGCCGCCGTGCGCGCTGTGCGCGGCATCGACCGCCCAGCCGTTGCTGCCGACGGCCGAGTCCATCGGCGCGCGTTCGTCGAGCGCGGCGGCATCGGAAGGCGCACCGCGCAGCCATTCGGGGCGCATCGGTGGCGGAGGCAGCACGCGATTCAACGCGACATTGCCGTCGAGCGGTGCGTCCCAATGGCTCGCATCGGGCGTCAGGAACGCGAAGAGCGCGGCCGGCACGCGCTCCCGCAGCGCGGCGCGCGACACGATGCGACGCGCTTCGCCAGCCTGCAGATCGAAGTACATCGCGTAGACCACGAGCAGCGAATCTTCGGCGTGCCACGCTGCCGGATCGGTGCGTAGCAGCCAGTATTCGAACGGTTTCGTCTTCAACGACGCAAGCCCCGCATTGACGCCGGCCGCGTATCGCTCCAGCAGTTCGCGCTGGCTGGGCGGCAGCGCGGCCAGCGCGGCCAGCGCACGCGCGCGGAAGCGATGCAGCCGGTTCGCACGGTCGAGCGGCAACGCAGCCGCGCCGACGAGCGCCGACATCCCGCCCGCGGCCACGCGGCGCAGCAGATCCATCTGGAAGAAGCGGTCCTGCGCGTGCGCGAAGCCGGTGGCGTAAGCGACGTCCATCCGGTTCGCGCCGCGCACGGTCGGCACGCCCTGCGCATCGCGTTCGATCGTGACGGGCGCGCTCAGCGTGAGTCCCGCCGGTGTGTCTTGCGGACGCAATCGCCAGGTGCCGTCGAGCTGCGGCAAACTCTCGCGCATCGTGATCCAGACGCCGGCCGCGGCCATCGCGAGCAGGATGGCGATCAGTACGACGAGCGCAACGAACCAGGCGGACACTTTGCGAAGCAGGCGGGCGGGCCGTGGGGGCATGGCGTCGTGGCGAGCGGGTCGAAGGCTTCAGACCATAGCACGGGTCTCCGCGCTACGGCACGCGTCCGTCCTACGGAAGCGATCGCTGGCCGGCTGGTCCGTGGGCGGTGCACACTAACGCTTTTTGCAGACGCAGCTAACCGCGGAGGTGGGAATGCAACTGATCGGCATGCTGGATTCGCCGTATGTGCGGCGCGTGGCGATTTCGCTGGAACTGCTCGGGATGCCGTTCGAGCATCGCAGCGTGTCCGTGTTTCGCGATTTCGATTGCTTCGTCGCGATCAATCCGGTTGTGAAGGCGCCGACGCTGATCGACGACGACGGCACGCAACTGATCGACTCGACGCTGATTCTCGACTATCTCGACAGCAAGGTGCCCGCCGCGCACCGGTTGATGCCGGAGGCGCCGGCCACGCGGCGCGATGCGCTGCGGGTGATCGGCTTCGCGCTCGCGGCCACCGAGAAAGTGATCCAGCAGGTGTACGAGCGTACCCAGCGGCCGCCCGAGCGGCGGCACGAGCCGTGGACAGAGCGTCTGCGCGGGCAGATGCACGCGGCATTCGCCGTCGTCGAGGAGATCGTGGCGGCGCGCGGCGACACGTGGCTCTGCGACGGGCGCGTGATGCAGCCGGACGTCACCGTGGCGGTGGCATGGCGCTGCACGCAGTTTCTGATGCCGGGCCTCGTCGACCCGGCGCGCTATCCGGCGCTGGCAGCGTTCTCCGCGCGCGCGGAGGCGTTGCCGGGGTTTCTCGCGGCGCCGCTCGAGCGGGATTGAGACGGCTGGCGCCACATCGGGCGGCGGCCGATGACCGTGCGGACAGCCTCGCGTCAGCTGGCTGTCCGCATCGCGCCGATTGTTCTGTTTGCACGACAAGTGACTTCGCGTTCCACGCATTTATCCATTGCAGGCGGCTCCCTAGAATTACACCTATCGAAATTCCGTTGCGGCGCTCATGCGCAGCAGCCAGCGCGAGAGGGGAGCCGCCATGAAAGCCTTGATCGAACGTCAGCTCTATCACCCAGCCGTGGTGTTGCCGTTGCTCGCGCTTGTCCAGCTGCTCGTAGCACTGGACTTCAACCTGAGCCAGTTCGGCTTCGTGCTGCTGACCCGCGGCGCGCAGGCTGCGCTGCATCGCGCGCGCGGTGTGCTGGGCGTCGGACGGGGGTCCCCTTGTGGCGGCTGCCACGCGTGACCCCACGCGAAGTTGACGAGCCCAATTCCAGATCGCATTTCTTTCCAGATCATCGTGCCGACAGGTAAAGGCGACCGATCACAACGCATCGTTTAAGGCAGGCGTAAGATGCTCGAACCCGCAACGCGGCTTCGGAGGCACCTTATGTCACAGCGTTTCGACGCAGTCGTCATCGGTACCGGACAGGGCGGTGCACCGCTCGCGGTGCGGCTCGGCAAGAGCGGGCGCAAAACCGCGGTGATCGAACGCGGTGCGTTCGGCGGTACCTGTGTGAACTTCGGCTGCACGCCAACCAAGAGCTACGTTGCCAGCGCGCGGACGGCCCATGTGGCCCGGCACGCGGCGGAGTATGGCGTGCTCGTCTCTGGTGAAATTTCGGTGGATCTTGCGAAGGTGAAAGCGCGCAAGGACGAGATCATCGGCGCGTCGCGCGACGGCGTGGAAGCCTGGCTGCGTCATGCGGACAACGTGACGGTCTTCACCGGGCACGCGCGCTTCACGGGTCCGCATACGCTCAGCTTGACGGACCGCGACGGGCGCGTGTTCGAAACGCTAGAAGCAGACGAAATTTTCATCAACACCGGCACGCGCGCGGTGGTGCCGACGATCGATGGCATCGACCGGATTCAATATCACACCAATGCTTCGCTGCTCGAGCTGACGACGCTGCCCGAGCACCTCGCGATCGTCGGCAGCAGTTATATCGCGCTTGAATTCGCGCAGGTGTTTCGCCGCTTTGGCAGCCGCGTGACGGTGCTCGTGCGCGGCGAGCGCGTGCTGACGCGCGAGGACGCGGATTTCGCAAAAGGCGTGCAGGACGTGCTGACGAAAGATGGCGTCGAATTTCGCTTTGGCGTTGAGCCTTCTCGGCTGGAGTCGGCTGATCAAAGTGGCAGCGGCGGCGTTCACATCGCCTTTGCGGATGGCTGCGCGCCGCTCGACGCATCGCATCTGCTGTTTGCGACGGGCCGCCGTCCGAACACCGACGATCTCGGCCTCGAAACGGCGGGCATCACGGTAGACCGGCACGGCATCATTGCAGTGGATGGCGAGCTCAGAACCAACGCGCCCGGCGTGTGGGCGATCGGAGATGTGAACGGACGAGGCGCATTCACGCACACGTCGTACGACGATTTCCAGATCGTGGCGGCCAATCTGCTGAGCGGCGACGGCCACACTGAGCGGCGCAGCGTCGACACGCGCATTCCCGCGTATGCGGTGTTCGTCGATCCGCCGCTTGCGCGCGTCGGGCTGTCCGAGAGCGAGGTGCGTCAGGGCGGTCGAGACGCGCTGATCGCGACCATGCCGATGTCGCGGGTGGGCCGCGCGCGTGAGCGCGGCGAGACCGACGGCTTCATGAAGGTGCTCGTCGACGCCGATAACCATCAGATTCTTGGCGCGACGATTCTCGGCATCGAGGGCGACGAGGCCATTCACACGTTCATCGATACGATGACGGCCGGCGTACCGTATACGACGCTGATGCGTGCGATGCACATCCACCCCACCATCAGCGAGCTGATCCCAACACTGCTCGAAGGCCTCAAACCGTTGTGCGTTTCGTAACGCCTGCCTGCGAGCGAAGCGGCCCGATCTCTTCCACTTGCCAGAAGCGGTACGGCGCGTCGTGAATGAACGACGTGCCGTACCGGCTTCGTCATGTCGATTCGATTCCGTAAACGACGGGTTGAATTCTGCACTGGCGATCAGGATTGAATGCCTGTCTGGAAACGGATTCGATGTTTAAATAGGATGTCTAATGTAAAAAATGGTTTGGCTTGTGCAAAGCGGTACGGTGGTTTATCAATCTCATACGGATACCTATATAAATTATTTTCGTTCCAGTACGGTCGGCGATGTGAAAGGAAGTAACTGAAACATTGCTGAATAGGCTCGTTGAGGAGGCGCAATATCATGCGCAGCCTGAAAACGCATTCAAGAAAAACGGCGCTCGCGCTCGTCCTGCTGACGGCCTGGTCGATGTATGCATCGGGTGCCGAGTGGCAGGAGGGTTCGACCTATACGGCCGGGACGACCGTCACGTATCAGGGCCGAACCTATCAGGCGTTGCGGACGCATACCGCGTATCCCGGCGCGGGCTGGACGCCGTCAACGACGCCGACGCTCTGGCGCGACATGAGGCCTGCGACACCGGCTCACCGACACCGACACCGACACCGCGCCGGACCGGGCCTGTGCGGCGAACGGGAGGAAGGGCTGAAATCGACGCGCCGGGCTGTGCCGGTTGCGTCGCGGCTGAGCTTGCTTCATAGCGTGGCCTCGCGCCGATCGATGATGGAGTCGCGACCGGAGACGGCGCGGTCCAGCGCGTGTCCACGCGGCTGCACTTCGCGCCCGCCACCAAGCTGCTCGCGTAGCTGACGGAACGATCGATGGCTTCGCATCGGAACATGGCCACCGCGCAGGCCGGCATGGTGAGCGCAGCACACGCGACGACGATCGCAACCGGGCGGTGCCCAATACAACCTGCCGTCGACGAAGCTGCGCTCGCACGTGGCACGACTCGACTCCCCGGCGCGATCCGCGATGAAGACCGCCTGTCGATCAAGCATAGGTCGGTTTCCACGTGGCGTCGTCCGCCATCCACTTTGGTGCGCGCACGCGGCGAGCGCGCATTGCCACGACCGGCCCAATCGGCGGTGACGTTCAGCGGACCGATGTGGACGAAACCGTCCGGCTCAGTGGCGCGTGCCTGCATCGCACGCTGCGCAGCGCGCCGGTCCCTAAAGGTCGCGGCGCACTGCGCCGTTAACCGGGGCGGGAGGCGCGCGATTTTGCGCGCGACAGACGTCACGGCATGGGTTCGATCAACAGAACGACGGCGGAAGCGCTCTACGCGACGCAGGTGCTCGGTGCGCTCGGCGCGCTGGCGACGGTCGTCGTGCAGCAGCGTTCGGCGTTCTACGTATTTTTCGCGCTGGTGTTCGTCAGCTGCGTCGCGATCCATGCGCTCGCGAGCTTCGATCCGTTCGCGGTGCGGCGCACGCCGCTCGCCGCACGCGTGCAGACGGGCGTGTTCTGCACGGCCGCCGTGGGCCTGTTCGTGCTGTCGGTGTTGATGCTGTGTGCGCCGGACTGGTCGGTGGCGCTGCGCGAATGGGCGTGGCGCGAACCGACGGTGCCGGCGGCAGCGGACGGGTGGGTCCAAGTGATGAGCGAGCGCGGCTTTCGCGGCTACGTGCAGTCGCACACGCTCAAGCGCGACGGCGAACGGGTGTCGTTCTGGTATCGCGTCTATCTGCCCGACGCACACCGGTCGGGCGGCGTCGCGTCGTTGCTGCAGCACGGCACGGCCGATTGCTCGCTCGCCTCGCCGATCGTCACCGACGACACCACCTCCTACGACGAGACCGGCCGCCCGCTCGCGCACCTGTCGCGGCCCCGAGCGCTGGATGTACACCGCGACGGCGGCTACGCGACGCTGATCGCGGGCGCCTGCGGGCTTGCCGCGCCCGCCGCGACGCAGCATGCCGCTGCCAGCGTGTTGACGGCGACCCGATAACGCCACGCCGCCGCGCCCGCTCCGGTCCGCATTCCCGGCCCGAATTTCTGCCCCGAATTTCGGCCGCAGAACACCCGTTTCCGAACCCGCGCCGTCAACTCAAGAACCTGCCGCCGGATGCCGTTAAACCGGGCGGAGATTATCCCTTTCTTTGCCGGCACCATGAGCCTTTACCCAGGCCGCCGGCGCGCGAGTACTCATGCTGCAAGTATCGAGTGAAGCGCGCCGCTTCGCGGCGCGCTTCCGGACCCTGTTCATCACCGCACTGGTGAGCGTCATCGCCGTGGGCGTTATCGTCACGGCGACCTTCGAGGTATTCGCGGCGCGCGCGCGGGCCGACCTCGAGCTCATGCACGCGCTCAGCATCAAGGACCAGGTCCAGAAGCTCCAGGCGCTCCATGTCGCCGCGAACGCCGACTTCCTGAAAGGCCTCGGCACGACGCGCTGGGAGTCGTATGCGTGGCCGATCGCACGCGCCGGCATGGCGGCGCGCTTCTACGACGGCCTCGAAGTCGCGTACCGGAACCGGCCCGACAGCCTCGTGACGGTGCGCTCGCTGCGAACTGCCACCGCGCAGTGGGAGCGGCAGCTCGAGGGCGTGACCCAATCCGCGCAACGCAACGGCGAACGGATCGTCGTGGATGGCGGCGAACTGCTGGTCGCGAACCAGACGCTGAACGGCATCCTGACCGGGCTGATGACGCTGCGCGCGAACGAGGACCGCATCATTGGCCGCAACGCGGAAACGACCGCGCAGCACCTCGCGACGGAACGCACCGGGCTCGCGATCGCGGCCACCGCCGCAGTGGTGTTCCTGATCTACGGCTTTTTCGCGAGCCATCGCGCCGCGCTGTCGCGCGAGCGCGTGCGGATCGTCGCTGAAGAGGCGGAAGCGCGCTTTCGCGAGTACTTCGAACAGCATCCGCTCGCGATGCTGATCCATGACGTCCGCACGCTGCGGGTGCTCGCCGTGAACGACGCGGCCTGCCAGCAGTATGGCTATACGCGCAGCGAGTTCGAGCGGCTGGCCGCCACGGCGATCGTCGCGCCTGAACTGGTGCTCAAGCTGCAGGAGCGGCTGAAGTCGTTCGTCGAAATGCCGACGGGCAGCGGCTCGGCCGGCGTGGTCCCGCACATTCGCCGCGACGGCACGCAGCTCTTCGCGCAGGTGACGTATCACCTGCTGCGCTATGGCCGTCACGACGCGTGCTTCATCACCGCGATCGACGTGACCGGCCACGAGCAGGCGAAAGACGCATTGCAGCAATCGAACCGCATGCTCGAAACCGTGCTCGACAGCGTGCCGCACCGGATCTTCTGGAAAGACGCGGCGCTGCGCTACGTGGGCTGCAACCAGGCCTTCGCGGACGACGCGGGCATTGCCAACGTCGATGCGGTGGCAGGACTCACCGACCACGACATGCCGTGGCACGAGAACGCGCCGGAAACGCGGATGCTCGACGAACAGGTGCTCGCGACCGGCAAGGTGCTGCGTTACGAAGAGCGCCGCACGCTCGGCGACCAGCGCGGCCACTGGCTGCGCAAGACCAAGACGCCGCTGCGCGACTCGCACGGCCGCACGACCGGCGTGCTGACCTGCTACGACGACATCTCCGACCAGAAGGACGCCGAGCTCGCGCTGCGGTTGCGCAGCCGGGCGCTCGACGCGATCGTCAACGCGGTGCTGATCACCGAGCCGGGACCGTCCGGCAACATGATCCGCTATGCGAACCCGGCGTTCGAGCGGATCACCGGCTATGCATGGGGCGATGTGGTCGGCTGCGACTGCCGCTTCCTGCAGAACGACGACCGCGATCAGACCGGCATCGCCGAGATCCGCCGCGCGCTCGTCGCGGAGCGCGAAGTGACGACGCTCGTGCGCAACTACCGCAAGGACGGGTCGCTGTTCTGGAACCAGCTGTATATCGCGCCGGTGCGCGATGAGCATGGCGTCGTCACGCATCACATCAGCGTGGTCAACGACGTGACCGAGCTCGTGCAGTCGCGGGACCAGCTGCATACGCAGGCGCATTACGACGCGCTGACCTCGCTGCCGAACCGTACGATGCTGCATGACCGGCTCGACGCGGCGCTCGTCGAGCGCAGGGCGGGGCCGCATGCGGAGACGGAGCTCGCGGTGCTGTTCATGGACGTCGACCACTTCAAGGACGTCAACGACAGCCTCGGGCACAGCGCCGGCGACCGGCTGCTGCGCGACGTCGCGCAACGGCTCGTCGGCTGCATCGGTCCGCGCGACATGCTGGCGCGCTATGGCGGCGACGAGTTCGTGATGCTGATCAGCGACGCCGGCGGCCGCGGCATGGACCGGCGCGTCGACGACGTGCTCGCGCGCATCCGCAACGAACTCGACGACCCGTTCCGGATCGACGGCATCGAGCTGCATGTCGAATCGAGCGTCGGCGTCGCGATGTTCCCGCGCGATGGCCGCGATGCCGAGACGCTGCTGAAGAACGCCGATTTCGCGATGTACCGCGCGAAGACGAATGGCCGCAACGGCGTACACCGCTTCGAACCGGCACTCGCGTATGCGGCGGAAGAGCGGATCGCGATGTCGCGCCGGATGCGGCTCGCGCTGCGCAACGGCGAGTTCCATCTGTACTACCAGCCGCAGATCGATCTGCGCTCGGGCACCGTGACGGGCGTCGAGGCGCTGTTGCGCTGGATCGACCCGGAGCTGGGCTCGATCAGCCCGGCGCTCTTCATCCCGGTCGCGGAGGAGAACGGCCTGATCTCGGCGCTCGGCGAATGGGTGCTCTACGAGGCCTGCACGCAGGCGAAGGCGTGGGAGAGCACGTTCCCGCAGCTGCGCATGTCGGTCAACGTGTCGGCGCGGCAGTTCGGCGGCGGCGACTTCTGCGACGTGGTGCGGCGCGTGCTGAAGCACACCGCGCTGAACCCGGAGCGGCTCGAGCTCGAGATCACCGAAAGCGCGCTCGTCGCACATGGCGCGATCGACGCGCTGCATGCGCTGCGCGACATCGGCGTCGGCATCGCGATCGACGACTTCGGCACCGGCTATTCGAGCCTTGCCTATATCCGCAACTTCAAGGCGGACCGCCTGAAGGTGGACATCTCGTTCGTGCGCGGCATCGGCAAGAGCCGCGCGGACGAAGCGATCATCCGCGCGATTCTCGCGCTCGCGCGCACGCTGGATTTCACGGTCGTTGCGGAAGGCGTCGAGACGCCCGAGCAGATCGAGTTCCTCGTCGCGCATCGCTGCAACCTGATCCAGGGCTACTACTTCGCGAAGCCGATGCCGGGCGAGCAGGCGCAGGTGTTCATCTCGCACTTCGAGCAGCACACGCCGGCGCGCCCGCCCGTGAAGACGCTCGCGCGGACCTGACGCATCGCGGATAATGGGCCGCCGTGCCCATCCTCTCTTTCTTCCCGCTGCCGTTCCTTTCGCCGCCGGAGCCCCGTCGATGCTGATCCTGAAGCTTGCGCTCGTCCCCGCGTTCCTCGCGATGCTGACCTTTGCCGGCCGCATCTGGGGGCCGTCGGTGGCGGGCTGGCTCGCGGGGCTGCCGGTCGTGTCCGGCCCGATCGTGCTGCTGCTCGCGCTCGATCGCGGACCGGCGTTCGCCGCGCATGCGTCGGCGGCGTCGATCGCGGCGATCGCCGCATCGGAAGCGTTCAATCTCAGCTACGCATGGGCGTCGCGCCGACGCGCGTGGCCGCTCGCGCTGGTCGCGGGTTGCGCGGGCTGGTCGTGCGTCGCGGTGGGGCTTGCGCGCTGGCCGGCGGGCGTCGGCGGTTCGGTCGTCATTGCGTGCATCGCGGTCGCGATTTCACAGACGTTCCTGCCGCGCGTGAAGCATGCGCCCGCGGGCGCGAAGGGCACGAACGTCGACCTCGTGCTGCGCATGGTCGCGGGCGCGGCGCTGACGCTTGCGGTGACGGCGTTGTCGGCGTCGCTGGGTGCTGCGTGGAGCGGCGTGCTGTCGGTGTTTCCGCTGCTCGGCATCGTGCTCGCCGTGTCGACGCAGCGCGCGCACGGCGCCGATCCGGTTGCGCTGCTGATGCGCGGGATGGTGGTCGGGCGCGCATCGTTCGCCGCGTTCTTCGTCGCGGTGGTGTGGCTGCTGCCGTCGCTCGGCATCGTGGGTGCGTTCGCGGCGGCGGCCGTGGTGTCGGTCGCGGTGCAGGGCGTGAGCCGGTACGTGTTGAGGCTGGCGTCTCACGGTACGCACGCGTTGCCGGACGCGGTGGAGGTGCAGGCCGGGGCGGCGGACACGGGTGCGCTGGGCGTGATCGAAAGCGATGACGCTGGCGCCGAAGCGTCACAACAGACTGCCTGCGAGGTTGATTCCGGCCGCGATGATCCCGTATAACGGGAGTTCGTCCCGCACCTCGCGTCTCCATCGCTCATGCACCGTCAGCCCGAACTTCCATCGGCGTCGCGGATCGGCTTGATCTCCGATACGCACGATCTCGTGCGTCCCGAAGCACTGGCGTGGCTCGAAGGCTGCGATGCGCTGATCCATGCCGGCGATATCTGCAAAGCCAGCGTGCTCGACGAACTGTCGAGCGTCACGCCGGGCACGCCGCTCACCGTCGTGCGCGGCAACAACGACGTCGGCGACTGGGCGGACGCGCTGCCGCACTACACGACGCTACGCGTGCAGCAGGTGACGATCCTCGTGATTCACGACCTGCACGATCTGCGCAGGCTCGATCTCGACTTGCGGGCGGAGGGGATCGGCGTCGTCGTGAGCGGACATTCGCACAAGCCGTCCGTCGAAACGCGCGACGGCGTGCTCTACGTGAACCCGGGCAGCGCGGGGCGCCGCCGGTTCACGCTGCCGATCTCCGCGGGGAAGCTGGAGATCGACGGCGCCGATGTGCGGGCGTCGTTGAAGACGCTGGTGGAGTGACGCTGCTGCAGCGGCGCTTGCGGTTGATCTGCGCAGCGCTTTGCCGTGCGTGCGAGCCGTGTTCCGCGCGCTCACACGTACGGCGCGTTGCCAGTTACGCGCGTACTGCCTGCGCGGTTTCGTACTCGTCGATGAAGGCCGCGGCCTCGTGTTCGCCGCGCAGCACTGCGTGCGCTTCCGCATGCGTCGCGACGCACGGGCCCGAGCCCGGCAGCGGACGGCGCGCGCTTTCGCGTGCGGCGAGCACCGACACGACGCCGATCAGCGATGCGGCCATCAGGTAGTACGCCGGCATCATCAGGTTGCCGCTGCGCTCGACGAGCCACGCAGTGACGAGCGGCGTCGTGCCCCCGAACAGCGACACCGACACGTTGAAGCCGATCGCGAGCGCGCCGTAGCGGATGCGCGTCGGGAACAGCGCCGGCAGCGCGGACGGCATCACGCCGCAGAAGCACGACAGCAGCGCGCCGAGTATCAGCAGGCCGCCGAACACCGGCAGCACCGCGCCCGTGCGGATCATCAGGAGCGCGGGAATGGACAGCACAAACAGGCCCACGCAGCCCGCCAGCATCACCGGGCGACGGCCGAGCCGGTCGGACAGACGGCCGGCGTAGAGCGTCATCGGCATCATCAGTACCATCACGAGCAGCACGAGGAAGAGGCCGTGCGTTTCGTTGAAGTGCAGCGTTGCCGACAGATAGCTCGGCAGATACGACAGGGCCATGTAGTCGGTGACGTTGAAGATCAGCACCAGACCCACGCAGGTGAGGAGCGCCTTCCATTGCCCGGCGAGCAGCTGCGCGAACGTGTGCTTTTCGCGCGCCTTCTCTTCGGCCTCGCGCAGTTCGGCTTCCTTCTTGAACGCCGGCGTTTCCTCGAGCTTGAGCCGGATGTACAGACCCATCAGCCCGAGCGGCCCGGCGATGAAGAACGGTACGCGCCAGCCCCAGGACAGCAGCTGCTCCTGCGACAGCGTCGCGGTCAGCACCGCGACCGTGCCCGCGCCGAGCACGTAGCCGATCAGCGTGCCGAACTCGAGGAAGCTGCCCATGAAGCCGCGGCGGCGGTCGGTGGAGAACTCGGCGATGAAGGTGGCCGCGCCGCCGTATTCGCCGCCCGTCGAAAAGCCCTGCACGAGACGCGCGACGAGCAGCAGCACCGGCGCGAGGATACCGATCGAGCCGTAGCTCGGAATCAGGCCGATCGCGAAGGTGCCGCACGCCATCATGATCATCGTCATCGCGAGTACGCGCTGGCGGCCGATGCGGTCGCCAAGCGGGCCGAACACCATGCCGCCGACCGGCCGCACGAGGAACGCGGCCGCGAACGTGCCGAAGGTGGCGATCAGCTGCGCGGACGGGTTGCTCGACGGGAAGAACACTTTGCCGAGCGTGACGGCGATGTAGCTGTACACGCCGAAGTCGAACCACTCCATCGCGTTGCCGAGCGCCATGGCGCCGACGGCCCGTTTGAGGAGACTGTGATCGACGACGGTGATGTCGTCGCGGGTGAGGCGTTTGTCGTTATCGTTGTGTCGCCAGAAGCCGTTGCTGGATGCGGTCAAGGTAAAAGCTCCGATGACTGCGGCCGAACGCAAAAACGCTCTGCCACGGTTGCTGGATGAGTGCGGTTTCGTGAAGACGGCGATGGCGTGTCGCCGCTGGGGCGCTTTGCCGTGCAGCGGCGATTCGAAAGACAACGCCGGTGCGTCGCGATGCTCGTCGCGAAATGGCACTCGTTCGAATTGTGATCAGTGCATCTGCATGGCCATGCGGCGGGGCTTGCTGACTTCGGCCGCCGAGGCTGCAAATGCGTGAGGACGTTGATTGCCGCGCTGCTGTGATGCGAGATGCGCTCGCGAAGCAGAGCCGGTCAAGCGACGCCACTGAAAGGCTTGATACGAAAAAGGCCGGTCACGTACCGAAAAGACCGACAAGCCTTCTTGTGTAAAAACTACCCGCAACCCCACCGGCCGTAACGATGACCGATGATTGCGCGAGCGCGAATGAAGGTGAATTGCTGTTGGAACGATGCACATATTAGCACGATCGCAGACGATCGAGCAAACCGGCTTCCGGCGAGAGGCCCGCGAAATCGCTCGATCGCTTATGTGGCGGGCGTTTAAGAGGAATCGGGCGGCACGGCGGCGCGACGCGTTTTCGCCGTTTCGGCGGCATGGCTTTCGGCGATTCGACAGAAGTTTGTCAATCCCGACTGCGCGTCATGCGGTTGCGTCAAGAATTGTCGAGAACGCCATCGGGGTGTCAACGATTCGCTTTACTCATCGTTATGCGCGTGCGTCCGGCGTGCCGGACCCACTTCGCATTCCGTTTCCACCCTGAAAAAGGACACCCATCATGAGTATCTTCGGAACCATCGTCAGCAAGCTCTTCGGTCACGCGAAACCAGACGAGACGCCGCCCGCTCCCGAAGCGGTGCCGACCCCGGCCGCCACCGCGGACGCCGCGACGGCCGACGCAACTGCCGCAGCCGCACCGGCCGCCGCCGCCGTGCTGTCCGACGTCGACGTCGCGGCCGTGCTCGACCAGCTCGCGGCGAGCAACAGCCAGAAGCTCGACTGGCGTCATTCGATCGTCGACACGATGAAGCTGCTCGACGTCGACAGCAGTCTCGAGCATCGCAAGCAGCTCGCGGCGGAGCTGAAATACGACGGCGATACGAACGACTCGGCGTCGATGAACATCTGGCTGCACAAGCAGCTGATGCAGGCGCTGGCGGCGAACGGCGGCAAGCTGCCGGCTGATCTGCTGGGCTGAGACGTTTGATGGAAGCGGAGTCCGCGCGCGTGGTGCGATGCGCGGACTCCGTGAGAGAAGGGTTTTATCTGGCGCGAGGCGTGGTCAGGACGCCAGCGCCGCGCGCACATCTGCGACCACGGCGGACCAGTCGCCGGGCGTGGTTTGACGGAAGAGCCGCGCGGTGGGGTACCACGGGCTGTCGTCGCGCGCGTGCATCCAGCGCCAGTCCGACTGCGCGGGCAGCAGCACCCACACGGGCTTGCCGAGCGCGCCCGCGAGATGCGCGACCGAAGTATCGACGGTGATCACGAGATCGAGCGCATCGATCGCGGCCGCGGTGGCGTCGAAGTCGCGCAGTTCCGCTTCGAGCGGGTGAATCGTCCAGCGTTCGTGCAGATCGTCGCGCTGCTGCGCGGCCGCGCCCTTTTGCAGCGCGAACCATTCGGCATTGGGCGCATCGGCGAGCGGCAGCAGTTCCGCGAGCTGACCGGACCGGAATGCGTCGAGGTGATGACGCGGGTTGCCGGCCCACACGAGGCCGATCTTCCTGCGCGCATCCGCGAGCGGTGCGAGGCGCTCGCGCCAGGCCGCGGCGGCGTTCACATCGGCGGACAGGTAGGGCACGTCCGCGGGAATCGTGTCGTCGTCGAGACGGCCCGGCACGCTCATCATCGGACACCAGTAGTCGTACGCGCACGGAACCGCGGGCGCCACGGTCAGCACGTTGCTCACGCCTGCCGCGCGCGAAAACAGCGCCGCGAGTTCCGGCGACGTCCACACATCGACCTTTGCACCGCGCGCATCGAGCAGCGCCGCATAGCGCACGAACTGGATCTGGTCGCCGGCGCCCTGGTCGTGCGTGAGCAGGACGCGCCGGCCGTTCAGCGCTTCGCCGCGCCATTCCGCCGACTCGAGCGTGCCGTGATCGTGCGCGCCGCGCTGCGTCGTTCTGCGATGCTCGAAGCCGCGCCAGCCTTCGCGAAACGCGCCGTCGCGCAGCGCGATCATCGCGAGCTGATGATGCGCTTCGGACAGCGACGGCGCGAGTTCGATCGCGCGCTGGTAGTGCGCTTTCGCTTCGTCGTAGCGTGCGACGCAGGTCAGCGAGTACGCGAGATTGTTGTGCAGCGCTGGCGCGTCGGGCTGCAGCGCGAGCGCGGCCCGATACGACGCGATCGCGTTGTCGAAGTCGCGTTGGCCGTCGTACGCATAGCCGACACCGAAGCGCGCGTCGGCGCTGTCGGGCGCGAGCGTTGCGGCACGCTCGAAACAGGCAGCCACTTCACGGTAGCGCTGCACGTGGTTGAGCACGGTGCCCAGCAGCATCTGCGGCAACGGATGATCGGGCGCGGCTGCCGCGGCGTGCCGGTACGACTCGACGGCGTCGAGCGGCCGGCTGATCACTTCGAAGAGCCCGCCAAGATTGAGCGCAGCGTCGACGAGCGAGGCGTCGAGTTTGAGCGCGGCATCGAAGTGGCGCAGCGCATCGCCGAGCTGGCCCAGCGCGCGCAGCGACTTCGCCAGGTTGCAGTGCGCGAGCGCGAACTGCGGCGCGAGATCGACTGCACGCTGCAGAAAGACGGCGGCATCGTCATGCTCGCCGAGCGACGCCGCCGCGATGCCGCGGTCGTTCAGCCACGCCGGCTGTTCGGGCTTGAGCGCGAGCGCTTCGTCGAACAGCGCAATCGCGGCCGGCAGGTTCTGCAACTGGAAGTGGATGAAGCCGCGGTAGTAACACGCGTCGGCGTAGAAGGGACTCGACTTCGGAATCTGCCGGTAGCGTTCGTCGGCGATGGCGAGTTCGCCATCGCGATGCGCGGCGAGCGCATGGTCGAGCAGATGCTGCGGAGACGCCGGGACGTCGGGGTTGGCTTCAGCGGAACGGTTGTGTGTGGTCATGGCGGTTACGAGCGGAAGCGGCTTCCGGCGAGAGTGAACGAGACATGCCGCGACAGACGCGACGGCCGACCGGCCGCGCTGGAGTGCCGTGAAGCACGTGAAGTGCTGGAAAGGCAGAGACCCGGGAAGAGGCGCGGCGCAACGTCGTTAGCGGACGTTGGGCGCAATTTTGAGATAGGGGCGGCGCGGTCGATATCGGAGGAGTCCGAATCTGGCCAGGAGAAATGACGCGGGCTGCTGCGTGGCTGTTGCAGAAAAAGAAACGGCGCCCCGGAGGGCGCCGTATGGCGTGTTCAGCGATGTCGGCTATCGGCCGGTCGCGCCGCTACGCGCGCACCGCCGGGTTCAGGCCGCTCAGTGAGGCCGCTAATCGGCCCACTCAGGCTTAGCCAGCCGCAGGCGGCACATAACCCGACGCCTGGTCGGCACCTTCGCCGAAGAAGAACTTCTCAGTCTGCTTCATCAGGTACTGGCGGGCGCGCGGGTCGGCCATGTTCAGACGGTTCTCGTTGATCAGCATGGTCTGCTGCTTGAGCCACGCCTGCCAGGCTTCCTTCGAGATGCTTTCGTAGATCCGCTTGCCGAGTTCGCCGGGCAGCGGCGGGAAATCGAGGCCTTCGGCTTCCTTGCCGAGCTTCGCGCATTGAACCATACGAGCCATGCTGTGATTCTCCTGTGATCGTGTGAGGGCGGCGCCGCGCTGCGTCGATCTTCCCCGGCACGATACGCGGGCAAAATTCGCTTTGCCAGCGGCCGGCCGGGTGGACGATGCGCGTTCGCTCAGAGCTGTTTCATCAGCACGAGCGATTTGCGCTGCCAGTTATAGAGCCGGCGGCGATCTTCCGGCAGGTCGTCGACCGTTGCCTTCACGAAGCCGCGTTTGAGGAACCAGTGTTCGGTGCGCGTGGTGAGCACGAAGATGCGCGTGAGGCCGCGTGCGCGCGCCCGCTGCTCGACGCGCTTGAGCAGCCGCTCGCCGTCGCCCGTGCCCTGCGCTTCCGGCGAGACCGTGAGGCACGCCATCTCGCCGATGCGCTCCTGCGCGTACGGATACAGCGCGACGCAGCCGAACAGCACGCCATCGTGCTCGATCACCGAGAAGTGGTCGATGTCGCGTTCGATCTGGTGACGGCCGCGCCGCACCAGCGTGCCGTCCGTCTCGAGCGGCTCGATCAGCGTGAGGATGCCGCCGACGTCGTCCGGCGTGGCTTCGCGCAGGCTCTCGAGGTTCTCGTACGAGATCATCGTGCCGACGCCGTCGTGCAGGAACAGTTCGAGCAGCAGGCTGCCGTCGAGCGAGGTGGGGATCAGGTGCGCCCGCGCCACGCCGCCGCGGCACGCGCGGATTGCATGCTTCAGGTAGAAGCCGTCGTCGCCGAGCATCGTGCCGCTCTCGTGCAGCTTGTACGCTTCGTCGAGCGACAGTTCGCGGATCAGCTCGCCCGCTTCGTCGAGCAGGCCGGCTGTTTCCGTGAGGAACACGATCTTGTCCGCGCGCAGCGCAATGGCCGCGGCCGATGCGACGTCTTCCATCGACAGGTTGAACGCTTCGCCGGTGGGCGAGAAGCCAAGCGGCGACAGCAGCACGAGCTTGCGGCTGGCGAGCGAGTGACGGATCGAGTCGGCATCGATCTTGCGCACCACGCCCGTATGCTGGAAATCGACGCCGTCGAGAATGCCGACCGGCCGCGCGGTGACGAAGTTGCCGGACACGACGCTGATGTGCGCGTGCGCCATCGGCGTGTTCGGCAGACCCTGGCTGATCGCGGCCTCGATGTCGAGACGCACTTCGCCGGCCGCTTCCTTCGCCGATTCGAGCGCGCGCGCATCGGTAATGCGCATGCCGTGCGAGAACTCGGATTCGACACCGTGCAGGTTCATCTGCTCTTCGACCTGCGGCCGCGAGCCGTGCACGAGCACGATCTGGATGCCCATGGCCTGCAGCAGCGCGATGTCGGAGACGAGCGCATTCAGCAGGTTCTGCTGCACGACCTCGCCGCCGAAACCGACGACGAAGGTCTTGTTGCGGAACGCGTGGATGTACGGTGCGACCGATCGCATCCAGTCGACGAACTGGGCGTGCTGGGCGATGATATCCGCGGCTTCGTCGGCAGGCGCGGGAGCGGGTGCTCCAGGCTGCGAGGCGGTGTCGGGGGCGGGGACGAGGTCGGTTTGCGAATTCATCCCGGGATTATAATGCGCCCCCATGTCTAATGTACCCAAAAGTCCTGCATCTTCCGGGGCTCCCGGCGCGCAGCAACCTGCCCAGCCGGGTCATGAAGCGCAGCGTGGCGTAGAGCGCCCACATTCGCGCGATGTCGCGAAGCAAGCGGGCGGCCAGCCCGCGCGCGAGCCGAAGCCGCCGCGCGAAGCGAAACCCGCACAACCCGCGCGTGAAGCGAACCCGCATCGCGATACGAAACCTCAGCGCGAAGCCAAACCCCAGAAACCGCCGCGCATCGTCGAACCGAATCCGGTTCCGCCCATCACGTTCCCCGAGGCGCTGCCGGTCTCCGCGCGCCGCGACGAGATCGCGAAGGCGATCGCTGGTCATCAGGTTGTCATCGTCAGCGGCGAAACGGGCTCGGGCAAGACCACGCAGTTGCCGAAGATCTGTCTCGCGCTTGGTCGGGGTCTCGGCGCGGGCGGCAGCGGGCTGATCGGCCACACGCAGCCGCGCCGGATCGCGGCGTCGGCGACCGGCCGGCGGATTGCCGAAGAGCTCGGCACGCCGTTCGGCGAAGTGGTCGGCTACAAGGTGCGCTTCACCGACAATCTCGCGGCCGGCGCATCGGTCAAGCTGATGACGGACGGCATCCTGCTCGCCGAGACGCAGACCGATCCGCTGCTGAAAGCGTACGACACGCTGATCATCGACGAGGCGCACGAACGTAGCCTCAACATCGACTTCCTGCTCGGCTATCTGAAGGAAATCCTGCCGCGGCGCCCGGACCTGAAGCTGATCGTCACATCCGCGACGATCGATGCCGATCGCTTCGCGCGTCACTTCGGCAGCGACGAGAAGCCCGCGCCGGTGATCGAGGTGAGCGGCCGGCTGTACCCGGTGGAAGTGCGCTACCGGCCGGTTGCCGAAGACAGGGTCGCGGTGAAGTCCGCCGAAGGAGCGTCGCTGCGCGAGAAGGGCGAACGCCCGAAGTCGCTGCGCGATGCGAAGGAGCGCGACCGCGATCTGATGGACGCGATCGTCGATGCGGTCGATGAACTGTCGCGCGAAGGCTCGGGCGACGTGCTCGTGTTCCTGCCCGGCGAGCGCGAGATCCGCGATGCCGCGGAGGCGTTGCGCAAGCACCATCCGCCGCACACCGAGATTCTGCCGCTGTTCGCGCGCCTGTCCGCGCAGGAGCAGGAGCGCGTGTTCCGGCCGTCGAATGCGCGCCGTATCGTGCTCGCAACCAACGTCGCGGAAACGTCGCTGACGGTGCCGGGCATTCGCTACGTGGTGGACACGGGCCTCGCGCGCGTGAAGCGTTATTCGTATCGCAACAAGGTCGAGCAGCTGCAGGTCGAAGCGATCTCGCAGGCGGCGGCGAACCAGCGCGCGGGCCGCTGCGGCCGGGTCGCGGATGGCGTGTGCATCCGCCTCTACGAAGAAAGCGATTTCATCGCGCGGCCGCGCTTCACCGATCCGGAGATTCTGCGGTCGTCGCTCGCGGCGGTCATTCTGCGGATGAAGTCGCTGCATCTGACGGCGATCGAAACGTTCCCGTTCATCGAGCCGCCGCCGGGCCGCGCGATCGCGGACGGCTATCAGCTGCTGAACGAACTCGGCGCGGTCGACGACGACAACGCGCTCACGCCGACCGGCCGCGAACTCGCGCGGTTGCCGCTCGACCCGCGCGTCGGCCGGATGATTCTCGCCGCGCGCGATCACCAGTCGCTGCGCGAAGTGCTGATCATCGCCAGCGCGTTGTCCGTGCAGGACCCGCGCGACCGTCCGATCGAAGCGCAGGAGCAGGCCGACCAGGCGCACCGCAGGTTCGCCGACGAGCGCTCCGAATTTTTGCAATGGCTGAAGATCTGGACGTGGTTCGAGGAAGCGGTCGCGCACAAGAAGTCGAACCGGCAGCTGGTGGATGCGTGCCGCGCGAATTTCCTGTCGCATCTGCGTCTGCGCGAATGGCGCGACGTGCATTCGCAGCTGCTCACCGTGGTGCGCGAACATGGCTGGCGGCTGAACGAAGCGGACGCAACCTTCGAGCAGGTGCATCTCGCGCTGCTGACGGGCCTGCTCGGCAACCTCGGCCTCAAGGCCGACGACGAACCGTATTACCTAGGCGCGCGCGGCATCAAGTTCCACTTGTGGCCCGGCTCCGCGCTCGTGAAGAAGGCGGGGCGCTGGGTGATGGCCGCGGAACTCGTCGAGACGAGCCGGCTGTACGCGCGCTGCATCGCGAAGATCGAGCCCGAATGGATCGAGCGCGTGGGTGCGCATCTGCTGAAGAAGTCGCTGTCCGAGCCGCACTGGGAAAAGCGCGCGGCGCAGGTGAGCGCATTCGAGCGCGGCGTGCTGCATGGGCTCACCATCTATAACCGTCGCCGGGTTGCGTTCGGCAGGCAGGATCCGGCGCGTGCGCGCGAGCTCTTCATTCGCGGCGCGCTCGTCGAAGGCGAGTTCGACACGAAGCTGCCGTTCTTCGCGCACAACCGCAAGCTGCTCGCGGAGATCGAGCAGCTCGAACACAAGTCGCGGCGTCAGGACGTGCTGGTCGACGACGAGCTGATCTTCGCGTTCTACGACGACGCACTGCCCGCCGGCATTCACACCGGCGCCGCGTTCGAGCGCTGGTATCGCGACGAGCTGAAAAGGCGCGGCGAGCAGGACGGCAAGACGCGCCTCCTGTTCCTGTCGCGCGACGATCTGATGCGCCACGAAGCGGCCGGCATCACGACCGAGCTGTTCCCGAAGCGCATGACGATGGCGGGCGTCGAGATGGCGCTGTCGTATCACTTCGAGCCCGGCACACCGCGCGACGGCGTGACGCTCGCGGTGCCGCTCTACGCGTTGAATCAGGTCGACGCGCGCCGCTGCGAATGGCTCGTGCCGGGCATGCTGAAGGAGAAGGTGCAGCTGCTGATCAAGTCGTTGCCGCAGAAGCTGCGGCGTCACTGCGTGCCAATGCCCGAGTACGCGGCCGGTTTCGTCGACCGTCATGGCGCGGAGCGGTTCGGCGCGGGCAGTCTCGTCGACTCGCTGATCGCCGATGTGCGTGAGCAGACCCAGGTCGCGATGAAGCAGACCGACTTCAAGCTCGAGACGCTGCCGAAGCACCTGTTCATGAACTTCAAGGTGATCGACGAGCACGGACGGCAGCTCGCGATGGGCCGCAACCTCGCGCAGCTGCGCGCGGAACTGGGCGGCGAAGCGCAGCAGCAGTTCCAGAAGATCGTGTCGGGGGCTGCGGGTGCGGCGCTTGGTGTGGGTGCTGGGGGTACGCCGGCTGCGGCGGGTGCGCGCGGGCAGGTCGCGGCGCGGCCTGTGAATGCGCCGCATACGCCGGCTGCCGCAGCCGCCGGCACGGGCACGGGCACAAGAAGCGCAGGCGGTGACACTCAAGCCACCGCGCTCTACGAAAACCTGTCCACCTGGAATTTCGGCAAGCTGCCCGAGCTGCTCGAAATCCGCCGTGGCGGCCAGACGCTGTACGGCTATCCGGCGCTCGTCGATCGCGGCACGCACTGCGATGTCGAAGTGTTCGATGCGCCCGACGAAGCCGCGCGTATCCATCGCGCGGGACTGCGGCGCCTGTTCGCGCTGCAGCTGCGCGAGCCGATCCGCTATCTCGAGAAGAACCTGCCCAGGCTGCGCGAGATGGCGATGCAGTTGATGTCGAAGGCAACCCAGGACGAGCTGCGCGATCAGCTGATCGATACGACGCTCGACCGCGCTTGCCTGCAGGACCCGCTGCCCGACGACGACGCGAGCTTCCACACGCGTCGCGACGAAGGCCGCAGCCGTCTGACGCTGCTCGCGCAGGAGATCGCGCGGCTCGCCGGCCAGATCCTCGCCGAGTACGCGACGGTGACGAAGAAGCTCGCGCAGGCGAAGTCGTTCGGCGCCGCGTATGCCGACATGCAGCAGCAGCTCGACACGCTGATCGGCAAGCGCTTCGTCGTCGATACGCCGTATGCGCAGCTCGTGCATTTCCCGCGCTATCTGAAGGCGACCGCGCTGCGCATCGACAAGCTGAAGGCCGACCCGGCGCGCGATGCCCGGCAGTTCGCCGAGTTCCAGCCGCTGTTCCAGCATTTCCAGCGCTCGGTGTCGCAGCGCGGCGGCGTCGCCGATCCGCGGCTCGCGGAGTTCCGCTGGCTGCTCGAAGAGCTGCGGGTGTCGCTGTTCGCGCAGGAATTGCGCACGCCGATGCCGGTGTCGGTGAAGCGGCTGCACAAGGTGTGGGAGTCGATGCAGCGCTAACGCTGGCCGTTGCGGTGGCGTCTGCGCCCGTGCGTTCGAAAAACAGGCGCGCGCTGCCGCGATTCGCCGCAGGCCGCGTAGCCTTGCAAACGTTTTACAATGGCGCCTGCTCTTCGATGTGACTGTTCATGCGCCTACTTTTCTCTTCCCGTTTCACCCGCGCCGTTGCCGCCACGCTACTGACGGCCGCAAGCCTCTTTTCAACCGCCGCGCACGCGAACAACGTGATCGTGCTGAACTCGGGCGAGGCGACGCTGAGCCTCATCGATGAAGCGTCGCATCAGGTGGTGGGCACGGTGCCCACCGGCAAGGAGCCGCATCACCTGATGCCGACGCCGGACAACACGTCGCTGATCGTCGCGAACTCGGTGTCGAACAACCTGATGTTCGTCGACCCGAAGACGGGCAAGCCGCAACGCTGGGTGGAGAACATCGAGGACCCGTACCAGATCGGTTTCTCGCCGGACCGCAAGTGGCTCGTCACCACCGGCCTGCGGCTCGACCGCCTGGATATTTACCACTATGACGGCCAGAACATCACGCTCGCGAAGCGCCTGCCGCTCGCGGTGATGCCGAGCCACATTGTGTTTTCGAACGACAGCAGCACGGTGTTCATCTCGCTGCAGGTGTCGGGCGAACTCGCGGCAATCGATCTGCCCACGCAGACGCTCAAGTGGAAGATGAAGGTCGGCAAGGTGCCGGCGGGGCTGTGGATGACGCCCGGCGACAAATATCTGCTGGTTGGCATGACGGGCGCCGATTACGTGGCCGTGGTCGACTGGCGCAGGCAGCAGGTCGTGAAGACGATCCACACCGGCGCGGGCGCGCACAACTTCCGTTCGCTGGTGGACGGCAAGCATGTCGCGGTGTCGAACCGCGTGGCGAGCACCATCAGCATCATCGACGAAGACACGCTCACCAACGTCGGCGATATCACGGGCCTGCTGCCAGGCCCCGACGACATGGAGCTGTCCGCGGACAAGCGCTACCTGTGGGTCACGTTCCGTTTCGCGAAGCACGTCGGCGTGATCGACCTCACCACCCGCAAGCTGATCCAGACCATCGCGGTGGGCCGCTCGCCGCACGGCATCTACTTCTACAACCGCGCGCCGGTGACCGCGCCGAACGGCGCTTGAGTGGCACCTGAGCGCCACATGAGCACCGCTTGACTTCACCCTTTGCCGCGGGCTGCGCTCGCAGCCGCGGCGCCCATTCCGTCCCATCTGTTACGCGCCGGCACGCGAACCGAGCGACCGGCGCGCGCCTGGTTTATCCTGTTCGCGTTTCGCACGGTCCGCGATTTTCCTTCAACAGCACACTCATCAGGTCCGCATGAACGATCTGTTGCGCTCATTTGGACGCGCGCTGTCGAGCGCGCTTCATCCGCGCATGCTCTGGCTGACGTTCAAGCCGTTCGCGGTGGCCGCCATCGTGTGGGGCGCCGTCCTGTATCTGTCGTGGCAGTGGCTGGTCGGCACGACGAGCGGCTGGCTCGAGAGCTGGTCGCTGACGACGTGGCTCTATCACCTGTTCGACTGGCTCGGCTTCTCGTCGGCGCATGCGTTCATCGCGCCGTTCATCGTGATCATGATGATGATTCCGCTGATCGTCGTCAGCGTGCTGCTGCTGATCGCGACGCTGTCGATGCCGGCGGTCGTGCGGCACCTGTCGGCGCGGCAGTTCGCGAATCTCGATATGCGGCGCGGCGGCACGTGGTACGGCAGCATCCTGCATTCGCTGTGGACCACGATCGTGTGTCTCGTGCTGCTCGTCGTGACGATCCCGCTGTGGATCTGGCCGCCGTTCTTCGCGCTGGTGCCGCCGCTGCTGTGGGGCTGGCTGACCTATCGCGTGATGACCTACGATGCGCTCGCGCTGCATGCTTCGCGTGACGAGCGGCGCGCGCTCGTGAAGCGCTACCGTTTGCCGCTGCTGCTGATCGGCGTCGCGAGCGGGATGATCGGCTCGCTGCCGACCTTGCTGTGGGCGTCGTCGGTGTGGCTGATTCCGCTGTTCCCGGTCATTACCGCGATCACGATCTGGATCTACTCGCTGATTCTCGTGTTCACGGCGCTGTGGTTCGCGTGGTACTGCCTGCGCGCGCTGCAGCGCATGCGCGCCGAAGCGCAGCATCCGCAGACTTCGGCGACACTTCCTTATTGACCATCTTCGAACGAGAGACCGTCATGGCATTCGGCGTCATCATCATCGGCGATGAAATCCTGTCGGGCCGCCGTACCGACAAGCATCTCGCCAAGGTCATCGAACTCCTGACCGCGCGCGGCCTGTCGCTCGACTGGGCCGAATACGTCGGCGACGATCCCGCGCGCATCACGGCGACGCTGCGCCGCACGCTCGCGTCGGGCGACATCGTGTTTTCGACGGGCGGCATCGGCGCGACGCCCGACGACCACACGCGGCAGTGCGCGGCGGCGGCGCTCGGCGTGCCGCTCGAACTGCATCCGGACGCGAAGGTGCTGATCCAGCAGCGCATCAGCGACATGCATCAGGGCGACGGCCCGGTCGACCTCGATTCGCCGGAGAACCGGCATCGGCTGAACATGGGCACGTTCCCGCGCGGCGCCACGATCATTCCGAACGGCTACAACACGATTCCGGGCTTCTCGCTCGGCGATCACCACTTCGTGCCGGGCTTTCCAGTGATGGCGTGGCCGATGATCGAATGGGTGCTGGATACGAAGTACGAGCATCTGCATCACGCCACGCCGCATGCGGAGAAGTCGCTGCTGGTGTTCGAGCTGCCCGAGTCGACGCTCACGCCGCTGATGGAGAAGATCGAGCACGACTTCCCGGGCGTGCGGGTGTTCAGCCTGCCGAGCGTCGGCGATGCGGAGCGCGGCGGCGTCTATGCGCGCCGGCATATCGATCTGGGCGTGAAAGGCGAGCCGGAAGCGGTGCAGGCGGCGTTCGTGAAGCTGCGCGAAGGCGTGCACCTGCTGGGCGGCGATATCGTCGAGCCGGATGCGACGGGTGGGCAGAAGGCAGGTTGACCGGGTTGGGCGATGCGCCGCGCGATGTCAACGCGGCATAGCGCCCGCTGTTGAGGTTTCGATCACGGCGGTGTCACATCGCGCGGCGAGCATCGCACGATGCGTCGGGCTTGATGTAACACCGCCGTCGATACGCGCGCATTGTGCTATTACGCGCCGATCCACGGCAGGCCGCGGAAGCACCAGCCGGAGACCGTTTTGCGATGCCCCTGGCCGTCCTTGTCGCCTTCGAAGCCTTCCAGCAGGTCGAACGCGCGCGTGAAGCCGGCCTGGGTCGCGGCGATCGCGGCGAGCTTCGAGCGGGCGGCGCTGCGGCACAGGAACAGGACCGGTGCGTCGGTGCCCGCGATCGCACGCAGCTGATCGAGGAATTCGGGGTTCGGCACGCCGCCGGGGTAGCGGGTCCATTCGACATGCGCGTACTGGCCGTCGCCGATCACCGGCCGGCCGACCCAGTCGAGCTCCGCGCGGGTCCGGACGTCGACGAGACGCGCGCCCGGATCGAGCTGCAGCAGCTCGAATCCTTCGGCGGGCGAGATCGCGCCCGCATAGGGCAACTGGCTGTCGACGCGCCGTTTGTCGGCCTGGGCGTAGAGCTGTTCGAGCGTACTCATGGCGGTGGGTCTCCGTGTGTCCGTGGGTAGAGGGATGCAGGCCAGACGGTCATTCTAGCGCGCAGCGCTGGAGACGAAGCTGGGCGGCTTCGGTGGCGCGGCGCGACTGCTGCGAACGGGGCTGACGAAGGTTGAAGGTGGTCGAAGCTGGGCGCAACTGGCGGCCGAAGACCGAATGCCCTATAACGGTGCAATGAAGATGTGATGCACCGAAACAATGCGCGAACATGGGGTGCGACCTGTGTTTGCACTGATGTGGTGCGGTGACCGTTGGACGCAAGCGGCCACGCCCGCGCACGGCGCATGGAGAAATGCGCCGAACGCGTGTGGCGGTGCGGGTTTGCGCCGGGTTGGCGCATTCATGGCACGGAAGCTGCTTTTACCGTGCGGATCGATCTGGAACCCTGCATATCGTGCAGACGATATGGACTCGGGGAAATGGGTCAGCTAGATTGGGCGGCGGCATCAATCGCCGAATTCGTTAATCAGGAGATAGGTTATGAGCAAATCCGTGGCCGACGTCGTGCAACTCGTCAAGGACGAGGACGTCAAGTTTGTCGACTTCCGTTTCACCGACACGCGCGGCAAGGAACAACACGTTTCGGTGCCGGTGTCGGCATTCGACGAAGACAAATTCGAAAGCGGCCATGCGTTCGACGGTTCCTCGATCGCCGGCTGGAAGGGCATCGAAGCATCGGACATGCTGCTCGTGCCGGATGCGGACACGGCCTTCATCGACCCGTTCTACGAAGAGTCGACGCTCGTCATGACCTGCGACGTCGTCGAACCGGCGGACGGCAAGGGTTACGAACGCGATCCGCGCTCGCTCGCGAAGCGCGCCGAAGCGTACCTGAAGAGCTCGGGTCTGGGCGACACGGCGTACTTCGGTCCGGAGCCGGAATTCTTCATTTTCGACTCGGTCCAGTGGAATACGGACATGTCGGGCTGCTTCGTGAAGATCGGCTCGGAAGAAGCACCGTGGTCGTCGGGCAAGGAATTCGAAGGCGGCAACGTCGGTCACCGTCCGGGCGTGAAGGGCGGCTACTTCCCGGTCGCACCGGTGGATTCGTTCCAGGACATCCGCTCGGAAATGTGTCTGCTGCTCGAGCAGATCGGCATTCCGGTCGAAGTGCACCACCACGAAGTGGCGGGTCAAGGCCAGAACGAAATCGGCACCAAGTTCTCGACGCTCGTGCAGCGCGCCGACTGGACGCAGCAACTGAAGTACATCGTCCATAACGTCGCGCACACGTACGGCAAGACGGCAACGTTCATGCCGAAGCCGGTGGTCGGCGACAACGGTTCGGGCATGCACGTTCACCAGTCGATCTGGAAGGACGGCCAGAACCTGTTCGCGGGCAACGGCTACGCCGGCCTGTCGGAATTCGCGCTGTTCTACATCGGCGGCATCATCAAGCATGCACGCGCGCTGAACGCGATCACGAACCCGACGACGAACTCGTACAAGCGTCTCGTGCCGCACTTCGAAGCACCGGTGAAGCTCGCCTACTCGGCGCGCAACCGCTCGGCCTCGATCCGTATTCCGCACGTCAGCAATCCGAAGGGTCGCCGTATCGAAACGCGCTTCCCGGATCCGATGGCGAATCCGTACCTGTGCTTCTCGGCACTGATGATGGCGGGTCTCGACGGCGTGCAGAACAAGATCCATCCGGGCGAAGCGGCCGACAAGAACCTGTACGACCTGCCGCCGGAAGAGGATGCAAAGATCCCGACCGTGTGTGCCGGCCTCGATCAGGCGCTGGACGCGCTCGACGCGGATCGCGAGTTCCTGACGCGCGGTGGCGTGTTCACCGATGGCATGATCGACGCGTACCTCGAGCTGAAGGAAGCCGAACTGCAACGCGTGCGCATGACGACGCACCCGGTCGAGTTCGAACTGTACTACTCGCTGTAAGCGGCACATGGCGCTTCGCTTGCTGAATGGCGGCGAAGCGCGCGCCCGTCGCACACGATGATCAAAGGGACGGCGCCGCCGTCCCTTTTTCGTTCATGAAGGCGGGCGTTGCCTGCGGCCAACCGAAGAACGATGGTGCTCAAGAATCTGATCAAGGCAAGAAAAGGCGGTGCGGCGCATACGGACGCATTGACGGACGATGTCCAGCTAGCCGAGTCCGGTTTGCTGCCGGGCTTCGAGGCGCTGCCGACGGTCGTGCTCGTGCTCGACAAGCGCACGCTGAGAGTTGCGTTCGCGAACCCGTCGGCGGAGTCGATGCTCGACATGTCGCGGCGTCAGCTCGCGCAGATGGCGTGGCCCGACATCTTCACGAACGCCGACGAACTCGTCGCGACGATCGCGTCGATCGCCGAGCACCGCTTTCATGCGACCCATCTCGATGCCGTGCTGGAACGCGCGGGCCGCGAGCCGCTGCATGTGCATGCGATCGTCGGTCATCTGGAAATCGCGCAGGACTACGTGCTGCTGGAGCTGTTCGAGAACGAGCGGCATTTGCGCACCGATCGCGAAGAGCGCATCCAGGATCTCACGGCGGTCAACAAGCAGTTGATCCGCAACCTCGCGCACGAGATCAAGAACCCGCTTGGCGGAATCCGCGGCGCGGCGCAGCTGCTGGAGTTCGAGCTGACCGCGCGCGAACGCGACGAGCTGCGCGAGTACACGCAGGTTGTCATCAAGGAATCGGACCGGCTGCAGACGCTCGTCGACCGTTTGCTCGAGCCGCACCGTCATCCGCATATCGTCGGCGACGTGAATATTCACGAGGTGTGCGAGCGCGTGCGCGCGGTGATCCTCGCGGAGTTTCCGCGCGGCCTCACGGTGGAACGCGACTACGACGTGAGCGTGCCGGACATGCGCGGCGACAAGGAGCAGCTGATCCAGGCTGTGCTGAACATCGTGCGCAATGCGGCCGAAGCGCTGCGCGAACGCATCTCGCAGGGCGATGCGCGCATCGAGCTGCGCACGCGCATCGCGCGCAAGGTCACGATTGCGAAACGCTTATGTAAGCTGGCATTGGACTTGCATATCGTCGATAACGGCCCGGGCATTCCGGACGATATCCGCGATCGCATCTTCTATCCGCTCGTATCGGGACGCGAGGATGGCAGCGGACTCGGCCTCACGCTCGCGCAGACCTTTGTTCAGCAACACGAAGGACTGATCGAAGTGGATAGCCGGCCGGGCCACACCGAGTTTCAGATTCTGCTGCCGCTCGACTACTGATACCGACACGCACATCAAAGACTTCTGACCGACCCTATGAAGCCGATCTGGATAGTAGACGACGACCAATCGATCCGCTGGGTGCTCGAGAAAGCACTCGCCCGCGAGAACTTCGCGACCCGCAGCTTCGCGAACGTGCGAGAAGCCGCGAGCGCGCTCGATCACGACAGTCCGCAGGTGCTCGTATCGGACATCCGCATGCCGGGCGGCTCGGGGCTCGAGCTGCTGCAGACCGTGCGCGATCGCGTGCCGGGGCTGCCCGTCATCATCATGACGGCGTTCTCGGATCTCGATAGCGCGGTCGCCGCATTCCAGGGCGGCGCATTCGAATATCTCGCGAAACCGTTCGACGTCGACAAGGCCGTCGAGCTGATCCGTCGCGCGGTGGAAGAGAGCATGCGCGGCGAGAACGTGTGGGACGAACGTCTTGCCGATGCACCGGAAATGCTCGGCCAGGCGCCGGCGATGCAGGACATGTTCCGCGCGATCGGGCGGCTGTCCCATTCGGCGGCAACCGTGCTCATCACCGGCGAATCAGGCACCGGCAAGGAGCTTGTCGCGCGTGCTTTGCACCGTCATAGCCCGCGCGCGAACGGTCCGTTCATCGCGCTCAACACCGCGGCGATTCCGAAGGACCTGCTCGAATCGGAACTCTTCGGTCACGAGCGCGGCGCGTTCACCGGCGCGCAGGCGATGCGTCAGGGCCGCTTCGAGCAGGCCGAGAACGGCACGCTGTTTCTCGACGAAATCGGCGACATGCCGTTCGATCTGCAGACGCGTCTGTTGCGCGTGCTGTCGGACGGGCAGTTCTATCGTGTCGGCGGACACAACCCGTTGCGCGCGAACGTGCGCGTGATCGCGGCGACTCACCAGAATCTCGAGACGCGCGTGCGTCAGGGGCTGTTCCGCGAAGACCTGTATCACCGGCTGAACGTGATCCGTCTGCGTCTGCCGCCGCTGCGCGAACGCAGCGACGACATCCCGCTGCTCACGCGTCATTTCCTGCAGAAGAGCGCGCGCGACCTCGGCGTCGAGCCGAAGCGGGTATCGGACGAGGCGCTCGCGTATCTGAGCTCGTTGCCGTTTCCGGGCAATGTCCGGCAGCTCGAGAATCTCGCGAACTGGCTCACCGTGATGGCGCCCGCGCAGACGATCGAAGTCAAGGATCTGCCGCCGGATCTCGTTCCGGCGCAGGCCGGCGTGACGATCGATCCTTCTTCTTCTGTGCTCACGCCCGAAGGTGTGGGCGCGGTGGGCGTGGCGGGTACAGGCGCCGCGATGAATGGCGCCGGCGTGCTGCCGATGACGCCGATCGGCGCGCCGGGCATGCCGGTCGCGACGCCCGTCGCCGCGTGGGAGAGCGGACTGCGCACCGAAGTCGCACGGCTGTTGCGCGAGAATTCGGCGGACGTGATGGACGAACTCGCGCGGCGCTTCGAAGCCGCGGTGATTCGCGAGGCGCTCGACTTCACGCGCGGCCGAAAAGTGGAAGCGGCGGAGCGGCTCGGCATTGGCCGCAATACGATCACGCGCAAGATCCAGGAGCTGCATCTGGAGCCGTGATGCGGTGATGTGCTGGTGCGTCCGCGCGGTGGGTCTTGCGCGGGCGTGTTTTCAGTTTCGGCGTTGAAGCTTCAGTCGATCTGCGCGACGACCGGCGCGTGGTCCGACGGCTGGTCCCATTTGCGCGGCGTCTTGTCGACGTCGCAGAACGTGCACGCGCTGCTCAGCGCGGGCGACAGCAGGATGTGATCGATGCGCAGCCCCGCGTTGCGACGGAACGCAAGCATCCGGTAATCCCACCACGAGAAGCTTTTCTCCGGCTGGTCGAACAGACGGAACGCATCGACGAGCCCGAGTTCGACGAGCCGCGCGAAGTGCGCGCGCTCTTCGGGCGACACGAGATTCTGTCCTTCCCAGGCTTTCGGATCGTGTACGTCGCGGTCTTCGGGCGCGATGTTGTAGTCGCCGAGCAGCGCGAGCTTCGGATGCTGCGCGAGTTCGCCCGCGATCCACTGTTGCAGCGCATCGAGCCAGCGCAGCTTGTACTCGAACTTCTCGGTGCCCGGCGCCTGGCCGTTCGGGAAGTACGCGGAGATCACGCGGACGCCTTCGATGGTCGCGGCGATCACGCGCTGCTGCGGATCCTCGAAGCCGGGAATGTTGCGCACGACCGTGACCTCGTCGACGGCGAGGCCGTTGCGCACCAGGATGCCGACGCCGTTGTAGGTCTTCTGGCCCGCGAACCAGCTGCGAAAGCCCTTCGCCTCGAAGTCGGCGCGCGGGAATTTTTCGTCGGGAAGCTTCAGTTCCTGCAGGCACAGCACGTCGACCTGGCTGGTTTCGAGCCAGTCGATCACGTGCTGTTGACGGACCTTCAGCGAGTTGACGTTCCAGGTGGCGAGTTTCATGTTGCGTGCGGTGTTGAGCGGATGCGTGAACTATACCCGACCCTTCATCCCGTGCGATATCCGCATCGCGTAGTGCGGAGCAGGGCGGCAGTGCGTCGTCCGCGCCACACAATCGGCGTTTCGCGGCGTGCGCGAGCGGGTTCTGCTCGACGGATCGTTTGCCCGCAAGGTATCTTTCCTGCATCGATAAAGAAGTCGACCAGATCGGAGAGATCACGATGATCGACGCAACTGCGCAGCGTTTCGAACGCCACGGGAATATCGAGAGCACGGGGCTCGCAACGGGGATGCCGCCACCCGGCGACATCGATCCCGAAGTGCTACACAGATTGCGTATTGCGTTGCGGCGGCTGCGCGCCGTGTGGTCGGCTTACGCGCGGCAGCTCGACAAAGGCATGAATACCCGCGAGCGCGCGCTGTATCGCTATCTGGCGGTCGCGGTGGGCAAGAGCCGCGACTGGGACGTGCTGATCACGTTGCTTTCTACTGCCGGTTCTTCCGGGAGCGCTGCCGATGCGCAGCAAGCTCCACCTTCGTCATCCCCTACCGACATTCGCGCGATGCTGCGCGACGCCGTGCAGGCGGCGCGGCTCGAACCGGAAACGGGCTTCCGGCATGCAACGACCACGCGAAGCTTCGGCCCTTCGGCCCATGCGCATGATGAGACGGACAAGCGCGGCCGACGCTCGCGCGGCACGCTGCGAGCGGGCAGCGCCAGGCGCGCGGACTACGCGGCCTTCAACGACATGCGCCGCGCCGGCACCAAGCTCGACTATCTGATCGATTTCTTCCGGCCGGTGCTGGCCTGTCACGAGCGTGACGTCGCGCGCAACCTGAAGCGGATCCAGAAACGCTTCGGAAAACTGAATGATGTGGTTGCCTGCGAGGCGCTGCTGCGCGAGAACCCCGCGCTGCTATCCGATCGCGATGCGGCGCGCCGTGCGCTCGTGTCGCTGCAGCGCGAACGCAGGCGGCGGATGCGCGCCGCGTCGCGGTTGCTGGCGAAGTGCTGAGCGGTTTGCTGTGTCACTGCGCCTTGCAGGGTTTTCGTTAGAACGCTGATTCCTTCAACTGAAACAGCGCGACCGCTTCACGCAACGATGCCGCCTGCTCGGCCATCGCCTGCGCGGCGGCCGACGCTTCCTCGACGAGCGCGGCGTTCTGCTGCGTTACCTGATCCATCTGCGTGATCGCGGTGTTGACCTGCTCGATGCCGGTCGTCTGCTCGTCCGATGCGCTCGAGATGTCCTTCACGATCACCGTGACCTGCTGCACCGAATCGACGATATCGCCGATGATGCCGCCCGCGCCGCGCACCAGTTCCGCGCCGGTATCGATGCGTCCCGCGGACTGTTCGATCAGCGCCTTGATTTCCTTCGCGGCGCTCGCGCTGCGCTGCGCGAGCCCGCGCACTTCGCCCGCCACGACCGCGAAGCCGCGGCCCTGTTCGCCGGCGCGCGCCGCTTCCACGGCAGCGTTCAGCGCGAGAATGTTGGTCTGGAACGCGATCCCCTCGATCACGCTGATGATCTCGTTGACCTTCGACGAGCTCTCGTGAATCTCGGCCATCGTGTCGACGACGCGGCTCATCACGTCGCCGCCATGGCTCGCCGTCGCGGACGCCTTGCCCGCGAGTTCGGATGCGTGGCGCGCGTGGCCCGCGTTCTGGCGCACCGTCGACGTGAACTCTTCCATGCTGGCGGCGGTTTCTTCGAGCGAAGCCGCCTGCTCTTCGGTGCGCGATGACAGGCTGAGGTTGCCCACGGCGATCTGCGAACTCGCGGTCGCGACACCTTCGGCGTTGCTGCGCACCTTGCTGACGACGTCCGACAGGCTCGTCTGCATGTCGTGCAACGCGGTCAGCAGATCGCCGATCTCGTCGCGCGTGTCGGATTCAATCTCGGTCGACAGGTCACCCGTTGCGACCGTGCGCGCGACGTCGACCGCGTGAACCAGCGGGCGCGTAATCGTACGGCTGAAGAGGATCGCGCCTACGAGACCCGCGACGAACGCGACCAGCATCAGCACCATGCTGACGACCGATGCGCTTGCCGCATGCAACGCGGCGTCGCTCGAGACCGTCGCGCTTTTCGCGGCGATGTCCTTCGCGGCTTCTTCGAGCAGACGGGCCGGCTCGCGATCCACACCGGCCACTGCGTGATCGCCCGCGGTGGGGTCGAAGTCCGCCGCCTTGAACGCGTCGAAACCCTTTCGATAACCCGCGCCCATCGCGACGTGAGCGGTGGCGAACTGCTCGACGAGCGAACGGCTTTCGCCTGCAGGCAGCTTCGCGAGCAATGCGTGCGTCTGGTCTTCGACGGAACGCTCCTGCGTTTCGAACGCGGTCCAGTGCTTCGTCAGATTGGCAGGGTCCTTGCCGCGCAGCAGTGTGTCTTTCCACTCCTGGACTTGCAGCTTGAACGTGACGAGCACGCTGGAGATCGCGCGTTCGTTGGCGACTTCGTCGCGTACGGTGGTGTTGTATTCGGTGATTGCGTGGTTCAGCGAATGAAGCCCGTACATGGCGCTCGCGAACATCAGAACGAGTGACGCAGCGAAAGCGAGAGGCAACTTCAAAGTCAGTTTCATCGATGGCTCGGCTGGATGGCGATGCGCGCCGAACGTTGCGGCGCGCTTTTAGATGGGGAGTCGCGCGGCGCGGATGTTTGCCGGGCCATGACTTCCCACCGGTGCTTTACGGCACTGCAGCGAGAAAATGAAGAGCTGACTGCGTGTGAAGGCTGCGGATTCGAATGATGTGAGGAATTCGTGCTGATTACGCTTCGTTACGCGCGCGTTGGTGATGAATTATCGGAGGAATGGCGAGATGTGCGGCGCGGCAGTTTTTCTTTTGGCGAGCGGGTTCACAACATCGAGTGGTGTTGCTGACCCGCTTGCTTTCGCGCTTGTACCGTTTGTATGCCGCGCCGGCTTTGTGTTGCTGGTGTTTGTGGACTTTTTCTTGACGTGCGATCAGGCGAAGTCGGAAGGGCCGGGTGGCGGCACGCCTGGCGGCGTGTCGGTTTCGCCGATCGGCTCGTCTTTGGCTTCGTCCTTTGGAGATCGCTTTTGCGGCGGAATCGCATCCTTCTCCGGCAACGGTTGATCGAGTCCTGGTTCCGTCGGCGTGGGGATCGCGTCGCCGATCGGCTTGTTCGTTTCGAGCGGCGATTCCTCGGGCGGATTGTCCTGTTGGTCCGTCTTGCGGGTGTTCGTCACGATGACCTCCTGGTTTGTGTTGTATCCAGGTTGGGAAGTCGCAACCGGTGTTCCCGAGGGAAGTGGGGTGCGAGCGGATGTTCCAGTTGGTCTATCGGGTTCAGGTTGGGAACTTGATCAGGATACCGGATTAATTTTGTGCTGACCGTGATCGCGTACATCGAGTACCTTCGACAGACGCGTCCGTCTGCTCGATCAGAAAATTGCATAAGACGTTTGACGCAGCGCAAACATGCCAGTAGAATTCGTTTCCTCTGACGCGGGGTGGAGCAGTTTGGCAGCTCGTCGGGCTCATAACCCGAAGGTCGTAGGTTCAAATCCTACCCCCGCAACCAGTTTCTTTAAGGCTTGCGCCGGTTCATGTATCCGGCGAAAGTTGCCCAGTTGTCCGTCAGGGCAAGCTGAGGGCAAACGCGGCGCATTTTGTGCGAACTTGCTGCGAAACGAAACCCGCCTCGAGCGGGTTTTTTGTTGTCCGCGTGTTTTGCGCCTCCTTCCAAACCTCAACGTCGTTTGGCTGGCGACTGCTCCCCTGTGCTTTGTTTCGATCGAATTCCTAATGCGGTGAGCGAAAATTCGGCAAACGCACAGGCGGGTGATCGTTGCATGCAGGCGCTGGCTATACTCGGAACGCTGCCGGAAGCAATGATCTGAACACCCGCAACGGACGCAACGGCCCCGCGTCAGCGGGGATTCTTCATTCAACCCCCAACTCCCAACCCCACCCAACTCACACCCCCAACGCCCAATCCACCGCCGCCTGCACATGCAGCGCAGTAGTATCGAACACCGGCAGCGAAGCATCCTCGGGCTTGATCAACAACGTGATCTCGGTACACCCGAGAATCACCGCCTGCGCTCCACGCGAAGCAAGCGCATCGATTTCCCGCTGATAGACAGCACGCGAAGCATCATGAATCACGCCGTGACACAACTCGTCATAGATGATCCGATGCACGTCCTCACGACCGGCTTCATCCGGCGCGAGCGTATCGAGCCCAAAGCGTTCGCGCAGCACACTCGTGTAAAACTCCTGCTCCATCGTATAACGGGTCCCAAGCAAGCCGACTCGCGACACTCCCGCAGCCTTCAGCGCCGCGCCGGTCGGTTCGGCGATATGCAGGAACGGCACGCGCAGAGCAGCCGCGATCGCAGGCGCAACGCGATGCATCGTGTTGGTTGCGAGCAGCACCACGTCGGCGCCGCCGCGTTCGAGTTGCGTCGCTGCATCCGCGAGCTGCGCACCCAGCGCATCCCAGTCGCCCGCGCGTTGCGCGGCTTCGATCGGCGCGAAGTCGACCGTCAGCAGCAGGCTACGTGCATTGTGATGACCGCCGAGGCGCGTCTTCGCATAGCGGTTCAACAGCCGGTAGTACTCGGCCGACGATTCCCAGCTCATCCCGCCGATGACGCCGATGGTCTTCATGTGAGACTCTCCCTTCAACGAGTGTGCGTGCCGCACCTCGACACACGCGTAGCGCAGTATAGGCGGCACGCAACTGTCTTCGCGATACAGCTGACGGGGTGCAGGCCCTGACCGTACCGGTGCCGGGATCTGTACACCTTCGGCACAGACTCGCTTCGCGCAAGCAGCACCGCACCCAAACCCCCCCACCATTTCTGTCACCGCTAGAATCCCTTAGACCCCGCCCGTGAATGGAGCGTCTCGTATGGATCTCATCATTCGTCGTGCCGTGCTCGCGCGCAACGCCAGCAACGATGGCAGTCCGTCGCCGCAGGTCGACATCGGCATCGAAGCGGGCCGCATCGTCGCGGTCGAACCGACGCTTGCCGCGAATGCCGTCGAAGAACTCGATGCGAACGGCGCGCTCGTCACGCCACCGTTCGTCGACGCGCACTTCCATATGGACGCGACGCTGTCCTACGGCCTGCCGCGCGTGAACGCGTCGGGCACGCTGCTCGAAGGCATCGCGCTATGGGGCGAGCTGAAGCCGCAGCTGACGCAGGACGCGCTCGTCGAGCGCGCGTTGCAGTACTGCGACTGGGCCGTGGCGCGCGGCCTGCTGGCAATCCGCTCGCACGTCGATGTCTGCGACGAGCGTTTGCTCGCGGTCGAGGCGCTGCTCGACGTGAAGCGCCGCGTCGCGCCGTATCTGGACCTGCAACTGGTCGCGTTCCCGCAGGACGGCGTGCTGCGTAGCGCCGGCGCGTTCGACAATCTCAAGCGCGCGATCGCGATGGGCGTCGACGTGGTGGGCGGTATTCCGCACTTCGAACGGACCATGGCGGACGGCGCGGCGTCCGTGCGCCTGCTGTGCGAGTTCGCAGCGGAGAAGGGTCTTCGTGTCGACATGCACTGCGATGAGAGCGACGACCCGATGTCGAGGCACATCGAGACGCTCGCGGCAGAAACACACCGGCTCGGTCTGCATGGCCGCGTCGCGGGTTCGCACCTGACGTCGATGCATTCGATGGACAACTATTACGTCAGCAAGCTCTTGCCGCTGATGCGCGAAGCGGGCGTCGCGGCGATCGCGAATCCGCTGATCAACATCACGTTGCAGGGCCGCTCGGACACGTATCCGAAGCGCCGCGGCATGACGCGGGTGCCGGAGATGCTGGCGGCCGGCGTCGACGTCGCGTTCGGCCACGACTGCGTGATGGACCCGTGGTACAGCCTGGGCTCGGGGGATATGCTGGAGGTCGCGCACATGGGGCTGCACGTCGCGCAGATGACGGGCACTGAAGCAATGCGCGCCTGCTTCGATGCAGTGACGGTGACGCCAGCGCGCATTCTCGGGCTGGGGGGCTATGGCACGGAGCCTGGCTGTCACGCGGATCTGGTGGTGCTCGACGCGCGCAACCCGATCGAAGCGATCCGGCTCCGCGCCACGCGTACGGCGGTGATTCGCCGCGGCCGGATCGTGAGCCGCATGCCGGCGCCGCATGCAACGCTAGCGCTGGAAGGGCGCCCGGCACACATCGATTTCCGGCCCACGCGATAAGTGACGAACGGGTACGCGCAGAGAGCGCCGCGTACCGGTCTTCCACCTCGGCAGCTCAGCGCTCAGTGCGCCGCATCACCCGACGGCACCATCCCGTTATGCCGCAGCAGCGCATCGATGTTCGGCTCGCGGCCGCGGAACGCCTTGAACGATTCCATCGCGGGCCGGCTGCCGCCCACTTCGAGAATCTCGCGGCGATAGCGGATGCCGGTCGGCACGTCGAGCACGCTGCCGTTCGATGCTTTCGCGGCTTCCTCGAACGCCGCGTACGCATCGGCGGACAGCACTTCGGCCCACTTGTAGCTGTAGTAGCCCGCCGCGTAGCCGCCTGCGAAGATGTGGCTGAACGTGTTCGGCCAGCGCGAGAACGCCGCCTGCGGAATCACGTGATAGCGCTCGTTGATCGCGCGTGCGAGGTCGTTCGCGTTCAGATTGCCGCTTGCGTCGAAGTCGGTGTGCAGCTTCATGTCGAACATCGAGAACACGATCTGGCGCAGCGTTCCGAGGCCGCTCTGGAAATTCTTCGCGGCGAGCATCTTGTCGAACAGGTCGCGCGGCAGCGGTTTCGCGGTATCGACGTGCGACGTCATGTCCGACAGCACGTCCCACTCCCAGCAGAAGTTCTCCATGAACTGCGACGGCAGTTCGACCGCATCCCACTCGACGCCGCTGATGCCCGACACGCCGAGCTCTTCGACCTGGGTCAGCATGTGATGCAAGCCGTGGCCAGTCTCATGGAACAGCGTGATCACTTCGTCGTGCGTGAAGCACGCGGGCTTCCCGCCGACGGGCGCCGAGAAATTGCAGGTGAGGTACGCGACCGGCGTCTGCATCGTGCCGCGCGCAGTGCGGTGACGGGCGCGCGCGTCGTCCATCCACGCACCGCCGCGCTTGCCTTCTCGCGCATAGAGGTCGAGGTAGAACTGCGCGACGAGCGTGCCGTCCTGATTCTCGACGCGGAAGAAGCGCACGTCTGGATGCCACAACGCGGCTTCGTCCTTGCGGATCCGCACGCCGAACAGCGTCTCGATCACCTTGAAGAGACCCTTCAGCACGGTGTCTTCCGGGAAGTACTGCTTTACCTCGTTCTCGGAGAATGCATAGCGCTGCTGGCGCAGCCGCTCGGCGGCGAAGGCGATGTCCCACGGCTGCAGTTCGGCGAGCCTCAGTTCGGTCGCGGCGAACTGGCGCAGTTCGTTCCAGTCCTTCTCGGCGTGCGGTCGCGCGCGCACCGCGAGGTCGTCGAGGAACGCAATCACCTGCGCCGGCGACTCGGCCATCTTCGGCGCGAGCGACACTTCCGCGAAGTTGTTGTAGCCCAGCATGTGCGCTTCTTCAGCGCGCAGCTGCAGCTGTTCTGCGAGCACGCTGGTGTTGTCCCAGTCGGTCTTGCCGTTGCCGTATTGCGGCCCGAGTTCCGACGCGCGCGTCACGTACGCGCGGTACATCGCTTCGCGCAGCGCGCGGTCTTCCGCGTACTGCATCACGGGGAAGTACGACGGGAAGTGCAGCGAGAATTTCCAGCCGCTCTTGCCATCGCGTTCGGCGGCTTCGCGCGCGGCTTCGACTGCGTCTTCGGGCAGGCCCGCCAGCTGTGCTTTGTCCGTTGCGATGTACGCGTAGGTGTTGGTCGCGTCGAGCACGTGATCGGAAAACGCCTTCGACAGCGCGGCCTGACGCTCCTGCAGTTCCGCGAAGCGCGGCTTCTGGTCTTCGGGCAGTTCGGCGCCGGACAGCCGGAAGTCGCGCAGCGAGTTGCTGAGAATCTTTTTGCGCTCGACGGTCAGGTCACCGAAAGCGGGGCTCGCGGCGATCGTCTTGTACTTCTCGTACAGCTTCAGGTTCTGCCCGACGCTCGACCAGAACTCGGTCACGCGCGGCAGGTTCTCGCCATAGACGGCGCGCAGCTCGGGCGTATCGGCGACCGCGTTCAGATGGCCGACGACGCCCCACGCGCGCGATAGCGGCTCGGTCGCATGTTCGAGACTCTCGACGACGTCCGCCCAAGACGCGGGCGTGATGTCGGCGCTCGCGCGTTCGACGGCGGCTTCCGCATCGGCGATCAGCACGTCGAGCGCGGGCGTCACGTGTTCGGGGCGGATCTCGCCGAAGCGCGGCAGATCGGTGAAGTCGAGGAGCGGATTGCCGGATGCCTGGGATGTTTGGGACATGGTGCTTCCTGTCTGTCGCGAAGTGATGGGCGGTCAGGGCGCCGCGCGCGCGGCCGCCTGCCGGTGGTGGGCAGGCGTGGCGCTGCGAGGCCCCGCCAGACTGTTATGGAGACGCGGCGCGCCTTTTTCCAGTCGGAACCGGTACAACTTATCAGAACTCGACGGGCGCCGTGTGTCCTTGCCAATAGCCTCGATTCTAGGTGCGCGCGGCGAGCGCGCAAAGCAAACGGCGCCTATCGATTCGATAGGCGCCGTGGCAAGGCGATCGGGGAGTATGGGTTACGCGACGCCTGCGGCGCGCTCAGCTGCTTCAAGCGTGTTGACGAGCAGCATCGTGATCGTCATCGGCCCGACGCCGCCCGGCACCGGCGTGATGTAGCTGGCCACCTCGCGCACACCCGCGAAATCGACGTCGCCGCACAGCTTGCCCGCTTCGTCGCGGTTCATGCCGACGTCGATCACGACCGCGCCCGGCTTCGTCATCTCCGCCGTGAGGATGTTGCGCTTGCCGGTCGCCGCGACCACGACGTCAGCTTGACGCGTGTGCGCCGCGAGGTCGCGCGTCTTGCTGTTGCAGATCGTGACGGTCGCGCCCGCTTCGAGCAGCAGCATCGCCATCGGCTTGCCGACGATGTTCGAGCGGCCGATCACGACCGCGTTCCTGCCCACCAGATCGATGCCGTACGCGTCGAACATCTTCATCACGCCATACGGCGTGCACGGACGAAACAGCGGCTTGCCCGTCATCAGTGCGCCCGCGTTCGCGACGTGAAAGCCGTCCACGTCCTTCTCCGGCGCGATCGCCTCGATCACCTTGTGGCTGTCGATGTGTGGCGGCAGCGGCAACTGCACGAGGATGCCGTGGATCTTCGGGTCGCGGTTCAGCGCGTCGATGCGCGCGAGCAGATCGGCTTCGGGCAGCGACGCGGGATAGCGGTCGTACGACGAGTGCAGACCGTTGTCCTCGCAAGCCTTCACCTTGTTGCGCACGTAGACTTCGCTCGCGGGATTGTCGCCCACCAGCACGACCGCGAGACCCGGTTGATGGCCACGCGCGGTCAGGGCGGCGGTGCGCTTCGCGACGTCGGCGCGCAGGGTCTTGGAGAGGGCAGTGCCGTCGATCAGTTGGGCTGTCATGGTCGGTCGAGAATAGCTGGCGGTTCGGATGCGTGCGTGCGAGTGGGGCGCTATAGCGGCGTCTACGGGCCACTAAGCGGCATCGGAGAAGATGCCGCCGGCGCGCATTTGCGCTGGCGCTACCCGACACGAACGTGTCGTGTGGCGAAAGGCGCGCGGTGCGGAAATCGTGCTCAGGCCGGCTCGCTGAAGTCCGACATTATACCGTCGCCTGTCTCGCCGGATCAGGCTGATGTACGTATGAACGGGAGACCGCGGCGCGGTGAAAGCGCGTGGGTGCTGAGGGAGAAGCCCAGCGAGAAAGGAAGAACCGCCGGGGCCGAACCCGTCCGGGTCCGGCCAGCGTGATGGGTCCGCCCGCGATGGAGCGGAGCGGTCCGATTACTGCTGTTGCGGCTTGTTCGACAGCGCGAGGCGAAGCAGATCGGCAACCGTGTTGACGTTCAGCTTTTCCATGATGTTCGCGCGGTGCGCTTCGACCGTCTTGATGCTGATGCCGAGGTCGTCGGCGATCTGCTTGTTCAGGCGGCCCGCGATGATGCGCTCGAGCACCTGATGTTCGCGCGCGGTCAGCTTGCCGAGGCGCTCGGCCGCGGCGCGCTGCTGCTGCACGCTGGTGCTTTCGCTGCGTGCCTTGTCGAGCATGCGCTCGACGAGCTTGCGCAGTTCGGCTTCGTCGAACGGTTTCTCGATGAAGTCCATCGCGCCTTTCTTCATCGTCGATACGGCCATCGGCACGTCGCCGTGACCCGTGACGAAGATGATCGGCAGCGATGCGTTCTCGGCGATCAGCCGTTCCTGCAGCTCAAGGCCGCTCATGCCGGACATCCGCACATCGAGGATCAGGCACGCGATGTGTCCCGCATGCTGCGCGGGCTGCCATGCTTCGATGAACTGCTCCGCGCTCGAGAAGCACTGCACGCGGTAGCCGTTCGCCTCGAGCAGCCAGCGCAGCGAGTCTCGCACGGCTTCGTCGTCGTCGACGACGAATACCGTTTCCTGTGTCATGACTGGATTGGGGCTGTTCATGGCTCTCCCGTGACGGTTTGTGGTATCGATGCCTCGGACCCGCCGTTACTCGGGCCGTCGGGCTCTCCAATGGGCAGACTGCAGTGGAACGTGGCGCCTGTGATGTGACCGTCGGCTTCGACGTTGTTCACGACCCACAGGCGACCGCGATGCGATTCGATGATCGAACGGCAAATGTTGAGCCCCATGCCCATACCGTCGGACTTGGTGCTGTAGAACGGTTCGAAGAGGCGCTCGGCGGTGGCTTCGTCGACGCCCGGGCCCTGGTCGACGACGCTGATGCAGACGAACCCGCTATCGAGCCGCACCACGACGCGGATCACGGGGTCGACGGCATTCGGTCGTGCGTCGTGCATCGCCTCGGCGGCGTTTTTCAGCAGGTTGACGAGCACCTGTTCGATCAGCACCGGGTCGACATAGATGACCGGCAGCCGCGAGCGGAGATCCGTGACGATGCGGATGCGGCGCTTGCGCGCCTCGATTTCGGCGAGCCCGACCGCGTCCGCGACGATGTCGGCGACACGGGTAGCCTGGCGTTTGGGTTCGCTACGTTTCACGAATTCGCGGATCCGCTTGATGATCATGCCGGCCCGGACGGCCTGCTGCGCGGTTTTTTCGAGGACTGGCAGCAGATTGTCCGGAGTGGTTCGACCAGATTTAACCAGTGCCACGGTTCCCGAGCAATAGTTATTGATCGCGGCGAGCGGCTGGTTCAGTTCGTGGGCGAGCGACGACGCCATTTCGCCCATTGTCATCAGGCGGCTGGTGAACTGCAGCTTCTCGTCCTGCTGGCGCGCCAGTTCCTGCGCCTGCTTGCGGGTGGTGATGTCGGTCGCGATCTGCATCTGCGCGAGGTGGCCGTCCACCCACTGGATGTACTGGCGCCGCACCTCGAACCACTTCTGGATGCCTTGTACGTAGACTTCCTGCGCATCCGCGGTGCTTTCCGTCAGCGCCGCGGCGGGCAGGCCCGCGTAAGCGTCGACCATGTCGATCGAATCGGACGACGCCTCGCCGGTGTCGAAACCGCCGCCCGCCAGTTCCAGGTGCCCATCCGGACGTATGCCGAACAGATGCCGGTAATAGCGGTTGGCGAACAGCAGCTCGGCTTCGTCGGCGGCGAGCACGGACACCGCGGCGTCGAGGCTTTCGAGCACCGTCGTGAAGCGTTCATGTGCGGCGGCGAGCTCCTCGCGCGCGCGCTTCGGCTCGGTAATGTCGGTCATCGACGACATCCAGCCGGTCTGGCGGCCGGAACTGTCGATGAGCGGCGACACGTACAGGCGCGCGTGGAACAGCGAGCCGTCCTTGCGCCGCACGCGCAGTTCGAACCCCGACGACGGCGCCTTGCCGCGCAGCGTCATGTCGAGCTGGCGCTGCATTTCCGGGTACGAGTCGCGCGGCCAGTAGGGGAAGGGCGCTGTCTTGCTGACGAGATCGCTTTCGTCCCAGCCGGTCATCCGGCAGAACGCCGGGTTCACGTGCGTGATGCGGCCGTGCATGTCGAGCACGCGCATGCCGATCAGCACCGAGTTTTCCATCGCGCGGCGGAAGAATGCTTCCGCATACAACGCCTGCTGCGCCTCGAAGCGTTGGCGCGTGTGCTTCCACAGGCTCCACAAACTCCACAGCACGAAGCACGACAGCCCGGCGACCAGCCACACGAGCGTGTTGTTCGTGAAGTTGGTCATCTGCGGGTACGAGTACACGCGCACCGCGACGCCTTGGCCGGGCGGATCGAGCGGCAGGTCGTAGAACACGTCGCGCGGCAGGCGCGGGCGGGTCGACGTGGTCGCGAGCTCGCGGTTGTTCACGTCGAGAATCGAGATCTTGTACTTTGCCGACAGCTCGGGCGGGATGTCGTGCTTGAGGATGCCTTCGATCGAGATCACCGCCGCGATCGAGCCCATGAAGTCGCGGTCGCGGTACACCGGCGTCTGCAGCGTGATGTAGCCGTTGCCGACGTCGTCGTACATCAGCGCCGAGTACAGCTGGCGGCGCGTGTCGCGCGCTTCCGCGAACGCGGCGTGCACGGCTTCGTCCATCTGCGTGTCATTCGGCCGGGCGAGACGCTGGCCGAGCAGCGGCTGGCTGGTGTCGGGCCAGTGCGGCTGCTGCGCGGCCGTGTACCAGTTCATGTAGAGGATCTCGGGATGCCCCTGCATGATGTCCGACGTGGTGACCTGGAACGAGCGCGGGTCGGCGTGGCCCGCGGCGAGATCGCGCGCGAGCGCCTGGATCTGTTCCTGCGCGCCGGTGAGCGACAGGCGGATCTGCTGCTGCGCCCACGCGACGTTGCGGTAAAGCGTGTCTTCCTGCTGCTGTTGTTCCCGGCGGTTGAGACTCCACAGGATCAGGCTCATCACGATCAGGAATACGACGATCGACAGGAGCGGCGTGAGCAGATAGGAGTTGGACCACCACGGTCCGTGGTGCCAGCGGGACGGCGACGAGTCCGCGGACGTTTTGGCGGGTCGCGCCGAGCGTGCGAAAAGCCGTTCGGTCAACATGGCGGAATTGTAACGCAGCGTGTCCGACGCCAACCGCGCAAAAAAGCACGTGAATGTCGTGCTAATCGGCGCAAACTGGTCGCCTCGACCGTTGGATGGCAGTAAATCCAGGGTGCGCCGCAACAATTTTTCGTATTATGAGATCGCATCTCGTAATTCGAAAATTTTGTTGCGCGGATGGTGGACGACTCATTACAATTCGGCCGAAAGCTGCCGCGGCCGGGCTTCGTCCGCGTCCGTTGTTCGGGTGGCGTTCCTCAAATCCAGGAGACGAGCATGTCCGCTGTACCTGATGAAGTCATGAAATATGTCGCCGCCGAAAACGACGACGACCCGCAGGAAACGGCTGAATGGCTGGATGCGCTGCATGGCGTGATTTCTGCGGTCGGCCCGGACCGGGCTCACTACCTGATCGAGAAGCAGATCGAATTCGCCCGCGTGCATGGCGAACATCTCGCGTTCTCCGCCAACACCCCCTACATCAACACGATTCCGGTTTCGCGCCAGGCGAAGATCCCCGGCGACCAGGACATCGAGCACCGCATCCGCTCGTACACGCGCTGGAACGCGATCGCGATGGTGCTGCGCGCGGGCAAGCATACGAACGTCGGCGGCCACATCGCGTCGTTCGCATCGGCCGCGACGCTGTATGACGTCGGCTTCAACCACTTCTGGCACGCACCGTCGCCCGAGCATGGCGGCGACCTCGTGTTCGTGCAGGGTCACTCGTCGCCGGGCGTGTACTCGCGCGCGTTCCTGCTCGGCCGCCTCTCCGAAGGCCAGCTCGACAACTTCCGCCAGGAAGTGGGCGGCGAGGGCATCTCGTCGTATCCGCACCCGTGGCTGATGCCGGACTTCTGGCAGTTCCCGACGGTGTCGATGGGCCTCGGCCCGATCATGGCGATCTACCAGGCGCGCTTCATGAAGTACCTGCAGGCGCGCGGCATTGCGCAGACGCAGGGCCGCAAGGTCTGGGCGTTCCTCGGCGACGGCGAAACGGATGAACCGGAATCGCTCGGCGCGATCGGCATGGCCGGCCGCGAGCGGCTCGACAACCTGGTGTTCGTGATCAACTGCAACCTGCAGCGTCTCGACGGCCCGGTGCGCGGCAACGGCAAGATCATCCAGGAACTCGAAAGCGAGTTCCGCGGCGCAGGCTGGAACGTGATCAAGGTGGTGTGGGGCAGCCGCTGGGATGCCCTGTTCGCGCGCGACAAGTCGGGCGCGCTGATGCGCCGCATGATGGAAGTCGTCGACGGCGAATACCAGACGTACAAGTCGGAGTCGGGCGCGTTCGTGCGCGAGCATTTCTTCAACACGGCCGAACTGAAGGCGCTCGTCGCCGACTGGTCCGACGACGACATCTGGAACCTGAACCGCGGCGGCCACGACCCGCACAAGATCTACGCGGCGTTCAGCGAAGCCAGCCAGTCGAAGGGCCACCCCACCGTGATCCTCGCGAAGACGATCAAGGGCTACGGCATGGGCGAAGCCGGCCAGGCGATGAACATCACCCACCAGCAGAAGAAGATGCAGGTGGACCAGCTGAAGAAATTCCGCGACCAGTTCCGCCTGCCGATCTCGGACGAAGAGATCGTCAACGTGCCGTACCTCAAGTTCGAGGAAGGTTCGAAGGAACTCGAATACATGCGCAACCGCCGCCAGGAGCTGGGCGGTTACCTGCCGGCGCGCCGCCAGAAGGCGGAGTCGCTGCCGGTGCCGGCGCTCGACGCATTCGAGCCGCTGCTGAAGGGCACGGGCGAAGGCCGCGAGATCTCCACGACGATGGCGTTCGTGCGGATTCTCAACATCCTGCTGAAGGACAAGACGCTCGGCAAACGCGTCGTGCCGATCGTGCCGGACGAGTCGCGTACCTTCGGCATGGAAGGTCTCTTCCGTCAGATCGGCATCTGGAATCAGGACGGCCAGAAGTACGTGCCTGAAGACTCCGACCAGCTGATGTTTTACAGGGAATCGGAAACCGGCCAGATCCTGCAGGAAGGCATCAACGAAGCGGGCGGCATGTCGGACTGGATCGCGGCTGCGACGTCGTACTCGACGCACGGCGAGACGATGATCCCGTTCTACATCTTCTACTCGATGTTCGGCTTCCAGCGTATCGGCGATCTGGCATGGGCCGCGGGCGACATGCGTGCGCGCGGCTTCCTGCTGGGCGGCACGGCAGGCCGCACGACGCTGAACGGCGAAGGCCTGCAGCACGAAGACGGCCACTCGCTGCTGTGGGCGGCATCGGTCCCGAACTGCGTGAGCTACGACCCGACCTTCGGTTTCGAACTCGCGGTGATCATGCAGGACGGCCTGCGCCGGATGGTGCAGGAGCAGGAGGACGTGTACTACTACATCACGGTGATGAACGAGAACTACGAGCACCCGGCGATTCCGCAGGGCGACAGCGTAGCCGCCGACATCATCAAGGGCATGTACGCGTTCCGCAAGGCCGAAGCGCAAGGCAATGCGCCGCGCGTGCAGCTGCTGGGCGCGGGCACGATCTTCAACGAAGTGATCGCCGCCGCCGACCTGCTGAAGAACGACTGGGGCGTCGCGGCCGACCTCTGGAGCGTGCCGAGCTTCACCGAGCTCGCGCGCGACGGCCACGAGGTCGAGCGCTACAACCTGCTGCATCCGGGCGAAGAGCGCAAGCTGTCGCACGTCGAAGCGAAGCTGAAGGACACGCTGGGTCCGGTGATCGCGTCGACCGACTACGTGCGCGCGCTCGTCGACCAGATCCGCGGTTTCGTGCCGCGCAAGTTCGTCGTGCTCGGCACCGACGGTTTCGGCCGCTCGGATACCCGCGAGAAGCTGCGTCACTTCTTCGAAGTGGACCGCTACTGGGTCACGGTCGCCGCGCTCAACGCGCTCGCGGACGAAGGGACGATCGAACGCAAGGTCGTCGCCGAGGCCCTGAAGAAGTACAACCTCGATCCTGCCAAACCCAACCCGATGACCGTCTAAGGCATCGCCCCCGCGTGCATCGCGCGTGCGCTTCCCCTTCCTTCGCGAAGGGGAAGTCGCATGTGCGGCCCAGGAGACACCAACAATGAGTCAAGCGATCGAAGTCAAGGTGCCGGACATCGGCGATTACAAGGACGTTCCTGTAATCGAGGTGCTGGTGAAGGCGGGCGATTCCGTCGAGAAAGAGCAGTCGCTCGTCACGCTCGAGTCCGACAAGGCGACGATGGACGTGCCGAGCCCCGCGTCGGGCACCGTCAAGGAAGTGAAGGTCAAGAACGGCGACACCGTGTCCGAAGGCACGTTGATCGTGCTGCTCGATAGCGCCGAAGGTGGCGCGGCCGCAGGCAAGTCGAACGGCGCTGCTGCGCCCGCGCCGAGCCCGGCGCCTGCCGCGGCGCCCGCGCCGGCTCCCGCTGCTGCGGGCGGCGGCGTGCAGGAAGTGAAGGTGCCGGACATCGGCGACTATAAGGACGTGCCGGTGATCGAGGTCGCGGTGAAGGTCGGCGACAAGGTCGAGAAGGAACAGTCGCTGGTCACGCTCGAATCGGACAAGGCGACGATGGACGTGCCGAGCCCGGCCGCCGGCGTTGTGAAGGAAGTGAAGGTCAAGGTGGGCGACTCCGTATCCGAAGGCTCGGTGATCGTGCTGCTCGCAAGCGAAGGCGCCGCCGCGCAACCCGCTGCCGCCGCGCCCGCTCCGGCGCCGAAGGCCGCGGCCGAGAAGCCGTCGGATGCGCCGCAGCCGGCAGCCGCGAAGCAGACGGCGCAGCCGTCCGCGCTCGCGCAGGCGCCGGAAATTCCGCCCGAGGCGGGCGGCCGTCACGCCAGCCATGCGTCGCCGTCGGTGCGCAAGTTCGCTCGCGAACTGGGCGTCGAAGTGTCGCGCGTGAAGGGCTCGGGTCCGAAGGGCCGCATTACGCAGGAAGACGTCACCGCGTTCGTGAAGGGCGTGATGACGGGCCAGGGCGCGGCGCCGGCCGCTGCGGCGCCTGCCGCTGCGGGCGGCGGCGAACTGGGCCTGCTGCCGTGGCCGAAGATCGATTTCACGAAGTTCGGTCCGATCGATCCGAAGCCGCTGTCGCGCATCAAGAAGATCTCGGGTGCGAACCTGCACCGCAACTGGGTGATGATCCCGCACGTCACGAACAACGACGAAGCGGATATCACCGAGCTCGAAGAACTGCGCGTGAAGCTCAACAAGGAGAACGAAAAGGCCGGCGTGAAGTTCACGATGCTGGCGTTCGTGATCAAGGCCGTGGTCGCGGCGCTGAAGAAGTTCCCGACCTTTAACGCGAGCCTCGACGGCGACAACCTCGTGTTCAAGCAGTACTACCACGTCGGTTTCGCCGCGGACACGCCGAACGGTCTCGTCGTGCCGGTGATCCGCGACGCGGACAAGAAGGGACTGGTCGATATCGCGAAGGAAATGACCGACCTGTCGAAGCTCGCGCGTGAAGGCAAGCTGAAGCCGGATCAGATGCAGGGCGGCTGCTTCTCGATTTCGTCGCTGGGCGGGATCGGTGGGACGCACTTCACGCCGATCATCAATGCGCCTGAAGTCGCGATTCTCGGGTTGTCGCGTGGCGCGATGAAGCCGGTGTGGGATGGCAAGCAGTTCGTGCCGCGGTTGACGCTGCCGATGTCGCTGTCCTACGACCACCGCGTGATCGATGGGGCCGAAGCTGCGCGCTTCAATGCGTATCTCGGGTCGATTCTTGCCGATTTTCGGCGTGTGATTCTTTGATCTTGTGTTTGCGCGGGGCGCTTGTTGTTCTTCTGCTGCGCAGGCCGTAGCTTTAGTTTTCAAGCGCTTTCGTTGAACCTGTTTTCTCGTCTGTTTTTTTGCGTCGCCCCTGTGCGGGGCGGCACCTACTTTTCTTTGTCTTCCAAAGAAAAGTAGGCAAAAGAAAGGCGCGTCCTTGGGCGGACGGCAAAGTCGCTACTGCCTCTTTGGCTGCCAGCTTTTTGGCCGAGCGATGGTGGATTTGCTGCCAGTTTTTTTGCCGCTCTGGGTGGACTGGTTCTTCGTTTCCTCGCTTCACCACGATCAATAAGAGAAGGGGACACTAATGAGTCTCGTCGAAGTGAAAGTGCCGGACATCGGTGACTTCAAAGACGTCGATGTCATCGAAGTCAACATCAAACCGGGCGACGTCATCGAGAAAGAACAAGCCCTCATGACGCTCGAATCCGATAAAGCCTCCATCGAAGTGCCCAGCGATACCGCCGGCACCGTCAAAGAGGTCAAGGTCAAAGCCGGTGATAAGGTTTCCGAAGGTTCCGTCATCGCTGTCGTCGAATCCTCCGGCGACGCGGCTGCGCCTTCGCCCGCACCGGCGCCGGCTGCTGCTCCGGCTGCTTCCGGTGGCGGCGTCCAGGAAGTGAAGGTGCCGGATATCGGCGACTACAAGGACGTGCCGGTCATCGAAGTCGCGGTCAAGGTTGGCGACAAGGTCGAGAAAGAGCAATCGCTCGTCACGCTCGAATCGGACAAGGCAACGATGGATGTGCCGAGCCCGGCGGCCGGCGTCGTCAAGGAACTGAAGGTCAAGGTGGGCGATACCGTATCCGAAGGTTCGGTGATCGTGCTGCTCGAAGGCGCAGGCGCTGCGGCGAAACCCGCGGCCGCACCGGCGCCCGCGCCGGCTCCGGCTGCGCAGAAGTCCGCTGCACCCGCGCCGCAGGCTGCCAGCTACTCGGGCAGCGCCGACATCGAGTGCGAAATGATCGTGCTGGGCTCGGGCCCGGGCGGCTACTCGGCGGCGTTCCGCTCAGCGGACCTCGGCATGAAGACGGTGCTCGTCGAGCGCTATGCAACGCTCGGCGGCGTGTGTCTGAACGTCGGCTGCATTCCGTCGAAGGCGCTGCTGCACACCGCACTCGTGATCGACGAGGCGGCGGCGCTGTCGCATCACGGCATCACGTTCGGCAAGCCTGAGGTCAATCTCGACAAGCTGCGCGACTTCAAGTCGGGCGTCGTCAAGAAGCTGACGGGCGGTCTCGCCGGCATGGCGAAGGCGCGCAAGGTCGAAGTGGTGACGGGCACCGGCTCGTTCGTCGGTCCGAACCATATGGAAGTGCAAACGGAAAGCGGCAAGAAGGTCGTCAAGTTCCAGAAGGCGATCATCGCGGCCGGTTCGGAAGCGGTGAAGCTGCCGTTCATGCCGAACGACGATCCGCGCGTGATCGATTCGACCGGCGCGCTCGAACTGCGCCAGATTCCGCAGCGCATGCTCGTGATCGGCGGCGGCATCATCGGCCTCGAAATGGCGACGGTGTACTCGACGCTCGGCGCGCAGATCGACGTCGTCGAAATGCTCGATGGCCTGATGACGGGCGCGGACCGCGATCTCGTGAAGGTCTGGGAGAAGTACAACAGCAAGCGTTTCGCGAACGTGATGCTGAAGACCAAGACCACCAAGGCCGAAGCGAAGGAAGACGGCATCTACGTGAGCTTCGAGGGCGAGAAGGCGCCGGCTGAGGCACAGCGTTACGACCTCGTGCTGGTGGCGGTGGGCCGCAGCCCGAACGGCAAGAAGATCGGCGCCGAGAAGGCGGGTGTCGCCGTCACGGATCGTGGCTTCATCGATGTCGACAAGCAGATGCGCACGAACGTGTCGCACATCTACGCGATCGGCGACATCGTCGGTCAACCGATGCTCGCGCACAAGGCCGTGCACGAGGCGCACGTCGCGGCGGAAGCGGCGCATGGCGAGAAGGCCTACTTCGACGCGATGCAGATTCCGTCGGTGGCGTACACGGATCCGGAAGTGGCCTGGGCCGGCAAGACCGAGGACCAGTGCAAGGCCGAAGGCATCAAGTACGGCAAGGCGGTGTTCCCATGGGCCGCGTCGGGCCGCGCGATCGCGAACGGCCGCGACGAAGGCTTCACGAAGCTGCTGTTCGACGAAGAGACGCATCGCGTGATCGGCGGCGGCATCGTCGGTCTGAATGCGGGCGACCTGATCAGCGAAGTGTGCCTCGCGGTCGAGATGGGCGCGGATGCAACGGATATCGGCAAGACGATCCATCCGCACCCGACGCTCGGCGAATCGATCGGCATGGCGGCCGAACTGTACGAAGGCGTGTGTACGGACCTGCCGCCGCAAAAGAAGAAGTGACGCGCGTGGCGGCGTGACGTGGCGCCATGAGCGTGAGGCGATTGCATCGAGCGGTCGCCTCGCGTTGCTGATGTCAGGACGCCGCGATCGCGCCCGCTACGAGCGATAACCGCTGCCGCAAAAAACAACGGCGCATTCTGTGATGAGCAGAATGCGCCGTTGCTGTTTTTACGTTGCCGCGCCCAAAAAAATCCCGGCCTGAGCCGGGAGGAACGATACGCTGTCCACGTATCGGAGCGTTCGGTTGCACAAGGCGGATGTCCGCCGCACAACGCTGTGGCTCCACGGCGTCGCCTGCCAGACGGCCTGATCGAGTCAGGTCGTCGAAAAGCAAGGGGCAGGCGATGGGGGGTGTTTCCGACGCGCGGAAACGCGAGAAAGATCTCGCGTTTCCGCTGCGGCAACCGGAGCAGATCCGGCGCCGCGGGGTGCAGCGAAGGCTTAGGCCGTTGCCTTCTTCGTTGCGCGCGAAGCTTGCGCGGCAGCCTTCGTTGCAGCGGCAGCAGCTGCGTTGAAGTTGCTTTCAGCGATTTCGACAGCTTGCTTCGTTGCCTTGTGAACCGTTTCGTACGTCGTGTTCGCAGCGGTGATCGCCGACTTCATCACGGCAACAGCCGTTTCCGAACCAGCCGGTGCGTTCTTCGCGACGTTTTCGACGAGCGCCTGCACCTTGCGGTTCTGCTCTTCGTATTGCGCTTCAGCAACACGCGAGAACTCGGCTTGCGTGGCCGACGCGATTTCATACAGGTGACGGCCGTACGACAGAACCTTCTCGGCAACCGGCTGCACGAGGCCAGCCTGCAGCGCGAGCAGTTCCTGCGCGTCCTTCACGGACAGCGCGCGTTGCGCGTTTTCCTGCGATTCCGCGATCGTCGACTTCACGACTTGCAGATTCAGCTCGACGAGCTTTTCGACGCCTTCGAACGCCTTGTTCGTGAGACCGAAAAGGGTTTCGAGGTTGGCTTTCTGTGCGGCGGCGATTTGCTCGGGGGTCAGCAGAGTCATGACTTACGCTCCTGGAGTACAGTCCGTCTCTCGCGGACTGATGGGTTAAGGCAGAAAGGTGCCCTGTACGAGGCTGCGATAAGCATGGTGCGTCGCAGCAATGGTTGCTATTTTAGGATGGCCCGCGCGAATGTCAAGAATTTTTTGTGCGTCGCACAATCGTTCGAAAGCGGAGCAAAAACAACGATTTATGAAGCGGTTGCGCCATAGCGCATAGGTCCGTGTTTTCCCGGATTGCACCGTCGCGGTGCGTGCTGCACCGCCATCCGATGATCGGCATTGCGGGTGTCGCGCTGATGACAGAAGGCAGCTGGATGCGGCTTTCGGGCCCTGAAAACCCAGTTTGCATCGCGTGTAAACCGACAACTGTCATTGAACGTTAATGCAGGACAGCAGTCGAACGCGCGTCTTGCGGAATCCGCAGCGGGCGCTTAAGACGCGTCTGCCGAGCGATTCAGGCGTTTCGTGCGAGCATGGCGAATTTGCTGGATCGCCTGCGCTGCGCTCCGCTCCGCGCCAACCCTATGGTTGTAATCCCCGGTCAAGAACCCGGTGACTTTGCCGTTATGCGAATTGGCAGGTCCATTTCATGCATGGCAGGGGCGCCGTTGAGGCGGCTAGCTGATTGTTTTTTTCGATTGAGCTGCCGAGTCTATCGGCTCTCGCAATGACCGCTGACATTCCGGTTTAACGAGGTCGGGTAAGTGCTTAAATTTGCTAAATTTTCGTTGTTTTACTACACTGGGCGGGAAAATCCCGTCGCTGCCACCAGAACACCAATGAAAACCGACCTGTTTTCGTCGCTGAAACTGATCCAGGGCGCCGCTTTCGGCACCGCGCTGTCGTACGCCGCGTCCGCGATCATCGCCGCGACGGTGGCCGCCCCTGTCGATGCTTACGCCGCTACTCCGACGAAAACGGAGAAGAAGGGCGAGCACGCCAAAGTCGTCCGCAAGGCCCCCGTGCATGCAACCGGCAAGGTCGCCGCCAAGTCGTCGAAGGCTGCGGCGAAGACGGCCGCCGCCGATCCGGAAGATGCCCCCCATGCGAAGAGCCGCCACAAGCGCGTGAGCTATGTGATGGGCGCGCACCACCGCGCGGCCGTCAATCGCGTCGCGTTCGAACCGCGGTCGCCGTCGGTCGGCGAGGCGTTCGGCCTGCACGATACGCCCGACCAGCTGATGCTGCGTTCGAGCGTCGCGTACGTGGTGGACCAGAATTCGCTCGATCCGCTCTTCGACAAGAACTCGCACGCGGTGGTGCCGATCGCGTCGATCAGCAAGCTGATGATGGCGATGGTCGTGCTCGATTCGAAGGCGCCGATGACCGAGATGATCGAAGTAACGGACGCCGATCGCGACTACGAGAAGAACACCGGCTCGCGTCTGTCGGTCGGCTCGGTGCTGTCGCGTGAAGACATGCTGCACATCGCGCTGATGGCGTCGGAAAACCGTGCCGCGGCAGCGCTGTCGCGCTACTACCCGGGCGGCCGCCCGGCCTTCATCGCAGCGATGAACGCGAAGGCCAAAGCGCTCGGCATGACGGACACGCACTTCGAAAACTCGACGGGTTTGACGAGCCAAAACGTCTCAACCGCGCGCGATCTCGTGAAGATGGTCAACGCGGCGTACCAGTACCCGATGATCCGCAAGTTCTCGACCGATCACAGCTACGACGTGTTCACGGGCAAGCGCAACCTCGCATACAACAGCACGAACGCGCTGGTGCGCAATCCGACGTGGGACATCGGTCTGCAGAAGACCGGCTTCATCAACGAAGCGGGCGAGTGCCTCGTGATGCAGGCTACCATCCACGGTCGTCCGGTGATCATGGTGCTGCTCGATTCGTCGGGCAAATACTCGCGCTTCGCCGACGCCACGCGTCTGCGCACGTGGCTCGACAATGGCGGCGATCAGCGCATCACGAGCGCGGATGCGGGCGGCGCGGGCACCTGAGCCTCCGCCTCGCTGCAAACGGAATAAGAAAAGCCCCGTGAATGCGGGGCTTCTTGTTTCTGGCGGATTCGGTACCCGATGGCGCCGCGTGCGAGCCGCTACCGCACGCCTAATGCGCGTGCGCCGCGCCGGCGCCGCTTCCATTCGCCGGCGTCGCCAGTTCCGGCCGGTAACCGAGCGACTCCGAAATCACCAGCGCGGTCTGGCTCAACTGCCCGAGCCACGAGTCCTGCAGACGGTCCGCCGGCGCGGACAGCGACAGCCCGGCGACAAGCTTGCCGGTGTCGTCGTAGATGCCGGCCGCGATACAGCGCACGCCCAGCTCCAGCTCTTCATTGTCGCGCGCGCACGCCTGCTGCCGCACGAACGCAAGTTCGCGCTCGAGCTTGGCGAGGTCGGTGATGCTGTTCTGCGTGTGGCCCGACAGGCCCGTGCGGGTGGCGTAGGCGCGCACGCGGTTCGCTTCGTCGGCGGCGAGGAAGAGCTTGCCGACCGAGGTCAGGTGCAGCGGCGCACGGCCGCCGATCGCGCGGACGACCTGCATGCCCGAGCGTTCCGAGTACGCACGTTCGATGTAGACGATCTCGTCGCCCTGGCGCACCGACAGGTTCACCGTCTGGCCGGTGGCGCGATGCAGTTCGCGCATCGGCGTGAGCGCCGCGTCGCGCACCGACAGGCGCGCCTTCACGAGGTTGCCGAGTTCGAGCAGGCGCATGCCAAGCCGGTACGTGCCCGGATCCGAACGATCGACGAGCCGGCACGTGACCATGTCGTTCAGGATGCGGTGAGCCGTGGATGGATGCAGCTCGGTGCGCTGCGCGAGTTCTTTCAGGCTGACGGGGTCGGTATGCGCGGCGAGGGCGTCCAGCAGCCGCATCATGCGTTCGATCACCTGGATGGAAGTCTTGGGATCCGGGTTCGTGTCGCTCATGGGAATCGTTTGACGCGTCAAAGAGCGTAAGGATAGGCGATTGTATCTCGTATAGTGAAAAAAGCGAACGGCGGTTGCGCACCTTTGAGGTCTCTCTCGAATTGTGAGACAAGAACGCCCCGGCGCGCCAGGCGTTGGAGTTGTGCTGCAAACAGCGGATAATCAGGGACGTTTTTTCGGAGGAGCAGCCATGCGAGTCGGATTGTTCGTCACCTGCCTGATTGATCTGATGCGCCCGGAAATCGGTTTCTCCGTGATCAAGCTGATCGAGCGCGCGGGCTTCGAGGTGGTGGTGCCACCCGCACAGACGTGCTGCGGGCAACCCGCCTACAACTCCGGCGACCGCCGGCTCGCCCGCGATCTCGCCGACAAGACGCTGCGCGAGTTCGAGCAGTTCGACTATGTCGTCGTGCCGTCCGGATCGTGCGGCGGCATGATCCGCGCGCACTACGCCGACCTGTTCCGCGACGATCCCGAACTGACCGGCCGGCTTGCGCGCCTGCGCCCGCGCGTGTTCGAGCTGACGGAATTCCTCGCCGACGTCGCGAAGGTATCGCTGGAGGCGATCGGCTTCGAAGGCAGCGTCACGTATCACGATGCCTGCTCGGGGCTGCGCGAACTCGGCGTGAAAGCGCAGCCGCGCGCGCTGCTTGCGCAGGCGGGCGTCGCCGTGACCGAGATGACCAGCTGCGAGCACTGCTGCGGCTTCGGCGGCACGTTCGCGGTCAAGTACGGCAACATCTCGACCGCGATCGTCGACGAGAAATGCGACAACATCCGCGCGAGCGGCGCGAACGCGGTCGTGCTTGGCGACCTCGGCTGCATGCTGAATATCGAAGGGCGGCTGCGCCGCACCGGCGACACGACCACGCGCGTGCTACATATCGCGCAGGTGCTTGCCGGCGACGTTTGAGCGGCGTTCTCCAAGGCGCGCCGTCGTGCCGCGCCTCACAGAAAGAAGCCGGAAACGCTCCGTTACCCCACGCCACTCATCTCGCAGGCCAGCCCATGCAAGTCCAGTCGATGCAGTTCAAGCCGCGCGCGGGACAGAAGCTCGCGGACCAGCGTCTGCAGCAGAACCTGAAGAAACTGTCGTCGAAGTTCGTCGCGGGCCGCGCGAGCGCGATCACCGCGATCGATTTCGAAGCGACCCGCAGCGCGCTGAAGGAGCGCCGCAACCGCGCGCTCGAGAATCTCGACGTGTGGATCGAGGCGTTCGAACGCGAGGCGACGCGGCGCGGCGTGACGGTGCTGTTCGCTGAGACGACCCAGGACGCGGCGCGGCTCGTCGCGGACATCGCGCGGCAGCACGACGTGAAGAAGGTGATCAAGACGAAGTCGATGGTCACCGAGGAAATGCGTCTGAACGAAGTGCTCGGCGAGATGGGCGTGCAGTCGATCGAGACCGACCTCGGCGAATACATCCTGCAGATCAACGATGCCGAGCCGCCTAGCCACATCATTGCGCCCGTCGTGCACAAGGACAAGGACGAGATCGCCGACCTGTTCGCCCGCACCCACGCGCGCCCGCGGCTGACCGAAATTCCCGACATGACGCGCGAGGCGCGGCTCGTGCTGCGGCCGCATTTTCTGTCGGCGGACATGGGCGTGACGGGCGGTAACTTTCTGGTTGCCGAGACGGGCTCCGTCGTGCTCGTCACGAACGAAGGCAACGAGGGCATGTGCACGGTGATGCCGCGCGTGCACGTCGCGGTGACGGGCATCGAGAAGGTGCTACCGACGCTCGAGGACCTGGCCACCGCGATGCGCCTCCTGCCGCGCTCGGCGACGGGTCAGGCGACCTCGAACTACTTTTCGCTGCTGACCGGGCCGCGCGGCGCCGACGACCAGGACGGCCCCGAGCACATGTACGTGGTGCTGGTCGACGGCGGTCGCACCGGGCTCATCGGCAGCGAGTTTCAGGAGATGCTGCGCTGTATCCGCTGCGGCGCGTGCATGAACCATTGCCCGGTGTACCAGAAGGTCGGCGGCCATGCGTATGGCTGGGTGTATCCGGGCCCGATGGGCTCGGTGCTGACGCCGAGCTATGTCGGCCTCGACAAGGCGCTCGACCTGCCGCAGGCCGCCACGCTGTGCGGCGAGTGCAATAGCGTCTGCCCGGTCGGCATTCCGCTGTCGGACCTGCTGCGCAAGCTGCGCGAGAAGCAGGTCGAGCGGCGGCTGCGGCCGTTCTCCGAGCGCGCCGCGCTGGCCGCCTGGGGCTTCCTCGCGATGCGTCCCGCCGCCTACGCGCTCTTCACGAAACTCGCGGTGCGGATGCTCGAGATGCTCGGCGGCAAGGCCCACGCCATCTCGAAGCTGCCGCTCGGCGGAGGCTGGACCGATACGCGCGACCTGCCGGCGCCGGTCGGGCGGACCTTCCGCGAACTCTACGCGGCGCAGCGCAGCCATACGGACAGCTCGGCGCGCCGGTATCACTGAACGGGCGGTGGATCCGGATCTTGCCGTGCATCCGCCGCCGACCATCCTGACGCTCATCGTTGATGTGCAATCGCAGCGACTATGTCGATTCGTGCAACGCAGTGTGTTGCCGGACAGGCTTTTTCCGCGTTGCTGCATTGCATAAAATTATCCGTGGGGAAAGTGGGTCATGTGCCCGCGTGATCCCAAGCACGGAGAACAACGATGAAAACCAAAATCCTGACCTGGTGGCCTGTGGCCATTGTGCTGGTACTCGGTATCGCAGCGTGGGTGCGATCGGCGGACGATCTGTCGTCGCGCGCGCAGCCGATGCCGCTCGCGGCGAACGCGCTGACGGCGGAGCTTGCCCGCACGGTGTCGTACGGGTTCGTGAGCGACGCGTCGGAGGCAGCGGTGAAGCCGATGCCCTCCAGCGGCTCGATGAGCGCACCTGCTGCTGCGCTTTAAGCGGCAACGAGCGGGGCGCTCAGTGCCTCGCTGATTCGTCACGCGCCTTCAGGCCGTGAGACCACGGCCGCGAGACCCTCCGCTGCAAGCCCTCCGGCGCCAAATTCCAACCGTTTGTATAATCGCCGCACCCTTTTTTACAACCGCGGCGCATCGCCGGTTTTTCCGATGAAATCCATCGCGATCTGTTTTGTCTGTCTGGGGAATATCTGCCGCTCCCCGACGGCGGAGGGCGTGATGCGCGATCAGGTGGCGGCCGCGAAACTGGGTAACCGCATCGAGATCGATTCGGCGGGCACCGGCGGCTGGCATATCGGCGCGGCGGATTTCGAGCGCTTCGACCTGCTGATCGCGATGGACGATGCGAACGTCGCCGCGCTCACGCGGATCTGCCCGCCGGCCCATCGCGACAAGATCCGCCTGCTGATGGAGTTCGATCCGCAGGCGGACGCCCGCGAAGTCGTGGATCCGTACTTCGGCGACGATGGCGGGTTCGAGGCGGTGCTGGACCAGTGCGAGGCGGCCTGCCGCGGACTGCTCGCGGGGCTGCGCGGCCAGCTCGCGAATTAAGCAGATAACCCATCTGTCACCGTGGATACTTGACTAAAACTCTCATGTATTTATACTTGACGAAAATTGTCGAGAATTGCGGTTCCCCAACATCATGAGACTCACCACGAAAGGCCGGTTCGCCGTCACGGCGATGATCGACCTGGCATTGCGCCAGGAGCAGGGCCCGGTGACGCTGGCAGGTATCAGCCAGCGCCAGCACATCTCGCTGTCTTATCTCGAGCAGCTGTTCGGCAAGCTGCGTCGCCATGAGATCGTCGAGTCGGTACGCGGTCCGGGCGGCGGTTACAACCTCGCGCGGCGCGCGGAAGACGTCACGGTGGCGGACATCATCATCGCCGTCGACGAACCGCTCGACGCCACCCAGTGCGGCGGCAAGGGCAGCTGCGAGGGCACCAAGCAGCACGACGGCCACTGCATGACGCACGAGCTGTGGTCCACGCTGAACCAGAAGATGGTCGAGTATCTGGACTCGGTGTCGCTGAAGGATCTGGTCGATCAGCAGCGGGCGCGTGAAGGCGCGCCGGCGGTGCTGCGCGATCGCCGCAGCGAGGCGCCGCCGGTCGAACCGACCCGCGTGGCGCCGAAGGGTCCGAATTCCGTTTTCAACATGGCGAGTTCCTGATCCGCGCGGCGCGCCGGTCATGCTGGCGCGCAAAGAACGCGGACGAGTTCGGCCAGAGCATCGATGTCCCCGGAGCAATTGATGAACAACGATATTCCCCACCTGCCCATTTACATGGACTACAGCGCCACGACCCCGGTCGATCCGCGCGTGGTGGACAAGATGATTCCGTATCTGCGCGAGCAGTTCGGCAACCCGGCGTCGCGTAGTCACGCGTACGGCTGGACCGCGGAACGCGCGGTCGAGGAAGCGCGCGAGCAGGTCGCCGCGCTCGTGAACGCGGACCCGCGCGAAATCATCTGGACGTCGGGCGCGACCGAATCCGACAACCTCGCGCTAAAGGGCGCCGCGCGCTTCTACAAGAGCAAGGGCCGGCACCTGATCACGGTGAAGACCGAGCACAAGGCCGTGCTCGACACCACCCGCGATCTCGAGCGCGAAGGCTTCGAAGTCACGTACCTCGACGTGAAGCCCGATGGCCTGATCGATCTCGACGCATTCAAGGCGGCGCTGCGCCCGGACACGATCGTCGTGTCGGTGATGCATGTGAACAACGAGATCGGTGTGATCCAGGACATCGCGACGATCGGCGAAATCTGCCGTGAAAAAGGCATCATTTTCCACGTCGACGCGGCGCAGGCCACCGGCAAGGTCGAGATCGACCTGCAGAAGCTGAAGGTCGACCTGATGTCGTTCTCGGCGCACAAGACCTATGGCCCGAAGGGCATCGGCGCGCTGTACGTGCGCCGCAAGCCGCGTGTGCGGATCGAAGCGCAGATGCACGGCGGCGGCCACGAGCGCGGCATGCGCTCGGGCACGCTGGCCACGCACCAGATCGTCGGCATGGGCGAAGCGTTCCGTATCGCGCGCGAAGAAATGGCCACCGAGAACGAACGCATCCGCATGCTGCGCGACAAGCTGCTGCGCGGCCTGCAGGAAATCGAGGAAACCTATGTGAACGGCGACATGGAACAGCGTGTGCCGCACAACCTGAACATCAGCTTCAACTTCGTCGAAGGCGAGTCGCTGATCATGGCGGTGAAGGACGTTGCGGTGTCGTCGGGTTCGGCGTGCACGTCGGCTTCGCTCGAGCCGTCGTACGTGCTGCGCGCGCTCGGCCGCAACGACGAACTCGCACACAGCTCGATCCGCTTCACGGTCGGCCGTTTCACGACGGAACAGGACGTCGACTACGTGATCAACCTGCTGAAGGGCAAGATCGCGAAGCTGCGCGACCTGTCGCCGCTGTGGGAGATGCACAAGGACGGCATCGACCTGACGACGATCCAGTGGGCCGCGCACTGATCGCGCCGTTCAAGGGCGCACGGCTCGAAGGAAACGAACGCACGCATTGACGGTCGACGCGCACGGAAGCACGAGCGTCGAACTACCGAACAGAATTGAAGGAGTGCAATCATGGCTTATAGCGACAAGGTGCTGGACCACTACGAAAACCCGCGCAACGTCGGTTCGTTCTCGAAGGACGACGAGACGGTCGGTACGGGCATGGTCGGCGCGCCGGCCTGCGGCGACGTGATGAAGCTGCAGATCCGCGTGGGCGCGGACGGCGTGATCGAAGACGCGAAGTTCAAGACCTACGGTTGCGGTTCGGCGATCGCGTCGAGCTCGCTCGTCACCGAGTGGGTGAAGGGCAAGACGCTGGACCAGGCGCTGTCGATCAAGAACACGCAGATCGCCGAAGAGCTCGCGCTGCCGCCGGTGAAGATCCACTGCTCGATCCTCGCGGAAGACGCGATCAAGGCAGCGGTCGCCGACTACAAGCAGCGTCACGGCGCGGCTGCACCGGCAACTGCATCCGCCACGGGCGCGAACGAAGCAACGGCGTAACGCGATATGGCCATTACGTTGACCGAAAAAGCGGCACAGCACGTGCAAAAGTATCTGACCCGGCGCGGCAAGGGTATCGGGCTGCGGCTCGGCGTGCGCACCACCGGCTGCTCGGGGCTCGCGTACAAGCTGGAGTACGTCGACGAGCTCGCCACGGAAGACCAGGTGTTCGAGAGCAATGGCGTGAAGGTCATCGTCGACCCGAAGAGCCTTGCGTACATCGACGGCACCGAACTCGACTTCGCGCGCGAAGGCCTGAACGAAGGCTTCCGCTTCAACAACCCGAACGTGAAAGACGAGTGCGGGTGCGGCGAGTCGTTCCGGGTGTAACGCCGCCACGAGCGGACAAAAGGCGGCGTGTGCCGCCTTTTTAGTTTGTGCGGCGTAGATTGAACTGCGGCTCGCTGCGCGAGATCGCGGATCGCCGCGGCGGCACTTCAATCGCAACACAGCAACGAACATTGTCATGGCCTCGCTGAAAGACAGCCACTTCGACCTGTTTCATCTGCCCGCGCGGTTTTCGATCGATGCGGACGCGCTCAACGATGCGTATCGGACCGTGCAGGCGCAGGTGCATCCGGACCGCTTCGCGGCCGCCGGCGACGCGCAGAAGCGCATAGCGATGCAATGGGCGACGCGCGCGAACGAGGCCTATCAGACGCTGCGCGATCCGCTGAAGCGCGCGCGTTATCTGCTTTCGCTGCGCGGCGTCGACGTCGGCGCGGAGAACAACACCGCGATGGAGCCGGCGTTCCTGATGCAGCAGATGGAATGGCGCGAGAGCATCGAAGATGCCGCCGCGGCGAAGAACGTCGATGCGCTCGATGCATTGCTCGGCGAACTGCGCGACGAAGAACGCGTGCGTTTCGAGCGGCTCGGCAAACTGCTCGACAGCGGCGCCGATCAGGCTGCCGGCGAAGCGGTGCGGCAACTGATGTTCATCGAGCGGGTCGCGCACGAAGTGGGCGCGCAGATCGAAAGGCTCGACGTTTAGAGGCAGCAGACGCAGCACCGAACAGATGAACGAGCCGCGCGCGTGCGCGGCGAACGAACTCCCTACGAAGATCACGATGGCTTTACTGCAAATCTCCGAACCCGGCATGGCGCCCGCGCCGCATCAACGGCGGCTCGCGGTCGGCATCGATCTCGGCACGACAAACTCGCTGGTCGCCGCGGTGCGCAGCGGCTCGCCGGACGTTTTGCCCGACGAGGATGGCCACGTGCTGCTGCCGTCGGTCGTGCGTTACCTCGAAGAGGGCGGGCGGCGCATCGGCCGTGCGGCGAAGGCCGAGGCGGTCATCGATCCGCGCAACACGATCGTTTCGGTGAAGCGTTTCATGGGCCGCGGCAAGAGCGAAGTGGAGGGCGCCGAGAATGCGCCTTACGACTTCGTCGATGCGCCGGGCATGGTGCAGATCCGTACTGTCGACGGCGTGAAGAGCCCGGTCGAAGTGTCCGCGGAAATTCTCGCGACGCTGCGTCAGCGCGCGGAAGACTCGCTCGGCGACGAACTCGTCGGCGCGGTGATCACGGTGCCCGCGTACTTCGACGAAGCGCAGCGTCAGGCGACGAAAGACGCCGCACGGCTCGCGGGCCTCAATGTGCTGCGTCTGCTCAACGAACCGACCGCGGCCGCGATCGCCTACGGGCTCGATAACGCGGCCGAAGGGCTGTACGCGGTGTACGACCTGGGCGGCGGCACCTTCGACCTGTCGATCCTGAGGCTGACCAAGGGCGTGTTCGAAGTGCTCGCGGCGGGCGGCGACTCGGCGCTCGGCGGCGACGATTTCGATCATGCGCTGTTCCGCCACGTGCTCGCCACAGCTGGCATCGAACTGCAGTCGCTCGCGCCCGAAGACGTGCGTCTGCTCCTCGACAGCGTGCGCAACGTGAAAGAAGCGCTGTCGGCCGAACCGCATGCGCCGCTCGCCGTCACGCTCGCGAACGGTACACGCCTCGATCAGACGATCGACGAAGCGACCTTCGCGCAGCTGACTGAAGCGCTCGTGCAACGCACGCTCGGCCCCACGAAACGCGCACTGCGCGACGCGAAGGTGACGCCCGCGGACATCAAGGGCGTGGTGCTGGTTGGCGGCGCGACGCGGATGCCGGTGATCCGGCGCGCGGTCGAGGCGTTCTTCGGCCAGCCGCCGCTCACCAATCTCGACCCGGATCAGGTCGTCGCGCTCGGCGCAGCGATCCAGGCCGACCTGCTCGCGGGCAACCGCGGCGGCGATGGCGACGACTGGCTGCTGCTCGACGTGATCCCGCTGTCGCTCGGCGTGGAAACGATGGGCGGCCTCACCGAGAAGATCGTGCCGCGCAATTCGACCATTCCGGTCGCGCGCGCGCAGGATTTCACCACCTTCAAGGACGGTCAGACCGCGATGGCGATTCACGTCGTGCAGGGCGAGCGCGAGCTCGTCTCCGATTGCCGTTCGCTCGCGCGCTTCGAGCTGCGCGGCATTCCGCCGATGGCGGCCGGCGCCGCGCGGATTCGTGTGACCTATCAGGTTGATGCGGATGGCCTGCTGTCGGTGTTCGCGCGCGAGCAGCTGTCGGGCGTGGAGGCGTCGGTGGTGGTGAAGCCGTCGTATGGACTCGCCGACGCCGATGTCGCGCGGATGCTCGAAGACAGCTTCAAGACCGCCGAGATCGACATGCGCGCGCGTGCGCTGCGCGAGGCGCAGGTCGAAGGGCAGCGGCTGATCGAAGCGACGCATGCGGCGCTCGCCGCCGACGGCGAACTGCTCGACGACGCGGAACGCGCGCAGCTCGATACGCTCGTCGTGGCACTGCAAGGCGTCGTGCAGGGCGACGACGTGGATGCGATCGAAGCAGCGACCAAAACGCTCGCCGAAGGCACCGACGAATTCGCCGCGCGCCGCATGGACAAGGGCATTCGCCGCGCGCTTTCAGGGCGCAAACTCGACGAGATCTGAGCGCGATCCTGAAAGGCTCGCCGAAGCTCGATCGAACATGGACGGCAAGGGTCGCGCAACGCGGGGAAAACTGCGTCGACAGCGCGCAAGCCGCCAGTAAAATGACATGGCACGTCGCCCTGATGGACGCGGCGGCCGTGGTCCCAGACTAACGGAAACTGTATGCCTCAAATCGTTGTGCTGCCTCACGTCGAACTGTGTCCGGAGGGCGCGGTAATCGACGCCGTGCCGGGCAAGAGCGTCTGCGACAACCTGCTCGACAACGGCATCGAGATCGAGCATGCCTGCGAGAAGTCGTGCGCGTGCACGACCTGCCACGTGATCGTGCGCGAGGGCTTCAATGCGCTCGAGCCGTCCGAGGAAGACGAAGACGATCTGCTCGACAAGGCATGGGGACTGGAGCCGGAATCGCGTCTATCCTGTCAGGCGATGGTGCCCGAGGATGCCGACCTCGTCGTCGAAATCCCGCGCTACTCGATCAATCACGCGAAGGAAAATCACTAACAGGAGCGAGCTGCCATGAAGTGGACCGATACGCAGGACATCGCGATGGCCCTGACGGACACGCACCCGGACGTCGATCCGCAATACGTGCGTTTCACGGACCTGCATCGCTGGGTGACGGAACTCGAAGGCTTCGACGACGCGCCCGACAAATCGAGCGAACGGATTCTCGAGGCGATCCAGGCCGCGTGGATCGAGGACGCGGATTATTGATGCTCCGATTGCCGCAGGTGCGCGAGGGTGACGTCCACCGCGCGTACGACGGCGCTCGTTGTCCGTGACGTGAAAAAGGCGACCCATGCGGGTCGCCTTTTTCGTTTGCGGGCCTGGGTTTGTGGGCCGCTTCGCGAGCGAGCGTCGGTGTGGCCCACTCGCGAAGGCGCCACAGCGGTCACGCGATCAGCCAGCCACCAGCGTGCCGTTCTGGATCCGCACGCGTTCGCCCTGCTGGAACGGCGGCGCTTCGTGATACGTGAAGTAGCGCGTGCGGCCGTTTTCCATATGCACGCGCACCGAATAGACCGTCGTGCTGCGCACGTGCTTTTCGACCGCGTTACCGGCAAAGCCGCCGCCGACCGCGCCGAGAATCGTCATCGCGGTACGGCCGCCGCCGCTGCCGAACTGGTTACCGACCACGCCGCCGGCCAGCGCGCCGCCCACCGCGCCGATGCCGGTACCGTGGCCTTCCTGCCGCTGCGCCGAGATGCCCTCGACGACGCCGCACGACGAACACACCGCCGCGGGTGCAGGAGCCTGCTGCGCGTACTGCGGCTGCTGTGCGTAATTAGGCTGTTGCTGCTGCGGGTAGGGCTGTGCCGGCACCTGCTGGGCCGTCTGCGGCGCGGGCTGTTCAGGCTGCTGCGGTTGGGCTTGCGCCTGTTGCTGTTGAGCCTGCTGCTGCGCCGCTGCCGCCTGTTGCTGCTGCAACTGGGCCTGCTGCTGCGCATTCGTCCCCGCCGGCGCGGCCGAATCCACAACCGGTTGCGACGACGCGATGATCGGCGCGCCGGTGGTCTGATCGGATTGAGCGCTGGTGCTGGATGCCTTCGGGAACACGCCGGTGATCGCGGCGGTCGCAGCGAGGCTCGCGACGATCACGGCGCCTGCGGCGGTCGCGATCAGCGGGTGAAGTCGTTTCGGTGAGCGTGGTTCGTTGATGTTGTCCATTTCGTGCCTCCGTCTTGGCAGAGTCGGTTCGATCGGTCTGGCAGACCGTCAAACCGTACTGTCGGACAAACCTCGAATGTAAGCTTATCTATTTGTAACAAGCTTTATGCCAGCGCACCGCGGCGATCCCGCAGGAAGTATCGAACGGCCAATGGGCGCGGCCTTCAATGGTGTCGCAACAAATGCCGGATGCAAGTCGCACCGGCATGGCGCGTGCAGCTTTTACCCATAGTTACAAATGATCAACGCGACCAACGGACAGGCAGCGTTGCGCTGCGCCGATCGTGCGATGGCGGTGTCCGGCGTCGGCATAGCGCAGCGCCGGACACGTCTCAGAGCGCCGCCTTTAATCTTCGCGACGCAGATGCGGGAACAGGATCACGTCGCGGATGCTGGGGCTGTCGGTCAGCAGCATCACGAGGCGGTCGATGCCGATACCGCAGCCACCCGTCGGGGGCATCCCGTATTCGAGCGCGCGGATGTAGTCGGCGTCGTAGAACATCGCTTCCTCGTCGCCGGCGTCTTTCTGCTCGACCTGCTTCTTGAAGCGCGCGGCCTGGTCTTCCGGATCGTTCAGTTCCGAGAAGCCGTTCGCGATCTCGCGGCCGGTGATGAAGAGTTCGAAACGCTCGGTGATGTTCTCGAGCGAGTCCGATGCGCGCGCGAGCGGCGACACTTCGATCGGGTAGTCGATGATGAAGGTCGGCTCCCACAGCTGCGATTCCGCCGTTTCCTCGAAGAGCGCGAGCTGCAGCGAACCGACGCCCGCGTTCAGGAACGCCGGCTGGTTCGTATCGACGCCGAACTTCTTCAGCTCGCTGCGCAGGAATGCGGTATCGGACAGCTGACCGTCCGTGTATTGCGGCGCGTATTTCTGGATCGCCTGGGTGATCGTCAGGCGATGGAACGGCTTGCCCAGATCGAGCTCGCGGCCCTGATAGGTGATCGTCGCGGTGCCGAGCGCGTCGACTGCGGCCTGGCGGATCAACTGTTCGGTGAAGTCCATCAGCCAGCGGTAATCGGTGTACGCGGCGTAGAACTCCATCATCGTGAATTCCGGATTGTGGCGCGGCGACACGCCTTCGTTCCGGAAGTTACGGTTGATCTCGAACACGCGCTCGAAGCCACCGACGACGAGCCGCTTCAGGTACAGCTCCGGCGCGATGCGCAGGAACATCTGCATGTCGAGCGCGTTGTGATGCGTGACGAACGGCTTCGCCGCGGCGCCGCCCGGAATCGGGTGCAGCATCGGCGTTTCGACTTCCATGAAGTTCGCGTCCGACATGAAGCGGCGGATCGACGACATCGCCTTCGTGCGCGCCTGGAAGGTTGCGCGTGCTTCCGGCGTGACGATCAGGTCGACATAGCGCTGGCGGTAGCGCGTTTCCTGGTCGGCGAGGCCATGGAACTTGTCCGGCAGCGGACGCAGCGACTTCGACAGCAGGCGCAGCTCCGTGCAGCGCACCGACAGCTCGCCCTTGTTGGTGCGAAAGAGCTGGCCGCGCGCGGCGACGATGTCGCCCATGTCCCACTTCTTGAAGGCCTCGTACGCCGTTTCGCCGACGTCGGCCGGCGTAATGAAGAACTGGATCTGGCCCGAGCCGTCGCGCACCGTCGCGAAGCTCGCCTTGCCCATCACGCGCTTCAGCATCATGCGGCCCGCGATCGCGACGTCGAGCGGTTTCGCTTCGAGCGCGTCTTTATCCGCTTCCGCGTAATCCTTCTGCAGATCGGCGGCGTGGTGGGTCGGGCGGAAATCGTTCGGGTAGGCGACGCCTTGCTCGCGCAGCGCACGGAGCTTCTCGCGGCGTTCCGCGATGATCTTGTTGTCGTCCTCCGGTGCTCCGGCTGCGTTCGGTTGGGTCGGTTCGGTCATGATGGTTCGGTAGTCGTGGCCGCGCGAGCGATGCGCGGCGGGAAAGCCAGGGTGATGCTGCGTGCTTGGGTTTGCGACAGTATGAAACCGCGCGGCAGCCCGTGATGAGAGGCGGCCGCGCGTCGACGCGTCAGATGCCCTGCTTGAGACTGGCGCTGATGAACGCGTCGAGATCGCCGTCGAGCACGCTCTTCGTGTTGCTGATTTCGACGTTGGTGCGCAGATCCTTGATGCGGCTGTTGTCGAGCACGTACGAGCGGATCTGGTGACCCCAGCCCACGTCCGACTTGCTCGACTCGAGCTTGTCCTGCTCGGACTGGCGCTTGCGCATCTCGGCTTCGTAGAGACGCGATTTCAGCATCGCCATCGCTTCGGCGCGGTTACGGTGCTGCGAGCGGTCGTTCTGGCACTGCACGACGATGCCGCTCGGCATGTGCGTGATCCGCACCGCCGAATCGGTCTTGTTGATGTGCTGGCCGCCGGCGCCCGACGCGCGGAACGTATCGATGCGTAGATCCGCCGGGTTGACTTCCACTTCGAACGAATCGTCGATTTCCGGATACACGAACACCGACGAGAACGACGTATGACGGCCGCCCGACGAATCGAACGGCGACTTGCGCACGAGGCGGTGAATGCCGGTTTCGGTGCGCAGGAAGCCGTATGCGTATTCGCCTTCGACCTTGATCGTCGCGCTCTTGATGCCGGCCACGTCGCCTTCCGACTCTTCGAGCACTTCGGTCTTGAAGCCCTTGCGTTCGCAGTAGCGCAGGTACTGGCGCAGCAGCATCGACGCCCAGTCGCACGCTTCGGTGCCGCCCGCGCCCGCCTGGATGTCGATGAACGCGTTGTTCGGATCGGCCGGGTTCGAGAACATCCGGCGGAATTCCATGTCCGCGACGCGCGCCTCTAGTTTGCCCGCGTCTTCCTCGCACGCGACGAAGGTGTCGTCGTCGTTTTCCTCGCGCGCCATCTCGAACAGGTCCTGCGTGTCCTGGAGATCGGCTTCCAGCGCGTTCAGCGTGCCGACGACGCCGTCGAGCAGCTTCTTTTCCTTGCCGAGCGCCTGCGCGTGCTTCGAGTCGTTCCAGACGTCAGGGTCTTCGAGTTCGCGATTGACTTCGATCAGCCGTACTGCCTTGGCGTCGTAGTCAAAGATACCCCCGTAGCTCGCCCGCGCGCTGGCGCAGGTCCGCGAGAGTACTTTCGAGCGCGTTGAGTCGTTCCGCTTCCATGTCGATCGTTCGTGGCTTCGTCAAAAGACGAAATTATAGCCGATCGAGGGGCGAATCCGGGCCGGGAAGGGGTGGCCGGAGCCGAGGAACAGCGTGGATTGCACGGGATTTCGCGCGGAATCTCACACCTCAAGGCGCCGCGTGCTCGACGATCAGCTGCACCCGCGACACGCCGTTCCATGTGTCGCTCGTCAGGCGATACGCCAGCACTGCGCGGGCGGGCAGCGTGTCCGTGTGGTTGAACCAGATCGCGTTGAAGCGCTGGCGGCCGCGCATCAGCTGCAGCTTCAGGTGCTTGTCCTTCACGAGCGCCTGCGACATCACGTCGAATTCGCCCGAAAATACCGGCGCCGGAAAGCCCTGGCCCCACACGGCCGCGTCGATCAGCTGCACGAACTGCGGCGTGAAGTACGCGTCTTCCAGATCGCCGTCGGTCTCGACGATACGCGCGAGCGTGTCTTCCGTCAGCCATTCGCGGCCCACCGCTTCGAACGCGGCGGTGAAGCGCGGCACGTCCGCGGCGCTGATCGTGAGGCCCGCCGCCATCGCATGGCCGCCGAAGCGGTGAATCAGGCCCGGCTCGCGTTTCGATACGAGATCGAGCGCGTCGCGCAGGTGGAAGCCGGGAATCGAGCGGCCCGAACCCTTGACGGTCTCGCCGCTGTCGTCGGCGGGCGCGAACGTGAACGACGGGCGGTTGAATTTCTCCTTCAGCCGGCCCGCGACGATCCCGATCACGCCCTGATGCCACGCCGCGTTGAAGAGGGTGATGGTGGTGCGCGACGTGAGATCCGTCGCGTCGATCGAGGACAGATCGGCGAGCGCCTGCTGCTGCATGCCCGCCTCGATTTCGCGCCGCTCGCGGTTCATCGTGTCGAGCTGCTGCGCGAGCGCCCACGCGCGGCCGACGTCGTCCGTCGTCAGGCATTCGATGCCGAGCGACATGTCGGACAGCCGTCCGGCGGCATTCAGGCGCGGCCCGAGCCCGAAGCCGAGATCGAACGCGGATGCCACGCGCGCGTCCCGGGCGGCCGCGCGAAAGAGCGCCGCGATGCCCGGCTGCATGCGTCCGTTGCGGATCCGCTGCAGGCCCTGCGCGACCAGCACGCGGTTGTTGCCGTCGAGCTTCACCACGTCGGCGACGGTGCCGAGCGCGACGAGATCGAGCAGGCCGTCGAGCCGCGGCTCGGGACGCGCGTCGCCGAACGCGCCGCGCGCGCGCAGTTCCGCGCGCAGTGCGAGCAGCACGTAGAACATCACGCCGACGCCCGCGAGGCACTTGCTCGGGAACGTGCAGCCCGGCTGGTTCGGATTGACGATCGCGCGTGCGACCGGCAGCGTGTCGCCGGGCAGGTGGTGGTCGGTGACGAGCACGTCGATGCCGAGCGCGTTCGCCGCCTCGACGCCTTCGACGCTCGCGATGCCGTTGTCCACCGTGATCAGCAGGTCGGGCTTGCCCAGCGGCCGGGACGCCGCGAGCTCGACGATCTCGGGCGTGAGTCCGTAGCCGTACTCGAAGCGGTTCGGCACCAGGTAGTCGACTTTCGCGCCGAACATCCGGAGGCCGCGCACGGCAACCGCGCAGGCGGTTGCGCCGTCGCAGTCGTAGTCCGCGACGACCAGCATCGAGTGGTCCTGTTCGAGCGCATCGGCGAGCAGCGCGGCGGCGGCGTCGCAGCCCTTCAGGCCGGCCGGCGGCACGAGGCGCGCGAGCGCCGTTTCGATCTCGTCGGGCTGGCAGACGCCGCGCGATGCATAGAGGCGCGCGAGCACCGGATGCAGGCCGTGGCGGACCAGCGCTTCGGCGTCGGCGGGAGAGGCGGGGCGCGTAACGATTCGGGTCATGCGGTCAGGCCGGAAAGCGGAAGGGTGTTCATGGAGTGCGCGCGCATCGTTTGCATCGTTTGCATCGTTCGCGTCATTTGCGTCATTCGATCAGCAGCGATGCGAGCATCCGCCGCCGCCAGAACTTGCGCAGATCGCCGCGCGTGATGTCGAGCGTGACGGAGCCGGTGTCGCCGCACAGCGTGATGCCGAGTTGCGCGAGCTTGCCTGTTTGCAGCGCGTCGAGCGCGGGCGCGAACCAGTCGCGTTCGAGCGCGTGGGCTGCGGCATTCCAGCTTGCCCAGTCCTGCGAAATGAACGGCACCGAGAACGGATCGAGTTCGACGAGCGTCGCGCCCGTTGCATCTGCGCGCGTTGCATCTGAATGGCCAGCTTGGTTCAATGCGGCGAACGTCGCGGGCGGCGCGCCTGCGGGCGTGCTGGCCGCAAGCGCCAGACCGCGGGTCGCGGCCGCGTCGGACAGCACCCGCGCGAACGGACTCTTCACCGGCTGCGCGGCGCCCTGCGCATGGAACCAGATCGAGTTGACGGCGGGCAGGCCGCGCGCTTCGCGCGCCTCGTTGACCGGGTGCTGGAACCAGGCCATCTGCACTTCGTTCTGCAGCTTCATCCACGCGCGCGAGCGTTCGCCGGACTTCGCTTCGTGCGGCAGCCAGATCTCGATGTTGCGGCCGCTCGCGCGCAGCGGCGACGCGCCCGCGAGCGTGCCGAGCGACGCGCTCGACAGATACCAGCGGCGCGGCTGCGGTGCTTCGATCCGTACGCCCATTTCCTCGATCAGCGGACGCGCGACGGCGAACAGCGCGGCGGCTTCGTCGTCGGCGAGTTCGAGCGCGGCGGGATCGATCAGCACGAGGTGGTCATGCGCGATCCGCACGTGCACCGGCTGCACGCAGGCCCACACGGCGTCGCCCGGCTCGCCGCCGTCCGCGCGCAGCATATACGGCGCGAGCGGCGCTTCGTCGTCGGCGCCGCCGCCGTTCAGCGCGGATGACGCGCCGGCAGGTGCATTCGCGGCCGCGCTGGTTGCCGCATGCGCCGGCACCGCGCCGAACTGGCGCGCGACCCAGCGCTCGTGCGGCAGCGTGCGCTGGAAGTCTTCACCGATCACGCGTTCGACGAGCGTCGCGCGAGCGACCAGCCGGTCGAGCGCAGGGCTGTCGAGATGGTGCAGCGCGGTGGATGCATCGGCTGCGGCGGGCAGCGCGAAAGGCAGAAGGAGATGCAGACGGCGAGGCAGGTTGGCGGGCATGGTGCTGCGCGTTGGCGTGATGGACCGCATTGTATACGCTCGCGGCATCCGGCCCGTTCCCGGAGCGGCAGGGCATTGTGTGGCAAACTTCGCGCTTGATCGGAGCGCATCGCGCGGTTCGAAAGAGGTGGTAACGCGGTTGGCAGTGGCCGCCCAGGCGCCTTTCCGGAACCATTCGGTGTGCGCGGGCGCCCAACGATCATCGCGACAGGCACGCGCCACGGGACGATCGCACGATAAGCGCCAGACCGACACCTGCAGTCGCAGTCAGCAGATCAATGCAGAAAGGATTCGCTTGAAATTTCCCTACGAATGGCAGATTGGCTGGCGCTACACGCGCGCCGGCAAACGCACGACCGGCAATGGCTTCATTTCCTTCATCGCGCTCGTGTCGATGTCGGGCATTGCGCTCGGCGTCGCGGCGCTGATCGTCGTGCTGTCGGTGATGAACGGCTTCCAGAAGGAAGTGCGCGACCGCATGCTGTCGGTGCTTGCGCACGTCGAGATCTTCTCGCCGACGGGTTCCATGCCGAACTGGCAGCTCACCGCGCAGGAATCGAAGCAGAACAAGGAAGTGATCGGCGCTGCGCCGTACGTCGACGCCCAGGCGCTGCTCACACGCGCCGACTCGGTGAGCGGCGTCGCGCTGCGCGGCGTCGAGCCGTCGCTCGAACCGCAGGTGTCCGACATCGGCAAGGAAATGAAAGCAGGCAGCCTGAACGCGCTGACGCCGGGCGACTTCAACATCGTGCTCGGCGCCGACCTTGCCGCGAACCTCGGCGTGCAGGTGGGCGACCGCATCACGCTCGTCGCGCCGGAAGGCTCGATCACGCCGGCCGGCATGCTGCCGCGCCTGAAGCAGTTCAACGTGGTGGGGCTCTTCGAGTCCGGCCACTACGAGTACGACAGCACGCTCGCACTGATCAACATCCACGACGCCGAAGTGCTGTTCCGCCTGCCCGCGCCGACCGGCGTGCGGCTGCGCCTGAAAGACATGCAGCGTGCGCCGGAAGTCGCGCATCAGCTGGCGGGCACGCTGTCCGGAGACCTGTACATACGCGACTGGACGCAGCAGAACAAGACGTGGTTCTCAGCCGTGCAGATCGAGAAGCGCATGATGTTCATCATCCTCACGCTGATCATCGCGGTGGCGGCGTTCAACCTCGTGTCGTCGCTCGTGATGACGGTGACCAACAAGCAGGCGGACATCGCGATCCTGCGCACGCTCGGCGCGCAGCCTCGCTCGATCATGAAAATCTTCGTCGTGCAGGGCGTGACGATCGGCTTCATCGGCACGGCCACCGGCGTCGCGCTCGGCTGCCTGATCGCGTGGAGCATTCCGTGGCTCGTGCCGCAGATCGAGCATCTGTTCGGCGTGCAGTTCCTGCCGCCTTCCGTGTATTTCATCAGCGAGCTGCCGTCGGAGCTGGTGGCGAGCGACGTGATCCGCATCGGGTTGATCGCGTTCGCGCTATCGGCCGTCGCAACCTTGTACCCGAGCTGGCGCGGCGCGAAGATCCGCCCGGCGGAGGCGCTGCGCTATGAATGATCGTTCCACTCCGCAAGCCATGTCCGACGCCGCCGCGCTCCATCCGTTCGTACTCGAAGCCACCCATATCTCGAAGGCATTCGTGCAGGGCGGCCTCAACGTGCCGGTGCTGAACAACGCGGAGCTTTCGGTGCGGCGAGGCGAGAAGCTCGCGATCGTCGGTGCGTCCGGCTCGGGCAAGAGCACGCTGCTGCACGTGCTGGGCGGCCTCGACGAACCGAGCGCCGGCGCGGTGTCGCTGCTCGGCAAGCCGTTCACGAAGCTGTCCGAGCGCGAGCGCAACGATCTGCGCAACCGCGCGCTCGGCTTCGTCTATCAGTTCCATCATCTGCTGCCCGAATTCACCGCGCTCGACAACGTCGCGATGCCGCTGCGCATCCGCCGGATGCCGACCGAAGCCGCGCGCGCCGCGGCGCTCGAAACGCTCGACCGCGTCGGTCTCGCGCATCGCGCGAAACACCGGCCGGGCGAACTGTCGGGCGGCGAGCGGCAGCGTGTCGCGATCGCGCGGGCGCTCGTCACGAAGCCGGCCTGCGTGCTTGCCGACGAACCGACCGGCAACCTCGACGGCGGCACGGCGGACACGGTGTTCAACCTGATGCTCGAACTGTCGGCGACGCTCGATACGAGCTTCGTGATCGTCACGCACGATCCCGATCTCGCCGCGCGCTGCGACCGTACGCTGCGTCTGCGCGACGGCGTGCTGCACGAGGAGCCGCCGGTGCCGGTCTAGGCACACGTCATGCTGTTTTCGTTGCCAACCTGACTGGCGAGGCGCGCCGATGTGGATCGATACGCACTGTCATCTCGATGCCGGCGAGTTCGATGCGGACCGCGATGAGGTCGCCGCGTCCGCGCGTGCCGCGGGCGTCGCGCGGATCGTGATACCGGGCGTCGCGCGCTTCAACTTCGAGCGGGTTCGCGCGCTCGCCCATTCGCTCGATGGCGGCGCCTACGCGCTCGGCATCCATCCGCTCTTCACGCCGCAAGCCGAGGACGCCGATCTCGACGCGCTGCGCATGGAGATCGAGGCGAGTCTCGACGATCTGCGCTTCGTCGGCATCGGTGAGATCGGGCTCGACTACTTTGTCGTTGGGCTCGACGACGCGCGTCAGCAGTTTTTCTTCAACGAGCAGTTGCGGCTCGCCCGCGAGTTCGATCTGCCGGCGATCTGCCACGTGCGCAAATCGCAGGACCAGGTGTTGAAGGGCCTGCGCCGTCACCAGGTGCATCGCGGCATCGCGCATGCGTTCAACGGCAGTTTCCAGCAGGCGCAGGCGTTCATCGATCACGGCATGCATCTCGGCTTCGGCGGCAATCTGACGTTCGAACGCGCGAAGCAGATTCGCCGTCTCGCGACCCAGTTGCCGCTCGATGCGATCGTCGTCGAAACCGATGCACCCGATATCTCACCCGCGTGGCTTTATCGCGAACGCAATACGCCGGACCAGGTGCCTCGCATCGGCGCGATCCTCGCGGAACTGCGCAATCTCGATCCCGAAGCGCTCGCACTAGGCACAACGGCTAACGCTCACGCAGCGCTGCCGCGGCTCGCGCTTTTGTCCGCATAATCGTTTCGCGGTGGCCATTCCTGAGCATTCGTTCGCCGCATCTGGCGAGCGGGCGGCGGAGGGAGCATGCGGGCGGTCTGGGGCGGGTTTGCGTTGGGCGTGTGGTGGTTGCAGCAGCAAGGTGTGTTGCCGGGTGGCTGGATGCCGCTCGCCGTGTGTGCGATGGCGGGCGTACTGGCGGGTGCTGCGCGCTGGTGTCTGCGTTCGTCGGCGCGTTTTTCTTTTGCAGCAGCATATTCCCTGGATGGTATCTGGCGCTCGCGCGTAGTTTCCGGCGCGGGCTGGCTCGCGGTTCTGCTTGCCGCGTCGTGCTGCGGGTTTCTCTACGCAGCGATGCGGGCGGATGCGCGCATCGCATACGAATTGCCGGCAGCGCTCGAAGGTCGCGATATCGATGTGCGCGGTTACGTGAAGGGATTGCCCACGCGCGATTCGAGCGGCGTGCGCTTTCTGTTTGCGGTGGAATCGGCGGAGCCCACGGCCGAACGCTTTCCGCCGCTCGTGCAATTGACGTGGGTGGCGGAGCGCGAGCCTGCGGCGCGGGCGAAGGTTTCGCAAGCGTCGCCGTTGCCGTCGCAACCGCGCGTGCGACCGGGCGCTGAACAGGCGCCTGACGGCTTGCCGCAACCGTCATCGCAAGCACTTCCCTCACTGACGCCCGGCGAGCACTGGCAATTGCGCGTGCGTCTCAAACGGCCGCACGGCTACGCGAACTTCGGCGGCCGCGACGGCGAAGCCGCGCTCTTCGCGCGCAACATCCGCGCAACCGGCGACGTGAGCGACGCGGCAAGCTCGATGCGCTTGCCCGGCTCGGCAACGGGCCCGTCCATAGGGTTCGACCGATGGCGCGCGAAAGTCCGCGCGCGCATCGAGAAGGCGCTGCCAGACTCGGCGCACCGCGGCATCGTCACGGCGCTTGCGGTGGGCGCGCAGGACGGCGTCAGCGATGCGGACTGGCAACTGATGCGCCGCACCGGCACGAGTCATCTGGTCGCGATCTCGGGGTTGCATATCGGTTTCGTGACGGGCCTCGCAGCCTGGTTCGCCGGCGCGTTGTGGCGGCGTTCGTGTTTCGTCGGGCGCGACTGGCCGTTGCGCATGCCGGCGCCGTATGTGTCCGCGCTTGCTGGCGTGCTGTTCGCGGCGATTCATGCGGGCCTCGCCGGTTTCAACGTGCCCGCGCAGCGTGTGCTGTGGATGCTCGGCGTCGTCGCGCTGGCGTTCGTCAGCGGACGCAGCGTCGCGCCTTCCGTGGTGCTGGCGTGGGCGCTGGGGCTCGTGCTCGTCGTCGATCCGTGGGCCGTGCTGTCGGCCGGGTTCTGGCTGTCGTTCTGCGCGGTCGCTGCGATCGCGTTCGCGATGTCGTCGGCGGCGCCGCGTTCGCGGCCCGCTTCGCGCGCGGTGGACGACGTCGACATCGACGTCGATCCGTACGACGACCGCGACCGCGATGAAAGGCTTCCGCGACGCGCATCGAGATGGACAGCCTGCATCGCGTGGCTGCGCCGCAAAGGCGTCCGGATACGTTCAAGAATCGAGAGCGGCGCACGCGTGCAGTTCGCGGTAACGATCGCGCTCGCGCCGCTGACCGCGCTGTGGTTCGCGCAGATTCCATTGATCGGCCCGCTCGCGAATGCGTTCGCGATACCGTGGGTGAGCGTGTCGGTGACGCCGGTCGTGCTCGCGGGTGTCGCGCTGCCCGCGCCGTTCGATGCGCTGCTGTTTCGCCTCGCACACAGCTTGCTCGATCTGCTCATGTCGGGGCTTCGCCTGGTGTCGGGGCCTGCGTGGGCGGTTTGGCAACTGCGCGCGCCGGACGGCTGGACGCTCGCCGCGGCGGCGCTCGGTGTGATCTGGGCGCTCGCGCCGCGCGGCTGGCCATTGCGCGGCGCGGCGCCGTTCGCGTGGCTGCCGCTGCTCCTTCCGCTGCCCGACACGCCACCAGCCGGCGCGTTTCGCGTGACCGCGCTCGACATCGGCCAGGGCGCATCGATTCTCGTCGAGACCGCGCAGCACCGGCTGCTGTTCGACGCGGGTCCCGGGCCCGAATCGACTCATGCGGGCGAACGGGTCGTCGTGCCGGTGCTGCGGGCAGGCGGTATCGACGCGCTGGATGCGCTCATCATCAGCCATGCCGATTCGGATCACGCGGGCGGCGCGTCGGCGGTGTTCGACGGGATCGAGGTGCGCCAGCTGCTTGCGTCGCTGGCGCCTGGGCATCCGTTATGGGAGCGCGCAACGGCTGCCCATGCCGACACCGTGCGTTGCGCGGCCGGCCAGCGCTGGCAGTGGGACGGCGTCGAGTTCGCGGTGCTGTGGCCGCAACCCGGTCCGCTGACCGGCAAGACCAACGCGCACTGCTGCGTACTACGGGTACGGCGAGTGGGCCGAGATGGCGATGCCACGCACGCGGCACTGATCACGGCCGACAACGAAGCGCCCGAGGAACGCGCGCTGGTTGCCCGCATGCGCGACGCGTTGCGCGCCGACATCCTGCTCGTGCCGCATCACGGCAGCAAGACCTCGTCGACCGAGCCCTTCCTCGACTCGGTCGAGCCGCGCGTCGCGGTATTTCAGGTAGGCTATCGCAACCGTTTTCATCATCCGAACCCCGGCGTGTGGGCGCGCTACGAAGCACGGCACATCGAGCTCGCGCGTTCGGATACGGACGGCGCGGTCCGCATCGGCGAGGAGGGCGCCGCATGGTCGCTCGAGCGGTATCGCGACACGCACCGGCGCTACTGGATGGGCCGGTGACGAGCGGCGGTCCGCAACACGGAGACAAAAACATTTGAAAAACATCATCCACTTCTCGCATGCAAATGGCTTTCCGGCGTCCACCTACCGGACCATCTTCGCGGAACTCGCCGACGACTACGAGCTGCGCTTCATCGAACGCATCGGCCATGACGCGCGCTTTCCCGTCACGCGCGACTGGCCGCATCTCGTCGACCAGCTGATCGACGATATTGGTCGTGCGTACGAGCGGCCGGTGTATCTGGTCGGGCATTCGCTGGGCGGTTATCTGTCGCTGATGGCGGCGCTGAAGAAACCGCAGTGGGTGAGGGGCGTCGTGATGCTCGACTCGCCGGTGATCGCGGGCTGGCGCAGCAGCATGCTGAAGGTGTCGCAATGGACGGGGCTCGACGACCGGCTGTCGCCCGCGGCCGCGACGCGCACTCGCCGCCAGCAGTGGAAGAGCCGCGACGAAGCGTGGCGCCATTTTCATGCGAAGCCGGCGTTCGCGCGCTGGGACGAGCGCGTGCTGTCCGACTACATCGACTTCGGCATTCCGCAGGCGGGCGCGGACGGCAGCCGCGCGCTCGCGTTCGACCGTCGCACGGAATACCAGATCTACAAGACGCTGCCGCACACGCTCGGCGCGCGGCTCGCGCATGGCGCACCGGTGCCGGTCGGTTTCATCGCCGGCACGCGCTCGAAGGAGATGCGCCAGGCCGGGCTCGACGCGACCCGCCGCGCGGCCGAAGGGCGCATCGATTACATCGAAGGCAGCCATCTGTATCCGATGGAGCGCCCGATCGAAACGGCGCGCGCGATCCAGCGGATGCTGCACCAGCTCGAACAGCTGGCGTGACGGGGCGGCGTACTGTAAAAAGCATTTCGCCGCGCACATAGCGGGACGCGAATCGCGCTGGCAAAGCGGCCGGGGCGGCGCGCCGCGAAGGTAAAACGAAACGTGCAACACGGCCGCCTGCCGCTGGGTTGGAGCCTTGCTTTACGGTATAATCCGTTTTTCCCGCGAGCATCCAGCGATGACCAAATATGTTTTTGTCACCGGCGGCGTAGTGTCTTCCCTCGGCAAGGGTATTGCCGCCGCCTCTCTCGCCGCGATCCTCGAATCGCGCGGTCTCAAAGTCACCCTCCTCAAGCTCGATCCCTACATCAACGTCGACCCCGGCACGATGAGCCCGTTTCAGCACGGCGAAGTGTTCGTGACGGAAGACGGCGCTGAAACCGACCTCGACCTTGGCCACTACGAGCGCTTCATCAGCACGAAGATGCGCAAGGCCAACAACTTCACGACCGGCCAGATCTACGAATCGGTGATCCGCAAGGAACGCCGCGGCGATTATCTCGGCAAGACCGTGCAGGTCATTCCCCACATCACGAATGAAATCCAGGCGTTCGTCGAGCGCGGCGCGGCTTCCGCGACGTGCGGCGAGCCGGACGTCGCGATCGTGGAAGTGGGCGGCACGGTGGGTGACATCGAATCGCTGCCGTTCCTCGAAGCCGCGCGCCAGATGAGCCTGCGCCTCGGCCGCAACAACGCGTGCTTCGTGCATCTGACGCTCGTGCCGTTCATCGCCACCGCGGGCGAACTGAAAACCAAACCGACCCAGCACAGCGTGCAGAAGCTGCGCGAGATCGGTATCTATCCGAACGTGCTGCTGTGCCGCGCCGATCGCCGCATTCCCGATGACGAGCGCGCGAAGATCTCGATGTTCTCGAACGTGCCGGAAGACGCGGTGATCTCCGTGTGGGACGTCGACAGCATCTACAAGATTCCGCAGATGCTGCACGATCAGGGCCTCGACAAGATCGTCTGCGAAGAACTGCGCATCGCGCCGCCGGCGGCGGATCTGTCGATGTGGGCTTCGCTCGTCGAGCGGCTCGAACATCCGAAGCACGAAGTCACAATCGGCATGGTCGGCAAGTACGTCGATCTGACGGAGTCGTACAAGTCGCTGATCGAAGCGCTGCGCCATGCGTCGATCCACACGTCGACGAAGGTCAACATCGAGTACATCGATTCCGAAGAGGTCGATGCGAACGGCGTCGAAAGCCTCACGCATCTCGATGCGGTGCTCGTGCCGGGCGGCTTCGGCCGCCGTGGCACCGAAGGCAAGATCAAGGCGATCCAGTACGCGCGCGAAGCGAAGGTGCCGTATCTCGGCATCTGCCTCGGCATGCAGCTCGCGGTGATCGAGTTCGCGCGCGACGTGGTCGGCCTCAAGGAAGCGAACAGCACCGAGTTCGATCCGAACACACCGGACCGCGTGGTCGCGCTGATCACCGAGTGGTACGACCGCGAAGGCAAGGTCGAGAAGCGCACCGAGGAATCCGATCTCGGCGGCACGATGCGCCTCGGTTCGCAGCGCTGCCCGATCAAGCCCGGCACGATGGCCGAAGAGATCTACGGCAAGGACGTGAACGAGCGCCACCGTCACCGCTACGAGGTCAACAACCGCTACGTGCCGCAGCTCGAAGCGGGCGGCCTCGTCATCAGCGCGCGCACGCCGAGCGAAGACCTGCCGGAAATGATGGAGTTGCCGCGCGAGATGCACCCGTGGTTCGTCGGCGTGCAGTTCCACCCCGAATTCACGTCGACGCCGCGCGACGGGCATCCGCTCTTCAAGGCGTTCGTCGAAGCCGCGCTGGCCAACCAGCTGGCGCGCGTCGAGGAGAAAGCATGAAACTGTGCGGTTTCGAGGCCGGTCTCGACCAGCCGTTCTTCCTGATCGCGGGTACGTGTGTAGTCGAATCGGAGCAGATGACGATCGACACCGCCGGCCGCCTGAAGGAAATCTGCGCGAAGCTCGGCGTCCCGTTCATCTACAAGTCCTCGTACGACAAGGCGAACCGCAGCAGCGGCAAGTCGTTCCGCGGCCTCGGGATGGACGAGGGGCTGCGCATCCTGTCGGAAGTGAAACGTCAGCTCGGCCTGCCGGTGCTGACCGACGTGCACAGCGAAGCCGAGATCGAGCAGGTCGCGTCGGTGGTCGACGTGCTGCAGACGCCCGCGTTCCTGTGCCGCCAGACCGACTTCATCCACGCGTGCGCGCGCTCGGGCAAGCCGGTCAACATCAAGAAGGGCCAGTTTCTCGCGCCGCACGACATGAAGAACGTGATCGACAAGGCGCGCGACGCGGCCCGCGAAGCCGGCCTGTCGGATGACCGCTTCCTCGCGTGCGAGCGTGGCGTGTCGTTCGGCTATAACAACCTCGTCTCGGACATGCGCTCGCTCGCGATTATGCGCGAGACGGCCGCGCCGGTCGTGTTCGACGCCACCCACTCGGTGCAGTTGCCGGGCGGGCAGGGCACGAGTTCGGGCGGCCAGCGCGAGTTCGTGCCGGTGCTGGCGCGCGCCGCGGTTGCCACGGGCGTCGCGGGGCTCTTCATGGAGACGCACCCGAAGCCCGCCGAAGCGAAGTCGGACGGCCCGAACGCGGTGCCGCTGCATCGCATGGCCGATCTGCTCGAGACGCTCGTAACGCTGGACCAGGCGGTCAAGCGCACGCCGTTCCTCGAAAGCGATTTCAACTAATTACAGATGGTATGCACGCGGGCGCCGCGAATCGTGGCGCGACGCGGGTGGAGGAGAGCCCTGAGGGTTGCCAGCGGTTGCCGGCGTGTGATGCGCCGTATGCGGAAGCAGGCAACCTGATTGCAACAGCCGGCCGTTATAGTGCGCGATGCATCGGCGGACCGGATCCCTCCGCCGGTCCGCATCGTAGAAGAACCCGACTCACGTCAGCCGCGTATCGCGCCATCGTGCGCATGCGGAAGCCGGCAGCAATGGCGGCGCGGATGGCGGGCGTGGTCGCCGTCAGAATCCAATGTCATGTTGAGGAAACCATGAGTGCTATCGTAGATATCATCGGTCGCGAGATTCTCGATTCGCGAGGCAACCCCACCGTCGAGTGCGACGTGCTGCTGGAATCGGGCACGATGGGCCGCGCGGCGGTGCCGTCGGGCGCGTCGACGGGCTCGCGCGAAGCGATCGAGCTGCGCGACGGCGAAGCCGGCCGCTACGGCGGCAAGGGGGTGCTGAAGGCGGTCGAGCACATCAACACCGAAATCTCCGAAGCCATCATGGGCCTCGACGCATCGGAGCAGGCGTTCCTCGACAAGACGCTGCTCGAGCTCGACGGCACCGACAACAAGTCGCGTCTCGGCGCGAACGCGATGCTGGCCGTTTCGATGGCCGTCGCGAAGGCCGCGGCTGAAGAAGCCGGCCTGCCGCTCTACCGCTACTTCGGCGGCTCGGGCGCGATGCAGCTGCCGGTGCCGATGATGAACATCGTCAACGGCGGCGCGCACGCGAACAACAGCCTGGACATCCAGGAATTCATGATCGTGCCGGTCAGCCAGCCGACCTTCCGCGAAGCGCTGCGCTGCGGCGCCGAAGTGTTCCACGCGCTGAAGAAGATCCTCGCGGACCGCGGCATGAGCACGGCCGTCGGCGACGAAGGCGGCTTCGCGCCGAATTTCGGCAGCAACGACGAGTGCCTGTCCACCATCCTGCAGGCCATCGAAAAGGCCGGCTACCGCGCCGGCGAAGACGTGCTGCTCGCACTGGACTGCGCGGCAAGCGAGTTCTACCACGACGGCAAGTACCAGCTGGCGGGCGAAGGCCTGCAGCTGTCGTCGGCGGAATTCACGGATTACCTCGCGACGCTCGCGGACAAGTTCCCGATCGTGTCGATCGAAGACGGCATGCACGAAAGCGACTGGGACGGCTGGAAGCTGCTGACCGACAAGCTCGGCAAGAAGATCCAGCTGGTCGGCGACGACCTCTTCGTCACGAACACGCGCATCCTGAAGGAAGGCATCGAGAAGGGCATCGCGAACTCGATCCTGATCAAGATCAACCAGATCGGCACGCTGACGGAAACCTTTGCGGCGATCGAGATGGCGAAGCGCGCCGGCTACACGGCCGTGATCTCGCACCGCTCGGGCGAAACCGAAGATTCCACCATCGCGGACATCGCCGTCGGTCTGAACGCCGGCCAGATCAAGACCGGTTCGCTGTCGCGCAGCGACCGCATCTCGAAGTACAACCAGTTGCTGCGCATCGAGGAAGACCTCGGCGATATCGCCAGCTACCCGGGCAAGTCGACGTTCTACAATCTGCGCTAAGACGCAACCCGGCATTGCATCCGATCCTTTCCGTTCCAGCTTGACTTCGCCGCCCTGCGTATAGCGCAGGGCGGCGCGTATTCTCTCGGCGTCTTTCATGCGCATCGTTACTGTCGTTCTGGTCGTCCTGCTGGTGTTGATCCAGTATCCGCTCTGGTGGGGACATGGCGGCTGGCTGAGCGTTCATGAGCTGCAGCAGCAACTCGCGGCGCAGCAGCAGAAGAACGACGACGAAAAGCTGCGCAACGAACGTCTCGCGGGCGAAGTGCAGGATCTGCAGTCCGGCACGGCCGCGGTCGAAGAGCGGGCGCGCTACGAGATGGGGATGGTGAAGGACAGCGAGGTGTTCGTGCAGTTCGTGTCGCCGAACGCGCCGCTGCCGACGTCGAATCCGGCGGCGAACAACACGTCGACGCGCGGCGTGATGTCGGCGGCGCCCGTCAAGGTCGTGCCGAACCCGCAGCCGATGCCGAAGCCGGAGAAGAAGCACGGCAAGAAGGCCGCGAACGAGAAGACCGGCAAGGACAAGCACACCGGTTAGGGCATGCGTGGTGCCCACAGATACGAAAAGGCGCGGTTCCAGGACCGCGCCTTTTGCATTTCAGAGCGTCGAGGCGATGCGCTCATCGGCCTGTGCCGAAGCGCTGCTCACCAGCCCCACATCGGCCCATATCCATATCCCACGCCGACGCCCGTTGTCCAGCCCGGACCCCAGCCGCCGCCATAGTAGCCACCGTAGCCGCCGTACACGGTGACCGGCTGCGCGTAGTAGCGCGACCAGGCTTGCGCGGCGGCGTCCCAGGCCATCTGCTGGCTCTGGTCGGCCATCACCTGTTTGTCGATCGCGTCGTACTGCTTGCGCTGTGCTTCGGTGAGCGGATGCGCGGTGGCGGCGACTCCGGACTGGTCGGGCGGCAGACGGCTGTAGATCGGCGACGGGCCGGGCGGGTCGAGCGTGCAGCCGGCCATCGCGAGGCCGTCTGCGACAAGCGCCAGCGCGAGCGCGCTGCGTGCGGCCCGCGGCAGCTGAGCGAACCGCAGCTGAGCGAACGGATTCATGACGGTCTCCTGATGATCCTGATGGCCCTGGTAGCCCGGGTAGCCCGCTTCAGTGACGCTGCGAGGAATCCGCCGGCGACACGCCCTGTGAGAGTCCGCTCGCCGCGAAAAGTTGCGCGACGTCGACCGGATCGAACTCGTAGCGCTGGTTGCAGTACTCGCAGTGAATCTCGACGTGACCGCGCTCCTCGATCACCTCGTCGACCTCGCCGCGGCCGAGCATCTTCAGCATCGCGCCGACCTTCTCGCGCGAACACGTGCATTCGAAGCGCGCGACGGCCGGTTCGAAGCGCTGCACCTTTTCCTGCCAGAACAGGCGGCGGAACAGCGTGTCGGGCTCCTCGGCCAGCAGCTCGTCGCGCGACAGCGTGCTGCCGAGCACGCAGACGCGCTCCCACGTATCGCTGTCGAGCTCGTGCGGATGCGGGACGATGCCGCCGTCGCCGGGCAGCTTCTGCAGCAGCATGCCGACCGCGCGGTCCGCGTCCGCTGCGAGCCACAGCCGCGTGTCGAGCTGCTCGGAGTGGTGCATGTAGTGCTCGAGTACCTCGGCCATCGACTTCAGCGGACCATCCTCGCCGTTCAGCGGCACGATGCCCTGATACGGCTGCTGGCCCGGCACCTTGTCGCGCGGATCGAGCGTGATCACGCAGCGGCCGTGGCCGGTCACGTTGACGAGGTCGGCGAGGGTTGCGTCGTCGCCGATCGTGGCGGCTGCATCGCCTGCGAACTTCGCGGTGGCGCGCAGCGACAGGTCCGAGTTGCACTGGACGACGAGCATCTGCACCGGGCCGTCGCCGAAGATCTGCATGATCAGCGTGCCGTCGAATTTCAGGTTCGCGGACAGCAGCGCGGACGCCGCCATCATCTCGCCGAGCATCGTGCGCACCGGGGCCGGATAGTCGCGGCGCGTGAGCACTTCCTGCCACGTGTCGCGCAGCGAGACGATCTCGCCGCGCACCGGCGCGCTGTTGAACATGAATTTTTGCAGCTGGTCGTTCACAACTCTTCCTTCTGTCGAATGGCGTGGCGGCCGGCCCGTGGCGCCACGCCGGACGATCGTGTCAGCGGGGTGCGGGCAGGCGCGCCGATGCGCCTGATGATGCGATGATTGCTCCGGCGCCACCCGTACGCGCCCGGCCTGCTAGCCGATGCGAACGAGTTTCGCCTTGAAAAAGTCCCGGCGCTCGACGTAGCCCGCCGCATTGCGCTTCAAACCTTCGATGTCCGCTTCGGTCAGCTCGCGCACCACTTTCGCGGGCGCGCCGAGGATCAGCGAGTTGTCGGGGAACACCTTGCCTTCGGTCACGACGGCGCCGGCGCCGACCAGACAGTTGTGGCCGATCACCGCGCCATTCAAGACCACGGCCTGAATACCTATGAGCGCGCCTTCCTTGATCGTGCAGCCATGGAGCATGGCCTGATGACCGACGGTCACGTTGGCTTCGATCGTGAGCGGGAAGCCCGGGTCCGCGTGCAGCACCGCGCCTTCCTGCACGTTGGTGCCGGCGCCGATGCGGATCGGTTCGTTGTCGCCGCGGATCGATGCGCCGAACCAGACGCTCGCGTTTGCTTCGAGCGTGACGTCGCCGATGATGGCGGCGTTGTCCGCGACGAACACGGTTTCGTGGATGGTCGGGGCGGCGTCGCCGAGTTTGTAGATTGCCACAGTGTCTCCAGAAGTCAGGCAGGCCGATATGACCTGCATCCCCGCCAGTTGATCGAATCAAGTATTGTAAACGGTTGTGCAAAAACCCCGATGTGTCCCGGCAAGCGGTGCTTTTCAGTTCAGGGCTGGGACCACGGCGAATCTCTTCGATCGAAGTCTCGCAGGTTATGAGTGACGGTTTTCTTTCGTGCGGCGCATCGCGCGCGGACGCTCCGGCGCCGCGGCCCTGCATGCGCGCGGCGGCGCTCGATGCGTTGCTGATCCGCGATCCGGTTGCAAAAGCCGACGCGGCGCGCTCGCTTTACGCGCGCTTCACGGCGGCGGAGACGCGCTGCGATCCGGCGCGTACGTTCGACGAACCCGCCGGGCTGCCCGGCCGGCCCGAGCGTCCCGAACTCGTCGAGCCGCGCCGTCTGGGCCGGCGCAGCATGCAGTCGGCGCAAGGGCGCGCGGTGCTGCTGCACGCGCTGTCGCACATCGAGTTCAACGCGATCAACCTCGCGCTCGACGCCGTCTGGCGCTTCGCCGGCATGCCCGCGCCGTTCTACGCGGACTGGCTGAAGGTCGCGGCCGAAGAGGCGTATCACTTCACGCTGCTGACCGCGCGGCTCGCACAGTTCGGACACGCGTACGGCGATTTCCCGGCGCACGACGGCCTGTGGGACATGTGCGACCGCACGCGAGGCGACGTGCTGGCGCGCATGGCGCTCGTGCCGCGCACGCTCGAAGCGCGCGGCCTCGACGCGTCGCCGCCGATCCGCGCGCGTCTGCAGCAGGCGGGCGACCCCGAATCCGCGGCGATTCTCGACGTGATCCTGCGCGACGAGATCGGTCACGTGCTGATCGGCAACCGCTGGTTCCGCTACCTGTGCGAGCAGGGTGGCCTCGATCCGCACGACACGTATCTGCGCCTCGCGGACCAGTATCGCGCGCCGAAACTCCGTGGGCCGTTCAATTTCGAGGCGCGCAGGGATGCCGGCTTCGACGAGGCGGAACTCGCGGCGCTGACCGCGATGGCCGAGGCGGGCGGGCCGCAGGCAAGGCCGTCTGGCGATGGTTGAGGATGGTTGAGGGTTGCCTCGACCCCTTGGTCGGCTATCGCGGCGCTATCTCGATATAATCGAACGACCATTCTTTTTTTGCGGGTCGCCCATGAACACTTCCCAATCCGAGTTCGTTACCGTCCGTGGCGTGCGGCTGCACGTGCGCCGCTGGGGCAATCCCGACGCGCCGAAGCTGTTCATGCTGCACGGCTGGATGGACGTCGCGGCGTCGTTCCAGTTCGTCGTCGATGCGCTGGGCGGCGACTGGCAGGTGCTTGCGCCCGATGCCCGCGGCTTCGGCCTGTCCGACTGGCCGGTCGCCGCGCAAGGCGGCGGCCACTACTGGTTTCACGACTACCTCGGCGATCTGGAGGCGCTGCTCGACCACTACGCGCCCGAAGGCGAGGTCAACCTCGTCGGGCACAGCATGGGCGCGAACGTCGTGTGCCTGTACGCGGGGTTGCGGCCGGAGCGGGTGCGGCGCGTGGTCGACCTGGAAGGCTTCGGGCTCGCGCCCGCGCATCCAAAGCAGGCGCCGCGCCGGACGCGCGAATGGCTCGACGAACTGCGCGACCCCCCGCGCCTGAAGCCGTATGCGTCGCTCGACGAGGTCGCCGCGCGGCTCGTCAAGACCAATCCGCGCCTCGCGCCGCAACGCGCGAAGTTCCTCGCGCAGCACTGGTCGAAGCCCGACGGCAACGGCGGCTACGTGCTGCTCGCCGATCCGGCGCACAAGCAGCGCGGGCCGCTCTTGTACCGGCTCGACGAGGTGATGGCGATCTGGTCGAAGGTCACGGCGAAGGTGCTGCACGTCGAGGCCGCGGGCTCGCCGACGCTGTCGCATCTGGCCGGAGAAATTCCGCTCGACGAATACAAGGCCCGCTTCGCCGCGTTTTCGGACTGGCGCGAGAAAATTGTCGACGAGGCGGGTCACATGGTTCACCACGATCAGCCTGAGCAGATTGCTGCGCTGATCGAAGCATTTTGCGCGTAATGTGACCGTGTGACGGTCGTTTTATGGTGGGATCGTTCGATTAACCCGGTCAGCCCGATGAATATTTTTCACTCGTAGGACGTTAAGCGACCCCTGCGTAGCTGTTGCGCATTGCAGTAAAATAGTCGGACAACTCTTAAGCGCAACGATGAACGCCGACCTTCACTGCCACTCCACTGTCTCCGATGGCTATTTCTCGCCAACGGACGTTGCGCGCCGCGCGCAGGCGGGCGGGGTGACGCTGTGGTCGCTCACCGATCATGACGAGATCGGCGGGCAGGTGGAAGCGCGTCAGGCCGCCCTCGAACTCGGCATGGACTATCTGTGCGGCGTCGAGATCTCGGTCACGTGGGCGTCGCGCACCGTGCACATCGTCGGGCTGCACGTCGATCCGGCGTGCGAAGCGCTCGTCGCCGGCCTCGAGCGCACCCGCAACGGCCGCGCCGCGCGGGCCGAAGCGATGGGCGAGGCGCTCGAAGCGCTCGGCATTCCGAACGCGTACGAAGGCGCGCTGAAGTTCGTGTCGAACCCGGACCTGATCTCACGCACGCACTTCGCGCGCTTCCTCGTGGAAAGCGGCTACGCGGAGTCGACCCAGGACGTGTTCTCGCGCTATCTCGGCGAAGGCAAGCCGGGTTTCATCGCGCACCGCTGGGCGAAGCTCGCGGACGCCGTGCAGTGGATCCACGCGGCGGGCGGCGAGGCGATCGTCGCGCATCCGGGACGTTACGCGTACACGCCGGTCGAGTTCGATGCGCTCTTCAGCGAATTCATCGACCTGGGCGGCAAGGCGATCGAAGTGATCACCGGCAGTCATACGCCGGACCAGTATCGCGAATACGCTGACGTCGCGCGCCGCTACGGCTTCGAGGCTTCGCGCGGCTCCGACTTCCATGCGCCGGGAGAAGGGCGCATCGAACTCGGCAGCCTGCCGCCGTTGCCGTCCGATCTCAAACCCGTCTGGGAACGCTGGCTTTGACGCCGTCACGTGACGGCATACAACGTGCATAGGTTGGTTCGGCTGTCTGTTGCGCCGATTCGCCGCACGCGGCACGATCGTGCCCAGCGAATCGTCGGCAGGTAGGTGGCAAATTAGCGGCAAATCAGCGTCGTACTGGACTCCCATTCGCGACTTCCATCCGCCATGTCTCAATACTTTCGGCTTCATCCGGACAACCCGCAGCCGCGGCTGATCAAGCAGGCGGTGCAGATCATCAGGGACGGCGGCGTCGTCGCGCTGCCGACCGATTCGAGCTACGCGCTCGCCTGCCAGATCGACGACAAGACGGCGGTCGAGCGGCTGCGCCGCATCCGCGGTCTCGACGAGAAGCAGCTGCTGTCGCTGCTTGTGCGCGACCTGTCCGAGCTCGCCAACTTTGCGATGGTCGACAACCGACAGTACCGGCTCGTCAAGTCGGTGACGCCGGGGCCGTACGTGTTCGTGCTGCAGGCCACGAAGGAAGTGCCGCGCCGCCTGTCGCATCCATCGCGCAAGACCATCGGCCTGCGCGTGCCCGATCACGCGATCACGCTCGCGCTGCTCGAGGAACTCGGCCAGCCGCTCCTCGGCACCACGCTGATCATGCCCGGCGAGACGCGGCCGCTGAACGACCCGGAGGAGATCCGCGAGCGGCTCGAGAAGCAGCTGGACCTGGTGATCGACGGCGGCGCGTGCGTGTGCGAGCCGTCGACGGTCATCGACCTGACGGGCGAAGAACCGGTGCTGGTGCGAGCCGGGCGGGGCAGTCTCGCGCCGTTCGGGCTCGAGGAGACCGCGTGACGGACGCGGTGTTGCCAGACGCGTCTCAAGGCTTCACAGGCGTGCGGCAAGGAGAAGGTTTCGCGCGCCGTCCGGGCAACGCGGCCGCGTTGCTACAATAGCGTCACTTATGAATGCCTCCCTGATACAAACCATCGTCGTGTACGCGTTGCCGGTGATTTTCGCCATCACGCTGCATGAAGCCGCGCACGGCTACGTCGCGCGCGCCCTCGGCGACAACACCGCCTACGTGCTCGGCCGCGTGTCGTTCAACCCGATGCGGCATATCGATCCGCTCGGCACCTTCGTCATTCCACTCATCCTGTACTTCGCGACGAGCGGTGCGTTCATGTTCGGCTACGCGAAGCCGGTGCCGGTCGCGTTCGGCAATCTGCGCAACCCGCGCTGGGGCAGCCTGTGGGTCGCGCTCGCCGGGCCGGCCTGCAATTTCGTGCAGGCGCTCGTGTGGGGCGTGTTCGGCGTGATCCTCGCGGTGATGGGCGTCGACGAGCCGTTCTTCACACGAATGGCCGCGGCGGGCGTCGGCGTGAACCTCGTGCTCGGCGTGCTCAACCTGTTTCCGCTGCCGCCGCTCGATGGCGGCCGCGTGCTGATGGCGCTGCTGCCGCCGCGCCAGTCGATCGCGCTGTCGCGCCTCGAACCGTACGGCTTCTTCATCGTGATGGCGCTCGTCGTGTCCGGCGTGCTGACGAATTACTGGCTGCGCCCGCTCGTCGAATTCGGCTACCGCGTGGTGACCGCGATCCTGACTCCCCTCGTTACGCTTTTCTAGACCATAACCATGTACCCAGACCGTATCTTTTCCGGCATGCGCCCGACCGGGTCGCTGCATCTCGGCCACTATCACGGCGTGCTGAAAAACTGGGTCAAGCTGCAGTCGGAATACCCGTGCTTCTTCTGCGTCGTCGACTGGCATGCGCTGACGACGCACTACGAGACGCCGGAGGTGATCGAAAAGAACGTGTGGGACGTGCTGATCGACTGGCTCGCATCGGGCATCGACCCGGCGCAGGCCACGCTCTTCATCCAGAGCCGGGTGCCGGAGCACGCGGAACTCGCGCTGCTGCTCGGCATGAGCACGCCGCTCGGCTGGCTCGAACGGGTGCCGACCTACAAGGAGCAGATGGAGAAGCTGAAGGACAAGGACCTCTCTACGTACGGCTTTCTCGGCTACCCGGTGCTGATGGCGGCGGACATCCTGCTGTATCGCGGCTCGCTCGTGCCGGTCGGCGAAGACCAGGTGCCGCACGTCGAGATGACGCGCGAGATCGCGCGCCGCTTCAACTACCTGTACGGCCGTGAGCCGGGCTTCGAGGACAAGGCGCTCGAAGCGGCGAAGAAGCTCGGCGGTAAGCGCTCGAAGCTGTATCACGAGCTGCGCAACGCGTACCAGCAGGAAGGCGACGACGAAGCGCTCGAACAGGCTCGCGCGATGTTGCAGGAGTCGCAGAGTCTTTCGATGAGCGACCGCGAGCGCCTGTTCGGCTATCTGGAAGGCGCGCGCAAGATCATTCTGGTCGAGCCGCAGGCCCTGCTGACCGAAGCGTCGCGGATGCCGGGCCTCGATGGCCAGAAAATGTCGAAGTCGTACGGCAACACGATCGGGCTCCGTGAGGATGCCGAAACGATCACGAAGAAAGTCCGCACGATGCCGACCGATCCGGCGCGCGTGCGCCGCACAGACCCGGGCGATCCGGACAAGTGCCCGGTGTGGCAGCTGCACCAGGTCTACACCGACGAGACCACTCACGAATGGGTGCAGAAGGGCTGCCGTTCGGCGGGCATCGGCTGCCTGGAGTGCAAGCAGCCGGTGGTCGAAGGCATCCTGCGCGAGCAGCAGCCGATGCTCGAGCGCGCACAGAAGTACATGGACGATCCGTCGCTGCTGCGCGCGATCGTTGCCGACGGCTGCGACAAGGCGCGCCGCTTCGCGACCGAGACGATGCGCGACGTGCGCGAAGCGATGGGGCTGTCGTACTCGTGATGCACGCGGGGCTCGGCGAGCCGTCGCCGTGGGTGTGCCGCTGGGCGCATCTGGTGACTGAAGGCGGTGCGGTGCTCGACGTCGCGTCGGGTGCCGGGCGGCACGCGCGCTGGTTTGCGGCGCGCGGTCATCCGGTCACCGCGATCGATCGCGATACCGAAGCGCTCGCGAGCCTCGCGGGCGTCCCTAATGTGACGACGCATGCGGCCGATCTCGAAGATCACGCGCCGGACGCCGCCGCGCCGTGGCCGCTGCCGGCCGATGCGCGCTTCGCCGCGGTGGTCGTCACGAACTATCTGCACCGGCCTCTCTTTCACCATCTTGCGGCTGCGCTCGTCCCTGGCGGCGTGCTGATCTACGAAACCTTCGCGCAGGGCAACGAGACTGTCGGCAAGCCGTCGCGGCCCGCGTTCCTGCTCGCGCCGGGCGAGCTGCTCGAGGCCGTGCGCGGCCGTTTGCGGGTCGTCGCGTACGAAGACGGATTCGTCGCGGCGCCGCGTCCCGCCTTCGTCCAGCGCATCTGCGCGGTCCGCGAAGCGGATTCGGTGCCGGATCAACCGGGCGATCCGGCGGGATTTCGGGTCCCCCCGCGTTACGGTCTGCCAGGCTAATCCGCTACAATCGCGGTTTACCGATCACACTCATTGACGTTTCATGGCTAACGGCACCCAAGGTGGCATTCAGTTCCGCGGCAGCATTCCCGCGATCGTGACTCCGATGCTGGAAGACGGCAGCCTCGATCTGCCGGCGTTCCGCAAACTGATCGACTGGCATATCGAAGAGGGCACGAACGCGCTCGTCGTGGTGGGCACGAGCGGCGAATCGGCCACGCTGTCGGTCGAAGAGCACATCCTGATGATCAAGACGGCCGTGGATCACGCCGCGGGCCGGATTCCGGTGATCGCGGGCGCGGGCGGCAATTCCACCACCGAAGCCATCGAACTCACCGAGCAGGCCCGCAAAGTGGGCGCGAACGCGTCGCTGCAGGTCGTGCCGTACTACAACAAGCCGACCCAGGAAGGCATCTACCGCCATTTCGCGAAGATCGCGGAAGCGGTGGACCTGCCCGTGATCCTGTACAACGTGCCGGGCCGCACCGTCGCGGATATGTCCAACGAAACGATCCTGCGCCTCGCGCAGGTGCCGGGCATCGTCGGCGTGAAGGAAGCGACCGGCAGCATCGATCGCGCCGCGCACCTGATCAAGGCCGCGCCGGCCCACTTCGGCATCTACAGCGGCGACGACCCGACTGCGATCGCGCTGATGCTGCTGGGCGGCCACGGCAATATCTCGGTCACCGCCAACGTCGCGCCGCGCGCGATGAGCGAACTGTGCCGGGCAGCACTTGCGGCCGACGCGAAAACCGCCCGCGAAATTCACCTGAAGCTCCTGTCGCTGCACAAGAACCTCTTCATCGAATCGAATCCGATTCCGGCGAAGTGGGCGCTGCAGGAGATGGGCCGCATCCAGGGCGGCATCCGCCTGCCGCTCACGCCGCTCGACGCACGCTGCCATGAGGCGGTGCGTGCCGCGCTGCGCGAGGCGGGACTGCTCGGCTGATGCGCCGGGCGCTGTGACTCGCTGTTGACCGAAAGGAAGCAGGCAAGCGATGCGTTTGCCCGCACCGATCGCGCTGAACCGCCACGGAACGCCACGCTGCCACGAACCCGCCGGATCTCCGGCGGACCCAACCGACAGCGCATGGTCCCCGGGCACCTATTAACCGACGTCGTCCCGCCGCGTACCACGCTTTGTACCAGGCAGCGTATCCGCTTCACGAAGGACCCCATGAAACGTTCCGCAATTTCCCTCCACGCAACCCGCCTGGCGGTGCTGGCGCTTGTGCTAGGTACGCTCGCCGGCTGTGACACGCTGAGCGACTGGTTCGCGTCCGACAAGGTCAACTACAAGGCCACGTCGACCGCGCCGCCGCTCACGGTTCCGAGCGACCTGACCGCGAGCCCGGGCGACCAGCACTACGTCGCGCCGCCGACCGACGCGGCGCTTGGCGGCGCGCCGCAACGCGCCACCACGACGGCGGGCAACAAGACGTTCGGCATGCCGAACCAGCAGGATCCGCTCGGCATGCACATCGAGCGTGACGGCGACCGCCGCTGGCTGGTGCTCGATGGCCGCTCGCCCGACCAGGTCTGGCCGCAGCTGCAGGAGTTCTGGAGCGAAAACGGCTTCACGCTGAAGACCGACGCGCCGGACACCGGCATCATGCAGACCAACTGGGCGGAAAACCGCGCCAACATTCCGGATGACTGGTTCCGCCGCACGATCGGCAAGGTCATCGACTTCGCGTACTCGTCGGGCACGCGCGACAGCTTCCGCACGCTCGTCACGCGCGGCACCGGGGGCCAGACCGACATCTCGATCACGCACAGCGCGCTCGAGGAGGTGTTGACCGGCCAGGACAAGACGTCGTCGCGCTGGGTCGAGCGCCCGCGCGATCCGGCGCTCGAAGCCGAGTTCCTCGCGAAGCTGATGGAGAAGTTCGGTCTGACCGACGCCCAGTCGAAGCAGCTGCTGACGGACGCGCGTCCGTCCACAGCGCCGGTCAGCGTCGCGCTGGCGTCGGATGGCGGCTCCACGCTCGATCTGGCCGAGTCGTTCGACAGCGCGTGGCTGCGCGTGGGCCTCGCGCTCGACCGCACCAACTTCACCGTCGACAACCGCGACCGCCAGAAGGGCATCTACTACGTCCGCTACGCGGATTCGATGCAGGAGCTGAAGCGCGAGGGTCTGTTCGGCAAGCTGTTCTCGGGCGACAAGAAGAACGCGAAGCCGGGCCAGGAGTACATGGTGAACGTGCGTCCGAAAACCGATTCGGTGACCCAGGTTGCCGTGGTCGACGCGAACGGCCAGGTCGATACGTCGACGGATGCGCAGCACATCGTGTCACTGCTGCACGCGCAGCTGAACTGAGCGGCGCGTCGGCCGTGCGTTTTTCGAGCCTTGGCAGCGGAAGCGAAGGGAATGCGCTGCTCGTCGAGGCGCGGGAGGGCGCGACCACCACGCGCCTCCTGCTCGACTGCGGTTTCTCGGCGAAGGAAGTGGAGCGGCGCCTCGCGCGCGCCGGCGCGAGCCTCGACGTGCTCGATGCGATCGTCATCACGCACGAGCACGGCGACCACATCGGCAGCGCGCTGACGCTCGCGCGCAAGTACTCCATTCCGCTGTACATGAGCTGGGGCACCGCGCGCGCGGCGGGCGCCGACGAGGCCGACGTCGATCTGCGCGTGCTGTGGAGCGACGAGCCGACCGCGATCGGCGCGATCGAAGCGTTGCCCTACACGGTGCCGCACGACGCCCGCGAGCCGCTGCAATTCGTCTTTTCCAACGGCGCGCGCCGGCTGGGCGTGCTGACCGACGTCGGCACCTCCACGCCTCACATCAGCGCTGTGCTGAGCGGCTGCGACGCGCTCGTGCTCGAGTGCAATCACGATCTCGCGATGCTCGCGGCGAGCCGCTATCCGGCTTCGCTGAAGGCGCGCATCGGCGGCACGCATGGGCATCTGAACAACGATATGTCTGCGCAGATCCTCGAATCGCTCGACCGCTCGCGGCTGCGGCACATCGTGGCCGCGCATCTGAGCCAGCAGAACAACCTGCCGGAACTCGCGCGCGCCGCGCTGGCGGGCGTGCTTTGCGCGGCGCCCACCGAGGTGATGGTCGCGTCGCAGGAAGAAGGGTTCGACTGGCTCGATTGCTGAGCCTGGATCTGCTGCTCACAGGCCGGACAGGAATGAAAAAACGCCCGTGGCGCATTGCCACGGGCGTTTTACTTTCGGGCGGGCCGCACCGTCAGGCGCGGCTTCGCATGCGTCCCGTCAGTTACGGTTGCCGCCGAAGATGCCCAGGATCGCGAGCAGGTTCGTGAACACGTTGTACAGGTCGAGGTAGATCGCGAGCGTCGCGCTGATGTAGTTCGTCTCGCCGCCATTCACCACGCGCTGCACGTCGAACAGCATGTAGGCCGAGAAGATCGCGATGGCGAGCACCGAGACCGTCAGCATCAGCGCCGGCAGCTGCAGGAACATGTTCGCGATGCCTGCCAGCAGGATCACGACCACGCCCATGAACAGCCACTTGCCGAGGCCCGAGAAGTCGCGCTTGCTGACCGTGGCGATCGTGGCCATCGCGGCAAAGATCACACCAGTGCCACCGAACGCGAGCATGATCAGCTGCGGTCCGTTCGAGAAGCCGAGGATGAACGCGAGCAGCCGCGACAGCATCAGGCCCATGAAGAACGTGAAACCGAGCAGCACGAACACGCCGACGCTGCTGTTCTTCGTGCGTTCGATCGCGAACATGAAGCCGAACGCGATCGCGAAGAACGCGAGCAGGCTCATTGCCGGGCTGGTGGCGGCGAACAGCGAAAAGCCGGTGGCGACGCCGACCCACGCGCCGAGCACCGTCGGGATCATCGACAGCGCGAGCAGCCAGTAGGTGTTGCGCAGCACGCGGTTGCGGACTTCGACCGAGGTGACGGTGCCGCCGCGGCCAAAGTTGTACTGATAGTCGTTCATGGTTTCTCCTTGCGTCAAATGCCGTGCGCCTCTGCGGCCGGTTACCGCCCGCCGCGCCGTGCAGCCGCCGTATTGTGCCGGAACGCGTCTGGCCGGACGATCCGGCCGCATACGCGTTCCGCAGCGTTGCAGAGCAGGCTACATCCCTAAGATTAACCTTGTCTTAAGGAGTTGCAAGCGGGGTAGAGCCGCAGTTCCTGTCAATATTTCAACCGAAATATGCCTGCTGCTCCCGCCCGGCGCAACGGCCCGCGCGAAAAATGCGGCTGATATGTCGGCCTGCTTTTAGGACCTTTCAGTATCGTAAGGGTTCCATCGCTATGATACAGGCGAACATGCTACAATAGCGGATTCATTTATTTTCGTAACCTCTTCATTTTCTGGAGTTTTTATGGCGATCGAACGCACCCTGTCGATTATCAAGCCGGACGCGGTGGCAAAGAACGTGATCGGCCAGATCTACAGCCGCTTCGAAAACGCGGGCCTGAAGGTCGTCGCTGCCCGTATGGTCCATCTGTCGCGCGCTGACGCGGAGAAGTTCTACGCGGTGCACGCAGCACGTCCGTTCTTCAAGGATCTGGTCGAATTCATGATCTCGGGCCCGGTGATGGTTCAGGCGCTCGAAGGCGACAACGCTATCCTGAAGAATCGTGAGCTGATGGGCGCCACGGACCCGAAGAAGGCCGAGAAGGGCACGATCCGCGCCGACTTCGCCGACAGCATCGACGCCAACGCGGTGCACGGCTCGGATGCGGCGGAAACGGCACGCGTCGAAATCGCGTTCTTCTTCCCGGAAGTCAACGTTTACTCGCGCTGATCGACCGCGCGTGGCGGCGTCCCGCAACCGGCGGGGCGTAACGCCGCGGCAGTCGCTCAAAGACGCACACAGACGCACGGCAGGACAGGGCGCGAACGGAATCGCGCGCATGCTGCGGTTTGCATGAGCGCTACACTTCGCACTGAAAAGGCAGGATTCGACATGACGAGCAGTTCCACCGTCAATCTTCTCGATCTCGACGCCCAGGGGCTCGTCGCCTATTGCGACAGCCTGGGCGAGAAGCCGTTTCGCGCCAAACAGCTCCAGCGCTGGATCCACCAGTACAACGCCGCCGATTTCGACGGCATGACGGACCTGGCGAAATCGCTGCGCGAAAAGCTGAAAGGTCGCGCCACGATCGGCATGCCGCCGATCGCGAGCGACCACGTTTCTTCCGACGGCACCCGCAAATGGCTGGTCGACGTCGGCAACGGCAATGCCGTCGAAACGGTGTTCATTCCCGAAGAATCACGCGGCACGCTGTGCGTGTCGTCGCAGGCGGGCTGCGCGGTGAACTGCCGCTTCTGCTCGACCGGCAAGCAGGGTTTTTCCCGCAACCTCACCACTGCCGAAATCATCGGCCAGCTGCGCATGGCCGAATTCGCGCTGCGCGCGTCGCTCGGCATGGCCGGCGGCCGGGCAACGGGCGGTGACGGCAAGGGCGAGCGCGTCGTCACGAACGTCGTGATGATGGGCATGGGCGAGCCGCTCCTGAACTACGATGCTGTTGTACCGGCGATGCGGCTGATGCTCGACGACAACGCGTACGGCCTGTCGCGCCGGCGCGTGACGCTGTCCACGTCGGGCGTCGTGCCGATGATGGACCGCCTCGGCGCCGAACTGCCGGTCGCGCTCGCGGTGTCGCTGCACGCGCCGAACGACGCGCTGCGCGACGATCTCGTGCCGCTCAACCGCAAGTACCCGCTGCGCGAGCTGATGGCGGCGTGCCAGCGCTATCTCACGGTGGCGCCGCGCGATTTCATCACGTTCGAGTACTGCATGCTCGACGGCATCAACGACACCGAAGCGCATGCACGCGAGTTGCTCGCCGTCACGCGTGACGTGCCGTGCAAGTTCAACCTGATTCCGTTCAATCCGTTCCCTGAATCGGGGCTGTTGCGCTCGAAGCCGGAACAGATCAAGCGGTTTGCGCAGGTGCTGATCGACGCGGGCGTCGTGACGACGGTGCGCAAGACGCGTGGGGACGATATCGATGCCGCCTGCGGTCAGCTGGCGGGCGCGGTCAAGGACCGTACCCGTCTCGCCGAGCGCACCGGGAAGGCGGCAAAGGTGATCGAAGTCCGTCCCGTTTGACGCTCGCGCGCGAATCGCGCGGGCGAGGATGGCACGATCGATCGAAGCGGCACAGGTGCCGCGCATTTTGTTATAAACGGTTTGCGTTCCGGTTTGCAGGCACCGCCTCCCGGGCGCACGAGTGAAAAAAGAATCCACGCGAGGATTTGGGATGAGTGAGCCGCAGCACCCGCAGCCGCACGAAACAGACACGAACGCGAGCCGTCCGGGACCCACGGCCGTGCCGCATCCGGCAGTGCAGCCGGTGCTGGATTCGTTGCCGGCAGTCGGCGCGCGCCTCGCGCAGCTGCGCGAATCGAAGGGCTGGTCGATCGACGACGTCTCCTCCCGCCTGAAGGTGTCGGCGGCGAAGCTACGGGCGCTCGAAGCCGGCGACATCAGCCATCTGCCGGACGCGACGTTCGCGGCCGGCGTGATCCGCAGCTACGCGAAGATGCTTGGCGCCGATCCCGAGCCGTTTACGCAGGCTTTGCGGCGTGAAAAAGGCGTCGCGGCGCCGAAGCTGTCTATGCCGGCATCGTCGGGGCGCGATCTGCCGCGCGGGCGCGTGTCGTTGTCGCTCGGCAACAGTTCGCCGAAGCGCCGCTCGTGGCTGTGGGGCGTCGCCGCGGTGATCGTCGCGGTGATCGCGATCGGCATGTGGCACACGAACGGCGGCGATTCGTCCGCGTGGCTCGCGCGCCTGAAGGCGACGGCCAATGGCGCGGCGGGCGGTGCGAACAGTGCATCGGCAACGGTTGCGCAGGGCGAGACGGCGGCATCGGGCAGCGCGGCGGATACGGGCGCGCAAGCTGGGTCACAGCCCGCTTCACAGGCCGATGCGCAGGCCGCGCCGGCCGAGAGCGCGGATAATGGCGCGGCGTCGCAGGTGGCCATGCCGACGCCGCTGACGTCGGGCAACGCGCAGGCACCGGCGCCGACGGCGCAAACGCCGGCACCGATGGCACAGGCGGCCACGGGCGCGTCGCAACCCGCGCAGGCAGCTCAGGCCGCGCAGAAACCGGCGGCTGGTGCTTCAGCTGCGGCTGTCGCGAACGCGTCCGCCGCTGCGGCAGCTTCGGGCGCGCAGGCCGAGGCCGGCGAATCGATCGTCACGCTGCGGGTCAGCGAAGACAGCTGGTTCAGCGTGCGCCAGAAGGACGGCAAGGAAGTGTTCTCCGGCCTCGTGAGCGCCGGTGAATCGAAGGAAGTCCAGGGCCAGCCGCCGCTCAAGGTGACGGTGGGCAACAAGGCGGGCCTGGAGTCGATGACGCTCGACGGCGTGGCGGTCGATCAGTCGAAGTATTCGAGTGCGCGCGGCAACGTCGCGCGTTTCACGCTGCCGTAAATGCGGCGGTACGGTGGGCGGCGCGGGCCTTTCTTTGGTCCGCCCGCCTGGTCAATTCAGCGCGGCGCTCGCGCGACGCGCACGGCGTAAATGGGTTTTTCGATGCAATCCGAAGCTCCATCCTGCTCCAGCAGCCAGATCGTTTCCACCGAGCCCGTGTTCGGCGGCTCGGCGCCGCGCCGCCGCTCGAACGCGGTCGACGTGCGCTGGGGCGGCCAGCTCGTGACGATTGGCGGCGACGCGCCGGTGCGCGTGCAGTCGATGACGAACACCGATACCGCCGACGCGATCGGCACCGCGATCCAGATCAAGGAACTCGCGCAGGCCGGCTCGGAGCTGGTCCGCATCACGGTGAACACGCCGGAAGCGGCCGCGGCCGTGCCGCACATCCGCGAGCAGCTCGACCGCATGGGCGTGACGGTTCCGCTCGTCGGCGACTTCCATTACAACGGCCACCTGCTGCTGCGCGACTATCCGGGCTGCGCGGAAACCCTGTCGAAGTACCGGATCAACCCGGGCAACGTCGGCCAGGGCGCGAAGCGCGACACGCAGTTCGCGCAGATGATCGAAGCGGCGATCAAGTACGACAAGCCGGTCCGGATCGGCGTGAACTGGGGCAGCCTCGACCAGGACCTGCTCGCGCGGATGATGGACGAGAACGGCGCGCGCAGCACGCCGTGGGAAGCGCAGAGCGTGATGTACGAAGCGCTGATCCAGTCGGCGATCGGCTCGGGCGAGCGCGCGGTGGAGCTCGGCCTCGGCCGCGACAAGATCATCCTGTCGTGCAAGGTGAGCGGCGTGCAGGACCTGATCGCGGTGTATCGCGAACTCGCGCGGCGCTGCGAATTCGCGCTGCACCTCGGCCTGACGGAAGCGGGCATGGGGTCGAAGGGCATCGTCGCGTCCACGGCGGCAATCGGCGTGCTGCTGCAGCAGGGCATCGGCGACACGATCCGGATTTCACTGACGCCGGAACCCGGCGCGCCGCGTACGGGCGAAGTGGTGGTCGGCCAGGAAATCCTGCAGACGATGGGCCTGCGCTCGTTCACGCCGATGGTGATCGCGTGCCCGGGTTGCGGCCGCACCACGAGCACGCTGTTCCAGGAGCTCGCGTCGCAGATCCAGACGTATCTGCGCACGCAGATGCCGGCGTGGCGCGATGTCTATCCGGGCGTCGAGAAGATGCACGTCGCGGTGATGGGCTGCATCGTCAACGGCCCGGGCGAATCGAAGCACGCGAACATCGGCATCAGCCTGCCGGGCTCGGGCGAGAACCCGGCGGCGCCCGTCTTTATCGACGGCGAGAAGGTGAAGACGCTGCGCGGCGAGCGCATCGCCGAAGAATTCCAGCAGATCGTGAGCGATTACGTCGAGCGCACGTACGGCCGCGCGTCGGCCGACAGCGCCGCGACCGTGAGCTGAACCCGAGGCGCGCGGCCGGCACGGCGCGCGCGTTTCGCGCATCCGATGCGGCCCGGCCGGCCATGCGGCGCCGGCCGGTTTGCCGAACCCAAGATTGACCTGACACTGCAGATGACAGAACCGAAAAAGAAGCTCGACAAACTCGCGGGCGTGAAAGGCATGAACGACATCCTCCCGCAGGATGCCGGCCTGTGGGATTTCTTCGAGTCGACCGTCAGGTCGATGCTCCGTTCGTACGGATACCAGAACATTCGCACGCCGATTCTCGAGCACACGCAGCTGTTCACGCGTGGCATCGGCGAAGTGACGGACATCGTCGAGAAAGAGATGTACAGCTTCACGGACCAGCTGAACGGCGAAAACCTGACGCTGCGTCCGGAGAACACCGCGGCGGTGGTGCGCGCATCGATCGAGCACAACCTGCTGTACGACGGCCCGAAGCGCCTGTGGTATGTCGGCCCGATGTTCCGTCACGAGCGTCCGCAGCGCGGCCGCTATCGCCAGTTTCACCAGGTCGGCGTCGAGGCGCTCGGTTTCGCGGGTCCGGATGCGGACGCCGAAATCATCCTGATGTGCCAGCGCCTGTGGGACGATCTCGGCCTGACCGGCATCAAGCTCGAAATCAATTCGCTGGGTCTCGCGGAAGAGCGCGCCGCGCATCGCGTCGAACTGATCGCGTATCTCGAGCAGCACATCGATGCGCTCGACGAAGACGCGAAACGCCGCCTCTATACGAATCCGCTGCGCGTGCTCGACACGAAGAACCCCGCGCTGCAGGAAATCGCGCAGAACGCGCCGAGGCTGATCGATTTCCTCGGCGACGAATCGCGCGCGCACTTCGAAGGGCTGCAGCGCATCCTGAAGGCGAACAACATCCCGTTCAGGATCAACCCGCGTCTCGTGCGCGGTCTCGATTACTACAACCTCACGGTATTCGAGTGGGTGACGGACAAGCTCGGTGCGCAGGGCACCGTCGCGGCGGGCGGTCGCTACGATCCGCTGATCGAGCAACTGGGCGGCAAGCCGACGGCCGCGTGCGGCTGGGCGATGGGTGTCGAGCGCATTCTCGAACTGCTGAAGGAAGACGGGCTCGTGCCGGACAGCGAAGGTTGCGATGTCTACGTCGTGCATCAGGGCGACGCGGCGCGCGACCAGGCTTTCATCATCGCCGAACGCCTGCGCGATACGGGCCTCGACGTGATCCTGCACTGCAGCGCGGATGGCCAGCAGGCGAGCTTCAAGTCGCAGATGAAACGCGCCGATGCGAGCGGCGCCGCGTTCGCGGTGATCCTCGGCGAAGACGAGGTCGCGAACGGCACGGCAGGCGTGAAGCCGTTGCGCGATTCGGCACAATCCGGCGAAAAGAGCGCGCAACAAAGCGTAGCCGTCGAAGACTTGACCGAATATCTAATCAATGCGATGGTTGCAACCGCCGAAGACGGCGACGACTGATCGCGCGCATTTGCATGGCCTGTCTGGCGCAGCGGCACAGTATCGGGAATATCTCGGGAGTACTGACCGCGCCGGCTCGAACACCCTGAACAAGCAGCAACACGAAGGAATCGCTTCGCGATGAGTTACCACGACGAACAAGAATCGATCGAAAGCCTGAAGGCCTGGTGGACACAGTGGGGCAATGCGACGACATGGATCGTGCTGGTCGCGCTGGTGGCGGCCGCCGGCTGGAACGGCTGGAACTACTGGCAGCGTCATCAGGCCGCGGAAGCCTCGGTGCTCTACGATCAGGTGCAGCAGGCAATCGATGCGAACGACAAGGCGAAGATCACGCGTATCGCCTCGGACATGGAAGACAAGTTCGGCGGTAGCGCGTACGGGCAGATGACGGCGCTTGCCGCCGCGAAGGCGCTCTATATGGCGGGCGACGAAGCGGCCGCGAAGGCGCAGCTGCAGTGGGCCGTCGATCACGCGAAAGACGACGAATTCCGCCAGATCGCGAAGCTGCGTCTTGCCGCGCTGCTGCTCGACGAGAAGGCGTACGACCAGGGCCTCGCGCTGCTCGCCGAGCCGCAGTCGGATGCATTCAAGGGTGTCGTGGCCGATGGCCGCGGCGATCTGCTCGCGGCGCAAGGCAAACGCAACGATGCGCGAGCAGCGTACAAGCTCGCGCTCGACTCGCTGCCGAAGAACGACACATCGGCCCGTCAACTGATCCAGTTCAAGCTCGATGCGCTGGGTGGCTAAACACCACGCGTGCCTGATCGAACGGTTTTGTCCCATTACTTTTTGATGCTTCGTTCACCGATGAATCTGCTGAAACGTTACGCTGTGCCTGTCGCCTGCGCGATGGCTGCCCTGACCCTGGTGGCCTGCTCGTCGAGCAAGGACGAGCGCCGCGAACCGGTGCCGCTCACCGAGTTCAAGTCCGTGCTGGAGGTGCAGCAGACGTGGAAGACGAGCGTCGGCAAGGCAGGGCGTTATCTGTTCTCGCCGGTCGCGGTGGGCGACGCGGTGTTCGTGGCGGGCGCGAATGGGTCCGTCGCGAAGATCGACGCGAAGACCGGCAAGGACATCTGGCGCACGAAGCTGCACGACGACCTGTCGGCCGGTGTCGGCAGCGACGGCAACCTGACCGCGGTCGGCGCGCTGAAGGGCGGCGTGTTCGTGCTGGGCCCGGATGGCAAGCAACTGTGGAAGGGCACGGTGGCGGGCGAGATCATCTCGCCGCCGCTCGTCGGCAACGGCTACGTGATCGTGCGCACGATCGACGGCCAGGTGATCGCGTTCAACGCGCAGACGGGCGAGCAGAAATGGGCGTACCGCAACCGCGCCGAGCCGCTCAACCTGCGCGTGTCGGCCGGCATGACCTTCGCGGGCGACCAGGCGGTGCTCGCGGGCTTCCCGGGCGGCTCGCTGTCGGCGATCAACCTGCAGACGGGCGACAACTACTGGCAGGCGCCGGTGTCGTATCCGAAGGGCGTGACCGAAGTGGAGCGCATCAACGACGTGAGCGGTCCGCCCACGCTGGTCGGCGCGGAAACCTGCGCGGTCACGTTCCAGGGCCAGCTCGGCTGCTTCGACGCGAACAGCGGCCACCTGGTGTGGGAGAAGCCGTTCTCGAGCACGAGTGGCATCGCGCAGGACGAGCACGCCGTGGTGGGTGCCGACGACTGGTCGATCGTCAACGCGTTCGACGTGACGACGGGCAATCCGCTGTGGAAGAACGACAAGCTGAAGAACCGCGCGCTGAGCGTGCCGCTCGTGCTGGGTCACGCGGTCGTGATGGGCGACTACCAGGGCTTCGTGCACTTCCTGTCGCTCGACGACGGTTCGGTCGTCGCGCGCATGCCGACCGACAAGAGCCCGATCACCGCGGCGCCGGTCATGGCAGGCAACACCCTGGTCGTGCAGACGCACGACGGCGATATCTACGGCTTCCGCCCGAAGTAAGCGGAAGGCGGTGGCTGGATGCGCGGTGGCCGGCCTAGCCGGCCGTCGCTGTTTTTGCGGCTCAGGCAGTACATCATGCAGCACACGTAGCACCACCCGACGGCCAGCCGCCGTCGAAGGCGAGCGCCAGGCGCCGCCATCCCGCGATTCGCGTCCCGCGGACCGGTCGCGGCTATTCTTTTCAGGCATCCGGGCAGCACCGGATCGTGATAATTTTTATCAAACTGGTTCCGGCAGCGCGCCGGAACGCCATGCGGTATCGGGTCACGCGTCATCGTCGCACTGCCTGCCGATCCTGCGTTTCACCGTGAACAAGATCAGATGAAACCCGTTATTGCCCTCGTCGGGCGCCCCAATGTGGGGAAATCCACGCTGTTCAACCGGCTCACCCGCTCGCGCGACGCGCTCGTCGCCGATCTGCCGGGCCTCACGCGCGACCGCCACTACGGCGAGGGGCGCGTCGGCGACCGTCCGTATCTCGTCGTCGACACGGGCGGCTTCGAGCCGGTCGCGAAGGACGGCATCCTGCACGAGATGGCGCGGCAGACGCGCCAGGCGGTCGAGGAATCGGACATCGTCGTGTTCATCGTCGACGGCCGCAACGGGCTCGCGCCGCAGGACAAGTCGATCGCCGACTATCTGCGCAAGACCGGCCGGCCGATCTTCCTCGTCGTCAACAAGGCGGAGGGGATGAAGTACAGCATGGTTGCGGCGGACTTCTACGAGCTGGGTCTCGGCGACCCGCGCGCGATCTCTGCGGCGCACGGCGACGGCGTTGCGGAGATGATCGACGAAGCGCTCGGCGTCGCGTACGCCGGCCAGCCGGAAGAGAGCGAGGAAGAAAAGAAGCAGCACGGCATCAAGATCGCGATCGTCGGCCGGCCGAACGTCGGCAAGTCGACGCTCGTGAACACGCTGATCGGCGAAGAGCGCGTGATCGCGTTCGACATGCCGGGTACCACGCGCGACTCGATCTACATCGACTTCGAGCGTCAAGGCAAGAAGTACACGCTGATCGACACGGCCGGCCTGCGCCGCCGCGGCAAGGTGTTCGAGGCGATCGAAAAATTCTCGGTCGTGAAGACGCTGCAGTCGATCTCCGATGCGAACGTCGTGATCCTGCTGCTCGACGCGCGCCAGGACATCTCCGACCAGGACGCGCACATCGCGGGCTTCGTCGTCGAGCAGGGACGCGCGCTCGTGGTGGGCGTGAACAAGTGGGATGGGCTCGACCCTCATGTGCGTGAGCGCACAAAAGGCGATTTGCAGCGCAAGCTAAAATTTCTCGACTTCGCGAAATTCCACTTCGTTTCCGCGCTCGAAAACACCGGCATCGGCGCGTTGATGCGCTCGGTCGATGCAGCGTATGCCGCTGCGATGTCGAAGCTGCCGACGCCGAAGCTGACGCGCGCGCTGATCGAGGCCGTCGAATTCCAGCAGCCGCGCCGGCGCGGTCCGGTGCGCCCGAAGCTGCGCTACGCGCACCAGGGCGGCCAGAATCCGCCGATCATCGTGATTCACGGCAATGCGCTCGACGCCGTGACGGAGACTTACAAGCGCTATCTGGAGAACCGTTTCCGTGAAACTTTCTCGCTTACCGGCACTCCATTGCGCATAGAGTTCCGCTCCACGACCAACCCTTACGCCAACAAGGAGTAAGCGGCCCGTGCGGGCCGGGTCGAACGGCGCAAACCCGCGCCGTAGCTGGGTTTGAGCGGGATAGGCCGAATGGCCAGGGAGCGCGCCCGTAAACGAAAATCGGCTATAGTGTAGCGGTTGACGACGGATTTCTTTTTCTTCGTCGCCAATCTAGTCAACCTGCAAAAAAATACGGAGTTTGCTATGAGCAACAAAGGGCAATTGTTACAAGACCCGTTTTTGAACGCACTGCGTAAAGAGCACGTGCCGGTTTCGATCTATCTGGTCAACGGCATCAAGCTTCAAGGGAACATTGAATCGTTCGACCAGTACGTCGTGTTGCTCCGGAATACGGTGACCCAGATGGTCTACAAGCACGCCATATCTACGGTGGTGCCTGCCCGTCCGGTGAATTTCCACCCGGATTCCGAATCGTCCTAACCTCTCGTCATGGCCGGCAAGGTGTCGCCCGCAGGCGAACCTTGCCGGCCGATCTATTTTGGACCCTTCCGATTTGACCAACGCAGCGCTCGTCGGCATCGACTTCGGCAAGATCGATTTCGCTGCCAGCCTCGAAGAACTCAGCCTGCTCGCGCAAAGCGCGGGCGCCCATCCCGCCGTCACCCTGACCGGCCGCCGCGCGAGTCCCGATGCCGCGATGTTCATCGGCAGCGGCAAGGCCGAAGAGCTGCGCCTGGCGTGCGAGGCTGACGACGTGGAAATCGTCATCTTCAATCACGCGCTGACGCCCGCGCAACAGCGCAATCTGGAGCGTACGCTTAACAGACGCGTGATCGACCGCACGAGCCTGATCCTCGACATCTTCGCGCAGCGCGCACGCAGCCATGAAGGCAAGCTGCAGGTCGAGCTCGCGCAACTGCAGTACCTGTCCACCCGTCTCGTGCGCGCATGGACCCACCTCGAGCGGCAAAAGGGCGGTATCGGCCTGCGCGGCCCGGGCGAAACGCAGCTCGAAACCGACCGCCGGCTGATCGGCGATCGCATCAAGATGCTCAAGGGACGACTCGAAAAGCTGCGTCGCCAGCACGGCACGCAGCGGCGTCAGCGCGAGCGCACGCGCACGATGTCGATCTCACTCGTCGGCTATACGAACGCGGGCAAATCCACGCTCTTCAATGCGCTGACGAAAGCGCAGGCCTACGCGGCCGACCAGCTGTTCGCGACGCTCGATACCACTTCGCGGCGCGTCTATCTCGGCGACGAAGTCGGCCAGGTGGTGGTGTCCGATACCGTCGGGTTCATCCGCGAGCTGCCTCACCAGCTCGTCGCGGCCTTTCGCGCAACGCTCGAAGAGACGGTTCACGCCGATCTGCTGCTGCACGTGGTGGACGCTTCGAGCGCGGTGCGGCTCGACCAGATCGATCAGGTGAACGACGTGTTGCACGAGATCGGCGCGGACACGATCCGGCAGGTGCTCGTGTTCAACAAGATCGACGCGGTGCCCGAGCTGGCGGCCCGTGGCGACGCGGTCGAGCGGGACGAATATGGTAATATTTCGCGCGTCTTTCTGAGCGCACGCACGGGGCAAGGGCTCGATTCGCTGCGTGCAGCCATCGCTGAAATTGCTACGGCTGAGCATCTTGCCGGAGCGCAACCGCCCCTGCCGGGCGAGGTCCTTGCGAGCGAACCGCTCGGCGACCGCGAGGTCCCGGAACACAGGCATTGAGACAGGCCGTTCCGGCTAACCGCACAAACCGGCACTACTCTGGTGAACGAACACAGGTGAACGACTACAACGAGCGGAGTATCCAGCTGCGCCTGCGAGCCCTGCTGAACGACCGGTGGGGCCGGGGCGATGGCAACAATGGAGACCGTCCGCGTTCGAACGGCCCGAATCGTCCTCAGAACGGCAAGGACAACAACGAAGGCCCTCCTGATCTCGACGAAATGTGGCGCGACTTCAACCGGCGCATCGGCCGGCTGTTCGGCCGCAAGGGTGGTGGTGGCGGTCCGCGTCCCGACAACGGCCGCGGCGCGCAGATCGGCGTGGGCATCGTCATCGGCGTGCTGATCGCGATCTACGCGGGCAGCGGCGTGTTCGTCGTGCAGGAAGGCCAGGCCGGCATCGTCATGCAGTTCGGCCAGTATCGCGACACGGTCGGGCAGGGCGTTCACTGGCGTCTGCCGTATCCGTTCGAAAGCCACGAAATCATCAGTCTCACCACGCCGCGTTCGGTCGAGATCGGCCGCAACAATCTCGTGCGGATGGCCAACGTGATGGACGCGTCGATGCTCACGCACGACGGCGACATTCTCGATATCCGTTTCAACGTGCAGTACCAGATCTCGAAGCCGACGGATTATCTGTTCAACGACAGTGATCCGGACCAGAGCGTCACGCAGGCCGCGCAGGCGGCGGTGCGCTCGATCGTCGGCACGTCCAGCACGGACGAAGTGCTCTATCAGGACCGCGAAGTGTTGCGTCAGCGGCTCATCGAGACGATCCAGCACACGCTCGACCAGTACCGTTCGGGTCTGTCGGTGACGGGCGTCACGCTCGAGGCGGTGCAGCCGCCCGGGCAGGTGCAGTCCGCGTTCGACGACGCCGCGAAGGCGCACGACGATATCGCGCGCGCGAAGGCCGACGCGCAGGCCTACGCGAACCAGCTACGGCCGCGCGTGCAGGCGGATGCCGCGCACATGATCGACGACGCGAAGAGTTACAGCGCGCGCGTGGTTGAACAGGCGCAGGGCGACGCGCAGCGTTTCAATCAGGTCTACGCGCAGTATTCGAAGGCGCCGGCCGTCGTGCGCGAACGCATCTACCTCGACACGATGCAGCACATCTTCACGAACACGACGAAGGTGTTCGTCGACAGCAAGCTCGGCAACAACGTGCTGTATCTGCCGCTCGACAAGCTCGTCGGCGAAACGCGCGCGCACGTTGCGGCGGCGGCTGCGGCAGGTGCCAATGCGGGCGGCGCGAGCTCGCCTTCGTCGCCATCGTCTCCGGCCACGGGCGGAAATGCTCCGGCGAACGGAGCCACCAGCGGCGCCGCGAACGGAGCTTCAAACGAACAGCCGGGCGCCATTGCGCCGAGCCAGAACACGAACGGCGCGAGCGTGGGGTCCAGCGCCGCGGCGCCGAATTCGCCTTCCACGCCGGCCGCGAGCGATGCGGCTGCGAGCGACCCGCTGCGTTCGCGCGATGCGTTCCGCAGCCGCTCGCGCGAAGACGATCTGCAATAAGGAGCGCGGACATGAACAAGATCATTGCGCTCGTCGTCGCGATTGTCGTGGTGCTGTACGCGGTCACGTCGATGGTGTTCATCGTCGACCAGCGCCACGTCGCTGTGGTGTCCGGACGCGGCGACGAAACCACGCTCGCGGGCCCTGGCCTCCACGTGAAGCTGCCGGCGCCGCTGCAGACCGTCACCTACATTGACACCCGCGTGCTCACCGTCGATGCGCCGGACGAAGACCGCTACACGACGTCGGACAAGATCGAGCTGCTCGTCAATCCCGTCATCCGTTACCGCGTGACGGACCCGATGAAGCTGATCGGCGAAACGAAGGGCGACGTGCAGAGCCTGCCCGAGCGGCTCGCGCTGCTGTCGCGCAACGCGCTCGGCGATGCGTTCGCGAAAGACTCGCTCACGGACGCGCTGGCGAAGCAGGATCAGATCGGCAACGATGCGCGCGACGGCATGCAGAAGGCCGCCGCGTCGCTCGGCGTGGACGTGCTGGGCGTGCAGCTGTCACGTGTCGATTTTCCGCCGGCGATGGCCGACACGGTCTACAAGCGGATGATCGCGGCACGCGAACAGATCGCCGCGCAGGAGCGCGCGAAGGGCACGTCGGAGGCCGAGCAGATCAAGGCCGACGCCGACCGCCAGCAGCAGGCGCAACTCGCGGACGCCTACGACCAGGCGCAGTCGATCAAGGGCGATGGCGACGCGAAGGCGGCGGCGATCGCGGCAGAGGCGTACGGCCGCGATCCGCAGTTCTACCAGTTCTATCAGAGCATGCAGGCATACCGGGACAGCTTCAAGCCGGGCGACGTGATCGTCGTCGACTCGAGCAGCGACTTCTTCCGCTTCATGCGCAATCCGGCTGGCGATACCACACCGCCGGCCGCCCCCGAGACACCGCGGAAACACTGACAAGGGCGCGCCGCGGCAATGCATCGCGGCGCCTTTCTCGCATGGACATTGCTGGTTCATTACTGCTCGCGATCGCGTTGATGCTGATCATCGAAGGGATGTTTCCCTTCGTCTTTCCCAGCGCCTGGCGCGACACGTTTCGTAGAATCGCCGAACGGCCGGTGCACCATATCCGCATCGGCGGGCTGATCGTGATGGTACTCGGGCTGGTGCTGCTGCTGATCGCGACCTGAACGGGCTTCGCCGTGTGCGGTAACCACGCCGCGTCACGTCAGGCAGTTCAGCGCGACCGACCGGACCGACGGCCGCCGGCCTGTGTGGCCGGCATCATGAACGAATGCTGTTATCTTCTCAGGCGCCGCCGCGCGCCGCGTACAACGTCGTAGGACTGTATCGATGTCGACCTGGTTACTCCCCGAGAATATTGCCGACGTGCTGCCGTCCGAGGCGCGCAAGATCGAAGAGCTGCGCCGTCGGCTCCTCGACCGCTTCCGTTCGTATGGCTATGAGATGGTGATGCCGCCGTTGCTCGAGTACCTCGAGTCGCTGCTGACGAGCGGCGGCACCGATCTGAACCTGCGCACCTTCAAGCTCGTCGACCAGCTGTCGGGCCGCACGCTGGGCCTGCGCGCGGACATCACGCCGCAGGTCGCGCGCATCGACGCGCATCTGCTGAACCGCCAGGGCGTGACGCGCCTGTGCTACGCGGGCAACGTGCTGCACACGCGTCCGCGCGGCCTGCACGCTACGCGCGAACAGGTGCAGATCGGCGCTGAAATCTATGGCCATGCGGGACTCGAGGCCGATCTGGAAATCCAGCAGCTGCTGCTCGACACGCTGCATCTTGCTGGCCTCGGCAAGGTCCGTCTCGATCTGTGCCACGCGGGCGTGCTCGCCGCGTTGATCGACGGCGATGCCACCGCGTCGGCCCTTGGTGAAGCGCTGTATGACGCGTTGGCCGGCAAGGACGTGCCGCGCCTCGCCGAATTGACCGAGCCGCTCGCGCCGCAGGTTCGCGCCGCGCTGCGTGCGCTGCCGTCGCTCTACGGCGACGCATCGATCCTGACGGAGGCGCGCGCGCGCCTGCCGGCCACCCCCGCGATCGGCCGCGCGCTCGACGACCTCGCGTTCCTCGCAAGCCAGGTGGACAGCGCCGAAGTGATGATCGATCTCGCCGATCTGCGCGGCTATGCGTATCACAGCGGCGTGATGTTCTCTGCGTACGTGGACGGCGTGCCGAATGCGGTCGCGCGCGGCGGCCGTTACGATCACGTCGGCCAGGCATACGGCCGGGCCCGTGCCGCAACCGGCTTCTCGCTCGATCTGCGAGAAGTTGCGCGGATCTCGCCGGTCGAAGCGCGCAGCAGCGCGATCCTCGCGCCGTGGCAGCACGACGACGCGTTGCGCGCGGCGGTCGTCGCGCTGCGCGACGCGGGCGAGATCGTGATCCAGGCGCTGCCCGGCCATGACCACGATCTGGACGAATTCGCGTGCGACCGCGTGCTGGTCGAGCGCAACGGCGCGTGGGTCGTCGAAGCACGGCCCTGACGCGTGACGACGCGCGGGAAGCGCGCGCAGGCCGCTAGCACAGTCGGTCCGAGCTGTCTTCCCGTATCCCGAAAACCGCGCATACCGTTGAGCGGAAACGGAAAAATTCGAATCCGGCCGCGAACCCAGGTAAAATGCGTTTTTAACCAGCTAACGAAACACCATGTCTGCCAGCGCAGTGAATGTGAATCCCGGGCGCAACGTCGTCGTCGTGGGCACCCAGTGGGGCGATGAAGGCAAAGGCAAGATCGTAGACTGGCTGACGGACCACGCCCATGGCGTCGTGCGTTTCCAGGGCGGTCACAACGCCGGCCACACGCTGATCATCGGCGGCAAGAAAACCATCCTCCGGCTGATCCCGTCGGGCATCATGCGTCCTGGCGTTGCGTGCTACATCGGTAACGGTGTCGTGCTGTCGCCCGAAGCGCTCTTCAAGGAAATCGGCGAACTCGAAGGCGCGGGCATCGACGTGCAGAAGCGTCTGTTCGTGTCCGAAGCCGCCACACTGATCCTCCCGTACCACGTCGCGATCGACCTTGCGCGCGAAGCGCGCCGCGGCGCCGGCAAGATCGGCACGACGGGCCGCGGCATCGGTCCGGCGTACGAAGACAAGGTCGGCCGCCGCGGTCTGCGCGTGCAGGATCTGTTCGAGCCGAAGGCTTTCGCCGAACGCCTGCGCGACAACCTCGATTTCCACAACTTCGTGCTGACGCAGTACCTGGGCGCGGCCGCGGTCGACTTCCAGCAGACGCTCGACACGATGCTGAGTTATGCCGACCGTCTCGCACCGATGGTGACGGACGTGTCGCGCCGCCTCTACGACGAGAACCACGAAGGCCGCAACCTGCTGTTCGAAGGCGCGCAGGGCACGCTGCTCGACATCGACCACGGCACCTATCCGTTCGTCACGTCGAGCAACTGCGTCGCGGGTGCCGCCACGGCGGGCGCGGGCGTCGGTCCGCAGAAGCTCGACTACATCCTCGGCATCACGAAGGCGTACTGCACCCGCGTCGGCGCGGGTCCGTTCCCGAGCGAGCTGTACGACGCGGACAACCCGCAACGCCAGGAAGACGTCGGTCTGACGCTCGCCACAGTTGGCAAGGAATTCGGCTCGGTCACAGGCCGTCCGCGCCGCACCGGCTGGCTGGACGCGGCCGCGCTGCGCCGTTCGATCCAGATCAACGGCGTGTCGGGCCTGTGCATCACGAAGCTCGACGTGCTCGACGGTCTCGACGAAGTGCAGCTGTGCACCGGCTACACGATCGACGGCAAGTCGGTGGACATCCTGCCGCGCGGCGCATCGGAAGTCGCGCGCTGCGAACCGGTGTACGAGACGTTCGGCGGCTGGAAGGAAAGCACCATCGGCATCAAGGAATGGGACAGGCTGCCGGCCAACGCGCAGGCGTATCTGTCGCGCGTGCAGGAAGTGGCCGGCGTGCCGATCGACATGGTGTCGACCGGTCCGGACCGCGACGAGACCATTCTGCTGCGCCACCCGTTCAAGGTTTGATCGATGACACAGGGTGTTCCCATGATCGCGATGAAAGACCCGCGCAACGACGACCGCAACCTGTGGGTCGGCTGGGATGAGTATCACCGTCTGATCGAGCTGCTGGCGCTCGCCGTGCATGAGTCGCGCTGGAAGTTCGACCAGATCCTGTGCCTTGCGCGCGGCGGTCTGCGCGTGGGCGATCAACTGTCGCGCATCTACGACCTGCCGCTCGCGATCCTCGCGACGAGTTCGTATCGGGAAGCGGCCGGCACGGAGCAGGGCGACCTCGACATCGCGCAGTACATCACGATGACGCGCGGCGAACTGTCCGGCAACGTGCTGCTCGTCGACGATCTGGTCGACTCGGGCGTGACGCTCGCGCGCGTGCAGCAGCACCTGAAGGACCGCTATCCGGCGGTCACCTCGGTGCGTTCCGCGGTGCTCTGGTACAAGGCGTGCTCAAAGGTCAAGCCTGACTACTACGTGCAGCATCTGCCGACGAATCCATGGATCCATCAGCCGTTCGAGGAGTGGGACACGGTGCGCCCGCACAACCTGGGCGCATGGATCAAGCGCGGCACCGCGCAGGACCAGACGACGCCGGGCGCCTGAGCGCTTCGGGCGCGGTGGCGTCCGTAGTTGCGTCATATCGTTGCACGATGATGAACGGAGCCCTTCGTGGCTCCGTTTCTGTTTGCAGAGGCATCGCGGCATTACAGCGTGGTGTCCCCACAACAGCGGAAGGCTGGTTGTAATCCGGGTTTAGAATAGCGCTCGTTTTCCGCGAGGACGGATTTCACGCTTTATGACCGACACTCATCACGAGCACAAGCAGCCTCTCATCTCTCTCTCGATCGCCGCCATCGGCGTCGTATTCGGCGACATCGGCACGAGCCCGCTGTATTCGCTGCACGAAGCCTTCAGTCCGTCGCACGGCATCCCGTTGACCAATGCATCCATTCTCGGCGTGATCTCGCTGCTGTTCTGGGCGATCGTCATCGTGGTGGGCATCAAGTACGTGCTCTTCGTGATGCGAGCGGACAACAACGGCGAGGGCGGCGTGCTCGCGCTGATGGCGCTGTCGCTGCGCTCGTTCGATCCGAAGACGAAGGCCGCGGGCCTGCTGACCATGCTCGGCATCTTTGGCGCGTGCATGTTCTATGGCGACGCGGTCATCACACCCGCGATCTCGGTTATCTCCGCGGTCGAAGGTCTCGAGATCGCGGCGCCGAAGCTCGCGCATCTCGTGCTGCCGCTCACCATTGTCATCCTGGTCGTGCTGTTCTGGATCCAGCGGCACGGCACCGCGACGGTGGGCCGGCTGTTCGGTCCGATCATGATCCTGTGGTTCATCGTGCTCGCGGTGCTCGGTGCCGGGCACATCGTGCGCGAGCCCGGTGTGATCGCCGCGCTCAATCCGTACTACGCATACAGCTTCATGGGCGCGCATCTGCTGCAGGCCTACGTCGTGCTCGGCTCGGTCGTGCTGGTGCTGACGGGTGCGGAGGCGCTCTACGCCGACATGGGGCACTTCGGCGCGAAGCCGATCCGTTGCGCGTGGTACACGCTCGTGATGCCGTCGCTGGTGCTCAACTACTTCGGCCAGGGCGCGCTTCTGATGCATGACCATCGCGCGATCGCAAACCCGTTCTTCCTGCTCGCGCCGGACTGGGCGCTGCTGCCGCTCGTCGTGCTGTCGACGGTGGCCACCGTGATCGCGTCACAGGCGGTGATCTCCGGCGCGTATTCGCTGACGAGCCAGGCGATCCAGCTCGGCTACGTGCCGCGCATGAAGGTGCTGCACACGTCGGAGCTGTCGATCGGGCAGATCTACGTGCCGGTCGTGAACTGGATGCTGCTCTTCATCATCCTGTGCATCGCGATCGCGTTCAAGAGCTCCGACAACCTCGCGGCGGCCTACGGCATAGCGGTGACGGCGACGATGGTGATCACCACGATCCTCGCGGCCGTCGTGATGGTGAAGGTGTGGAAGTGGAACAAGATCGGCGTTGCGCTGATCATCACCGCGTTCATGATCGTCGACGTCGGCTTCTTCGGCGCGAACCTGCTGAAGGTCGAGGAGGGCGGATGGCTGCCGCTGTGCATCGGCGCGCTGCTGTTCTTCCTGCTGATGACGTGGTTCAAGGGGCGCATGATCGTGAAGGAGCGCACCGCCGCCGACGGTATTCCGCTGATGCCGTTCCTGCAGGGGCTGCTCGCGCATCCGCCGCATCGCGTGTCGGGCACGGCAATCTATCTGACCGGCAGCGACACGCTCGTGCCGGTGAGCCTGCTGCACAACCTGAAGCACAACAAGGTGCTGCACGAGCGCACGATTTTCCTGACCTTCCGCACACTGGACATTCCGTATGTGAACGACGCGGACCGCGTGACGGTGAAGGAGATCGGCGGCGGGTTGTATCTCGTGAAGGCGGCCTACGGCTTCAATGAAACGCCCGACGTGAAGGCGGTGCTGCTCGACGTCGGCCGCACGCACGATATGACCTTCGAGATGATGGACACGTCGTTCTTCCTCGCGCGAGAAACGGTGGTGCCGACGCAGTTGCCGGGCATGTCGGTGTGGCGCGAGCGCGTGTTCGCGTGGATGCACCAGAACGCCGCGAAGCCGACCGATTTCTTCAGCATTCCGGCGAACCGAGTGGTCGAACTCGGCACGAAGATCGAGATCTGATGGCGGGATCGAATCGCGCCTTCGAGCGCGCGCGATAGGTCGACGCAAGCAGAAAGCCCACTTTTTTACGTGGGCTTTTTGCTTTTGTGGCGTGGTTCGGGCGTGTCGCGCCCGAACCTTGGCGCGCTACGAATCAGCGCTGCTTGAGCTTTGCAAACGCCGCGGCCATTGCGCCGGCCGGTTCCGGATCGCGCGAACGCTGCGGCTGGTAGCCGCGGCCGCTGCCGCCCGAGCGTCCGCCGCGGTCCTGCTGCGAACCCGTGCCGGCGCCGCCACCAGCCCGCGGCCCACCGCCCGCGAAATCGTCATCGAGGCGCATCGTCAGCGAAATGCGCTGGCGCTTCACGTCGACCTCCTGCACCTTCACCTTGACGATCTGGCCGGCTTTCACGACTTCGTGGGGGTCCTTGATGAACTTCGTCGACATTGCGGACACGTGCACGAGACCATCCTGATGCACGCCGATATCGACGAACGCGCCGAACGCCGCGACGTTCGTGACCACGCCTTCGAGCACCATGCCTGGCGCGAGGTCCGAAATCTTCTCGACACCTTCGCGGAACGTCGCCGTCTTGAACTCCGGACGCGGATCGCGGCCCGGCTTCTCAAGTTCGCCGAGAATGTCGCGCACGGTCGGCAGACCGAAGCGCTCGTCGACGAATTCGGTGGGCGACAGGCCCGCGAGCGCATCGCGGCTGCCGAGCACATCGCCGATCGCGCGCTTGACCTTCGCGAGAATCCGTTCGACGACCGGATATGCCTCAGGGTGCACCGACGAGCGGTCGAGCGGATTCTCGCCGCCATTGATGCGCAGGAAGCCGGCCGCCTGCTCGAAGGTCTTGTCGCCGAGACGTGGCACCTTGCGCAGATGCTCGCGCGACGGGAACGGACCGTTCGCGTCGCGGAAATCGACGATATTGCGCGCAAGCGTCGCGTTGAGACCCGACACGCGCGCGAGCAGCGCGACCGATGCGGTGTTCGCGTCGACGCCGACCGCGTTCACGCAGTCTTCGACCACTGCGTCGAGCGAGCGCGCGAGTTCGCGCTGGTTCACGTCGTGCTGGTACTGGCCGACGCCGATCGCCTTCGGTTCGATCTTGACGAGTTCAGCGAGCGGATCCTGCAGACGCCGCGCGATCGACACCGCGCCGCGCAGCGACACGTCCAGTTCCGGAAATTCCTTCGCCGCCAGTTCTGACGCCGAATAAACCGACGCACCGGCTTCGGACACGACGATCTTCTGCAGCTTAAGCTCCGGATGCTTCGCGATCAGTTCGCTCGCGAGCTTGTCCGTTTCGCGCGATGCCGTGCCGTTGCCGATGCTGATCAGCTCGGCCCGGGTCTGCGCGGCGATGCGCGCGAGCTTCGCGAGCGAGCCGTCCCAGTCGCGGCGCGGCTCGTGCGGGTAGATCGTATCGGTCGCGAGCAGCTTGCCGGTGCGATCGACGACTGCAACCTTCACCCCGGTACGGAGGCCCGGGTCGAGACCGATCACCGCCTTCGGGCCGGCCGGCGCCGCGAGCAGCAGGTCCTTCAGGTTGCGCGCGAACACGCGGATCGCCTCGGTTTCGGCGGTGTCGCGCAGGTTCGTCAGCAATTCGTTTTCGAGGTGCGGCTGCACCTTCACGCGCCAGCACCAGCGGCAGACGTCGGAGAGCCACTTGTCCGCCGGCCGCCCCTGGTTCGCGATGGCGAAGTGGCGCGCGATCATCGCTTCGCCCGGATGCGGCGCCTGCGCGTCGAGCTCTTCGCCGAGCCCCAGCTTCACCGTCAGCACACCCGCGTTTCGGCCGCGGAAGAGCGCGAGCGCGCGGTGCGACGGCACGGTCTTGATGGTTTCCGAGTAGTCGTAATAGTCGCGGAATTTCTCGCCTTCTTCGCCTTCCTTGCCTTCCACGACAGCCGAAGACACGACGCCCTGGTTCTGCAGGTAATCGCGCAGCTTGCCGAGCAGTTCCGCGGTCTCGCCGAACTGCTCGGAGAGGATGTCGCGCGCGCCGTCGAGCGCCGCCTTCACGTCCGCGACGCCCTTCTCGGCATCGACGTACCGCGCTGCTTCGGTCTGCGGGTCGAGCAGCGGATTGGCGAGCAGCGCATCGGCGAGCGGCTGCAGGCCGGCTTCGCGGGCGATCTGCGCGCGCGTGCGGCGCTTCGGCTTGTAAGGCAGATACAGGTCTTCGAGCACCTGCTTGCTGTCGGCGGCTTCGATCGCGGCGCGCAGTTCACCGGTGAGCTTGCCCTGCTCGTCGATGCTCGCGATGATCGCGGCGCGGCGGTCTTCCAGCTCGCGCAGGTAGAGAAGCCGCTCTTCGAGCGTGCGCAGCTGCGTGTCGTCGAGATTGCCCGTGACTTCCTTGCGGTAGCGCGCGATGAACGGCACGGTCGAGCCTTCGTCGAGGAGCTGCACGGCCGCGGCGACCTGGCGCGGTTGCACGGCCAGTTCGGTGGCGATGCGCTGGACGATCTTGAGTGCTACGGTTTCCGTCATAACGTGTTCAGGTTCCTGCCAGACTGGATCAGGCCCCGGCGGCGTGTCCAAAGCGCGACGCGCCGCTCGCGGCCGGGTTGCCGAAGCGGGGCATTTTGCCATAAATGCCGGGACGTTCAAGCGCGGGATGTTAGAATTTCGGGCATGTCCAGCCGCTCATCCACGACGTTGTCGACCTCCCGTTTCTTAGCTGATTTCCGTCTCGCGCGGCCTTTCGCGCGCGGCCCGTTCGCGATCGTTGCCGCCGCACTGTCGCTCGCCGTGTCGCCGGCGGTCTTCGCGCAGGATGCATCGGGCGGCGCCTCTCAGCTTCAATCGCAGCCGCAAACGCAAACGCAACCGCAACCGCAGGGCAGCACGCGGACACCTGCCGGTGCATCGTCGGCGACGCCGGTCATCGCGGCCTCGGGCCTGACCGCGAATGGCGACGTCGCATCGACGGATATCGATCACCAGTTCGATACGCGGCAGGCGGCGCTCGATCGCCGCACGGCGGAGAACAACTACCAGTATGGCGTCGCGCAGCACAACTGCTACAGCAAATTCTTCGTGAATCACTGCCTCGGCAAGGCGCGCGACTCGATGCGCACCGTGCAGGCCGACATTCGGAAGGAACAGCTCGGGCTCGACGACGAAAAACGCGCCGCGCACGCGCTGCAGCGCGACCAGCAGCTCGCGTTGCAGCGCGCGCAGGACGAGGCGCAGGCGCCGCAGCGCGCCGCGGACGAAGCACGCAACCAGCAGCAGTACGACCAGAAGCAGCAACAACACGCGATCGATCAGGCGCAGCGCGCGGCCGAAGCGCCGCAGCGTGCCGCCAACGAGCAGCAGTACGAGCAGAAGCAGCAGCAACATGCGATTGACGAGACGCAGCGCGGGGACCGTGCGCCGCAGCGGGCGGCGAACCAGCAGGCGTACGATCAGAAGCAGTCGGACTACCAGCGCCGGCTCGCAGAGGCGCAGGCGCAGGGGCAGCAGAAGGCGCAGGAGCGCGTCGAGAAGCAGCAGAGCTACGCGCGCAAGCAGGCGGACGCCGCGCAGCACAAGGCCGACGTCGAGGAGCGCCAGAAGCAGGCTGCCGAGAAGGCCGCCCAGAAACAGCAGCAGGACGAGCAGCAAAAGCAGCAGCAACAACAGCAACAGCAGAATCAGTAACGGGTTTTTTGCCGGACAGCAACCTCAGGCGGGCCTGCCCGTTGGCGGTCTTGCCGCTCTCAAGAGGAGGCGAGCATGCGCGACCCCCGTCACGCCGTCGACGCGAACACACTTCGCGACCGGATCCTGCAACTGGAGTCGGAGCACAGTGGGCTCGACCGGTTGATCGACAGAATGTCGGACGAGCCCGGCTTCGACGACCTCGAGCTGCAGCGCCTGAAAAAGCGCAAGCTCAAGGTCAAGGACACCATCATCCTGCTGCAGTTGCAGCTGGAACCGGACGCGCGGAACTGAGCTCGCGGCGTGGCAGGCGCCGACGCTGCGCGCGGTCCGGATTTTGCAGGAATCGCTTGCCTTGAATTCACCGCATGTTTCTTCTTCCCGCGTGTCCGGCGACGACGGCGCGAGCGTCGGCGCTTCTTCGTCCGCGTCCTCGTCAGCCGGCCCGGCTGCCGCAGGCGCGCGCCGGGGCGCAGACGCGCCCACGCTGAACCCCAAACGCATCGCCGAACTCGACGACATCTTCGCCGCGAACGGGCTGCTCGCGCGGCAGATCGACGGCTACCGGTCGCGTGCGTCGCAGATCGAGATGGCGCGTGCTGTCGCAGCCGCAATGGAGGCCTCCGGCAAGGCGCTGCCCGAGCCCGCGATGTTCGAAGCGCAGCGCCGCCCGGCACGCCGTCTGCAAGGCGCAGGCGAAGCGAGCGGCGGCGCGGGCGCGGAAGCAGCACAGGACGGGGCCTCAGCCGCGGATGCTGGCGAGAACACGCTGATCGTGGAGGCCGGCACCGGCACCGGCAAGACCTATGCTTACCTCGTGCCCGCGATGCTGTGGGGCGGCAAGGTGGTCGTCTCGACCGGCACCAAGCACCTGCAGGATCAGCTGTTTCAGCGCGACATTCCGACGGTTCGCGACGCGCTCGCGGTGCCGGTCACGGTCGCGATGCTGAAGGGCCGCGCGAACTACCTGTGCCACTACTATCTGCAGCGCACGGCCGACAACGGCCGTCTGCCGTCGCGACAGGAAACGTCGTATCTGCAGGAGATCGTGCGCTTCGCGAAGATCACCCGCACCGGCGACAAGGCCGAACTCGCGAGCGTACCGGAGACGGCGGCGGTGTGGTCGATGGTCACGTCCACGCGCGACAACTGCCTGGGCCAGGAGTGTCCGCATTACAAGGACTGCTTCGTGATGCAGGCGCGTCGCGAGGCGCAGCAGGCCGACATCGTCGTCGTCAATCACCATCTGTTCTTCGCGGACATCATGCTGCGCGACACAGGCATGGCCGAACTGCTGCCCACGGCGAACACCGTGATCTTTGACGAAGCGCATCAGTTGCCGGAGACTGCGACGCTGTTCTTCGGCGAGACGCTTTCGACCGCGCAGTTCCTGGAGCTTGCGCGTGACTCGGTTGCCGAAGGTCTCGGTCATGCGCGCGATGCCGCGGACTGGGTGAAGCTCGGCGCATCGCTCGAACGTGCCGCGCGCGACGTGCGCCTCGCGTTCAAGGAAGACGTGCTGCGCGTGTCGGTCGGTCAGTTGCCCGACGATCATCCGCTGTTCGACGCGCTCGACGTGCTCGAGAAAGAACTGGCTGCGATCTCGACCACGCTCGCGGGGCAGGCCGAACGCGCGGAGTCGATCGGCGCGTGCCAGCGCCGCGCGCGCGAGCTGCAGGACATCCTCGCCGGCTGGACCACGCCGCCGACGGCTGTCGAGCGCGAAGCGGCCACGCCCGACGGCGATGCGGCAGCCACGGCCGCGGCGCAGGGCGACCCGAACGAGAAGGTGCGTTGGGTCGAAGTGTTCTCGCATACTGTTCAGTTGCACGAGACACCTTTGTCCGTCGCGCCGATCTTCTCGAAGCAACGCGCCGGCGTGCCGCGCGCGTGGATCTTTACGTCGGCGACGCTGTCGGTGCGGGGCGACTTCACGCACTACGCCGCGCAGATGGGTCTCAATGCGCGCCGCTCGATGACGCTGCCCAGTCCGTTCGACTACGGCACGCAAGGTCTGCTATACGTGCCGCGCAATCTGCCGCAGCCGTCGTCGCCGACGTTCACCGACGCCGTGTTCGATGCGGCGTTGCCCGCGATCGAAGCATCGGGCGGCGGCGTGTTCATGCTGTGCACGACGCTGCGCGCGGTGGATCGCATTGCGACGAAACTGCGCGATGCGATCGAGTCGCGCGGCTGGGGTTATCCGCTGCTCGTGCAGGGCGATGCGAGCCGCACCGAACTGCTCGAACGCTTCCGCGCGTATGGCAATGCGATTCTGGTTGGCAGCCAGAGCTTCTGGGAAGGCGTTGACGTGCGCGGCGATGCACTGTCGCTCGTCGTGATCGACAAGCTGCCGTTCGCGCCGCCCGATGACCCGGTACTCGCCGCGCGTCTCGATGCGCTGACGAAGAAAGGGCTTAGTCCGTTTGCCGTGCATCAGTTGCCACAGGCTGTCATCACGTTGAAGCAGGGCGCTGGGCGTCTGATTCGCGCGGAGACCGATCGCGGCGTGCTGATGATCTGCGATACGCGGCTCGTGGATAAACCGTATGGGCGTCGCATCTGGCAAAGCCTGCCGCCGTTCAAGCGGACGCGGGAGATCGACGTGGTGCGCGCGTTCTTCGAAGAAGCGGCTATGCCGCCTGAGGATGAGGTTCACCGCTAAACGCGGATCGTATGATGCTAACGAAATCGAAAGCCTGCTAAAAGCGAAAGCCTGAAAATACGAAACCCAAAAGCAAAACGCCACGGAATGAATCCGTGGCGTTTTGCCTTGTGCCGTCCGGAAAGCCAGCCGGCTTTCCGGTACAGCGGCTGATGCAGCTTACTGGCTTGCGCCCGAAGCCGGAGCAGCCGTAGCTGCCGACGCCGAAGCGTCCGAAGCAGCAGCGCCAGCATCCGAAGCAGCGGTCGAGGCCGAAGCAGCAGCGTCGCTCGCAGCAGCAGCAGCGCCCGATGCAGCCGCTGCCGAATCCGACGCAGCAGCAGCCGGTGCCGAAGCAGCCGTTGCATCGCTAGCCGCCGGAGCGGCCGACTGGTCGCTGCTCTTGTTGCATGCGGCCAGTGCCACGGCTGCCAACAGGGATGCTACGAGGAGGGATTTCTTCATGATCACGTCCTTTTATGGTTAAAGGTAAGCAACAGCGCAAAATAATACCGGTAATGTGCTCCAACACCGACCTGGGCCGCTGGTGGAGATGCACTTCATGAGCGTGAATCTTCCCTACGGCTTGGGCGGAAATTATATGCACTTTCATACTGACCGTCGACAAATGCGGGTCAATACGTTGTGTTTCCCAAACAAAATTTCACCTTACGATACGGCTTGCCGCAACCCTTATCCTAACGCGGCGCGGCGGCTCTAGCCAGCCTTTGCAACGCCTTCCCGAGACCCCTTGGAAGCGTGCTCAGGCTTGCCGGCCGGAGGCCCGACCTGTATCCAGCCCGCACGATACCACTCGTGTAGCAAGGCTGTCACCGACCATTCGTCAGATAGTGTTACAAAGCGTTTCGCATCGAGAAACCGTCGATCAGCTAGTTCCGACAGCCATTTCTTCGCTGCATTTCCCACTTCCGACCAGCGCTCTTCCTCACCGTTGATATAGAGGTTGCGCGTGTCGTACAACAGATTTGTCCTGCGATCCAGGCGTACCCCATGTTGCGATGCACGGCGGATAAACTGCGCTTCGTTCAGCGGTTTCGCGGGCGGCTCGAAGAACACGCTCGGCTTCGGCTCGCTCAGATATGCCCCGAGAAACGCAGCGATGTCGCGGCTACCCCACGTGACGCTCGCAAGTATCGAGCCAACCCGTTCGATCAGCGCGCCGGGCAACTGCGCGGGGAGACTGACGGCTTCCTGCTTCGGATCGCGGTAGAGCGCATCGCGCGGCTTCGATGCTTCGCCGCGCTCGGCCAGATAGTAGAGGAATTGCGCTGACAATTCCGCTTCGGATGGCGCGCGAAAGCCAATCGAGCAGGTCATGCATTCGCCCTCGGCGATGCCGTCATGCGCGATATGCGGAGGCAGATAGAGCATGTCGCCGGGCTCCAGCACCCACTCTTCTTCGGGCTCGAAGTGCTGTAAAACTTTCAACGGCAGGTCAGCGCGCAACGACAGATCGCGCTGCCGGCCAATCCTCCAGCGGCGCTTGCCGTGCACCTGCAGCAAAAACACATCGTACGAGTCGAAGTGCGGACCGACGCCGCCGCCGTCGGTCGCGTACGAAATCATCAGATCGTCGAGCCGCGCGTCGGGCACGAAACGGAAGCGGTCGAGCAGCGCACGCGCGCGGTCGTCGTGCAGATCGACACCCTGCACGAGCAGCGTCCACGCGCGCTTGCCGGGCGATGGAAGTTTATCCGCCGCGAATGGCCCATGCTCCATCTGCCAGCGCTGACGGAAGTGCGTGACGAGACGCGATTCGACCGCGTCGTCGGCAGCGAGCTCGAACAGTTCGTCGCGACCGAGCGGTGCCTCGATATCGGGAATCGCCTGGCGGATAAGCAAGGGCTTTTTCTGCCAATATCGGCGCATGAATTGCGACGGTGTGAGATGCCCGAGCAATGCAGTCGTCTTGTCCGGCGAAACAGGAGAGGGCGGAGAGGACGGCGATGGCGCGACGGCAGAGGAAGGTCCGGTCAAGCCTTGGCCGGACGGAAGGGCTTTGGGCCGCGTCGGCATCGTATAATGAGCGTTGTATTCTGGAGAGTCGAATGAAAATCGCAAAGAACACCGTCGTGTCGGTCGCTTACAAGCTGTCGGATGCCCAGGGCAATCTGATCGAGGAAAGCGACGAGCCGATGGTCTATCTGCACGGCGGCTATGATGGCACGTTCCCCAAGATCGAGGAAGAGCTCGACGGCCATGAGCCCGGCTTCCAGACCCAGATTCAGCTCGAGCCGCAAGATGCGTTCGGCGAGTACGACCCGGAGCTTGTGAAGATCGAACCGCGTAACCGGTTTCCCGAACCGCTCGAGATCGGCATGCAGTTCGAAGGCACGCCTGAGGAAGGCGACGAAGATCTCGATTCGCTCATCTACACGGTCACCGATGTCGCGGAAGACAAGGTGGTGCTGGATGGCAATCATCCGCTCGCCGGCATGGCGCTGCGTTTTGCGTTGACTGTGAAGGAAGTGCGTGCCGCGACGGACGACGAAATCGAGCACGAGCACGCGCATGGCGCGGAAGGCCTCGAAATCGCCGATGAAGACGAGGACGAAGACGACGATTCGTCACGGCCCACGCTGCACTGAACCCGCCGCGGCCGACGCCGGCGAGGCTGGCGTTGGTGTTGGGGTTGTCGGCAGGATGGGCGGCAAGTCGGGTGGTAGTTGAGGCGACTGCGGCGGTGCCGACAGTTGACCTGACGAAGATGGCGACACCGGCGCAACAGGCGATGACGAAGGCAGCGTGCCCGGCATTCCGTTGCGCTGTCCATCAAACGCCGGCGGCGCGCCCGGTCCGGTCTCATGCGGTACCGGCGCCAGCTCGGATGCTGGCGGCAAGGTCGGTACCTCCGGCATCGACGGTGCCGGTTCCATATTCGGCGGCGTGGTGGGCGAGGGCGGCATTGGCAGCCGCTTCGGCACATCGCGCACGCTCACGCGAAACGGCGGACGTTTCACCATGTCCGCATCGATCTGTATCCACTGGTTCAAACGGTCACGCGGCGCGATCTCGATGCGCGTCAGGTTGTCGACCCGAATCCCCTTGTCGTTGCGCAGTGGCTGATCGATCCGGAAGCCGCCTGGAATCGGTGTGTCTGCCGCGTGAATCAGCAGCACCGGTCCGCGAAACGTCTCCGCGAGCTTCACCAGACTTCGCTTCAGTTCGAGAAAACCATCGCGATGTTCGTTGCGCGCGAAACGTAGCCATGCGAAACGTTCAGGCCGTTCGTAGCGTTCCGGGTCGGGGTCGGCCTGCATGAAGATCACGACCGCATGCGCGCTGCGGCGGCGCGCGAACTCGGCCGCATGGTCAAGCCAGAAAGCGTTCGCGATCACGCGATCCTCGAACTCGCCGTTGCGGCCGCCGCCATACAGATAGTGGTTGTTCGGCCCCGGCACGTTGAGCCCGATGAATACCGTGTCGCCTGTCAGCCATCGCACGTTCTCGCGATACGGGCGAAAGCGCGATACCTCGCTCTCGCGCGTGAGCGGCAGCGGATTCTGGCCGAGCGACGTCGGATCGCTCAATAGCGTCTGGCGCAACTGGTCGAGCCGTTCGACCGGATCGTAGCCGCCTGCCTGTGCGGTGCCGCAGTCGGCCCAGTCATGTCCGCCGGGCACGAAGAACAGCGGCGCCTTCGACGTTTCCAGCACCGTCTGCCGGTTCTCGTACAGCGAATCGCGGCAGGCTTCCTTCGCGCCCTTCAGGTTGCCGTCGTACACGACGAACGACAATGCACGCTCACGACTGATCGCATCGAGCAGGCGGACTGTGGGCGCTTCGTCGGTGGGGCTTTGCATGGTGTCGCTGACGACCGCGAACGAAAAGCGCGGCGATTGCGCGTGCGCTGCGACCGGAGCCAGCGAAGCGATACCGAGCGCCAACGTGGCCAGCAGCACGCTGGCACGCGCGTGCGCGTGTGAGTACGCGTGCCAGCGTGCAACGCCGCGCGCCCGGCAGACGCGGACGTCACGCGGCTGCGCGTCGCGCGGCCTAGCGCTCGCTGTCCAGCGACGCAGCCAGCTCATGCAGTTCGTACAGCAGATCGAGCGCGTCGCGCGGCCGCAGATCGTTCGGGTCGATCGCGCGGAGTTTGTCGAGCACCGCGAGTGTCGCGGGATCGTGGTGAGCTGAGCCAGCGGCGAGCTCCGCTGCCGCGTCATCATCGTCGGCATCTTCGACGATCGCGTGAGCGGCTGCGGCAAACAGATCGAGCTGCGAAGACGGCTGCGCGGCCGACTGCTGCTCGAGCAGCGTCAGATGCTTGCGCGCCGCGCGGATCACTGGCGACGGCACGCCCGCGAGCTGCGCGACCTGCAGACCGTAACTCTGGCTCGCGGGGCCTTCGTCGACGGCATGCAGGAACACGATGCCGTGTCCGTGCTCGACGGCGGACAGGTGCACGTTGGCCGCCTGCGCGAATTCGAGCGGCAGCTGCGTGAGCTCGAAGTAGTGCGTCGCGAACAGCGTGTGACACTGGTTGTGCGACAGCAGATGCCGCGCGATTGCCCACGCGAGCGCGAGGCCGTCGAAGGTCGACGTGCCGCGACCGATCTCGTCCATCAGCACCAGACTCTGCGCGGTCGCGTCGTTGAGGATCGACGCCGCTTCGGTCATCTCGACCATGAAGGTGGAGCGGCCGCCGGCGAGATCGTCCGCGGCGCCGATGCGCGTGAAGATGCGGTCGATCGGACCGAAGCGCGCATGCTTCGCTGGCACATAGCTGCCGACGTACGCCATCAGCGCGATCAGCGCGGTCTGCCGCATGAAGGTCGACTTGCCGCCCATGTTCGGGCCGGTGATGAGCAACAGCTTGCGTTCGCTGCCGAGCGTGCAGTTGTTCGCAATGAACTGCTCGACCTGCGCCTCGACCACAGGATGCCGTCCTTGCTCGATTTCGACGCCAGGCGTATCGGAAAACGACGGCGAAACCCAGTCGAGCGCGCGGGCCCGTTCCGCGAATGCGGCGAGCAGATCGAGCTCCGCGAGCGCCATCGCGATGCGCTGGCAGTCGGCGATGAACGGCAGCAGCGACTGCAGCAGCGCGTCGTACAGCGCGCGTTCGCGGGCCAGTGCGCGTTCCTGCGCGGACAGCGCCTTGTCTTCGAACGTCTTCAGCTCGGGCGTGATGTAACGCTCGGCGTTCTTCAGCGTCTGACGGCGGCGATAGTCGTCGGGCACCTTGTCGGTCTGGCCGCGCGTCACTTCGATATAGAAGCCGTGCACCTTGTTGTATTCGACGCGCAGGTTGTTGATGCCGGTGCGCGTGCGCTCGCGCGTTTCGAGGTCGAGCAGGAACTGTCCGCAGTTCTCCGAAATATCGCGCAATTCGTCGAGGTCGGCGTCGTAGCCGCGCGCGATCACGCCGCCGTCGCGGACCATCGCCGCCGGTTCTTCGGCTACGGCGCGCGCGAGCAGATCCGCACAGCCGGCGGGTGGTTCGAGCGCGGCTTCGATGCGCGACAGCGTTTGCGCACCCTGCGCGCTTTCGGCCACGCGCGCGCGCAGCGCCGGCAGCGCGGCGAACGTGTCGCGCAGGCTCGACAGGTCGCGCGGGCGCGCCGACAGCAGCGCGAGACGGCCGGTGATGCGCTCCACGTCGGAGATCTGCCGCAGCGCGCCACGCAGTGCGTCGAGGCTTGCGTCGCCGGTGGCGTCGAGCAGCGCGCCGATCGATTGCTGGCGAGCCTGCGCGACCGCGGCATCGCGCGGCGGATGGTGCAGCCAGTGGCGCAGCAGACGGCTGCCCATCGTCGTGCAGCACGTGTCGAGCAGCGAACAGAGCGTAGGCGACTCGGTGCCGCGCAGCGTTTCCGTCAGTTCCAGATTGCGGCGCGTGGCCGGATCGAGCCCGATGTACTCCGATTCCGTTTCGACCTTCAGGCTGCGCACGTGCCGCAGCTGTTGCCCTTGTGTGGAAGCCGCGTATTGCAGCAGCGCGCCCGCGGCGCCGCACGCGGCCGTCAGCGAATGCGCGCCGAAGCCGTCGAGGCTCGCCACTTCCAGCTGGTCGCACAGACGCTGCGCGCCGGATGCGATGTCGAAGTGCCACACCGGCACGCGCGTGAGCGCGCCGCTGTTCGCGGGCGGGGTCCAGTTCGACGCATCCGCGGGTGCGTCCGCGATCAGGATTTCAGCGGGATGGATGCGTTCGAGCGCGGCCGCGACCTGGTCCGGCGCGACCTCCGCAAGCCGCAATGCGCCGCTGGCAAGATTGAGCCACGCGAGGCCGACATGGGTCGCGACGCCGCGGCGGTTGTGCGCGGCGCAGAGCGCGAGCAGATAGACGTCGCTCTTGTCCGACAGCAGCGCCGCGTCGGTCAGCGTGCCCGGCGTGACGACGCGCACGACCTTGCGTTCGACCGGACCTTTCGACGTGGCCGGGTCGCCGATCTGTTCGCAGATCGCGACGGATTCGCCGAGCTTCACGAGCTTCGCGAGATATTGCTCGACTGCATGATGCGGCACGCCCGCCATCTTGATCGGCGTGCCCGCGGACGCGCCGCGCTGCGTGAGGGTCAGGTCGAGCAGGCGCGCGGCCTTCTCGGCGTCTTCGAAGAAGAGCTCGTAGAAGTCGCCCATCCGGTAGAACACGAGCGTGCCCGGATGCTCTCCCTTGATGCGCAGGTACTGCTGCATCATGGGCGTGTGTTGCGCGATGTCGCCGGCCGGCGCGGTGTGTGTAGCCATCCTCGTTGTCCTGCGGTTTCCTGTGCTCAGGGCGTGAGTTTAACCCGCCCATAGGTGCCGTGAAGTCGGCCGGATGGTCAAAAACGCATCGACGCAACGCTACTCCACCATCGCGTGCATATCGACGCTGCGTTCGTTCGCGGCGCGGCGCCGCTTCGCGAGCCACATCATCACGGTGATGAAGCTGCCGAACACGACGATGATCCACTGCACGGGTATCTTCGCCGTGAGCAGGATCGCGTAGGCGCCAAGCATCAGCAGCACGGCGAGATTCTGGTTGAAGTTCTGCACCGCGATCGAGTGGCCGGCCGAGAGCAGCGTCGCGCCGCGATGCTGCAGCACCGCGTTCATCGGCACGATGAAAAAGCCCGACAGCGAGCCGAGAATGATCATCAGCGGGTACGCGAACACGATGTAGAACGGTGCGAACAGCGGACCGACGCGGATACCCGATCCAGCGGGAAAAAGTCCCTTGCTGTAGAACGACATCGCGACGGCGACTGCGCCGGTGAGGATGCCGATCGGCAGCACCTTGAGGCCGCTGCGCAACGGCACCCATGCGGCCGCTGCTGACGCGCCCACTGCGATGCCGATGCCCGTCACGCCCTGCATCACCGCGGCCTTGGAGAGCGACAGGCCGAGATTCGCGTCAGCCCATTTGAGCACGAGCAGCTGCATCGTGACCGCGCCGCCCCACATCAGCGTCGTGACCCACAGTGCGATCTGTGCGAGCTTGTCCATCCACAGCACGTGGAAGCAGTTCGCGAATTCGCCGACCAGCTTGCCCGGCTCCTTCAGCCGGTTCTCGTAGCGCGCGCCCGTATCGGGAATCCAGATGTTGATCGCCGCGGCCGCCGCATAGGTAATCATCACCGCGAGCATCGCGAGGTCCGCGGCGGTGTGGATGATGGGCAGATGCAGACGCGCAACGATATGGCTCGCGACCGTGCTGATCAGCGCGCCGCCGAGCATCGTGCCGACGATCGTCGACAGCACCGTGGCCGACTCGAGCCACGCGTTCGCCTTGACGAGCTGCGCGGGCGGCAGCAGCTCGGTGAGAATGCCGTACTTCGCCGGAGAATATGCGGCCGCGCCGAAGCCGACCACGCCGTACGCGATCATCGGATGCACGCCCATGATCATCATCAGGCAGCCGCCTGCCTTCAGCGCGTTCGAGACGAACATCACGTGGCGCTTCTGCATCGCGTCGGCGAACGCGCCGACGAACGGTGCGAGCAGCACGTACGAGATCGTGAAGAAGATCTGCAGCAGCGGCGTCACCCACGGCGACGAATGGATCACCGACAGGATCGCGATCGCGGCGATCAGCAGCGCGTTGTCGGCGAGCGACGACACGAACTGCGCGGCGATGATCGTATAGAAGCCAGGTTTCATGAGGCGGTCGAGCGTCATGCGCATGCATGGCGTGAAGGGGCATCCGGCGCGGATGACGTTCTGCCGCTTTTACCACGAACCGCGCGGGTTGCGCAGATTCCGGCGCGGACGCCCGGGGGGCGCGGGCTCGCGGGCAGTTCGTGGTCAAAGCGGCGGGCGGCAATGAAAAAGCGGCCGGAGCCGTGGCTCAGGCCGCTTTCGATGCTGTTCGACTACATGGACTGCCGCGCGGTTTCGCGCGGAGCCGTCGAACGGCGGTGCGCGTCTGCGCGCTTACGCCGACGGTTGCCGCGTGCGGCTGTGGCGCGTGAGGACCGGCACCATCTGCGCATAGATCTTCGGATTCGCGGCGACGATCTCGCCGACGTGCAGGAAGTCCGAGTCGCCCGTGTAGTTGCCGACGAGACCGCCGGCTTCGGTGATCAGCAGGCTGCCCGCCGCGACGTCCCATGCATGCAGGCCCTGCTCGAAGAAGCCGTCCATGCGGCCGGCCGCGACGTTCGCGAGGTCCAGCGCGGCGGCGCCCGCGCGGCGCAGGCCGGCGCAGACGCGCGTCATGTCGGCGAAGAGCTCGCCGTATGCTTCGACGCCGTCCTTCTCGCGGAACGGGAAGCCCGTGCCGATCAGGCCATCGGCGAGACGATCGCGGCGGCCGACGCGGATGCGGCGGTCGTTCAGGAACGCGCCGCGGCCGCGCGACGCGGTGTACAGGTCGTTGCGGGTGGGATCGTAGACGACGCCCTGCGTGACGATGCCCCGGTGTACGAGCGCAATCGACACGCAGTAGTACTGGAAGCCGTGGATGAAATTCGTGGTGCCGTCGAGCGGATCGATGATCCACTGGTACTCGGAGTCGTTGTCCGACTTGCCCGATTCTTCCGCGAGGATCGCGTGATCGGGGTAGGCGGTCTTCAGCGTATCGATGATCGCCGCTTCCGATGCCTTGTCGACCTCCGTGACGAAATCGTTGTGCTGCTTCTTGCTGACCTGGACGAGGTCGAGATCGAGGGAGGCGCGGTTGATGATCTGGCCGGCGCGGCGGGCGGCCTTGACCGCGATGTTGAGCATGGGATGCATGAGCTGTAATCCTTGTGCCGGAAGCCTGCGGGCGAACCGGACGATGACTGGAAAGCACCGGAACGGTGTCGGGCACACGTTCCGTCGACGGAGTACGAATTGGATAAGAGCAATGCGCCGCGGCGCGAATTTCGTGATTTTACCTGAGTCTGGCTGCGATCGCCGCGATCGTGCGTCAGACGGGGCATGCGGCAATGGCGGAGCGCGAATGTTGGCCGAACGGCCGATTGGGCGCATCTTCCGTTGGGCGCTACCATAGCGTTTCGATGGCCGCTTTTCCTCGCGCCCCTTTGGATTCCCCGTTTTCCGCTTGCTTCGTCTTCGTATCGTGACTCAACCGCATCCACCGTCTTCCCCGTCGCCCGATCCGGCAGGCGCCACCGATAGCGCCGGCCCGGTGCGCGGCGGCTTTACGTCCACCCGTTTCGTACTCGTCGAGCCGAGCCACCCAGGCAATGTCGGCGCCGCGGCCCGCGCGCTGAAGACGATGGGCTTCTCGCGGCTCGTGCTGGTCGCGCCGCGGGTCGATAACGTGCAGTCGCATCCGGATGCGGTCGCGATGGCGAGCGGCGCCGACGACGTGCTCGCGTCCGCGCACGTGGTGCCGTCCCTCGCCGATGCGTTGAGCGGCGTGCAGTGGTCGGTCGCGTTGACGGCGCGCAGCCGCGAGTACGGGCCGCCGCAGATGCCACCGCGCGTACTGGCGCCGCACGCGTCCGGGCACGCGACGCAGGGCGACATCGCGCTTGTGTTCGGCAATGAGCGCACCGGCCTCTCGAACGACGACGTCGAGCGTTGCAGCGTGCTCGCGCACATCCCGGCCAATCCCGCGTACAGCTCGCTGAATCTTGCGCAGGCGGTGCAGGTACTGGCTTACGAACTGCGGCTGGCCTATCTGGGCGCCGACGCTGCCCCGGCCGCACCGGCGCCCGCGGCGACGGTGGGCACGCGCGCCGCCAGCGACGAGATCGAGCGGATGTTCGTGCATCTGGAAAACGCGCTGATCGCGCTCGATTTCCTCGACCCGGCCAACCCGAAGAAGCTGATGTCGCGGCTGCGGCGGCTGTTCGCGCGCTCTGGGCTGGAGCGCGAAGAGGTGAACATCGTGCGCGGCATCGCGAAACACATCCTGCTGAAGACGAAGCACGACGAGCACTAGCGGCAGCGTGGGGCAAGGGCGGCTTGCGCCCACGGGCCTCATGCGCGGACGGCCCGCCAGGCCGACCTTGCTCGCTGCGGGGACTTCCGGCAGCGTTTCCGGCTTCGCCCTACAATCCCGAAAACCTGCTGAGCTTAGCTGCGGTTCTGCTAACGGGCGGCGCTGTGTTGCCGGAGCGATCACAAGGCCCACCTGCGCCGCCGATGCTGCACGAGCAGGCAGCACGCGGCGCCTCGACGCGCCGCGGCCATTTCCCCCATCACTGCGCACCTGCCATGTTCACGAGACTTCGCGAAGACATTGCCACGATCCGCGAGCGCGATCCCGCCGCCCGCAGCGCCTGGGAAGTGCTCACGTGTTATCCGGGCCTGCACGCGATCGTGCTGCACCGGCTCGCGCATGCATTCTGGCGTGCGAAGCGCCGCTGGCTCGCGCGCTTCGTTTCGCAGCTCGCGCGCTTCCTGACCGGCATCGAGATCCATCCGGGCGCGACGCTCGGACGCCGGGTGTTCATCGATCACGGGATGGGCATCGTGATCGGCGAGACCGCCGAAGTTGGCGACGACTGCACGATCTATCAGGGCGTGACGCTCGGCGGCACGTCGCTCACGCGCGGTGCGAAGCGGCATCCGACGCTCGGGCGCGGCGTGATCGTCGGGGCGGGCGCGAAGGTACTCGGCGGCTTCACGATCGGCGCGGACGCGAAGATCGGCTCGAACGCCGTCGTCGTGAAGCCGGTGCCAGCGGGCGCAACGGCGGTCGGGAATCCGGCGCGCGTGATCATGCCGGCGAAATCGGCAGTTGCCGCCGCGGCTGCGAAAGATGCGTGTGATGCGGAGCTCTCGACTGCGGCGTCGAACGGCAAATCGCTGACGCCGCGCGATGCGTTCTGCGCATACGGCATTACGCCGAACGCAGATGACCCGGTTTCGCTCGCCATTCACGGTCTGATCGATCACGCGGCAACCCAGACACAGCGCATCGATGAAATCGTTGCCGCGCTCGAGCGGCTCGGCGCCGGTCTTGAAGCGCTACAAGGGACGGACGCGGCGTTACTCGATCTGCGCCGGCTGTCGGCGGCGATTCAGGGGAAGGTCGAGCAGGAGTAAGTGCGAGCGCGACACGCATGTCGCCCGCCCGCGTCGCTCAATCGAGCGGCAGCACGCGAATGCCTTCTGAATCGATCCGCAGATACCCGCCACGCTTTGCGCCGTGGTCGAGGTCCCAGTCGGGCAGCACGTAGCGCACTCGATCCGCGTCGCTATGACGGGCAGGGCGGTGCGTGTGTCCGTGAATCATCGTCTTCGTCCCGCTTGCCTTGAAGAGCGCATTCACGCCGTGCGTCGTCACGTCGTAACGCGGCAGCGGTGGCCGCTCGCGGCCGGCTTCGCTCTTCGTGCGCATCCGTTCGGCCAGCGCGCGCCGCCATCTGAATGGCCACGCGAGAAACAGCAGTTGCGCGAGGCGGTTGCGGGCGAAGCGGCGAAATATCTGATAGCCGCGGTCCGCGGTACACAGCGCGTCACCGTGCGCGAGCGCGATCCTCGAGCCGAACGCGGTGATCACGAACGGATCGGGCAGCCAGACGGCGCCCGCCGCGCGCATGAAGCGCTTGCCGAGCAGGAAGTCGCGATTGCCGTGCATCACGTAGAGCGCGATGCCGCGCTCGCTCAACGTGTGCATCAGCGCGGCCATCTGCGCGGGGAAGGGCTCGGCGAGCATGTCGTCGCCAACCCAGTATTCGAAAAGATCGCCGAGGATGAACACCGAATCCGCCTGGTCGGCGGTGACGCGCACGAAGTGCTCGAACGCCGCGACGGTCTTCGGGATTGACTCGCTCAGATGCAGATCCGACAGAAACAGAAATGGGCGCGCGGCGTGCGGACGCTTGCCTTCTCCAGGCACGCCCGCAGCCGCGTTTCTCAACGACTTTTCCTGCAACATCGCCGCCCCGATTCCGTTTCCGCTTGTTGTGCTGCTGGTGCTGGAACGTCGTTATTCGACGACGACCGCCTTCTCGATCACGACGTCGTCGACCGGCACGTCCTGGTGGAAGCCCTTCGAGCCGGTCTTCACGCGGCGGATGCTGTCGAGCACCTCGAGGCCTTCGACGACCTTGCCGAATACTGCATAGCCCCAGCCTTGCGGTGTCGGCGACGAGTGGTTCAGGAAGTCGTTGTCGTTCACGTTGATGAAGAACTGCGCGGTGGCCGAATGCGGGTCGTTCGTGCGGGCCATCGCGAGCGAGCCGTGCACGTTCTTGAGACCGTTGTTCGCTTCGTTCTCGATCGGCGCATCGGTCGGCTTCTGCTTCATGCCGGCTTCGAAACCGCCGCCCTGGATCATGAAGCCGTCGATCACACGGTGAAACACCGTGCCGTCGTAGTGGCCTTTCTTCACGTAAGCGAGGAAGTTCTCAACCGTCTTCGGCGCTTTCTCGGCGTCCAGTTCGATCTTGATGATGCCGTGGTTCGTATGCAGTTCGACCATGATGGGATCCTTGTGAGTGACGGATGGATGGACAATGCGCCCGCGGCGGTGTGCTGGCGGGCGCGGTGCAGATGGTGCTGCTTCCAGCGCCCGCGACGCCTGCTGCTTGCGGGCGCACGGGTGTGCGGACGTTTCCGCTGACCGCTCGATCGATGCGGCCCGGCCTGCCGGCCGCATCGTGGGCGTAGCGCCTGCCGGCATGGCAGGCGGTGTCGCGCGGCCTTCTTCTTATTTGCTCACGACGGTTGCCGATTCGATCACGATCGGCTTCTGCGGCACGTCGGACATCGGCCCGCGCGTGGTGGTGGGTGTGCCTTCGATCCTCTTCACGACGTCCATGCCGGCCGTGACCTTGCCGAACACCGCGTAGCCGTTGCCGTCCGGATTCGGATAGTCGAGGCCGGCGTTGTCGACCGTGTTGATGAAGAACTGGTCGGTCGCGGAGTTCGGATCGCTCGTGCGCGCCATCGCGATCGTGCCGAGCGAGTTCTTCAGGCCGTTCTGGCTTTCGAGCGGAATCGGCGCGCGGGTCGGCTTCTCGGCGTAGCTCGTAGTGTAGCCGCCGCCCTGGATCATGAAGCCGGGAATCACGCGGTGAAAGATCGTGCCGCTGTACTGACCGGACTTCACGTAATCGAGAAAGTTCGCAACCGTCTTTGGCGCCTTCTCAGGGTACAGCTCGACACGGATGTCACCGTCCGACGTTTTCAGCAGCACGGTCGGATGAGCGGCGGGAGCCTGTGCAAATGCGGATGCGTTCGCGATCAGGGCGGCGCTGCCGAGCGCCAACATCAACCATTTCATGGAGATCCTCGGGGTAAAAAAACGGGTATGTGGTAATTACTGCGACGGCGCCATATAAGGCGGCATGGCGAGCGAGCCGTTCGGTCCGCCGAACGTAAACGACGGCTGGTCCGTGATGTTCGACGTGGCGCGCGCGGTGTACGCGCCCGTGTTCGACGCAGACGTGGCCGCAGCCGCTTTCGGCGCCGGCGACACGATGCGCTGGATCTGCGCGATGCGCAGCGCCGTGGTGCCGCTCGCGTGGCCGAGGCTTTGCGCGCGCTTGTACGATTCGCTCGCGAGACGCAGATACAGATCGCCCAGGTTTTCGTAAGCGAGGCCGTACGACGGGTTTGCCTTCACGGCCGTTTCGAGCGCGGCGCGCGCTTCGTCGTAGCGGCCCTGCTTCGCGTAGAGCGCAGCGAGATTGTTGTACGGCTCGGGCAGTTCCGGAAAGGATTGCGTGAGCTCGGTGAACTGCGCGATTGCGTCGTCGTCGCGGTTCAGATGCGCGAGCACGGTGCCGCGCTTGAACTTCGCCTGTGCGTCGTGCGGGTTCGACGCGATGCGCGCATCGAGCTGCTTCAACGCCGACTCCCAGTTCTTCTGGGCGATCGCCGCGTCGATCTCGGGGGTGCCGTCGCGCACGGCCGGCCCGTGCGTCGCGGCGATCTGGGCCTGTGCGGAGGTGGCCGGCAGGAACGCCAGCGCGACACCGCAAACGGCTGCCGCCGCGAGGTGCACGGCGGAGGTTGCGGCGCTCTGCGCGCGGCCGCGGGAAGATTTCATAGGCTAAGGTCTGGATGTTATACTCCGAGCCATTCTAACAAAAGGTCCGCGCGTTCCGTGAACCGCTGACTGTCTTTTCGCCACTCGTGGTCGTCTCCGCGTTGTCAGCAGTCTGATCGCCGCGCCCGGTGCGCGCGACGCTGCGCTCAGTGCCATCCCCGCATGGATCGTGTATCGTCGGGTGCTGCACATTTGCATGACTCTCCGACGCGGCTTCTGTCGGCCCACGTATCGTCTCTATGGAATCACTGCGCATCTACAACACGCTTGCGCGCGACAAGCAAACCTTCGTGCCGCTCGAAGAGGGCGTCGTTCGCATGTACGTCTGCGGCATGACGGTCTATGACTATTGTCACGTCGGTCATGCGCGCGTGATGGTCGTGTTCGACGTCGTGCAGCGCTGGCTTCGCACCCTCGGCTACCGTGTCACGTATGTGCGCAACATTACCGATATCGACGACAAGATCATCCGGCGCGCCGTCGAGAACGGCGAGTCGATCAAGGCGCTGACCGACCGCTTCATCGCCGCGCTGCACGAAGATGCGGATGCGCTCGGCGTCGAGCGGCCGGACCTCGAGCCGCGCGCTACCGCGTACATCCCGCAGATGCTGAACCTGATCGGCCGGCTCGAGGCGAACGGCTACGCGTATCGCGCGGCCGATGGCGACGTCAATTACGCAGTGCGCAAATTCGCCGGCTACGGCAAGCTCTCGGGCAAGTCGCTGGAAGACCTGCGCGCGGGCGAACGCGTGGCGGCCAACGACGCGAAGCAGGACCCGCTCGACTTCGTGCTGTGGAAAAGCGCGAAGCCCGAAGAGCCCGCGGACACGAGCTGGGACTCGGCGTTTGGACGCGGCCGTCCAGGTTGGCATATCGAGTGCTCGGCCATGGGCTGCACGCTCCTCGGCGAACACTTCGATATTCACGGCGGCGGCATGGACCTGCAGTTTCCGCACCATGAAAACGAAATTGCACAGAGCGAAGGGGCGAGCGGGCAAACCTTCGTCAACTACTGGATGCACAACGGTTTCGTGCAGATCGACAGCGAGAAGATGTCGAAATCGCTCGGGAATTTTTTTACGATCCGCGAAGTGCTCGCGCGCTACGATGCGGAGGTCGTGCGATTTTTTATCGCGCGCGCGCAATACCGCTCGCCGCTCAACTACAGTGATATCCATATCGACGACGCGCGCAATGCGCTGACGCGTCTTTATACGGCGCTCAAGGACGTGACACCGGACGATGCACCGCTCGACTGGCACGAATCGCACGCAGAGCGTTTCGGGGCGGCGATGAACGACGACTTCAATACGCCGGTCGCGGTCGCGGTGCTGTTCGAACTCGCGAGCGAAGTGAACCGTACGCGCGACGCCGCGCTCGCACGTCAGTTGCAGCAGCTTGCACGCGTGCTCGGTCTGCTCGTGCGCGAACCGCGCGCATTCCTTCAGCAGGCCGCGGGCAGCGCGGGCGAAGGCGCACCCGAAGTCGCCGATATCGAAGCGAAGATCACCGCGCGCGCGGCAGCAAAGGCGGCGCGCAATTTTGCCGAAGCAGACCGGATCCGGGCAGAGTTGCTCGAGGCCGGCATTGCGCTTGAAGACAAACCCGGCGGGTTGACCGAGTGGCGGCGCGTGTGAGCGCCACTCGAACTTCCCTCTGATCGACTCGCCAGGCAGGAGGCAGGATGGCAACGGTCACGAAGACGCCGGCAAAGCGTGCCGCGTCTCAGACGAACGCGACAGCCGCGACGAAGGGCGCTCGCGCGCGCAGCGGCGCGGCAATGAAACGCGCGGCGGGTGCCGCGAAGACCGCCGCGAAAGGGGCGGCCAAGGGCGCGACGGCGAACGCGACCAGTGCGGCCGCGGCCAATCACGCCGCGGGCAAGCGCACGCTCAACGGCTCCGGCGCGCGTCTTTCGAAACATGCGAAGGCCACACCCGCGGCACCGCGCCAGGCGCGCGCCAAGTCGAAAGGCGCGAACAGCGTGAACGGCGCGCTGCCGGCCGAACTTGCGAAAGACGTGCAGGAACTCGCGAGCGATACGAACGAAGGCGAGGTGGTGCGCAAGTCGCGCGCCGTCTCCGCGGAAACCGAAGCCGCGGTGCCGGTGCAGATCGGCGGCCTCGCGCCCGAGGTTACACGGCCCGCGTACTGGGACAAGGCATGCGCGGACCTCGTCAAGCGTGACCGGATCCTGAAGAAGCTGATTCCAAAGTTCGGTCCCGTGCATCTGCAAAGCCGCGGCGATCCGTTCGTGACGCTCGCGCGTTCGGTGGTCGGCCAGCAGGTGTCGGTCGCTTCCGCGCAGGCGGCATGGCAACGCATCGAAGACGCCTGCCCGAAGCTCGTGCCGCAGCAGTTCATCAAGCTCGGCCACGACCGGCTCGTGGCGTGCGGACTGTCGAAGCGCAAGAGCGAATACATCCTCGATCTCGCCGAACACTTCGTGTCGGGCGCGCTGCACGTCGGCAAGTGGACGTCGATGGAAGACGAGGACGTGATCGCCGAACTCACGCAGATCCGCGGCATCGGCCGCTGGACCGCGGAGATGTTCCTGATCTTCAACCTGTCGCGTCCCGATGTGCTGCCGCTTGACGACCTTGGCCTGATTCGTGCGATCAGCGTCAATTACTTCAGCGGCGAACCGGTTACGCGCAGCGAAGCACGTGAAGTGGCCGCGAACTGGGAACCGTGGCGCACCGTCGCGACCTGGTACATGTGGCGCAGCCTCGATCCTCTGCCCGTCGCGGTTTGAGCCCGTGCGGCACATGCGGTCGCATGACCGTTCTATTCGACTATTGAATTTTGCGTTCGATAGTTGAAAGGCTATATTGACGGCAGCCAGGGCGGTTAGAATACGCGCTGCCGGTAAGTCCAAGGATTACAACCAATGAAGACCACTTTTCTGGATTTCGAACAGCCGATCGCTGAACTCGAAGCGAAGATCGAAGAATTGCGCTTCGTTCAGGACGATTCGGCCGTCGATATTTCGGAAGAGATCGATCGGCTGTCGAAGAAAAGTCAGCAGCTCACGAAGGATCTCTATGCGAACCTGTCGCCCTGGCAGGTTTCGCAGATTGCGCGTCATCCGCAACGTCCCTACACGCTCGACTACGTCAACGAGCTGTTCACCGATTTCCACGAACTGCACGGCGATCGTTCGTTCTCGGACGACCTGTCGATCGTCGGCGGTCTCGCCCGTTTCAACGGTCATGCATGCATGATCATCGGCCACCAGAAGGGCCGTGATACGAAGGAACGCGCGGCGCGCAACTTCGGCATGCCGCGCCCGGAAGGCTATCGCAAGGCGGAGCGCCTGATGCGGCTCGCCGAAAAGTTCGGGCTGCCGATCTTCACGTTCATCGATACGCCGGGTGCGTATCCGGGCATCGGCGCGGAAGAGCGCGGCCAATCGGAAGCGATCGGCCGCAACCTGTATGTGATGGCCGAACTGAAGACGCCGCTGATCGCGACGGTGATCGGCGAGGGCGGCTCGGGCGGCGCGCTCGCGGTCGCCGTGTCGGATAGCGTGCTGATGCTGCAGTTCTCCACCTACTCGGTGATTTCGCCCGAAGGCTGCGCGTCGATTCTGTGGAAGAGCGCGGCCAAGGCGCCGGAAGCTGCCGAAGCGCTGGGTCTGACCGCGCATCGCCTGAAGGCGCTCGGCCTGATCGACAAGATCATCAACGAGCCGCTTGGCGGCGCGCACCGCGATCCGAAGGGCATGGCCGCGCTGCTGCGCCGCGCGCTCGCGGATACGCTGCGCCAGTTCCAGGGGATGAGCATTCCCGATCTGCGTCAGCGCCGCTTCGAACGTCTGATGGCGTACGGCAAGTACAAGGAAACGACGCCGGGCGCATGACGCGCAAGGTGCGCGACCGGGCGTCGCGCGATTTTTCGTCCGAGGGGCGCGAGAGCGCCGTCCTGCCGTGACCGATACTTCTTCTTCCAACGCCGACCGTGTCGTTCTCGATGCGGTCGGCGTTGCGCTTTCCGCGCTGCCTCCCGACGCGCGCGTCGCGATCGGCTTCAGCGGCGGGCTCGATTCGAGCGTGCTGCTCGATGCGGCAGTGCGCGTTGCCGGCGCGGCGCGAGTCGTGGCGCTGCATGTGCATCACGGTCTCTCAAGTCATGCGGACGAATGGCTCGCCCATTGCGAAACATCGGCGCGTGCGTGCGGCGCGGCGTTTGCCGCGGAGCGGGTCGACATGTCGCGTACGAGCGGGGTGAGCGTCGAGGCGGCGGCGCGCGACGCGCGTTATCGTGCGCTCGATCGTCGGTGTGACGAGCACGGCGTCGCGTCGTTATGGCTCGCGCAGCATGCCGACGATCAGGCGGAAACGGTGTTGCTGCAACTGTTGCGCGGCGCTGGGCTGGCGGGTCTCGCCGCGATGGGCTCCGACTATCGCGCGCCGGGCGCGACGGTGCCGCGCTCGCGGCCGCTGCTGCGCGTGCTGCGCGCGCAGCTCGAACAGTATGCGACCGGACGCGGGCTGCGCTGGATCGACGACGAGTCGAACGACGACACACGCTACGCGCGCAACGCGTTGCGTCACGACGTGATGCCGACGCTGGCCGTGCGCTTTCCAGGCTTTCGCGACGCGTTCGCGCGCACGGCCGCGCACGCGGCATCGGCGCAGCGTCTGCTCGATGAACTGGCGCGGCTCGATCTGCGCGAGGTGGCGGTCGACGCGAACGTGGCAGAGCTCGCGCGTGAGCACGCAGACATATCAACCGACGCGAAAGCATCGCCAGCTGCGTCGGAAGCCGCCGCTGAAGCACTGCGCCGCGACGCGCTCCTCGCGCTCGACGACGAGCGCGCATCGAATCTGCTGCGTTACTGGATGCGTTCGCTAGGCATGCCGGCGGCATCGGCCGCGCGTCTTGCCGATGCGCTGCGCCAGTTGCGCGAACTCGGCGACGATCACGCGATGCGGGTCGATCACGCGGGGCAGGCGTTGCGGTGCTATCGCGGCGTCGTCTACTGGGAGGCGGGCGACAGTGCCGAGCCGGCCGACGAGACGGCGCTGCAGCCGCGCGCGCCGAGCGAACTGCGCTGGCGTGGCCAGATGGTGTGGCATCTGCCGCAATGGCGCGGGTCCTTCGTGTTCGCGCCCGCGCCGGCAGAAGATCGCGAGGCGATCGACGTTCGCGTGCTCGAAGTCGCGCCGCTCGTCGCGTGCTCGCGCAAGGGTGGCGAGCGGATGCGCCGCGCGCCCGGGGACTTGAGCCGCACGCTGAAGAATCTGTTCCAGCGCCGCGGCATTCCAGCGTGGCGGCGCGACGTGCCGTTGCTGTATGCAGGCGAGCGGTTGCTGTTCGTGCCGGAGCTCGGCCTCAATGCCGATGCGCTGGAAGGTGTTTCGAAAGATCAGCCGGACGAAGCGCGTGGCGCAGCGGCGGCGTGGGTTCGCATCGAGTGGCGTCCGGATCTCACGCTTGCGTGAGCGCTGTGCAAGCAGCAACGGAGTACCACCCGGGCGCCACCGGAACCCGAAGCCCCAACAGTCGTCGCGATCGCGCCCCACGTTCGCACAAATCGTTTGCGTACAAGCATTTACGGTGCCGCATCCGATTGCAAAGCTTGTCTTTTTGGTATCAATCGGGTAAGGTTTTCGGTTGTCCGGCTCGCTTTAATCGTCACAAGCGGTCCGTGCGGTGAACAGGCACATCGTGCACTCGGGGCCGCGCGCGAGCCACGGGTCGTTCGCGCGATAGCACCCTGTCGGCGCGCCGAGTCGTTACGCCAAGTGGTCAAAGCGACGAGGCGGTATCGGCGCCCGCCCGGACAACCCCGCGTGTGCTGCACGCGCTGCATTCATGTCCCCGCATTCCGCCATCGTTCGCCGCTTTCCGTAACGCTGCTGTTTCTGCGGGCACTGCCAGTGCGCCAGCGCGGTTACTCCTCCAGTTCAGAACGACAATGGCACTCATCGTACATAAATACGGCGGCACTTCGATGGGCTCGGTCGAGCGCATCAAGAACGTCGCAAGACGCGTCGCGAAATGGCACAAGGCCGGCCACAAGATGGTCGTCGTGCCGTCGGCGATGTCCGGCGAAACGAACCGCCTGATCGGCCTCGCCAAAGAGATCTCGGCGCAGCCGAGCCCGCGCGAACTCGACATGATCGCGTCCACCGGCGAACAGGTCAGCGTCGGACTCCTGTCCATCGCGCTGCACGAGATGGGCGTCGATGCAGTCAGCTACGCCGGCTGGCAGGTCGCGGTCAAAACCGACAGCGCATTCACGAAGGCACGCATCAGCGACATCGAAAGCGAGCGCGTGCTGCGCGATCTCGACGATGGCAAGGTCGTCGTGATCACCGGCTTCCAGGGCATCGACCCCGAAGGCCACATCACGACGCTCGGCCGCGGTGGCTCGGACACGTCGGCGGTGGCGGTCGCGGCTGCGCTGAAGGCCGAAGAGTGCCTGATCTACACGGATGTGGACGGCGTCTACACGACCGACCCGCGCGTCGTCGAAGAAGCGCGCCGGCTCGATCGCGTCACGTTCGAGGAAATGCTGGAAATGGCGAGCCTCGGCTCGAAGGTGCTGCAGATCCGCTCGGTGGAATTTGCCGGCAAATATCAGGTGAAGACGCGTGTGCTGTCGAGCTTGACCGATCCGCTGATGTCGCTCGACGACGAGATGAAGTCGGGCACCCTGATTACTTTTGAAGAAGACGAGACCATGGAAAAAGCAGTCATCTCGGGTATCGCGTTCCAGCGCGATGAGGCGCGTATCGCCGTGATGGGTGTGCCCGACAAGCCGGGCATCGCGTACCAGATTCTCGGCCCCGTGGCAGACGCGAACATCGACGTCGACATGATCATCCAGAACCAGAGCGTCGAAGGCAAGACGGCGTTCACGTTCACGGTCGGCCGCGGCGACTATCAGCGCGCGATGGACATCCTCACGGGTCAGGTGAAGGGCCATGTGAACGCGGAGCAGGTGCTGGGCGATCCGAAGGTGTCGAAGGTGTCAGTGGTCGGCGTCGGCATGCGTTCGCACGTGGGCATCGCGAGCACGATGTTCCGCACGCTGTCGGAAGAGGGCATCAACATCCAGATGATCTCCACCTCCGAAATCAAGATCTCGGTGCTGATCGACGAGAAGTACATGGAGCTTGCGGTGCGCGCGCTCCACAAGGCGTTCGAACTTGATCAGGCGTGAGCTTCGCGCGGGCGGTGCGCGTCGAGGCGCGCGCCGCTCGCGAACCGGCATAGCCGGTAGCAAATCATAGCGGGCGAGGGGCATGACAGGTCGATGACGGCACGACAAAAACCGTGCCGTGGCGTTTGACCACGAGCCGTGAACCCGCTATTATCTTGGCTTCGTCGCGCTGCCTCCCTGGCGCGAGCGAAAGTTTGGGAGACGTGGCCGAGAGGTCGAAGGCACTCCCCTGCTAAGGGAGCATCTGGGCCAAAACCTGGATCGAGGGTTCGAATCCCTCCGTCTCCGCCAGTGATATGGCGGCGAAACCCCGTAAGTTTTAGGACTTACGGGGTTTTTGTTTTTTGGGTCGCCAAACGGTTCAGCCGGGTCTTCAGTTCACCGAAAGATGTGTCCGTAGAGCACGCCGGTCTTGAGCGCTTCAGGGAGCGCCAGGCGCAAATCGAATACCGCCCGAGGTCGTCGCTCCGGCAGCCTCGATTTCACCCTCCGCAGCACGCTATGCGCGGTCGTCCACTGGGCGCGAATCCTGTCAAGCCAGGTAGCCGTTGGAAAAACACTTTGAGGAGTGCTTGCGGACCCTGAGTGGTCGCGTGTGGCCGAAAGATTTGTTGACAGACAACATTGTTTAATGATTCTATGTTGTATTACAAATAGAGGCGCGAGATCCGGCAGGACGATCCCGCGACCGGTGCCGTGAGCGGATGACCGTCGCGCATCGAATTCCGCCTGCCGCCTTTGCCCAACGTTCTGGAGACACGATGGAACTCAGCCGCGCCGCGAGCGTCGCCCAACGCAGCAACGTCCGCTACGGCATCCTGCTGATGATCTTCATCATCACGACGTTCAACTACGCCGACCGCGCGACCCTCTCGGTCACCGGCACGGCGATGCGCAAGGAATTCGGCATCGACGCGGTCCAGATGGGCTACGTGTTCTCCGCGTTCAGCTGGGCGTACGTGCTCGCGCAGCTGCCGAGCGGCTGGCTGCTCGACCGCTTCGGCGCGCGCCGGGTCTACGCGGCCAGCATCTTCTTCTGGTCGCTGTTCACGCTGCTGCAGGGCAGTGTCGGCCTCGTGGCCGGCGGCGCGGCGATCGCGACGTTGTTCGCGCTGCGCTTCGCGATGGGTTTCGCCGAAGCGCCGGCTTTTCCGGCCAACGGCAAGATCGTCGCGAGCTGGTTTCCGACCGCCGAGCGCGGCACGGCATCGGCGATCTTCAATGCCGCCCAATACTGTGCGGCCGCGGTCTTCACGCCGTTTATGGCGTGGCTCACGCACGCGTTCGGCTGGCGCCACGTGTACCTCGCGATGGGCGTCGCGGGCTTCGCGATCGTGCTGTTGTGGCTCAAGCTGATGCGCAGCCCGTCCGAGCATCCCGGCGTCAACCGCGCCGAACTCGACTACATCGAACAGGGCGGCGGCGTGGTTCGACCGGGACCGCGCGTCGAACGGGCGGACGCCGGCGGCGGCGTCTCGAGTTTCGCGCTGATGCGTCAGCTCCTGACCAACCGCATGCTGCTCGGCGTCTATCTCGGCCAGTACTGCATCAACGTGCTGACCTACTTCTTCCTGACGTGGTTTCCGCTCTATCTCGTGCAGGCGCGCGGGATGACGATCCTGCAGGCAGGCTTCGCCGCGTCGGCGCCCGCGATCTGCGGCTTTGCGGGCGGCATGCTGGGCGGCGTGCTGTCGGATGGGCTGCTGCGGCGCGGCCATTCGCTGACGGTGGCGCGCAAGGTGCCGATCGTCGGCGGGATGCTGCTGTCGGTGACCATGATCGGCTGCAACTACGTCCACGAGAACTGGCTCGTCGTCAGCCTGATGGCGCTCGCGTTCTTCGGCAAGGGTCTCGGCGCGCTCGGCTGGGCCGTCGTTGCCGATACGGCGCCGCCGGAGGCGGTCGGCCTGTCCGGCGCGATCTTCAACCTGTTCGGCAATACCGCGGGCATCGTCACGCCGATCGTCATCGGCTATCTGGTCGGCAGCACCGGTTCCTTCAGCGGAGCGCTCGTCTTCGTCGGCGCCAACGCGTTGCTCACCGTGTTCAGCTATCTCGTGATCGTGCGGGATATCAGGCGGGTCGAACTGCGTCATTGAGGTCCACGAAGCGCATGAGGCTTCGTACATGTCAGACAATCCTTACCCCTCGTTAAAGTTGTCTGGCCGCATGCCGTAATTGCCGATGCATCTTCACCCTCGTTCGCAGGAGGGTCTGCAACGCATCAGACAAACAACGGCGAGGGGCTGCGACCTCCGCGCCGAACGGAATGGAGAACGTTCGTGCATGCGATGACGAAATGGACGGCCGCGCTTGCGGCGACTCTGGGCGGGCTGACTGGTACGGCGTACGCGTCGACCGCGGTCTACGTATCGAACGCGGACAGCCAGTCGATTTCGGTGCTGCGTCTGAATGAAGCGACCGGCAAGCTGTCGTCGGTTCAGGACGTGCCGGTATCTGGCATGGTGATGCCGCTCGCGGTGAGCCCGGATCGCCGCTATCTGTTCGCGTCGCTGCGCTCGAAGCCGTACTCCGTCGCGAGCTTTCGCGTCGGCGCGGGCGACGGCATGCTGACGCCAGTCGCGACATCGCCGTTACCGGAGAGCATGGCCAATCTGTCGACCGACCGGACGGGACGCTTTCTCTTTGCGGCATCGTACGGCGGCAATCTGATCAGCGAGAGCCGCATCGGCGAGGAAGGTGTGGTGGCGCCCGCGAGCATCGTGATTCCGACGAAGCCGAAGGCGCATGCGATCAAGACCGACCCATCGAACCGCTGGCTCTTCGCGACGAATCTCGGCGGCGACATCATCATGCAGTGCCGCTTCGACGCGAAAACGGGCGCGATCACGCCCAACGATCCGCCCACGCTGAATTTCGCGAATCAGGCGGGCCCGCGACATTTCACGTTCCATCCGAACGGCCGCGTCGTCTACATCGTCGACGAACTCGACGGCAAGCTGGAGCGCGCCGCGTTCGATCCTGACCGGGGCACGCTCGCGATCCGCCAGACCGTCTCCGCGGTGCCCGCCGGCTTCACTGGCACGCCGTGGGCCGCGGACGTTCACACGACACCCGATGGCCATTACCTGTACGCATCGGAGCGCACGTCCAGCACGTTGATCGCATACCGGATCGACGCGCAGGACGGCAACCTGACGAAGATCGGCGAGTATCCGACCGAAAAGCAGCCGCGCGCATTCGCGATCGATCCGTCAGGACACTGGCTGCTGTCGGCCGGGCAGCTGTCGAACGCGGTCAGCGTGCATCGCATCGATCCCGCGACGGGCGAGCTCAAGCTGCAGGGCTCGTTCCTCGTGGGCAAGAATCCTTCGTGGGTCGAGATCGTCGACGTCAAATAGCGGGCAGCGGACCGGGCCGGCGGCCGCGATCGCACCGGTCGCCGCGTCGCGGCCGCATGGTCCGGCATCGCGCCCGAACGAGGGACGCGGAGTCACTGGGGAACACGACATGAAGAACATCAGCATACGCACGGGGTTGCTCGCGATACTCGCGATTTTCGGCGCGATGATCGTGGGCGGCGGGATGGCGGGCATCGCTTCGTTGCACGCGGCGAACCGGTCGACCGACCGCGTGCACACTATTTCGGCGCGCTGCATTCTGCTCAACGACGCGTACAAGGACATGACCCGCGCGCGCAGCGCGCTGGTCCGCGCATACAGCACCGCGCGCGAAGAACCGGGCGCGAGCCCGAACACGAAAGCGATCGACAGCGCGCAGGCGAGTATCGACAAGTCGATGGCGCAACTGCGGTCGTTCGCCAGTGCGCCGAGCTTCGATGGGCAGGACGACGCGCTTCAGCAAAGCATCGTGCAGCTGGCGCGTGCGCACACCGACACGGTGCAGCGCGCCCTCGATGCATTGCGCGCGAACGACCCCGCGAAGTACGCGGCGATCAACGCGAAGGACATCACGGCGTCGGGCGCCGCTTACTCGGTGGTCGTCGAAAAATTCCAGAAGCAGGCGAACGAACTCGCCCAGACGGAGACCGATCTCGGCGATGCGCGCTACCAACTGATCGTCAAGCTCGTCGTGTGCGGTGTGATCGTGGCGCTCGGCCTCATCGTCGCCGTGCATTTCGCGCTGCGCGCGCTCGTCGTCAGGCCGTTGACCGAGGCGGCCCGCCTGCTCGACAAGGTGGCCGACGGCGACCTGACGATCGCGATCGCGGCGGCGGGCAACAACGAGGTGGGACGTCTGCTCGTTGCGATCACGCGGATGAAAGAGGGGCTCGCGCGCACCGTGCGGCAGGTGCTCAGCAGCTCGGACTCGGTGAACGTCGGCGCTCAGGAGATTGCCGCGGGGAACCTGGATCTGTCGTCGCGCACCGAGCAGCAGTCCGCGGCACTGGAAGAGACGGCCGCGAGCATGAAGCAGCTGACTTCGACAGTCGCCAGCAATGCGGAGAATGCGCGCGCGGCGAGCACGCTGGCGAGCGACGCGGCGCAACTCGCGATGCGCAGCGGCGACGTCGTGCGCAGTGTGGTGACGACGATGAACGACATCAAAGAAGGCTCGACGCGGATGGCGGACATCATCGGCACGATCGACGGCATCGCGTTCCAGACCAACATCCTTGCGCTGAACGCAGCGGTGGAAGCCGCGCGCGCGGGGGAACAGGGACGTGGTTTCGCCGTGGTCGCGGGCGAGGTGCGCGCGCTCGCGCAGCGTAGCGCGAGCGCCGCGCGCGAGATCCGGACACTGATCGACGACTCGCGCGCGCGCGTGCAGTCAGGCAATGCGCAGGTCGCGCAGGCGGGCGCCGCGATCGACGAAACGGTCGAAGCGGTGCGGCGTGTCGCGGGCATCGTGCAGGAGATCTCGGCGGAGTCGAGCGAACAGGCTACCGGTATCGTGCAGGTCGGCCAGGCGGTTGCGCAGATGGAGCAGGTGACGCAGCAGAACGCCGCGCTCGTCGAGCAGGCCGCCGCCGCCGCGGGGTCGCTCGAAGCGCAGGCACGGCAACTGGAAGATGCGGTGTCGTCGTTCCGGCTGGAGGCCGCGATCGCACGCTGAGTCGCGTCGGCGCGACATCGGTTGCGATCGATGTAACCAACCGTAACTCCCACGACGATCGCGCGATCTTATGCATCAGTTATTACAAAGTTGAAATACGCGGGTGGGCACCTTGCGCTATATTTCACGCAGCAAAACACATCTCAAAAAGGTGAACACAAATGAAGCCCACTCGTCTTGTTTCGCTCGTAATCGGCGCGCTGGCCATCGGCGCGTCGAGCGCGGCCATGGCTCACGTGGACATCGGGGTCAACATCGGTATTCCGGCGCCCGTGTACGTTGCACCGGCACCTGTGTATGCACCGCCCCCGCCGCCGGTCGTGTATCAGCCGGCGCCCGTGTACGCTGCGCCGGCCATCGTGATCGGCTGGCACGGCGATCGTTACTGGGACGGCCGTCGTTACTGGGGCCGCGACGAGTGGTATCACCATCATGGCTACGATCACGGCGGCTACGGTCACTATGGCCACGACGATCACGGCCGCTGGCACTGATGGAAGCACCATGAAAAAACCGCCCGAAGAAGGCGGTTTTTTTGTGCCTGCGCGTTAGCGTACGCGCATCGTCACTCGAGTCCGGCCATCCCGCCGACCACCGAGCTGAATCCGCTGTCGACGTGTACGATCTCCGCGGTCACGCCGGCCGACAGATCGGACAGCAGGAACGCGGCCGTGTTGCCGACCTGCTCGATCGTCACGTTGCGCTTAAGCGGCGCGTTGTCCGTCACGAAATCGAGGATCTTGCCGAAGCCCTTGATGCCGCTCGCCGCGAGCGTCTTGATCGGGCCGGCCGAAATGCCGTTCACGCGGATGCCCTTGCCGCCGAGCGATACCGCGAGATAACGCACGCTCGCTTCGAGCGATGCCTTCGCGAGGCCCATCGTGTTGTAGTTCGGGATCGCGCGTTCGGCGCCCAGATAGGTGAGCGTGAGCAGCGACGCGTCGTCGGACAGCATCGGCAGCGCGGCCTTCGCGAGCGCCGGGAAGCTGTACGCGGAGATGTCGTGCGCGATGCGGAAGTTTTCACGCGACATGCCCTCGAGGAAGTCGCCGGCGATCGCTTCGCGCGGCGCAAAGCCGATCGAATGCACGAGGCCGTCGAGCGTCGGCCAGTGCTCCTTCAGCGAAGCGAAGAGCGCTTCGATCTGCGCGTCGTCGCCGACGTCGCACGGGAACACGAGGTTGCTGCCGAATTCCGTCGCGAATTCGGTGATGCGGTCCTTGAACCGGTCGCCGACGTAGGTGAACGCGAGTTCCGCGCCTTCGCGCTTGCAGGCCTGAGCGATGCCGTACGCGATGGAACGGCTCGACAGCAGGCCCGTGATCAGGATTCGTTTGTCAGCGAGAAAGCCCATGAAATCTCCTGGTGAAGTCAACGCGCGTCCCGGGCCAATTCCACTGCGCAAAGCGGAACGTTAGCCGTTCGGTTGTACGGGAGCGCGCAGGATTTTGGATAGAATTGTCTCACATTGCAACTGTCCACCTTCCCGCACAGGCCCAACCCTCACCCATGACCACTGGCTCGCGATGGATCGAAGCGTTACGCGCGGTATCGCGTGCTGTCGTCTGTGGACCTTCACGCGCGGAGGGTCCTTCGGGGCTGCTGCGTGCGACGCGTGTACCTGCGGCGCGCTCGTCGCGTGAACGCGGCGTGATGGTTTTCGTTGCCGCCGCATGCATCTTCGCGGCCGGTTTTATCGCATCGCCGGCGTACGCGGTCTATGCGATCGCGCAGTACGGCGAACCGAAATATCCGGCGAATTTCACGCACTTCGACTATGTGAACCCGGATGCGCCGAAGGGCGGCACGCTCGTGCTCGCGAATCCCGACCGGCAGACGAGCTTCGACAAGTTCAATCCGTTCACGTTGCGCGGCAATCCCGCGCCGGGTATCGGCATGCTGTTCGAGAGTCTGCTAACCGGCAGCTCGGACGAGCTTGCGTCAGCCTACGGTCTGCTCGCGGACGACGTGAGCATCGCCCCCGATGGTCTGTCCACCACCTTCCACATCAATCCGCGCGCGCGCTTCTCCAATGGCGACCCGGTGCTCGCGGAAGACGTCCGCTATTCGTTCGACACGCTGAAGAGCCCGCAGGCCGCGCCGCAATTCGCCGCGTATTTCGCGGAGATCACGCGCGTGGACGTGATCGATCCGCACACGGTGCGCTTCGTGTTTCGGGACCGCAGCCGCGAGCTGCCGTTCCTCGCGGGCGGCATGCCGGTGTTCTCGCACAAGTGGGGCGTGAAGCCCGACGGCACCCGCACGCCGTTCGACCAGCTGACGTTCGAAACGCCGATCGCGAGCGGCCCGTATCTGATCGAGAGCTACCGGAACGGCCGCACGATCACTTACAGGCGCGATCCGCACTACTGGGGCGTGAATCTGCCGGTGCGCGTCGGCACGAACAACTTCGATCACGTCGTCTACAAGCTCTATTCGGACACGGTCGCGAAGCTCGAGGCATTCAAGGCGGGCGAGTACGACGCGCTCGTCGAATACGTGTCGCGCAACTGGGTGCGTCGCGACGTCGGCAAGAAATTTGACGACGGCGAACTGCTGAAGTGCCAGTTCCCGCAGCACAACGGCTCGGGCATGCAGGGCATCTATCTGAACCTGCGCCGGCCGCTCTTCCAGGACAAGCGGGTGCGCAAGGCGCTCGATCTCGCGCTGGATTTCCAGTGGCTCAACCGGCAGCTGTTCTACAGCCAGTACACGCGCACCGACAGCTATTTCGCCGGCACCGATCTGCAGGCGAAGGGCTTGCCTTCGCCGGGGGAACTCGCGCTGCTGAACCCCTGGCGCGCGCAGCTCGATCCAGCCGTGTTCGGGCCGCCACCCACGCAGCCGGATACGGACCCGCCGGGCTCGCTTCGCGCGAATCTGCTAGCGGCGCGCGCGCTGCTGGAGGAGGCGGGCTGGCACTATCGCGACGGCGCGCTGCGCAACGCGAAGGGCGAGCCGCTTACGTTCGAGATTCTCGACGACTCGGGCGGCAGCGACGTGATGCAGCAGGTCATCGCGCCGTATCAGCGCAATCTCGCGAAGCTTGGCATTACGGCCAACTATCGGCTGGCCGATTTCGCGGTGTACCAGAAGCGGCTCGATGCATTCGACTTCGACGCGACCATTCTCAACATGCCGGGCGTGCAGGTGCCAGGCACCGACCAGATCGACCGCTTCGGCAGCAAGGCGGCCGATACGCCGGGGTCGAGCAATTTCATCGGGCTGAAATCGCCCGCGGTCGATGCGATCCTGAATGCGCTCGTGCGCGCGCAGACGCTGCAGCAACTGACCGACGCGGTCCACGCGCTCGACCGGGTGCTGATGCATGGCTATTATGTGGTCCCGCAGTGGTACAACGCGACGCACCGCATTGCCTTCAGGCGCGATCTGCACTGGCCGACGACCCTGCCGCTGTACTATTCCGCCGAAGACTGGGTCGTATCGATGTGGTGGTGGGCGCCGCATTGAGCGGCGTCCGGTTGTCCTTGCTGAACACGCATCCTGAACCGTCACCGGATCGCCGCCTATGTGGAGCTACATCCTCAAACGCCTGCTGCTGATGATCCCGACGCTGCTCGGCGTGCTGACCGTGACCTTCGCCGTGATCCAGTTCGTGCCGGGCGGTCCCGTCGAACAGTACGTGCATCAGCTGCGGCAGAGCACGGAGAAGGGCGCGCCGTTCGGGCTGCGCGCGCACACCGGCGTCGACGCGCAGCAGATCGCGCAGCTGAAGGCGCTCTACGGGTTCGACAAGCCGCCGCTCACGCGCTACTGGCTGATGCTGTCGCGCTTCGCACGCTTCGATCTCGGACAGAGCTACTTCCGGCATCAGAGCGTGTGGTCGCTGATCGTGTCGAAGCTGCCGGTGTCGATCAGCATCGGCCTGTGGACGTTCTTCCTCACCTATCTGATATCGGTGCCGCTCGGCATCGCGAAGGCGATCCGCAACGGCTCGCGCTTCGATCTGGTGACGAGCGTCATCGTGCTGACCGGTTACGCGATTCCCGGTTTTGTGCTGGGCGTGCTGCTGCTCGTGCTGTTCGGCGGCGGCTCGTTCCTGCAGATCTTTCCGCTGCGCAATCTCGTGTCCGACAACTGGGCCGACCTCAGCATCCTCGGCAAGATCACGGACTACCTGTGGCACATCACGCTGCCCGTGATCGCATCGGTGGTGGGCAGTTTCGCGGTCGTCACGATGCTGACGAAGAACGCGTTCCTCGACGAAGTCCGCAAGCAGTACGTGCTCACCGCGCGCGCGAAGGGGCTCTCGGAGCGGCGCGTGCTGTGGAAGCACATCTTCCGCAATGCGTCGCTGCCGCTCATCGTCGGCTTTCCGGCGGCGTTCATCGGCGCGTTCTTTACCGGCAGCCTGCTGATCGAGACGCTGTTCTCGCTCGACGGGCTCGGCCTGCTGTCGTACCAGTCGGTGCAGCAGCGCGACTATCCGGTGGTGCTCGGCACGCTCTACGTATTCACGCTGATCGGCCTCGCGACCAAGCTGATTTCCGACCTCTGCTATGTGTGGGTCGACCCGCGCATTCAATTCGAACAACTGGAGGGCTGACTTGAGCCGGGCCCGCGTTCAACCCGATTCGTCGTCGCGCGACCGCACTGTGCGGGCGTTCGTGTCGCCTTCGCCGATGCGCCGCGTGTGGCAACGGTTTCGCCAGCAGCGTCTCGGCTACTGGAGCCTTGTCGTGTTCATCGTCGCGTTCGTTGCGAGCGTGGCGGGGCCGCTGTGGTGCAACGACAAGCCGATCGTCGCGCGCTACGACGGGCATCTGTACTTCCCGATCGTGAAGACGTATCCGGAGACGGCGTTCGGCGGCGACTTCCCGACGCCCGCCGACTATCTCGACCCGTACGTGAAGAAGCGGCTCGACGCGCCGGGCAACTTCGCGATCTATCCGCCGAATCACTACTACTACGACACGCTCAACTACTTCTCGAAGGCGCCGAACCCGGCGCCGCCGTCGCGCGAAAACTGGCTCGGCACCGACGACCGCGGCCGCGACGTGTTCGCGCGGCTGCTGTACGGCTTCGGCGTATCGGTCGAGTTCGCGCTCGTGCTGACGCTGATCGGCACCGTGCTCGGCGTGCTCGCGGGCGCGGTGCAGGGCTATTTCGGCGGCAAGACCGACATCATCGGCCAGCGTCTGATCGAGATCTGGAGCGCAATGCCCGAGCTCTATCTGCTGATCATCTTCTCGTCGATCTTCGAGCCCGGCTTCATCCTGCTGATCGTGCTGCTGTCGCTGTTCGGCTGGATCGGCCTGTCGGACTACGTGCGCGCGGAGTTCCTGCGCAACCGCACGCAGGACTACGTGCGCGCCGCGCGTGCGCTTGGCCTGCCGAACTGGCAGATCATCTGGCGGCACGTGCTGCCGAACAGCCTCACGCCGGTGATCACGTTCCTGCCGTTCCGGATGAGCGGCGCGATTCTCGCGCTCACGAGCCTCGATTTTCTTGGCCTCGGTGTGCCGCCGCCCACGCCGAGCCTCGGCGAACTGCTCGCGCAGGGCAAGGCGAATCTCGACGCATGGTGGATCTCGCTGTCCACGTTCGGCGTGCTGGTGCTCATGCTGCTGCTGCTGACCTTCATGGGCGACGCGCTGCGCAATGCGCTCGATACGCGGATTGGCGATGCGATGCGCGCCGGAGGCAACCAGTGAGCACGGCTCCGACATCCACTGCGCCGCAAGGCGACGCCGCGGGGCCGCTGCTGTCGCTTGAGCGGCTCTCGGTTGCGTTCGGCGAGTCGCAAGCGGTGCACGACGTCACGCTCGCGATCGGCCGCGGCGAACGCGTCGCGCTCGTCGGCGAATCCGGTTCGGGCAAGAGCGTCACCGCGCTGTCCATCCTGCGGCTGCTCGCCGACGCGCAGGTGAGCGGCGCGATCCGCTTCAACGGCGAGGACCTGCTCGCGAAGAGCGAGCGCGACATGCGCGGCCTGCGCGGCAGCGAAATCGCGATGATCTTCCAGGAGCCGATGACGGCGCTCAACCCGCTCTACACGATCGGCGAGCAGATCTCGGAGACCATCGTGCTGCACGACGGCGTGAGCGCCGCCGAAGCGCGCAGGCGAACCGTCGCGCTGCTCGACCGCACGGGTATCGCCGAGCCGGGCAAGCGCGTGAACAGCTACCCGCATCAGCTGTCGGGCGGACAGCGGCAGCGCGCGATGATCGCGATGGCGCTTGCGTGCCGGCCGCGCCTGCTGCTCGCGGACGAACCCACTACCGCGCTCGACGTGACGATCCGCGAGCAGATCGTCGAGCTGCTGCTCGAGCTGCAACGCGACGAGGCCGAACGGCGCGGCATGGCCGTGCTGCTGATCACGCACGACCTCAACCTCGTGCGCCATTTCGCGCACCGCGTCGCGGTGATGGAGAGGGGCGTGCTCGTCGAGAGCGGGCCGGTCGAGACGATCTTCACGTCGCCGCAGCATCCGTACACGCAGCGGCTTCTGAACAGCCGGCCGGAGCGCACGGTGGTGCCGGTGCTGCCGATCTCGCCGGTGCTGCTCGAAGCGCGTGACGTCTCCGTCGACTTTCGCACGAAGCTGCCCGGTTTCGCGGGCTGGTTCCGCGCGGGCCACTTTCGCGCGGTGGACAGCGCGACGCTGGCGGTGCGCCAGGGCGAGACGCTCGGCATCGTCGGCGAGTCGGGATCGGGTAAATCGACACTCGCGATGGCGCTGCTCGGCCTGCAGCGCACGAGCGAGGGGACGATCGAGTTCCAGGGCCGTGCGCTGGACACCTTTCAGGGCCGCGAGCGCACGGCGCTGCGCTCCGACATGCAGGTGGTCTTTCAGGATCCGTTCAGTTCGCTTTCACCGCGCCAGACCATCGAGCGGATCGTCGGCGAAGGGCTCGGTGTGCATCGGCCGCAGCTTGACGCCGCCGCGCGCCGCGACAAGGTGATCTCGGTGCTGCGCGAGGTCGGCCTCGACCGCACGGTGCTGCAACGCTATCCGCACGAATTTTCCGGCGGCCAGCGGCAGCGCATCGCGATCGCGAGGGCGCTTGTACTGGAGCCTCGCATCCTGATTCTCGACGAACCGACGAGCGCGCTCGATGTATCCATCCAGCAGCAGGTGCTGAAACTTCTGTCGTCGTTGCAGCACCGTCACAACCTCGGCTTCGTGTTCATCAGCCACGACCTTGCCGTGATCGGCGCGATGGCGCACCGGGTCGCGGTGATGCAGAACGGTTCGATCGTCGAAGCTGGAGACGTGGAGCAGATTTTTGCCGAGCCGTCGCACCCTTACACCCGACGATTGCTGAAAGCTTCAAAGGTTGCTTGACATTCACCAATTGGGTGCGTCTACCGATTGATTTTTTCTATTTGTTTTGACAGGCAAATACTTACTGGCTAGTATCGACGAAACTTTTTTCCGCAGACCCTTGTTTCTTAAGCAAAAAATACCGACCAATGCAGCACCGATTCCTAACCCAGGCTTGTACGCGCGTCGTCGCCGGGATGTTCATTGGCGTACTGATTGCAGCAGCTCCCAGCGTTTTCGCTGACGAAGTAAGCAGTTTCAACCAGAATGCCTCATCGACGAGCTCCGGTTCGTCGACTTCGCAAGCCCTCCAGCAGGCTTCCACGCAAGGCACCGATTCGGCATCCGCCGAAGGCGGTGCCCGTTCGTTTCTGTCGGGCGTTGCGGGCAAGGCCGGCGACGTGGTCGTCGGCGCGCTGAACATGATCGGCGTGCGCTACCGTTGGGGCGGCAACACGCCGGACTCCGGGCTCGATTGCAGCGGCTTCGTGCGCTACGTGTTCCAGGACACCCTGGGCCTGTCGCTGCCGCGCCGCGCCGAGGAAATGAGCCACGTGGGCGAAAAGGTTCGCCTCGCCGACCTGAAACCGGGCGACCTCGTGTTCTTCAACACGATGCGCCGCGCGGTGTCGCACGTAGGCATCTATATCGGCGACAACAAGTTCGTGCATTCGCCGTCCACCGGCAGCACGATCCGCGTCGACGATCTGGACGACGGCTACTGGGAAAAGCGCTTCACCGGCGCGCGCCGCATCGACGCGGAAATTCCCGATGTGCAGGATCTGAAGCAGCGCGTGAGCGCGACGATCGGCGGCAACAACTAGGCTTGACCGGTTTCCACGATGCAAAACGCCCGTTCCGGATGGAACGGGCGTTTGTCTTTGTGCGGCGGCGATTGACCGGCTTGCCGCGCGCAGGAAGTTGCCTGACGAGTGCCCGCGAATCCGCGGGCGCCCGTCAGTACGTCAAATCACGCCGCTACGCGGCTCGCGGCCAGCCGCCGCTGCAACTCGGGCGCAATCTTCGCGACCGCCTCCTCGCCCGCCAGAATGGCCGCGTTGCGCTGCCCGAAGTCGCTGCCGCTCATCGCGGCCAGGTTCGGCGTGATCACGATGTCGGCATATTTTTCGAGTTCGTAGGTCTTGATCGTCTGACCCATGATCGTGAAGGTCTGCAGCAGGATGTCGAACGAGCTCGTCGTCTGCGCGCTTTCGGGGCGCGCGGAGATGTCCACCGCGATCACGAAATCGGCGCCCATCTTGCGCGCGAACGCGGCCGGCACCGGGCTCACCAGGCCGCCGTCCACATACTCGTGGCCGCCGATCGTCACCGGCTCGAAGATCGACGGCACGCTGCACGACGCGCGCACCGCGATGCCGGTGTCGCCGCGCTGGAACAGGATCGGCTGGCCGGTGCGCAGATCGGTCGACACGATGCCGAGCGGCTTCGCCATCTTTTCGATCGGGCGGTGCTTCAACGTCGAGTCGACGAAGTTCTGCAGCGCGACGCCCTGCAGGAAACCGCGCGCGCGAAACGGCATCGCCCAGTCGCTGATCGATGCTTCGTCCATCGTCAGCGCGAGCTTGTTGATCGCGAAGCCGTTCATGCCCGACGCGTACAGCGCACCGACGACCGATCCCGCGCTCGTACCGCAGACGAGGTCGACCTGGATGTTGCGCGCCTCCAGCGCCTTGATCACGCCGATGTGCGCGAAGCCGCGCGCGGCGCCGCCGCCGAGCGCGAGTCCGACCCGGATCGGCCGCGTCGCCTTCGGCACGGGCGGCGGCACGACGGGTGCGGTGGACGCGGTATTCGGCGCCGGCGTGACGTTATCGGGTTTGCCGCCCGTGGTCGTGCAGGCGGTGAGGACAGCGGAAGCGGCCGCCAGCGAAAAGCTGCGGCGGCTCAGTTTCGGCGAGGACGGATTCAACAGTTTCTCCAGCTACGGCGCGCCCGCGTGGTGCGGATGACGGCGCCGCGTACGATGCGGGGCGGATGGGACGCTGATGCCGGCGGCGAGCGTCGCGCGCGGCCATGTGCGGGTTACGCGCGGTGACGACAGGGCAGCGCGCGCACATCATAAAACAAAGTGTTCGCGCAACGCTGGAACATGTCTTCGAAGCCTCTGTCGCGAAGGCTGTGGGCACGTACCAGGCACCTGTAAAACCCGCGCTGGCCGTTCGGCCAGGTCGGCTCAACAGGCATCGGCAGGTATAATCGCGTCTCGCATTTTTCTTCTTTCGTCGTGTGCGGATGCGGTTCAACGTGCGACCCGGCGCGGCTCGCTCCACATCCGCTTCAATGCCGTTTCAAGCCGCGCGCAGCACCTTGCCACGACGCGCCTGCCTTCGAGTAACCGCTTATGACCACCTCCGTTCGTACCCGCTTCGCTCCGAGCCCCACCGGTTTCATCCATCTCGGCAACATCCGCTCCGCGCTCTATCCGTGGGCGTTCGCGCGCCGGATGAAGGGCGCCTTCGTGCTGCGGATCGAAGACACGGACGTGGAGCGCTCCACCACGCAGTCCGTCGATGCGATCCTCGAAGGCATGGCGTGGCTCGAGCTCGACTACGACGAAGGCCCGTTCTACCAGATGCAGCGCATGGACCGGTATCGCGAAGTGCTGAAGGAGATGCAGGCGAAGGGCCTCGTGTACCCGTGCTACATGTCGACGGAAGAACTCGACGCGTTGCGCGAGCGCCAGCGCGAAGCCGGCGAGAAGCCGCGCTACGACGGCACGTGGCGTCCGGAGCCGGGCAAGGTGCTGCCCACGCCGCCCGCGGGCGTCGAACCGGTGACGCGCTTCAGGAACCCGCTCTCGGGCGTCGTTGCGTGGGACGACGCGGTGAAAGGCCGTATCGAGATTTCGAACGAGGAACTCGACGACCTCGTGATCGCGCGTCCGGACGGCACGCCGACCTACAACTTTTGCGTCGTCGTCGACGATCTCGACATGAAGATCACGCACGTGATTCGCGGCGACGATCACGTGAACAACACGCCGCGGCAGATCAACATCCTGCGCGCACTCGGCGCCGAGCCGCCCGTATACGCGCATCTGCCCACCGTGCTGAACGAGCAGGGCGAGAAGATGAGCAAGCGGCATGGCGCGATGAGCGTGGTCGGCTATCGCGACGAAGGCTTCCTGCCCGAGGCCGTGCTGAACTACCTCGCGCGGCTCGGCTGGTCGCATGGCGACGCGGAGATCTTCACGCGCGAGCAGTTCGTCGAATGGTTCGATCTCGAGCATCTCGGCAAGTCGCCGGCGCAGTACGACCACGACAAGCTGAAGTGGCTCAACAACCACTACATCAAGGAAGCGGACAACGCGCGTCTGGCTGAACTCGCGCGGCCGTTCTTCGCCGAACTCGGCGTGAGCGACGATACGCTCGCGAAGGGCGCGGATCTCGCTTCGGTCGTCGGTCTGCTGAAGGATCGCGCGTCGACGGTGAAGGAGATCGCGCAGAACGCGACGATGTTCTACACGGTGCCGCAACCCGATGCGGCCTCGATCGCGCAGCACGTGACCGACGCCGTGCGTCCCGCGCTCGTCGAATTTGCGGACGCGATGAAGACGGTCGAGTGGACGAAGGAGGGCATCGCCGCCGCGCTGAAGGCGACGCTCGCCGCGCACAAGCTGAAGATGCCGCAACTCGCGATGCCCGTGCGTCTGCTGGTGGCGGGCACCACGCATACGCCGTCGATCGACAGCGTGCTGATGCTGTTCGGCCGCGAGACGGTGGTGAACCGGCTCGAGCAGGCGCGCGGTTGAACGCGTAGTTGGACGCGCGGATGAACGCGTTTGAGGGATGAGTGCCCATCGACAGAAACCAAAAAAGTCGTGGGCACTGACTCAAAGGGTATTTACAAAAACTGATCGGCTATCTACAATCTCGCTTCTGTTCTGCAAGGGGGTATAGCTCAGCTGGGAGAGCGCTTGCATGGCATGCAAGAGGTCAGCGGTTCGATCCCGCTTACCTCCACCATCAGAGCAGAATGAAGCCTTTGTTTTGCACGCTGTTCGCAGAAAAAAGACTTCACAAAGTAGTGTTTAGCAGTTAAGATAGCGTTCTTTGCTGTTGGTGAAAATTAACAGCACGACATATCTGAAAAGATTATGTCCCCTTCGTCTAGAGGCCTAGGACATCACCCTTTCACGGTGAGTACAGGGGTTCGAATCCCCTAGGGGACGCCAGACATCGGCGTCGTTGATCGAAGATCGGCGGCGCGGCTTGCAGAGAATAAACCGACGCTCGCAAGTTGATGTTGAAACTGGAGCGGTAGTTCAGTCGGTTAGAATACCGGCCTGTCACGCCGGGGGTCGCGGGTTCGAGTCCCGTCCGCTCCGCCAGACAAAGCCCGTTCAGGTGAGCTTGAACGGGCTTTTTCATTAAAGGTGTAAGCAGTACCAAGCCGTTTGCATGTCCCCTTCGTCTAGAGGCCTAGGACATCACCCTTTCACGGTGAGTACAGGGGTTCGAATCCCCTAGGGGACGCCAGGAACATCGGCATCGCGCAACATCGCGGTGCCCGTCTGCGAGGAAACAACCGACGCCCGCAGGCGCGCATGTCCGAATCAGGAGCGGTAGTTCAGTCGGTTAGAATACCGGCCTGTCACGCCGGGGGTCGCGGGTTCGAGTCCCGTCCGCTCCGCCAGACAAAGAAACCCGCTGGGTCATGCCCAGCGGGTTTTTTCTTTTGCGCCTTCGTGCGTCTTCTTGTTGAAGCTGCGTTCTTACGCACTGCCGCATACCGCAGGCAGGCTCCGGCGTTTCTCCATACCATCGCTGGCCGTCCGTCCAGGACAAACAGCCATTGCCAGCGTGGGCGTGGTGTCATAACGTTGTCCGGACTTCATCCGTGCGTGGCGCGCCATGTTCGATCCGACCGAAGTTCCCTTGCCGTTCCAGCTGCGCAGCGCGACCATCGACGACTTCGACTTCGCCGAATCGCTCACCCGCAACAATATGGGCGGCTACTACCAGCGGCATCATCTGGTGTGGCGTGGCGACCTCTTTCTGGCAAGCTGGCGCGAGTCGGAGAATTTCATCCTCGAGGAAGACGGCCGGCCGATCGGCGTGCTGCGCGTGACCGAGGAAAACGACTCGCTGCATATCCGCGACGTGCAGATCGCGCCGGGTTATCGGGGCCGCGGCGCGGGCAGCTACCTGCTCGACATCTGCCATCGCTGGGCGAAGGAACGCGGCTTGCGCGAGCTGCAGTTGCGCGTGTTCTCGGATAACCCCGCGGCCCGTCTTTACCGCCGCAAGGGCTACCGGCTCGCCGGCCCGCGTCTCGCGCAGTTCGGCTCGATCCGGCACATGGCGCGGCCGGTTTGAGGCCGTGGCGGTTCGCACTGCATCGACTCGAGCATCGCTTCGTTGCATCCCCGCGTTACATCCCTTCGCGCGTTCCGTTGCGCATCCGGAATGCTTCGTCTGTCCGCGCTTCACGTCCGCACTTCACATCCGCACTTCACGCACACACTTCAGCGCGCAACTAGCGCGGCAGAGTTTCCGGGCGCCAGTTGAGCGTGCTCAACTCGTCGTCCATGTCGATGCTGTCGAGCTCGCCAGTTTGATGAGCGTTGTCTCGCACGATGAACGCGCGCGGACTCTGCCCGAACGCGCGACGAAACATCGCGGAGAACGCGCTCTGACTCTGGTAGCCGAGTTCCTGCGCGACGTGCGACAGCGGCTTGCCCTGGCTCAGTAGCGGAATCGCGCGCGCGAGCACCGCCTGCTGCCGCCACTGCGAAAAGCTCACGCCCAGCTCCTGGCGGAACAGACGCGCGATGGTGCGCGTGCTCGCACCGACGGTCCCGGCCCAGTGTTCGAGCGAAGCCGTATTGGCCGGGTCCGCGATCACCGCTTCGCAGAGCGCGCGCAGGCGCTTCTCGGACGGCATCGGCACCGAGAGCGGCAGCGGCTGCGAGCGCACGATCTCGTCGAGCGCGAGCGCACCGAGCAGACGCTCGCGTTCGGGCGGCAGGTCGGGCCGGTCGAGCGCCGCGATCAGCTCGCGCAGCAGCGCCGACACCTCGACGACGCGCGGCGCGTCGAGTCCCGCCGGCACCGCGATCTCGTTGACGTACAGCGTGCGCATGAACGCGTCCTCGACGATCGCGACTTCGTGCAGGATGCACGGCGGCAGCCAGATCGCGCGCGAAGGCGGGACCATCCACGTCGTGTTCGCCGTCGCGACGCGCAGCACGCCGCGCGATGCATACGCGACCTGCGCCCACGCGTGCGTGTGCCGCACGGTGCGCGCGCCGGCCTGCATCGGCCGCGAGCGCACGCGGATCGGATGGGTGGGCGTCGGCGCGAACTCGGGCGGGATGTCGGCGAACATGACGCGCGTCGACGGCAACATTTCGGCAGGCTGGGTCATGGTGGCGTGGTGTGCGCGGTCGACGTGGCCGCGCGTGGTCGTGTCGGGCCCGGCAATGCCGGAAGCTCCCATTGTAGAGGCGTCGCTCACGCTTCGTGAGCGGGCCTTCCCGTAGCGGGCCACAGACGTTGGCAACGGCCGCTGGTCACACCGGGTCACACCGTGACGGATGCATGTGCAGAACCGCTTCGCCGCAGTCGAGATGGCTTATATTGACGGGCGACAATGCGCGCTGCGATCCGCGGCGCGGTATGCGAAGGTGCGCGAGCACCCGCAAGCAAAAGGAGGAACCAGCAACGATGCAAAACGTGTTTGTGTACGGCACGCTGCGCGCCGGCGAGATCAACGATATCCGCGAGGCCGCGGCGCGGCATGACATCGAGGAGCCGACGCTGATCGGCAGCACGGCGGTGCGGGGCAGGCTGTTCGATTTCGGCGCGTACCCGGGGCTCGTCGTCGACGACGAGACGGGGATCGAAGTGCGCGGCGACGTGTACGAAATCGACGATGCGCTCGTCGCAGTGCTCGACGAGATCGAGGAGATCTACCCCGGCGTCGAGGGACTGTTCCGCGCGCACGAAGTCACGGTCGACGTGGACGGCGACGCGGTAACGTGCCGCTTCTATCCGGTCGGCAAGGACGCGGTGAGAGGCCTGCCGGAGATCGGCGGCGGCGACTGGGTCGCGCACCGGCGGGCGATGAAGCGGCGCTGAGCGCAGCGCGAAGCGCTTCGACGGAACCGCACACGCGCAACGACAAAAAAGGCCCGGCGCCAAACTCGCGCCAGGCCTTTCAGAGATTGCGCAGTTCAGACAGCCCGCTCAGATTTCCTCGTAAAGCGGCAGCGTCAGGAAGTCCGTGAACGTCTCCGACGTCGACATCTGCTCGAAGAGTTCAGCGGCCCGTTCGTACGGTTTCGTGTTGCCGCCCACCGCGGCCTTCACCTTCGCGAGCTCTTCCTGCGTGAGCGTCTTCACGAGCGCGGTGTCGACCTTGCGGCCGTCGTCGAGCTTGCCCTTCGGCGAGCGGATCCACTGCCACACCTGCGAGCGCGAAATCTCGGCGGTGGCGGCATCTTCCATCAGGTTGTGGATCGGCACGCAGCCATTGCCGTCGAGCCACGAACCGAGGTAGTGGATGCCCACGTTGATGTTGTTGCGCAGGCCCGTTTCGGTGATCGGTGCTTCCGGACGGAAGTCGAGCAGATCGTGCGCGGTGACCATCACATCGTCGCGCTGCTTGCCGATCTGGTTCGCGTTGTCGCCGAGCACCTTCACGAATTCTTCCATCGCGACCGGCACGAGACCCGGGTGCGCGACCCAGCCGCCGTCGTAGCCGTCGGTGGCATCGCGGGCCTTGTCGGCGCGCACGCCGGCCATCGCCTTCTCGTTCGCGACCGGATCGCTCTTGATCGGAATCAGCGCGCTCATGCCGCCGATCGCCGGCGCGTTGCGGCGATGGCACGTCTTCAGCAGTTCGAGCGCATACGCGCGCATGAACGGCACGTTCATCGTGATCTGCGAGCGATCGGCGAGGCAGAAGTCCTTGTCGTTCCGGAACTTCTTGATCGCCGAAAAGATGTAGTCCCAACGGCCCGCATTCAGCCCCGAGCTGTGCTCGCGCAGTTCGTACAGGATCTCGTCCATCTCGAAGGTCGCGAGAATGGTTTCGACCAGCACCGTCGCGCGGATCGTGCCGCGCGGAATGCCCACGGCTTCCTGCGCCGCGACGAAGATGTCGTTCCACAGGCGCGCTTCGAGATGGCTTTCCATCTTCGGCAGATAGAAGTACGGGCCGCTGCCGCGCGCGATCAGCTCCTTCGCGTTGTGGAACAGGAACAGCGCGAAATCGAAGATGCCGCCCGACACGCGCTGTCCGTCCACCGTCACGTGCTTCTCGTCGAGGTGCCAGCCGCGCGGACGCACGATCAGCGTCGCGACCTTGTTGTTCAGCTGGTAGCGCTTGCCGTTCTGCTCGAGCGAGATCGTGCGGCGCACGGCGTCGATCAGATTCAGCTGGCCGGTGATCTGGTTGTCCCAGCTGGGCGCGTTCGAATCCTCGAAGTCCGTCATGTACGAATCCGCGCCCGAATTCAACGCGTTGATGATCATCTTGCGCTCGACCGGCCCGGTGATCTCGACGCGGCGGCACTGCAGATCCGCCGGCAGCGGTGCGATGGTCCAGTCGCCCGAGCGGATCGCCGCCGTCTCCGGGAGGAAGTCGGGCTTCTCGCCCGCGTCGAGCCGCTCGGTGCGCGCGACGCGCGCTTTCAGCAGTTGCTGGCGGCGCGGCTCGAACGTGCGATGCAGGGCCGCGACGAGCGCGAGCGCGTCGGCGGTCAGGATCGTCTCGAAGCCGGGCTGGATCTCGGCGGTGATCTGCATGCCTTGCGGCAGCTGCAACGGGTTCGCCATGGTTTCTCCTTGGTCGGTCAGTGTGTAGGTAGACGCGGTGAGTTGCGCCGTCATCGGCAAACGGTCGTCATGCGCCAGGGCTGTGGCGCGGACGGCCGGCCTGCCGTTCGGACGGCGTGAAGGTATCGAGGAAAGCGGGCAGGTCGGCGAGGCCGCTGCCGGTGCCGTGCGGCGTCACGCCGAGCTCTTCGGCGGGCGCGCGTTGCCGGTTCACCCAGAACACGGTGTAGCCGAACCAGTTCGCGCCGCTCGCGTCCCAGCCGTTCGACGACACGAACACGATGTCGCGGGCGGGTGCGTCGAACACCGTCGTGCCGAGCGCGTACGCGGCGGGCGCGGGCTTGAACGCGCGCACCGCATCCACCGACAGCACGTGATCGAAGAGCCCCGTCATGCCGGCGCTCTTCACCGCGATGTCGAGCATCTGCGGATTGCCGTTGGACAGGATCGCGAGGCCGATCGGGTCGTCGCTACGCCGCGCGCGCAGCGCCTTCAGCGTGGGCACGGCGTCGCGGAACGCGGACAGGCACGCGTATTCGTCCATCAGGCGCTTTTCGGCGGTGGACGTCATGCGCAGGCCGAGCTTGCGCGCGGCGAAGCGCAGCGCGTCGAGCGTGATGGACCAGAACGGCTGGTAGTGCGCGCCGGACGGATCGGCGAGCGAGCGCAACTGCGTGTATTCGATCTGCTTCTGGCGCCACAGCTGGGACAACGCATCGCCCTGGCCCGGGAACATCTGTTCCGCCGCGGCGACGACGGAATGCACGTCGAACAGCGTGCCGTACGCGTCGAAAATCACTGCCCGGGGGAAAGTGCCGTTGGTAGGTGCCGTTGTGGCCGACATTGCCGTGCGCTCCATCAGAGGTCGATTGTCATTGTATTCATGCGTTGGATGACTAAAAAGTGCCGTCAGATCACTTGATCTTTTACTTTCATCCACCTAATCTGTGGCGCAACCCGGATTGCCGTGAGGCCCGCAGGCCTCGTTCCCATGGACCGCTTCAAGCAGATCGAAACCTTCGTTACCGTCGCGGCGCGCGGCAGTCTGTCCGCGGCGGCGCAGGCGGAAGGCGTCGCGCCGGCGATCATCGGCCGCCGCATCGATGCGCTCGAGGAGCGGCTCGGCGTCAAGCTGCTGGTCCGCACCACGCGCCGTATCACGCTGACCTTCGAGGGCTCCGCGTTTCTCGAAGACTGCCAGCGCGTGATTCACGACATGCAGAACGCCGAGGCGAGCGTGTCGGCGGGCGGCGTGAAGGCGAGCGGCCATCTGCGCGTGTCCGCGCCCGCGGGCTTCGGCCGGCGTCACGTGGCGCCGCTCGTGCCGCTCTTCGTCGACGCGCATCCGGACGTGTCGATCACGCTCGATCTGTCGGACCGGATGGTCGACCTCGTCAACGAAGGCTTCGACTGCGCGGTGCGGCTGGGCGAGCTGCCGGATTCGTCGCTGGTGTCGTTGCGGCTCGGCGAGAACCGGCGCGTGTGCGTCGCGGCGCCCGGTTATCTCGCGCGACGCGGCGCGCCGCACACGCTCGCGGATCTTGCCCATCACAACTGCCTCGCGCTCGGCGCGAGCGCGAACCAGCAGCGCGGCTGGATGTTCCAGCAGGACGGCAAGGTCGTGTCGATCAAGGTGTCGGGCACGATGGAATGTTCGGACGGCGCGGTGCTGCACGACTGGTGTCTCGACGCCTACGGGCTCGCGTGGCGCTCGTGGTGGGAAGTCGGCAGCGACATCGCAGCGGGAAGACTCGTCAGCGTGCTCGACGAGTTCGCCGCGCCGCCGATCGGCATTCACGCGGTGTTTCCGCAGCGCCGTCATCTGCCGTTGCGGGTGCGGCTCTTTCTCGACTTCCTCAAGCATACGTACGAAGACCCAGGTCACTGGAGCTAGCGCGGGCGCGGCTCGAGCCGAACCGGCGGGCGGGTTTGCGATATGCGGACTCTCCCGCAGCGCACATTCGGGCCCTGATCCGCGCACTACAATGAAATCGCGGGCCTGCATTCGGGTTGTCTCCTGTGCAATGAGCGTCCGCTTATCCGCAGCCGACGATGGAGGTCGCGATGTTCAGGCACATCCTCGTTCCGACCGATGGCTCCGACCTGTCGAGGAAAGCGATCCTCGGTGCGATCGATCTGGCGCGCGCGGTCGGCGCACGCGTGACCGCGTATGCGTGTCTGCCGCAATATCCGTATTCGCCGTTTTCCGAGGTGGTGATCGAACCGCCCGCCGATTTCCAGGAACGCGGCGAACGCGAAGCGCGCGAGCATCTGAAGGAGGTCGAAGATCTCGCGCGCAGCTCGGGCGTCGAGTGCACGAGCGAGACGAGCACGCATCCGTCGCCGTATCTCGGCATCATCGAAGCGGCGGAGCAGGGCGGCTGCGACGTGATCTTCATGGCGTCGCACGGGCGCCGCGGGCTCGGCAGCATCCTGATCGGCAGCGAAACGCAGCGCGTGCTCACGCATACGAAGATCCCGGTGATCGTGTATCGATAGCCGTGTTCCCGAACGCGCCGCGACATCGAACAGGATTCCGAACGGTTCGAGCGTGCGAGGCAGAAGGCGGCGTGCGAAGAAAAACGCGCCGGCGATCCGCGCGGCGCGTTTCCCTGTTTCGTGGCGGTCCGCTCGTGCCGGACCGCCAGCGCTTCTCCCAGACTCTCGATACCGGTTCGATCGCGATGCCGGTTCATGGCCGGCATCTGCGTGTCGGCGCGCGTCACGCGCCGCCTCCCTGATGGCTTGCCCAGCCCCTCCGCCGTGTCCGGTCAGGCTTCGTTTTTTGTGCTCAGGCGACCGCTCAGGCCACCTTCTTGTCGAAGAACTGCTCGTCTTCGGTCGAGCCGTGCAGCGCGGTCGTCGACGCTTCGCGTTCCACCGTCTGCGTGACCGCGTCGAAGTAGCCCGTGCCCACTTCGCGCTGGTGCTTCACCGCGGTGAAGCCCTTCTCGGCGGCGGCGAACTCGGCCTGCTGCAGTTCGACGAACGCGCTCATCTGCTGGCGCGCATAACCGTGCGCGAGGTTGAACATCGAGTAGTTCAGCGCGTGGAAACCTGCCAGCGTGATGAACTGGAACTTGTAGCCCATCGCACCCAGCTCGCGCTGGAACTTCGCGATCGTCGCGTCGTCAAGGTTCTTCTTCCAGTTGAACGACGGCGAGCAGTTGTACGAGAGTAGCTGGTCCGGGTACTCCTTGTGGATCGCGTCGGCGAACTTCTTCGCGAACTCGAGATCCGGCTTGCCCGTCTCGCACCAGATCATGTCGGCGTACGGCGCGTACGCGAGGCCGCGCGAGATCGCCTGCTCGATGCCGGGCTTCGTGCGGTAGAAGCCTTCGACGGTACGCTCGCCGGTCAGGAACGGCCGGTCGTTTTCATCGACGTCCGACGTGATCAGGTCGGCGGCTTCCGCATCGGTACGTGCGAGCAGCACGGTCGGCACACCGCAGACGTCCGACGCGAGACGCGCCGCCGTCAGCTTCGCGATGTTTTCGCGCGTCGGCACGAGCACCTTGCCGCCCATGTGGCCGCACTTCTTAACGGACGCGAGCTGGTCTTCGAAGTGCACGCCCGAGGCGCCGGCTTCGATCATCGACTTCATCAGCTCGAACGCGTTCAGCACGCCGCCGAAGCCCGCTTCGGCATCGGCCACGATCGGCTGGAAGAAGTCCACGTAGCCTTCGTCGCCCGGGTTCTTGCCTTCCGACCACTGGATCTGGTCCGCGCGCGTCAGCGTGTTGTTGATGCGCTTCACGACCATCGGCACCGAGTTGGCCGGGTACAGCGACTGGTCAGGGTACATCTCGCCGGCGAGATTCGCGTCGCCCGCCACCTGCCAGCCCGACAGGTAGATGGCCTTGAGGCCGGCCTTCACCTGCTGCATCGCCTGGTTGCCGGTCAGCGCGCCGAGCGAGTTGACGAACGGCTCGGTGTTCACCGACTGCCACAGCTTTTCGGCGCCGCGCTTCGCGAGTGTGTATTCGACCTGCTGCGAGCCGCGCAGACGCACCACGTCTTCGGCGGTGTAGCCGCGCTTCGTGTTCTTCCAGCGCGGGCTGGTTTCCCATTGCTGCTTCAGTTGCTGCACTTGTTCCTGGCGCGACATGTTGAGCTCCTTGAGTTGCGAATGTTGGGTGGATCGACTGGTTCGATGACTTCGGCGGGTTCGGCGGTCGGTGGAGACTGCTGTCTGGTCGCGAAGTCTTATAGAAGAGTCTAGGCAAGTCGAGGGAAGGGCAACAGAGGTCAGGCGCGCTTTATCGAATATTTTAAACGCAATTAAATCAGCTATTTATGTAGTTCATTTCACGATAAGAAACGAAATTTTCCATGCTGCAACACCGCATGTTGTGCCGCGCAGCACGATTTTTTACGACGCAAAAAATTTTTTCGTATCGTGAAATTTGACGGGTGAGCGAAAAGGCGGGTACAGGCGAAAAAAAACCGACGCGCGAGGCGTCGGTTTTTTCGTTCGAAGCGTCCCGCGTCAATGCGCGGGACCCTCGTGGAGGCAAAGCGTTCGGAGCTGCGTCGATCAGCTGCCGCGGCGCGGCGTGCGCGAACCGTCACGACGGCCGGCGTAACCTTCACGCGAGCCATAGCCGCCGTCACGCGAGCCGTAGCTGTCGCGCGAACGGCCGTAGCCGTCGCCGCGCGAATTGCCACCGGCGCCGCCTTCGCGGGAACCATAGCCGCCTTCACGCGAACCGGCGTAGCTGCTGCCGCGATTGCCGTCGGCGGGCTTGCCGGCCCAGCCGCCTTGACGCGGTGCGCCGCTACTGCTGCCGCCGTTGCCCGGACGACCGCCACCGTTGCCGCCGCCGAAGCGACGACCGCCGCCGTTGCCATTGCCCGGACGGCCACGGCCGCCGAAGCCGCGGTTACCCGCCGGCGGCGCCTTGCGCGGCTCGAAGCCTTCGATCACGTTGACCGGCAGCGGCGAACGCACGAAGCGCTCGATGCGCTTCAGCGCGCCCTGCTCGGCGTGATGCACGAGGCTCACCGCGATGCCCGAGCGGCCGGCACGGCCCGTACGGCCGATGCGGTGCACGTAGTCTTCGGCGAACTTCGGCAGATCGTAGTTGAACACGTGCGTGATGCCCGGGATGTCGATACCGCGCGCGGCCACGTCGGTGGCGACCAGCACGCGCACGCGGCGCTCGCGCAGCGCACGGATCGTGCGGTTACGCGCGCCTTGCGGCAGGTCGCCGTGCAGCGCGGCGGTTTCGAAGCCCGCGTCGGCCAGACGGCCGGCCAGCTGGTCCGCGTCCATCTTGGTGGCCGTGAACACGATGGCCTGGTCGAGGCCCGAGTCGCGCAGCAGGTGGTCGAGCAGACGATCCTTGTGATCGCGGTCGTCGACGTAATGCACGGTCTGCGCGATGTTCGCGCTTGACTCGATACGCTGCGAGATCTCGATACGCTCCGGATCCTTCAGCAGGCGGCCGGTGAGCGAGCCGATCTTGCCGTCGAGCGTGGCCGAGAACAGCATCGTCTGGCGCGTGGCCGGCGTTGCGGCGACGATCGTTTCGATGTCGTCGATGAAGCCCATGTCGAGCATGCGGTCGGCTTCGTCGAGCACGAGCATCTGCAGTTCCGACAGGTCGATGCGGCCGCGCTCGAGGTGGTCGAGCAGACGGCCCGGCGTCGCGACGAGAATTTCGGGGTTCTTCGCGAGCAGCATCAGTTGCTGGCCGTACGCCACGCCGCCGAGAATGCTGACCGTGCGCAGACGCTTCAGATGCTTGCCGTACGTGGACGCGGCCGTGGTGACCTGCATCGCGAGTTCGCGGGTCGGCGTCAGCACGAGGAGGCCCGGACGGGCGACCGGCTGCGGACGGCGCTGGCGGCGATCGGCCGGTGCCTGGCCCTGGGCCGGACGCGGCTCGCGCGGCTGCGCGGCCTGCGCCTTCTGCAGCTGTGCGAAACGCTCGATGGCGGGCAGCATGAACGCGGCGGTCTTGCCCGAACCGGTCGGGCTCGACACCAGCAGGTCGCGGCCGGCGATGCCGGCGGGGATCGCGCGCTGCTGCACCGGCGTCGGCGCCTTGTAGCCGGCGGCCGTCAGCGCGGAGACGATCTCCGGCGACAGGCCGAGCGACGCGAACGACGGACCGCTGGGCTCTTCGGTTTCGGCGTTGGCCGCGACGGCGACATCAGTCGCTGCGTCGGCTGCGAGGTCGATTGCTTCGGGCGCGAGACCGAGGGCTTGATTGGCGATGGCGTCCAGCGGGCTGGCGGTATTGCTCGAAGTCATGAGAATCCTTGAAACACGGGAAATAAAACGTCAACGCCAATCGGCAGACCCAGGTTGTCGGATTCAGCGAGCAATGAAGCAGCGAGCAAATCGAAAAACAGGGGCAGCTCGCACCATGCGGCGAGCTTTTTCGTTAGAAGCTGTATCGGATGCGGCTTGCCGGGATGGCTACACCGCCAGCCTTTATTGACGGCCCGAAAGGGCCCTTGGCAGGAGGGGACAGGTTCTAAACTGGATTGGAGCCTAACGCTACGTTGCGCTGTACCGCACGTGCCCTTTTAGAGGCTGCCGACGATTCAGATCAATCCTGCTGAATTACCGGAAATTGCGTGGGAAGCAGAGCGCAGTCCAAGACTATACAGGAAATTGCTGCGCCGCGCCACAGAAACCATCGACGCGAAACACACTGAAAGGCGGGAGAGGGGTGAGGGCGGTACGCGCGGCGCGCACCGCCCCGGATGCTGCGGCGCGGTCTAGCTCGTCGCGCCGGCCTTCAGCGATTCGACCAGTTCCGTGTACTGCTGCTTCGCGGTGTCCTGCCCGGTGCCTTTCAGCGCGGCCCACGCGTCGTACTTGTACTTGCCGACGATGTCGGTGAAACCAGGCTTGTCGCCGTGTACGTCGCCGTCGGTGGCCTGCTTGAACAGCGCATAGAGGCGCAGCAGCGTCAGATTGCCGGGACGCTCCGGCAGTTGTTTCACGTCTTCCTGGGCTTGCGCGAACAGCGCGTCGACATCGCTCATGAGCTTCTCCGTGCTTTTTGAGATAGTCGGGCGATCATAGCAAGCGCGTTCCTGGGCGGGCTGGAGCGATGCCTCCAAACGCCCGCGGCGGCCGCTGCGGCGATTCGCGCGTCATGTGGCCCGGAATCCTTTGCGAAAGGGGGTACAAGGGGTCATCGAACGGTCACCATTCCGGCGATATCGGGTGCCGCATTACAATAGCGGCATGACTGACACTGTGCTGCTTGCCCTCGATACGTCGACCGAATTCTGCTCGGTCGCGCTGCTTTCAGCCCCGGCGTCCGACGCGCCGGCGGCGCCGGACGCCGGGGCGTCCACCGCCTCTGCAGGCGCAACCGGCACCTCGCTGTCTTCGGCCGCGGCCACTGCCGAATCCGCGCGCATGGCCGCTGCGGACGCCGCTGCTGCCTCGCCGCGCGTCTGGTCGCGGCACGAAGCGACCGGCGCCGTCTCCAGCACGCGGCTTCTGCCCGCCATCCGCGAACTCTTCGACGAAGCCGGCCTCGCGCTCGACGCCTGCGCGGCGATCGCGTTCGGCGCGGGCCCGGGCTCGTTCACGGGGCTGCGCACCGCGACGGGCGTCGCGCAAGGGCTGGCGTTCGGCCTGAACCTGCCGGTCGTACCGGTTGGCACGCTGCTCGCATGCGCCGAGAGCGCGCGCCGGCGCGATCCGTCGGCGACCCGCGTGCTCGCGGCGCTCGATGCGCGAATGGACGAGGTCTACTGGGCCGACTACGCGTGGGATGACGCCACTGGCGAATGGCGCACGGTGCAGCCAGCGTCGCTCGATGCGCCGGATCGTCTCGCGCTGCCGGATGCGCCGTTCACGCTCGCGGGCAACGCCGCCGCCGCGTTTGGCGCGCGGCTCGAAGCGACGGCGCGGGCCGCGCGCATCGATCACGAAGCGCTGCCGCACGCGGTGCCGGTAGCGTTCGTCGCGCTGCGCGCATGGCGCGCGGGCCGCACCGTACCCGCCGACCAGGCCGCGCCTGAGTACATCCGCAACAAGGTCGCGCAGACGGTGGCGGAGCGGGAGGCCGCGAAAGCGGCCGCCGGACAGGCCCGATGAGTGGCGTGCTGCTCGCGGACCGCTATGTGTCGCAGATGACGGAGAGCGACCTGGACGAAGTCGCCGCGATCGAACGCGTCGCGTACGAATTTCCGTGGACCCGCGGCAATTTCGAAGATTCGCTGCGCAATGGCTATCTCGGCGTGTGCCTGCGGCACGTGACGGGCACGCTGATCGGCTATTGCGTGCTGATGCCCGTCGTCGACGAGATGCATCTGCTGAACCTGTGCGTCGCGCCCGCGGCGCAGGGCGCCGGCGCGGGCCTGACGCTGTTGCGCGAGGCCGTGCGGATCACGCGAACCGGGAAGCTCGACGGCCTGCTGCTCGAAGTGCGGCCGTCGAACCATCGCGCGATCCGGCTGTACGAGCGCTTCGGCTTCGCGTCGATCGGGCGCCGCAAGAACTACTATCCCGCGCGGCATCGCGGTCGCGAGGATGCGATCGTGATGCGCTTCACGTGTGCCAAGGAGGGCGCGAATGGCGCTGCATGAAACCGTTCTGGAGGAACTGGGTCTCGCGCCGCGCTGGGTGCGCCGCGGGTCGACGTCGACTACGGATGCTGGCGGCGAAGCTTCGGTGGCGGACGAGCCGGGTCGGCCAGTCGAGGTTGTGGCGCATGCCGTACCGGATGCGAGACGCGAAGCCGCAGGGGCTGTCGACGCGCCTGTGACGGCGACCGCCCGCGGCAATGCCGAAACGCGCGTCGCGCCACCTGAGCCGACGCACGCTGCCGAACCTGACACCCGCGCCGACTCCCGCACCGACACCCAGATCGACGATCTGAGCTGGTTCGACGATCAGGCCGCCCCTGCCGTCGACGAACCAGCGCAACCCTTTGCCGATGCGCGCGCAACGTCGTCGGGTGTCGCATCGATCGCGACGCTCGACTGGGACGCGCTCGCGGACCGCGTCGCCGGTTGCCAGGCGTGTCGTCTGTGCGAGAAGCGCACGAACACGGTGTTCGGCGTCGGCGATCGCGAAGCCGAATGGATGCTGATCGGCGAGGCGCCCGGCGAAAACGAAGACCGCCAGGGCGAGCCGTTCGTCGGCCAGGCGGGCAAGCTGCTCGACAACATGCTGAAGTCGCTGGCGCTCGCGCGCGGCGAGAACGTCTACATCGCGAACGTGATCAAGTGCCGGCCGCCGGGCAACCGCAATCCGGAGCCGGACGAGGTGATGCGCTGCGAGCCGTATCTGCAGCGGCAGGTCGCGCTCGTGAAGCCGAAGCTGATCGTCGCGCTCGGGCGCTTCGCTGCGCAAAGCCTGCTGCGCACCGACGCGAGCATTTCGTCGCTGCGCGGCCGCGTGCACGAATACGAAGGCGTGCCCGTGATCGTCACGTACCACCCGGCCTATCTGCTGCGCAGTCTGCAGGACAAGGCAAAGGCGTGGGCCGACCTGTGCCTCGCGCGCGCGACCTGGCAGCGGGCGGAACGCGGGCAGGGCGAGTGATGGACGCGGCGTCGGTCACCGCGGCGGGTCATCATGCAGGTCAACCCGCAGCGCACGACGCCGCATCGCTCCTCGACGATCTGCGAGATCCCGCGGTGCGCGATCTCGCGTGGCTGCTGTTCGGCCCACCGCTGGTGCGCGCGCAACCGGCGGGCGAACTCGCCGCGCTCTTCGGCGATCCAGCCGATCCCGCAGACCTCTCCGCCACCGTCGACTGGCTGCGCGCCCAGGACGCCAATCCCGAACCGTTGCATCGCGAACTCGCGCAGAGCCGCATCACCCGCGTGGGGCGCCTCGCGGAGACGCTGCTCGCGTGGTATCTGCGGACCGGTCCCGGCCCACGTCTGGTCGCGGCGAACGTGCCGCTGCGTCGTGCCGGCATCACGCTCGGCGAATGCGATTTTCTGGTCGAGACGCGGCAGGGCGCGCGTCTGCACTGGGAACTCGCGGTGAAGTGCTATCTGCACGCGGGCCACGAGCCTCATCGACCGTCCGCGCGTCTCGCGGACTATGTCGGCCCGAACTTGCAGGATCGCTTCGATCTGAAACTCATGCATCTGCTCGACCATCAGCTGCCGCTGAGTGCGCGCGAGGAGTTCGCGTCGATCGGTCATGCGGGACCGTGGACGCCGCAGATGCTGGTGCGCGGCTGGCTGTTTTACGGACCGGACGCGATGCCCGGCGCGGTGTCCGTCGAAGCCGCGCAGATCGATCCGGCGCACGGACAAGGGTGGTGGGTGACGCTTGCGGGCTGGGCGGCGTTCGCGGCGGCGCATGCGGAGCGCTGGCGGGTGCTGCCGCGTCTCGAATGGCTCGCGCCGCGGCGCGACGGCAGCGCTCAAACGTTCGCGGAGGTCGACGCGCTCACCGCGCGCAGTGCGGAGCGCAACGAGCCGCTGATGGTCGCGGGTTTCGTCGCCGATGGAGAAGGCGGCTGGCGCGAACGATCGCGCGGCTTCATCGTGCCCGACGGATGGCCCGCGCTGGCGCGGGCGTTTGCCGATCAGTAAAGCGCTGCCGGATCACCACCAGCGATGAAAATGATGCACCGGTCCGACGCCGGAACCGACGTCGAGCCGGTCGCTATGTTCGAGCGCGGCGGTCAGATACGCCTTCGCATCGGCAGCGGCGCTCGCGACATCGGAACGCTGCGGCAGCAGCGCCGCAATCGCCGACGACAGCGTGCAGCCCGTGCCATGCGTGTTCTTCACCGGCACGCGCGGACCGCCTAGCCGCAGCGTGCCGCTCGCCTCGATTAGCCAGTCCGGGCTGTCGGTGGACGCGAGGTGACCGCCCTTCATCATCACCGCCTTCGCGCCGAGCGCGCGCAGCGCTTCGCCCTGGCGGATCATCGCGGCTTCGTCGGCAGCCACCGCTTCGCCCAGCAGCGCCGCCGCTTCGGGCAGATTCGGCGTCAGCACGTCCGCGAGCGGCACCAGCGCATCGCGCACCGCGTCCACCGCTTCCGGTGCGAGGAGCGCATGGTTGCTCTTCGAGATCATCACCGTATCGAGCACGACGAAGCGCGGCCCGTAGCGCTTCAATGCGTCCGCCACCGCATGCGCGATGGCCGCGTTCGCGAGCATGCCGATCTTCACGGCGTCGATGCGGATGTCGTCGAACACCGCATCCAGCTGCGCGGTGACGAACGCCGCGTCGGGCGCATGGATCGCGGTCACGCCGCGCGTGTTCTGCGCGGTCAGCGCGGTGATCACGCTCGCGCCGTATGCGCCGAGCGCGGAGAACGCCTTGAGGTCCGCCTGGATGCCGGCGCCGCCGCCGGAATCGGAACCGGCGATCGTGAGGACGTTGGGAATCGCGTGAGTCATAGGAGAAGGCGGGAAAGAGCGGACCAAGGGCCGGACAGGCGCGCAACGAAACGAAATGAAGCGGAAGGGCGCGCAACGCGCACCGCGCACCGCCACGAAGGCGTCGCGCCGCGCGGCGAATCAGTGCTTCACTTCGCCGATCAGCGCGACCGAATCGAACGCACGCTGGTTCGCCTGGTGGCGGCGCATCACGACGAACATCATCAGGCAGACGAAGGTGCCGAACAGCACGATCACGGTGGACACCGGCACGTCGAGCCACACGAGCGCCGCGTACAGGCACAGCATCACGAGCACCGACAGGTTCTCGTTGAAATTCTGCACCGCAATGGAGTGCCCCGCCGACAGCAGCACGTGCCCGCGATGCTGCAGCAGCGCATTCATCGGCACGACGAAGAAGCCCGACAGCGCGCCGACGAACATCAGGAACAGATACGCGATCACGAGATAACCCGGCACGTGCATGCGGCCGAAGTAGAAGCCCCAGTGCGACGGGAACAGCTGCCTCGTGTAGAACGCCATCAGCATCACCGCGACGCCCATCACGATACCGACCGGCAGCACCGACAACGATTTCTTCAGCGGCACGCGCGCGGCCGCGATCACCGCGCCCGCCGCGACGCCGACCGCGACCACCGCCTGCAGCAGCGCGCCTTCGGACAGCGTCATGCCGAGCGACACTTCCGCCCATTTCAGCACGATGAACTGCAGTGTCGCGCCGGCGCCCCAGAAGAGCGTCGTCACCGCGAGCGAGATCTGGCCGAGCTTGTCGTGCCACAGCACGGTGAAGCATTCCGCGAAGTCGGTGATGAGCTTGATCGGGCCGCGTTCCTGCCGCGGATAGCGTGCGCCGGTGTCCGGAATGCGCAGGTTGAACAGCGCGGCGACCACGTAGATCGCCATGATCACGAGCATCGCGGCTTCGGCGGGCGTGTGGATGTAGGGCGGCGTGTGCCTCAGCACATGCGTCGCGATATGCGGGCTGATCAGCGCGCCGCCCATCACCGTGCCGAGAATGATCGAGCCGACCGTGGTGCCTTCGATCCAGCCGTTCGCGGCGACGAGGCGCTCAGGCGGCAGCAGTTCGGTAAGGATGCCGTACTTCGCGGGCGAGTACGCGGCGGCGCCGAAACCGACGATGCCGTATGCGATCAGCGGATGCGCGCCGACCAGCATGATGACGCAGCCCACCACCTTGATGGTGTTCGTCACGAACATCACGCGGCCCTTCGGGCGGGAGTCTGCGAATGCGCCGACGAAGGCGGCAAGAACGACGTAGGAGAGGACGAAGAACAGCTTGAGCAGCGGCGTCATCCAGTTCGGGGCGTGGAGATCTTTCAGCAACGCAATTGCAGCGATCAGGAGCGCATTGTCGGCCAGCGAGGAAAAAAACTGCGCGGCCATGATCGTGTAAAAACCTTTTTTCATCTGATGCGATGCGTTCCTCGCTGCGGTCCGTCCGCCCTGGTGCATGGTCGGCAACCAGGCTTATTCCGTTCGAAATGGGTTGTGCGCAGGGCTTTATATCACGAAAATAGCTGGATTCGGACTAGCAGAATCCTTGATCGCACCGCCCAGCGGGCTCTCCGGGGCTTGAAAACCCCCTGTAAGCTCATGATTCGCAAGCGTCTTTACGTAAAAATCCCATGCCGCGCCCCCTCTCCGCCACGATTCATACCTCCGCCCTTGCCAATAATCTCGCAGTCGCGCGCAAATACGCGCCGAACTCACGAATCTGGGCGGTAGTGAAGGCCAATGCGTATGGCCACGGTCTCGCGCGAGCGTTCCCCGGGCTGCGCGCAACCGACGGTTTCGGACTGCTGGATCTCGAAGAAGCGGTGAAGCTGCGCGAGCTCGGCTGGGCCGGTCCGATCCTGCTGCTGGAAGGCTTCTTCCGCCCAACCGACATCGACGTGATCGATCGTTACAGCCTGACGACCGTCGTGCATTCGGACGAACAGTTGCGCATGCTCGAAATGGCGCGTCTGTCGAAGCCCGTCAACATCCAGCTGAAGATGAACAGCGGCATGAACCGCCTCGGCTACACGCCGGAGCGTTTTCGCGCCGCGTGGGAACGCGCGCGCGCGTGCCAGGGCGTTGGGCAGATCACGCTGATGACGCACTTCTCCGATGCCGACAGCGAACGCGGCATCGCCGAGCAGATGGCAGCGTTCGAGCGCGGCGCGCAGGGCATCGCGGGCGCGCGTTCGCTCGCGAACTCGGCGGCCACGCTGTGGCACCGGCCGTCGCACTTCGACTGGGTGCGGCCCGGCATCATCCTGTACGGCGCGTCGCCGTCGGGCATCTCGAGCGCGATCGAAGGCACCGGCCTGCAGCCGGCCATGACCTTCGCGTCCGAACTGATCGGCGTGCAGACGCTCGCGGAAGGGCAATCGGTCGGCTACGGCTCCACGTTCCGCGCGCGCGGCACGATGCGCATCGGCGTGGTTGCGTGCGGCTACGCGGACGGCTATCCGCGCATCGCGCCGGAAGGCACGCCGGTGATCGTCGACGGCATCCGCACGCAGATCGTCGGACGCGTGTCGATGGACATGCTGACCGTCGACCTGAGCCCGTGTCCGACCGCGAACGTCGGCACGCGCGTCGAGCTGTGGGGCACCACGCTGCCGATCGACGACGTCGCGCATGCGTGCGGCACGATCGGCTACGAACTCATGTGCGCGATCGCGCAACGCGTCCCGGTCCGGGCTGAATAACGGCCTCTGACAGGACCTTTCGCGTGGCAAAACAGAAGACGCTTTACACCTGCACCGAATGCGGCGGCCAGGCGCCGAAGTGGCAGGGCCAGTGCCCCGCGTGCGGCGCATGGAACACGCTCGTCGAGGGCGTGGCCGAGTCGCCGTCCGCGCATCGCTTCCAGGGGCTCGCAAAAACCGCCGTGGTGCAGCGCCTCGCGGACATCGAGGCATCCGATGTGCCGCGCTTCACGACGGGCGTCGGCGAATTCGACCGCGTGCTGGGCGGCGGTCTCGTCGCGGGCGGCGTGGTGCTGATCGGCGGCGATCCGGGCATCGGCAAATCCACGTTGCTGCTGCAGTCGCTCGCGGAGATCGCGGCGGAGCGGCGCGCGCTTTACGTGAGCGGCGAAGAATCGGGCGCGCAGATCGCGCTGCGCGCGCAGCGGCTGGCGCTGCTCGATCCGCAGTCGAAGGCGAGCGAGCTGCAGCTGCTCGCCGAGATCCAGCTCGAAAAGATCCTCGCAACCATCGATGCCGAACGGCCCGACGTCGCGGTGATCGATTCGATCCAGACCATCTATTCCGAAGCGCTGACGTCCGCGCCGGGCTCGGTCGCGCAGGTGCGCGAGTGCGCGGCGCAGCTCACGCGCGTCGCGAAGCAGTCGGGCACCGCGATCATCATGGTCGGTCACGTGACGAAAGAGGGCAATCTCGCGGGGCCGCGCGTGCTCGAGCACATCGTCGACACCGTGCTGTACTTCGAAGGCGACACGCACTCGTCGTTCCGGCTGGTGCGTGCGTTCAAGAACCGCTTCGGCGCGGTCAACGAGCTTGGCGTGTTCGCGATGACCGAGCGTGGTCTGCGCGGCGTCGCGAATCCTTCCGCGCTGTTTCTGTCGCAGCACGAGCAGACGGTGCCCGGTTCGTGCGTGCTGGTCACGCAGGAAGGCACGCGGCCGTTGCTCGTCGAAATCCAGGCGCTCGTCGATACGGCGAACGTGCCGAATCCGCGGCGGCTCGCGGTGGGCCTCGAACAGAACCGTCTCGCGCTGCTGCTCGCGGTGCTGCACCGGCACGCGGGCATCGCGTGCTTCGATCAGGACGTGTTCCTGAACGCGGTGGGCGGCGTGAAGATCACCGAGCCGGCTGCCGACCTCGCGGTGCTACTCGCGATCCATTCGTCGATGCGCAACAAGCCGCTGCCGAAGGGGCTGATCGTATTCGGCGAAGTGGGGCTGGCGGGCGAGATCCGTCCGTCGCCGCGCGGTCAGGAGCGTTTGAAGGAAGCCGCGAAGCTCGGCTTTTCAGTCGCGCTGATTCCGAAGGCGAACGCGCCGAAGCAGCCGGTGGAAGGGCTGAACGTGATCGCGGTGGAGCGTATCGAACAGGCGATCGATCGTATCCGCACGCTCGAGTAGCAGCGTGTCGCACCCTGATATTCCGGAGGTTTCGCACGGGAACGTGACCGTATTTCAGACGTAATAGACGGTAAAGTTGCCGTTAGCCGTTGTAACCCCTGGGCTTCGTGATTTCCCCTAAGCTGGACGCATGAATCAGTCCGTGCCAGCGGGAAAGGATCGACTCTTGAAACCGTCTTCTCAAGCCAGCGCCAGCGAACGTCTGATGAGGCTGCGCGGGTGCCGTGTGTCCGAGCCGATCAACCGGCCGTGGGGCGGCTCGTGCCGCATCGTCGAATGGATCGACGCGACGGGGCAGATTTCGCGTCGCGTCGTGGCCGAAGACGTGACCGTCGCGCAGGTGCGTGCGACGATCCAGCAACACGTTCAAGGCCGCAAGCACACGCTGCTCGACGACGAGGGCTCGCCGCGTCAGACCTTGCCGCGGCGCTGAGTGTTTGCGCCGCTTGTCATCCGGGCTACTTGAACCGCTGCAGCGTCGTATGCCACGGGTTGTGCGGTTGGGGTTGCGGCTTCGCTTCGGTGTCCTTGTCGGATGGCGTGTGAGGCGTAGCTGACGTGTCGTCCTGTTGCGCAGGTCGCCGCGCTTCCTGCACTGCCGCGTCATCATCCTCTTCCAGATCGAGATCCGCGAACTCGTCGTCGTCATCGGGTGCATTCGGATCGAACAGCCGGTGGCGGCTCGCCTCGTCCGGCGTCAGCACCGGCGACACGCAGCAGTCGAGCGGCTCCAGCAACGCAACCCATTCATCGAGCGGCCGCTTTGCAATCAGCGTTTCGACGTCATGGACGAGCGCGGCCGCATCGGCGCCGCCGATCGCCTGACCCTGGCTCCAGTGGCGGCTTGCCCACGCGGGCTGCCCGATCGCATTGCAGAACGTCTCCCAGAATTTGAACTCGAGCGCGCCGACTGCGAGCCAGCGGTCGTCCTGCGTGCGGTACAGGTTGTAGCAGGGCACGCCGCCGTTCAGCAGGCCTTTGCCGGCGCGGGTGGCGTCGTGCGGTTCCGGCGCGGGCCTGCTGCCGGGCGCGGCTTCCTGCTGCGCCCGCGCGTTGGCGAGTGCGATGTGCGCGACGATGTTGTTCGAGTAGCTGGAGTGCGTCATCGATACGTCGATGAAGCGTCCTTTGCCGCCGCGCGCGACCTGCCATAGCGCAGCGAGAATCTGCGTGACTGCTGTCAGCGCGCCGCCCAGCAGATCCGCGATCTGGAAGTTCGGCAGCACCGGCACGCCGTCGCGCGACGACAGCTGGTCGAGCACGCCTGCATACGCGATGTAGTTCAGATCGTGACCGGGCCGCGCGGACAACGGCCCCTGCGAACCGTACCCGCTGATCGAGCAGTACACGAGCTTCGGGTTGATTGCGTGCAGCGTGTCGTAGCCGACGCCGAGACGCGCCATCACGCCTGGCCGGAAGCTCTCGATCAGCACGTCCGCCTCGCGCGCGAGCGCTTCCAGCACCTTGCGGCCGTTTTCGGATTTCAGGTCGAGCCGCGTCTCGCGTTTGCCGCGGTTGACGATGCGATAGAACGCGCCCGGCTTGCCGGCGATGCGGTCGGCGCTGCTCTGCATCATCTTGCGGGATTCGTCGCCGGCGCCCGCGGGGGCCTCGATCTTTAGCACGTCGGCGCCCAGCTCGGCGAGCCGCAGCGTGGCGACGGGACCGGGCAGGAGGCGCGTCAGATCCAGCACGCGCAGGCCTTGCAGTGGAGCGTTGACAGGTACTTCGGACGACGACACGTTCACCTCACGTCGAGTCTTGCTGGCGCGTTGCACGCACGCATGCGCATGTGCCTGCGTTAGTGCCTGCGAATGCAGTTCGCGTCAGCCGATCTGTTCCAGTTCTTCGTGCGCTTCGAGCCATTCGGCTTCGAGCGTTTCGAGACGTCCGGCAACATCCGCCTGCCGCCTGATCGCCTCGGTCAGCTTTGCCTTCTTCTCCGGCTCGTAGCTTGCCGGGTCGGCGACGAATGCATCGAGCGTCGCCTTCTCCGCATTCAGTGTATCCATTTCCTTCTCGATCTTCGCGATCCGCGTCTGCAGCGGCTTCTTCAGATGCGCGAGACGCTGGCGCGTTTCCGCTTCGAGCCGGCGTTGCTCCTTGCGGTTCGAACCGGCGTTCAGATCGTCACCAGAGCCAGAGCCGGTGCCATCGCCCGTCGCTCCGTTCGCTGCCGCCTTCAGCGCCGCGCGCTGTTCGGCGGCGTGCTGCAGCAGCCAGTCGCGGTAGTCGTCGAGGTCGCCGTCGAACGGCTGAAGGCGATGCTTCGCAACCAGCATGAACTGGTCCGTCGTCGCGCGCAGCAGGTGCCGGTCGTGCGACACGAGGATCAGCGTGCCTTCGAACTGCGCGAGCGCCATCGTCAGCGCGTGACGCGTTTCGAGGTCGAGGTGATTGGTCGGTTCGTCGAGCAGCAGCAGGTTTGGCTTCTGCCAGATGATCAGCGCGAGCGCGAGCCGCGCCTTCTCGCCGCCGGAGAACGGACCGATCGGCGAGGTGGCCATCTCGCCGGGGAAATTGAAGCCGCCGAGGAAGTCGCGCAGCTCCTGCTCGCGCGTATCCGGCGCGAGGCGCGCGATGTGCTGCAGCGGGGTATCGTCCGTGCGCAGCGTTTCGAGCTGGTGCTGCGCGAAGTAGCCGACGCGCAGCCCGCGGCCTTCGCGCACGTGGCCGCTGAGCGCTTCGAGCGTGCCCGCGAGCGTCTTGATCAGCGTCGACTTGCCCTGACCGTTCGCGCCGAGCAGTCCAATACGCTGGCCGCTCTGGATCGACAGCGTGACGCCATTCACGATTACGATCTCGCCCGCCGGATCGTCGGGCGGGCGGTAGCCGCAGCGCACGTCTTCCATCACGAGCATCGGGTTCGGCGCGGCGTCCGGCGTGCGGAATTCGAACGTGAACGGCGAGGCCGCGTGTGCCGGCGCGATCAGCTCCATCTTTTCGAGCGCTTTCATGCGGCTCTGCGCCTGGCGCGCCTTGGTGGCTTTCGCCTTGAAGCGGTCGATGAAGCTCTGCAGGTGCGCGACCGTTTTCTGCTGCTTCTCGTAGGTGCTCTGCTGCAACGCGAGCTGCTGCGCGCGCAGCACTTCGAATTGCGAATAGTTGCCGCCGTAGCGCTTCACCTGCTGCTGCTCCAGATGCAGCGTGACGTTGCAGATCGAATCGAGGAACTCGCGGTCGTGCGAGATCACCACCAGCGTTCCAGCGTAGCGCTTCAGCCAGTCTTCGAGCCAGACGATCGCGTCGAGGTCGAGGTGGTTGGTCGGTTCGTCGAGCAGCAGCAGATCGGAGCGGCACATCAGCGCCTGCGCGAGGTTCAGGCGCATGCGCCAGCCGCCCGAAAAGCTCGCGACCGGCTCGCGCGTCTGCTCCAGCGTGAAGCCGAGACCGAGCAGCAACGCCTCGGCGCGTGCCGGTGCGGTGTAGCCGTCGGCGTCGGCGAACGCGGTGTGCGCTTCGGCTTCCGCGGCGCCGTCGTGCGCGGCGGAAGCGGCGGCGATACGCGTTTCGATCGCGCGCAGTGCGGCGTCGCCGTCGAGGGTGTACGCGAGCGCGGTTCTATCGACCGCCGGGGTTTCCTGCGCGACGTGCGCGATCTGCCACGACGGCGGCAGCGCCACATCGCCGCCATCCGCGTGCAGTTCGCCGCGCAGCACGGAGAAGAGCGTGGATTTGCCGGCGCCGTTCGCGCCGACCAGCCCGGCCTTTTCGCCGGGATTGAGCGTGAACGAGGTGCTGTCGAAGAGCGGCTTGGTGCCGCGCGCGAGACTGAACTGGTTGAAGCGGATCACAGCGTGCCACGAAGGAGAAAACCCGTATTCTAGACTGCTGCCGCCGGCCACGGGATCGACCGGATGGCCATGCGCGGCATCGTCCGTCCGGCTAGCCATCCGGCCAGGTGCACTGATGCGCGCAATTCGCCTAGACTGCGGGTTCCCAGTTTCCGAGGACACCACCCATGAGCACGATTTACACGTTCACCGCGCAGGCGCTCAACGGCGAGACGATCTCGCTGGACCGCTATCGGGGCAAGGTTCTGCTGATCGTCAACACGGCGAGCGAATGCGGCTTCACGCCGCAGTACGCGGGCCTGCAGAAACTGCACGAGGAGTATGCGGCGCGCGGTCTCGAGGTGCTCGGCTTTCCGTGCAACCAGTTCGGCAAGCAGGAACCGGGCGACGCCGGGCAGATCGGCAGCTTCTGCGAGCAGAACTACGGCGTCACGTTCCAGATGTTCGACAAGATCGAAGTGAACGGCGCCAGCGCGCATCCGCTGTACCGCCATCTGACGAGCGAGGCGCCGGGCATCCTCGGGCTCGAGGGCATCAAGTGGAACTTCACGAAGTTTCTGGTGGACCGGGACGGCAACGTCGTGGAACGCTACGCGCCCACCACGAAGCCCGACGCGCTCACGGCCGATATCGAGAAGCTGCTGTAAAAGCCGCTGTGCGGCATGCGCTGGAACGGAGGCGCTAGAGGATCGGCGAGAAGAGCCGCGCGAGGTGCATCGTCACGCGGCGCCACGCTGGCGCGCGACGGTACTCGGTGCGATCGATCTCGTATGCGTCCGCGAAGTCGCGCAGCAGCATCGCCTCGACTTCGGCGGCAAAGCCGCGGTCGACGGTCAGCACCATCACCTCGAAGTTCAGGCGGAACGAGCGGTTGTCGAGATTGGCGCTGCCGATTGCCGCGGCAACGTCGTCGATCAGCACGACCTTCTGATGCAGGAAGCCCGGGCGGTAGCGGAAGATGCGGATGCCGGAGCGCACCGCGTCGAATGCGTACAGCTTGGACGCCTCGAACACCACGTAGTGATCGCGCCGCGACGGAATCAGGATCCGCACGTCCACGCCACGCAGCACCGCGAGGCGCAGCGCGCCGAGCACGGCTTCGTCGGGAACGAGGTAGGGCGTCGTGATCCAGACCCGCTCGCGTGCCGCGTTGATCGATTCGACGAAAAAGAGCGAGCAGGTCTCGAAGCGGTCCGCGGGGCCCGTCGGCACGACGAGGCAGTGCATGTCCGTTTGCGGACCTTTCGCGGAGCCGGTCGCGGAACGTTCGTCGCCGCCGTTCGGTGCGGTCGGTGTGGCGGCTGGTGTTGCGGCGGCTGTCGCGAGCGTCTGATGCATGATGGCCGCCGCGCCGGTCGTGATCGCGGCCGGGGAGGGCGGCAGCACGATGCCGGCGTTCGCCATCGTCACGGCGATGGTTTGCGTCTGCCGCTGCGTCTGTTGCTGGGTCGGTGAAGCGGTGACGGTTTCCTGCATCGCGGCGCGCTCGTGCGCGAGGTCCGCTTCGATGCGGGCAGATGCCGCGGAGGTCGTCGCTTCGTGCGCGCGGATCGCCTGCGCTGCGGTCGCCTGTGCTGACTTTGCTGCTGGGCCGCGAGCGGCGCTGCCATCGTCAGTTTCCGCGGCCTCGGCACTCTCGGCACCATCGGCATCCTCAGCGCCCTGCATCGGAAACGCCGGCAACTGCTGGGTTGCCCAGTGCCAGTCTTCGGTGAACACGAACTGGATGCTCGCCACCGCGGGCCCGTGCACCTCGATGTGCGTGTCGCGCCACGGCGACAGCGGCGGCCTGGCGCCCAGGTACTCGACGCCGACGTTGTGCCCGCCGACGAACGCGCGCTCGCCGTCCACGGACACGATCTTGCGATGGTTGCGGAAGTTGAGCTGGAAGCGGTTCACGAAGCGCCGGTTGGTCGCGAACGGATGCGTTTCGACGCCGCCCGCGCGCAGCGCCGCGATATAGCGGTGCGGCAGGTCGAAGCTGCCGATGCTGTCGTACAGGAAGTACACGCGCACGCCCCTGGCGGCTTTCGCGATCAGCGCGTCCTTCAGCATCTCGCCGAGCGGATCGGCGCGCACGATGAAGAACTGCACGATGATGTAGCGGCGCGCGTGCTCGATTGCGTCGAGGATCGCGGCGAACGTCGCTTCGCCGTTCACGAGCGTGCGGACCGTGTTGCCGGCGAGAAACGGCATGCCGCCCAGCTGTGTCAGCGAGCGCACGAGCTGCTGGCCGAGCGCATCGGTCGGCAGGCCCGACGACGACTGCCGGTCCCACTCCGGCGGGTGCGCGCGGCGGCGCATCAGCTCGTTCTCGATGCGCCGCGCGTCCGCGTAGCCCGCGAACTTGCTGCGGCCAAGGAACAGATACGGCACGAGCGTGAAGTACGGCATCGCGACGAGCGACACGGCCCACGCGACGGCACCCTGCGACGTGCGCGTGTTCATGACCGCGTGGCACGCCGCGATCAGACCGAGGATGTGCGCGACGACGACGACACTGCCGAGATGTAGCCAGTCGAGATGCATAAGTGTCCGAAATACTGCGGTGCGATCTTCGCGTTATGCCGTGTCGTTCGGAGCACGCCGGACGAAGGCGCGCGGCCGAAGCGGGCGGCTGGCGTGAAGCGGATCGCCGATGCGCTCATCTTACCAGGCCCGCCTGCGCGGTGGGCAGCGCCGCGCCGCAGCAAACTGACGCGTCCGCCCCCATCCGGTGCTTTACACCGGCAGATCGACCGCCTGAATCAGGAACACGTTGTCGTCGCCGGCGCTGGTGGACAGCCACACGATCTCGAGGCCGCCGAACGCCGCTTCGACATGCTCGCGTTCGTTGCCGATCTCGACGACGAGAATGCCGTCTTCGGTCAGCCAGTTGCGCGCCTGCCGGATGATCCGGCGCACGATGTCCATGCCGTCGGCGCCGCCCGCAAGGGCCATTTCCGGCTCGTGACGGTATTCGGGCGGCAGCGCCTTCATCGATTCCGCGTTCACGTACGGCGGATTCGTGATGATCACGTCGTAGCGGCGCTCGGGCAGCGGCGTGAACAGATCGCCTTCGAACAGCGCGATCCGCTCGTCGAGCCCGTGCTCGTGCACGTTGCGCTGCGCCACTTCGAGCGCGGGCGCGGACAGGTCGACGGCATCGACGTCGGCGTACGGAAACGCGTCGGCGGCGAGCACCGCGAGGCTGCCCGAACCGGTGCACAGCTCGAGCACCGCTTCCACCTGTTCAGGGTCTTCGACGTATGGCTGCAGTCCGTCCTGCAGCAGTTCGCCGATGAACGAGCGCGGCACGATCACGCGTTCGTCGACATAGAAACGCACGCCGTGCATCCACGCTTCGCGCGTGATGTACGCGGCCGGCACGCGTTCGGCCGCGCGTCGTTCGATCACGGCCAGCACGGTCTGGATCTCGGCCTCGGTCAGGCGCGCGTCGAGAAACGGATCGAGCATGTCGAGCGGCAGATGCAGCGTGTGCAGGATCAGGTACACGGCTTCGTCGTACGCATTGGTCGAGCCGTGGCCGAACGCGAGGCCGGCGGAGCCGAAGCGGGTCACCGCGAAGCGCAGCAGGTCGCGGATGGTCACGAAGGGGGTGGTCGTCATCGCAAGGTCTCCCGGATGATGTTCGATAGCGGTGCGGCCAGCGGTGCGGCCATTACGCGATCAGCAGTTCGAGCACGCGCCGGTATACGTTCTTCAGCGGCTCGATGAACGCGACTTCGACGTGCTCGTCGATCTTGTGGATGCTGCCGTTCGGCGGCCCGAACTCGATCACCTGATCGCAGATGCGCGCGATGAAACGGCCGTCGGACGTGCCGCCGGTCGTCGACAGTTCGGTCGTCACGCCGGTTTCCGCGCGGATCGCCTGTTCGAGCGCGCCCGACAGCTCGCCGCGCGGTGTGAGGAACGGCAGGCCGCTCACGGTCCACGTCAGTTCGTAGTCGAGGCCATGGCGGTCGAGGATCGCGTGCACGCGTTGCTGCAAGCCTTCCACCGTGCTCGCGGTCGAGAAGCGGAAATTGAACATCACGTCCGCGTGACCCGGGATCACGTTGGTCGCGCCGGTGCCGCTGTGCAGGTTCGACACCTGCCAGGTGGTGGGCGGGAAGTATTCGTTGCCTTCGTCCCAGCGCTCGGCGACGAGTTCGGCGAGCGCGGGCGCAAGCAGATGCACCGGATTTTTCGCGAGATGCGGATAGGCGATGTGACCCTGCACGCCCTTCACGATCAGCGTGCCGGACATCGAGCCGCGCCGGCCGTTCTTGACCATGTCGCCCAGGGTGGCGGACGACGTCGGTTCGCCGACGATGCAGTAGTCGAGCCGCTCGCCGCGCGCCTGCAGCGCTTCGATAACCTTGACGGTGCCGTCGGTGGCGGGGCCTTCCTCGTCGCTCGTGATCAGGAACGCGAACGAGCCGCGATGCTGCGGATGCTTCGCGACGAACTCCTCGCTCGCCACCACGAAGCCGGCGATCGACGCCTTCATGTCCGCCGCGCCGCGGCCGTACAGCTTGCCGTCGCGATGGGTCGGTTCGAACGGCGGCGAACTCCACTGTTCGAGCGGGCCGGTCGGCACGACGTCGGTGTGGCCCGCGAACGCGAGCAGCTTGCCGGCCGCGCCGTCGGTGCCGCGCCTGACCGCCCACAGGTTGGTGACGCCGTGCGATTCGATCGTCTCGCAGTGAAAGCCGAGCGCCGACAGGCGTTCGATCAGCAGTTGCTGGCAGTGCTGGTCGTCTGGCGTGACGGACGCGCGGGCGATCAGCTGTTCGGTAAGGGCAAGCGTGCCGGACATGGATTCAGTACCACTTTCAGATGAAAAAATGCCGGCCTGGCGGTGGGCCGGGCCGGCAACAGCGTGTATTCGAAGCGCGGACGCAAGCAGCCGAACAGCGAGCCCGCGATCAGCTCGAACTACGAGCCGAACAGCGTCTCGTACTGCTCCGCCGCGAAGCCGAGCGTCTTCACGCGGCCGTCGACCACGACCACCGGCCGCTTGATCACGGACGGCTTGTGGATCATCAGCGCGATCGCGCCGGTTTCGCTATCGGCCTCGGCCTTCATGTCGTCCGACAGCGCGCGCCATGTCGTGCCGCGGCGGTTGACGAGCGATTCGAGCGACACGTCCTTCAGCCAGTCGCGCACGAGCGGTTCGGACACGCCGGCTTTCTTGAAGTCGTGAAACTCGAACTCGACGCCGTGTTCCTCGAGCCACACGCGCGCTTTCTTCACGGTGTCGCAGTTCGGAATGCCGTACACGACGACGGTGCGCTTGCCTCCGCGCGCCATCAGTCGCCTCGCAGCAGTTCGTTGAGGCCGACCTTCGCGCGCGTCTTCGCGTCGACCTTCTTCACGATCACCGCGCAGTAGAGGCTGTGCGTGCCGTCCTTCGCCGGCAGGTTGCCCGCGACGACGACCGAGCCGGCCGGAATGCGGCCGTAGCTCACTTCGCCGGTTTCGCGATCGTAGATCTTCGTGCTCTGGCCGAGGTACACGCCCATCGAGATCACCGAGTTTTCCTCGACGATCACGCCTTCCACCACTTCCGAGCGCGCGCCGATGAAGCAGTTATCTTCGATGATGACGGGGTTCGCCTGCAGCGGTTCCAGCACGCCGCCGATGCCCACGCCGCCCGACAGGTGCACGTTCTTGCCGATCTGCGCGCACGAGCCGACGGTGGCCCACGTATCGACCATCGTGCCTTCGTCCACATACGCGCCGATGTTCGTGTACGACGGCATCAGCACGACGTTCTTCGCGATGAACGAACCGCGGCGCGCGATCGCGGGCGGCACCACGCGGAAGCCGCCGGCCGCGAAGTCTTCAGCGGTGTAGTTCGCGAACTTCGACGGCACCTTGTCGTAGAACTGGGAGTATCCGCCGGCCGGCATCGGCGCGTTGTCTTCGAGACGGAACGACAGCAGCACCGCCTTCTTCAGCCACTGGTTCACGACCCATTCGCCGTCCTTCTTCTCGGCGACGCGCAGCGCGCCTTTGTCGAGCTGCTCGAGCGCGTGCGCGACCGCGTCGCGGACGTCGGCGGGCGCCGACTTCGGCGACAGCTCGGCGCGGTTGTCCCAGGCGGTATCGATGATCTGCTGAAGTTGTTGCGACATGTTGGTGGCTTCTGGAAGTTGATGTCTGAGGAAGAGGGCAGCGCGATGCGAAGAGCCGTGCGAAAAAACCTAACGGCCCAGCGCGCGGCAGAACTCGACGATGCGCCGCGCGCCTTCGATGCATTCGGCGGGCTCGGCGACGAGCGCGATCCGCACGAAGTCGCGGCCCGGATTCGTGCCGTGCGCGGTGCGCGCGAGATACGAGCCGGGCAGAACCGTCACATTATAGTCGGCGTACAGGCGCTGGGCGAACGCGGTATCCGTGAGACCGGTGCGCGCGACGTTCGCCCACAGGTAGAACGCGGCATCGGGCAGGCGCACGTCGAGCACGTCGGCGAGCATCGGCGTCACCGCGGAAAACTTCTGCACGTATTTCGCGCGGTTTTCGCGCACGTGCGCTTCGTCGTTCCACGCGGCGATGCTCGCGGTCTGGTAGACGGTGGACAGCGCGGCGCCGTGATAGGTGCGGTACAGCAGGAACTGCTTGAGGATCGCCGCGTCGCCCGCGACGAAACCCGAGCGCATGCCCGGCACGTTCGAGCGCTTCGACAGGCTCGACAGCATCACGAGACGCTCGTAGCCGCGGCCGAGCTGATGCGCAGCCTGCAGCCCGCCGAGCGGCGGCGTCGCTTCGTCGAAGTAGATCTCCGAATAGCATTCGTCCGATGCGATCACGAAGCCGTGGCGGTCCGACAGCGCGAAAAGTTCGCGCCAGTCGTCGAGCGTCATCACCGCGCCGGTCGGATTGCCCGGCGAACACACGTAGACGAGCTGCGTGCGGGCCCAGACGTCGTCGGGCACGACCGAGTAGTCGCACGCGAAGTTGCGCGCCGGATCGCTGTTCACGAAGTACGGCTCCGCGTCGCCGAGCAGCGCCGCGCCTTCGTAGATCTGGTAGAACGGGTTCGGGCAGATTACGATGGCGCGTTGCGCCGGATCGCGCGTCGCGTTCGTGCCGCCGAGGGTCGGATCCAGCACCGTCTGCGCGAGCGCGAAGAGCGCCTCGCGCGAGCCCGCCACCGGCAGCACCTGGGTTTTCGGGTCGAGCGGCGGCAGATGGTAGCGCTGCGTGGCCCAGCGCGCGATCGCTTCGCGCAGCGGCTCGGAGCCGAGCGTCGCGGGGTACGAGGCCAGGCCGCCCAGCGCATCGATCACCGCCTGGCGGATGAACGGCGGCGTAGGGTGTTTCGGTTCGCCGATGCCGAAGCTGATGTGACGCAGGTCCGCGTTCGGCGTGACGCCCCGGAACAGCTCGCGCAGCTTTTCGAACGGGTAGGTCTGGAGAGAGTCGAGTAACGGATTCACTTTGGCTCGGGCGGAACGAAAAGGCAGGACGGGCGCGGGATCGCGGTGCAGGCACCGCGCCGCTTAAAGGCCAGCGGCCGCCCGCGTAAAGCGTTCGATTATAACGCGGCTACAGGCCGCCAGCCCGCGTGGGCAGCGCGTTCGAGGGCTTCGCGGGTTTTGTTCAGATAGCGAAGCGGAAGTGGAAAAGACAGTTCAAACAAGCTTGGGAGCATTCATGCAGTCACCGAGGGGCGTTCGCCACGTCGATCCAGCCCGCATGCATGGGTTGCGCAACGGCGGCACCGCGGCAGTAGCAGCAGTCAGGAGCGCGACGCGATGAACCCGTGGCTTCGCAACAGCTGGCCGACGCTTGCGATCATGCTGGGCGCGTCCGTATGGGGCCTCGTCTGGTATCCGCTGCGCTATCTCGCGGCGCTCGGCGTGACCGGCACCGCAGCCAGCGCGCTGACGAGCGCGGCCGCGTGCATCTTCGTGCTGGTGGTCCGCCGCAGCACGATCGCGACGGTGCGCTGGCACTGGCTGCTGCCGCTGCTCGCGCTCGCGTCCGGCGTGACGAATCTCGGCTTCGTGTGGGGCTGCATCCACGGCGAGGTGATGCGCGTGCTACTGCTCTTCTATCTGACGCCGGCCTGGACCGCGCTTTTTGCGCACTTTATCCTGCGCGAACGCCTGACGTGGGCGGGCTCGGCGCTCGCGGCGCTGTCGCTGGCGGGCGCGATGCTGATGCTGTGGTCGCCGCAGCTGGGCTTGCCGATGCCGGCGAGCCTCGCCGAATGGGGCGGCCTCGCGGCCGGCATCGGCTTTTCGATGAGCAACGTGCTGATCGTGAAGATGAGCCGCGTGCTGCCGGACATGAAGCCGGAAATGCGCACCGCGACGATCTTCGGCGGCGCGGCGCTGTTCAGTTCGTGCGCGTCGCTGTTCGAAGCGATGCCGCGGCATCCGGTGGGCGAGCCGCTCGCGATGGCCTTGCTGCTGGTGCTCGGGCTCGGCTTCGTGCTCGCGTCGAACAACATGCTGGTGCAGTACGGGCTCGCGCGGGTGCCGGCCAACCGGGCGTCGATCGTGATGCTGTTCGAGATCGTGATCACGGCGCTGTCCGCGTGGCTGCTCGCGGGCGAAACGCCGGGGCCGCGCGAGTGGGCGGGCGGCGCGTGCATCGTCGCGGCGTCGCTGCTGTCGAGGTGGGTGCATCGCGCGCGAAACGAAGCGCCGGCGCGGCGGGACCCGCCGCCCGCGATGGTATGATTGCCACTGCCCGCCGCAGGCGCGCCGGCTGTCCGTGGTAGCGAGTGTCCGCATCGTGCTCGCGCAACACGCATCAGCCGGTCGTTCGTTTGCGGCATTGCTGTATGTGGCGTCCGTGATTCCAGCGGGCCGCGTCGCTGTCCCGCCATCCTGCGCATCGTCAGGGTGGCGTGACAAGGCGGCACGGTCCGATCCGATTTTCCCTTTTCAATCAGCGATATCGCCGTGCGTCTGACCTCGATCAAACTCGCTGGCTTCAAGTCTTTCGTCGATCCCACACACTTCCAGGTTCCGGGCCAGCTCGTCGGCGTGGTCGGTCCGAACGGCTGTGGCAAATCCAACATCATCGATGCCGTGCGCTGGGTGCTCGGCGAATCGCGCGCGTCCGAACTGCGCGGCGAATCGATGCAGGACGTGATCTTCAACGGCTCGACCGCGCGCAAGCCCGGCAGCCGCGCGAGCGTCGAACTCGTGTTCGATAACGCGGACGGCCGCGCCGCCGGCCAGTGGGGCCAGTATGCGGAGATCGCCGTCAAGCGCGTGCTGACGCGCGACGGCACGTCGAGCTACTACATCAACAACCTGCCGGCGCGCCGCCGCGACATCCAGGACATCTTCCTCGGCACCGGCCTCGGGCCGCGCGCGTACGCGATCATCGGGCAGGGCATGATCGCGCGGATCATCGAGGCGAAGCCGGAAGAGCTGCGCGTGTTCCTCGAAGAAGCCGCGGGCGTGTCGAAGTACAAGGAACGCCGCCGCGAGACCGAGAACCGGCTGCACGACACGCGCGAGAACCTGACGCGCGTGGAAGACATCGTCCGCGAGCTCGGCACGAATCTCGAGAAGCTCGAAGGGCAGGCGGTCGTCGCGACGAAATTCCGCGAACTGCAGGCCGAGGGCGAAGAGAAGCAGCGCCTGCTGTGGCTGCTGCGCAAGAACGAGGCGGGCACCGAGCAGCAGCGTCAGCAACGCGCGATCGAACAGGCGCAGATCGACCTCGAAGCGCAGACCGCGAAGCTGCGCGAAGTGGAAGCGCAACTCGAAACGCTGCGCGTCGCGCACTACTCGGCAAGCGACGCGATGCAGGGCGCGCAGGGCGCGCTCTACGAAGCGAACGCCGAAGTGAGCCGGCTCGAAGCCGAGATCAAGTTCATCGTCGAATCGCGCAACCGCGTGCAGGCGCAGATCGCGGCGCTCGTCGCGCAGCGCGAGCAGTGGCAGGCGCAGGCGCAGAAGGCGCAGAGCGATATCGAAGACGCGGAAGAGCAGCTCGCGATGGCCGATGAAAAGGCCGCGCAGGCCGAAGACGCAGCCGCCGCGAAGCACGACGCGATGCCCGCGCTCGAAGCGCGCTGGCGCGACGCGCAGACGCAGCTCAACGACGAGCGCGGCGGCATCGCGCAGACCGAGCAGGCGCTGAAGCTCGAAGCCGCGCATCAGCGCAACGCGGACCAGCAGCTGCAGCAATTGCAGCAGCGTCACGAACGTCTGAAGACCGAAGCGGGCGGGCTCGATGCGCCGGACGAGGCGCAGCTCGAAGAACTGCGCGTGCAGCTCGCCGAGCACGAGGAAGTGCTGCGCGAAGCGCAGGATCGCCTCGCGGATGCGCAGGAAACCGTGCCGCGCCTGGATGGCGAACGGCGCAGCGCGCAGGAGCGCGTGCAGGCCGAAAGCGCGCAGATCCATCAGCTCGAGGCGCGCCTCGCCGCGCTGAAGCAGCTGCAGGAAAACGTGCAGACGGAAGGCAAGATCCAGCCGTGGCTCGACCGTCACGAACTGGGTGCATTGCCGCGTCTGTGGAAGAAGCTGCATGTCGAGGCCGGCTGGGAAACGGCGCTGGAATCGGTGCTGCGTGAACGCCTCGCCGCGCTCGAAGTATCGAACCTCGACTGGGTGAAGGCGTTCGCGACCGACGCGCCGCCCGCGAAGCTCGCTTTCTACGCGCCGCCCGCGGCGGCCCAGCCGGCTGAAGCGCCGGGCGCGCTGCGCCCGTTGCTGTCGCTGGTGCGGATCGACGATGCCGGCTTGCGCGCGGTGCTGAACGACTGGCTCGGCAACGCGTTCGTCGCCGACGACCTCGCGCAGGCGCTGTCGATGCGTTCGCAGCTGCCAGCCGGCGGCGTGTTCGTCGTGAAGGCGGGGCATGTGGTAACGCGGGTCGGCGTGCAGCTGTACGCGGCCGATTCGGAACAGGCCGGCATGCTCGCCCGCCAGCAGGAAATCGAGAATTTGACGCGCCAGGTGCGCGCGCAGGCGCTGCTCGCCGAAGAGGCGAAGGCCGCCGCGGTGCGTGCGGAAGCTGCGCATACGCAGGCGTCCCAGACGCTCGCCGACGTGCGTGCGCAGGCCGAGCGCGCGACGCAGCGCGTGCACGCGCTGCAGATGGACGTGCTGAAGCTGACCCAGGCGCACGAGCGCTACACCGCGCGCAATACGCAGATTCGTGAGGAACTCGAAGAGATCACCGCGCAGATCGACGAGCAGCGCGCTTTGCGGGCGGAGTCGGAAGCGAATTTCGAGCGCCACGACGGCGAGCTCGCGGAGTTGCAGGCGCGTTTCGAAGATCACCAGCTCGCGTTCGAAGCGCTGGACGAAGAACTGACCGCCGCGCGTGGCCAGGCGCGCGATCTCGACCGCGCCGCCACCGACGCGCGCTTCGCCGCGCGCAACATGGCGAACCGCATCGACGAACTGAAGCGCAGCATCCAGGTCGCGCACGAGCAGAGCGAGCGGGTGGACGGCTCGCTGGAAGACGCCCGCGCGGAACTCGAGACCATCAACCAGCAGACCGCGCACACCGGCCTGCACGATGCGCTCGAAATCCGTGCGGTGAAGGAAGAGGCGCTGCACGCCGCGCGCCTCGAACTCGACGATCTGACCGCGAAGCTGCGCGCCGCCGACGAAACGCGGCTCACGGCCGAACGCTCGCTGCAGCCGCTGCGCGACCGCATCACCGAGCTGCAGCTGAAAGAGCAGGCCGCGCGCCTGAACGCCGAGCAGTTCATCGAGCAGCTGACGGCCGCGGGCGTCGACGAAGCCGAACTGCAGGCGAAGCTGACGTCGGACATGAAGCCGTCGTACCTGCAGGGCGAAGTGACGCGCATCAACAACGCAGTCACCGCGCTCGGGCCGGTCAACATGGCCGCGCTCGACGAGCTGAAGGCGGCGACGGAGCGCAAGACCTTCCTCGACGCGCAGTCGGCCGACCTGACGAGCGCGATCGAAACGCTCGAAGACGCGATCCGCAAGATCGACCAGGAAACCCGCACGCTGCTGCAAGGCACGTTCGACGAGGTCAACCGTCACTTCGGCGAGCTGTTCCCGCGCCTCTTCGGCGGTGGCCAGGCGAAGCTCATCATGACGGGCGACGAGATTCTCGATGCCGGCGTGCAGGTGATGGCGCAGCCGCCGGGCAAGAAGAACTCGACGATTCACCTGCTGTCGGGCGGCGAGAAGGCGCTCACCGCGACGGCACTGGTGTTCGCGATGTTCCAGCTGAATCCGGCGCCGTTCTGTCTGCTCGACGAAGTGGACGCGCCGCTCGACGACGCGAACACGGAGCGCTTCGCGAACCTCGTGCGCGCGATGTCGTCGAAGACGCAGTTCCTCTTCATCTCGCACAACAAGATCGCGATGGAGATGGCCCAGCAGCTGATCGGCGTGACGATGCAGGAGCAGGGCGTGTCGCGCATCGTCGCGGTCGACATGGAAACGGCCGCGGGATTCGCGCAGAATATCGTTTGATTCGCGCCACGTGAATCTGCGCGTCCGTGAGGCGGCCATGCGTGCCGCCGGAACGGGCTGCTGCGCCGTGGCCCAGAAAGAAGAATTGCTGATGGAGCATGCATGGACGAGTTGACGCTCGGTTTGATCGGCGCGGGTGCCGTGGTGGTCGGGGGAGTGGTGGTGTACAACGCGTGGCAGGGCGCGAAGGTGCGCCGCAGGATGCCGCGGCCGATGCCCGCCGACGCCGCTGAGACTTTCGCGCACGACCATGAGGAACAGAGCCCGTTCATCGAACCGGCCCGTCCGGTGACGCGCCGCGAGCCGTCGATCGGCGAAGCGGGTGGCGGCGATGCGGGCGCGCGGGTCGAGCCGACCTTCGGCGGCGTCGCCCCGCTCGATACGCCGGCCGACATCCAGGCCGAAACCACGATTCCGAACGGCGCGCCGGGCATGAGCGACGAGCTGCCCGCCGGCGCCGACGCGGAAAGCCGCGGTGAGGACGGTGCGGCGGACGACCGCGCGGAGCCGATCCTGCCCGCCGCGACCACGATCTCCGCGGCGCCGCCCACGGTGGTGGATCGCCGCATCGACTGCATCGTGCCGATCCGGCCGGCGTCGGTCGTACCGGCCGAGAAGGCGATTCCGCTTGCGCAGAAGCTGCGCCGCGCCGGCAGCAAGCCGGTGTATATCGAAGGCCGGCCCGAAGGCGGCGGTGCGTGGGAGCTGCTGCAAGGCGGCGAGCGCTATGAAGAGCTGCGCGCGGCGGCGCAGCTTGCCAACCGCAACGGGCCGCTCAACGAGCTCGAATTCTCGGAGTTCGTGACGGGCGTGCAGCAGTTCGCTGATGCGCTCGACGCGCTGCCCGAATTCCCCGACATGATGGAGACGGTGTCGATGGCGCGCGAACTCGACGGCTTCGCCGCGCAGTGCGACGCGCAGCTGTCGATCAACGTGCTGTCCGACGGCGCGCCGTGGTCCGCGAACTACGTGCAGGCGGTCGCGTCGCAGGACGGCCTGCTGCTGTCGCGCGACGGCACGCGCTTCGTGAAGCTCGACGGCAAGCAGAGCCCGGTCTTCATGCTGCAGTTCGGCGACACCAACTTCCTGCGCGACGACCTGACGTACAAGGGCGGCCAGATGATCACGCTGGTGCTCGACGTGCCGGTCGCGGACGAAGACATCCTGCCGTTCCGCCTGATGTGCGACTACGCGAAGTCGCTCGCGGAGCGCATCGGCGGCCGGGTGGTCGACGATCAGCGCCGCCAGTTGCCGGAAGCGGCGCTGCTCTCCATCGAGAAGCAGCTCATGACGCTGTACGCGAAGCTCGAGCAGGCCGGCATTCCGGCGGGCTCGCCGGCCACGCGGCGCTTGTTCAGCCAGTAAGGCTTCCGGGAAGCATCGACGCGCGACGCCGTAAGGCGCGCTGACAAAGGGCTGGGTTCTGTGTTCGACACAGCCCGGCCCTTGTGTTTTTCTCGCCGCCGTTGAGCGTCCGCGTACGCACACCCGCTGCTGTGCTACGGACCCATCCGCGCCGGCTTCCTGCGATAATTGGGTGACTGACCGAACCCGCCAAACCGAGACAGCATGGCCCGATCCACCGCCAAGACATCCGCCGCGCAGTCGCCGGCCGAGCGCGCCGCCTCATTGCGCGCGGAGCTCGAACGCGCGAACCACGCGTACTACGTGCTCGACCAGCCGGACCTGCCGGACGCCGAGTACGACCGGCTCTTCAAGGAGCTGGAAAGCATCGAGGCCGAACACCCCGATCTGATCACGCCGGATTCGCCCACACAGCGCGTCGGCGGTGAAGTGGCGAGCGGTTTTCAGCCGGTCGTGCACGACGCGCCGATGCTGTCGCTCAACAACGGTTTCGCCGACGAAGACATCGCCGCGTTCGACAAGCGCGTGTCCGATGCGCTGGGCCGCACGCCCGTCGACTACGCGTGCGAACTGAAATTCGACGGCCTCGCGATTTCGCTGCGCTATGTGGACGGCCAGTTCGTGCAGGCCTCCACACGCGGCGACGGCACGACGGGCGAAGACGTCACCGAAAACGTCCGCACGATCCGCTCGATTCCGCTGAAGCTGAAAGGCAAGCGCATCCCGAAGGTGCTCGACGTGCGCGGCGAAGTACTGATGTTCAAGCGCGATTTCGAGCGCCTGAATCAGCGTCAACGCGAGGCCGAGCAGCGCGAGTTCGCGAATCCGCGCAACGCGGCGGCCGGCAGCCTGCGTCAGCTCGACCCGAAGATCACGGCGAAGCGGCCGTTGTCGTTCTTCGCGTACGGGATCGGCGTGCTCGACGGCTTCGAGATGCCGGCCACGCATAGCGGGCTGCTCGACTGGTACGCGGAACTCGGCCTGCCGGTGAACGGCGAGCGCGCGGTGGTGCAGGGCGTCGACGGGCTGCTGGGCTTTTTCCGCAAGGTCGGCGAAAAGCGCGACGCGCTGCCGTATGACATCGACGGCGTGGTCTACAAGGTCGACCAGCGCGACGAGCAGGACAAGCTCGGTTTCGTGTCGCGCGCGCCGCGGTTTGCACTCGCGCACAAATTCCCCGCGCAGGAAGCGCTAACGAAGCTCGTCGCGATCGACGTGCAGGTGGGCCGCACCGGCGCGATCACGCCGGTCGCGCGCCTCGAGCCGGTGTTCGTCGGCGGCGCGACGGTCACGAATGCGACGCTGCACAACGAGGACGAAGTGCGCCGCAAGGACATCCGCATCGGCGACACGGTGATCGTGCGCCGCGCGGGCGACGTGATTCCGGAGGTGGTGGGCGCGGTGCTCGACCGGCGTCCGGACGACGCGCGCGAATTCGTGATGCCGACCCAGTGCCCGGTCTGCGGCTCGGCGATCGAGCGGCTCCCGGACGAAACGATCGCGCGTTGCAGCGGCGGTCTCGTGTGCCCCGCGCAGCGCAAGCAGGCGCTGTGGCACTTCGCGCAGCGCCGCGCGCTCGACATCGACGGGCTTGGCGAAAAGATCATCGATCAGCTGGTCGAGCAGAATCTGGTCCGCACGCCGGCGGATCTCTTCAACGTCGGATTCTCGACGCTTGCCGCGCTCGACCGCTTTGCCGACAAGTCGGCGCAGAACCTGCTCGACGCATTGCAGAAGGCGAAGACCACCACGTTGCCGCGCTTCATCTATGCGCTCGGGATCCGCCACGTTGGTGAGTCGACGGCGAAAGACCTCGCGAAGCATTTCGGTTCGCTGAATCCGATCATGGATGCGTCGGTCGAGGAACTGCTGGAAGTGAACGACGTCGGTCCGATAGTGGCGGAGGCGATCCACCAGTTCTTCGCCGAGGAACACAACCGCACGGTGATCGAGCAGCTGCGTGTGAACGTCAGCTGGCCGGAAGGACCGCCCGCGCCGAGGGCGCCGGTGGGCGTGCTGGCCGGCAAGACGATCGTGCTGACCGGCACGCTGCCGAACCTCGCGCGCGAGGAAGCGAAGGAAATGCTGGAGGCAGCGGGGGCGAAAGTAGCGGGGTCGGTCTCGAAGAAGACCGATTACGTGGTGGCGGGCGCCGACGCCGGCAGCAAACTTGCGAAAGCCGAGGAACTCGGCATTCCCGTACTCGACGAAGACGGTATGCGCACGCTCCTGGAGGGGCACACAACATGATCCGAGAAATTCTGAAGATGGGCGATCCGCGCCTGCTGCAGATCGCCGCCCCGGTCGATCATTTCGACACGCCCGATCTGCACGAGCTGATCAAGGACATGTTCGAGACGATGCACGCGGTGAACGGCGCGGGGCTTGCCGCGCCGCAGATCGGCGTCGACCTGCAACTGGTGATTTTCGGTTTCGGCCACAACGAACGTTATCCGGACGCGCCGCCGGTGCCCGAAACCGTGCTGATCAACCCGACCATCACGCCGGTGTCGCAGGATATGGAAGAGGGCTGGGAAGGGTGTCTGTCAGTGCCGGGGCTACGCGGCGTCGTGAATCGCTTCTCGATGATCCGCTACCACGGCTTCGACCAGTACGGGCATCCGATCGATCGCGTCGCGGAGGGCTTTCACGCGCGCGTCGTGCAGCACGAATGCGATCACCTGATCGGCAAGCTGTACCCGATGCGGATCACCGATTTCTCGAAATTCGGCTTCACCGAAGTGCTGTTTCCGGATCTCGATCCGACGAGTGACGATTGAGGTTTGCGGTGCCCTCCGCGTAGAGGGCGTGTTGCGATTGAAATGCCGCGAGATGAAAAATGGGGCGCCGATTTTCTTCGGCGCCCCATTTTTTGTCGAATTGCCGCTGCGTGCCTAGAACGCTTCGTCGGGTGTCAGGTAGCGCCACTCGCCCTGCGGCAGCGCGCCCAGCATCACGCGGCCCATCCGCACGCGCTTCAGGCCGATCACTTCCAGCCCGACCAGCTCGCACATGCGGCGGATCTGGCGCTTGCGGCCTTCGCGCAGCACGAAACGCAACTGCTCGCCGTTTTGCCAGCTGACCTGCGCGGGCTTCAGCGGCACGTCGTCGAGCGCGAGGCCGTGGCGCAGCTGCGCAAGACGCTCGGGCGGGAAGTGCTGGTCGATGTCCGTCGTGATGTCGCCGAACGCGACGCGCACCAGGTACTCCTTGTCGACGTCCGACGATTCGCCGATCAGCTGCTTCGCGACGCGGCCGTCCTGGGTCAGCACCAGCATCCCGGTCGAGTCGATGTCGAGCCGGCCGGCGGGCGCGAGCGCGCGCAGATGCACAGGCGCGAAGCGCAGCCCGGAGCGGTCGCCGCTCCACTGGTTGGCCGGCGTGACGAGGGTCACGGCCGGCTCGTAACCGTCCTCGGCTTGTCCCGACACGTAGCCCACCGGCTTGTGCAGCAGGATCGTCACCTGTTTCGCCTGCGCGGCCTGCGCGGCCGGATCGATCTCGATGTGCTGGTCCGGATGCACCTTGAAGCCGAGTGTGTCGATCCGCACGCCGTCGACGATCACCCAGCCTTTCTCGATCCATTCGTCCGCTTCGCGGCGCGAGCACAGGCCGAGCTCGGACATCCGCTTCGACAGACGCAGCATGCCGGGGCGGTCTTCGTGGTCGTGATCGTGTGCACGCGGCGCGCGAGGTTCGCGATCCTGCTCGCGCTTCGGCGGGCGTGACGGTTCTGCTGCGGCTTGCCGCTTGACCGGCGTCGCGCGCTTCAGCGGCGCGTCGCCGGAGGCGGTGCGGGGCGGACGGTCGTCACGTGTGCCTCGGGATTCGTACGTGCCGCGTGCACCGCGCGATTCACCTGCGCCGCCTTGGTCGGGGCGGGCAAAGCTGCGATCGCCCCGGTCGCTGCGCGTTTCAGAGCCGCCGCGTGGCGTGCGTTCGCGATCGTCGCCGCGGCGTGCGTACGCGGGCTTGTCATCGCCTCGGTACGATCCGCGTGCACCACGCGAATCACCCGCGCCGCCGTCGCGGCTGAAGCGGCGCGGCGCGGTGCTGTCGCCGTCCTGCGAACGGCCATAGCGGGGCGGGCGGCTGTCGGCGTCGCGGCCCATCGGCGGGCGCTCGGCGCGTCGGCGCTCGCTGCCGTCGCCGCGTGGGTCGAGCGTGAAGTCTTCGCGGTGGAAACGGGCGTTGCCGGTTCGCGCCGGACGTTCGCCGGCGACGGCGACGCTTCTGCGATCGCGTGGCGCGGCGCTTTCGGCACGACCGCGCGGCGCACGATCCGGCGAGCGGGCGAAGGTGCCGCGCGGTGCGTCGTCAGATGAGCGCGGAGGGCGGCTGCGCGGTGCGGAATCATCGGAGCGTGAGAAACGGCCTCGCGGCGCGCTGTCGTCGGAGCGTGAGAAGCGGCCACGCGGGGCGGAGTCGTCGGAACGTGTGAAGCGGCCGCGCGGCGCGCCATCATCGGATCGCGCCGGGCGGCTGCGGCGTGCATCGTCGCCAGCGCCCGCGCGCGCAAAGCGCTCACGTGGCGCGCCGTCGTCGGATCGTGCCGGACGACCGCGCGGCGCATCCCCTTCGGCTCCCGCTCCGCGGAAACGCGACGCGTCGCCTTCGGTTCGCGGACCGCGGGAACGCCGCGCATCGCCTTCGGTTCGCGGGCCACGGGAACGCGGCGCATCGCCTTCGGTACGCGGGCTACGGAAGCGCGGTGCATCGCCTTCGGTACGCGGGCCACGGAAGCGCGGTGCATCCCCTTCGGTACGCGGACCGCGGGAACGCGGCGCATCGCTGTCGCCGCGCCGTGGGCCTCGTTCGTCCGCACCACGGCTGCCCGGGTCGCGCGGCGTGAAGCGCTTGCCGCCTTCGCCGCCGCGCGATTCGCGCGTAAAGCCGCCGCTCGCGCCGGTGCGTTCACCGCGCGGCGCGGGCCTCGCGCTCCCTTCGCCGCCTGACCGGAATCCACCCTTGCGGGCGTCCGACGATCCGGATCCGGATCCGCGCGGTGCGTCAGCCGCCGCCGGCGGTTTCGGCGCCCGTACGGGCTTGCGTCCGGTAGCGCTGCCGGTGCGGACGGGGTCGCGCGTCGGCGTGGCCGGCCGCGGATGTTTGGCTGTCAGTTTGACTCGCATGAATGCTCACACTGCGATCGCGCGCAGCAGTTCGGTCTCGACCTGAATCTGCAGACGGTTGTCGGACAGGCCGTAACCGTCCAGCAGGAACACGTCTTCGACACGTTCGCCGAGCGTATTGATCCGCGCCGCATGGACGCCGACCCGGTGCTCGGCCAGCACGCGCGCGATCGAATAAAGAAGGCCCGGCCGGTCGTTCGCCGACACGGACAGGATGTAGTACTGACCACGTTCGTCGGCCCGCAGGTCGACGCGCGGCGTGATCGGAAACGTGCGCGACAGCCGCGACAGACGCCCCTTCGACGGCTCCGGCAGATACTTGCCCGGATCGCGCAGCCGTTGCCCGAGGTCCTGCTCGACGAGATTCACGATGTCGCGATAATGTACGTCTTCCTCGGTATGCGCGACGAGAAAGTTGTCGAGCGCGTAGCCGTGCTTCGTCGTGCTGACCCGCGCATCGAGCACCGACAGCCCGCTGCGGTCGAAGTACGCGCAGATCGCCGCGAACAGGTCGGGGCGGTCCTTCACGTAGACGAGCACCTGCAGCGCCTCGCCAATCGGCGACGGCCGCGCGCGCACGATCGGCGTTTCGGTGTGCACGAAACGATGCAGCACGCGTGTCTGCCACGCGATATCGGCGGCGTCGTGGCGCAGGAAGTAGCCGACGTCGAGCTGGTCCCACAGCGCGCGATGCGCGTCGTCGGGTACCGTTTCGAGCCGCAGCAGCGCGAGTGCTTCCTCGCGCCGCGTCTTGAGTTCCGAATGCGCGTCCGGCCGCGCGCCGCCGAGCACGGCGAGCGTCGCGCGGTAGAGGTCCTCGAGCAGCTTGCCCTTCCAGTTGTTCCACACCTTCGGGCTGGTGCCGCGGATATCGGCGACGGTCAGCAGATAGAGCGCCGTCAGCCGCCGCTCGTTGCCGACCAGCTCCGCGAAGCGCTTGATCACTTCAGGGTCGCTCGTGTCCTGCTTCTGCGCGACCTGACTCATCGTCAGATGCTGCTGCACCAGCCACACGACGAGCGCGCTGTCGTCCGCCGCAATGCCGTGTTCGCGGCAGAAGCGGCGTGCGTCGGCCATGCCGAGCTGCGAGTGATCGCCGCCGCGGCCCTTCGCGATGTCGTGGAAGAGCGCCGCCACGTACAGCACCCACGGCCGCTCGAAGTTCGCCATCAGCTGGCTGCAGAACGGGTATTCGTGCGCGTGTTCGGCGAGCGCGAAACGCCGCAGGTTGCGCAGCACCATCAGGATGTGCTGGTCGACCGTGTACACGTGATACAGGTCGTGCTGCATCTGCCCGACGATACGGCGGAAGTTGAGCAGATAGCGGCCCAGCACGCTCGTCTGGTTCATCAGGCGCATCGCATGCGTGATGCCCGCGGGCTGCTTCAGGATCGCCATGAAAAGCCGGCGGTTTTCAGGGTCGCGCCGCCAGCTGGTGTCCATCCGTTCGCGCGCGTTGTAGAGCGCGCGCAGCGTGCGCGCCGACAGCCCCTTGATGCCGGGCGTCTCTTCGTACAGCAGGAACGCTTCGAGGATCGCGTTCGGCTCGCGTTCGAACACGTCGTCGCTCGCGATTTCGAGCATGCCCTGCTTCTCGACGAAGCGATCGGACAGCACGCGCGTGATGCCGCTCGTGTTCGGGAAGAGCTGCGCTTCGATGTTCTGGATCAGGATCGTCGCGAGCTGCGTGACGGCTTTGGCCGCCCAGTAGTAGCGGCGCATCAGCTGCTCGCTCGCGCGCTTCGCCGTGGTGGCGGTGTAGCCGAAGCTTTCCGCGACCGGATTCTGCAGGTCGAACACGAGGATGTCCTGGCGGCGGCCGGAGATCACGTGCAGCCGCGCACGCAGCGTCTTCAGGAACGCCTCGTTGCGGCGCAGTTCGCGCGCCTCGCGGTTCGTGATCAGGCCGCCTGCCTCGAGCTCGCGCCAGCTGCCGCCCAGTTCAGCCGCCTGCGTGATCCACAGGATCAGCTGCAGATCGCGCAGCCCGCCGGGGCTTTCCTTCACGTTCGGCTCGAGGCTGTACGGCGTGTCCTGGAAGCGCGCGTGCCGCTGGCGCATCTCGAGCACCTTCGCGGTGAAGAACGCGCGCGGATCGAGTGCGGCGCGATAGCGCTCCGCGAAGCCGGCGAACAGGGGCGCGCTGCCGGTGATGCGGCGCGCTTCGAGCAGCGACGTGCGCACGGTCACGTCGTTGGCGGCTTCTTCGAGACACTGGGTCACGGTCCGCACGCTGCTGCCGATGTCGAGGCCGAGGTCCCACGCGAGGCCGATGAAGCGCTCGATGCGCGCTTCGAGCTCCGCGTCGGGCTCCGCGGGCATCAGCACGAGGATGTCGACGTCCGAATGCGGCGCGAGCTCGCCGCGCCCGAAGCCGCCGACGGCGACCAGCGCGAGCGAGCCCGACAGCTCGCAGCTGGCCCAGGCCTGCGCGAGCGTGCGGTCGGTCAGACGCGCGAGCGCGCGCATCAAGGTATCGACGTTGGTCGCGGTGCGGAAGCGCTCGAGCAGCTGCGCTTTGGCCTGCTTGTAGTCCGCCTTCAGGGACAGCGGTTCGGTCGGGGCAACGGCGGGAGCGCTCATGGGCACGCGGCTAAAGGGTGACGGTGAAGGTTCGGGCTACGAACGGCGAGCGGTGAAGCGTGTTGGTCGAAGCGTGCTGGTCGATCACGGTGTGCTGATTTCGGGTTCGATCCGGTGCGGCGGCGCGGTGCGGGCCGAACCAGGCGCGGGACGCTCTCGCGTGATCGCGCGTGTTCTCTTTGCCTGCTTTGCTGCTGCCGCGCACCTCCGTCGGGCGTCGACGCGACTCGCGTCCGCGACGCGGCAGCGAGTCTTCCCGGCGGTTGACGCTCGCAGGGCCGCTTACGCGACCGCGGCGACGATCGCTGGTTTGGCCGGCGTGCCCGCGGACACGGTCAGCACTTCGTAGCCGGTTTCCGAGACGAGCACGGTGTGTTCCCACTGCGCCGACAGGCTGCGGTCGCGCGTTTTCACGGTCCACTGGTCGGGCATCGTGCGGATGTCGCGGCGGCCGGCGTTGATCATCGGTTCGACCGTGAAGATCATGCCGGTCTGCAGTTCGATGCCGGTGCCCGGACGGCCATAGTGCAGGATCTGCGGCTCGTCGTGGAACACCGTGCCGATGCCGTGGCCGCAGTACTCGCGCACGACGCTGTAGCCCTGCGCTTCGGCATGCCGCTGGATCGCATGGCCGATGTCGCCGAGATGCGCGCCGGGGCGCACCTGGTCGATGCCGAGCCACATGCATTCGTAGGTGGTCTGCACGAGGCGCTTCGCGAGAATCGAGCCTTCGCCGACGATGAACATGCGGCTCGTGTCGCCGAAAAAGCCGTTCTTGATGACGGTGATGTCGATGTTGAGCGCATCGCCGTTCTTGAGCGTCTTGTCGCCGGGGATGCCGTGGCAGATCACGTCGTTGACCGAAATGCAGGTGGCCTTCGGGTACGGCGGGTAGCCGGGCGGCTGGTAGTTCAGCGGCGCCGGGACCGTGCCCTGCACGTTCAGCATGTACTCGTGGCACAGGCGGTCCAGCTCGCCCGTCGTGATGCCGGCGACGACGTGCGGCGTGATGAAGTCGAGCACTTCGCTGCCGAGCCGGCAGGCGACGCGCATCTGCGCAATCTCGTCCTCGTTTCTGAGCGTAATAGCCATATACCTTCTAACCCATTAATTTTAAAAGGATCTGCGACTTTCGCTTGCGACGAAACCGCCTCTTCCCCGACCCGCGTGCCCGCGTATCGCGCAAGGCGGCGCGCGGTTCGACCGCGGTTGACCGCCGTTCGACAATACCGCCGCGGCCCAAATGAAAAAGGCCACGGTCTGCACCGTGACCTCTTGCCGCCGCGTTGATCCGGCTGTAGCAATATTGTAGCGCCTTAGGAGAACAGGCGGGAGCAGTGGGGAAGATGGATCGCGCGTCGCCCGCTCACCACCGAGCGGACATTCTTGCTTTGCGCTGACCGGGCATTCTCACGTTGGGCTAACAGGGCCGTCCGGGCGGGTTGAGCCATGCAATACACGCATGCTATAATCGCTGGCTAAGTCGCTCATGGTTTTCCCTGATGCTCCTGTCGAAACAAGGCGGAAGCACGGCGGAACGGCCAAAGCGGCTTGGCAAGTGGCTGTTACCGGTCGGCGCCTTTTTCGGGCGCAGGCAGGTAGCGGCAAATTCGCAGGCCGGCGCACCCTGGGTGTCCGCGATCGCATTAACCGCAAAAGCGGTGCGCATCGCGGATGCGGCAGCCGGCCTAAGACCCAACCCTGGCGGAGAATTTCATGGCAGTCACCATGCGTCAAATGCTGGAAGCCGGTGTCCACTTCGGTCACCAGACGCGCTTCTGGAACCCGAAGATGGCCCCGTTCATTTTCGGTCATCGCAACAAGATTCACATCATCAACCTCGAAAAGACGCTGCCGATGTACAACGACGCGCTGAAGTACGTGCGTCAACTGGCAGCGAATCGCGGCACGATCCTGTTCGTCGGCACGAAGCGTCAGTCGCGCGACACGATCGCGCAGGAAGCAGCACGCGCGGGCATGCCGTTCGTCAACGCGCGCTGGCTCGGCGGCATGCTGACCAACTTCAAGACGCTGAAGGTGTCGATCAAGCGCCTGAAGGACATGGAAGCGGCGGTCGAAGCGGGCGAGCTCGAAAAGATGAGCAAGAAGGAAGCGCTCCTGTTCGAACGCGAAATCGCCAAGCTGCAGAAGTCGATCGGCGGCGTGAAGGACATGCCGGGCATTCCTGACGCGATCTTCGTCGTCGACGTCGGCTACCACAAGATTGCCGTCACCGAAGCGAACAAGCTCGGCGTGCCGGTCATCGCCGTGGTCGACACGAACCACTCGCCGGAAGGCATCGACTACGTGATCCCGGGCAACGACGACGCCAGCAAGGCTGTCGCGCTGTACGCGGAAGGCGTGGCCGACGCGATCCTCGAAGGCCGTGCGAACGCGGTCAACGAAGTCGTGCAGGCTGCTCGCGGCGATGAAGGCGACGAGTTCGTCGAGGTCAGCCCGGAGGCGTAAATCTGCCCCGTGACCGGCCAAAAAGGGGGCTTGCTACAGGCCCCCTTTTTTTAAGCCGCGCCGTTTGTAATCAGGCGGTCGGCAGCACGCGCAAAAATGCGCGTAGCGCGGAAACGAATGGCTGCCGCCGGCATCGAACAGCGGGCGGCGTGTGACAGACAGACTCAAGGAGCGAATGATGGCGGCAATTACCGCAAGCATGGTGGCAGAACTGCGCGCGAAGACCGACGCGCCGATGATGGAGTGCAAGAAGGCGCTGACGGAAGCCGACGGCGACATGGCGCGCGCCGAAGAGCTGCTGCGCGTCAAGCTCGGCAACAAGGCGAGCAAGGCGGCGGCGCGCGTGACGGCCGAAGGCGTGGTCGCATCGTTCATCGGCGGCGGCGCGGGTGCGCTCGTCGAGCTCAACTGCGAAACCGACTTCGTTTCGAAAAACGACGACTTCCTCGCGTTCTGTAACAAGGTCGCCGAACTGATCGCGACGCAGAACCCGGCCGACGTGGCCGCGCTGTCGGCGCTGCCGTTCGACGGCTCGACGGTCGACGCCGTCCGCTCGGCGCTGATCGGCAAGATCGGCGAGAACATGACGATCCGCCGTTTCGTGCGCTTCGAAACGTCGAACAAGCTGGCTGCGTACCTGCACGGCACGCGCATCGGCGTGCTGGTCGAGTACACCGGCGCGGACGAGCAGGTCGGCAAGGACGTCGCGATGCACATCGCCGCGATGAAGCCGGTCTCGCTGTCGTCGGACGACGTGCCGGCGGATCTGATCGCGAAGGAACGCAGCATCGCCGAGCAGAAGGCCGCTGAGTCGGGCAAGCCGGCTGAAATCGTCGCGAAGATGGTCGACGGTTCGGTGCAGAAGTACCTGAAGGAAGTGTCGCTGCTGAACCAGCCGTTCGTGAAGAACGACAAGCAGACGATCGAACAGATGCTGAAGGCAGCCGGCGCATCGGTGCAGAAGTTCACGCTGTTCGTGGTCGGCGAAGGCATCGAGAAGCGTCAGGACGACTTCGCTGCCGAAGTGGCCGCGCAGGTCGCAGCTGCTGCAAAGCAGCAATAAGGCCGTTCGCCGCGCCACGATTGTTCGCGGGTCTTTCAAAGGCCCGCTTTAAGGAACCATTAAGCGCGCGGCAGGTAGCATCGCAGTACCCGCGACGGGTCAACCAGCCCGCCGCGGTCGGCAGCGCCAGCAACGAAAGCCGCGGGCAGATCCCTATCGGCCGACCGTTCCGGCAGGCGCCCGCCAGGACCGCACGCCGGTCCGCAAGCCGTCTCCCAGGCGGCTTGCAGGCCTCCGGCAGCCTTGCGGCAGGCCCTGAGCGGACACGCCGGGAGGTCAATTTGGCGGCGCTTGCCCGAATCAGCATTTCACCCCTACAGTCTCAAGTTGCCGTCTCTCTCTCAGCGCGATCTGGATACCTCCATGCCCACTGCATACAAACGTGTTCTGCTCAAACTCTCCGGTGAAGCTCTGATGGGCGACGATGCTTTCGGCATCAATCGCGCGACAATCGAAAGAATGGTGGCAGACGTGGCCGAGGTGGTTCGCCTTGGCACGCAACTCGCGGTGGTGATCGGTGGCGGTAACATCTTCCGCGGCGTCGCGGGCGGCGCGGCGGGCATGGATCGCGCCACGGCCGACTACATGGGGATGCTCGCCACGATGATGAACGCGCTCGCGCTGCAGGACGCGATGCGTCACGCCGGGATCGAGGCGCGCGTGCAGTCGGCGCTGCGCATGGACCAGGTCGTCGAGCCGTACATCCGTCCGCGGGCGATCCGCCAGCTGGAAGAGGGCAAGGTGGTCGTGTTCGCGGCCGGTACCGGCAACCCGTTCTTCACGACCGATACGGCGGCCGCGCTGCGCGGCTCGGAGATCGGCGCGGAAGTGGTGCTGAAGGCGACCAAGGTGGACGGCGTATACTCCGCCGATCCGAAAAAAGATCCGACGGCGACGCGCTATACGACGATCAGCTTCGACGAGGCGATCGGCCGCAATCTGCAGGTGATGGACGCGACGGCGTTTGCGCTGTGCCGCGACCAGAAGCTGCCGATCCGCGTGTTTTCGATCGTCAAGCCGGGCGCGCTGAAGCGCATCGTTCAGGGCGAGGACGAGGGCACGCTCGTCCACGTGTAAACTCTCACGTCACACGTGGGCCGGGTCGCCGCCTGAATGCGACGGCGGGCCCGCAACTGTTTTTGAAGGTTCGGAGGTTTCAATGACTGCCGCTGATATCAAAAAAGGCGCCGAGCAGAAGATGCAACGCTCGCTCGACGCATTCAAGAACGATCTGTCGAAGATCCGCACCGGTCGCGCGCACACGGGGCTGCTCGACCACATTCAGGTCGACTACTACGGCTCGCCCGTGCCGATTTCGCAGGTGGCCAACCTGACGCTCGTCGACGCCCGCACGATCGGCGTGCAGCCGTGGGAAAAGAAGATGGTGCCGGTCGTCGAGAAGGCGATTCGCGAATCGGACCTGGGTCTGAATCCGGCCACCGCCGGCGACCTGATCCGCGTGCCGATGCCCGCGCTCACCGAAGAGCGTCGCCGCGAGCTGACGAAGGTCGTCAAGAGCGAAGGCGAAACGGCCAAGGTGGCCGTGCGCAATCTGCGTCGCGACGCCAATGAACAGCTGAAGAAGCTCGTCAAGGACAAGGAAATTTCGGAAGACGACGAGCGTCGTTCCGGCGACGAGATCCAGAAGCTGACCGACCGTTTCGTCGGCGAGATCGACAAGCTCGTCCAGACCAAGGAAGGCGAGATCATGACGGTGTGACGCCGGCGCGGGCCCGGCCCGCGTCCGCCTCGCCGCTCAGGTTTTTTCTTCACCCGCAGTTACAGTATCAACGGCCATGACCTATACCAGCTCCACCGTGCGCGTACCCGATGTCGCGGCAGTTCCGCGCCACATCGCGATCATCATGGACGGCAACGGCCGCTGGGCGACGCAACGCCGGCTGCCGCGCGTCGCGGGTCACACGCGCGGCGTCGACGCGGTGCGTGCCGCGGTCGAAGCCTGCGCGCGGCGCGGCGTGGAATATCTGACACTGTTCGCGTTCAGCTCGGAAAACTGGCGCCGCCCGAACGAGGAAGTGTCGTTCCTGATGCGCCTCTTCGTCACCGCGCTGGAGCGCGAGATCGGCAAGCTGCACGCGAACGGCATCCGTCTGCGCGTGGTCGGCGATCTGACCAAATTCGACGCGAAGATCCAGGACCTGATTCGCCGCGCGGAAACCAAGACCGCGCGCAACACCCGTCTCACGCTGACGATCGCCGCGAACTACGGCGGTCGTTGGGACATCATGCAGGCCACCCGCAAGCTCGCCGAGCAGTCGGCGCTCGCGGGCAAGCCCGTCGACGTGACCGAGGAGTCGTTCGAGCAGCATCTGGCGATGGCCTATGCGCCCGAACCGGACCTCTTCATCCGCACGGGCGGCGAGCAGCGCGTCAGCAATTTCCTGCTGTGGCAGCTCGCGTACACCGAGTTCTACTTCACCGACACCTACTGGCCGGACTTCGACGCGGACGCCCTCGGCCATGCGATCGATTCCTACACGGAACGCGAACGCCGTTTCGGCCGCACCAGCGCGCAGCTCGAGCCTCAGTCGCAGAACGTCGACCCGCTTCCATGCTGAAGACCCGCGTCATCACGGCGCTCGTCCTGCTGGCCATCTTCCTGCCGGTTACCCTGTTTGCCCCGATCGGCGCGTTTGGCGCGCTGATCGGCGTCGTCGTCGTGTTCGCGGCGTGGGAGTGGGCACGTCTGCTGAAGCTTGGCGGCGCCGGCGCGATCGTCTACGCGGCCATCGCAGGCGCAATTCTGGTCGCGACTGCGCGGCTCGGCGGCGTCGTGAAGCCGCTGTTCGAGGCCGCCGCGATCTTCTGGATCTGCGCCGGCCCGTTCGTGCTGCTGCGCCGCCCGACGCTCGCCGCCGGTCCGTGGCGGCCGTTCCTGCTTGCCGCCGGCATCGTGCTCATGCTCGCAAGCTGGCACGCGCTCGTCGCGGCGCGCGCGGTTGGCGTGCCGTTCGTGCTGTCGCTGCTGCTGGTGGTCTGGCTGGCCGATATAGGCGCATACTTTGCCGGGAAGGCGTTCGGCCGGCACAAGCTCGCCCCCGCGATCAGTCCGGGCAAGACCTGGGAGGGCGCGCTCGGCGGCTGGATCGCCGTGCTGGTGGTCTCGACGGTTGCCGTCCTCGCGCACGCCTTCGAACCGACCCTGTATTCCGCGCTGTTCGGCCGCGGGGCCGCCGCGGCGCTCGGCGCGCTGACCGTGCTGGTGGCCTTCAGCATCGTCGGCGATCTGTTCGAGTCGACGATGAAACGCCAGGCCGGCGTGAAAGATTCCAGCGGTCTGCTGCCGGGACACGGCGGCGTCCTCGACCGCATCGACGCACTGCTGCCGGTGCTGCCGCTCGCGATGCTCGCGTTGTCGCTCTTCGGCTAGAGAAAGAGACATGCAAAAACGACTTACCCTGCTCGGTTCCACGGGCTCGATCGGAGACAGCACGCTCGACGTCGTCGCGCGTCATCCCGACCGTTTCTCCGTCTACGCGCTGACCGCGCATCGCAACGGCGACAAGCTCGTCGAACAATGCCTGCGCTTCTCGCCGGAAGTGGCCGTGGTCGGCGATGCGGAGACCGCGCGCGTGGTTCAGCAGAAGCTGCGCGACGCGGGCAGCCGCATCGAGGTCACGTACGGTCCCGACGCACTCGTCGAGGTCGCGAAGAGCGGCGGCTGCGATACGGTCGTGGCCGCGATCGTCGGCGCGGCGGGTCTTGCGCCGAGTCTCGCCGCCGCGCGCTCGGGCAAGCGCATCCTGCTCGCGAACAAGGAAGCGCTCGTGATGTCCGGCGCGATCTTCATGGACGCGGTGCGCGACCATGGCGCGATCCTGCTGCCGGTGGACAGCGAGCACAACGCGATCTTCCAGTGCCTGCCGCGCGAAGCGGCACTGCACGGCGGCGTGTCGAAGATCATCCTCACCGCGTCGGGCGGCCCGTTCCGCACCCGCGAGCCGTCCACGCTCACCGACGTGACACCGGACGAAGCCTGCAAGCACCCGAACTGGTCGATGGGCCGCAAGATCTCGGTCGATTCGGCCACGATGATGAACAAGGGCCTCGAAGTGATCGAGGCGCACTGGCTGTTCGATCTGCCCGGCGAGCGCATCGAAGTGTTGATCCATCCGCAGAGCGTGATCCATTCGATGGTGTCGTACGCGGACGGATCGGTGCTCGCGCAACTGGGCAATCCCGACATGCGTACACCGATCGCGCACGCGCTGGCGTTTCCGGAGCGGGTCGACTCGGGCGTCGCGCCGCTGGACCTCGCGCAGGTCGCGTCGCTGTCGTTCGAAAAGCCGGACTACGCGCGCTTCCCGTGTCTCGCGCTCGCACTGAAAGCGCTGGCCGAGGGCGGCGTCGCGAGCGCGGCGCTGAACGCCGCGAACGAAGTGGCCGTCGAGGCGTTCCTCGCGCGCCGGATCGGTTTCATGGCGATCGCGGACACGGTCGATGCCGTGCTGAACGCACTGCCGAACCGCCGCGCCGCGAGTCTCGACGATGTGATTGAAGCCGACGCGGCGGCGCGCCGCGCGGCCACCGCGTTCATCGACCGGCTGCCGGCCGTGTTTCAGCGCGCGGCGCGCACCGAATACACGGAACGCGCCATTCAGTAGCGAGGCGCTCATGGACCTGCTGACCGAACTGCTTGCCTTCGCGGTCGCCATCGGCGTCCTTGTCGTCGTTCACGAGTACGGGCATTACAGCGTCGCGCGGCTGTGCGGCGTCAAGGTCCTGCGCTTTTCGATCGGCTTCGGCAAGCCGCTCTTCCAGCGCGTGAGCCGCAAGACCGGCACCGAGTGGACGATCGCCGCGCTGCCGCTCGGCGGCTACGTGAAGATGCTCGACGAACGCGATCCCGACGCGGTGATCGCGCCGGAAGATCTGCCGTATGCGTTCACGCGCAAATCGGTCGCGCAGCGCTTCGCGATTGTGGCGGCCGGTCCGATCGCGAACTTCCTGCTGGCCATCCTGCTGTTCGCCATCGTCTACGCGAGCGGCGTCAGTGAACCGGTCGCCACCGTCGCGGCGCCTGCGTCGAATACTGTAGCGTCGCGCGCGGGCTTCGACGGCGGCGAGACGATCGTCGGGATCCGCTATCGTGACGGCGGCGATGGCGAGACCCACGCGGTGCGCTCGTGGTCCGACCTGCGCTGGAAACTGCTCGGCGCGACCTTCGATCATCGTCACGTGGTGCTCGTCGCGCGCGAAGGCACGCGTGGCCCATTCGATTTCCCGCTGGATCTGTCGAGCGTTTCCGATCGCCAGGTCGACGACGACTTCATGTCGCATCTCGGCTTCGAGCCCGGTGGTGGCACGCTGTCGGTGGCGTCGGTGGAGCCGGGCAGCGCGGCGCAGCGCGCGGGACTCGTGCCCGGCGACAAGCTGCGCAGCATCGACGGCAAACCTGTCGACAGCGCAACCAGTTTCATCGCGACGATCAAGTCGCACGCCGGGCAGCCGGTCCTGCTGCAGATCGAACGCGGCTACGCGCGCGCGCTGCAGAATGTGACGGTCACGCCGGTGCTGCAGCGTGACGATGCGACGGGCGCGTCGGTCGGCCGGATCGGTGCCGCGCTCGCGGATCAGGTGCCGATGGTGGAGGTGCGCTACGGCCCGTTCGAGAGCATCCAGCTCGGCGCGCAACGCACATGGGACATTGCGCTGTACTCGCTCAGGATGTTCGGCCGCATGCTGGTCGGCGAGGCGTCGCTGAAGAACCTGTCCGGACCGGTAACCATTGCGGACTACGCGGGCAAAAGCGCGCGGCTCGGTCCGTCAGCATTCCTCTCGTTTCTAGGTCTCGTCAGCATCAGTCTTGGCGTGCTGAATCTATTACCGATTCCGGTATTGGACGGGGGGCATCTGTTATATTATTTGGTTGAGGCCGTAACCGGCAAAGCCGTTTCGGATCGGTGGCAACTCGTGCTGCAAAGAGCAGGACTCGCGTGCATCGTCGCGTTGTCGGCGATCGCGTTGTTTAACGATCTGGCTCGTTTGATTCACTTTTGAAAGGGCCTGGCGGTGTCTCGACGCACGAACGCCAGACCCGATGCAGCTAAAATCTTTGGGGAAGCACTTGGTAGAAGCTCATCGCCTGGTTCCTAAATCGGTTGCAGCCACGGCGTTCGCCGCACAAGGGCTGGTCGCCGAGGCGACGACTCCTTTCGTGGTTCAGGACATCCGCATCGAGGGACTGCAGCGCATCGAGCCGGGCACCGTGTTCGCGTACCTGCCCATCAAGCGCGGCAACACGTTCACGGACGACAAAGCGTCCGAAGCGATCCGCGCGCTGTACGCCACCGGCTTCTTCAATGATGTGAAGATCGTGGTCGAAGGCAACGTGGTAGGCGTTCAGGTCGTCGAGCGCGCGGCCATCGGCGGCATCGAGTTCTCCGGCATCTACGAGTTCGAGAAAGACGCATTGACGAAGGCGCTGCGCAGCATCGGCCTTTCGCAGGGCCGCTACTACGACCGCGCGCTCGTCGACCGTGCCGGGCAGGAACTGAAGCGCCAGTACCTGACGCGCGGCTACTACGCCGCTGAAGTCACCACCACCGTCACGCCGATCGACCGCAACCGCATGTCGATCCTGTTCGCGGTCGACGAAGGTCCGAGCGCGAAGACCCGCCAGATCAACTTCATCGGCAACCAGGCATTCAGCTCGGGCACGCTGCTCGACGAAATGCAGCTGTCCACGCCGAACTGGTTCTCGTGGTACACGAAGAACGACCTGTACCCGAAAGACAAGCTCACGGGCGACCTGGAAAACGTGCGCTCGTACTACCTGAATCACGGCTACCTCGAATTCAGCATCGAGTCGACCCAGGTGCAGGTGTCGCCGGACAAGAAGGACATGTATCTGGCCATCACGGTACATGAAGGCCAACCTTACACGATTTCGGGCGCGAGGCTCGCGGGCAATCTGCTCGATCGCGAAGCGGAGCTGAACAAGCTCGTCGACATCAAGCCGGGCGATCGATTCTCCGCCGACAGGCTGCAGGCCACCACCAAGGCGCTCGTCGGCAAGCTCGGCGAGTACGGCTATGCGTTCGCCACGGTGAACGCGGTGCCGCAGCTCGATCAGGAACGTCACAAGGTTGATCTTACGCTGCAGGTCGATCCGAGCCGCCGCGTGTACGTGCGCCGCATCAACGTGGTCGGCAATACGCGCACGCGCGACGAAGTCGTGCGCCGCGAACTGCGCCAGCTCGAAAGCTCGTGGTTCGATTCGAACCGCCTTGCGCTGTCGAAAGACCGCATCAACCGTCTCGGCTACTTCACCGATGTCGACGTGACCACGGTGCCCGTCGAAGGCACGCCCGACCAGGTCGACATCGACGTGAAGGTCGCGGAAAAGCCGACCGGCGCGATCACGCCCGGCGCGGGCTTCTCGTCGACGGACAAGGTGGTGCTGTCGGCCGGCGTGTCGCAGGACAACGTGTTCGGCACCGGCACGAGCCTCGCGGTCAACGTGAACACCGCGAAGACCTATCGCACGCTGACGGTCACGCAGGTCGATCCGTACTTCACGGTGGATGGCATCAAGCGCATCACCGATCTGTACTACCGCACCTACCAGCCGCTGTACTATTCGAGCGATTCCAGCTTCCGGATCGTCACGATGGGCGGTGACCTGAAGTTCGGCATCCCGTTCTCGGAAGTCGACACGGTCTACTTCGGCGCGGGCTTCGAGCAGGACACGCTCGACGTCGACCAGTCGACGCCGCAAAGCTACAAGGACTACGTCAACGATTTCGGCCGCGTGTCGAACAACGTGCCCGTCACGATCGGCTGGTCGCGCGACGCCCGCGACAGCGCGCTCGTGCCGAGCCGCGGCTACTTCACGCAGGCGAATGCCGAGGTTGGTACGCCGGCGGGCAGCACCGAGTACTACAAGGCGGATGTGCAGGCGCAGTACTATTACTCGTTTGCGCGTGGCTTCGTGCTGGGCCTGAATGTGCAGGGCGGCTACGGCAATGGCTTCGGCGGCAAGCCGTTCCCGATCTTCAAGAACTACTACGCCGGCGGTATCGGCTCGGTGCGGGGCTGCGAGCCGAGTTCGCTGGGTCCGCGCGACACGTCGACAAACGACCCGATCGGCGGTTCGAAGATGGTGGTCGGCAACATCGAGCTGACGTTCCCGCTGCCGGGCACCGGCTACGATCGCACGCTGCGCGTGTTTACGTTCCTCGACGGCGGCAACGTCTGGGGCACGGAAGGCAGCAGCACCGGTGCGAACGGGCTGCGTTACGGCTACGGTCTCGGCCTCGCGTGGATCTCGCCGATCGGTCCGCTGAAGCTGAGCCTCGGCTTCCCGCTCGTCAAGCATGCTGGCGACCAGTACCAGAAGTTCCAGTTCCAGATCGGGACGGCGTTCTGATCGGCTTCAATACGGTATCGAGAGGATGACTTTGCTAACCGGTATGGGTTCGAAACGTGTGATGTGGGCGGTGGCGTTTGCGGTGACGCTCGGCCTCGGCGCCGGTGCGATGAACGCAGACGCGCAGGAGGCGCGGATCGCGGCCGTGAATTCGGACCGTATCCTGCGGGAGTCGGTGCCGGCGAAGGCCGCGCAGACCAAGCTCGAAGCGGAGTTCGCGAAGCGCGACAAGGATCTGCAGGACATGGCGCAGAAGCTGAAGGTCATGTCGGATTCGCTCGACAAGAACGGCGCGTCGATGTCCCCGACCGATCGCGCGCAGAAGCAGCGCGACCTGTCGCAGCTCGACTCGGATTTCCAGCGCAAGCAGCGCGAATTCCGTGAAGACCTGAACCAGCGCCGCAACGAAGAACTCGCGGCGGTGCTCGACCGCGCGAACAAGGTGATCAAGCAGATCGCCGAGCAGCAGCATTACGACCTGATCGTGCAGGAAGCGGTGTACGTCAGCCCGCGCATCGACATCACCGATCAGGTGCTGAAGGCGCTGGCCTCGGGCGCACCGGCAAGCGGCGCGAGCGCGACCAGCAGCAACTGACCGGCATCCGCGGGAACCGTCCCGCGGACAACCGGCGGCGATGCGGGTTGGCTCGGCCGCAGCGGTTGTCGGCCGAAGTTGACGGCCGCGGTAGTTAGCAGAAGCTGTTAGCCGCAGTTGCCAGCGCAGCCACAAAGAAAAGCAGGGAGCATCACAGGTATGGCATTCAAGCTCGAGCAGATCGTCCAGCAGTTCGGCGGAGAGATCGTCGGCGACCCGACGCATACCGTCGGCAGTCTCGCGCCGCTCGATCAGGCTGGCCCGGACCAGCTGGCGTTCCTCGCGAACCCGAAGTACCTCTCGCAGGTCGAGACGACCCGCGCCGGCGCCGTGCTGATCAACGCGAACGATCTCGCGAAGGTCGCGGCGCGCGAAGGCCGCAACTTCATCGTCACGCCGAACCCGTACGCTTATTTCGCCCGCCTCGCGCAGGCGTATATCGACCTGAACGCGCCGAAGCTCGACGCGGGCATCCACCCGAGCGCAACGGTCGACCCGTCCGCCGAGGTGGCCGCGAGCGCGGTGATCGGCCCGAACGTGACGATCGAAGCGGACGCGGTGATCGGCGCCGGCGTGCGGCTCGACGCGAACGTGTTCATCGGCCGCAGCACCAGCATCGGCGAGGGCTCGCACCTGTATCCGAACGTCGCGGTCTATCATGGCTGCACGATCGGCGAACGCGCGATCGTTCATGCAGGCGCCGTGATCGGGTCGGACGGCTTCGGCTTCGCGCCGGACTTCACCGGCGAAGGCGACGAGCGCACCGGCACGTGGGTGAAGATTCCGCAGGTCGGCGGCGTGACGATCGGCCCCGATGTGGAAATCGGCGCGAATACCACGATCGACCGCGGCGCGATGGCCGATACGATCATCGAGGAGTCGGTGAAGATCGACAACCTCGTGCAGATCGGCCATAACTGCAAGGTCGGCGCGTACACGGTGATCGCGGGCTGCGCGGGCATCGCGGGCAGCACGACGATCGGCCGGCATTGCATGATCGGCGGCGCGGTCGGCATCGCCGGCCACGTGACGCTTGCCGACCACGTGATCGTCACCGCGAAGTCGGGCGTATCGAAGTCGCTGCTGAAGCCCGGCATGTACACGAGCGCATTCCCGGCCGTGGAGCACGCCGACTGGAACAAAAGCGCCGCGCTCTTGCGTAACATCGACAAGCTGCGCGACCGGATCAAGGCACTGGAAGCCGCGGCGAAAGACGCGGCAGGCAAGCCGTCAGCCTGAGCACGTCCGCCGGCACTAACATCCGCAGTCATCATCGCGCAGTCAACGCGTGAGCAGAAACACCATGAGCACCGAAAAAATCAACCTCGACATACACAAGATTCTCACGCTTCTGCCGCATCGCTATCCGATCCTGCTGGTTGATCGCGTGCTCGAACTCGAACCGCACAAGAGCATCAAAGCGCTGAAGAACGTGACGATCAACGAGCCGTACTTCCAGGGACATTTCCCGAAGCGGCCAGTGATGCCGGGCGTGCTGATTCTCGAAGCGCTCGCCCAGACGGCGGCGCTGCTGACGTTCGCGGAAGAACCGCACGATCCGGACACGACGCTGTACCTGTTCGTCGGCATCGATGGCGCGCGCTTCAAGCGTGTCGTCGAACCGGGCGACCAGCTGATTCTCAACGTCACGTTCGAGCGCCACATGCGCGGCATCTGGAAATTCAAGGCGCGCGCCGAGGTGGACGGTCAGGTCGCGGCGGAAGCCGACCTGATGTGCGCGGTGCGCAATACGGATACGGACGGCCAGTAAGTCCACGCGCGTCCGGCATGGACGGCAGGCAGGCCCCGCAACGCAACAGCTTCACAGGCGAGGGAGCATGAGCAGGATTCATCCCACCGCGATCATCGAACCGGGCGCGCAGCTCGACGAAAGCGTCGAAGTCGGCCCGTACGCGGTCGTCGGTGCGCACGTCACGATCGGCGCGCGTACGACGATCGGTTCGCATAGCGTGATCGAGGGGTACACGACACTCGGCGAAGACAACCGGATCGGCCACTATGCGTCGGTCGGCGGTCGTCCGCAGGACATGAAGTACCGCGACGAGCCCACGCGGCTCGAGATCGGCAATCGCAACACGATCCGCGAATTCACGACGATTCACACCGGCACGGTGCAGGACGCGGGCCTCACCACGCTCGGCGACGACAACTGGATCATGGCGTACGTGCACATCGGCCACGACTGCCGCGTGGGCAGCAACGTGATCCTGTCGAGCAACGCGCAGATGGCGGGCCACGTGATCATCGGCGACTACGCGATCGTCGGCGGCATGTCGGGCGTGCACCAGTTCGTGCGGATCGGCGCGCATTCGATGCTCGGCGGCGCGTCCGCGCTCGTGCAGGACATCCCGCCGTTCGTGATCGCCGCGGGCAACAAGGCGGAGCCGCACGGCATCAACGTCGAAGGCCTGCGCCGGCGCGGCTTTTCGGCCGACGCGATCTCGGCGCTGCGCAGCGCGTACCGGCTGCTGTACAAGAACGGCCTGTCGCTCGAAGACGCGAAGGTGCAGCTGCGCGAACTGGCGACGGCCGGCGGCGACGGCGACGAGCACGTGAAGGCGCTCGTCGACTTCGTCGAGGCGTCGCAACGCGGCATCATCCGCTAGGATGGCGCTGCAACCGAGTCCGCTGCGGCTCGCGATGGTCGCCGGAGAACCGTCCGGCGACCTGCTCGCGGCATCGCTGCTGGGCGGCCTGAAAAGCCGGCTGCCGGAATCGGCGCACATCTACGGCATCGGCGGGCCGCGCATGATCGCGGAGGGCTTCGACGCCCATTTCCCGATGGAAAAGCTGACGGTGCGCGGCTACGTCGAAGTGCTCCGTCACATTCCCGAGATCCTCGGCATCCGCAACGAACTGAAGCGCCAGCTGCTCGCGGAGCCGCCGGCGGCCTTCGTCGGCGTCGATGCGCCGGACTTCAACTTCGCGCTCGAGCACGCGCTGCGCGACGCGGGCATTCCGACCATCCATTTCGTCTGCCCGTCGATCTGGGCGTGGCGCGGCGGCCGCATCAAGAAGATCGCGAAGGCCGTCGATCACATGCTGTGCGTGTTTCCGTTCGAAACCGCGCTGCTGGAAAAATCGGGCGTCGCGGCGACGTACGTCGGTCATCCGCTTGCGGATGAAATTCCGCTCGTACCCGATACGGCGGGCGCGCGGCGCACGCTGGGCCTGCCTGAATCCGGTCCCGTGATTGCCGTGCTGCCGGGCAGCCGCAAGTCCGAAATCGGCCTGATCGGGCCGACCTTCTTCGCCGCGATGGACCTGATGCGGCAGCGCGAGCCCGGTGTGCGCTTCGTGATGCCGGCCGCGACGCCGGCGATCCGCGAACTGCTGCGGCCGCTCGTCGCGGCTCACCCGCTGCTCGATCTGACGCTGACCGACGGCCAGTCGCAGCTCGCGATGACCGCCGCGGACGCAATCCTCGTGAAGAGCGGCACCGTCACGCTCGAAGCCGCGCTGCTGAAGAAGCCGATGGTGATCTCGTACAAGGTGCCGTGGCTGACCGGCGAGATCATGCGCCGCCAGGGCTATCTGCCGTACGTGGGCCTGCCGAACATTCTGGCCGGTCGGTTCGTCGTGCCGGAGATCCTGCAGCACTTCGCGACGCCCGAGGCGCTCGCGGAAGCCACGCTGACGCAGTTGCGCGACGAGGCGAACCGGCGCACGCTGACAGAAATCTTCACCGAGATGCATCACGCGCTGAAGCAGAACACGGCACAACGGGCCGCGGAAGCGGTGGCCGGTGTGATCGAAGCGCGTGGGAAGCGGGTATGAGCACGCCGTCGCGCACGTCCAAAGGCAAGGCGGTCGCCGGCTCCGCGCCGGCGGAGAAGCCGACCGCGCGCAAGCCGATGACAAAGATCGCCGCGAAGAACGCGGCGCGGCGCCGTGCGCTCACGCAATCGGGCTTCGACTTCAACGCACCGGATGAAGTGATCTGCGGCGTCGACGAAGCCGGTCGCGGGCCGCTGGCCGGGCCGGTGGTCGCGGCGGCGGTGATCCTCGACCCCGAGCGGCCGATTCGCGGCCTCGACGACTCGAAGGTGCTGCCGGCGGCGAAGCGCGAGGCGCTCTACGAGAAGATCGTCGAGCGCTCGCTCGCGTGGTGCGTCGCGTCCGCGTCGGTCGACGAGATCGACACGCTCAACATCCTGCACGCCACCATGCTCGCGATGCGGCGCGCGGTGGAAGGGCTGTCGGTGACGCCCACGCTCGCGCGCATCGACGGCAACCGCTGCCCGGTGCTGTCGATCCGCAGTGAGGCGGTGATCGGCGGCGACGCGCTGGTGAAGTCGATCTCGGCGGCGTCGATCATTGCGAAGGTGACGCGCGACCGGATGCTGGTCGATCTGCACCGGACGTTCCCGATGTACGGCTTCGATGCGCACGCGGGCTACGGCACGCCGCAGCATCTCGAAGCGTTGCGCGTGCATGGGCCGTGCGAGCATCACCGGCGTTCTTTCGCGCCGGTGCGCGAAGCGCATCTGCTGTTCGGCACGGTGGTCAACGTACCGGTCGCCCATATCGTCGGGCCCGGCGCCGATGCGCTCGCGCTCGACGACGACCCGTTCGCGGCATTTCCCGATGAAGTGTCGCCGGATACGAACGGCGATCATCCGGCCGCCGGGTCCTGATCTTGCCGATACGACTGTGCGCGACCGCAATGTCTCGCGCAGCGTGCGGCCTTCGAATTCCATCCATTCCCACTGCGTGCGCTGCCTGTGAAAGCCATCACGTCGCGTGACAATCCGCTCTACAAACGCCTGAAGGCGCTCGCCGGCTCGACGCATCAGCAGCGCAGGAGCGGCCATGCGCTGCTCGAAGGCCTGCACCTCGCCGCCGGGTATCTCGACACGGCAGGGCAGCCCGAAACCTGCGTCGTCACCGAGGGCGCGCTGCGCCACGCCGAAACGCAGGCGATCGTCGCGCGGATCGAGCCGTCGCGCGTCGTCACGCTGCCCGATGCGCTGTTCGGGCAACTATCGAACGTGGTCAACGGCGTGGGTGTGCTGCTGCTGGTGGAAAAGCTCGCGAAAGCGTTACCCGAACGGGTGCGCGAGACCTGCATCGTGCTGGACGGCGTGCAGGACGCAGGCAACGTCGGCTCGATCCTGCGCAGCGCGGCGGCCGCGGGCGTCGCGCATGTGTTCTGCGCGCCGGGCACGGCGTACGCGTGGTCGTCGAAGGTGCTGCGCTCGGCGATGGGCGCGCATTTCCTGCTGCAGATTCATGAGGACATCGATGCGACCGAGCTGATCCAGCGCCTCGACATTCCGGCGGCGATCACCGATTCGCATGGCGCGAAGGCGATCTACGATGCCGATCTGTCCGGACCGCTGGCGTGGATTTTCGGCAATGAGGGCGCCGGGGTGTCGCAGGCCTGGCGTGATGCCGCGACCCAGCGCGTGACGATTCCGCAGCCAGGCGGGATGGAGTCGCTGAATGTCGCGGCCGCAGCGGCCGTGTGCCTGTTCGAGCAGTGCCGTCAGCAGCGCGGCAGCCGCTGAATCTGCCGCGCTTGTAGCCTTCCGCGACAGAAGGAAGGCCCTCGAATCAATACCCCGGCCGATCCAGCTTGATTTCCTGCAGGATCGTGGTCGCGATCTCTTCGATCGACTTGTGCGTCGACGACAGCCATTTGATCCCTTCGCGCCGCATCATCGCTTCCGCTTCGTTGATCTCGTAGCGGCAGTTTTCGAGCGCCGCGTATTTGCTGCCCGGGCGCCGCTCGTTGCGGATCTCCGCGAGCCGCTGCGGATCGATGGATAGCCCGAACATCTTCGCGCGGTGCTCGAGGAGCGGCGTGGGCAGCTTGCCGCGCTCGAAATCTTCCGGAATCAGCGGATAGTTGGCTGCTTTCACGCCGTACTGCATCGCGAGGTAGAGGCTCGTCGGCGTCTTGCCGCTGCGCGATACGCCGACGAGGATCACGTCGGCTTCCGCGAGATTGCGGTTCGACTGGCCGTCGTCGTGCGCGAGCGAGAAGTTGATCGCCTCGATGCGGTTCTTGTACTCCTCGGTGTCCGCGTTCTGGTGACCGCGGCCCATCGCATGGCTCGACTTCAGTTCGAGTTCCTGCTCGAGCGGCTCGACGAAGGTCTGGAACATGTCCAGCACGAGCGCGTCGGAGTCCTTCACGATCTGGTTCGAGCCGCTGTTCACGAGCGTCGTGAACACGATCGGCCGGCGGCCGTCCTGGCGCCCGGCCTCGTTGATCTTTTCGAGCGTCGCGTAGGCTTTTTCGGTCGAGTCGACGAACGGCACGCGCACGAGGCGGAATTTCTGGTCGAACTGGGAGAGGATCGAATGCGCGAAGGTCTCGGCAGTGATCCCGGTCCCGTCGGACACGATGAAGACGGTAGGCGGCATCGGATGGGGCCTGCAAAAAGTCGAAGCAGAAGGTAAAGCGTCACGCGCGTCGCGATGGGCGGGGCTGGCGCCCGTGGGCGACGCATCTGGCTGCATGAGATCAAAGGCGGTCAGGCACGGGAAATGCGTTCTATGCCCGGTCCCGCCGCAAAGAGCGTTGCGGCCGCGCTTCAGACAGTGCTCCGCGGCGCACGAAAAACCGGCGGGATGGCCGCCCCGCGCGCCTCGGCGCGCATTTCTCGTCCGACTGACCCATTCGGCAAGTCGGCACGGTAGAATAGCGGCAACCTGTTGGATAAGCAATTGCAGGCGAATCGCAGCGATCCGACGTTCAACGTCGTGCTATTCGCTGGGTTATCTCCCGATAACCGGTTCGTTTTTCGCGTTTCTGTCTCTAATTTTGCGAATCGGTGCGCTTCTGGGCGCTGCCCGCTGGAGACCGAAAGCCCGGCGCTGCCGGGTACGCCGCGGCGATTGCTTCTCCAACAGGTTGTGCAAGGCGCGCCCGCTTTCCAATGAAGCGGGCCCGCGTGAGCCCACTTGCGCAATCGTGCATTTTTTCCACTTAGGGGCTTGTATGACTAACGCAGTAAACGTCGCAAAGGATCAGGCGTATGTAGTTCCCTTCGAGCAGTTGCGGATGACCGACGTCGAGATCGTCGGCGGCAAGAACGCGTCGCTCGGCGAGATGATCAGTCAGCTCGCCCAGGCCGGTGTGCGCGTGCCGACGGGCTTCGCGACCACGGCGCTCGCGTTCCGCGACTTCCTCCATCACAACAACCTCACCGAACGCATCGCCGCGCGTCTCGAAACGCTCAACGTCGACGACGTGAAGGCGCTCGCCGAAGCTGGCAAGGAAATCCGCCAGTGGATCGTCGACGCGCCGCTGCAGCCCCGCCTCGAACAGGAAATCCGCGAGGGCTTCGTCACGCTCACGGAAAGCTCGCCTGAAGAACTGTCGTTCGCGGTCCGCTCGTCGGCCACGGCCGAAGACCTGCCGGACGCTTCGTTCGCCGGTCAGCAGGAGAGCTACCTGAACGTGGTCGGCATCGAAGACGTGCTCGACCGCATGAAGCACGTGTTCGCGTCGCTGTACAACGACCGCGCGATCTCGTACCGCGTCCACAAGGGCTTCACGCATGCCGAAGTCGCGCTGTCGGCGGGCGTGCAGCGCATGGTGCGCTCGGACGTCGGCGCGGCGGGCGTGATGTTCACGCTCGATACGGAGTCCGGCTTCAAGGATGCCGTGTTCATCACGTCGAGCTATGGCCTCGGCGAAACCGTCGTGCAGGGCGCGGTGAATCCGGACGAGTTCTACGTCTTCAAGACCACGCTCGCGCAGAACAAATACCCGATCATCCGCCGCTCGATCGGCTCGAAGCTGATCAAGATGGAATTCACGAAGCCGGGCGAGCCGGGCCGCGTGAAGACGGTGGACGTCGCCCACGAGCAGCGCAACCGCTTCTCGATCACGGATGAAGACGTGATCGAGCTCGCGAAATACGCGGTGATCATCGAGCAGCACTACCAGCGCCCGATGGACATCGAGTGGGGCAAGGACGGCCGCGACGGCAAGATCTTCATTCTCCAGGCCCGTCCGGAGACGGTGAAGAGCCAGGCCGCGGGCAAGGTCGAGCAGCGCTTCAAGCTGAAGGGCCAGTCGCAGGTGATCGCAACGGGCCGCGCGATCGGCCAGAAGATCGGCGCGGGCCCGGTGCGCGTGATTCACGATCCGTCGGAAATGGAGCGTGTGCAGCCGGGCGACGTGCTCGTCGCGGACATGACCGATCCGAACTGGGAGCCGGTGATGAAGCGCGCGTCGGCGATCGTCACGAACCGTGGCGGCCGGACCTGCCACGCGGCGATCATCGCGCGTGAGCTCGGCGTGCCGGCGGTGGTCGGCTGCGGCGACGCAACGGACGTGCTGAAGGACGGCGCGCTCGTCACCGTGTCGTGCGCGGAAGGCGACGAAGGCAAGATCTACGACGGTCTGCTCGAAACCGAAGTCACCGAAGTGCAGCGCGGCGAGCTGCCGGAGATTCCGGTCAAGATCATGATGAACGTCGGCAATCCGCAGCTCGCGTTCGACTTCTCGCAGCTGCCGAACTACGGAGTGGGTCTGGCGCGGCTGGAATTCATCATCAACAACAACATCGGCGTGCACCCGAAGGCGATCCTCGAGTACCCGAACGTCGATCCGGACCTGAAGAAGGCCGTCGAGAGCGTCGCGCGCGGCCATGCGTCGCCGCGTGCGTTTTACGTCGACAAGCTGACGGAAGGCATCGCGACGATCGGCGCGGCGTTCTTCCCGAAGCCCGTGATCGTGCGTCTGTCGGACTTCAAGTCGAACGAGTACAAGAAGCTGATCGGCGGTTCGCGCTACGAGCCGGACGAAGAGAACCCGATGCTCGGCTTCCGCGGTGCGTCGCGCTACGTGGCCGACGATTTCGCGCAGGCGTTCGAGATGGAATGTCTCGCGCTGAAGCGCGTGCGTGAAGAGATGGGCCTGACCAACGTCGAGATCATGGTGCCGTTCGTGCGGACGCTGAAGCAGGCGGAGCGCGTGATCGGCCTGCTCGAGAAGTTCGGGCTGAAGCGCGGCGTGAACGACCTGCGCGTGATCATGATGTGCGAAGTGCCGTCGAACGCGATTCTCGCCGAAGAGTTCCTTCAGTACTTCGACGGCTTCTCGATCGGCTCGAACGACCTCACGCAGCTCACGCTCGGCCTCGACCGCGACTCGGGCATGGAACTGCTCGCGGTGGATTTCGACGAGCGCGATCCGGCCGTCAAGTTCATGCTCAAGCGCGCGATCGAAACGTGCCTGCGGCTGAACAAGTACGTCGGCATCTGCGGCCAGGGTCCGTCGGATCATCCGGATTTCGCGCAATGGCTGACCGACGAAGGCATCGCGTCGATCTCGCTGAACCCGGACACGATCATCGAAACATGGCAGGCGCTCGCGAAGTCGAAGGCTTAATGGCCGGGACCACCGGGAGCCGCCCAACGGATCAGGGAAGGCGAACTTGTTTCGCCATCCTTGACGCCTGAACCGCGATGCCCGGTTGCCGCATTCATTGTCCTGCGTTTCCCCCAACGCCCCGGCATTGTCCGGGGCGTTGTCTTATGCGCGGCAAATGACCTGCGAAACGGCGGCGCAGCGGCGCGAACCGGCACCGCTACGTGCGTCGCACATACTGTGCAGCGCGGCACTGACACTGCGCTACAACGCCGGCGCTTCGTGCTATAAATCGGGCGACCGCCCGCCGTGAGGGCGCGATGGAGAGAATCGTGAGTGCTGCCGGATGGTTCTGGTGGGTTGGCGCGGGGGCGCTCGTGGTGCTCGAGCTGCTCGTCGGCACGTTCTACATGCTGATGGTCGCGCTGGGTTGCATCGCGGGCGCGATCGCGCGGCTCGCGGGCGCGCCGTTCGGCGTGCAGCTGCTGGTGGCCGCGGTCGTCGCGGTGGCGGCGGTGCTCGTGCTGCGGCGCTCACGCATCGGCCGCCGGCCGCCGCGGCTCGAGGCACAGCAGAATCCCGACGTGAATCTCGACATCGGTGCGGAGCTCGCCGTCGAAAGCTGGCACGACCGCCGCGCGCGGGCGAGCTATCGCGGCGCGCAATGGGACGTCGAACTCGCGCCCGGCGAGCCGGAAGACGCACGCTGGTACAAGGTCACCGCGCTGCGCGGCAGTTGCCTGATCGTCAGCGCGAGCCGGCAACCGGCGCACGCGTGAAAAAAGACCAATAACGGCCAGCCAGGCCATTCGGATGGAGTGCAGATGGAATCGACAATTGCCGCCGCCATCGTTTTCCTGATCGTCGTCATGGTGATCGCGCAGACGGTCAAGATCGTGCCGCAGCAGCACGCATGGGTGCTCGAGCGGCTCGGCCGGTATCACGCCACGCTGACGCCGGGCCTGACGCTCGTGCTGCCGTTCATCGATCGCGTCGCGTACCGGCACGTGCTGAAGGAAATTCCGCTCGACGTGCCGAGCCAGGTTTGCATCACGCGCGACAACACGCAGCTGCAGGTGGACGGCGTGCTGTACTTTCAGGTCACCGATCCGATGAAGGCGTCGTACGGGTCGAGCAACTTCGTGTTCGCGATCACGCAGCTGTCGCAGACCACGCTGCGCTCGGTGATCGGCAAGCTCGAACTCGACAAGACCTTCGAGGAGCGCGACTTCATCAACCACAGCGTGGTGTCCGCGCTGGATGAAGCCGCATCGAACTGGGGCGTCAAGGTGCTGCGCTACGAGATCAAGGACCTGACGCCGCCGAAGGAAATCCTGCACGCGATGCAGGCGCAGATCACCGCCGAGCGCGAGAAGCGCGCGCTGATCGCGGCGTCCGAAGGCCGCAAGCAGGAGCAGATCAATCTCGCGGCCGGCGCGCGCGAAGCGGCCATCCAGAAATCGGAAGGCGAGCGGCAGGCCGCGATCAATCAGGCGCAGGGGCAGGCGTCGGCGATTCTCGCGGTGGCCGAGGCGAACGCACAGGCCATCCAGAAGATCGCGGCGTCGATCCAGTCGCAGGGCGGCATGGATGCGGTGAACCTGAAGGTGGCCGAGCAGTACGTGACGGCGTTCGGCAATCTCGCGAAGCAGGGCAATACGCTGATCGTGCCGGGCAATTTCGCGGAGATGAGCTCGATGATCGCGTCGGCGCTGACCATCGTGAACCGTACGCGGAGCGAGGAACTGCGCTCGTAGCGCCTTCCTGGCGCCACAACGCGGCGGATCGCCGCACGCACGCTGCTGCAACGCTGAAAAAGGCAAGGCCCGCATTCGATGCGGGCCTTGCCGTTTGCGGGAAGTGGAAAGCGGGATGCAGGAAGCGCCCGAAACCGCGCGTTCACGTCGGCGTACGCATCAGCCGCGCCTTTTCGCGCTGCCAGTCGCGCTGCTTTTCCGTTTCGCGCTTGTCGTGCTGCTTCTTGCCCTTCGCGAGGCCGATCTCGCACTTCACGCGGCCGCCCTTGTAGTGGAAGTTGAGCGGCACGAGCGTGTAGCCGCGCTGCTCGACCTTGCCGATCAGCTTGTCGATCTCTTCGCTGTGCAACAGCAGCTTGCGGGTGCGGACGGGGTCCGGCTTGATATGGGTGGAGGCCTCGGGCAGCGGGCTGATATGCGTGCCGATCAGGAACAGCTCGCCGCTCTTGATCACGACGTACCCTTCCTTGATCTGGCCGCGCCCCGCGCGCAGCGCCTTGACCTCCCATCCTTCGAGCACGAGCCCCGCTTCGTAGCGGTCTTCGATGAAGTAATCGAAGAATGCCTTCCTGTTGTCGATGATGCTCATGAATGGAAAGTGGCCAACTCGTTTAAAATCACAATTCTAGCAAAGCGCACCGCGGCGGCAACGCCGCCGCCAGTCCATCCTCGCTGCAAGTCCGCTATTTATGGCAGATGTCCAGAAAACCGTCCTGATACGCCATTCGGCGGAACAGATGTTCGACCTCGTCACCGACGTGGCCGACTACCCGAACTTCCTGCCGTGGTGCGGCGGCGTCGAGATCCGCCGTCAGGACGAGACCGGCATGGAAGCGCGGATCGACATCAACTTCAAGGGCATCAAGCAGCACTTCGCGACGCACAACACGCAGGAGCGTCCCACCCGCATCGACATGAATTTCGCCGATGGCCCGTTCCGGAAGTTCACCGGCTACTGGCGGTTCACGCCGCTGCGCGCCGACGCCTGCAAGATCGAGTTCGCGCTGCACTACGAATTCGCGAACGTGCTGCTCGAAAAAATCATTGGGCCAGTGTTCAGTCACATCGCGAATACCTTCGTCGAATCGTTCGTGAAGCGCGCCGACCAGCGCTACGGCAAGCCATGAGCCGCGAGCTTTTCGTCGAAGTCTGCTACGCGCTGCCGGACCGTCAGACGCGCATCGAACTGCGCCTGCCCGAAGGTGCGACGCTGCAGCAGGCGCTCGACGCGAGCGCGATCCAGCAGCAGCACCCGGAACTCGACCTCGCGCACGCGAAGGTCGGCGTGTTCGGCAAACTGAAGCCGCGCGATACGGTGCTCGCCGATCACGATCGCGTCGAAATCTACCGGCCGCTGATCGTCGATCCGAAGGCCGCGCGGCAGCGACGCGTCGACAAGAGCCGCAAGGCCGGGTCGGTGGAAGGGCGCAAGTGGCTGCCGAAGGACTCGCGCTGACGCTGCGGGTTCGGGCCCGGCTCCACGGATCGAACGCTTGAACAATCTGGGGCCGTCCGCGCGCGAATCAACTCAATGCGCAACTCAGTGCGCTTGCGGCTGGGCCTTGTCTTCGACGGATTCTTCAGAAGCATCTCTTGCAACCGCATCGGGCGTTTCCGACGTAGCCGCGCCGCGCCGTTCCCCCGCATGCAGCCGCACCGACCAGCTCACGCCGATCACCAGCAGCGCGACGGCGGCGAGTTCGAGCGGCCGCGGCAGCCGCGCATCGTAGATGAAGCCGTAGAAGAGCGCGAACAGCGTCTCGAAGACGATCAGCTGACCTGACAGCGTCAGCGGCAGGCGCTTCTGCGCCGCGTTCCACAACGTGTTGCCGAGCCACGACGGGCCGATCGCGAGAAACAGGTTCAACAGCCAGAAGGTCGTCCAGCGCGACGCCGGAATTGCGGCGGCGGCATCGAGCTGATCCGTGCCGCCCGCGTGCAGCGCCGCCATCCCCGCCTGCCACCCGAGCAGCACGACCCACAGCAGCGCGCCGAGCCCGCCCGTGACAACGCCCCACAGCATCGACCATTCGCTGCCCGAGAAATGCGTGTGCCGGCGCAGATAGCGGCTGTTCTCGACGGCGAACCAGGTCCAGCTGGCGAGCGCGCCGACGGCGCTGGCCAGCCCGCCGAGCTGTAGCGCGAGGCTCGCGCCGTGCGTGCCGCCGGAGAACACGTCGACGTTGATGCAGACGATGCCCGCCATCACCAGCGAAAGCGGCACGACGAGCCGCGCGACGGGCACCGCGCCGTGGTCGCCGCGGCCGGCGAGCGTCACGCTGACCGGCAGCACGCCGATGATCAGCGAAGCCGGCGCGACGCCGATCGTGTGAACCGCGTCCGTCACGAGGATGTAGTAGAGCAGGTTGCCGACGAGCGCGAGCCGGACGAGCTCGGCGAGGTCGCGGCGCGTGAGACGCGCGAGCAGCGAGCGCGCGGACGGCAGCGCGAGCACGACGGACACGACGCCGTACATCATGTAGCGGCCGGCCGCGATCTGCACGGGAGAAAACTCCGGGAGCGTGCGCGGGACGAGGAAAATCGCGCCCCAGATCGCGCCCGCGAGGACGCCGTAGAACACACCGCGCTGCATCGACACTGCTCCGACAAAAAGGAAAACCCGATGCGGCGAAGTGTAGAAGGTGCCGCGGCCGCGGTCTTGTTCGATCCTGCACTGCCCGCGAAACGTGCAATCCGGGCAAACGAAAACCGTCCGAACACGACCTGAAAGGCAGAGCGAAATTTCCGCGCGGGCACGACGGCGCCGAAGCGGGAAAAACGACACGAAACCGGCTAACTCGCTGTTCGCGCAGCAAAAACCGCTCCGGTTTCGCGTATAATTCGCTTTTGCGCCTATAGGATTTGCCATGCGTCTGATCCAGAAAGCACTCACGTTCGATGACGTGCTCCTCGTCCCGGCCTTCTCCGACGTTCTGCCGCGCGACACCAGCCTGAAAACCCGGCTGACCCGCAAGATTTCCCTGAACATGCCGCTCGTGTCCGCCGCAATGGATACGGTCACCGAAGCGCGTCTCGCGATCGCGATGGCGCAGCTGGGCGGCGTCGGTATCGTCCACAAGAATCTGACGCCGGCCGAGCAGGCGCGTGAAGTCGCGAAGGTGAAGCGCTTCGAATCGGGCGTGGTGCGCGATCCGATCACGGTGCCGCCGCAAATGAAGGTGCGTGACGTGATCGCGCTGTCGCAACAGCATGGCATTTCCGGCTTTCCGGTCGTCGAAGGCGCGCAGCTGATCGGTATCGTCACGAACCGCGATCTGCGCTTCGAAAGCCGGCTCGACGAGCCGGTGCGCAACATCATGACGCCGCGCGAGCGGCTCGTTACCGTCAAGGAAGGCACGCCGCTCGCCGATGCGAAGGCGCTGATGCACAGCCACCGCCTCGAGCGCGTGCTGGTAGTCAACGACGCATTCGAGCTGCGCGGCCTGATGACGGTGAAGGACATCACGAAGCAGACCGAACACCCGGACGCGTGCAAGGACGAGCACGGCAAGCTGCGCGTGGGCGCCGCGGTCGGCGTCGGCGCGGATAACGAAGAGCGCGTGTCGCTGCTGGTGCAGGCGGGCGTCGACGTGATCGTCGTCGATACCGCGCACGGTCACAGCAAGGGTGTGCTGGAACGTGTTCGCTGGGTCAAGAAGACCTACCCGCACGTGGAAGTGATCGGCGGCAACATCGCCACGGCGGATGCTGCGCGCGCGCTCGTCGAGTACGGCGCGGACGCGGTCAAGGTCGGCATCGGCCCCGGCTCGATCTGCACGACGCGGATCGTCGCGGGCGTCGGCGTGCCGCAGATCAGCGCGATCGCGAACGTCGCGGAAGCGCTGAAGGGCACGGGCGTGCCGGCCATCGCGGACGGCGGCGTGCGCTTCTCGGGCGACGTGTCGAAGGCCCTCGCGGCCGGCGCGAACGCAGTGATGATGGGCAGCATGTTCGCGGGCACCGAAGAAGCGCCGGGCGACGTATTCCTGTATCAGGGCCGCCAGTACAAGTCGTACCGCGGCATGGGCTCGGTCGGCGCGATGAAGGACGGCGCCGCGGACCGCTACTTCCAGGACAACTCCGCGAACATCGACAAGCTCGTGCCGGAAGGCATCGAAGGCCGCGTCGCGTATAAGGGTTCGGTCAGCGCGATCCTGTTCCAGCTGATCGGCGGCGTGCGCGCGAGCATGGGCTACTGCGGCTGCCGCACGATCGAAGAAATGCACGACAAGGCCGAGTTCGTGCAGATCACCGCGGCCGGCATGCGCGAGTCGCATGTGCATGACGTGCAGATCACGAAGGAAGCGCCCAACTACCACGTGGACTAAACACCGATGAAAACGTTGCTGCGCGCGGTACTCGTCGTCGATGCATTGCTGGTTCTCGGGTTCGGCGTGCTGTTCCTGCTGACGCCCTGGACGTCGCTGTACAACGCGCTGCAGCTGGTGCCGACGGATCCATCGATGGTCGGTCAGGCATTCGGTGTAGTGCTGCTCGGCATGGCGTGGCTTGCGTTGCGCGCATCGGTGCACGGCGCGATGACGACGCCGGTCGCGCGTACCGTCGGGCACGTGAACTGGGTGGTCGGCGTGCTGATGCTGGTGTGGCTGCTCGCGCTGCGCAAGCCGGCGCTGACGGGCTTTGGCCAGCTTGTATCGGTGCTGGCGGGCGCGGTGCTGCTGATCATCGGCTTCGGTGGCGTGCGGCTGGCCGGTGCGGTACGCCGGCGCGAACGGGTACTTGCCGCGGAAGCGCTGGTGGCCGAACGCAACGCGAAAGCGGAAGTGAAGGCCGACCGTCGTGCTGCTGCGCGAGACACGGCTGCAGTGGATGCGACGAACGCACCAAGATCCGCGGCCCCGCTCACGGCGGCGAGCTATGTGCCGGTCGAGCCGGTGATGTCGCCTCGCAGTAACGTACCCCCGGACATCCCTACGACCCCGCCGATGAGAACCGCGCCGCTCATGCCCGGTGTGCCGCTCACGCCGGAAGAGGAGGCGGCGCGCGAAGCAGCGCGGCGCGAAGCGCGCGACTCGGTCGCGAATCCGCGGCCTCCGTTTCATGGTTGACGCACGCAACACACCGAACCCTACGAATACAGACGAAGTCCGCCCGCGCGCATCGAACGCGCTTCGACAGCATCGAACGCATCGAACGCTTCAGCAACCGGACGCATCGCGGCCGCAGTACTGCCTTGCGGCAACCGCCTCGCCGCCACATCACGAACACAGACACGCCATTCGCCGCGCAGCACACGCGGCTTTCCAGTTTCCCGTATCACTCCCTATCCGCTCAATCCCTCTCTATCGGCCGCTGCCATGCACGACAAGATCCTGATCCTCGACTTCGGCTCGCAAGTCACTCAACTGATCGCCCGACGCGTCCGCGAGGCGAACGTGTACTCGGAGATCCATCCGTATGACGTCGATGACGCGTTCGTCCGCGAGTTCGCGCCGAAGGGCGTGATCCTGTCCGGCGGTCCGAACTCGGTCACCGACGCCGACACGCCGCGCGCGCCGCAGGCGGTGTTCGAGCTCGGCGTGCCGGTGCTCGGCATTTGCTACGGTATGCAGACGATGGCGGAGCAGCTGGGCGGCAAGGTCGATGCCGGTCACCTGCGCGAATTCGGTTACGCCGAGGTGCGCGCGCGCAACCATACGAGCTTCCTCGAAGGCATCGAAGATTTCCGTACCGCTGAAGGCCACGGCATGCTGAAGGTGTGGATGAGCCACGGCGACAAGGTGCTCGAGATGCCTGAAGGCTTCAAGCTGATGGCGTCGACGGAATCGTGTCCGATCGCGGCGATGGCCGACGAGGCGCGCCACTTCTACGGCCTGCAATGGCACCCGGAAGTCACGCACACGGTGAAGGGCCGCGAGATGCTCGAACGCTTCGTGCTGTCGATCTGCGGCGCGAAGGCCGACTGGGAGATGGGCCACTATATCGACGAAGCCGTCGAGAAGATCCGCGCGCAGGTCGGTGACGAGCACGTGATTCTCGGTCTGTCGGGCGGCGTGGATTCGTCGGTGGCGGCGGCGCTGCTGCATCGCGCGATCGGCGATCAGCTCACCTGCGTGTTCGTCGATCACGGCCTGCTGCGTCTGAACGAAGCGGAGCAGGTGATGTCGATGTTCGCGGACAACCTCGGCGTGAAGGTGATTCACGTCGACGCGAGCGAAGCGTTCATGTCGAAGCTCAAGGGCGTGACCGATCCGGAAGCGAAGCGCAAGATCATCGGCGCGGAGTTCGTCGAGGTGTTCCAGACGGAAGCCGGCAAGCTGAAGGACGCGAAGTGGCTCGCACAGGGCACCATCTACCCGGACGTGATCGAGTCGGCAGGCAAGGGCAAGAAGGCCGCGCACACGATCAAGAGCCACCACAATGTTGGCGGCTTGCCGGAGACGCTGAACCTGAAGCTGCTCGAGCCGCTGCGCGAGCTGTTCAAGGACGAGGTGCGCGAACTGGGCGTGAAGCTCGGTCTGCCGCACGACATGGTGTATCGCCATCCGTTCCCGGGCCCGGGTCTCGGCGTGCGGATTCTCGGCGAAGTGAAGCGCGAGTTCGCGGACCTGCTGCGTCGCGCGGACGCGATTTTCATCGAGACGCTGCGCAACACCGTCGACAAGGAAACCGGCAAGAGCTGGTACGAGCTGACGAGCCAGGCGTTCGCGGTGTTTCTGCCGGTGAAGAGCGTCGGCGTGATGGGCGACGGCCGGACCTACGAATACGTGGTCGCGCTGCGCGCAGTGCAGACGCTTGATTTCATGACCGCGCACTGGGCGCACCTGCCGCATGAACTGCTCGGGCATGTGTCGAACCGGATCATCAATGAAGTGCGTGGGATCAATCGGGTGGTGTATGACATTTCGGGGAAGCCGCCGGCGACGATTGAGTGGGAGTGAGGGTGATTTATAGGTTATTGATTTTGTGGTAAAAAATAATATTCGTTAAATATAATCCCACATCATCAATGGTATTTCTTATGGCACGCGGAGGGCGTGCCATGGAAAAAACGCCGATACCATGTTTGGGCGCACAATTCCAACATGGTATCGAGTAATTTAATCGGCCCGTGTTGGGTTGCGATGTTAGAGAATGGAACGATAGGTTGCTAAGGCTTTGATCGTTTGAACCAATCCTTGCCGAAATAAGATTTCCAGATAGCGATCGACGTCAATAGGTGGGTTCTTGAGTTGTGCACGCTGGCGCTGCGCTGCGGCTACCACCGCTGCTGCATCAAGATCGAAGAGATTCTCCACAAACTCGTCGGGATGTTGAGACTCCACTCCGTAGAAAGCGAGGATGTCCGCTGGGAAATCCCGCTGATTGAACGTTACGATCACGCTGGCACCACAGCGGATGGCCGCAGCCAGAACATGGCGGTCGTCGGGGTCGGGCAGAGTCAGTCCCGCGGTGAGATCTTCATACCCATCCACCAAGCCATCGGGGATTGCGCGATCCATCAGGTCTGAAGTGCGATCCACCTGCGCGCGTGTCAGATCGGGCCTGTTGAGCAGTAGATTGCGTTTCCACTCCTCATGAATATCGCGACTCCAGCGGGCACGGAACCGTCCCGACAGTCCTAGCCACATCAGAAAGTCGCGCAACGGCGCAGGATAGAGAACACAGGCATCAAAGATGGCAGTGAATGGGGAATGCCTCATTCGTACCCCATGTCTGATTCCTGAGCCTGGCGGGCGAGTTCGGCCATGGCCTCTTCGCTAGCATGGTCGCGTGCATCCTTGTACTGCATCAGATCCGCGAACCTCACCCGACGATGCTTTCCCGTCCGATGAAACGGCAGTACACCATCCTCCAATAGCTTGACCAGGTGAGGGCGGGAGACGTTGAGGATGTCCGCGGCCTCTTGGGTTGTCAGTTCTGCATGGACAGGTACGACTTTCACTGCATTGCCGTCGGCCAACTCGGCCAGGATATCGACGAGCAGACGCAACGCAGAGGTGGGCAACTCTACTTGGTGGGCTTGGTTCCGGTCATCGAAGATCTGGATGCGTTGCGTTTCGAGGCGCGTTGCCAGGTAGGCCGCCAAGGCGCGTTGACCCTGCATGGCTGCTTGAACTTCCCGTTCGGCGGGCAGCGTCATCTTGGTTTGTGCGGCAGTGGTCATGGCGAATTCCTCGGTTGTGAAGCAATCTCAGAGTGAAATGTATTCGAAATAATCGAAAAACGCAATAAACGAAAGGGGGCTGGGCGAGGAGCCGCTTGAGGTCGAGCTATGTCGATCGTATGAGGCCGGCAGAAGTAATTGTCGCCGGACAAACGGTCTCGTTCGAATATGACGAGACCTGGTTGGCCGACGCCGAGCGCTTTTCGATCGAGCCGGCGCTGGCGTTGACGCGCGGTGTTTTCCCGCCGCCGCCAGATCAATCCGTCTTTGGTTCGATCGGCGATTCGGCGCCCGATGCCTGGGGGCACCGCCTCATGCAGCGCGCGGAGCGTCGACAGGCCGAATGGGAAAGACGGAGCGTGCGTACGCTCGGTGAACCGGATTATCTGTTGGGCGTAGCGGATGAAACGCGTCTGGGTGCACTGCGATTCCGCTGGAGCGGAGAAGACGAATTTCAGGCGCCCGTGCCCGTCGGCGTCCCCGCGCTCATCGAATTGGGGCGGCTGCTGCAAATCACCGAGCGGATCCTGCGGGACGAGGAAACTGATGAGGATCTGCAACTGATCTTCGCGCCGGCGTCGTCACTCGGTGGCGCACGTCCCAAGGTCTCGGTCATCGACCGGCACGGCTATTTGTCGATTGCCAAATTCCCGAAGGAGACCGACGAATACAGAACCATAGTATCTAGGAGGAAATCGCACTGCGATTGGCTGAACGCGCCGGCATATCCACCCCGCATCACGATCTGCTCCAGGTAGCAGGCCAGCCTGTGCTGCTGTCGCGTCGCTTCGATCGTGCTGGGAGCATTCGCATCCCCTTTCTCTCGGCTATGTCGATGACGGGATCGAGGGACGGCCAATGCGGCAGTTATCCCGAACTGGTTGACGCACTGACTTGCGCTGCATTGCGGTTGCGACCTGTATCGAGGATCGCGTTCGAAAGAGCACGCTGGTGTCAGCGACGGTATTCACGCCGCTCGACCGAGCGGAACCGCCGTTGGGCTGGCCCAGGTGAAAACCGGACGTGGCAAGGCGGCTTGCAGATGTCCTGTCGGAAATTTCACACCCTTGCTGCGCAAGGGTATGGAAGACGGAAGCCGCTGAGGATGTGAGACGACAGGTTTCCTCCTGCTCCAAGCATGCAGAAGTGGGCGCGCAATGGGCGTATCGTTACAGCCGTCAAGTTAACATGAGCGCGCGGCCGGATCATGCCAAATGATACGAGCCGGCCCGGGACCAGAGCCTTGCCACTCGACTACTCAACCCTCGACACCCTTCGCACGCGCCATCCAGCATGGCGGCTATTGCGTTCCGACCACGCCCCGCTGGTGGCGAGCTTCCTGCATCGCGTTTTCGTGGTTCCGAACGTGCGCGTGATGTCCGCCGCTGACCTCTCCGAAGTGCTCGAAGACGAACTGTACACACTGCGCGATTGCCTGGACGCGGACGCCTATCCTAAACGCGCGCTCGACTACCTCAACGACTGGGCCAGCCCGGAAAAGGGCTGGTTGCGCAAGTTTTACCGCCAGGGCTCGGACGAAGCCCACTTCGACCTTACGCCAGCTACGGAAAAAGCGATCGTATGGCTGGATGCGCTAACGGAACGCAGCTTCGTCGGCACGGAATCACGCCTGCTGACGTTGTTCGAGTTGTTGCGGCAGATGAGCGAAGGCAGCGAATCCGATCCGCAAAAGCGCATAGCCGAATTACATAGGCGTCGAGACGAGATCGATGCCGAGATCGCGCGGGTGAATTCCGGGGACCTTCCACTGTTGGACGACACGGCCCTCAAAGATCGCTTCCAGCAATTCATGCAGCTGGCGCGCGACCTGCTGACCGACTTTCGCGAAGTGGAGCAGAACTTCCGCATGCTCGACCGTCGGGTGCGCGAGCGCATTGCGCTGTGGGAGGGTTCGAAGGGCGCGCTACTGGAGGAGATCATGGGCGAGCGCGATGCGATCGGTAACTCGGACGAGGGCAAAAGCTTCCGCGCATTCTGGGATTTCCTGATGTCCAGCACTCGCCAGGAAGAGCTCACCGAACGGCTCGCGCGAGTGCTTGCATTGCCCGTGGTGGCCAACCTCAAGCCCGACGTTCGGACCGGCCGCGTGCATTACGACTGGCTGGAAGCGGGCGAACACACGCAGCGCACGGTCGCACAGTTGTCGCAGCAACTGCGCCGGTTCCTCGATGACCAGGCGTGGCTGGAGAACCGCCGCATCATGGACATCCTGCGCGGCATCGAAGCCAGGGCGCTGGCTGTACGCGACACGCCGCCGGTCGGCGAGATAATGAATCTTGGCGAGTTGTCATCCGACGTCGAGCTTCCGATGGAACGTCCGCTGCACACGCCCGTGCAGAAGCCGGTTATCACGGATATTGCGCTGGAAACGGGCGACGTCGATCTGGACGCTGCGGCACTGTATTTGCAAGTGGTGGTTGACCGTGCGCAGCTCGCGGGTCATATCCGCCAGGCCTTGCAGGATCGGTCGCAAGTGACGTTGCGCGAGCTGATCGAATCACACCCGCTGCAGCAGGGTCTTGCGGAGCTGGTCGCGTATCTGCAACTGGGCAGCGACGCGTTCAAGACGGTCGTGGACGAAGATGCGCACGAAGTCATCGTGTGGCAAACAACCCGTCGCGGCGAGACGCCGAAGACACGATGCGCACGGCTGCCACGCGTGATCTTTGTGAGGTGAAGATGGAAGACGAACGACAAGATGTGGCGGGGAACGTCGATCTATCGACACTGGCGATCACGCTGCTCAAAGGCGTGATCTATCGTGAGGGTGATGAACGTCTGTGGGGCGCGTTGCTCGACCTGCAGGCACGCGTGCGGGACTACGTGTCGGTACTGGGCCTGGAACTGGTGCTGGACGAGGCCGAAGGCTACGCGTTCCTGCGCAGCCGTCCCGAGCAGGCTGAAGATGGCGCAGCGCCAAAGCTGCCGCGTTTGATTGCACGCCGGCCGATCTCTTTTCCGGTCAGCCTGCTGCTGGCATTGCTGCGCAAGAAGCTTGCCGAATTCGATGCCGGTGGCGGCGATACGCGCCTGGTGCTGTCGCGCGACGACATCGTCGAGCTCGTCAGGGTCTTCCTTCCGGACAGCAGCAATGAAGCGAAGCTGATCGATCAGATCGAAACGCACATCAACAAGATCGTTGAGCTGGGCTTCCTGCGCCGGTTGAAGGTTGCGAACGGCTCGGCCAGTTTCGAAGTGCAGCGCATCCTGAAGGCGTTCGTCGACGCGCAATGGCTGTCGGACTTCGACACGCGTCTCGCCGCGTACCAGGCGCAACTGACGGGCACGACGGCAGGACCGGGAGGGGATGTCGATGAATGAGCCGAACGAGGCGATTCCAAAACTGCTGGAACTGGATTTTCTCGCCGACGACACGCTCTCCGGCTTTCGCCTGACTCGCCTGGAAGTTTTTAACTGGGGCACATTCGACGGGCGCGTATGGACGCTTCAGTTGGATGGCAAGAACGGTCTGCTGACGGGCGACATCGGCTCGGGCAAGTCGACGCTGGTCGACGCGATTACGACGCTAATGGTTCCCTCCCAGCGTATCGCCTACAACAAGGCGGCAGGAGCGGACAGCAAGGAGCGGACGCTGCGCTCATACGTACTCGGGCATTACAAGTCCGAGCGCAACGAGGTGACCGGTACAGCCAGGCCCGTTTCCTTGCGGGACCGCAACAGCTACTCGGTGATCCTCGGCGTGTTCCACAACGCTGGGTATGACCAGACGATCTCGCTGGCGCAGGTCTTCTGGATGAAAGAGGCGCAGAGCCAGCCCGAGCGTTTTTATGTCGGCGCTGAGCGGAATTTGTCGATAGCGACGGACTTTGTCCACTTCGGCTCCGATATCGCGCAATTGCGCAAAAAGTTGCGCAGCCTGGGCGCGCAAATCGAAGACACCTTTCCGAGATATGGCGCGTGGTTTCGCCGGCGCTTCGGCATCGACAATGAGCAGGCGCTCGAGCTGTTTCATCAGACAGTGTCGATGAAGTCGGTCGGTAACCTGACCGACTTCGTGCGTAGCCACATGCTCGAGCCGTTCGACGTCGCGCCTCGTATTGCCGCGCTGATCTCGCACTTCGACGATCTGAATCGCGCGCACGAGGCAGTGCTCAAGGCGAAGCGTCAGGTGGAGCTGCTCAGGCCCCTGGTGGCGGACTGCGACCAGCACGGCGCGCTGGCGGTGGAACTGGAGGCTTCGCGCGTATGCCGTGATGCGCTGAAGCCGTACTTCGCCGAATTGAAGCTGGGCCTGCTGGATCGGCGGTTGCAGTTGCTCGCGGAAGATCATGCACGCCTTTGCGCGCAGAGGGAGCGGCGTATCGAGCAGTGCGACCAGGATCGAACGCAAGCCGATCGCCTAAAGCGTGCGATTGCCGAGCAGGGCGGTGACCGGCTGGAGCAGCTTGCTGCCGCTATTCGAGACGAGGAACGCGAACGCAATCGACGCCAGCAGCGCGCCGAACGTCACGCGCAATTGCTTGCTGAGGTCGGTGAAACCGCGATTGCCGACGAGCCTGATTTCATCGCGCAGCGGCAGCAGGTGACCGATCTGCGCGAGGGCGTGAGTCAGCGGGAAGCCGATCTGCAAAACCAGATCACCGAGTGGGGCGTGTCGCTGCGTGAGGGCAAGCGCGAACATGATGTGCTTGGCGAGGAAGTCGCGAGCCTGAAGGCGCGACGCAGCAATATCCCCAAGGAGCAGATCGCCATGCGTGCGGCGTTGTGCGCAGCACTCGGTCTCGACGAAGACAGCATGCCGTTCGCCGGTGAACTGATCCAGGTGCGTGAAGAAGCGCGCGAATGGGAAGGCGCGATCGAGCGGGTGCTGCATAACTTTGGCCTCTCGCTTCTCGTGCCCGATGCGCACTATTCCGATGTCGCCGCGTGGGTGGATCGCACGCATCTCGCGGGACGGCTCGTGTATTTTCGCGTGCGAGCCACGCGCGACCAGGACATCGCCGAGCTGCATCGCGACTCGCTGGTGCGCAACGTCGCGATCAAACCGGATTCGCCGTTTTACGGCTGGCTTGAGCGGGCGCTGGCGCGGCGCTTCGATTACGCGTGCTGCGCGACGCAGGAACAGTTTCGTCGCGAGTCCCGTGCGCTGACTCGCACAGGGCAGGTCAAGGCGTCCGGCGAACGCCATGAGAAAGACGACCGCCATCGTCTCGACGACCGCAGCCGCTACGTCCTCGGTTGGAGCAACGCCGCCAAGATCGCCGCGATGGAAGGGCAACTGCGTGCGCTCGAGATGCGCCTTGGCGGCATCGCCAGCCAGATCGCCAAAGCGCAGGGCGATCAGACGAAACTGCGGCGGCAGTTGGAGGTGTTGGCGGCGCTCAATGAGTTCAACGATTTCCGTGAGCTGGATTGGCAGAGCTGCTCAGCCACGATCGCTCGCCTGCAGGATGAGAAAGCGCGTCTGGAGGCGGCCAGCAACGCGTTGCTGGAACTGGCCGCGCAGCTTGACTCGGTGCAGGCGGCGCTGAAGGAGAGCGAGAAGGCATTGTCGGACGTCAACCGGGAGTTAGGCGGGATCGACGCCAGACGCGAAGCGGCCGAAGCATTGCGGGAGCAAACCGCGGCATGGCTGGCCGGGATCGCCCCCGATACCCGCGAGCGGCTTGACGTGCTGCGCGCGCAGATTCTGGGCGAGCATCAGCTTTCGGTCGAGTCATGCGACAACCGTGAACGCGAACTGCGTGACGCGTTGCAGGCGCATATGGACGCCGAGGCCAAGCGCCTGGATCGCCTCACCGAGCGCATCATCAAGAGCATGTCGACGTTTAAGGACACATACAAGCTCGATACGGCCGATTTCGACGCCAGCCTCGAAGCCACGTTCGAGTATCGCGAGTTGCTGGCTCGCCTGAATACCGACGATCTTCCGCGCTTCGAGGCTCGCTTCAAGGAGCTATTGAACGTCAACACGATCAACGAGATTGCCAACTTCAACGGGCAACTGGCGCGGGAACGCGAAACGATCAAGGAACGCATCGCCCGCATCAATGAATCGCTGGCTCAAATCGACTATGACCCAGGTCGTTATATCGTGCTGGAGTCTCAGGCGAGCCCCGATGCAGACATCCGCGATTTCCAGGCGGAGCTGCGAGCCTGCACGGAGGGTATGCTGACCGGTTCGGACGACACACAGTATTCTGAAGCCAAATTTCTGCAGGTCAAGGCGATTATCGACCGGTTTCGCGGCCGCGAAGGCCTGTCGGATCAGGACCGCCGATGGACTACGAAGGTCACCGACGTGCGCAACTGGTTCCTGTTTGCCGCAAGCGAGCGTTGGCGCGAAGATGATACGGAATACGAGCACTATTCGGATTCGGGCGGTAAGTCGGGCGGGCAGAAGGAAAAACTGGCCTATACGATTCTCGCAGCCAGCCTCGCGTATCAATTTGGTTTGGAATGGGGCGCGGCACGGTCACGCTCGTTCCGCTTCGTGGTCATCGACGAAGCGTTTGGACGTGGCTCGGACGAGTCCGCGCAATACGGGCTTAAGTTGTTCAAGCAGCTCAACCTGCAACTGCTGATCGTTACACCGCTGCAGAAGATCCATATCATCGAGCCATTCGTTTCCAGCGTCGGCTTCGTGCACAACGATGAGGGACGTGCTTCGAAGCTGCGCAATCTGACGATCGAGGAGCATCTCGCGCGCAAGGCGGAGGGCTCGACGTGAGCTGGACAACCGCCAGTGACCTGAAAGCGCAGGTGCGCCGTTTGTGGGAGCGAGGTGAACTGTTGCGCAGCATGGTTAGCGACGACGCCTGCACGGCGCCGAATGCCGTGCTTACCGCTCGCGACGAAGTGAAGGTCGACCTGCGCTCCGGCTGTGCGTTCCCGCTGCGGCTCGTCCTGAGGGGACCGGCTTCGGCCGAACTCACCGAACGTTTCCAGGCTGTGCGCGAATGGATTGCTGAGCTTGTCACCGTCGCCCGGATCCGGATCGAATGGCGCGAGTTCAATCATCGTGTCCTCGGTGTTCAGCGAGTGCCGCAGGCGGTCTGGATTGACGATCTGGACAGTGCGCTGGCGATGATCGGCAAGCTTGGCGAAGCGGCACAATTCGGCCGCTTGCTCGCCCTCGTGGGCTCGCGGCAGCCGGCGCTGCTGGTATGGTTTCGCCGGCGTCCGCTGCAGGCGCTTGAGCTGGCTGACGAATGTGAACGTTTACTGGCAGTGGTCGGTTGGATCGTACGGCATCCACGTCCCGGCATTTACCTGAGACAAGTGGATATTGCCGGTGTGCACAGTAAGTACATCGAAAACTGGCGCGGTGTGCTGGCAGAATGGCTCGATCTCGTCCTTCCCCTGGAGGCCGTCGCGGTAGAAAGAAACGGCGCTGTGCACTTCGCGGCCCGCTACGGCTTCCTCGACAAGCCTGCCCGTATCCGGTTTCGCGTGCTCGACGCGCAGTTGCCCATGCTTCCCGGCCCTGCGCTTCCCGATATCTCAGTCGATGCGGACAGCTTTGCCGCGCTGGCCATGCCGACCTGCCGGGTTTTCATCACTGAGAACGAAACGAACTTCCTCGCGTTCCCGCCTCTAGCAGATACGATCGTCGTCTTCGGTGCAGGCTATGGATGGGACGCGCTGTCAAAAGCGGCATGGCTTTCCCGCTGCAGCATCCACTACTGGGGAGATATCGACACTCATGGCTTCGCCATCCTCGATCAGTTGCGCAGCCGATTCGACCACGTCGAGTCTTTTCTGATGGACCGGGCGACGCTGATCGCCCACGAAGCTCAATGGGGTGAGGAGCATGATCAGGTGCTCCGCGACTTGTCACGGCTCGACGATGCGGAGAAAGCGCTGTTCAACGACCTGCGCGATAACCGGCTTCGTAAAAATTTGCGGCTCGAGCAAGAGCGTATTGGCTTCCAGTGGGTTGAAACCGCGCTCGCCAAGTCTGCAGGACAGTGAAATAGCCTCTCTGATGCTCACCGAATTTGCACTCCGCAACCTCAAGCCGCGCACAGCCCTGTACAAGATCGCCGACCGCGACGGTATGTTGCAGTATCTCCGGCGGGCACCATTTCCTTTCGATACGACTACCGCATAGACGAGCGGCGAGAAACGCTGACAATCGTCCGCTAACCGACGGCGCGAACGTCATTTCCTCTGCAGTCCTGCATGACTTGTTCAAGGCCGCGCTGCCGCAGGAACAAAGCGAATCATCGATTCTCAAACACGTCGGATCGGGCGCGGCGCTTGGGGGCCTGTATCCGATGAGCGGCGAAAATCAGGCGCGCCATGAAGCGGACGTCAAGGCGGGGCTGGTTTGAACAGCCAGTGCGATTGGCTAGCTTGCAAATCCGTTCAGCGCCCAAGCTGGATCTGTGCCAGTTGACCCAGGCGGCGAACGCCGTCATCGATACGGTCATTCCACGCATGCCCCGCGCTCAAGCGCAGACAGTTGCGAAAGCGCCGGCTTGCAGAGAACACATCACCAGGCGCGAAGCAAATGCCGTGTTCGAGCGCTTCGTCGAAGAGCATGCGCGAATCGAAGCGCCTTGGCAGTTCGAGCCAGAGCGCAAAGCCACCAGCCGGCCGGCTCACTTTCGTGCCGGCCGGGAAGCTTGTCTCGATCGTGCGCGTCATGCGTGCAAGGTTCTCTTCGAACAGGCGGCGGATCGTGCGCAGGTGCGTATCGTAAGCGCCGCTTTCCAGAAAGGCCGCGAGCGCGACCTGCGGCAAGACGGCGCCGCAGAGGCTGAACGCGAGTTTGCGTTCCATCACCCGCTGCGCGTAGGCGCCCGCGACTATCCAGCCGACCCGGTACCCCGGAGCAAGGCTTTTCGAAAAAGAGCTGCAGTAGATCGTATTGGCGCCGCCGTCGAGCGCGATGAAGGGCTTGGGGCGCTCACGGCCGAAGTAGACGTCGCCGTACACGTCATCCTCGATCAGCGGCACGTCGTGCCGTGCGAGCAACGCGAGCAGCGAGCGCTTGTCCGTCTCGGCCATTGCACAACCCAACGGATTGTTGAAATTCGACGACAGCAGACAGGCGGCGACCGGTTCCATATCAAGCAGGCGCGCCAGCGCGTCGACATCGACGCCTCGCGTCGGGTCGGTCGGCAGTTCGAATGCCTTCAGGCCGAGCATTTCGATCGTATGCAGAAAGCCGAAGTAGGTCGGTGATTCGATCGCAATCGCATCACCGCGCTTGGCAACAGCACTTAGCGCGAGAGTCAGCGCCTCGGTGCAGCCACTCGTCACGAGCACGTCGTCGGGCGAAAGCGCGTGTCCGATACCCATGGCCCGCCTTGCGATTTCGCGGCGCAGGCGCGGTTCGCCTTGCGGTGCGCAATAGATGTTGTAGCGCGTGCCGTGTTGGCGCGCGGCGCGCGCCAGTGCCATGTCGAGCCGCTTCGATTGCAGTAGTTCCGCATCCGGTACGGCGCAGCCGAGCGGCACGAGCCCCGCGTTCGATGCGTGCTCGAGCAGTGCCGCGACGGCCCCGCTGATTGACACCGTCGATGCTTTCGCGCGCGGTCGCGAGGCGGACGGCAACGCGAGCGCACCCCGGCGTGCGGCGGCAACGTAGAAGCCCGACTGTGGCCGCGCAACGAGTATGCCTCGATCCTCGAGCAGGCGGTACGCCTGGAGTGCCGTGGAAATACTGATGCGGTGCTGTTCGCTGACGGTGCGCACGGAAGGCAGACGCACGCCCGGTGCTAGCGCGCCGTTGTCGATCATGCCGACGATGAGTTCGGCCAGTTGTTCGTACCGGTACGGAGTGGGCGTGTCCATGAGAGCGATCGGAACGGGGTAATCCGCAATTATCGGCCCGGAACTCCCGTCAGCCAAGAGAAACTGTGATGGTTCGTTCTCGCAGAAATTGTGACTGTTATGGTCGAGGCGGCAGCGCTACGATGCTTGCTATGCGATCGCGTCCGGAGCAATCCGGATCTCATACCGCAGTGAAGCCCGTGCAGCCGTAGATTTCATCGAGGCTACGATGGAGCAGCGGTCGGCTGCTCGCGGCCGATCGTCCGGCAATAGTTCAAGGCAAACAAAGGCAAGCGCATGAATGATGGTTTTCAAGCGAAGTTCAACGCAAGGCAAAGGTCTGGAGCGAGCGAATCGGATCGTCCTGAATGGCGCGGGCGATTTCCACGCAACGAGATCATTTCGCTGCTCGACGTGAATCGCCCGTTCAATCTGGCGGAGAGTACCTCACAGGATCTGACGTTAGGCGAACTGCTGGATCTGGCGGGTCTCGATCAGATCCGCTCGCTGAAGCTGGGCTATGGCACGTCGGCGGGTTCAAGCGCCCTTCGTGAGGCCATTGCCGAGGGCTGCAATGTTCCGGCAGAGCAGATCATCACGACACAAGGCACCGCGCTCGGGCTGTTTCTGCTTGCTTTCGAAGTGTGCCGGTCCGGCGACGACGCCGTTCTCGCGACACCATGCTTTCCGCCGAGTCGTGACTGCCTGGTCGGCGCTGGCGTCAGCGTTTGTGAGGTCAAGCTGTCGTTCGAGAACGGCTATGGACTGGACCTCGACCAGATCGCCGCAAGCCTGTCGCCGAAAACGAAGCTGGTGAGTATCGCTTCGCCGCAAAACCCGAGTGGGATCCAGACGTCTCGTGCAGACGTCGAGAAGCTCCTTGCCTTGATGGAAAAGCGCTCGCCGCAAGCGATCCTGTTCATCGACGAGACCTATCGGGAGGCCGCCTATGGCGACGACGCCGTCATCGAGAGTTTCGCCGCGATGGACCCACGTATCGTCACCGGCGCGTCGGTATCGAAGGCGCTCGGTGCGCCGGGCTTGCGCACCGGCTGGCTCACGGTGCCCGACGCGGATCTTCGGGCGCGCCTGACCGTCGCCAAAATGAACACCGTGATCTCGGGCTCGGTACTCGACGAGACCCTCGCTGTGGCGTTGCTGCGCAACAGGCAAGGCGTGCTCTCAGCGCGACGCCAGCTGCTTGCCGGCGCGCTCCAGCAACTGGCGCTCTGGTGCGAGAGCGAGCACGGACGCGTCGAGTGGGTACGCCCGGATGCCGGCGCGCTGTGCTGCGTGCGGCTACGCTCCGACGCATTCGACGAAGCCGCTGTCTCGCGCTTCTGGGACCGTTTGCCCGGCCACGACCTGCAACTGGCGTGCGGAACATGGTTTGGCGAAAGTAGCCGGGTATTCCGGCTGGGCTTCGGTTATCTGCCGTCTGCGCGCCTTGGACCCGCGTTGTCCGCACTTTCGTCGGTCATGGACGCGGTTACGGCGTGATGCGTCGTAACAACTGGATACCATCGGCATGAGACTTGTTCGATTTGGTCTGCCCGAAGAAGAGCGACCAGGGGTCCTCGATGCGTCCGGAACCGTCCGTGACGCCAGCAGCCTGGTCCGCGACTGGTCCGGTAACGCGCTGGAGGTCGGCGCCTTGCGCGACCTGGCGCGATCCGACGTCTCTCAACTGCCGGTTGCGGAGGCACGGTCCCGGCTGGGTTGCCCGATCGGCACCCCGGGCAAAATCATCTGTATTGGATTGAACTACGCCGATCACGCGGAGGAAACCGGATTCGACCTGCCGCGGGAACCGCTCATTTTCTTCAAGTCTCCGACCGCGCTTAGCGGACCATTCGACCCGATCGTCATTCCGGCGACGGCCAATGCGGTGGACTGGGAAGTCGAACTCGCCGTGGTCATGGGGGGCGTGGCTCGCAATGTTCGACCCGGGGAGGCCGCGTCGCTTGTCGCGGGCGTCGCCGTCGCCAACGACGTTACCGACCGGCAATGGCAGTTCGAGCGTGGCGGCCAGTGGAGCAAGGCGAAAAGCGCGGATACGTTCGCGCCCCTCGGGCCATGGCTCGTCACGCTGGATGAACTTCCGGCGTCGCTGGATCTCAGGATCTGGCTGCGGAAAAACGATGTGCCCCGACAGGAAAGCCGTACCGGCAGGCTGGTTTTTCCGGTCAGCCAGATCGTTGCGCATCTGAGCGAGTTCATGACGTTGCTGCCGGGCGATCTCGTCCTGACCGGAACGCCGCAAGGCGTGGCCTACAACAAGCCGGATCCGGACTATCTGAAGGAAGGCGACATCATCACCTGCGGAATTGAGGGACTCGGTTCACAACGCTGCGAGATTCATGCGGCAACCTGTGCAAAGCGGACGACGAACCCGCTCAAATGAAACGCGACGGACTGCGTGTGCCGCAACCGGATTGGCATTCAAGGTCCTTTAACTCCTCTACATGCGGAGCAAAGCTATGAAAGTAAGAATCGCCTATCTCGAGGAACCGCCCTTTTACTGGACGGCCGAAGACGGATCCGTGAAGGGCGCCGACATCGAACTTGCCGAGGTGGTGCTGCGGGCAGCCGGTGTGTCGGCCATCGAATATCAGCGGGTACCTTTCGATGAGCTTCTGCGTGGCGTGCAGGAAGACCGTTGGGACATGAACGTGCCGATTTTCGTGACGGCAGAGCGTGCCGGGTCCGTGGCGTTCAGCGCGCCGGTCTGGGCACTGGGTGACGGCTTGCTGCTCCGGCATGGCAATCCGAAAGTGCTCACGAGCTACGGCGCCGTCGCGGCGCGGAACGACGCGCGGCTTGGGGTCGTCGCCGGGACGGTTCAGCTCGACGCCGCGAAGTCGGCCGGCGTGAGCGATAGCCAGATCGTGGCATTCAAGGACCAGCCCGACGCGATCGACGCACTGCTGTCAGGAACGATCGATGCCTACGCGAGCACGGCGGTTGGAAGCCGTGCCCTTGCGAGTGCCAACCCGCAACTTGAAGTGGCTGCGCTCGAGATGAGTCGGGACGGGCGAGCGCCCGTGGGTGCCTTTTCGTTCAGCAAGCGCAACCCTGATCTCCTGCAGGCCGTGAACGAGCAGCTTCGCCAGTACCTCGGTTCGGATGATCACCGTGCCCGCATGGCGAAGTACGGTCTCACACGCACGGAGCTCGACGGCGTGAGCGCAGCCTGAGAAGAAAGGCGTCAGGCTGGATGCTCTGCCGCGCGGACCTGACATCATGATCCAGCCGCAGTCGCTCAGGTATTTCGCAGAGGTCGCGCGCACGGGGTCGCTAAGGCATGCGTCCGAGACGTTCTTTGTTGCACCCAGCGCGATCAGCAAACAGATCAGCAACCTGGAAAAGGAACTGGGCGTCACGCTGTTCGACCGCTCGGCGCGCGGCGTGACGCTGACCGTGGCCGGCCAGCTTCTGCTCGATTACGTTGGCGCCAACACACGCCACGTGGAGCAGTTGCATGCCGCGATGGACGACCTGAGCGCGTTACGCCGAGGCGCGGTCCGCGTCGCGCTGGTCGAGGCCGCCGTGCACAGCTTCATGCCCGACCTGATCAACGAGTTTTCTCGCGACTATCCGGGCATTGTCGTCCATCTCGATGTTTGCGGCACCGCACAGATCGTCGACGCGCTCGTCGACCATCGCGCCGAGATTGGCGTGGCCTTCAATGTTCTCAATCGCGACGACCTCAATCTGCACGGCCGCTCCGTCCAGCCGTTGCAGATGATTTGCCGGCCGGAGCATCCTCTGGCCGACCGAAGAGCGGTGTCGATGTCCGAACTGGAGATGATCCGGGTCGCTTTGCCGGCGCGGACCTTCGGTATCCGCTATCTGATCGAAAAGGCCGCCGAGCGGGCGAACGTCACGCTTCAGATCGCCGTCGAAGCGAACTCGCTGCAGGTGATCAAGAACCTCGTCAGGCAGTCCGACATCGTCAGCTTCATGCCGCCGCTCACCCTGACGCAGGAACAGGCGCACGGCTGGCTGCGCGCCATTCCGCTCGACGAGCGCGATTCCGGGGCTGCCACGATCGACGTGATTACGGCCCGGGGACGGCAGATGTCCGCCGCGGCGCAGCGCTTCCTGAAAGTTCTGCTTCGCCGCCTGGGGACGGCGCGCTGAATCCCTTCCTTCCTCCTTCCTCATCGCACTTGGTGTTCTGTTTTGGTGACCATAGACATCACCTCAAGCACCTTCCTCGGGAAATTTGGTTCACCTCTAATGTGTTCATCACGCGACGCCGCACCTTTGCGCCGCGAACCGAGCGAGGAAAACGATGAACGTAGGATTGATAGGCTGCGGAGCGATCGGTAGCCTGCTTTATGACCTGCTGGGTCGATATGCGCCTGGTGTTCGGGTCCAGGTCGTCTATGAGCGGACCGAATCCCGCGAACGTGCGCGCAAGGCGCTCGGTACCGGCACCGGCACGCGGATCGTCGACAGCGTTGACGATCTGCTCGATGGCGAGCTCGATCTCGTCGTCGAATGCGCGGGCCACGAAGCGCTGCGCAATCTGGGACCGTCGGTCCTGGCGGCGGGGCATGACCTGCTCGTCGCCTCGGTCGGTGCACTGGCGGATCCCGTGCTCGAGACATTGTTGATCGATGCGGCAACGGCCAAAGGGGCGCGTCTGCGCATTCCCTCCGGCGCGCTGGGCGGGCTCGACGCGCTCGGTGCGGCGAAGTTCGCCGGCCTGCGCGAGGTGCGGTACGAATCGCACAAGGCGCCGGATGCGTGGCGGGGCACGCCCGCCGAAGCGCTGGTGGCGCTCGACGACATCATGCGGCCCACCGCCTTCTATGAGGGCACGGCGCGAGATGCGGCACGCCTCTTTCCGCAGAATGCCAATGTGGCGGCTGCCGTCGCGCTCGCCGGCATCGGCTTCGATCAGACCAAAGTCGTCCTGAACGCCGATCCTCTCGCCACCGGCAACGCGCACCGGATCAAGGCGCAGGGCGACTTTGGCGAGATCGACATCGCTGTGTCAGGTAAGACGTTGCCGAGCAACCCCAAAACCTCGATGCTGGCGCCCCACAGCCTCGTCCGCGCGATCGTGGATCTGACCCGGACCCTGGTCGTCGCCTAGCCGGCAAAAGGCCTGCCTTCGGATAGCAGGGCGAAAGCGACCAGCAATGAATTGAAACTAAACCGATAGATAAGGATTCCATATGAAAAACGAAAGCGAAGTCGAAAGCCGACAATCCGATGTTGTGCGCAGCCCTTACGACGGCAGCGTGGTCGGTCATATGCCGGTCGCCGACGCGGATGCCGTCGAGCGATCGATCGAGCGTGCCCAGGCAGCGTTCGAGATCATGCGCAGTCTGCCCCGCTTTGTGCGCGCGGATATCCTGCGCCGCGCGGCGGACCTGATCGAAGTTCGGCGCGACGAATTCGTGCGGACGATCGCGGCGGAATCGGGAAAGCCCTTGTACGATGCGCGCGGCGAAGTTTCGCGTGGCATCTTCAATCTGCGCAATGCGGCTGCCGAAGCGCGGCGCAGTCACGGCGAAGAAGTGCCGCTCGACGTCGACGCGGGCGTATTTGAGTACCAGACGACCGATGCGAGCGGCGGCGCGACGAATCTGTCGGGGCTCGACGTGGACAAGCTGGCGGACATGCGCCGTCGTGTCGGTCTCGCACGGCGGTTTCCGATCGGTGTCATCCTGGCGATTTCGCCATTCAATTTTCCGCTCAACCTCGTCCTTCACAAAGTCGCGCCGGCGATTGCGGTAGGCAATGCGGTCGTGCTGAAGCCTGCGCCGCAAACCCCGCTGACCAGCCTCTTGCTCCAGCAGGTCATGCGCGATGCGGGCCTGCCCGACGGCGCGCTCGAGGTGTGTCACTGCAGCATCCCGCTGGCGGAGTCGATGGTGCGCGACAGCCGCTTTGCCATGGTGACCTTTACGGGAAGCGCCAAGGTCGGCTGGCACATCAAATCGATTGCCGGTCACAAAAAGGTGGCGCTCGAACTCGGCGGTAACGGCACGGTGATCGTGGCGGAAGACGCGGATCTCGACCTCGCGGCGGCGCGTTGTGTCCGTGGCGGAGTCGTGTTCGGCGGACAGTACTGCATCGGTGTGCAACGCATTCTGGTGCACGAAAGCGTGCGGGAGCAGTTCGAGACCCGGCTGCTCGACAAGGTGCGGGCTTGCCGCGTCGGCGATCCGATGGAGGAGGGTATCGACGTGGGACCGGTTATCGACGAGAAATCAGCGATCCGCATCCAGAGCTGGATCGACGCGGCCCAGGCTGAGGGAGCGCACCTGCTGGCCGGCGGTCCGCGCGTCGGAGCCGTGGTGCAGCCGACGGTGCTGGCGAATACCCAGCCGGGCATGCTGGTCGAGGACGAGGAAATCTTCGGGCCGGCGCTCACACTCAACAGCTATCGCACGTTCGACGAGGCCGTCGCGCGTGCCAACGATTCGCGCTATGGCCTGCAGGGCGGCCTGTTCACGAGGGATCTGCAGCGTGCGTTCCGGGCGCTGGAGAAGTGGGACGTCGGTGGATTGATGATCAACGATGTTCCGATCTACCGCATCGACAACATGCCTTTCGGCGGCTGGAAGGAATCCGGCTCGGGCCGTGAAGGCACACGATACGCGATGGACGAGATGTCGGAAATCAAACTGCTCGTGATCAACTATTCGTGACGCCCCTTTGCGCGGGTCACCGCGAGTGGCGACCCACGCTTTCCCTACCATCCTGAATGGATACGACATGTCGACGTCTCCCGTGAACATTCCGTCCTGTGAACTCGAAGACGACGCGCTGACCGGGCGCAGTCTCTATCGCAAGCTCACGTGGAGGTTCGCCCCGTTCCTTGGCTTGTGTTTCTTTTCCGCGTTCCTGGACCGGGTCAATGTGGGCATTGCGAAACTGCAGATGCTCGATTCGCTGGGCTTCAGCGAAACGGTCTATGGGCTCGGCGCAGGCCTGTTCTTCGTCGGCTACATCCTGTTCGAGGTACCCAGCAATCTCATACTCGACAAGGTGGGCGCCCGGTTCTGGATTGCGCGCATCATGGTCACGTGGGGCCTGCTTTCCGGGCTGACGATGTTCGTGAAGACACCCGCGCAGTTCTACGTCGTGCGCTTCCTGCTTGGCGTGGCGGAAGCAGGCTTTCTTCCTGGCGCACTGCTTTACCTCACCTACTGGTTTCCCGATGCGCGGCGCGGCCGGATCGTCGCACTCTTTATGGTGGGCCTGCCGCTGTCGAGTCTGCTTGGCTCGCCGCTTTCCGGCTGGATCCTGTCGGTCTTCGACGGCTTGCGCGGCCTGCAAGGCTGGCAGTGGCTGTTCGCGCTGGAGGCGCTGCCGTCCTTGCTGCTGGGCGTGCTCGTCTATCTGTGCCTGCCGAAAACCTGGCAGGATGCGCGTTTTCTCACCACAGCCGAACTTGCGAGGCTCAGGCGCGACATCGAGGCGGATCAGGATCAGACGAAGGCGCACGGGTTGGCGCAGGCATTTGCCAATCCGAAAGTATGGGTGGTGGGCTATCTCGACCTGTGCGTGCTGCTCTGCTTCTATTCAATCGGCTTCTGGATGCCCACCATGCTGCGTGAGGCCGGCGTCAGGAGCGCAGTCCAGATAGGCGCGCTGATGGCGATACCCAATGGCTTCGCGGTTGTCATGGTGCTGGTAGCCGGGATCAGCTCCGACTGGTTCCGCGAGCGTCGCTGGCATGTCGCCGTGCCGTTTCTGTGGTCGGCGTTCGGCCTGATTGCATGCGCTTTCTTTCCGGGCAACGTTGCCGCGATCGTCATCCTGCTCTCGATGGCCAACGCCGGGGCAGCGGCCGCGATGCCGGTGATCTGGGCGCTCCCGTCGACGTTTCTCCGCGGCACGGCTGCGGCGGCGGGGATTGCGTTCGCGTGCTCCATCGCCAACCTTGGCGGCTTCGCGAGCACCTATTTCCTCGGCTGGCTGAAAGATCGGACGCACAGCATGAGCGCGGGTGTCATCACTTTTGGTGCGTGCCTGCTGTTGGGTTCCCTGCTGGCGCTCGCGATGCCGAAGCGGATCGTCAACCGGTGAGCCCACGCCCGCATCCCGAAGAGAAATTGTGATGCTCCAATGGCGCGAAAATTGTGACTGTTATGGCTGCGCCGCAGGCGCTACGATGCATGTGTTCCATTGCATCCGAAGGTAACCCCGATATCCGAGGGAGTCGAGCGAAGCGTTATGAAGCGATCCTATAGAGTAGTCGACGTCTTCACGTCCCGGCCACTGCTGGGCAATCCGGTGGCCGTGGTCATGGACGCGGACGGACTGACCGACGGCGAGATGCAGGCTATCGCGGGCTGGACCAACCTTTCCGAAACCACCTTTGTCCTGCGGACTACGACCGCCGAAGCCGATTATCGACTGAGGATTTTCACGCCGCGCAGTGAGCTTCCGTTTGCGGGACATCCGACGCTCGGCAGTGCGCACGCCCTGCTGGAAGCCGGACGCGCTACCCTTCGTCAAGGCGGCTGTTTGGTCCAGCAATGCAGTATCGGCCTCGTCGAAGTGAGGGCCGAGGAGCAAGGCGGAAGCGGTCAGCTCAGCTTCTGCTTGCCGCCTGCGAAGCTGGAGCCGTTGCACCCCGAAGACAAGGCTGAACTTGCGCGCATTCTCGGCTGCCAGGTGGACGTCGAGACGGCGCCGGGTATCGTGACTGTTGGCCCAGTCTGGATCGTGGCGCGTTTGAAGGATGCCGCTTCCGTACTCGATCTTCGGCCGGATTTCGCGCGGCTGGCGGACCTCGAGCGTCGCCTCGGCGTGACTGGCGTGACCGTATTCGGCGCTCGCGAAGAGGGAGGCGACGCGGTAATCGAGGTGCGGACCTTCGCGCCCTCGTGCGGGGTCGAGGAGGATCCTGTCTGCGGAAGCGGCAACGGCAGCGTGGCGGCCTTCCAGTGGCAGCGCGGCCTGTTGCCGCCCGGCGGGACGGACTACGTGGCTGCACAGGGGCGCCGTGTTGGCCGGGATGGACGAATCAAGGTGAGCGTGGATGCGAACGGAAATGTGCGCGTCGGCGGTGCCTGCGTCACATCGGTGGAAGGTTCGCTGACGCTTCGGACCGGGACCGGCAACGAGACAGGCTGAAGTTGTTTGCACTTCGATTTCCGGCATGTTCCCCATTCGACATAAAAGACGACCCCCTGGTGTTGTGAAATGAACCACGCATTGCCCATCGAATCATCGTCCGGCTTTATCTCCGTTACCAATCCCTTCGATGGCGTCGAGGTGGGCACCGTCGTGGATATTCCGCCGGAAGGCGCGCAGGTGCTGATAGAGACTGCGAAGGAGGGGGCGCGCGCCTGCCGAAGCCTGTCCCGTTACGAACGGGCTCGCGTGCTAGAGACCTGCGCGTCGCTCGTGGAGCGCGACAGGGATGCGTTTGCCGAACTCATCGTCGCGGAAGCGGGCAAGACGGTCCGGCAGGCCCGCAAGGAAGTGCTGCGCTGCGTGAACACGCTCAAGCTCTCCGCCGATGAGGCACGTCGAAACGGAGGTGAAGTCGTGCCGTTCGATGCCTATGACGGATCGGCCAACCGGCAGGGATGGTTCACGCGCGAACCCCTCGGTGTCATCGTGGCGATCACGCCGTACAACGACCCGCTCAACCTGGTCGCGCACAAGCTCGGGCCCGCGATCGCCGGCGGCAATGCCGTGATCCTCAAACCCTCGGAACTGACGCCGCTTTCGGCCATCAAGCTGGTCGGCTACCTTGTGGCGGCCGGCATGCCGCCGCACGTCGTGTCGGTGGCAACAGGCGGGGCGGCGCTCGGCGAAGCACTGGTTTCATCCCGGGACGTCAGAATGGTGTCCTTTACCGGCGGGTTCATCACCGGCGAGAAAATAGCCCGCGCCGCAGGCCTCAAAAAGCTCGCGATGGACCTGGGAGGCAACGCGCCCGTCATCGTCCTGAATGACTGCGACCTCGACGATGCCGTCGAGTCCTGCGTATCGGGAGCGTACTGGGCCGCAGGCCAGAATTGCGTCGGCACGCAGCGCATACTGATCCAGTCGTCCGTCTATGACGACTTCAGGAGTTGCTTCGTTGACCGTACCAGAGCGCTCAGGACGGGCAATCCCGCGCTGCCCGACACCGATGTCGGGCCGATGATCACGGCCCAGGCGGCCGTCCGGACGAAACGCGTGGTGGACGCTGCAATCGGTCAGGGCGCCACGCTGCTCTGCGGCAATACTCAGGACGGTTCGCTCTATGCTCCGACCGTGCTCGAGAATGTCAGCTTCGCATGCGACCTGTGGCATCAGGAGGTTTTCAGCCCGGTTGTCGTGCTGCAGCGGATCGAGACGCTGGAGGAGGCGCTCCTGCTCGCCAACAGCCCCGAGTACAGTCTACATGCTGGCATTTTCACCAATGATCTGCACGCTGCGCTGAAGGCGGCTGACGAACTGGAAGCCGGTGGGGTCATGATCAACGACTCGTCGGACTACCGGTTCGATGCCATGCCGTTCGGCGGCTTCAAGTACGGAAGCCTGGGCCGCGAAGGCGTCAGGTTTGCGTACGAGGAAATGACACAACCGAAGGTCGTGTGTATCAGGAAGAGCGAATATGCCACCCGCAAGCATTCAGCAACGCCCCGATAAAGATCAGCCCGCTAGCCTCGCTTTCTGTAGTCAGGCGGTGCATGCGGGAAACGTCATCGATACGACGACGGGCGCGATCCGTACACCGATCGTGATGGCGAATTCATACCGGTTGCCTGATGACCCGTCCGCGCTCGACTGGTCGGACTCGCAGACACTCTTCTATAACCGCAATTCCGGGCACAACCAGCTTTGCCTCGAGCGCAAGCTTGCCGCGATGGAGCGTGGTGAGGAAGCTGCCGTGTTCAGCACGGGCGTTGCTGCGTTGCATGCGATTTTTTTCACCTTCCTGAAAAGCGGCGATCACGTCGTGGTCAGCGATGTCACGTATGAGGCAGTCTGGCGTCTCTTCAGCGATCTGCTCCCGGCGCGGTACGGTATCGAAGCGACGTTCGTGGACGTCAGCGACCTCACCGCGGTACGCGAAGCGGTACGGCCGAATACGAAGCTGATCCATGCTGAGACCATTGCTAATCCAACCACGAAGGTGGCGGACGTCCGGGCGCTGGCGGCGATTGCGCGCGATGCGGGCGCCATGCTGTCGATCGATGCGACCTTCACGCCCCCGCCGATGTTCCGGGGCCTTGAGCACGATGCGGATTTCGTCGTTCATGCGCTGACGAAATACATCAACGGACACGGCGACGCAATGGGCGGAGCCGTGATCGGCCGCGCGGAGTTGATCCGCCGCCTGAAGGCGGATGCGCTTGTCGACGTGGGCGGTTCGATCTCGCCTTTCAACGCGTGGCTGATCATGCGAGGCTCGGTGACATTGCCGCTACGTCTGGCTCAGCATATGTCTACCGCACGGAAAGTTGCCGAGTTCCTCGACAAGGATTCGCGCATTGCTTTCGTGGCATTTCCGGGACTGGCTTCTCATTCTCAACATGAGCTTGCATCGCGCCAGTTTGGTGGCGCGGGATACGGCGGTGTCATGGCGTTTGCCGTCAAAGGTGAACCGGACAGACAGAATCGCTTCGTGGCTAATCTGCGTCTCATTACCTCAGCGGTATCGCTCGGACATGACGAGTCTCTGATCGTGCACGTCGGCAAGGCGGGGCGCGGCGGATCGGAGTGCTATCCGGACGTGTTTCGGGAGTATGGTCACCTGCGCCTGTCGATCGGTCTCGAGGACCCGGCCGATCTGATTGCAGATATCGAGGCGGCGCTCGGCGATACGTTCGGCTGAACTTCCAGCGGTCGAATGGAAAGTTTGGCTATGAGGTGATTTTTAAAAATAGGAAAACTAAAGTGATAAGAAAAAGCTTGATCTTTTCCTCGTGCAAGCTCGCGTCCTATGTTACGGCTACCATCGCGCTCGTCGCGGTGACGGGCGCTGTTCAAGCGGATGAAATTGTGAAGATCGGGAGCGTCGAACCGCTGACCGGGAGTATCGCTCATCTAGGGAAAGACAACGAGAACGGTGCACAGCTAGTGTCGTGAGTTAGAAGTTCGCTGAATCAATTTCCTGTCTTGTCCGGAATGACGAAATGCTGATTGAAGAGCCGCTCGGACTCACGCAATCCTTTTTCGGTAAAGATCACGGACTTCGTCTTGTTGACCGGGTCTTCAATGAAACCTCGCTCGTAGAGCCGGTTCAGCACATCCCAGTCGAATCCCTTCCACGCGCGGTACCGGTCGTGCAGGGTCAGGTAGAGCAGTGCCAGGGCGACTTCGTCGATTGCATCGGTATTGATATTCATGACGCACCTGCCGTAGCGTTGCCGATCCGCGCACAAAACCGTTCGAGACTCGCCAGAATGCCATCAGCCGACTTGCTCCAGATGAACCGTTGCGGATTGGCGTTATAGACGTCCAGGTAATGGCGGATCGCGTCTTCGAGTTGACGCGTCGAGCGGTGCGTACCGCGTCGAAGGTATTTTTCAGTCAGCGCAGCGAACCAGCGTTCGACCTGGTTAAGCCACGATGCCGAGGTGGGCGTGAAGTGAACATGGAAGCGAGGATGACGAGCGAACCAGGCTTTGATCGAGGGCGTTTTGTGCGTGCCATAGTTGTCCATCACCAGATGAACATCCAGGTAAGACGGCACGGTGGCCTCGATGGTGCGCAGAAAGCGTAGGAATTCGCTGCTGCGATGGCGCCGATGTATCTCGCCGATCACTTCACCGGTCGCGATGTCCAGCGCCTGAATCTGGCTCTTCTCGTCCACACACAGCACCATCGTCTTGAGCGGCGGGTTCAGGTAAAGCCCGACGATATCCCGCACCTTGTCGACGAACATCGGATCGCTGGAGAACTTGAACGTTTCCTGCCGGTGCGGCTGCAAGCCGAAAGCACGCCAGATCCGCGTGACCGCCGTCTGCGACAGCTTCATCTCACGGGCCATCGTGCGCGTACTCCAGTGCGTTGCTCCGACAGGCACCGACTCAAGCGTTTTTGCGATGACCGCATCGACGCGCGCGTCATTGATCGTTCTCGGCGCGCCAGGTCGAGGTGCATCGAGCAGTCCGTCCAGACGGTGGATCATGAACCTCGCCCGCCACTTCGAAACCGTTTGCTGAGTGACCCGCTGTTTCGCTGCAACGGCCTTGTTGTCTATCCCGTCGGCACAGGCCAACACTATGCGCGCCCGCGATGCTAGGGCCTGCGCAGTCTTGCGTCGCATCGTCAGCGCTTGCAGTTCTTCGCGCTCCGATTCGCTCAGCACGAGTTCCCCTTTGGCCCGTCCGCTCATCGATGTCTCCTCGTATCAAGTGCCACACAGAACACTTTAGTACGCGATCGACATCATTCAATGAATTTCCAACTCATGACACTAGCTGACAGTAGCAGGCACCGGCACACCATATCGGCCAGACCACCGCGTCAGGAAGTGCGAGGTCTGGGCACGGCTACGATCAGTTGGTTTGGGTAACGCGTTGTTCGACCAACGCGAAAATCTTCATGCCAACGAGCATGGCGATGACGAACAGCATCGATTCAAACTCACCGCTTCCGGCGCTAACGAGAGCCGGTCCCGGGCAGAATCCTGCCATGCCCCAGCCGGCACCGAACATGGCGCTACCAGCAAGCAGGCGGCGGTCAATGTGCGTCGCGGTCGGCAGCGACATGGGCGCCTTGAGCAGGCTCCGCTTGAGCCTGCGTGCTATCGTGAAGCCGACACTGCTAACTGCGATCGCGCCGGCCATGACGAACGCCAGTGACGGGTCCCAGTTGCCCGCGATATCGAGAAAACCCAGCACCTTCGCAGGGTTGGCCATGCCGGAAACGATCAGTCCCGTGGCGAATATCAGACCGGCCAGTAGCGCGTTGAGAATCAGCATGTCAAAGCCCCAGCGGATGGCGGGTAACGAAAACGGTCAAAAAGCCCATTGCCATGAACGTCGCGGTGGCCGCAAGCGAGCGGACCGAACCGCGTGAAAGGCCGCATACGCCGTGACCACTCGTGCAACCGGACGCATAGCGGGTGCCGATGCCAACGAGCAGACCAGCCGCAACGAGCACTGGCGGCGATGACGTAATCGCGACGGTCGGCAGTGCCGTGAAAAGCTTGAATACCCAGGGCGCAGCAAAGAGCCCAAGCACGAATGCTGCGCGCCATGCATGATCGCTGGATGTCGTGTTGAGCAGGCCGCCAAGTATCCCGCTGATGCCGGCGATACGGCCGTTCCCGAGCACAAGCAGCGTTGCCGCGAGACCGATCAGCAAGCCGCCGGCGAGTGCGGGAAGCGGCGTGAAGTGAGCAAGATCGATGCTCATTTCAGGCGCCCTTTGACTTTGCCGCAATAGAGGTTCGACAACGTCTCCATGATGCTTAAGACTTCGGCGCCCGCGAGACTGTAGTACATGTACTTTCCCTCGCGCCGCGTGCTGACAAGGCCTTCTTCGCGCAGCACGCCAAGATGTTGCGAAAGGCTCGGTTGATGAAGGCCGACCGCTGCTTCCAGTTCCCCAACGTTATGTTCGCCTTCGATCAGTTGGCACAACAGCAGCAGACGGTCCTCCTGCGCCATGGCTTTGAGAAGGGCGCAGCATTTCGTCGCGGATTGCCGCAGCGAGTCGAGCGCGGCGGGAGATAATGGCGTGCCCATCGATCGGCGTCCTTTTACCTGACAATCATGTTGACCTTCATTATATTAAAATATATATTATTTTTCAATGTACTGACTGGAACATGCGATGAAGCCACTGGTAGAAGCGTTCTTTGATCGGACCACCTGCACCGTTACCTATGTCGTTCACGCCGGCGATGGCTCTGCGTGTGCCGTGATCGATTCGGTGCTCGACTATGACCCGAAGGCCGGCCGTATCTCGACTCGATCGGCCGACAAGGTCGTGGAATTTGTGCGGGCGCATGGGTTGCGTGTCGAATGGCTGCTGGAAACGCATGCTCACGCGGACCATCTGTCGGCAGCTCAATATCTGAAGACGCGACTGGGAGGAAGGATTGCCATCGGCGAGAGCATTCGCGCAGTGCAGGGTGTATTCAAGCGCGTCTTCAACCTGGGTACGCACGTGCCGGACGACGGTCAGCAGTTCGATCATCTGTTCACCGCTGGCGAAACGTTCCAGATCGGCGGGCTGAGTGCGCATGCCATACATGCGCCGGGACATACGCCGGCTGACGTGGCGTATCAGATCGGGGACGCGGTTTTTGTCGGCGACACGATGTTCATGCCGGACGTAGGTAGCGCACGGTGTGATTTTCCGGGTGGTGATGCGCATACGCTTTATCGCTCAGCACGTAAACTGTTGTCGTTACCTGACGAGACCCGGCTTTATATGTGTCACGATTACCCGCCTCAGTCGCGTCAACCCCAATGGCAAACCACAGTGGCTGAACAGCGCAAAGGCAATATTCATCTGCATGATGGCAACTCGGAAGCTACGTTCGTCGCGATGCGCACCGCACGCGACCGGACGCTTGATATGCCTACGCTCATCCTTCCAGCTGTCCAGGTCAACATTCGCGCAGGCTCATTGCCTGAACCGGAAGACAACGGCACGCGTTATCTGAAAATCCCCCTTGGTGCCTTGTAGAGCGCGCATTTGCGCAAAACAGGTAAGCGCCTCACGGCGACCGTCGTAGACGAGGGCGAGAAGCGACATCAAAGTGGTGCCCATCATTTTCGATTTGATGGACATCACCGTGACAGAG
>NZ_QQOA01000029.1 GCF_003443895.1 Paraburkholderia phosphatilytica | reverse complement strand
TTCTGCAGCAACACTGCAACGTGCGGCTGCATTACACACCGACCTATACCTCCTGGCTAAATCAGGTGGAAAACTGGTTCGCGCGTATCCAGCGCGGCGTAATCGCGCGAGGCGTCTTCACCACCGTTAAGGATCTGGATCGCAAACTGATGCGCTATATCCGTGAGCACAACAAGAATCCGAAACCGATCAAATGGAAGTACAACGATCCATCGCGGCGAATTCGCCCGGTGCCATTTCAATGACGCGATGGACTGATATGACTCCCGGTGTCAATCGGGATGGTTTTTCGGTTGCTCGGGTTCATGTTGCTGGAATTTCCTGAGGGCGGCGTAGCAGTACGTCTCGACGGTGGATCAAACTGATATCCGCGGGTTGGGTACCGCATTACAGAAGTCCGCCCAATGAGCCTGCCGCTATCTAGAGTCGCAAGTCGGATGCAATCCGTTGCGTAGTCCGCTCGCGGGTTACTCGTGTGCCGGGCTACACCGCCTTCAGGAAACTCCTTCTGTCGTCAGGGTGCCACGGGTGATCGGGGTGATGCTGCGTCATGCGGTGAGTGCCCCGCGCGGCACGGCGAGCGACAGCGCGAGCTGACTGATGTCCCAGATGAAGCCGGAGAGCTCGCGGGCGACCGCAACCACCGCGATGTTCTTCTGCTTGCCGCGCGCGACGAGCTTGCGGTAGCGCCGGCATAAGCGCACCTGTGCATCCCAGGCGCGGTCCACAATCGGTTTCGGGATGCCCTCATGGCGGCGCTGGATCTCGGGGCTCACGCGCGCCGGATGCTGGTAGCTCCAGGCTGCCTCAACAAGCAGCTTCCTCGCGTAGCTGTTGCCGTTCTTCGTGATGCTACCCTGGCGACGCTTCTCGCCCGAAGAGTGTTCCGAAGGCGTCAGGCCCAGCTAGGCCATCAGCTGACGCGGATGGGCAAAGCGTGACAGGTCGCCAAGTTCAGCGAGCACGCCAACGGCCGTGGTGAACTGCACGCCACGCATCGTCTGCAGGGCCAGCACGACCGGATAGAAGCGCCAGTTGGTAACCGCCTCGCGCAACGCCGCTTCCAGACGCGCGCATTGTGCGAGGCGGTCCTCGATCGCGCGCCGCTGCTCCTCGAACGCCATTTGCTGCCAGGCGCTCTCGAAGGCAAACGCGCTCACCCAGCGCCGGTGCGCCGGTCCCCAGTCGGCACGGCCGGTATAGCGCACCCCATGCGAGAGCAGAAAGGCCTTCACCCGTTGCCGCGCGCGCTTCAGGTCGTCTTTGGCGCTGACCCACGTGCGCGCCAGATCGCGGAACGCTTCGTCGTCCACGCTCGGCACGTACACCGCTGAGAGGTCACCGGCGCGCAGCGATCGCACCAGCTTGATCGCATCACGCCGGTCAGTCTTGACCCGCTCGCCCGGCTTTTTCGGAATCAGCGATGGCGCGCACACCATGCACACGAATCCCTTCTGCACAAGCTGCCGGTAAAGCCCGTAGCCGCATGGACCAGCCTCGTAAACGACGCTGATGTGCCGCGCTTTTGACTGAAGGCGCCTGCACAGGCGATCAATATCCGCCGGCGTCGTGCCGGTCTTGCCCAGCAGTTCGACTTCACCCGAACCAGGCCCATACGCGACCGTGATCGATTCCTTGTGTACATCGAGACCGACGTACAGCGTAGTGCTATCGTGTTCCATGCTGGCCTCCGTGCTCGAAATCACCGGGTGCGGCCCTGTCCGCACCGTGCGGCTCTGACAGCAATGCTAACCCGCGTTTGATTTCTCACGGCAGGCCAGCCAATGCCTCACGGGAGTCATAGTGTCTAGAGAGATGCAGACAGTATTTTCTCGCGGGTCTCTCGATCCATTTTGTTCCGACATCCGCAGGGGGTATATCTGGGGGTAGCCGCACATCGTTGAATCGGGAATCCCTTGTGGGATTCGCCTCCGCGGCCAGCATGTGACTCCCACCCAGTCAGTCTCTCTGATGGTGGTCGTGGCATTGGGTAGCTTTGTCAGGACCGCGTTGGAGAATGCTTGACGGTATTCAATGACTGAGTCGTCGTCGCCACCCATCGTCTTGAGGTGCACCATCTTCGCGATTTTTTGAGCAAATTGGCGTTAATTCTCGATTGCTGTCCGCAGAGAAGCGACAAGTCTTGGATCTGAAGGCGTAGGCGCCGTCGTACCAAATAGATCAGTCGCTCAGGCTTTCGAGATAGTCCCCCCAAGCCTGCATCATTTTTTGTCTCTCTGAAATAAACTCGGCCTTGTTATACGCACGACTCGTGCGATTCCTCTCGACATGGGCTAACTGACGTTCAATCGCGAGAGGAGCAAATCCCTGTTCGTGTGCCCATGTGCTGAATGTACCTCGTGCTCCGTGCGCTCTGAAAAGCCGTTCGTTATTGAATCCAGCACGAACCAAAGCTGCATTGATTGTAGTGGCTGCCATGGTTCGTGATTTGTCTCTGGCGTTTGGGAAAAGGTAATCGACTGAGGTCTTGGGTTGGGCAATTTCTTTTACTTTTTTTAAGACTTCAATCGCCTGTGTGCTGAGCGGCACCACATGCGGACGCGCCATCTTCATGCGTTCTCCGGGAAGGACCCATATTGCTGCTTCGAGGTCAAACTCACTCCATGTTGCACTTCGCAGCTCGACAGTGCGTACTGACGTAAGTAGCAGCAGGTGCATTGCCAAGCGCGTTGGTGGAGTTCCCGTGACAGAAAACGCCGCCAGCAGGTGCTTGAGTTCATCAGCCTCCAGCGCTCGATTATGTCGAGTAGGCGGGAGTGTTACAACATCCGATGGTTTGAGTGCTGCGACAGGATTGGAGTCTACTCGTCCACTGATAATCGCTCGCCTAAATACAGCGTCAAGGTGTTGGCGCAGACGTATAGCGATGTGAGGAGCGCCCTCTGCCTTGCGTTCATCGCCTGAAAGAGTTTTGCGCTTTGCGATCGATTGGATCAGGTCATACAAGTGCGCCACCGTGATGTCACGAATTGGCATTCCACCGAGCTGCGAATCCTTCACGTAGCGTGCAAGGAAGCGCGTGGCTTGACCGTGATAGTAAGCGGTCCAGTTTCCTCGGTTGTCGCTCAGCCATTCTTCACACACCGGCCAGAGCGTGTTCTTGTGGTGGGCAACAGTCTGTTGTTGAAGACGCTTTTCGTGTGCCTTCGGATGAACGCCAGACGAGACGAGCTTGGCTGCAGCGTTGCGAAGCTGACGAGCGTCCGCTATCGAGACATCGGGAAATCGGCCGAGAGTGTAACTGCAATCCTTACCGTCCAACCGATAGTCAAATTTCCATACCTTCGAACCCGAAACCGACACCCGAAGATACATGGAATCGCGGTCGCGAATTTTATAGGGCTTGTCTTGCGGTTTGGCGTTCAGCAGCAGCGCGTAGGTGAGCTTCATGGAGTTTTCCTCGACGGACAACTATCATGAATTTTACCCGCAATTTACCCGCAAAACTGCCGGAAGCAGGCGGATTTTCCCAGATCAAACCGGATGGGTCCCCATAAACCGGATGGGCAATTCTGGCGAACGAATAGTGCTTCATCCATTCGCTGTATCCCTTTACCAGAAAGCTTCCTGAGCGTTCGATATATTGCTGCCTGGATGCTTCATAGACTTTCCGCAGCGCATACCACGGCACGGCCGGCAGATCGTGATGCACGAGGTGGTAGTTGTTGTTCAGAAACAGCAGCCGCCAGAACCATCCCGCTTCGTTGATTACCGAACGATGCGCGGCGTCGTCCGCGACGCGATGCTCATGGAACGAGCGCACCGCGCTGACTGACAGCGCACCATAGCCGGCGAGCATCAGCGCCAGTGGCGGCAAGCCGTAGCGATGCGCAAGCCACGAAGCCAGTGCGACGACCGCAACACCATGCGCGATCCACGTCGGCAGATCGCGCACGTCGCCATCGGCGAGCTTGCGCAACGCGGCTGCCAACGTCGCGACGATCGAGCACGCAGGGCCCAGCGCCAGCCGGCCGAAGAACGTATTCCGCGCCACCAGCAACGCGCGCACAAACGGCCCGCTTTCTTGCCACGTGCCAGCATCGACGAACCAGCTCTCCGGATCGAGACCGGGATGCGTCAGATGCAGATCGTTGTGATGTGCGAGGTGAGAGTCGCGATAGATGCCGAACGGAAACCACACCGCGAGCGGCGCGAAACCGAGCAACGCATTGAAGGTGGACGAGCGGGTCGGATGCCCATGCAGCAGTTCGTGCTGCAACGACAGATACCACGCGCCGGCGAGCGCAAGCAACGCAGTGGCAAGCGGCAAACCTAGCAAACGCGCATGCGTCGCGACGAAAAACCAGCTGCCATACACGGCGACGATCAGGAGCCACGTCGGCCATTCGCTGCGCCACGTCACGCTGGCGCGCAGTCGAAGCAGGGTATCGCGCTGCTGGTCGTCGAGATAATGATGGGCCATCGGCAGAACCGGTTCGAGCGCTGCATCCCACAGCAGCCGAAGGCAAACACCACCCGCCGCCACGATGCAGTGCAACCGATGCTACCGGCGCGATGCCGGCGGACGAACCAATTTGTTTGGCTAAGCATGTGCCGAAACCCGCTTAGCGCCGGATTGGCCGAGCGGGCCAAACGATGGCGATGGAGCCTTACGCCAATTCCGCTAAAGCGCGCATGCCGGACGACCAGTCACTGACTATCGACCACCTTGCAGCTGTGATCGAGCAGCACCTCGGCGCTAGCTGAACCGCGGTCTACATCGGTGCCGCTATTCACGACGAACCAGCCGCTTTGCGCGGCCGATGTTCCCGCGCCCGTCACGAGGATCGTCTGCGTGGCCATCGCGGCGGAGTCGGTGTGATCGCGCGCGACGATGCGGAACGGATCCTGATCGCCGGTCAGCGCGGTGACGCGCATCACGCGGTAACGCTGGCCGTCGAGCGTTTCCCAGCGCCAGCGCAGCGGCGGATCGCTCGCATGCTGGTCCAGCGCGGCGGTAACGTCAGTGCGCATGCAGTCGATATGGATATGCAGCTGCTGCTGCGAGCGCGCGAACTTCGAATTGATTTCCAGGCCCACCTGCTGGTCGTTCAGCGCGTGGTGCAGCGATGCATCCACGTCGTGCCGCGCGCCCCACGCATCGAGCCAGTAGTTCGGCGATCCGGCATAAAGGATCTGGTCGCTTTCGATGCCGGTCACGCGGTCGGTTGGAATCAGCAGATGCTGCGCCTTGCCGCTGATGTCCTTCAGGATCGCGTAGCGCTTCTGCAGATCGACCGTCGTGCAGTTGCCGGGATTGCCGTGATCGCGCTGCGACGGCACGCACTGCATGCTGACGATCTTCCACAGCGCGTCGGGATCGACGGTATGTAGATGCGCGCAGGCCGCGACGATCGCGGCGAACGCAAGCGCCAACGCGACGCGCGGAACACGCGCAATACGCGGATTGCGCGAAACAAACGGTAGTCGGCTCATGGCGGGCTATCGTGCGAACAGCAAAGAGGGTTGTACAACGAATCGGATCGACGGCTCAGATCACCGGCGCCGGCAGCGTGCCGAGCACCTGCTCGAACGCAATGCCGATCGCGAGCAGCCGCCGGTCGCTTCCGACTGGCCCATCGAGTTCGAGCCCGACCGGCAGGCCGTCGTGCGTCAATCCCGCCGGCAGCGACAGGCCCGGTATGCCGGCATTGCTCGCGGGGTCGGTGTTGCGCAGGTACGCGTTCATCTCGTCGATCGGCGCGCCGCCGTTGATCGATACCGTCGACGAACCTTCGAGTTCGTCGAGCGGTACCGCGGCGAGGATCGTCGTCGGAAACAGCAGCGCTTCGATACCGTACTTCGAGAACGTGTCCTCGTAATGTCGCTGCAACGCGGGGCGCGCGACGTTGAGCGCATCCGGGTACGCGGCCGCGAGCGGATCGGTCTGCATCAGGTCGTAGATGCCGCGCACGTCCGGGCTGCCGATGCGGGCAGCGACTTCGGCGACGGTCTTCACCGGCGCATCGTTCGCGACGAGCCATGCGGGTACGTCGGTCAGCGCTTCGTGGAACGCGACCGGCCCGCCGACTGCGCGGTTCAGGTCCATCACCGCGTCCATGCCGACCGGCACCAGCACCACGCCCGCGGCTTCGAGCCGCTTCAGCGCGGCGCGCGCGGCGTTTTCCACCGCGTGTTCGAGGTCGGTCCAGAACGGCCCCGGAATGCCGATGCGCAAGCCGGCAAGCGTGACCGCCGGCAGGCTCGTGTCGCCCGTGATCACGCCGTCCAGCAGCGCGACGTCGGCCACCGTGCGCGCCATCGGGCCCACGGTGTCACGCGTATGGCTGATCGGCACCACGGCGTCGGGGTCGTGATAGCGGCGCTCGGCGCCGCCATTGCCCACCGACGGCCGGAAACCGGCGATGCCGGTCAGCGCGGCCGGGATGCGCGTGGAGCCGCCGGTGTCGGTGCCGAGTCCAGCGGGCACGATGTGCGCGGCCACGGCCGCCGCGGTGCCGCCCGACGAACCACCGGGTATCAGCGACGGGTCGTACGGATTGCGCACGGGTCCCGCATGCGCGCTCAGGTTCGTGCTGGTAATGCCGAACGCGAGCTCGTGCATGTTGGCCTTGCCGAGCACGATCGCGCCGGCGTCCGTGAGCTTCGCGACCGAAGGCGCGGTGGTACGCGGCTTGAAGCCGTCGAGCGAGGGCGTGCCGGCCGAGGTCAGCAAACCCGCGGTATTGATGTTGTCCTTCACGACGACAGGCAGCCCGCACAGCGGCAGACGCGCCTTGTCAGCGGCGGGCAGCGCATCGATGCGCCGCGCTTCGGCGAGCGCGTCTTCCATATTGAGCGCGGTCAGCGCGTTGAGCGTCTCGAGCGCGGCGGCGCGCGCAAGCAGCGTCGCGACGTAGTCGGTGGCGAGCAGCTGGCCGGACCGGATCGCGGCGACCGCTTCGACGGCAGTGAGCGTGAGTTGTTGATCGACGGTCCAGCTCATGCGCAACGGCTCCTGTTCAGTGATGGTATGCGCCGCGGGCAGGCACGCGCAGATGCAGGCAGGGGCGCTGCGACGCACGCATGCCGCGAAGTCGGCATCAGCCGTACAGTACTACGTCCGGATGTTCTTGAGCGCGAGGCTCGCAGAAGGAGGCTCGCGGATGGAGCGCCAGGGTTCTGGACGCCGACGCGGCAGGAACAGGGGCTCAGGCGCGCATGGGCACGTCGCGCGACGCAGCCCAAGGCTTCAACAAAAACTTCAACGAAGGCTTCAATACGAACCCGGCGAACCCGGCTCAACGCCGGCTATCGATCCACATGCGTCCCCAGCGGAACGCATAGGCGAGCGCATGTTCCTCGTCGAAGAAGTAATCGAGCGCATCGAACGAAAAGGCCTGCGCTTTCTGTCCGGCGGCTTTCTCGATCTTGAGGTTGGCGGCGAACAGCCCGTTCGGCATCAACTGCGCGGCTGGCGCAACGTCATAGCCCTTGTAGTACATATGTCGGTTCATGATCGTGACGATGATCGTACCCGCTTGGCGTCCTCGGAACGCGACGATCGGTCAGGGAACGGGCACAGACAAGCGTAGGCGGTGCCACGGGGTGCGTGAACCAATCTTTCCTTGCAAGCAAATCACGGGTGTCCGGCAACGGTCATCGCGGATTCGCATGAGGCGGGTCGCGTAACGTTCAGCCCACTATCGGCCTGAGAAATGGCGACGTCTGTGGGTTTGCACACCGATCGAAAATGGCACGAAAGTACCGTGTTTCAAGGTGTTACGCGCGCATCGAAGGGCAGTTTTGCGGTTGAGTGCGCAACCGCACACAAACGTGCGCAAGCGCGCACCGCCTGTCATCAGGCGGCAAGTTTTGCGTTGGCCGGGCGGGGAGTGTTGAACGCGAGCGCGAAGGTGGCGGCCTGGCGGCCGACGGTCGCGAGCTGCTCGGCAACCTTCGGGTCCGAGCAGGTGGTGGCGGAGTCGAAGCGCGTTTCCAGCGTGTTGATGCCGGCGCCGAACGGCGTCGGCCAGCCCCGCAGCGCGTGCACGATCGAGCGCAGCGACGCGAGCACCGAGCCCGTTGCCTGCCAGCCGTACGCGGTGACGATGCAGCCGGCCGCGCGGCCATCGAGGTACGGCCGTTCGTCGGCGCGCAGTTCCTCGAGCGTATCGAGCGCGTTCTTCACGAGACCCGACACGCCGCCGTGATAGCCGGGCGTCGCGATCACGAGCGCGTCCGCGGCGCGCACGGCTTCGATCAGTTCGAGCTGTTCGTCGGTGCGATGCGGATGCTCGGGCGCATAGTGCGGCAGGCGGTGCAGAAATTCTCCACCGAAAAGACGCGTGCGCGCGCCCGCCTGTTCGGCGCCGCGCAGCGCGAAGCCGAGTGCACGCTCGGTCGACGACGCCGCGCGCGTCGTGCCGCCGATACCGACGACGAGCGGCCGGTGGGTCTGGTCGAAAGAGGTCAACGCAATGCTCCGTTCCGGTTCGGTCCAGCGCATTGGCAGATGAGACTGCGTGCGCTGGACGGCCTGCACGAGGGCAGGATCGAACCGACATCCTAGCGACCGGTCAGCGCGCCGCGAACCGACTTTTTGTTCTAACGATATACGCGGCGAGGGTTATCCCGACCGTCGCGGGCGCAGTCGCGGACGCAGTCGCCGATACCGATGCAGCGCACGCGACCCGCCGATAAGCATATGCAAAAGCATTGGTTGGTTGCGGGCGGACGGTGACGCTACGATGCACCCGTCTCCTCCATGACTTACTCCTTTGACATGGGACTCGGCCCCGGCATCCTCGCGACGCCGGGGCCATTTTTTTCCGCTTCGCTCGTCGACCGCGCAAGCTGAAAAGGTAACTCCGCCCGATTCCAGCCCTCCCTGCCGCCTCGCGCGATGCCCCGATCGCACGGTTTTCGGCCGCATTCCGCGATCATCCGCGAACGGACGCGCACCCGTCATATCGCGACACGCGCACAAGCCCGATGGCGCGCCGCAGCATCCCGGTGAGGCCCGCCACACAAGGCGCTCGGCGTCTCCGGTCCGAAAGACCCTGATTGGAGGTGTCGTATTTCCGCAAGCGTCTGTCGTAATTCGTCGGCAATCAAAGGTTTTTTCTAGCAACTATGTAGTCACATTGTGCGGGCCGGCGCCTGCACCACGAGGAGATGGAGTCGATGAATTCCCCTAAGGTGGTGGTCGAAGGTCTATGTAAGGTGTTCGGGAACAACCCCAAGCTCGCGCTCGACATGCTCGCAGCGGGGGCCGGGAAAGACGAAGTGTTCGCGAAGACCGGCCAGGTGGTGGGCGTGCACAAGGCCTCTTTCGACGTCAAGGAAGGCGAGATCTTCGTGCTGATGGGCCTGTCGGGCTCCGGCAAGTCGACGCTGATCCGCCTGATCAACCGGCTCGTGGAGCCGACGGCCGGCAAGGTCGTGATCGACGGTCGCGATATCGCCGCGGTGCGCCGCTCCGAGCTGACCGCGCTGCGACGCACCGACATGAGCATGGTGTTCCAGTCGTTCGCGCTGATGCCGCAACGCACGGTGCTGTCGAACGCATCGTTCGGGCTCGAGGTGGCGGGCGTCGGCAAGCGCGACCGCGAGAAGCGCGCGCTGGCCGTGCTCGAGCAGGTGGGCCTCGCGCCGTTCGCGCAGAAGCTGCCGTCGGAACTGTCGGGCGGCATGCAGCAGCGTGTGGGCCTCGCCCGCGCGCTCGCCGTCAATCCTTCGCTGATGATCATGGACGAAGCGTTCTCCGCGCTCGATCCGCTGAAGCGCAAGGAGATGCAGAACGTGCTGCTGGAACTGCAGAAGAACCAGCGCCGCACGATCCTGTTCGTGTCGCACGATCTCGAGGAGGCGATCCGGATCGGCACGCGCATCGCGATCATGGAAGGCGGCCGCATCGTGCAGATCGGCACGCCGCAGGAAATCATCAGCAACCCGGCCGACGACTACGTCCGCGCGTTCTTCGACGGCGTCGACACGAGCCGCTATCTGACCGCCGGCGACCTGATGCAGCGCGACGGCGTGCCGACGGTGCGCTCGCTCGATGCGTCGAGCGTCGCCGAGTCGCTGAACGGCAGCGCCGAATACGCGTTCGTGCTGGACGGCGAGCGCCGCATCCGCGGCTTCGTGACGCGCGATGCGATGGGCAGCGCGACGCCGGACGTGAAGCAGGTCGAGTCGGTCTCGCTCGGCGCGACGCTCGAGCAGGTCGTGTCGCGGGTCTGCGCGAGCAGCACCGCGCTGCCGGTGGTCGACGCCGAACAGCGTTACTGCGGCTCCGTCGATCAGGCGATGGTTCTGAAAGTCCTTACCCGCAATCGAGGTTCCCATGTCTGAGATCATCCCACTCGGCCGCTGGGTCGACGACTCCGTCCATTACCTGCTGGATCACGACGCCAATACGTTCGATGCGATCGGCAAGGGGATCGAGAGCTTTGCCGCGCTCGTCGAGCACAGCCTGCAGGCCATTCCGATGTGGCTGATGATCGCGATCTTCGTCGGCATCGGCCTGTGGCGGGTCGGCTGGCGCTTCGCGACGTTCGCGCTGCTGTCGCTGCTGCTGATCTACGCGACCGGGTTCTACGACGAGCTGGTGATCACGCTTGGCCTCACGCTGTCGTCGACGGTGATCAGCCTCGTGTTCGGCATTCCGATCGGCATCTGGACCGCGAAGAACAAGCACGTGAACATGATCGTGCGCCCGATCCTCGACCTGATGCAGACGATGCCGGCCTTCGTCTACCTGATTCCGGCGGCGATGCTGTTCGGTCTCGGCCGCGTGCCGGGCATTCTGTCCACGGTGATCTTCGCGATGCCGCCGGCCGTGCGTCTGACGAGCCTCGGCATCCGCCATGTGAACCGCGAGATCGTCGAAGCGGGGCAGGCGTTCGGCTGCACGCCGTGGCAGCTGCTCTACAAGGTGCAGTTTCCGAACGCGCTGCCGTCGATCATGCAGGGCGTGAACCAGACCATCATGATGGCGCTGTCGATGGTGATCATCGCGTCGATGGTCGGCGCGGGCGGTCTCGGCAACGACGTGCTGGCGAGTATCCAGCGCCTCGATATCGGCCTCGGTTTCGAAAGCGGTCTGTCGGTGGTGCTGCTCGCGATCATTCTCGACCGCATCACGGAAAGCTTCGGCCGCGCGCCGGGCGGAGCGAAGCAGCCGAAGCTCTCGGGCCTGCGCAGCATGATGCGCGTGCGTCGCGCCGCGCCGGTCGCGCAGCAAGGCTGATTCATCGCGCTGATTCACACGGCAGCTCATTCGCGGCCGCACCATTCGACCAGTAAAACAACGGGTTCGCGACACGACAGGTGTCGTGCGCGAACCCGGCCAGAGTTCGCCGTTGATCCATGGAGGGCGACGTGACGTCCGCCACGATTGCTGCATCGCCGTTGACGGGACTTGCGCATTTCGGTTTCCTGACCTTACCCAGCTTCTCGATGATCGCGTTCACGAGCGCGATTGAAGTGCTACGGATGGCTAACTATGTCGGCCGCGCGCAGCACTACCGCTGGTCGATCCTGACGCCGGACGGCGTGCCGGTGCGCGCGAGCAACGGCATCACCGTGAAGCCGACGCGCTCGCTCGACGAAAGCGGCATGCCGGACGTGCTGATCGTCTGTGGCGGCACGCAGATCCGCAACGCCGTGGACAGCCGCGTGACGACGCTGCTGGGCGAGCTGGCGGAGCAGGGCGTGCCGCTCGGCGGCATCTGCACCGGCGCGTATGCGCTGATGGCGGCGGGCCTGCTCGACGACTACAAGTGCACGGTGCACTGGGAAGATCTGTCCGCGCTGCACCGCGAGTTTCCGCGCGTGCATTTCGCCGACGAGCTGTTCGTGATCGATCGCGACCGGCTGACCTGCACCGGCGGCACCGCGCCGCTCGACCTGATGCTGAATCTCGTCGGCAGCCGGCTGGGGCGCAACGTGGCCGCGCAGGTGTCGGAGCAGTTCATCCTCGAGCGGATTCGCAGCGCGAGCGACCCGCAGCCGATTCCGGTCGACGCGCGGGTGGGCTTCTCGCGCGCCGAGCTGATCGAGGTGGTGCGGCTGATGGAAGCGAACATCGAGGAGCCGTTGTCGCTCGACGAACTCGCGCGGCTCGTGCAGCTCTCGCAGCGGCACCTGCAACGGATGTTCAAGGTGTACCTGAACGTGTCGCCGACGCACTATTACCTGTCGCTGCGCCTGCGGCGCGCGCGCGAACTGCTGCGCACGACGGATGCGTCGATCGCGAGCGTGACGAGCGTGTGCGGGTTTCATTCGCCGTGCCACTTCAGCAAGGCGTATCGCGCGCAGTTCGGTCATGCGCCAAGTGTCGAGCGGAGGCAGCCGGCTTGAGCGTGCGAGCGCGTGCGCTCGCATGAGCGCCGACACTGACGGTTTCTGTCAAGGGTAGGTGGATTGAGCGCGTGATTGCCTGCCAGGGGCGTCACGCGTCTTTTTTTGTGCTGCATTTTAACCGCGCGGCAAGGCTCAAGCCTTCACGTCGAACCCATCGACATAACCACGCGGATCGTTGCCATCCCACACGCGACCATCGATGAACGTCTGCGGCGCAGCGAGCGCCGCGGCAGACGGCACTACAACCTGCATCTGCGCCGCGGCCTGCTCGTACAGCGCCGTCTGGTTGATCGCCTCCGCGATCGCCTGATAGTTGTCGCGCGGCGCGATCATCCCCCAGCGCTCGTACTGCGTGAGGAACCACACGCCATCGGACGGCACGGGGACATTCACGCGGCCTTCGGCAAAGAAGCGCATCGGCAGACGGCGCGCATCGGGTTGCTGCAATGCCTGATCGCCGATACCAAACCGCCTGGCGATCACCGCCTCCGGCGCGCCGAGCAATTCGGGCTGCGCGAGCCACCGCGCGATATCGGAGCGATGCGGCGGCTCGTCGAGCCAGCGGCACGCTTCGAGCATCGTGCGCACCAGCGCCCGTGCGGTATTCGGATATCGCTCGACGAAATCGCGCCGGCTCGCGAGCACCTTCTCCGGATGGTCGGGCCACACTTCGCTCGTATACGCGGCCGTTCTGCCGACGCCGCGCGCCTCGGCCAGCGCATTCCACGGTTCGCCGACGCACAACCCATCCAGCTCGTTGTCGGCGAGCGACGGCACCATCTGCGGCGGCGGAATCACGACGCTCGTCACATCGGAGAGCGGGTGCACGCCGTGCGCTGCGAGCCAGTAGTACAGCCACATCGCATGCGTGCCGGTCGGAAAGGTCTGCGCGAACACGGGGCGTCGGCCGAGCGTCGCCAAGGCAGCGGGCAGCGAGCCGTGCTCGTCGAGCGCGGCCGCGACGCGGTTCGACAGCGTGATCGCCTGGCCGTTGCGGTTTAGCACCATCAGCACCGCCATGTCCGTCTGTGGACCGCCGAGCCCGAGCTGCACGCCATACACGAGGCCGTACAGCGCGTGCGCGGCATCGAGCTCGCCGGACAGCAGGCGGTCGCGCACGGCGGCCCACGAAGGCTGGCGCACCAGTTCGAGCGTGAGCCCGTGCGCATGGCCGAACTCGAGCAGCTTCGCGGCGACGAGCGGCGCGGCGTCCGACAGCGGCACGAAGCCGAGCCGCAGATGGGTCTTTTCGAGCGCGCCGTCATGACGCGTGGCGGGACCAGAAGCGGGACTCGAAGCGGGCGCGGAGGCAGAGGCGTTCATGGCGAGGTCAGCCTGACGAGTCGGCGGCCGCGACGATCTGGCGCGCGACCTCGACGAGTTTGATGCCCTGGTTCATCGCGCGCTTGCGCAACGTCGCATAGGCAGCGGGTTCGGACAGGTGCTGCCGGTCCATCAGCAGCCGTTTCGCGCGGTCGATCACCTTGCGCTCGGCGAGTTCGTTCTCCGCCTGCGCGAGCCGTTCGCGCAGTTCGGCCTCATGCGCGAAGCGCGCGAGCGCGGTTTCGAGGATCGGCGCGAGCTTGCCGGTGTCGAGGCCTTCGACGAGGTACGCGGTGACGCCCGCGCCGACCGCCGCGCGGATCAGCTGCTGGTTCGCGTCGTGGCTGAACATCAGCACCGGGCGTGGCGCGGTGGCGTTCATCACCGCGAGCTGTTCCAGCGTGTCCCGCGACGGCGACTCGGTGTCGATGATGATCACGTCCGGCCGCTCGGTGGCGACGACCGCGTGCAACGCCTGCGGCGTCGCCGTATTCGCGAGCATGTCGTAGCCGAGCCGCGCGAGCGCATCGCGCAGATCGCCGATCGGCTTGTCGGTGTCGGTGACGAGCAGTACCCGCAGCATCGAATGAATCAAGAGAGAGCGAGACGACAGTTTAGCTGGCGACGGCTGCGGCGTCGCACATTCGTTTGAGTTCGGGAACGCACGAGCCGCAGACGGTGCCGCAGCCGAGCGTCGCTTTCAGTTCGGGCACGCTCGCGCCGCGCGCGATCGCTTCGTCGATGCTGCTCTTCGTCACCTGCTTGCAGTTGCACACCACCTGGTCGCGCACGACGTTCGCGCGCTGTGCCGAGAACACCGTGAAGCGCGGTCCGCTCCATGGCGCGCCGTCGCCGAGCGCGGCCAGCAGCGCGTCGGTGCTGGTCACATCGCCCGCGAGCAGGAAGCCGACGATCCGGCTGCCGTCCCAGCCGACCCGTTTGTCGAGGCCGCGGCGCGCGTCGCGGTAGACGAGCAGGTCGTCGCCGGCGGGCATCGCGAGCGCGGCCGTGACCGCGTCGAGCCAGCCCTCGGGCGCTTCGGTGTGCGCGGCGCGCAGCACCAGCACGTCGTCGGCGTCGTAGGTCAGCGATGCGTAGCGGCAGGTCTTCAAGAGCGGCTGCAGCGCCGCGTGCAGCGCGAGCGTATCGCAGCGGCGCGCGGCGGTCATCTGCCACGGCAGCTTCGCGGCTTCGACGCGTACCGCCGCGTGCTTCAGCTCGGGTTGCTTCGACAGCGGATCGACGGCGGGCTGGGTGGCTTCGTTAATGCCGCCGCTCGCGAGGTACTGCGCGTTCCAGTGCATCGGCACGTACAGCGTGCCCGACTGCACGTCGTCGGACAGCTGCAGCGGCAGGATCAGTTCGCCGCGCCGGCTCGCGATCCGCACGAGGTCGCCGTCCTTCAGGCTGCGTCGCGCAGCATCGCCGGGCTGCATGTTGACGACCGCCTGCGGCGCGTGTGCGAGCAGTTTCGCGACGCGGCCGGTGCGGCTCATGCCATGCCACTGGTCGCGCAGCCGGCCGGTCAGCAGACGGAACGGATAGCGCGGGCTCGTTGGTTCGGCTACCGGCAGGTAGTCCGTCGCGTGAAAACGCGCGCGTCCATTGGCGGTGGCGAAGATGCCGTCGGTGTAGCGACGCGCGTCGCCGCCTTCGGCTGCGTTACGGCGCTTCGGAAACGGCCACTGCTGCGGGCCGTGCGCGTCGAGCACGTCGTACGTCAGCCCGCCGATATCGAGGTCGCGCCCTTCGGTCAGCAGCCGGTGCTCGTCGAACACCGCTTCGGGCGTGTCGAACGGGAACAGCGGCTTGCTCGCTTCCTTGAAGGTCAGGCCTTGAATCCGCTTCGCCACTTCGTTGGCGATCCACCAGTCCGGCTTCGCGTCGCCGGCGGGCGCGACGGCCGCGCGCACGCGCGAGATGCGGCGCTCCGAGTTGGTCACGGTGCCTGCTTTCTCGCCCCACGTCGCGGCGGGCAGCAGCACGTCCGCATACGGGACGGTGTCGGTCTGCGTGAACGCTTCCTGCACGACGACGAACTCGGCGGTATCGAGCGCTTCGCGCACGCGGCCGATGTCGGGCATCGAATGGACCGGGTTCGTGCACGCGATCCAGATCGCCTTCACCTTGCCCGAGCGCACCGCGTCGAACAGTTCGACGGCGGGCAGGCCGGGGCGGTCCGACAGCGCATCGATACCCCACAGCCGTGCCACTTCGTCGCGATGTTCCGCATTGCCGATGTCGCGATGCGCGGCGAGCATCGTCGCCATGCCGCCCACTTCACGGCCGCCCATCGCGTTCGGCTGGCCGGTCAGCGAGAACGGTCCCGCGCCCGCGCGGCCGATCTGCCGCGTCGCGAGATGCAGGTTGATCAGCGCGAGGTTCTTGTCGGTGCCGCGGCTCGACTGGTTAAGGCCCATGCAGTAGAGCGACAGCGCGGCGGGGCTCGCGCCGAACCACCCGGCCGCCTTGATCAGATCGCTTTCCGCGATCCCGCACAGCTCGGCCGCGATGCGCGGCGTGAACTCGCGCACGGTCGCCTTCAACGCGTCGAAGCCCTCGGTGTGCGCCGCGATGTAGTCGCGATCGATCAGTCCTTCCCAGATCAGGTGATGCAGCATCCCATTGAACAGCGCGACGTCGGTGCCGGGCTCGATCGCGAGATGCAGGTCGGCCATCGCGGCGGTATCGGTGCGGCGCGGATCGACGACGATCCAGCGGATCGCCGGGTTCGCCGCCTTCGCCGCTTCGAGCCGGCGAAACAGCACCGGATGCGCCCACGCCATGTTGCTGCCCGCGAACAGCACGGTCTGCGCCTGTTCGAGGTCTTCGTAGCAGGTGGGCGGGCCATCGGCGCCGAGCGCCATCTTGTACGCGGTCACCGCGCTCGACATGCACAGGCGCGAGTTCGTATCGATGTTGTTGGTGCCGATCAGCCCCTTCGCGAGCTTGTTGAAGACGTAGTAGTCCTCGGTCAGCAGCTGCCCGGAGATGTAGAACGCGACCGAATCCGGGCCATGCTCGGCGGCGATGCGCGCGAAGCGTGCCGCGACGTGATCGAGCGCTTCGTCCCATTCGACCTGTCGACGCGGCGTGCCGCGATCCAGCCGCAGTTCCGGATACAGCGCACGGCCGGTGTCCCGCGCTGCCGTATCGGCGAGCGCGAGCCCCTTCGTGCACAGTCGGCCGAAGTTCGCCGGATGGTCCGGGTCGCCCGCCACGCCGGTGATGCGGCCGTGCTCCGCTTCGATCAGCACGCCGCAGCCGACACCGCAATAGCAGCAGGTGGAACGGGTGACGGTCTTCATCGTGGCTCCGGGCGGTCGGTGGGCGGGGTGGAGGGCATCGGTTTTTGCGTGTGCTGACGTGCTCGCGCCGCGCTCACTCGTCGGCGGCGAGCTGCAGGAACACGCTGCCGTCGTCAGTCACGCGCACCGGAAAGCGCCGCGCGCAGCCGACGTCCGGCGCGCGCGCGTTGCCTGACGCGAGATCGATATTCCACGCGTGCAGCGGACACGTGACGCTCTCGCCGTGCACGATGCCTTGCGACAGCGCGCCGCCCTTGTGCGGACAGCGGTCGAGCAGCGCGAACACGTTGTCGCTCGCGGTGCGGAAGATCGCGACGTGGTTGCCGTCGTCGCGTTGCAGCACGCGGCTGCCGAGCGGCGGAATCTCGGACACCGCGCAGACGCGCGTCCAGGAGGAGGTGACTTGCATATCCATGGCGTGCGTGTCCTTAAGCGATGACCTTGAGCGGAATGTATTCGTGCTGCTGCTTGCCTTCCACGCGCTGTTCCCACGGATCGGACAGACCTTCGAGCGAGTAGAGCAGGCGTTCGTACAGCGCCTTGCGGTTCGCTTCGTCGTCGACGATCTTCTTCTTCACGTAGTCGAGACCCACGCGCGCGATGTAATGCACCGTGCGGTCCAGGTAGTACGCCTCTTCGCGGTAGAGCTGCAGGAACGCGCCGCTGTACTCCTTCACCTCGTCGGCGGTTTTCACTTTCGCGAGGAACTGCGCGACCTCGGTCTTGATGCCGCCGTTGCCGCCCACGTAGAGTTCCCAGCCACTGTCCACCGCGATCACGCCGACGTCCTTGATGCCCGCTTCCGCGCAGTTGCGCGGGCAGCCCGACACCGCGAGCTTCACCTTGTGCGGCGACCACATGTTCGCGAGCATCGTTTCGAGGTCGATGCCCATCTGCGTGCTGTTCTGCGTGCCGAAGCGGCAGAACTCGCTGCCCACGCAGGTCTTCACGGTGCGGATCGATTTGCCGTACGCATGACCCGACTTCATACCGAGATCGCGCCACACGTTGGGCAGGTCTTCCTTCTTCACGCCGAGCAGGTCGATGCGCTGGCCGCCCGTGACCTTCACCATCGGGATGTTGTACTTGTCCGCGACGTCCGCGATGCGGCGCAGTTCCGACGGATTCGTCACGCCGCCCTTCATCTGCGGCACGACGGAGAACGTGTTGTCCTTCTGGATGTTCGCGTGCACGCGTTCGTTGACGAAGCGGCTTTGCGGGTCGTCGATCGCTTCGTGCGGCCACGTGGACAGCATGTAGTAGTTGATCGCCGGCCGGCAGGTCGCGCAGCCGTTCGGCGTGCGCCATTCGAGGAAGTCGTACACCTCGCGATGCGACAGCAGCTTGTGATCGCGGATCGCCTTGCGCACGTCGGCATGCGTGTAGTCGCTGCAATGGCAGACGGGCTTCGTCTTCGGCGTTTCCTGGAAGCTGGAGCCGACCGTGCTCATCAGGATCTGCTCGACGAGACCCGTGCACGAGCCGCACGAACTCGAAGCCTTGGTGTGCTTCTTCACGTCGTCGAGCGTGAACAGGCCTTTCTCGGTGATCGCCTTCACGATCGTGCCTTTGCACACGCCGTTGCAGCCGCACACTTCGTCGGTGTCGGCCATCGCGGCCGCGCGGCTCTGGCCCTGCACGCCCGCATCGCCCACGCTCGATTCGCCGAACATGATGTGATCGCGCAGTTCGCCGAGCTTGCGGCCTTCGCGCAGCAGCTTGAAGTACCACGCGCCGTCGGCGGTGTCGCCGTACAGGCACGCGCCCACCAGCTGGTCGTCCTTGATCACGAGCTTTTTGTACACGCCGCCCGCGGGGTCCGATAGCACGATTTCCTCGGTGCCTTCGCTGCCGTTGAAGTCGCCGGCGGAGAACAGATCGATGCCTGTTACTTTCAGTTTGGTGGACAGCACCGAGCCCTTGTAGCTGCCGATGCCCATCAGCGCGAGGTGGTTCGCGCACACCTTCGCCTGCTCGAAGAGCGGCGCGACGAGGCCGTACGCGATGCCGCGATGGTTCACGCATTCGCCGACCGCGTAGATGCGCGGATCGTACGTTTGCAGCGCATCGGTCACGACGATGCCGCGATTGCAGTAGAGGCCCGCCGATTCGGCGAGCGTCGTGTTCGGACGGATGCCCGCGGCCATCACCACGAGATCCGTATCGAGCGTCTCGCCATCCTTGAAGCGCACGCCGGTCACTTCGCCGGCTTCGTTGCCGATAATCTCGGCGGTCGAGCGGTTCAGCAGGAACGCGAGGCCGCGCGCTTCGAGCGAGCGTTGCAGCAGCTGGCCGGCGGCCGTATCGAGTTGACGTTCGAGCAGCGTATCGGCGAGGTGCACGACCGTCACGTCCATGCCGCGCAGCTTCAGTCCGTTGGCCGCTTCGAGCCCGAGCAGCCCGCCGCCGATCACGACCGCGCGGCGCTTCACCGTCGCCGCGTCGATCATCGACTGCGTGTCGTAGATGTCGCGATAGGTGATCACGCCCTTCAGGTCCTTACCCGGCACCGGCAGGATGAACGGCGTCGAGCCGGTCGCGATCAGCAGGCGGTCGTACGGCGCTTCGCTGCCGTCGCTCGCGATCACCTTGCGGCGCACGCGATCGATCTTCTCCACCGACACGCCACAGTGCAGCGTGATGTGGTGTTCGTCGTACCACGCGAGCGGATTGAGGATGATGTCGTCGAAGGTCTGCTCGCCCGCGAGCACCGGCGACAGCAGGATGCGGTTGTAGTTCGGATGCGGCTCCGCGCCGAACACGGTGATGTCGTAGTGATCCGGTGCGATCGCGAGCAGCTCTTCGAGCGTGCGGATGCCGGCCATGCCATTGCCGATGACGACGAGACGGGGCTTGTTCATGATGTCGATGGTTGCGTCGTTGGATCGAGGCCGCGCGTGGGGCGCGCTGGCTGCGACGAACGTCGAACGTCATTGCCCGACTGGAATGCTCGCTTCGCGGGCCCGGGCGTCGTTGCGGCGGGCGGCGCGTCTCCGCTGCATTGCGGAGTTCGGAACGTAATTAGCAACGGCCATGCCAATTTGATGATTCGCCGGAAAGCCTTGTTGTATAAGGCTTTGCGGGCGATGCGCCGAACTGGGGAACGGGGCTTGCCGCACCGCAGCAGTGCGGGCGGTGCGATCGGGAGGGCGCGCGGCGCACCGAACTGGAGCGCGGGCGGTGGACGCGGGGTGACCCGCGGGTGACCTTGTGTGGTTCAGGCGATGCGCTTCTGCAGTTCCTTCGAAGCGGCGAGCGGGATGCGTGCGTCATCCCACGTCGACAGCCATTCCACTTCCTTCGCGGCGAACACCTGGCCGTGATTGCGCAGCGCGTACTGCAACGAATCGATGATGTGGTTGCGGATGATTTCCGGCGTGCGCTGGTCGTCGAGGACCGCGCGCAACGCTTCGAGCGTAGCCATCGGGGAGAGCTCCGGCGAGTTGCGAACGTCTGCTTATCGCACGACAAATCGACGCGCACCACCTGGTCAAAAATCGCGTTGTCTCCGGTAGATGAACGACGAGCGTCGCGAGCGTGTCGCCGGCGGACGATACAATGCACGCTTCACTGCGGCGGCGCGCGTACCGGTTGCCGCTCCGATCGACGCGATGGCGATGTCCAGCACACCTCTTTCATCCGGCAGCGATGCACTGCTCGAACGTTATGCGCCGATTGCGGACGGCATTGCGGCGCTGTTCTTTCCTTATGCGGAAGTCGTGATTCACGATCTGCGCGACAGCACGGTCGCGTACGTCGCGAACAATCTGTCGAAGCGCGAGATCGGCGACGAATCGAGCGTCGAGGAAATCGATCACGCCGATCACGAGCGCACGATCGGCCCGTACGAGAAGCTGAACTGGGACGGGCGGCGCATGCGCTGCGTGAGCAACGTGCTCACCGACGAAGCGGGCGCGCATGTCGGCATGATGTGCATCAACTTCAACATCGCGGTGTTCGACGACGTGCGCGCGACGCTCGACATCTTCATCAAGGGCACCGGCATCGCCGCGCGTCCGGTCGAACTGTTCCGCGACGACTGGCAGGACCGCATCAACACGTTCCTGCACACGTGGCTGCGCGAGCGGCAGCTCGGGCTCAACGCGCTGACGCGCGAACATCGCCGCGAGATCGTCGAGGCGCTCTACGCCGAGGGCGCGTTTCGCGGCAAGAGTTCGGCGAACTACGTTGCGCATCTGCTGGGCATGGGGCGCGCGACGGTCTACAAGCATCTGAAGCAGATGAAGGACGGCTCGAACTGAGCCTGGCAACCTGAATGAACTCCGCGGGGACATGCATGCGTTTTCGACACTACAAGGGCGGCATCTACGAACTGGTCTGCGAGGCGAAGCTCGAAGCGGACCCCGCGGTCACGATGATCGTGTACCGGGGCGCGGATGGTACGATCTGGACCCGTCCCGCTTCCGTGTTCTTCGAAACGGTCGAGCACGACGGGATCCAGGTGGCGCGGTTCACCGCGATCAACTGATACGGGCAACAACACAAGAGAGAGCGAACCCATGCGTCTGCTGCTGGCAATCATCATCCCCTGGCTGCAATTCTTCACGATCGGACGTCCGGTTGCCGGGATCATCTGTCTGGTCCTGCAGATCACGCTGATCGGCTGGATTCCCGCCGCGATCTGGTCCGTCTACGCGCTGAGCCAGTACAAGACCGACCAGAAGATCGAAGCCGCGCTTGGCGCGCGGCGGTAAGCGGGCGGGTTTTTTTCGGCGTTTTTCGGAAGGGGTGGCTCGGGTACACCGTTTGCTGAAGGGTGGTTCCCAGATTCAAACAACAAACGGGCACCATGAACCTCGACCACACGTCACAACCGGATCGCGCGCTCGATCTGCTGCCGGAGCTATTGCCTGAATTACTGCCTGAGTTGACGTCCGCCGCGCCGCGACGGCGGTTCAGGCTTGGCAGTTTCATCGCGTATGGCTTTGCCTGGATGTTCGGGCTCGAGCCTTTCCTGACCGAACCGGGCGCGCTGTCTTCGCGCGCCTCCGATGCAACGCGTGCCGCCGAACGGCGCCGCTGATTTTCATCGGTTTCATCGCTTCATCCACCGGCCCGATGTCCTGGCCCCCCGCGAAAACGATCGTGTTTCGGCATTTTTTGCCGCGCACGATCGTTCGTGATCGGCAATCCAGGGATATCGCCAATGTAGACGAATGGGTGTGTGCCGTTAAAGTACTCATGCAGCGCGCGTCAACCGACGAACGCACTCTGCATTGACGCTATCACGCGGCGGTCGGCGCCGCAGAGCACATCCGGGCAGCGTCAGTGTAGAGTGCGCTGCATTTCCTTCCTGCGGTTCCTCTTCCTTTCCCTGTTTTCCTGCACTCGATCCCACCGCGTTCCGAGATCAGATGTCCGTCGCGTCCGGCACTTCGATCACCAGATCGCTTTGCGCCACCGCCACGCACGGCAGGATCCAGCCCTCGGCTTTTTCTTCCCGCGTCAGTCCCGGCCATTCGATCGTATAGCTCACCGATCCGCTCGCGAGTTTGCACATGCACGTGCGGCAGGTGCCATTGCGGCACATCTTCGGCAGGCGCAACTGCGCGAAGCCGGCCGCTTCGAGCAGCGTCAGCGACGTGGGCGCGTCGAACGTGCGGCCGAGCGGCTCGACGCGCACGGCCCACGCGGTGTCTTCGTTGTCCTGGTGCGCTTCGTGGTCCGCCTGGTCGAGCGGGGGCAGGTTCGCTTCCTTGTCCGTCATTGCAGCGGTAGCGGTTCGTTCAGGTCAGGGCTCGAAGCTTAACCTGGGACGGTGGATGGCCGAGGCGGCGGGCCGGCGAAGCGTGCAATGTTGTTGGCGCTTCCGCGTGTCGCGGCGCGTCAATGCGCGCGCCGCAACCGCAGGTAGCGATAGACCGTGTTGCGCGCGAGGCCCAGCTCCCGTGCCGTCGCGGACACGTTGCCGTCGTGGCGCGCGAGCGTCCGCTCGATCAGCGACGCTTGCCAGTCCTGCATGTTCGTCGCGTTGCCGGATGCGGGCGAGGGCGGGATCGTGCGGTTCGTTGCGCCGGGTTGCGCTGTCTGGTTCGCCGCATCGGTGCACCCGGCGCCGTGCGTTGCGCGGCCGCCCCGCAAGTGGCTCGACGTTTCCGTCGATACCGACGACGGTACGGCAACGTCTTCATCCGGCTCGCAGTCCGCCGCAAGATCGTCCGGCAGATGCTCGAGTTCGATCAGCGGCGCGCTTTCGGCCATGATCGCGGCGGTGCGCAGCACGTTCGCGAGCTGCCGCAGGTTGCCCGGCCAGCGGCACCGCGCAAAGCGACCCAGCACGGCATCCGACACCTGCCGCGGCGCCGCGGCGTCGTGCTGCTGCGCGTCCAGTATCCGGCCGACCAGCACCGCGAGATCGGTACGCTCCGCGAGCGGCGGCAGCGTCACGACCAGACCGTTGATCCGGTAGTAGAGATCCTCGCGGAACGTGCCGTCGGCGATCATCGCGCGCAGGTCGCGGTGTGTCGCGCAGACAATCCGCAGATCCACCGGCACCGGACGCGTCCCGCCGAGCGGCACGACCTCGCGTTCCTGCAGCACCCGCATCAGCCTGACCTGCTGCGCGAGCGGCATGTCGCCGATTTCATCCAGAAATAAAGTGCCGCCGTCCGCCTGCACGATCTTGCCGGCGCTGCCGCGCTTCTTCGCGCCGGTGAACGCGCCGTCTTCGTAGCCGAACAGTTCGGCCTCGATCAGCGTATCCGGCAGCGACGCGCAGTTCACCGCGACGAACGGCGCATCGCGGCGCGGCGATGCATCGTGGATCGCGCGCGCGAGCCATTCCTTGCCGGTGCCGGTGCGGCCGAGCACGAGAATCGGGATATCGCGGCCGCGCACCTTCGCGACCCGTGCGAGCACGGCCGACATTCGTGCGTCGCCGGTGTCCAGTGAGGCGAGCGTGACCGGCGGGGTCGCCGGATCGGTGAGACGCGGCGCGCGGGCGGGCATGCGCTGCGGCATGGATCGCGTGTCGTCCCAGCCGCGGCCGCCATCGAGCGCGCTGACCGGAACGCCGCGCTGCGCCGCGTAGTCCGCGCGGGCGACGACACGCACGCCGCTCGGCAGCATCAGCGTCGCCATGCCATTGCCGTTCGAGCAGGCGCGCAGCATCGCGTGCAGCGGCGTGCCGAATAGTGCATCGAATGGCTGGCGCTGCAGTGCATCGAGCGCGACGCCGAACTGGAACAGCGCGCTGCGGTTCGCCGACAGGAATGTGCCGTCCGGCGCGAAGGCCGCGAGCCCTTCGAACAGCGTGCCGACGAACTCGGCGCGTGCATGAAAATGCACGCGCACCGCATCGACGAACTGGTTCGCGAACAGCTGGTTCTCGATCATCTGCGCGGACATCCGCACCAGCGCAAGCGTGTGCTTGTGATAGCCGCGCGTGTCGCCGCTGACGTCGAGCGCGCCCACGACGCGGCCGAACGGATCGGCGATCGGCGCGCACGAGCAGGTCAGGATGCTGTTTGCATGCAGGAAATGCTCGCCGGCGTGCACGACGGTGGGCTGATGGTCGACGAGCGCGGTGCCGATCGCATTGGTGCCGCGGTCGGTCTCGGCCCACGACACGCCCGGGCACAGCGCGACGCGCCTCGCCTTTTCGACGAAATCGCTGTCGCCGAGGCTATGCAGGATCGTGCCGTCGCGGTCGGTGAGCAGCACCATGCTCTCGGTGTCGACGATCTGCGCATGCAGCGTCTCCATGACCGGCAGTGCATGCGTGTAGAGGGTGTGATTGCCGTCGATCAGCTCGCGCAGCGCCAGTTCGCGCAGCGGCTGGAAATCCGGTGCTTCCGACGCCCGCAGTCCGCAACGCTGCGAACGGGCATGAGCCTGCGCGAGCACGTCGGCACGCGCCGCGGCGGTGGGGGCAAGGGAATGCGAGGCCAAGACTGTCTCCGTGTGTCCTGCTGCCGGCCCATCTTACAGGATCGGGCGAAAGCGCGACGGGCGTTGTATACCCGTAGGAATAGCGCTATCGCTGGACGGCAGGAGAAAATGGAGTGCAGTGCAGACGCACGGGAAGCCGTAGCGCCGTCCCGGACGAAACCCGCCGGGCGGTGAGGGAAAACTTGCGGCGCGGCGGAAGTCGTCTAAAGTGGATGAAACTGGCCGCCGTGAACGTACCGTGACGGCGCGGGTGGTCAGTTGAGCCCGCGCACGCCATCCGGTGGTTGAGGAAGCAAGCTCGCATCCGGCATACGCGGCCCCGAGCGGTCACGTGGACGCAGGTCCATCGAGGCGATTCCCATGCAGATCATTTTCCCGAACGAGATTCCCGAGTATTCGGGCCGCGAGTTGACCCTGGCGTTTCCGGCGATGGTCGATGGCGAACGGGTGGAATGCACGATTACCGCCGAAGCGCTCGAGGATCACTACGGCGCCGCGTCGTGGCGTCCGGAAGACATGATCGGCGCGTTCGATCTGCACCGGGCGCGCATCGAGGCGGCCGCGCGCCGCCTGCTGTCCGAAACCCGCGCGCAGTGCCTGACGCTGCGCAGCGGCTATGTCCGCTTCTACGAAGCGAACCTGCCCAACTGATACTCACCGCACCCGCTGCGGGCGGCGCCAGCCACCACGGCCGCGCCGCCTCGCGCCTGACGCGGCGTCACGAAGTCAAAGTTACATCATCCTGCGCAGCGTCTGATCCCTCAGCACGACGTGATGGCCGATCGCGGCCAGCGCATGCACGCCGATCACCCAGTAGAACGCGTTGCCGATCAGCACGTGCGCGCCATGAATCAGCTTGCGCGCCGTCGGGTCGGCGCCGACCAGCGTGATGTCGACATTGAGGCCCGCGAGCGTGACCGGATGGCCGCCGGTATTGATCATCAGGATGCCCAGCAGCGGCTGCACGAAGATGAACAGATACAGCGCGAGATGCACGAGCCGCGCGAGAAACTGCAGCACGGCGGGCGATTCGATCTCGTCGGGCGGCTGGCGCCACAGGCGCCACACGAGCCGCAGCACCGCGACGGTCAGCACCAGCGAGCCCGCCCAGAAATGCACCGCGGTCCAGAACGCGCGGCTGTCGCTGCCCTTGGGGCCGCGCACCTCGATCGCGAGGTACGCGGTCGCAATCAGTATGACGATCACCCAGTGAAACAGCACGGCGGGACGCGAATAGCGTTGCAGCTCGGGTGACGGCATGCGGCGGCTCCTGTGAGGGTCGAATGGTGTGAGGTTTGCCTGGAGCACGGATCATACGCGAGCACGCATGACGGCCGCAGTCAGGCAATCGATAGACCCCGCGCCATAGGCCCGCCTCATAGACCCACATGCTGGACGCAGAACCCGCGCCCGCCCGGCGATCAGCCCGAAGTCACCGTGAAGTCACTCCGAGCCGAGATAGAAGAACCGGAACAGGAACACGGCCGCGATCACCCAGACCACCAGCTTGACCTGGCGGGCGCGGCCCGTCAGCAGCTTCAGGCCCGCGTACGAGATGAAGCCGAACGCGACGCCGTTCGCGATCGAGTACGTGAACGGCATCAGCAGCGCGGTGAGCGCGGCGGGCACCACTTCCGTCGCGTCGTCCCACGGCAGGTCGGCCATTTCGCGCAGCATCAGGCACGACACGTAGAGCAGCGCGGGCGCCGTCGCGTACGGCGGCACCACGCCCGCGAGCGGCGCGACGAACAGGCACGCGAGGAACAGGACCGCGACGGTGATCGCGGTGACGCCGGTGCGCCCGCCCGCCTGCACGCCTGACGCGCTCTCAATATACGCGGTGGTCGACGACGTGCCGAGCAGCGAGCCCGCGAGAATCGCGCTGCTGTCGGCGAGCAGCGCGCGGTTCAGGCGGTGCAGCTTGCCTTCGACCAGCAGCCCCGCGCGGTTCGCGACGCCCATCAGCGTACCGGTCGCGTCGAACAGCTCGACGAGGAAGAACACGAGGATCACGTTCAGCACGCCCGTCTTCAGCGCGCCGGCGATGTCGAGGTGGAACAGCGTCGGCGAGATGGACGGCGGTGCGGAGAACACGCCGTGAAACTGGTTGCCGCCGAAGAAGAAGCTCAGCACCGTCACGCCGACGATGCCGATCAGGATCGCGCCGCGCACCTTCAGGCAGTCGAGCGTGACGATCGCGAAGAAGCCGATGATCGCGAGCACCGTGTGCGCGTTGTGCAGGTCGCCGAGCGTGACGAGCGTCGCCGGATTGCCGACCACGACGCCCGCGGACTTCAGCGAAATGATCGCGAGAAAGAGGCCGATGCCGGCCGTGATCGCGACGCGGATGGAGTGCGGAATGCCGTTGACGATCACCTCCCGCACCCGGAACAGCGTGACGACCATGAACAGGCAGCCGGAGATGAACACCGCGCCGAGCGCGGCCTGCCAGGTGAAGCCCATGCCCTTCACGACCGTGTACGCGAAATACGCGTTGAGGCCCATGCCGGGCGCGCACGCGATCGGATAGTTCGCGTACAGCCCCATGATCAGCGTGGCCAGCGCGGCGACGATGCAGGTCGCGACGAACACCGCGTCCTTCGGCATGCCGGCGTCGCCGAGAATGGCCGGGTTCACGAAGATGATGTACGCCATCGTCAGGAAGGTGGTCAAACCGGCCAGCACTTCCGTGCGCAGCGTGGTGCCTGCTTCGTCGAAGCCGAAGTATCGCTTGATGGAGTCCATGAGCCTGCGCCTCTGTCGTGTCTTTTAATGATGTGTGCGGTCCGCGACGCGATTGTAAATAAGAATGGCGCCGGCGTGCCGCTGGGGCGGCCGGTGCGTGTAGACGGTGCAACAGGGGATGACGGCGGGGGATGACAGCGGCTCGCTGGATGTGCCAGCCGGCGCTGGTGCTGCAAACAGCAGCGGTTGCGCGCGCAGCGGCTGTGCGCGGACGGCTCCCGCGCTGCCTGCTGCGCCTGCGGGATGCAGACTGCCGGGAAACGGCCGGCGCTCGCTACTGCGCCGGCATCGCCTGCCGCCGTCGCTCGAACACGATGCGCGCCGCATGCTGCGCGTTCTCGGGATAGTCGATCCAGTCGAACGGGTCGTAACCGGCCGCGAGCCAGTCGCGGAGGTCGGCGCGCACCTGCGCGCGGCTCAGCGGCGCCGATTGATCGTACGGTTGCGCGACGGTCTGAGCATGGGCGACGGATGCGCAGAGCGCACACGTCGCGCCGAGCGCGAGCCGCGACACGAAACGGGAAGATGGCTTCATGACGAGCCTCCCGGTTGACAGGCATGCTTCGAATTCTAGGCGCTGCGGCGGCAACTGCCAGCCCGCGCGGCGTTCAGTGCTCACTATTCAGCGTTCGGCGTTCGGCGTTCGGCGTTCGGCGTTCGGCGTTCGGCGTTCGGCGTTCGGCGTTCAGCGTTCAGCGTTCACCGTTGGGCGTTCACCGTTCACCGTTCACCGTTCACTGCCTCGGCGGCGACATGCCGAACCGGTCCAACACCGCATTCAGCACGTCGATCGGCAGCGGGAACACGATCGTCGAGTTCTTGTCGGCGGCGATCGTGGTCAGCGTCTGCAGATAGCGCAGCTGCATTGCCTGCGGCTGCCGCGCGAGCATCTGCGCGGCCTGCAGCAGCTTCTCGGACGCCTGCAGTTCGCCTTCCGCGTGAATCACCTTCGCGCGCCGCTCGCGCTCGGCTTCCGCCTGGCGCGCGATCGCGCGGATCATCGTTTCGTTGATGTCCACGTGCTTGATCTCGACGTTCGACACCTTGATCCCCCACGCGTCGGTCTGCGAATCGAGCGTCTTCTGGATATCGGCGTTCAGCTGCTCGCGCTCGGCGAGCAGCTCGTCCAGCTCGTGCTTGCCGAGCACCGCGCGCAGCACCGTCTGCGCGAGCTGGCTGGTCGCGTCGAAGTAGCGCGCGACCTGGATCACCGCGCGCTCCGGGTCGACCACGCGGAAGTAGATCACCGCGTTGACCTTCACCGACACGTTGTCGCGGGTGATCACGTCCTGCGGCGGCACGTCGAACACGACGGTGCGCAGGTCGATCCGCACCACCTGCTGCGCGACCGGCAGGATCAGCACGAGGCCCGGTCCCTTCACGCGCCAGAAGCGGCCAAGCATGAACACCACGCCGCGCTCGTACTCGCGGAACACGCGAATCGACGACGCGATGAGGAACAGCACGAGGATGAACAGAATGCTCGTAAAGCCGAAGGTGAAGCCAATCATTGCGTTTCTCCCTGTTGTGGCTCGTTGGTGGCGTGTTTGCGGCTTGCTTGTGGCCTCGTTATGAGTCGCTTGCAGTTCGGGGCTCGCTTGCGGTCCGCTCGTGGCCCGCTCATGACTCGCTTGAAGGCGCAGCTTCGGTTCGCGGCACGTTTTGCGCAGCTGCCGCCGCAGCCCGTTCGCGCGCAACCGTAAGCGTGAGCCCGTGACGTGCTGTCACCCGCACCGTGGCGCCCGGCGTCAGCGCGTCGTCGCAGACGATGTGCCAGCGTTCGCCATGCACGCGCGCCCAGCCTTCGCTGCGCTCGCCGTGGCGCGCGAGATGGTCGTCGAGCACCACACCGATGCTGCCGACGATCGCCTCCGAGCCCGTCACGACCGGCCGCCGTCGCGCCCTCAAAGCGATGCCCGACACGCAGAACACGAACACCGCGCCCACCGCCGACAGCGCCGCGATCAGCGGCAACGGAATGCCGTAGCCGGGCACGTCGGTGTCGATCAGCATCGTCGCGCCGATCGCGAACGCGATGATGCCGCCGAAGCCCAGCGTGCCGAAGGTCGGCAGGAACGCCTCCGCGATCAGGAACGCGAGGCCGAGCAGGATCAGCGCGAGCCCGACGTAGTTGATCGGCAGCATCTGCATCGCGAACAGCCCGACCAGCAGGCTGATCGCACCCGCGACGCCGGGCAGCACGAAGCCGGGGTTCGCGAACTCGAAGAAGAGGCCGTACATGCCGATCATCATCAGGATCAGCGCGACGTTCGGATCGGTGATCACCGCGAGCAGGTGGGTGCGCCAGTCGGACTGCTGCGTGACGATCGCCGCGTGCGCGGTGTCGAGCCGGTGCGGGCCGGTCGTTGTGACGAAGGTGCGGCCGTTCACCTGTTTCAGCAGGTCGGGAATGTCGGGCGCGATCAGGTCGATCACGTGCTGGTCGCGCGCTTCGGTCGCGGACAGGCTCACCGCTTCGCGCACCGCGCGCTCCGCCCACTCGGCGTTGCGGCCGCGCAGCTGCGCGAGCCCGCGGATGTATGCCGACGCGTCCTGCACCTGCTTGCGGGTTTCGGTGGATTCGGTGTCGGTTGCGTTCGCATGCGACGCGGCCGACGGCGGCTGCGCCGGGTTGGCGGGCGCGCTGCCACCACCACCGCCCATGCCGATCTGGATCGGCGTGGCCGCGCCGAGGTTGGTGCCGGGCGCCATCGCGGCGAGGTGGCTCGCATAGGTGATGTAGGTGCCGGCGCTCGCGGCGCGCGCGCCGCCCGGCGCGATGAAGGTGGCGACCGGCACCGGCGACGCGAGGATCGCCTTGATGATCTGCCGCATCGACGTGTCGAGTCCGCCGGGCGTATCGAGTTGCAGTATCGCGAGCTGCGCGTGCTGCTGGGCGGCACGGGCAAGCCCGCGTTCGATGAAGCTGGCGCTCGCCGGTCCGATCGCGCCGGCGACGGGAATCACGAACACGGGGCCATCGGAGACGGGGGCTGGCGTTGCGGTGGATTCGGCGGAGGCGTTCGCGCCAGCCGTCGCCGTTGCGCCGGAAGCGGCATCCGCCGCGTACGTCACGCTGGCGAAAATCGCGAGACACGCCGCGAGCGATAGCAGCGCCGCGCAGCGAACAACGAAGCGCACCGCCACGCGCGGCAAGAAGTGCGGCAAGAAGCGCGGCACAAAGCGGAGCCCCGCCATTCCGCGCATCGCTTTCCGCGCCGCACCGCAAGCACCGCGCGACGCAGAGCGCGAAAAAACGCAGCCGCCGCCCAGCCGAACCGAAAAGACCCGAAGTGTCATGGTTGACGACGCATGCATCGCGCCGCGTGAACCCCGCGCGGCGCCGCACCACGTCGGCCCTCAAACGGCCAACCCGCAGCCGATACAGCTAGCTTAGTCTCATTCGGCGGGCTGTGCGCGGTCGTCGGCGCGCTGCCGGTAGTCGGTCGGACGCATGCCGGTCCACTTGCGGAACGCGCGATGAAACGCGCTCGGTTCCGCGAAGCCGACGCTCGCGGCGATGTCGGCGATGGTGCGTTGCGGGTCCTGCAGCGCGCCGATCGCGATGTCGCGCCGCAGCTCGTCCTTCAGCGACTGGTAGGTGTGGCCTTCGAGCTTCAGCCGCCGGCGCATCGTCGCTTCGGCCACGTTCAGGCGCAGCGCCATCGCGTCCGCTGCCGGCCAGTTCGCGGCCGGCATTGCGCGCAGCGTACGGCGCACGCGCGCCGCGAAAGAATCGGGATTGCGGTACTTGATCACGAAGCTGCCGGGCGCGTCGATCAGAAACGATTTCATCGACTTCGCGGTCTGGATCACCGGCAGCTCCATGAAACCCGGCGCGAGATCCACGAACGATTCCGCCGCGTCGAACCCGAGGTCTTCGCAGAACATCAGCCGGTACTCGTGCGCGGCTGGTGGCGCGGCGCAGCGAAAGCGCGCCTGCTGCAGCGGAATACGCCGCCCGACGAGCCAGCAGACGAGCCCGTAGACGATGATGAACCATGTCGCATACGCGAACATCGCGGGCTCCCGGGCGCCGTCGCGCACCGCGAATTCGAGCCGCACGCGGGTGCTGTCCGCGACGACGCGCACCGCGAGGTCGTCGAGCACGAGCCGCATGAAGCCGACCGCGCGGGCGAGCGCATGCGCGCCGGTGCGCGCGGTCAGCGCCGCCTGGGTCATCGCGATGAAGCTGCCGCTTTTCATCGGATGCGAATCCTGGCCGAAGAACTCGTCGTCGAGCGCGCGGGCGATGTTCGCCCACAGGAAGCCGTACTGCGCGGACGTGACGCGGCTTTTCGGCGACGCGAGCACCTGCGGCGCGATGCCGGCGGTCTCGACGATCGGCCGCACGTCGAGACCCTGCCTGCGAGCGAGCGCGAGCGTCTCGTCGACAAGGCTCATCGAGATCGTGCCGCGTTCGTGTTCGGGATGCTTCGGAGTCTTCATCGGACGTCGCGTTGGTGGCGGGCCGCGGCAGCGCCATGGCAAATGCGCTCACGCAGATTGATCGGGCCGAGCATCGAAGCCGGGCGCCCGCCTGCCTACACTGCTTCCCACCAGGCAGCGGCGCCACAGTGTAGGGCTTTCGCGCACGCGGCGCCATGCCGCGCGAGGCCGTCGGCGTTCGCCACGGGCGCTGCATCGCCAAAGCCGCGCCAGCAACCCAGCATACGAGACCTATCACGATGGACGACTTCTACACCGACGAACAGCGCATGATCCGCGACGCGGCGCGCGACTTCGCGCAAGGCCGTCTCGCGCCCAACGCGGCGCAATGGGACCGCGACGCGCGTCTGCCGGACGACGTGGTCGCCGAGATGGGCGCGCTCGGGCTGCTCGGCATGATCGTGCCGCCGGAGTGGGGCGGCTCGTACACCGACTATGTAGCCTATGCGCTCGCGCTGGAAGAGATCGCGGCCGGCTGCGCCGCGTGCGCGACGATGATGAGCGTGCACAACTCGGTCGGCTGCGGGCCGATCCTGAACTTCGGCAGCGATGCGCAGAAAGACCGCTACCTGCACGATCTCGCGACCGGCCGGCAGATCGGCGCGTTCTGCCTGACCGAGCCGCAAGCGGGCTCGGAAGCGAACAACCTGCGCACCCGCGCGACGCTGCGCGATGGCCAGTGGGTGCTCAACGGCAGCAAGCAGTTCGTGACGAACGGCGCGCGCGCGAGCCTCGCGATCGTGTTCGCCGTGACCGATCCGGACGCGGGCAAGCGCGGCATCTCGGCGTTCATCGTGCCGACCGCGACGCCCGGCTTCAACGTCGGGCAGCCGGAGCACAAGCTCGGCATCCGCGCGTCGGACACCTGCCCGATCTCGCTCGACGACTGCGCGGTGCCCGAGGCGAACCTGCTCGGCGCGCGTGGCGACGGCCTGAGGATCGCGCTGTCGAATCTCGAAGGCGGCCGCATCGGCATCGCGGCGCAGGCGGTCGGCATTGCGCGGGCAGCGTTCGACGCAGCGCGCGGCTATGCGCACGAACGCGTGCAGTTCGGCAAGACGCTGAAGGACCACCAGACCATCGCGAACATGCTCGCCGACATGGCGACCCGCCTGAACGCCGCGCGCCTGCTCGTGCATCACGCGGCGCGGCTGCGCAGCGCGGGGCGGCCGTGTCTGTCCGAGGCATCGCAGGCGAAGCTGTATGCGTCCGAACTCGCCGAGGAAGTGTGCTCGAAGGCGATCCAGATTCACGGCGGCTACGGCTATCTGCAGGACTACGCGGTCGAACGTCACTACCGCGACGCCCGCATCACGCAGATCTACGAAGGCACGAGCGAGGTCCAGCGGATGGTGATTGCGAGACACGTTTGAGCGCACAATGAAGCGCAGTTGCAGGTAGCAGGCCAACCGCACAGAGCGCATCCATCGAGACGCGCCATCCTGGAGACGACGATGACCGCAGCGAAGAGCTTTCTCGAAGCGCGCGACCTGCTGTTGCGCCACCGTACCGACTACGACCGCGCGTATCGCGAGTTCGCGTGGCCCGTGCTCGGCGAATTCAACTGGGCGCTCGACTACTTCGACGCGATGGCGCGCGGCAACGATGCACCCGCGCTGTGGATCCTCGACGATCCCGCTTCCGAAGGCCTGAAACTCTCGTTCGCGCAGATGTCGGAGCGCTCGTCGCGGGTCGCGAACTTTCTGCGCGAACAGGGCGTGGGCCGCGGCGACCGGCTGCTGCTGATGCTGCCGAACCGCGTCGAACTGTGGGACGTGATGCTCGCCGCGATGAAGCTCGGCGCGATCGTGCTGCCCGCCACCACCCAGCTGTCGCCCGACGACGTGCGCGACCGCGTGCAGATCGGCGGTGCGCAGGTGGTCGTGGTCGATAGCGCGGAATGCGGCAAGTTCGATGCGATCGATCCCGCGGTGAAGCGCATCGCGGTCGGCACCGCGCCGTCCGGCTGGACCGCATTCGCGGCTGCATATCAAGCTTCGCCAGATTTCAAACCGGACGCCCCGACCCGCGCGAGCGATCCGTTCCTGCTGTATTTCACGTCGGGCACCACGTCGAAGCCGAAGCTCGTCGAGCACACGCACGAGAGCTACCCGGTTGGCCATCTGTCGACGATGTACTGGATCGGCCTGCAACCCGGCGACGTCCACTGGAACATCAGCTCGCCCGGCTGGGCCAAACACGCATGGAGCTGCTTCTTCGCGCCGTGGAATGCGGGCGCGTGCGTGTTCGTCTACAACTTCGCGCGCTTCGTGCCGAAAGAAACGCTCGACCTGCTGGTGCGCTGCAACGTGACCACGCTGTGCGCGCCGCCCACCGTCTGGCGGATGCTCGTGCAGGAACCGCTCGCGTCGTACGCGGTGAAGCTGCGCGAGATCGTCGGTGCGGGCGAGCCGCTCAATCCCGAGATCATCGAACGCGTGAAGCATGCGTGGAACATCACGATCCGCGATGGCTACGGGCAGACCGAGACCACCTGCCAGATCGGCAATCCGCCAGGGCAGCCGGTCGTGCCCGGATCGATGGGGCGAGCGCTGCCGGGCTATCGCGTCGAGCTCGTCGACGCCGACGATCACCCGGTAACCGAAGGCGAAATTGCATTGCCACTGGAAGGCCGTCCGCTCGGCCTGATGACGGGCTACGCGAACAACCCGAACGCGACCGCGAACGCGATGCGCAACGGCTTCTATCACACGTCGGACGTGGCGCTGCGCCGCGACGACGGCTACTTCGTGTACGTCGGCCGCTCGGACGACGTGTTCAAGTCGTCGGACTACCGGCTGAGCCCGTTCGAACTCGAAAGCGTGCTGATCGAACACGAGGCGATCGGCGAAGCCGCGGTGGTGCCGAGCGCGGATCCGCTGCGTCTTTCGGTGCCCAAGGCGTTCGTCACCGTGCGGCACGGCTACGAGCCGAGCGCCGAACTGGCGCGCGCGGTGTTCGCGTTCTCGCGCGACAAGCTCGCGCCGTACAAGCGCATCCGCCGCCTGCAGTTCAGCGATCTGCCGAAAACCATCTCCGGGAAGATCCGCCGCGTCGAACTGCGCCGCCGCGAAATGGAGCGCCCGGCCGAGCCCGCGCGGCTGCCCGACGAATACTGGGAAGAGGATTTTCCCGACCTGAAATGAGCGCCACGGGGTGCTACCCGCAACCACCCGCAGCCACCCGCATCGCCCTGGATTGAGACTGAACGTCAAAGGAGACACAGCATGAGCGCAATTCCATCGACGGCGTCGCGCGCCGATCTGCCCACGGTGAAGCTCTTGATCGACGGCGAGTTCGTCGAATCGCAGAGCACCGAGTGGCGCGACATCGTCAATCCGGCGACCCAGGACGTGCTGGCGCGCGTACCGTTCGCGACTGCCGCCGAGGTGGACGCCGCGATCCGCGCCGCGCATGCCGCGTTCGCGGGCTGGAAGAACACGCCGCTCGGCACGCGCGTGCGCATCATGCTGAAATTCCAGGCGTTGATTCGCGAGCACATGCCGCGCATCGCGAAGACGCTGACGGCCGAGCAGGGCAAGACGCTGCCGGATGCCGAAGGCGACATCTTCCGCGGGCTCGAAGTGGTCGAGCATGCGTGCTCGATCGGCACGCTGCAGCAGGGCGAATTCCTCGAGAACGTCGCGGGCGCCGTCGACACCTACACGCTGCGCCAGCCGCTCGGCGTCTGCGCGGGCGTCACGCCGTTCAACTTCCCCGCGATGATCCCGCTGTGGATGTTCCCGATGGCGATCGTCTGCGGCAACACGTTCGTGCTGAAGCCGTCCGAACAGGACCCGCTGTCGACGATGCAGCTCGTCGAACTCGCGCTCGAAGCGGGCATTCCGAAGGGCGTGCTGAACGTCGTGCACGGCGGCAAGGACGTGGTCGATGCGCTGTGCACGCACGAACACGTGAAGGCGATTTCGTTCGTCGGGTCGACTGCGGTCGGCACGCATGTGTACCGGCTCGGCAGCGAGCACGGCAAGCGCGTTCAGTCGATGATGGGCGCGAAGAATCATGCGGTCGTGCTGCCCGATGCGAACCGCGAACAGACGCTGAATGCGCTGGTCGGCGCGGGCTTCGGCGCGGCGGGGCAGCGCTGCATGGCGACCTCCGTCGTGGTGCTGGTGGGCGCGTCGCAGCAATGGCTGCCCGAGCTGATCGAGAAGGCGAAGACGCTGAAGGTGAACGCAGGTCACGAGCCGAAGACCGACGTGGGCCCGGTCGTGTCGCGCGTCGCGAAGCAGCGCATTCTCGGTCTGATCGACGCGGGCGTGAAGGAGGGCGCGACGCTCGCGCTCGATGGCCGCCACGTGAAAGTACCCGGCTACGAGGACGGCAACTTCATCGGCCCGACGGTGTTCACCGACGTCAGCACCGAGATGCAGGTCTACAAGACGGAGATTTTCGGCCCGGTGCTGTGCGTGATCGCGGTACCGACGCTGGACGACGCGATCGCGCTCGTCAACCGCAACCCGATGGGCAATGGCGTCGGCCTCTTCACGCAGAGCGGCGCGGCAGCGCGCAAATTCCAGAGCGAAATCGACATCGGCCAGGTGGGCATCAACATCCCGATTCCGGTGCCCGTGCCGTACTTCAGCTTCACCGGTTCGCGCGGCTCGAAGCTCGGCGATCTGGGTCCGTACGGCAAGCAGGTCGTGCAGTTCTATACGCAGACGAAGACGGTCACCGCGCGCTGGTTCGACGACGCGACCGTCAACGACGGCGTGAACACCACGATCAGCCTGCGCTGATGGAACGGGCAGAGGCAAAGGGCAAAGGAGACGGCACCATGAAGATCGGTTTCATCGGACTCGGCAACATGGGCGCGCCGATGGCGCGCAACCTGCTGAAAGCGGGCCACGCGGTGACCGTGTTCGACCTCAGCACGGATGCGGTCGGCGCGCTCGTCGACGCGGGCGCAAAAGCGGCCGCTTCACCGCGAGCGGCGGCGACGGACGTGGAATGCGTGATCACGATGCTGCCCGCGGCGGCGCATGTGCGCAGCGTGCTGAGCGGCGACGACGGCATTCTTGCGGGCATCGCGAAGGGCGTCGCGATCGTCGATTCGAGCACTATCGATCCGGCCACCGTGAAGGCGTGCGCGCAGCTCGCGGCGGCGCAGGGCAACCTGTTCGTCGATGCGCCGGTGTCGGGCGGCACGAGCGGCGCGGCGGCGGGCACGCTGACCTTCATGGTCGGCGGCACGGCGGCCGCGTACGAGCAGGTGAAGCCCGTGCTGCTCTCGATGGGCAAGAACATCGTCCATTGCGGCGACACCGGCACCGGACAGATCGCGAAGATCTGCAACAACCTCGTGCTCGGCATCACGATGGCGGGCGTCGCCGAAGCGATGGCGCTGGGTGCTTCGCTCGGCATCGACCCGAAGGTGCTGGGCGGCATCATGAGCACGTCGACGGGCCGCAGCTGGAGCGTCGATACCTACAATCCGTATCCGGGCGTGATCGACACGGCGCCGTCGTCGCGCGGCTATACGGGCGGCTTCGGCACCGACCTGATGCTGAAGGACCTCGGCCTTGCCACCGATGCGGCGAAGAGCGTGCGCCAGCCGGTGTATCTCGGCGCGCTCGCGCAGCAGCTCTATCAGACGATGAGCACGAAGGGCGCGGGCAAGCTCGACTTCTCCGCGGTGATCAAGCTCTATCGCGACGACGGAGCCGCGTGATGATCGAGCTCGCGTATCGCAGTGACGGCGCGGTCGCGCTGCTGACGCTGAAGCGGCCGCCCGCGAATGCATTCACGCCTGAAGGCCTGTTGCAGCTGCAGCGCACCGTCGAGCAGCTGGACGCCGAGCCGCGCGTGCGCGCGATCGTGATCACCGGCGACGGCCCGAAGTTCTTCAGCGCCGGCGCGGACCTGAACACGTTCGCCGACGGCAATCGCGACGTGGCGCGCATCGCGGCCGTTCGCTTCGGCGCGGCGTTCGAGACGCTGCAGAACGCGCGCGCGGTGGTGATCGCCGCGATCAATGGCTATGCGATGGGCGGCGGGCTCGAATGCGCGCTCGCCAGCGATATCCGCATCGCCGAGCAGCATGCGGTCATGGCGTTGCCGGAAACGGTGGTCGGTCTGCTGCCGTGCGGTTGCGGCACGCAGACGCTGCCGTGGCTCGTCGGCGAGGGCTGGGCGAAGCGGATGATCCTGACCGGCGAACGTGTCGACGCGGACACCGCGCGGCGGATCGGTCTGGTCGAAGAGGTGGTGGAGCGCGGCGCCGCGTTCGACGCGGCACTGGCGATGGCCGAACGCGTGACCACGCTGAGCCCGCAGGCGGTGGGCTTCAGCAAGACGCTGATCCATCAGGCGCGCGATGGCGTGCCGCGTCGCGCGGCGCTTGCGCTCGAACGCGAGCGCTTCGTCGATCTGTTTGACGGCTCCGACCAGCGCGAAGGCGTGAACGCGTTTCTGGAGAAGCGCGCGCCGCGCTGGCAAGTGAATGACGAGGAGTCCGCACGATGAGCACCGTGCTACAACCGCCGCTTGCATCGGTCGATGTGGGCACGCCTGCACCCGCTGAAGCGGAGGTGCTGTTTCGCGTCGTCAATCGCGTCGGTATCGTCACGCTGAACCGGCCTGCCGCGCTCAATGCGTTGTCTCATGCGATGGTGCGCGAACTCGCCGCGCTGCTCGAACGCTGCCGCGACGATGCTTCGATCGTCGCGCTGGTGCTGCGCGGTGCGGGCGAGCGCGGCTTCTGCGCGGGCGGCGACGTGCGCGCGCTGCATCGGCTCGCAACGCAGCGCGATCCTTCATGGCAGCCGTTCTTCGTCGACGAATACCGGCTCGACTACGCGTTGCACACGTATCCGAAGCCCGTCGTCGCGCTGCTCGACGGCATCGTGATGGGCGGCGGCATGGGGCTCGGGCAGGGCGCATCGCTGCGCGTCGTGACGGAACGCACGAAGCTCGCGATGCCGGAGACCCGCATCGGCATGCTGCCCGACGTCGGCGCGACGCATTTTCTTGGCGCGCTGCCGGTGGAACTCGCGCTGTACGCGGGGCTCACGGGTGTCACGCTGTCGGGCGCCGATGCGCTCTTCTGCAAGCTCGCCGACGTGTGCGTACCGTCGCACTGGCTCGCGTCGTTCGAAGAGCGGCTTGCCGGCATGCCGACCGAAGGCGATGTGCATGCGTCGTTGCGCGCGGTGTTCGAGCCGCCGTGCAACATCGTGCCGCATGCGGCGCTCGCTGCGCTGGTGCAGCCAGTGATGCGTCACTTCGATCGCCGCAACGGCATCGAGCGGATCGTCGCGACGCTGCATCAGGAACTGGAACGCGATCCGCCGCGCGAGATGCGGCAATGGCTGCAGAACACGCTCGACGCGCTGCTCGCGCATTCGCCGACCCTGTTGTACGTGACGCGCGAGGCGTTGCTGCGAGGCCGGCAGATGACGCTTGCGGACTGCTTCCGGATGGAGCTTGGCATCGTCACGCGCGTGATTGCGGAAGGCGACTTCTGCGAAGGCGTGCGCGCGCATCTCGTCGACCGCGATCGCAAACCGCGCTGGGCGCCCGCGACGCTCGCGGAAGTGCGGCCGGAGCGCGTGCGGCATTTTCTGTCGTCGCCGTGGAAGCTGGAGACGCATCCGCTGGTGGGGCTGGGAGCGCAGGGCTAAGCAGGGCTGAGCCGCGTCACAACTCCGGATCGAGCACCGACACAATACGGTCGACCAGCTTCTCCGTCCACGGCCTGCGTTGCCAGTCTTCCAGTGTCACGCGGCGCGACTTGCGCAAGTCGTCGTCGAAGATCGCGGTCTGCTGTTTCGCGAAGTCGCGATCGTAGATGTTGAGGTTTGCTTCGTCGTTGAGCTTGAACGAGCGGTTGTCGAAGTTCGTCGAGCCGACCGACACCAGATATTCGTCGACCACCAGCAGCTTGCAGTGGAACATGGTCGGCTGATATTCGTGCATCTCGACGCCGGCCGCGAGCAGCGCGCCCCATGACGCGCGCGACGCCTCGCGCACCGTGTGCGTATCGATCTTCCTGCCGGGCGTGATCACGAGAATCCGCACGCCGCGCTTCGCCGCTTCGACGAGCGCGTTGACCGTCAGCCGGTCGGGCACGAAGTACGCGCTCGCGAGGTGGATGCTGTGCGTCGCCGCGGTGATCGCCATCAGGTACATCAGCTGCATGTCGTCGCTGCCGCCGGAAGGCGAGCTGCTGAACATGTGCGCGACGCCGTCGCCCACCGCATCGATCGCGGGGAAGTAGTCGGGCCCGTGCAGCACGTTGCCGCTCGTCTTGATCCAGTTGTCCATGAACACGGCCTGCATGTGGCCGACCACGGGCCCCTCCACGCGGAAATGCGTGTCGCGCCAGTGCTGGTCGTCCTGCGCGTGTCCCGTCCATTCCGGCGCGATGCCCACACCGCCCGTGAAGCCGATCCGTCCGTCGACGACGAGCAGCTTGCGGTGCGTGCGGTCGTTCATCCGTCCAAGGCCGGTCCAGTGCGGACGGTGATAGCGGAACACCTGCGCGCCGCCGTCTTCGAGCATGCGCAGATAGCGCGGGTCCATCTTCGTCGAGCCGACCCAGTCGAGCAGCACGTGCACCGCGACGCCCTCGCGCGCCTTCGACGAAAGCGCCACCGCGAACTGCTCGCCGATCTCGCCGGACCAGTAGATGAACGTCTCGAACGTGATCGTGTTTCGCGCGCCGCGTATCGCGTCGAGCATCGACGGAAAGATTGCGTCGCCGTTGACGAGCACCTCGAAGCGATTGCCGCTCACGACAGGCGGTCCGAGCAGCAGCCCCATCGAACGGAGGAACTGCTGACTGTCGCTCGGATAGAGACGCTGGATCTTGTGCGCGATCTTCTTCTCGCCGCTCGACAGATTGGCGATGACGAGCACGACGACGAGCGTCGCGATGGCGGTGAGCACAACGGTCAGCATGGGCGAAGAATGCGCGAAGGCAGCGAGAGACGAATGCGCGTTTGGACCGCTTGCCACGCGCCCGGGTTCGGCGGTCGTTTGAAACAGTTCGCAAGCCTTGCGGGCTCGACCGAAGGACGCCTCAGGTCGTGCCCGATTTTCACCTGGAACCGGCGGCCTGCCTGTAATATCGATGCGCTAAGCGCGTCGCACAGCAAGCCCGTGAAAGCCGCGCCACATACGGTAAGCATTGCTGGCAGGTGCCACGCAGCCATCAGAAAGGTTGCGGATTCGAGCAATATTTACATCTCTTCCCTGTCCGGAGACCTCATGAATTCACAGAACGGCGCTGTCCTCGTCGATGTGCTGTCACGTCATCGTGACGCACTGCTGGAAGACTGGCTGAACCAGCATCTCGCGATTGCGCTGCGCCGCGGTCTGACGACGGAAGGCGAGATGCGCGAGCAGTTCCGCAACTTCCTGAGCAGCTTCATCGACGCGTTGCAGAAGAGCGATACGCTCGATGCCGGCCGTCCCGAATGGGAGCCGGTGCGCACGTTCCTCGCGGACATGTCAGCGCATCGCGCGCGCCAGGGTTTCACGCCGGTGGAAACGGCCACCTTCGTGTTTTCGATGAAGCAGCCGCTCTATACGCGGCTGCGCGACGACCTCGGGCACGATCCCGCGCAGCTCGCCGACATGAGCTGGGCCGTGAACCTGCTGCTCGATGCGCTCGGTCTGTACACGACGGAAGTGTTCCAGCGCAGCCGCGAAGCGATCATCGCGCGCCAGCAGGAAGAACTGCTCGAACTGTCCACGCCGGTCGTGCGGCTGTGGGAAGGCATTCTCGCGCTGCCGCTGATCGGCACGCTGGATTCCGCCCGCACCCAGGTCGTGATGGAGAGCCTGCTGCAGAAGATCGTCGAGACCGGCGCGGGCATCGCGATCATCGATATCACCGGCGTGCCCACGGTGGATACGCTCGTCGCGCAGCATCTGCTGAAGACGGTCGCGGCGGCGCGCCTGATGGGCGCCGACTGCCTGATCAGCGGCATCCGTCCGCAGATCGCGCAGACCATCGTGCATCTGGGCGTGGACCTCACCAACGTCACGACCAAATCGACGCTCGCCGACGCCTTCGTGATCGCGCTGCAACGCAGCGGCTCGAGCGTCACGATCGCATCGCACAAGGATTGAGAGGAGCGCGCGATGGAACGCATTCCAATCCTGCGTATGGGCGACTGTCTGATCGTCGCGATTCAGGTCGACATGCACGACCGGCTCGCAATGGCGCTGCAGGATGACCTGACTGCGCGTATCGTGAAGGAATCCGCGAAAGGCGTACTGATCGACATCTCGGCGCTCGACGTGGTCGATTCGTTCATCGGCCGCATGATCAGCAACACCGCGGCGATGGCCACCGTGCTCGATGCGCAGACCGTGGTGGTCGGCATGCAGCCGTCGGTGGCGATCACGCTCGTCGAGCTGGGGCTCACGCTGACCGGCGTGCGCACGGCGCTCAACGTCGAGAAGGGCATGGCGTTGCTGCGGCAGCGGCGGCGCTGACCGGGGTGTCGTTCATCATGACCCCACTCGACGTAACGGAAACGCTGGCGATCGAAGTCGGTCTGCGTTCGGATGAGGAAATCGTGCGGCTGCGGCAGATCGTGCGCGACCACGCCATCGCGCAGGGCTTTTCGCTCGTCGACCAGACGAAGTTCGTGACGGCCGCGAGCGAGCTGGCACGCAACACGCTTCAGTACGGCGGCGGTGGCGACGCGCGGATGTCGATCGTCACGAACGGCATTCGTACCGGGCTGCGCCTGAGGTTCATCGATCAGGGCGCGGGCATTGCCGACATCGAGCGCGCGCTGACGGACGGCTACACGAGCGGCGGCGGCCTCGGACTCGGTCTGGGGGGCGCGCGGCGCCTGTGCGACGAATTTGATATCCAGTCCACGCCGGGCCAGGGTACAACGGTATCGATCACGAAATGGAAAGTTCGCTGAGCGGGCTGCGCAGCACCCATCGCTCGTTCGACCTCACCGACACGAGCAGCGTCGCGTTCGCGCGGCGCGGCGCGAACGAGGCGGGGCGCGCGATCGCGCTCGACGAGACGGATCTCGGGCGGCTCGCGCTCGTCGTCACGGAAGCGTCGACCAACGTGCTCAAGCATGCGCAGCACGGCGAACTGCTGGTGCGCGTGCTGCCGCCCGACGAGCGCCACGGTCTGCCCGCGGGCGTCGAGATGCTCGCGATCGATAGCGGCCAGGGCATCGCCGACGTGTACGGCGCGTTCTCCGACGGCCGCTCCACCGCCGGCACGCCGGGCACCGGGCTCGGCGCGATCCGGCGTCTCTCCGAAGAACTGTCGATCTGGTCGCAGCCGCGGCTCGGCACGGTGCTGCGCGCGGTGGTGCGCACCCGCGGCCGCAGCGATCTGCCGCGCGCCGCCGCGGCGTCGGGCATCGACATCGGCGGGGTGTGCACGTCGCTGCCGGGCGAAGAGGTGAGCGGCGACGCGTGGGGTATCGAGTCGGACCAGGACGGGCTCACGGTCGTGGTGGCCGATGGGCTTGGCCATGGGCCCGACGCGCACGTCGCGTCGTCGACGGCGATCGATGCGGTACGGCGGCGCGCGGGTCGCTCGCCCGGCTCGCTGATGGGCGTCGCGCATGCGGCGCTGCATGCCACGCGCGGCGCGGCGGTTGCAATCGCGCGCTTCGACTTCTCGCGTGGACGGCTGTCGTTTTCCGGCACCGGCAATATCTCGGCGGTCGCGTACGGCATCGAGCGGCCCGCGCTCGTCGCGAACCATGCGGCCGGCACACCGGCGTCGCGGCTCGCGGGTATCGCGCCGGCCGGCTCCGTGTCGTCGCTGGCGAATTCGCCCGCAGCCGCGAGCGGGCGGCGCGACAGCTGGCAACTGGTGTCGCGCAACGGCATCGTCGGTCATACGATGCGCGACGCGCAGGAATTCGAATCGAACTGGCCGCGCGACGCGATGCTGGTGCTGCATTCGGACGGCATCGGTACGCGCTGGGATCTGTCGGCCTATCCGGGTCTCATGCTGCAGCCCGCAGTCATGATCGCCACCGTGCTGTACCGCGATTTCTGCCGGCGCCGCGACGATGCGACGGTCGTCGTCATCAAGTCGGACACCGCGCAGGCGCTCCACTCATGAGTACACGCATGCTTCGCCTGCGGCTCGACAGCGAGGCCGACGTGGTCGCGGCCCGCCGGCGCGCGCGCGACCTCGCGGCGGGCCTCGGCTTTTCGACGCTCGACCAGACCCGTATCGCGAGCGCGGTGTCGGAGATTGCCCGCAACGCGTTCGACTACGCGCACGGCGGCGAAGTGTCGTTCGCGTTCGACGCGACGACGAAGCCGCAGACCTTTCTGATCGACGTCACCGACCGCGGCCCCGGCATCCGCGATCTCGAAGCGGTGCTCGACGGCACGTGGCGCTCGACCACCGGGATGGGCCTCGGCATCGCGGGCTCGCGCCGTCTGATGGACCGCTGCGAGATCGAGTCGTCGCCGCAGGGCACAACGGTCGCGATGGCGCGCGTGCTGCCGCCGGACGCGCCGGTGCTCGGCCCGCGCGACCTCGACCGCATTTCCGGCGGCCTGATGGCGGTGCCGCGCGACGGCGCGGGCAATCCGCGTTCGTACGACGAAATCGCGCAGCAGAACCGCGAGCTGCTGACCACGCTGTCCGAACTGCGCGACCGCCAGGACGAGCTCGCGCAGCTGACGGGCGAACTCGAGGCGACCAATCGCGGCGTGGTCGCGCTGTACGCGGAACTCGACGAGCGCGCGGAAGAACTGCGCCGCGCCGACGCGATGAAGTCGCACTTCCTGTCGAACATGAGCCACGAGCTGCGTACGCCGCTGTCGTCGATCCGCGCGCTCGCGAACCTGCTGCTGAACCGGCTCGACGGCGACCTGAACACCGAGCAGGAGCGCCAGGTCGCGCTGATCCGGCAGTCGGCGGAAGACCTGACGGAGATCGTCAACGACCTGCTCGACCTCGCGAAGATCGAAGCGGGCCGCACCGAGGTGCTGCCGGTGCGGTTCGAGGCGGCGGGGCTGTTTGCGGCCTTGCGCACGATGCTGACGCCGCTTTTGACCGATCCTGCCGTGAAGCTGCATTTCGACGACACGCCCGGCCTGCCGCCGGTCTACACCGACGAGGCGAAGGTCACGCAGATCCTGCGCAACTTCGTATCGAACGCGCTGAAGTTCACCGAGCGCGGCGAGATCCGCGTCGGCGCGCGGCTCGAGCCGGATGGCGAGCAGATCACGTTTTTCGTCGCGGACACCGGCATCGGTATCGCACAGGAGCACCAACAGGTGATATTCGAAGAGTTCGCGCAGGTGCAGAACCGCCTGCAGCACCGCGTGAAGGGAACGGGGCTCGGCCTGCCGCTGTGCCGCAAGCTCGGCGCGCTGCTGGGCGGCTATGTCGGCGTGGAGAGCGAGCCCGGCAAGGGTTCGACGTTCTACGCCACGCTGCCCGTGCGGCTCGACGCGGAGCACGTGACGGGACTCGTCGCCGGGCTGATGCCGGGCGAGCTGCCGCAGGAGCGGGATCGAGGCACAGACCCGAGCGTGGAAGAGAGCGCGGGCCGCGAGGGCGGCGAGCGGTCCGCGGGTTCGCGGCCGCGCACTGGAGGAACCGTATGACGCCGCCTGCCGCGCTCATTCTTAACGTCGACGACAACGACGGCGCCCGCTATGCGAAGACGCGCGTGCTGGTTCACGCGGGCTTCGAGGTGATCGAGGCGGCGACCGGCCAGGGCGCGCTCGACCAGATCCGCGAGCATCGGCCCGCGCTGGTGCTGCTCGACGTGAAGCTGCCCGACATCAGCGGCATCGATGTCTGCAAGCAGCTGAAGAGCGATCCGCTGACGAGCTCGACGCTCGTGCTGCAGACGTCGGCCGCGGCCGTGCAGACGCTGGACAAGGTGCGCGCGCTCGACGGTGGCGCGGATAGTTATCTGACCGAGCCGATCGAGCCAGCCGAACTTGTCGCGAACGTGCGCGCGCTGCTGCGCCTGCGCCGCGCCGAAGATGCACTCCGCGAAGCCGACCGTCGCAAGAACCAGTTCCTTGCGATGCTCGCGCACGAGCTGCGTAATCCGCTCGCGCCGATCCGCAACGCAGTCGAGCTGATGGACCCGAAGTACCACACGAGCGAGGCGCGCATCGACGAAGCGCGGATGATCGTGATCCGCCAGGTCGCGCATCTGAGCCGGCTCGTCGACGATCTGCTCGACGTGTCGCGTATCACGCACGGCAAGATCGCGCTGAAGATGGAAAACGTGGATGTGGCGGCGGCGATCGCGACGGCTGTCGAAGCGAGCCGGCCGATGATCGACGACAAGCATCACACGCTGACGGTGCGCGTGCCCGACGGCCGCTGCATCGTGCGCGGCGACGGCATCCGCGTCGCGCAGATCGTCGCGAACCTGCTGTCGAACTCGGCGAAGTACACGCCCGAGGGCGGCGCGATCGAGCTTGACGTGGGGATCGTCGACGGCAACGTGAAGATCAGCGTGCGCGACAACGGCATCGGTATTCCGGAGAGCGAACTACCGGACGTGTTCAACCTGTTCATGCAGTCGCAGGATGCGGTGGCGCGCTCGGAGGGCGGGCTCGGCATCGGGCTGTCGCTCGTGAAGACGCTGACCGAGCTGCACGGCGGTTCGGTCGGCGCGCAGTCCGAAGGCACCGGCCGCGGCTCGGAGTTTTCGGTCGTGCTGCCGGTGTTCGACGAAGAGACCTCGTCCGCTGGCGAACTCGCGCCGGCGGCCGGCGAGTCGAAGGGCGCGCGCCGCGTGCTGATCGCGGACGACAGCGAGGACGGCGCGCTGTCGATGTCGATCCTGCTCGAGACGATGGGGCACGACGTGCGCGTCGCGTTCGACGGACCGAGCGCGGTGACCGCTGCGGCTGAGTTCGCGCCGGAAGTGGTGATTCTCGATATCGGTCTGCCGGGGCTCGACGGTTATGGCGTCGCGCGGGCGTTGCGCGCGCAGCCGTCCACTGCGGGCGCGTTGCTGATTGCGCTGACGGGCTACGGCCAGGAAAGCGACCGTCGTCAGACGAAAGAGGCCGGCTTCGATCATCACCTCGTGAAGCCGGCGCTCTTCGATACCGTCATTCAGGCGATCGAAACCGACGCCGGCGAAGGCCGGCCGCGCAATCCAGGCGTCGCGGCGGCCGGGGGCTGAGCCAAGCGTCTGGCAGCAAGTCAGTCTGCAGACGAGCCCGCGAATCGAACAGCGAGCTGATCCCGCGGCGCGGCCGCTCAAGCCTCGCCGAGCGGTTCCGCCGCCACTGGCCGCGCGACGTCGCGGCCTGCCGGCGCCTTCACGCGCCCGATCCACACGACCGCCACCAGCGCCAGCGTGACCGCGACGAGTCCGTTCATTCCATAGCCTTCGATCTGCCCACCCGGCCCGCTGCCTAGCATCAGGCCGCCGACCCACGCGCCGCAGCCGGTGCCGAGCGCCTGCACCGCCGCGTTCGCGCTCAGGAACGCGCCGCGGTTCGCGGGCGCCGGCACGGCGGTGAGGAGCGCCTGCATCGGAATCATGCGGCCCGACATCGCGACCATGAAAAACGGGAAGAACGCAAGCATCGCGACGAACGTCACGTCGGGCAGATGCGTGACGAACAGCACGGGCGCCATCGATATCACCGCCATCAGCCGGAACATCCGGTGCTTGCCGTAACGGTCCGCGAGCCGGCCGACCCAGCGCGAGGTGACGAACGTCGCCGCGCCGCCCGCCATGTACAGCCACGACAGCTGCCCCGGCGCGATACCGTGGCTGAGCACGAGCATCGGCGAGATGAACGGGATCACCAGCATGTGCGACGACATCACGATGAAGGTCAGCGCGAACGCGGTTAGGTGCTGAGGCCGCGTGAGCAGGCTCCACAACTGCGGCAGCACGGTGGCGAGCGGCGCGGGCTTCGACGCGAGATGCTCGCGCAGCGACGGCACGATCCGCATGCCGCCGATCCACACCACGACCGACAGCACGGTGAGCAGCACGAACGGCGCGGACCAGCTGAAGTGCGCGCCGAGCATCACGCCCGCCGGCACGCCCGCGATCGCCGCGAGCGAGAACGCGGTCATGATCACGCCGGTGGCGGCGCCGCGCCGCGCGACCGGAATCACGTCGGCAACGATCGCCATTACGACCGACGCGAGCACGCCACCCGTCATGCCGGCAAACGCGCGCGCGGCGAGCAGCATCGGGTAGCTGTGCGCGGTCGCGCAGGCGAGATTCGAGAGCGCGAACAGCGCGTAAATGGTGAGCAGCAGCCGACGACGGTCGAAGCGGTCGATATAGGTCGCGGCGAACAGGCCCGACAGCCCCGAGCACCACGAGTACACCGACACGGCCGTCGCGAACTTCGCGGGCGAGATGGTGAACGCGTGCATGATCTGCGGGCCGATCGGCATCATCACCATGAAGTCCATGATGATGGTGAACTGCGTGAGCGCGAGCAGCCAGAGCAGCTGGCGTTCGCGCGGAGCTTGAAGGTTGTACATGGGTGGTGGGGTTCAGTCGTCGAACGATTCGTGGACCGCCTGCGTGCCGCGCCGCCAGTAGCTCGCGGCGCGAATGCGCTTTTTGTCGACGCCGCGTTCGTCGCACAGGTACTGGCGGATCGCGCGGATCGCCGACGATTCGCCGGCCGCCCACACGTAGCCGTCGCCGGGCGGCAGGTACGTGTCGCGCACGGCCTGCAGCAGCGCGCTTTCGTTTGCATCGTCAGCCGCTGCGCTCGAGCGGTGCACCCAGACGACGAACAGGTCGGCGTCGGTGTCGAATTTGATCTCGTGCGACGGACTCTCCACTTCGATCACCGCCGCGACGCGCGCGCCCGCCGGCAACTCCTCGATGCGCCGCGCGATGGCGGGCAGCGCCGTTTCGTCGCCGATCAGCAGATGCCAGTCGAAGCCGGCCGGGATCACGAGCGAGCCGCGCGGGCCGCCCAGGCCGAGATACTGGCCGGCCTGCGCCTGCGCGGCCCACGCGGAAGCGGGGCCCGCGTCGTGCAGCGTGAACTCGATGTCGAGCTCGCCTTCGGCGCGGTTGTAGCGGCGCGGCGTGTAGTCGCGCGCGGCGGGACGCGGCACACCGTCGGGAAACGCGATGCCGTCCGGGCCCAGCGACGGCAGCACCGGCACCGACGCGCCCGGTGCGGGGAAAAAGACCTTCACGTGGTCGTCGAACGACGCGGACACGAAGTCGTCGAGATCGTCGCCCGTCAGCGTGACGCGCACGAGCGACGGCGTCACGCGATTCACACGCGTGACCTGCAGCAGACGGAATTTCAGCGGATGACGCACGCGTTCGACGGCGAGGTCGGGGCGGTTCTGCATGAAGTTTCTCCAGTCGATGTTCGGTGTGGCGGGTGAGGCGGCGGTTTCATCGGCCGGCTGCGGCCGTGGCTCTTTGCTATTGCCATCGCGGTTGCAATGGCTCCGGCGGTCTCGCCCGTGCGGCTTACTCGTTGCCGGTTTCCCGCTTCCCGGTGTCGCGGCCTTCGATCTCGGCGGTGGCGCGCGCGAGGATCGCGGCGATGCGGCGCTGTTCGTCCGCGGACGTATCGGTGCGTCGCACGAGCGCATGCTTCAGCGCGCGGCGCGCTTCGATCAGCTCGGGCACCCAGCCGCCTTCGGACGGATCCGCCGGCTCTTCGCCCGCGAACGCGCGGCGCACCATGTCCATCTTGCGGGCGATGTGCGTGAGCTTCGCGAGCATCAGCTCGGCGCGCTCGCGGTTCGCGTTCAGGTGCTCGCGGCCAGCGTCCGAGAGCGCATAACGCTTGCGGTTGCCTTCGAGTTCGACGGTCACGTAGCCGAGTTCCTCGAGGTACGTGAGCGCCGGATAGACCATGCCGGGGCTCGGGCTGTAGAAGCCGTTCGAGCGCGCTTCGAGCGCCTTGATCAGTTCGTAGCCGTGGCTCGGCTGCTGGTCGAGCAGCGCGAGCAGCAGCAGTTGCAGGTCGTCGGACGAGAACTTGCGGCCGCGCGGCATGCCGTCGCCGAAGTCGCCGCCGCCGAAACCGCCTGCAAAACCGCCGCCGAAGCCGCCAGGGCCTTCACCCCAGCCGCCGCGCCCGCCGCGGCCACCGCCGCCGCGCCCGCCACGGCCGACGGCATGCCACAACGCATGCAGACGGCGCGCGAATTCGCGGTCGAAATGACGGAAGCCGTGCCGGCCGCCATATTCGCGCAGGCGTTCGATCAGATGCTCGCGCATCGGTTGGCCGAAGCGCGGGTCGAATTCGCAGCCGAAGTCGTGGCCGTGGCGGTCGCCGCGGTGACTGTAATACTCTTCTTCGAAGCCGTGCTCGGGGCGGCCTTCGAAGCGGTTTTCATGCTGGCGGCCATGGTGGCCGCCGCGTGAGTCCCGGAAATCCCGGTTGTCGTCCTGACAGGACGAACGTTGAAAGTGAGGGTGGCGCATGCCAGTAACTCCAGATATGTCGTAAAACGTATCTTAAGATATATATCTTAAGATATTTTGTCAAAGAGGAAATTTGTAACAGTGGATGGCAGGGGGCGGGCGATGAGGGCGTGGCGCGCCGAGGGCCGGGCAGAGGGCGGTGCGAGGGAGGCGTCGCCGCTTGGACCGCGGCTGGTGCCGAAGAGGGGAATTCGGCGCTCGCGGCCGGTTGGCTGGGCTGGAGCAGCCAGAGCGGGCGGCCCGGCAGGGCGTTCGCGCTGCCCGGCTCGTTCCGGAAGGTGTGAGAGACGGGCGCCCGCCGCGCTCATCGCGGCAAGGCGGAACGCCTTCGCGCAGGTCAGATTGCGTGCGCGGTGCCCGGCGCGACGAGCGTCGTGGCCTGCGCCGCCGCGGCGGCCTGCAACGCCTGCGCGATCCGCTGGATCACGTCGTCCCAGTGGCCCGGCTGGGTCTGCCGGAACAGGCGGGCGGTCGGGTACCACGGCGAATCGTCGCGGTCGCGCAGCCAGCGCCAGCGGCCGTCGAAACGCGACAGGATCCACACTGGCCTGCCGAGTCCGCCGGCCAGATGCGCGACCGACGTATCGGCGGCGATCGCCAGGTCGAGGCTGTTGATGATCGCGGCGGTGTCCGCGAAATCACGCACCTCGCCCATCAGATCGAATGGACGCAGCGCCGGCGGCAGTTCCGCGATCTGCGGTCGCGTCGTGTCGCCCTTCTGCAGACTGACGAACGTGACGCCGGGTATCGGCAAGAGCGGCAGGAACGCGCTCGCGTGCAGCGAGCGGCGCCGGTCGATCGCGTGCGAATCCAGCTGGTCCGGACGCGGGTCGCTCGCCCACCCGAGCCCGACCTTGGAGCCGTCGTCGGGCAGCCGCGTGCGCCAGTGTTCGAGCAGCGCTGGCGGCGCGTGCAGATACGGCACCGACGCGGGAATCGTCTCGGCCGTGGTCGCGAAACGCAGCGGCAGGCTCGTCAGCAGGCACCAGTAGTCGTGCGGCGGCAGGTAGCCGAGACCATGAAACGCGAGCGCGAGCTGCACCCGCATCATCACCGCGTCGACGAAGCCGCGCACCAGCATCAGTAACGCGACGACTTAATACATGACGCCGATCCGCTTGTGATCGACGCTCGTGAGCCACTCGATCCATAGCCGCGTCCAGCGGCCGGACTTTGTGAGCATGACGACGACGGCGAGCACGACCAGCGCCATGAACGCGGCCGCGCCCATGACGATCGGCTGATCGAACGGGATCGCGTCGAGCGTGAGTTTTCCGAACATGACGTACTCCGTGGTCTGCACGCGGGTTTCCGCGCTGGTCTGCGTGCGACACGCGGCGTCGCTGAAATCCGTGACGTTGCCGTTGTTGTAGCGGGCGACGATGTTGCTGAAGAGGCGCGGGTCGACCGACGAGAAGTAGCGCACCGGCTGCTTTTCGCTCGGCTTCGCGACGCCGGCGTATTCGTCCATGCTGAGTCGATCCGGCGATGCCTTCAGCTTCTGTACCCATGCGTCGAATTCGGCGCGGCTCGTGGCGAGCGTGCGGAATGTCATGTCGGAGAAACCTTTGCCGCTGAAGTTGGCGGACATGCCGTCGTAGTCGCCCGGCGCGTCGGCGATCAGATGCAGGCGGGTCTGCATGCCGGCCATCGCGTACGCCTGGGTGCCGAGCTGCGGGATGAAGAACGAGTTCGTCACCGAACCCGACGTGATGCGGAAGTTCACTGGCGTGCCGACCGGCACCGCGAGCTGGTTCACCGACGCGATACCGAGGTCCGGGTAGATGAAGAGCCACTTCCAGTCGAGCGCGAAGACCTCGACCTTGATCGGCTTCACGCCCGACTTCAGCGGTCGGTAAGGGTCGAGCTCATGCGAGGTGCGCCACATGAGGATGCCGAGCTGCAGGATGATCAGCGCGGGAATCGTCCACATCACGACCTCGATCGCGGTGGAATGTGCCCACTTCGGTGCGTAGACGGCACGCCGGTTCGACGCGCGGTAGCGCCACCCGAAGAACAGCGTCAGCAGGATCACCGGGATCACGACGATCAGCATCGCCCACGTGGCGGTCGCGATCAGCGATTTCTCGGCCATGCCCACGCTTCCTTTCGGGTCCAGCACGGTGAGATCGCATCCGGACAGGCAGGCGGTTAACCCCGTGACGATGGGTATCGACCATTTTCTTGAGGCCCTTCTGGCTTTCATGTTGGTCCAGTCTGGGTAGAAGCAAACTGGACGCGAACGACTGGCTGCGCGCACACGCGCAGGATGGAACGCGCCCGGCGCAATCGTCCGCCGTTCGGTGTGCGTGTACCTTGACGCAGATCCAACCAGAAGGGCGCGTACGGGTGCGGCCTGGTGACGCAGAGAGGTGATTGCTGGTGGTGAAAAAAAGGCCGCGCGAATGGGCGGCCGGGTGTGCTGCGTACGACGCGAGCGGACGGCGTTAGTGCGCGCCCGCCGCGTCCTTGCCGCCGCCGCCCTTCGCAGGTCGCGTGATCCAGATCAGCGGGATGATCAGCACGAAGATGATCGCGGACACGTAGAAGATGTCGTTGAGGCCCATCATCGCGGCCTGGGTGTTGACGGTGAAATCGAACAGCGCATTCGCCGATGGCGTGCCGAGGTTGAGCAGCGACTGCGTGCCGTCGATCTGCTGGCGGAACAGCGGGTTGTCGATGGTCGCATACTCGGTGAGCCGCGCGTGATGCAGGATCGTGCGGTTGTTCCACTCGTTGCCGGCGATCGACGTGCCCACTGCGCCGCAGAACACGCGCACGAAGTTCGACAGGCCCGCGGCCGCCGGGATGCGCTGCGGCGGCTGGCCGGAGAGGATGATCGCGGTGAGCGGCACGAAGAACATCGCCATCGGAATGCCTTGCAGCAGCGTGGGCAGCACGAGGTGCCAGGTGTCGATCTCGATCACATACTTCGAGCGCATGAAGAACACGATCGCGAAGCCGACGAACGCCGCGGTCGCGATGATGCGCGCGTCGGAGCGCGGCAGCACACGTCCCATCACGGGCGCGAGAATCACCGCGAACACGCCAAGCGGCGCTGTCACGAGACCCGCATCGACTGACCGGTAATTCAGGTACTCCTGCATCCATTGCGGCAGCAGCACGAGATTGCCGAAGAACACGCCGTACGCGACGGAAATCGCGATCGTGCCGCCGAGGAAATTGCGCTGCCTGAACAGGCGCAGGTCGACGATCGGGTTCGGCTCGGTCAGCTCCCACACCAGAAAGAAAGCGAACGAGATCAGGGAGGTCACGCCGAGCGTCACGATCACCGGCGAGTGAAACCAGTCGAGATCCTTGCCCTTGTCGAGCATGATCTGCAGCGACGCGACCCAGGCGACCAGGAGGCCGAGTCCGACCACGTCAATCGGCAGCTTGCGGCTCGGCGTTTCGCGCTTGCGGTACAGCATCCACGTCACACCGGCCGCGAAAATGCCCACCGGAATGTTGATGTAGAAGATCCACGACCAGCTGTAGCTGTCGGTGATCCAGCCGCCGAGCGCCGGGCCCGCGATCGGACCGACGGTGGCGGTCATCGCCCACAGCGACAGCGCGGTGGACGACTTTTCCTTCGGCCACGAGCTCAAGAGGATGGCCTGCGACATCGGGATCAGCGGCCCGGCGACGGCGCCTTGCACGACCCGCGACACCAGCAGGATCGGCAGCGTCGGCGCGATCCCGCAGGCCCACGACGACACCACGAACAGCAGGATCGCGCCGACAAACAGCTTGACCTGGCCGAGCCGCTGCGTGAGCCAGCCGGTGAGCGGAATCGACACGGCATTGGACGCGGCGAACACCGTGATTACCCACGTGCCTTCGTCGACCGATACGCCGAGGTTGCCGGAGATGGTCGGGATCGCGACGTTCGCGATCGACGAATCCAGCACGTTCATGAAGGTCGCCAGCGCGACCGCGAAGGTGGCGAGCGCGAGCTGCGCGCCCTGCATCGGCGGGGGCGGGGCGGGCGGCTTCGCAGGTGCGGCGGCGGGCTGGCTCACGAGGCTTCTCCAGTCGGGGAACGGGCGGGTGCCGCGGTGGGAATGCCGGGGCCGCGGCGAGTGTCCTGGAACAGGCGCAGGACGGCGCACGGGGCCAGCTGGCAACGAGGGCCAAAGGATAACCGCAACCGCCGCAAGCTGCCGGGCAGCCCGCACGGCGGCCGCCGTAATGCCCGGTAATCGGGCTTTTTTATGGCTGTACGGTAAAACATGCTAAAGATTGCGCCTTTACCTGCCGATAGTCGTTATCAAGCAGGAAAAAATAACGTGCAGACCAGCGCCCGGTGCACGAAGCGGCAGAAAGCTTCGCCGCGGCCGGGTTCGATTGATTCGTGCCGCCGTTTTGGCGGCCGACTGACTCGATGAGCCCTTCGATGGCCAGAGCGATGCCGCACCACACCACGGGACCGACGCTGTTCCAGCGCCTGTTCCGCAACACCATTGCGGTCGACGCCGGCACCGCCAACACCCTCATTTACACCGACGACGGCGGCATCGTGCTGAACCAGCCGTCGGTCGTCTGCTTCGAGAAAGGCGCCGATGCGAACCACGTGCGCGTCGCGGCGGTCGGCAGCGAGGCGAAGCAGATGCTCGGCCGCGCGCCCAGCACGCTCGAAGCCATACGGCCGGTGCGCCACGGCGTGATCGCCAATTTCTCCGCGGCCGAGCACATGATCCGCGAGTTCATCGAGATGTCGAAGGTCCGGCCGCTGTTCGGGCGGGCGGAGTTCACGATCTGCGTGCCCGCCGGCGCAACCGAAGTGGAGCGCCGGGCGATTCGCGAGGCTGCGGCGGCGGCCGGCGCGTCGAAGGTCAACCTGATCGGCGAATCGCTGGCTTCCGCGGTCGGCGCGGGGCTGCCGGTGTCGTCAGCGCGCGGCTCGATGGTGGTCGACATCGGCGGCGGCACGACCGAAGTCGGCGTGATCGCGTTGGGCGGGCTCGCGTACAGCGCGTCGGTCAAGGTGGGCGGCGACCAGTTCGACCTGGCGATCGTCAACTACGTGCGCAGCCTGTACGGCGTGCTGCTGGGCGACCAGACGGCCGAGCACGTGAAGAAGACCATCGGCTCGGCGCTGCTCGACGTGCCGGTGGAACGGATGCACGCGACCGGCCGCAGCGCCGAGGACGGCTTGCCGCGCACGGTCGAACTCACCAATCACGACGTGACCGACGCGATCGCCGGGCCGCTGCGCCAGGTCGTCGAGGCCGTCAAGGCGGGGCTGGAACTGGCGCCGCCGGAACTCGTCACCGACATCGCGCATCATGGCGTGACGCTGACGGGCGGCGGCTCGCTGCTGCGCCACCTCGACCGTTGTCTGCAGAACGAGATCGGCATCGATGTGCGCGTCGCCGACGAACCGCTGACCTGCGCGGTACGCGGCGCGGGCATGGCCGCGGCGATGCTGGACGCGTACGCGTTCGACTGACCTGAGCGGCGCACCCGCGGCGCCGGAGCGCGAACACCGTCAGTCCTTGCTGTGCGCGTCCACGTCGAGCGCGCGCTCGGCCGCTTCGCCGACGAGGCCGTTGTAGTACAGATGCGTGCCGATCGCGAGCGAGTCGTTGCGGATCTCGTGCAACGCCTTCCACGCCTTCAACGGCTCCCTGAACAGCAGATAGTGCGCTTCCTGCGCGACCAGATGCGCGACCTCGTGCAGACCGTGGCCGTGCAACGCGGCGACGAGTGCGTCGAGACTGCGATGGGTGCGCGCGTCGGTACGCGGATAGAGCATGTGCAGCACCGCGACCCGCTGCGGTGCGAGCGCGGCCGACAGCGCCACCACGATGTCCTGATGGCTCAGCGCGGCGACGGCGCTGTCCTCGCTCGCTTCCGGTTCCGGGAAGAGCGTATCAATCGAAAGATTCATCTGCGTGTTCCTCGAGTCCTGCTCAGTGGCTCACAAAAAAAGCCGTCACCTGCGCGTGACGGCGAGCCTTTCGGCATGCCCCTGACCTAGTGGATACCCTGAGTATTGCAGAGGAACCACGATAGTTTGCTTCTCTCAAAAGCAAAACATTGTTTCCCGATGCACAACGCTTGCAACGGGCTTTCGGTTAGCCGGAAGTTCGCGCGGTATTCGTGCAACCGCCACGACAGACGGTGGCCGCAGCAGCTTCGCAGGGTGCGAGTGTTGCCGGCCGCGGTATGGATTGTTGTGTGCTTTCATCTGAATGACGGTGCGACCTCGCCTTAGAATGCGCGGCAGGGCCGGGACACGGCGCGCCCGGTCCTGCTCTGGACGGCGGCGACGCGTCACCGGCATGTCACCGACAGCCGTGATACGACAAGGAACACGCTCATGAATGCCTCCTCCAGTTCGCACGCAACACTGCGCTTCTCAGACAGCGACACCACCATCGACCTGCCGGTCTACCAGGGCACGATGGGCCCGGACGTGATCGATATCCGCAAGTTGTACGGGCAGACCGGCAAGTTCACGTACGACCCGGGCTTCATGTCGACGGCGGCGTGCAATTCGTCGATCACGTATATCGACGGCGACAAGGGCGAGCTGCTGTACCGCGGCTATCCGATCGACGACCTCGCGCAGAACGCCGACTTCCTCGAAACCTGCTATCTGCTGCTGAAGGGCGAACTGCCGAACGCGCAGGAAAAGGACGCATTCGTCGAAGCCGTGACGAAGCACACGCTCGTGCATGAGCAGATGCACTTCTTCTTCCGCGGTTTTCGCCGCGACGCGCATCCGATGTCAATCCTCGTTGCGGCGGTGGGTGCGCTGTCCGCGTTCTATCACGACTCGCTCGACATCACGAACGCGGAGCATCGCGACATCTCGGCGACGCGCATGATCGCGAAGCTGCCGACGCTCGTCGCGATGGCGTACAAGTACAGCATCGGCCAGCCGTTCGTGTATCCGAAGAACGAACTGTCGTACAGCGCGAACTTCATGCACATGATGTTCTCGAACCCGTGCGAAGAGTACAAGGTCAACGACGTGCTGGTGCGCGCGCTGGACCGCATCCTGATCCTGCACGCCGATCACGAGCAGAACGCGTCGACGTCCACCGTGCGTCTGGCCGGTTCGTCGGGTGCGAATCCGTTCGCGTGTATCGCGGCCGGTATCGCGTGTCTGTGGGGCCCGGCGCACGGCGGTGCGAACGAAGCCGCGCTCAACATGCTCGAAGAGATCGGCTCGGTCGACAACATTCCGACGTTCATCGAGCAGGTGAAGGACAAGAACTCGGGCGTGAAGCTGATGGGCTTCGGTCACCGCGTGTACAAGAACTACGATCCGCGCGCGAAGCTGATGCGCGAGACCTGCCACGAAGTGCTGGAAGAACTCGGCCTGCACGACGACCCGCTGTTCAAGCTCGCGATGGCGCTTGAAAAGATCGCGCTGGAAGACGAATACTTCGTGTCGCGCAAGCTGTATCCGAACGTCGATTTCTACTCGGGCATCGTGCAGCGCGCGCTGGGCATTCCGACGTCGATGTTCACGTGCATCTTCGCGATGGCGCGCACGGTGGGCTGGATCGCGCAGTGGAACGAGATGATCGCCGACCCCGAGCAGAAGATCGGCCGTCCGCGTCAGCTCTTCATCGGCGAGACGCCGCGTGAGGCGAAGCCGATCGCGAAGCGCTGACGACAGCCATTCGCTATCGCGTTTCGCGTGGCGAATGGAATCCGCAATCGCCCTGTCGGTGTGCTTCGGTCCGAGACCCTCTACAATCGGAACGAAGCAAACCGGACAGGAGCCACACGATGCAGGATCCAGAAGACCTCGGCGGGCTGACTCACGCGGGCAAGGTCGAATACGACGACGAGGACCCGCAGGACAGCGTGTTCATCGCGCCCGAGAAGGAAAGCGTCGCGTCCGCGAACCAGTACGTGCTGAAGGCGGGCAACACGTTCATCGTGAACGATGCGCTCGGCGACATCACGGGCCGCGACGATGGTCTCTTCGTCAACGACACGCGCGTGCTGTCGGAGCTGCGGCTCACGTTTGGCGGCCGCGCGCCGTCGCTGTTGTCCGGCGCGGTCAGCAGCGACAACGCGGCATTCACCGCGCATCTGACGAACCGGCCGCTGCCGCCGCTCGGCGGGTCGAGCACGCCGGAAGGCGTGATCCACGTCGAGCGTGTGCGCGTGCTGTCGGGCACGGTGCTCAACGAAGCAATCGAACTCACCAACTACGGCACTACAGATGCTGTGGTGCCGCTGTCCATTTCCTTCGCGAGCGACTTTCGCGACATGTTCGAAGTACGCGGTCTCAAGCGCAACAAGCGCGGCGAGATCGTGCCGGCGCATGTCGAGAACGGCGAGGTTGCGCTCGGTTATGTCGGCCTCGACGATGTCGAGCGCAACGTGCGGATCGCATTTTCGCCGGCGCCGGACAAGCTTTTCGCTAATCGCGCGGACTACTCGGTGCAGTTGCCGGCGCAGGCGTGCGTGTCGATCTATGTGTCGGTCGCGGTGCAGGTGAAGCCGCACAGCGCGAAGGCAAGCGAAGTCTCCACCGCGGCGCCGCCGCATGCGCCGGGCACGCTGCATCTGTCGCAGATCGATGCGGCGCGGCCGCGCGTCGGACGTGCAGCGGTGCGCGCCGCGCTGGTCGACGCCCACCTCGTGATGCGCGAGCGGCGCCGCTCGTCGGCGCGCGTGCGTTCGAGCAATCCGCTCTTCAATGCATGGATCGACCGCTCGTTCGCCGACCTCGGCCTGCTCACCACGGATCTCGATTCGGGCCCGTATCCGTACGCGGGCATTCCGTGGTTCTCCACGCCGTTCGGCCGCGATGCGGTAATCACGTCGCTGCAGACGCTGTGGCTGCAGCCGGCGCTCGCGCGCGGCGTGCTGCGCTTTCTCGCGCAGCATCAGGCGCGCGAGAACTCGGCGTTTCGCGACGCCGCGGTCGGCAAGATCATGCACGAGATGCGGCGCAGCGAAATGGCGGCTTCAGGCGAGGTGCCGTTCGCGCTGTACTACGGCGGCGTCGACACGACACCGCTCTTCATCGTGCTGGCCGGCGCATATGCGGCGCGCACCAATGACTTCGCGTTGATCGACGAGTTGTGGCCCGCGCTCGATCTCGCTGCGCAGTGGGTGGCGGGCGTGTGCGACCGCAACCGTTATGGCCTCCTCGATTACCAGCGCGCATCGGAGGGCGGCCTTGCGAACCAGGGGTGGAAGGACAGCCACGATTCCGTGTTCCATGCGGACGGCCGTTTCCCCGATGGGCCGATCGCGCTGGTCGAAGTGCAGGCGTACGCGAGCGCCGCGTTCGACACGATGGCGCACTTCGCGCGGCATCGCGGCGATGCTTCCGCGGCTGAAGGCTATGCCGCGCGCGCGACGAAAATCCGCACCTGTGTCGAAGAGCAGTACTGGATGGACGACGCGAACTTCTACGGCATCGCGCTGGATGGCCACGGCGACCTGTGCCGCGTGCTCGCATCGAATGCGGGCCATCTGCTCGCGTTCGGGCTGGCCGAACGGTCGCGCGGCGAGGCGGTGGCGCGCGGGCTCGAATCGACGCTGTTCCACACCGGCTGGGGCGTGCGCACGCTCGCGGCGGGTCAGGCGCGCTTCAACCCGATGGCGTATCACAACGGCTCGGTCTGGCCGCACGACAACGCGATCTGCGCGCGCGGTCTCGCGCGCTACGGCGCGAAGGCGGCCGCCGTGCGTCTGCTGCAGGCGCTGTTCCAGGCGGCGGTGAACTTCGATATGCGGCTGCCGGAACTGTTCTGTGGCTTCCCGCGCCGGCGCGGCGAGCCGCCCACCGCGTATCCGGTCGCGTGCCTGCCGCAGGCATGGGCGGCAGGCTCGCCGTTCATGATGCTCGAAGCGTGTCTCGGCCTGTCCGTCGATGCCGCGCGCCGCGAGGTGCTGATCGAACAGCCGATGCTGCCCGAGGGCATTGACTGGCTCGAGGTCGGCGATCTGCGGGTGGGCGATGCGACGGTGTCGATCACGTTCCGTCGGGTGGACGGCAAGGTGGTCGCATCGGCCGGGCAGGGCGACGTGCGGGTGGTGGCGCTGCTATAGCGCTGCGCGCGACGCTGGCGTTGGGCAGGAGCAGGGGCGCTGACAGCGCCCCGCTTCATTTGCGCAACTTCGATAGCCGGTGCCCGAGGCCGAGCCGCGTCGCGAGTTGCCACGCGTACACGCGCGAATAGTGGACGCCGAAACGACGCGCGATCAGTTCGCGCAGACGCGCGTTGGTCCACGCCTCCGACGGAAAGCCGTGCTCCATGGCCGAGCCGCCGAGCGCTTGCGCGATCCAGTCGAGCGCGTCCGGGTCGAGCGCGGAGATGCGCCCACCCACGCTGATCGCGGCGAGCGCATCGAGACCGCCGGCCTCGACCAGCAGCTTGTACTTCCTCACCGTGGCGGGCGTCAACTGATGGGCGCGGGCGACCTCCTGGATCGATGCACCTTCGAGAAGCATGCGGCCCGCCTTCAACCTGCGCGCGACGACGGGAAGATCTTCTCGGCGTGACGGCATGGTCCGGACTCCTCGGCGGCATCGGCATGAATATTGGCCTCACCATCAATAATGGTTTTGCGGGCCGATGTGTCGGCAGATCAAAAAAATCATGAGAAGTCGAATCCCGATGGGCTCATTATATTGTTTAGCCGGCTGAAACGATTGAATGGCTTTGTTCTTGCCGGACTGTAAATCGAATCCGCCGATTTTAAAACTGCCTGGAAAGCTTGCGTTCAGGCACCCCGTTTGCTAACCTGATTTATCGCTTGATAATCGATGTTCGCAGTAGTGCGCGAGACAACACATATTGCCGCATACGTCCTGTGTGCGGGGCCCGCTGCGCTCCGCGCGCAACGTCGTATAGCAATCCGCTTTCGTATCGACTGCGCCTTGCCGGGCTATTTCTGACCGGCCTGCTTTCATTTTCATATTTAGACCATGCGGTTGTCTTTGTGCTGGCCGCGATTTTATCTGCGTGTTCCGCGCAATGACGGACAGCTGCGGAACTGGTAATCGATTTAAAGTGATTTCGCAATGAAGATGTAAGTATGTGTCGAATGGAATTTATCGGCGGATGCCGCTGCATTTGCGAATAAACAGAAGCCGGTTCAATCAGCCGAATTGGAGGCACGCTGTGGAAGACGAATTGACCGAACGCATTGCCCGCGCGCTGCTGCGCGCCGCAATCAAACGCAGCGTGCTCAGCTATCAGCGCTTTCATGATCTGTGCGGGCCGGAGTTGAGCTATGCGCAGCGGTATTGCGTGCTCGAGAAGGCCGTCGAATCCGTCAGCGATCCGCGAAGACTCGACTACGGCGTGCTGCTCGCGCTCGACAGCGGGCTGCCTGGCGACGACTACTTCCGGCGCTTCTACCGCTATCGCCACGACGAGTATTTGAGGTCGATGGGCGATCCGCGCATCCAGCGGCAGTCGGTAAAGCAGAAGTGGGCGCTCGTGCGTGTCGAACGGATGCGCGCGTATGAAGATGCGCGAGTCGAATCCGCGCTGCCGCGGGCGCTGGACGCGAACGCACTGGTTCACATCGCGTCGCCGCTTCCCTGGCCAAGGACGACATGAAAACGATCGCGCTGTCGTAACGACGGTTCGCCGGCCGCGCGTTGTCCCGGTGGTAACATTTGTTGTCAACCCGTCACCACCGGACCGCGCATGACCGCTACCTTCGACCAGCTGGCCACCTTGATCCGCTCGCGCTTCGCCGAATTCAGTCCACAGTTCCAGCTCGGCGCCGCGTTCCTGCTCGATCATCCCGACGAGGTCGCGGTGTCGTCGATGCGCAAGGTGGCGGAGCGCGCGCAGGTGCAGCCGGCATCGCTCGTGCGGCTGTCGCAGCAGCTCGGTTTTCCCGGCTGGAACGAGCTGCGCGAGCTGTTCGTCGCGCGTGTGCGCACGCGGCCCGAGCCGCTGACGAGCCGCGCGCGTTCGCTCGTGCGTTCGAACGCGAAGGATGCGCTCGCGCACGACCTGCTGCGCTCGCAGCAGCACAATCTCGACGTGACGGCCGCGCAGAACGCGCGCGTCACGATCGAAGCGGCGAAGCTGTTGCGGCGCGCGGCGCACGTGCATGTCGCCGGGTTCCGCTCGTGCTATCCGGTCGCGTTCAGCCTGCTGTATGGATACCGGCTGTTTCGTTCCTCTGTGTCGCTGCTGAGCGGCGAGGCGGGCACGCTCGACATGCAGCTGCGCAGCATCGAGCGCGACAGCGCGACGGTCGTGATCAGCTTCGCGCCGTATTCGGCCGAAGCGGCGCGGGTAGCGGAGGCCGCGCGTGAAAAGGGCAGCCGCCTGATCGCGATCACCGACAGCGCGGTCTCGCCGATCGCGCTGAACGCCGACAAGGTGCTGATCTTCACGCACGACAGCCCGTCGTTTTTCCCGTCGCTGGTCGCGGCGATGGCGATCGTCGAGTCGCTGGTCGCGCATCTGCTCGCGCTCGAAGGTGCGGGTGCGGTCGCGCGGCTCGAGGAAGCGGAGCGGGCGCTGCACGCGAAGGGCGCGTACGTGCAGTGACGCCGGTGAAGCAGTGACACGTTAGACGGGCACGTTGGCATCGAACGGTGTCGTGCCGTCTTGAACAACAACAAATGTTGCATTACTATCCGGGAGATGCACCTGCTGTTGACGACCTCGCGTAGTCGTATCCGCGTATCCGCACAGCGCGTCAAGGCCGGTTTTTCGAGCACCGTTCCGTCCAGGTTTCCACCGCGCATGACCTCCGCTGCTTCCCTCGATCCTGTTCACATCGCCGGCGATCCGGCAACGATCGGCCGCCGTCTCGGCGAACTCGCGCGTCCCGTGATGGATGCGTACCTCGCGCAGAGCGACGCGTGGCGCGCGGTCGAGCGCTGGCGCGGCCATCCGTTCGTCGCTGCGTTGCGCGCCGCGACCGCGCGCCATTTCCCCGCGCTGCTCGACGAGCTCGATGGCATCGCGGCGGGGCTCGGCCGGTCCGCCGACGACGTGTTCCTGTGGAATTGCCGCGGCGAACTCGCGCACAGCACACCGGACGGCTGCACGACGCTTGCCGCCGTATCGCCGCGCGGCGCGTGGATCGCGCACAACGAAGACGGCGACCCGTGCCTGCGCGGCCGCTGCATGCTGGTCGACGTGCAGCCGGAAGGCAAGCCCGGTTTCGTCAGCTTCTACTATCCGGGTTCGCTGCCGGGCCATACGTTCGCGGCAAACCGCGCGGGTCTCGCGCAGGCGATCAACAACGTGCGCTTGCTCGAACCGCGGGTGGGCGTGCCGCGCATGGTGCTGGCGCGCGCAGTGCTCGATGCCGCGTCGCTCGACGATGCGCTCGCGTTGCTCTCCGACACGCCGCGCGCGAGCGGCTTTCATCACACGCTCGGCGCGGTGGAGGAGAGCGGAGAAGCGGACGGCACAGCGCGCATCGTCAGCGTGGAGGCGACGGCGCGGCGCTGCTCGATCGAAGCCGTCGGCGCGTTGCGCGGTCATGCGAACCATCTGATTCATACCGGCCACGAGAGCGAAGCGCAGATCGTCACCGATTCCTCGCGCGACCGTCAGCTTCGTCTCGCGCAACTGCTGCCGGGCGCGGAACGTGAGGGCAACGCCGATGCGCTTGTCGCCGCGCTGCACGACGTGGCGCCGTCCGGGCTGCCGATCTACCGCGACGATCCGCACGACCCCGACGGCGAGAACACGCTCGCGACCGCGCTGATGCAACCGCGCGCAGACGGCGTCGCGCTGCGCGTGGTCCAGCACCACGTCACCACCTTCGATCAACTGATCGCGCGCACCTGCTGAACGGCGCCCGCACGAGCAAACTGAACACCGAACACCCAATCCGACACGTCCGAACCCGGAGCCTCATCATGACCAACGTCTTTCACCGGATGCCCAAAGCCAGGCTGCCCGTTGCGGTAGCCGGCGACGGCATCGAGATCATCGATTCGACCGGCAAGCGCTATATCGACGCATCGGGCGGCGCCGCCGTGTCGTGCCTCGGGCACAGCAACCAGCGGGTGATCGACGCGATTGCGCGCCAGGCGCGGCAACTGCCGTACGCGCACACGTCGTTTTTCACGACCGGGCCGGCGGAACAGCTCGCCGATCATCTGGTTGCCGCCGCACCCGAAGGACTCGGCCACGTGTATTTCGTGTCGGGCGGGTCGGAAGCCGTCGAGGCCGCGCTGAAGCTCGCGCGCCAGTATTTCGTCGAAACCGGCCAGCTGGAACGCCGGCATTTCATCGCGCGCCGGCAGAGCTATCACGGCAACACGCTCGGCGCGCTCGCGATCGGCGGCAATGCGTGGCGGCGCGAGCCGTTCCTGCCGCTGCTGATCGAAGCGCATCACGTGAACCCGTGCTACGCATACCGCGAGCAGCGCGCCGACGAAAGCGACGAGCAGTTCGCGCAGCGCCTCGCCGATGAACTCGAAGCGAAGATCCTCGAACTCGGGCCGAACACGGTCGCCGCGTTCGTCGCGGAGACGGTGGTCGGCGCGACGCTGGGCGCGGTGCCGCCGGTGCGCGAATACTTCCGCAAGATACGCGCGGTGTGCGACCGCTATGGCGTGCTGCTGATTCTCGACGAGATCATGTCGGGCATGGGGCGCACCGGTTATCTGTATGCGTGCGAGGAAGACGGCGTTGCGCCGGATATGCTGACCATCGCGAAGGGACTCGGCGCGGGCTACCAGCCGATCGGTGCGACGCTCGTCAGCAACCGGATCCACGATGCGATCGTCGGCGGTTCGGGTTTCTTCCAGCATGGCCATACGTATATCGGTCACGCCACCGCCTGCGCGGCGGCGCTCGAAGTGCAGCGCGTGATCGCGGAAGAGCAGCTGCTCGACAACGTGAAGGCGCGTGGCGAGCAGTTGCGCGCGCTGTTGCGCGAGCGCTATGCGGAGCATCCGTTCGTCGGCGACGTGCGGGGGCGCGGACTCTTCGTCGGCGCGGAACTCGTGAAGGACCGCGCGACGAAGACGCCGTTCGACCCGTCGCTGAAACTGCACGCCGCGATCAAGCGCGAAGCGTTCGCGCGTGGGCTGATGGTCTATCCGATGGGCGGCACGGTGGACGGCCGGCTCGGCGATCACGTGCTGCTCGCGCCGCCGTTCATCTGCACGGAGCACGACATCGCGCGCATCGTCGAGCGTCTCGGCGATGCGATTGAAAGCGCGATTGAAAGCGCCCTTGCCGCCACCGCCGCTGCGCGCTGATACTGCGTCGACCGCTTCCACGAACGAACGAGCGCCACCATGACGAACCGTCTTCCCACCTTCGACCCATCGCAGGCGACGCCCGAGCAGCGCGCGGTGCTCGACGAAATCCTGTCGGGACCGCGCGGCAACCTGAACGGCCCGTTTCTCGGCTGGATCCACAGCCCCGAACTCGCGCAGCATGCGCAACGGCTCGGCGCGTTCTGCCGCTACCAGACGGGTTTGCCGCTGCGGCTCTCCGAACTCGCGATCCTGGTCACCGCGTCGCGCTGGCAGGCGCAGGCCGAATGGCACATTCACCATCCGATCGCCTTGCAGGCGGGCGTGCCCGCGGCGCTCGCCGAAGCGATCCGTACCGCCGGCGCCACGCCGTCGTTCGACGAACCCGACGACGCACTGATCTACGCATTCGCGACCGAACTGTACGACGCGAAACGCGTGTCCGATGCCACCTACGCGCGCGCGGTGGAACGCTTCGGCGTACCGGTCACGATCAATCTCGTGAGCCTGCTCGGCTACTACGCGCTCGTCGCGATGACGCTCAACGTGTTCGGCATGCTCGCGGACGGGCAGACATCCTTACCGTTCCCGGAGTGAGTGCCGGTCATCCTTGCTGACTGGTGCGGGCCGCTGCGAGTCGCCGCACGCGGCTGCGGTATGCACTGCAGGGATGCAATACGCGCGTCGCGGGAACCGCCTATGATGGAAAGCCGGTCGACGCCCGAATCCCGGCCCGCGGCACGGACGATCGATGCCGCAAGCGCACCCTCCCGGGCGTGACCGTGCGGCAGTCGTCGTCGGCAGTTCCGTCGCGCGCACCGGCCCATCAGGAGAGTGCGATGAAGCGCAAGGCATCAGCAGTCTGGCAAGGCGGCCTGCAGGACGGCAAAGGTTCGATCTCGACCGATAGCGGCGTGCTGAAGGACACCCAGTACTCGTTCTCCACCCGTTTCGAAAACGGCGTCGGCACCAACCCCGAGGAACTGATCGCAGCCGCGCACGCGGGCTGTTTCTCGATGGCGCTATCGGCGGAACTGGGCAAGGCGAACATCAAGCCCGAAAGCATCGCCACCACGGCCACCGTGACGCTCGATAAAGACGGCGGCGGCTTTTCCGTCACCGCCTCGCATCTCGACGTGGTCGTGAAGATACCGGGTGGCGACAAGGCAGCCTTCGAAAAAGCCGCGGCGGACGCGAAGGCCGGCTGTCCGATCTCGAAGGTGCTGAACGCGAAGATCTCGATGGACGCGAAGCTCGAAAGCTGATTCCAGATCGACGTCATGACGGCGCGTGCTCGCGCGCCGACCAGCAGCGCCGCGCGCCGCGTCGCGCGGCGCTGCTTCCCCTCGGGCGCTGCGCCGGCGCCCGTTCCCGCTCCCGGTTCACGCAGGCACCGTCGCGGATAACCGCCGCACCGGATTGCGGCGCGCGCATCCGGAATTCGCCAATTGTGGTGCGGCTGAAAACGTTTTCTCTTTGCCGCGAATAAAAGTTTGACTTTTTTAAATCAGGGCATTGGATGAATGCACAATCGTCGCGCATGGATTTAATACGACGATGTGACAGCGTTGCGATTAATCGCCGGCTAATCCATTCGTCAGACATCGGCATCGGTAAAACCACCGATTCGCAGCAGCTTTTACGTGCGAACGTCCGCTCGACGGTCATTTTGGCCGCTTTCCATCGGGCGCAAACGCCCGCCGGGCAGGCGTTGGCAGGGTCTTTGCAGCGAATGGAAACTGGCAGCGCTTCCGCCCGCTGGCATTTCTTCAGACGCAATAATTCCGGACGTAAAACGTTTTGCGATGCGCCGCAAAATCGATATTTATAGATTTCGCTTGCCGCGTGAATTTCACATTGTTAATCTTGGCGGGCCATCAAAAGTTGGTCGCAGACGGGATTAAATCAAGGTAATGGATGAACCCGGGTTTTTACGGGTTTCACCGGAGGGTCATTATCTCCCTGTCTGCCGTGTCGAGCGATTCGCCGTCGGGCGAAACTACTGATGCCTACGTACCGGGGAGCACCATGTCCACCATTGCCGTCGACACCATCGATACGCAGATTCCTCCGTCTTTCCAGATCGGCGACGTCGTGACTTTGCGCGCGGGCGGTCCGCGCATGACGGTCACGTACCAGGGTCCGGTCGCGTACGCGTCCGGCGAGTGGCTGATGTGCGAGTGGTTCGACGAGCATGGCGAGCTTCGCCAGGACATGTTCGCCGCCGGCATGGTTCGCGTGGAGCCGCGCTCCATTCCGGCGGGCTCCGTGCAGTGGGGCATGCAGGTACGCGCGATGGCTCGATGAGGGCCGGCTTTGCGGTTCGCGTTCGCGTCGCGCGCGTGGCCTCCACGCGCATCAGCCTCATCATCCGATCCGAAGGTCATTGCGACGATCGCCCAGGCGATCGTCGTGACGCGACGCCGCGTTTACTCCGCGGCGGGCACCGCGCGCGCCATTTCGGTCGTGGTCTGCCAGCCGAGGCCTTCGTACAGCGGACGTCCCAGTTCGGTCGCGTGCAGGATCGCGTAGCGCAGGCCGCGCGCGCGGAACGCATCGTCCGCGTGGCGCATCAGCGTCTCTGCTATACCGCGCCGGCGGCAGTCCGGTTCCACGTACACATTGAGCACGTAGCCGCGCCGATCCTGCTGCGGATGCAACGGATGCGGCGGCCAGTCGATCTCCATCAGGCCGATGCCCGCCACTGCGCGCGTGCCGTCCATCGTGACGAAACCGAAGTAGCTGCCGCTCGCGAGACGCGGCGCGAGCCACGCGTGAAACGGCGCGGCCATCGCGTCGAGCACGGCGGGATCGCGGCCGGCCTCGGCGAACATTCGGTGACGGTGGCGGCACACGAGGTCGAGATCGTTCGTATCGAGCGGGCGGGTGGTCAGCACGTTGTCGGTTCCTTGTCGTCGGTGACGATTTTCCAGCCGGCGGGCGGGCAGGGCGCTCTCACTTAGCGTCGAGCATTCAGCCTCATGCCGTTCGTCTGTCGGCATGAAGCGGTGGCAGCCAGACAGACGAGGGTCGACAGATCTGAGAGTGCGGGCGTATCAACCTACATTAACCCAGCCCGCGGGGAGACGGACGGCGTCGCACGGTGTGCGACGCCGTTTCTTTTTGCGTGATGTCTTCCGATGAGCGGAGGTGGAGCGCTCCAGTTCAGCCACGCAACGGCCTGAAGAAGCGGCGGATTTCCTCGGCGAGCAGCGCCGGCTGTTCCATTGCGGCGAAGTGTCCGCCACGCGGCATGTCGTTGAACTGCGTGACGTCGAACACGCGCTCGAGCCACGAACGCGGCGGCCGGTGGATCTCTTTCGGAAAGCGCGCGAAGCCGACCGGCGGCCGCACGCGCTCACCGGCTTCGAAGCGGAACGGCTTCAGGCGCATCTCCCAATAGAAGCGCATCGACGACGTGATGGTCTGCGTATGCCAGTAGAGCGACACGTCGGTCAGCAGGTCGTCCTTCGAGAACACGCTTTCGACGTCGCCGCCGCAGTCGCTCCACGCGCGAAATTTCTCGGTGATCCACGCCGCGAGCCCGACCGGCGAATCGTTGAGCGCGTAGCCGAGCGTCTGCGGCCGGGTGGCGTGCTCATGCGCGTAGCCGCCTTCGATGATCGCCCATGCGGCTTTCGCATCGAGATACGCCTGTTCTTCTGGCGTGACCGGCGCACTCGACGCATCGGCCACCGGCTCGAACGACGACGGCAGAAAGTTCAGATGGATGCCGTCGACGTGTTCGGCATGCCGGTACGCGAGCGCGATCGACACGGCCGCGCCGAGATCGCCGCCCTGCGCGCCGAAGCGCTCGTAGCCGAGGCCGCGCATCAGCTCGCACCAGGTGTCGGCGGTGACGAACGCCGACGTGCCGGGCGTGACCGGCCGCCCCGAAAAGCCGAAGCCGGGCAGCGACGGCAGCACGACGTCGAACGCATCGGCGGGATCGCCGCCCGTCGACGCCGGATCGCACAGATAGGGCAACAGCCGCTCGAACTCGACGAACGAGCCGGGCCAGCCGTGCGTGATCACGAGCGGATACGGCTTCGGTCCGACGCCGCGCCGATGCACGAAGTGCACGCGCTGCTCGCCGAGGTGCGCGACGAACTGCGGCAGGCGGTTGAGGCGCCGTTCGACGGCGCGCCAGTCGAAGCCGTCGGCCCACCACGCCGTCAGTTCGCGCAGCCAGTCCAGATCGACGCCGGTGAGCCAGCGTGTGCTCGCGTATTCGTCGGGCCAGCGGGTATGCGCGAGACGCGCGGTGAGCGAGCTCAGCTCGTAATCGGCAATGGCGATCTGGAAGGGTTCGACACGCATGGCGGACTCTCGTCGGGTGGTGCGGCGGAACACGCGGCGACCGGCGCGGGCCGCGCGCGAAGCATGAAAGCGGGACGAGACAGCAGGATACGACGTTGCGCGAATGACGGCAGACGGGCCGTCACTTCGGCCCGCGGTCGCGCGCGGCGGCGCGCGCCGAACGGCTGCGCACCCGGTCGACGAGGCCCTTCGAGAAGGTCCCCATGCTGACGAGGCGGCGCTTCTTCGCGATGTCCTCCGCGACGTCGGGCGGCGGGTTGGGCTGGAACGCCCAGTACAGCGCGACCAGCCAGCCGAACACGGTCCAGCCGAGGCACGCGTTGAAGAGGGCGATGGTCAGCACGTCATCGCGCTTGCGGCGATCCGCGACGATGGACGGCAGGAAGTACGCCGCCATCGCGGCGACGACTTCGACGCCCTGCACGATCATGCCGTTACCCGCCATGGTGTCCGCTGCTCCCCTGATGTGTCGCGCTTGCCTTTGCGACATCGATGTCGCCTCGTTGAAAGCCGACGTTGAAAGCATATCGCAGCTAGACGAGCGTGCGCGAGCCTGGCGTCGATCGGTCCACTGCGGGTCCGTCGCATGACCTCGGCACGAGCCGACCCACAGGATGGCGCGCTTCGGCGCACAGCCGATCGGGTCTATCATGTGCGTTTCGACGCACCGGAGACCCCGATGAGCACGCACGAAACGGGCGCGGCTACCCGCCAGCTCGATCACGACGAACTGACCGCCTTCGTCGAACGCAAATGGAATGACGAGATCGTCCCGGCCCTGACCGACTACATCGCGATCCCGGCCAAGAGTCCCGCCTTCGACCCCGACTGGTCGCGGCGCGGCTACATCGAGCGCGTGATCACCGATGCCGCGCACTGGGCCGAACAGCAGCGCGTGCGCGGACTGAAGCTCGAGGTGGTGCGCCTGCCCGGCCGCACGCCGGTGATCTTCTTCGAATCGCCCGCGACGAAGTCCGGCAGCACCGACACGATCGTGCTGTACGGTCACCTCGACAAGCAGCCCGAATTCGATGGCTGGCGCAACGACCTCGGTCCGTGGACGCCGAAGCTCGACGACGGCAAGCTCTATGGCCGCGGCGGCGCGGACGACGGTTATGCGATCTACGCAAGCCTCACGGCGCTCGCCGCGCTTGACGCGCAAGGCATCGAGCGGCCGCGCTGCGTGGGCATCATCGAAACCTGCGAGGAATCGGGCAGCTACGACCTGCTGCCGTACGTGGATGCGCTGCGCGACCGGCTCGGCAAGGTGAGCCTCGTGATCTGCCTTGATTCGGGCGCGGGCAACTACGACCAGCTGTGGCTCACCACGTCGCTGCGCGGTCTCGTGTCGGGCAACCTGGAAGTGCACGTGCTCGACGAAGGCATTCACTCGGGCGGCTACGGCGGCATCGCGCCATCGAGCTTCCGCATCATGCGGCAACTGTTCGCGCGGCTCGAAGATGCGTCGAACGGCAACCTGCTGCCCGACGGCTTCCACTGCCCGGTACCGGACGACCGCCTGCGCGAAGCCGAGATTACCGCGAAGATCCTCGGCGAGACGGTATGGAAGACGATGCCGTGGGCCTGCGGCGCGGACGGCCGCCAGGTGCTGCCCACCACGACCGATCCGAAACAGGCGCTGCTCAATTCCACGTGGCTGCCGTCGCTTTCCGTGACGGGCGCGTCGGGCCTGCCGGCACTCGAAGACGCCGGCAACGTGCTGCGGCCGCGTACCGCGTTCAAGCTGTCGCTGCGGCTGCCGCCGCTCGTCGATGCGGCGAAGGCAGTCGGCGAACTGAAGGACCTGCTGGAGCTCGACCCGCCGTACAACGCGAAGGTCACGTTCCGCCCCGACGCGGGCGCCGCGACCGGCTGGAACGCGCCGGAGCTGTCGCCGTGGCTCGCCGGCGCGCTCAACGACGCATCGCGCAAGCACTATGGCGCGGACGTCGCGTACATCGGCCAGGGCGGCACGATCCCGCTGATGAACACGCTGAAGGAAGGTTTCCCGCACTCGCAGTTCATGGTGTGCGGCGTGCTCGGGCCGAAGTCGAACGCGCATGGACCGAACGAGTTCCTGCACGTGCCGTATGCGAAGAAGCTCACGGCGGCCGTGGCCGAGGTGATCGCCGCGGCGCCCTGAGTCCGTCGCGAGCGGGAGCAGCCTCGCGCAGCAACGTCACACGCTCACACGCGGCCGGATTCCAGTGCGAACCGGCCGTGCTTCAAAACCACTTTCCTGTGTGCGGCAACCCACCAAACGCCGCACCTCCGCCTTTCCCTCCCTTGCGGGCCGCCGGTCCTGCTGACGCGCGGCTTTGCGCCGTTTACCCCCGCGCGCTTTCCCAGGACGATTGACCAGCATTTTGCGTATTTGGTGCGTTCACGCACGCAAGCGATTGAATTTTGCCGTCAGGATAGCCACGCAGTCTTCGTTGAAGTGAGTGGTGAATGTTGATGGTTGTGTGTGCAATTTAATGCCGCATCCATCCGCAAATTTCCACACCGGGGTTCGTATTATCCAATCAGCATAAAAATCAGCCGTTCAGGACTGGGGGCAGAAATGGATGATTGGTTGCGCGATACCTTCCTCGAGTCGCTCACTGCGACGAATTTCCGTTTTCCGGTGATGAAAAACAGCACGCGGCGTGTCGCAGGTACCACGCCACGCCGCCGCGCTTGCCGATCGAAGATTCATGCCGCACCAGCCATTCCGGGCGATCGGCCGTAATTACTGTCAAGGCCGTTTTTATAAAAGGCCACTCATTACCGCAATACGGTCGGCTGCTTTAGGCTCGCCAATGCATTACCCGCGACATCTGCATTACCGCCTATAACCTGACTGGACCGCCATAATGAATCTGAATAATCACCACGCCTGCCGGCCATTTGTAGAAGCTGGAAATCTGTCGCAAATCTCGGCCTATTACGAGGAAGGCCGGAATATCATGTGGATGATGCTGCGCGCGCAACCGCGTCCCTGTTTCAATCTCGAACTGGTGTACGACATTCTCGGCCTCGCACGGGCCGCGCGCGAATCGGGACTGCCCATCGACTTCTGGGTCACCGGCTCGCTGATTCCGTCGATGTACAACGTCGGCGGCGACCTCGATTTCTTCGCGGACGCAATCCGCGGCGGCAAGCGCGAAGCGCTGATGGCGTATGCGCGTGCATGCGTCGACTGCGTGCATGCGGCGTCGCGCGGCTTCGATACCGGCGCGATCTCGATCGCGATGGTCGAAGGCACGGCGCTCGGCGGCGGCTTCGAGGCCGCGCTCGCGCATCACTTCGTGCTCGCGCAGAACGACGCGCGCATGGGCTTCCCCGAAATCGCGTTCAACCTGTTTCCGGGCATGGGCGGCTACTCGCTGGTCGCGCGCCGCGCCGGCATGCGGCTCGCGGAAGAACTGATCGGCATCGGCGAATCGCATACGGCCGAATGGCACGCGTCGAAGGGGCTCGTCGATCACCTGTTCGAACCGGGCGACGCCTACGTCGCGACCCGCACCTTCATCGATACGATGCGGCCCAAGCTGAACGGCATCCGCGCGATGGTGCGGGCGCGCCAGCGCGTGCTGCAGCTGACGCGCGCGGAACTGATGGAAATCACGGAAGACTGGGTCGACGCCGCGTTCTCGATCGAGGAGAAGGATCTCGCGTTCATGGAGCGGCTCGTCGCGATGCAGAACCGCCGCACGTCGCATCTGCGCGCGAGCAACGGTTGAGGCGAGGGCGGGCTGCCGTGCGTCTGCCGCCGCGCCTGCCCCGCGCCGGCGAGGTGTGATCAGGCGATCAGCCTCAGCTTCTGCCGGCCGCGCAGCCACTGTTCGAGCTCAGGCGCGGGCATTGCGCGCGCGTACAGATAGCCCTGCATGAAGTCGACGCCGAGCGCCTTCATGAACGCCTCTTCGCGCTCGGTCTCGATCCCTTCGGCAACCACTTTCATGTGCAGCTCCTGCGCGACCGCGATCATCGAGCGGACCAGCGCCTGGGCTTTCGTATTCACGTCGATGCCCTGCACGAAGCTGCGATCGAGCTTGATCGCGTCCAGAGGAATCCGGCCGAGCTGCGACAGCGACGAGTAGCCGGTGCCGAAGTCGTCGAGATGCACCTCGGCGCCCAGCTCGCGGAACTGCGCGATCACGTCGGTGGCGAGCGCTTCGTCCTCGATCAGGCAGCTCTCGGTCAGTTCGAGATCGACGAGGCATGGCGCGAGCCCGGCGCCTTGCAGCGCCTCGCGGAACTGCCGCACCACCGAGCTGTCGACGAGCTGCCGCGGCGACACGTTCACCGCGATCCGCAGGTCGAGCCCGCGCGCCTTCCATTCGGCGGCCTGGCGGGCGGCCGTCTGCATCACCCAGCGCCCGAGCGGATTGATGAGGCCGGATTCCTCCGCATAGCGGATGAACTCGGTGGGCAGGATCTGGCCGCGCTCCGGCGAATTCCAGCGCACCAGCGCCTCGACGCTCTGCACCATGCCCGTGCTCAGCTGCAGCTTCGGCTGGTAGTAGAGCGTGAGCTGGTTTTCCTCGAGCCCGCGGCGCAGGTTGGTGTCGAGCCACACGTATTCGGCGACCTTGCGGTCCATCTCCGCCGAAAAGAACCGCCACGTGCGCTTGCCGGCGTCTTTCGCGACGTACATCGCGGTGTCCGCCGAGCGGACCAGCGATTCGAGGCTCGTGCCGTGATCCGGGCTCAGCGCGATGCCGATCGAGCAGCCCGTGTAGACCTCCACGAGGCCGAGCGTGAAGGGCACCCGCAGCCGTTCGATGATGCGCTGAGCGGTCCCTTCGAGCGCATGCGCGCTCGCCCGCGGCGACAGCACGATGAACTCGTCGCCGCCCAGCCGCGCGAGCGAGTCGCTTTCGTCGAGGCATGCGACGATCGTCGCCGACACGTCCTGGATCAGCCGGTCGCCGAACACGTGACCGTAGTGGTCGTTGACCTTCTTGAAGTTGTCGAGATCCAGATACAGGATGCCGACCGATTCGCCTTCCGCGGCCTCCTCGAGCGCCGCGCGGATCCGGTCGTGGATCGCGTTGCGGTTCATCAGGCCCGTGAGGCTGTCCGTATTGGCGAGCTCGCGCAGCCGTTCCTGCGCGCGGCGTTCTTCGGTGATGTCGGTGCCGGAGCAGATCAGGAACTGTTCGTCGATGCCGCTGCCGCTGTGCACGAACTTGTTGCGGAACACGAAGAGCCGCTCGCCGTGCACGGTCTTCACCACGCGCTCGACTTCGTACGACACGCCACGGTTGAAGAAGCTGCTGATGTTGTGGCTGGACGCCGCACCTTCGCTCGACGACATGAAGAGTGCCCACACGTTGCGCCCGATCACGTCGGTTTCCTTCATGCCGGTCAGCTCTTCGGCAAGCCGGTTGAAGCGCTGGATGCGGCCCTGCCGGTCGACGATCACGACGACCGAGTTCACTTCCGACACCACCGTTTCGGCGAACGACAGGCCGTGCACGAGGTCGCGCGCGACCGATTCGGTGTCTTCGTAGGACGACGCGGTGCCGGCCCACAGGTTGGCCGACAGCTTGCGGCCAACCAGGTGCAGGCGCAACGGTTCGCCGAGAAAGTGGACGTCGAGCGTCAGGTGCGACGTGACGCCGGACAGACGGCGGATCTGCGCGGCCTGCTGGCTGGTCAGCGCGACGGCGACGTTGGCTGGACCGGGCCCGGTGTCCTCGGTCAGTTCGAGCGCATTGCTGTCGCCCGACAGACGCCAGCATGGGCTGCTCGTGCCGAACTGGGCATACAGCAACTGGTCTGGTTGGACGTCTTTCATCGAGGTATCCGTGGCTCTACGGGTCGTTTGACCAGCGACGTCTCGCCGGACCAACGCTACGGCGATCGGTTTTCGGGTCAAGGAACTGCCTCAAGAGGGAAGAATGCCGGCTTGGCCTTCGAACAGGTTATCGAACGAAAGCGAAAGAAACTTTAATTTTCCCGCGCCGCCGCTCATTCGCCGGTCACTCATCCTCTTTAACTGCGACTTCATCAAATTTATTTAGACAGGTTATCGCACGTTCGTTCGTCCACCGTTCAAACCGGCGTCCGGCAAGCGCCGCGGCAAGCATAGCCGACTTTGGTCAATGGAACCCGCTATGCGCCCGCCGATGCCGTTGTTAAATCATCAAACGAATTAGCTTCGCCGGGAAATAATGTCGCAATTCGGGAATGACGGCACGGAAATTCGCATGACCCGTGGCGTAAGCGCCGCATCGGGAGGGCGGCGCGCGATGCCGCCGGCAGCGGCGTCAACCGCCTCAGCCACCGTCGAATCCGTCAAAAATCCCATGACCGGGATGCCGGCGCTCATACTCCGCGCGCAGGTTCTGCTTCAGCTGCTCCGCCGCTTCCGCGTCCTGCCGCTCCTTGAAGTGGTCGGCGAAGTCGCCGAGGCCGACGCCGATGCTGGCGAGCGCCAGCGCCAGCAGCGGCCCCGCTGTCGGAATGAAGCCGATGATGCCGCCGGCCAGGTTGACGACCTGGGCGCCCAGATTCAGCTTGTCCTGGGTCGTCAGCGTGCCGGCGTTCTTCTTCTTCAGGTAATTGTCCAGTGCCGCGCCGAATCCGGCTGCGCCGAACGCTGTGTTGATGGCGGAGGGCACCAGCTGAGCCCGTAGCGGCTTCGAGATCCTGAACCATTCCGGCAGCGTGTCCGTGCGCGCGAGCAGGCCGTTCTGGTATTTACCGAAAGCCTTGCCATACTTGTCCGCCCATTCCGACACCCTGGCGGGGCGCTGATCCACGGGCGTGCTGCGCATCAGGCTGTCGAGATCGTCGAATGCGGCTGGCGCCGATTTCAGCAAGCCCTCCTGTTCGTCCAGCGCGTGGTTGAACTGGTCGTAAGCCTGCCGCTTCAGATGCGCATAGTCGTCGAGCTGCGCGACGATCCGCTTCACCGCGGTCTGATCCGATGCGCGAGCGGCATCGACGGTGTCGTATCCGTGCGATTTCAGCTCATCGACGAGCGGCTGCGCCCGTTCGTCGATGCTCTTGATGTTCTCGTGCGCGTCTTTCGCGGCCTGTTGCGACGCTTCCCTCAACGTCGATTCGAGTTCGCCGATCTGCAGCCACTCGCCCTTGATGCCGTCCACGCCGTCCTGCAACGACAGCGCCGCCGCATCGTCTCCTCTTGCTTCGACATCGTTGAGGACGCGCTCTTCCGGTTCGTGCCGCCGCGCGGCAACCTGCTGATCCATGTCCGACGCCGTGCTGCCTGTCTCGCTGTCGATCCGTTCGTGAAGCGGGTCGTCCGGGGCAAACTGTCCGAATTCGTCCGGCGATCCGGAGCGCCCGGCTGACGTCGTGGCGGTACGGTCGGACAGTGGACTCTGCGGGGTGGCAGGTCTTTGTGGCGGTCTCGCGGCCTGCAGCTTGACCATATGATTGCCGAAGTCGGTCATCGCACCGGCCGTGATTTCGGTCGCACCCTGGCCCGCCGCCGCACTGCCTCCGATGAAGTCGTCGGTCGGATCCTGACCGTTGCGCATTCTGGCGATACCCGACGCGAACATCGTGGCCGCCTTCGTGAAATTGCTGGCGGCGGCATTCATACGGTTTCCTAACAGAACGCCGAGCCGTCCATTGGCGCCGATCGGGTCCAGCACGCTTTTGCCTGGGCGCAGAAGCCGCGCGAACGATGTGTTCTGCAGCACCTTCGAGTTGTTGAAACGCGCTTCGTCGAAAATCAGCGCGCGCGTGTAGGTGCTTGCCGTCTTGCCATAGGAGCCGTACAAGTCCTGGCTGCTCTTGCGCTGAAGTCCCGGCAACGGGACGTGAGCCTTCTGTGCGATCGAGTCGAGTGAATCGGTCGGTTCACCGTCCCTGATCGCTTTCGCGAGCGAAGCAATCCGCCCTTGCTGGTCGTAGCTGGGTGCCGCCCGGTTCGACTGATCGTATGCATCGTTGAACGCCTTCGCCGCGGCGATGCTGTCATCGGTCGTGTCCTTGCCCTGCAGGACATCGTTGCGGATGTCCACAAGCGCAGCGTCGAATTTCTGCATGCTCTGGCCGGCGTCGTTTGCCATGACGAGTTCGGTTGCCAGCTGCGTTGGGCCACGCGACATCTGGGGCGCGCCATGATCGCTCGTGAAATTCGGCCCAGCGGATGACGGGTCGCCCGACGCTTGCGGCGAATCGACGGGATCAACTGAACCGACTTTCATGGCATCTCCTCTATGAACACGGATTCACCTTCGACGGCAGGGTCGTAAAGTTGATGCATCGTAGTCCGAACTAATAGAAAATGGCAATGGAAGATCACTGCAGCAGTGGTGTACGGCATGATCGACCGCGATCCCGCGGCACTCCATGTGTCGATCGCAGTGCGCCCGTTCTAATTTGAGATAGGGAACTGGAATCGCCAACTATGATCGATCGCGGCGCGAAAGGCGATGGACGACGCAACATTTCGTCGCCAGGTTCGCATCGACAACACATGGAGACGTGAATGGCAACAGTTGAAAACACCCAGGAAATTCATCGCGCATACGGCGCGCGCCGTCGCATCATGGCGATCGTCGGCGCATCGTCCGGCAATCTCGTCGAGTGGTTCGATTTCTATGTCTACTCGTTCTGCGCGTTGTACTTCGCACCCGCTTTCTTTCCCTCGGGCAATCCGACCACGCAGTTGCTCAATACCGCCGGCGTGTTCGCCGCCGGGTTCCTGATGCGTCCCATCGGCGGCTGGTTTTTCGGTCGACTCGCCGACCGCCACGGCCGGCGCACGTCGATGCTCGTATCGGTCTTCATGATGTGCGGCGGTTCGCTGATGATTGCCGCGCTGCCCACCTATGCGCAGATCGGCGCGCTCGCACCCGCGCTGCTGCTGGTCGCACGGCTGTTTCAGGGGCTCTCCGTCGGTGGCGAATATGGCACGAGCGCAACCTACATGAGCGAAGTGGCGCTGGAAGGACGACGCGGTTTCTACGCATCGTTCCAGTACGTGACGCTGATCGGCGGCCAGCTGTGCGCGCTGTTCGTGCTGGTGATTCTCCAGCAGGTGCTGAGCGCCGGTGAGCTGACCGCATGGGGCTGGCGCATTCCGTTCGTGGTCGGCGCATGTGCCGCGCTCGTCGCACTGTCGCTGCGACGCTCGCTCGAGGAAACCACGACCGCGCAATCGCGACGCAGCCGCGAAGCCGGTTCGTTCGCCGGGTTGTGGCGGCACCGGCGCGCGTTCGTGACGGTACTCGGCTTCACGGCCGGCGGCTCGCTGTCGTTCTACACGTTCACGACCTACATGCAGAAGTACCTCGTGAACACGGTCGGCATGCACGCGAAAACCGCGAGCAACGTGATGACCGCCGCGCTGTTCGTGTTCATGCTGATGCAGCCGCTGTTCGGCGCGCTGTCCGACCGGATCGGCCGGCGCCGCTCGATGATCTGCTTCAGCGTGTTCGCGACGCTCGGCACGGTGCCGTTGATGCTGACGCTGAAAGATGTGACGAGCCCGCTCGCGGCGTGCGCGCTGATCGTGACGGCGCCGTGTGTGGTGAGCTTCTACACGTCGATCAGCGGGCTCATCAAGGCGGAAATGTTCCCGGTGCAGGTGCGCGTGCTGGGCGTGGGGCTCTCGTACGCGATCGCGAATGCCATTTTCGGCGGCTCGGCGGAGTACGTGGCGCTGTGGCTGAAGCAGGCAGGCAACGAGACGATGTTCTACTGGTATGTGACGGCGATGTGCGCGGCGGCCGGCCTCGTCTCGCTTCTGATGCGCGATCCGCAGAAAGCGGGCCTGCTGCGCGACACGAACTGATACTGCTCGCGAGCGACGCCGTTCCTTTATGATGAACCTCCTGAACGTGAATCGTTTTCGAACAGGAGGCTTCAATGAGCGGTCGAGAGCAGGGGTCCGGCAACGCGGCGCCAGCGGTGAAACGGTATGACGTCCGCGATTTCTTTCGCCGGCCCGAGCGGTCGCAGTTCCTGATTTCGCCGGATGGCCGCCATCTGTCGTTTCTCGCGCGGCACGAGGGCCGGCAGAACGTCTTTGTGCAGGCCATCGATGCCGACGGCGCGCCCGTCGGCGCCGCCCGTCCGCTCACCGCGGAAACCGGCCGCGATGTGCCGACCCATCTGTGGAAGGGCAACGGTCACATCCTGTATGTGAAGGATTTCGGCGGCGACGAGAATTACCACGTGCTGTCGGTGCCGATCGACGGCGGCGCGCCGCTCGACCTGACGCCGTACGAACAGATCCAGGCGAGCATCGTCGACGACCTGCGCGACGACGACCGCCATATCCTCGTGTCGCACAACCGGCGCAATCCCGAAGTGTTCGACGTGCTGCGCGTCGACGTCACTAACGGCGAGTCGCAGCAGATCGCAGAGAATCCCGGCAATGTGGTCGGCTGGGACACGGACCACGACGGCCGTCTGCGCATCGCCGTTTCCAGCGATGGCGTCAACACCACGCTGTCGTATCGCGATACCGAAGACGAGCCGTTCCGTCCGCTCGTCACCACCAACTTTCGCGAGTCGGTGCAACCACTGCTGTTCACCTTCGACAATCGCCGGCTCTACGTGCTGTCCAACCGCGGGCGCGATCGCGCGGCGATCTTCGAGTTCGATCCGGCCACAGGTGAAGAGGGTGAACTGCTGTTCGAGCACCGCGACGTGGACGTGGGCGGCCTCGCGCATTCGCGGCTGCGCCGCGTGCTGACTACCGCGTGGTACGCGGACGACCGGGTCCACCGGTACTTTTTCGATGACGACGCGCGCGCGATGATCGCGGATCTCGAAGCGCAGCTGCCCAACGCCGACATCTGGCTGACCAGCATCACGAAGGACGAAACGCGCGCGATCGTCACCGCGTCGAGCGACCGGTCGGCCGGCTCGACGTACCTGTACGACATCGGCAGCCGGCGCCTGACGAAGCTGGCCGATGCGATGCCCTGGCTCGACGTCGCCGACATGGCGCCGATGCAGCCGGTGCGCTTCACGTCGCGCGACGGATTGCAGATCAACGGCTATCTGACGCTGCCGCCGGACGTCGCGAGCGCGAGCGGGCATGGCAACGTCGCGCCGCACAACCTGCCGCTCGTCGTGAACCCGCACGGCGGCCCGTGGGCGCGCGATCACTGGGGCTTCAATCCGGAAGTGCAGTTGCTCGCGAACCGCGGCTATGCGGTGCTGCAGGTGAATTTCCGCGGCTCGACGGGCTATGGGCGCGCGTTCTGGGAAGCGAGCTTCGGGCAGTGGGGCAAAACCATGCAGCACGATATCGACGACGGCGTCGACTGGCTCGTGTCGCAGGGCATCGCCGATGCGAAGCGGGTGGCGATCTATGGCGCGAGCTACGGCGGCTACGCGGTACTCGCGGGCGTGACGTTCACGCCGAACCGCTACGCGGCCGCGATCGACTACGTGGGCGTATCGAATCTCTTCACGATGCTCGAATCGGTGCCGCCGTACTGGAAGCCGATGCTCGACATGATGTACGAGATGATCGGCAGCCCGAACACCGAGGCGGGCAAACAGGCGCTGCACGATGCGTCGCCGGTGTTCTTCGCGGAGCGCATCGTGACGCCGCTGCTGGTGGCGCAGGGCGCGAACGACCCGCGCGTGAAGCAGGCCGAGAGCGACCAGATCGTTGCCGCGCTACGCTCGCGCGGCGTCGACGTGCAGTATCTGCTGAAGGAGAATGAAGGGCACGGCTTCCACAACGAAGAGAACCAGTACGAGTTCTACGCGGCGATGGAAGCGTTCCTCGCGAAGCATCTGCGTGGCGGGGCCGCTTGAGCCTCGTTATCTCCGGTGCTTCGTTTTCGATGCGTGGGCGACAGACCCGCGCATCGTCACCGTCACCGGAAAGTCGCGTTCGATGTCCCATGACGTGCCATAGCACTGGTTGACGAGCCAGCGCACCGCGTTGCGGGTCAGCTCGGCAGTCGGAATATGCACCGACGTGAGCCCGGGCGCTGTGTACGCGGCCGAATAGTCGTCGTCGTAGCCGATGACGGATACCTCGTGCGGCACCGAAACGCCCGCTTCCTGCAGGCGGGCGAGCGCGCTGACGGCCATCGTGTCGTTCGCGCAGAAGAGGCCGGTGAACTGCGCGTTGCCCTTCAGCAGTTCGCCGGTCGCCGCATAGCCGCCTTCGGGCGAGAAGTCCGATTCGATCAGCGTGACGTCGTTGCGCGCGATGCCATCGCGCGCGAGTTCCGCGAAAAAGCCGTCGAGGCGCGCGCGGTTGTCCGATGCGGTGAACGGCCCCGCGATCACCGCGATGTCACGGTGGCCATGATCGAGCAGCGTGCGCGCCGCGAGCGCGCCGCCGCGCACGTGGTCCGCGCAGAACGACGCATCGGGCAACTGGTCGAACGCGCGGTTCAGAAACGCCATGCGCGGATGCAGCTTGTGCAGCATGGTCAGGTCTTCGTCGTGCAGGTCGTGGCTGATCACCACCACGCCGTCGCAGTCGCGGCCAATCAGGAAACGTACCGCTTCGATGGCCTGCTCGCGCGGCGTGGTCTCGCCGCAGCCGGTCGCGACCACCACGTGCCGATGCACCGCCCTCAGCTCCGTATCGGTCTCCTTGAGGATGGTGCCGTAATATGAACCGAAGAATGTCGGCACGAAAATGCCGATGATGCCGAGCTGCTTGGTCGCCATCGCGCGGCCGATCGACGACGGCCGGAAGTTCAGCGCTTCGATTGCGGCCTGCACGCGCGCGGCCGCGTCCGCCGACACGGGGCCCTTGCCCGAGATCGCGCGCGATGCCGTCGACATGCCGACGCCCGCGAGTGCAGCAACGTCCTTCAACGTGGCCACGAGGTCTCCGAATATCCGTTTATGTCATGTGCGCCGGCCGAGGCCAGACGCGTTTTCCTGCAAGCCTGCTATTGCCTGAGCATTCGCGCCGTGCGCGAGGCCGCACTATTCAGAGTCCTGCTTAAAAGCCCTGCCTGAAAATCCTGCCTGAAAGCCCTGCTTGAAAGCCCTGCTTGAAAGCCCTGCTTCAAATCCCTGTGTCAAAGCCGCACTCCGGTCGCCTCGTCGAACAGCGACACATGCGCGGTATCCAGCGCAAAACCGGTCTGGTCGCCCACCGCGACCGGGCGCTTGTCCTGCACGATCGATGCGACCTGTGCTTCAGGATAGTCGAGCCACAGCACACGATGGTTGCCCATCGGTTCGACGAGCATCACGCGCGCATTCAGCTGACCGCCCGGCGCGCCCACTTCGACCGCGCCGACCTGCACGTCTTCCGGACGAATGCCGAGCTGGCACGCGCGCGCTTCGTCAGGATAATCGCGAAACGCATAGCCGGACAGATCGAGATCGAGCTGATCGCTAAAAAAACGCACCGCGCCGTCGCGGCGTTCGAGCCGGCCCGAGATCAGGTTCATCGGCGGCGTGCCGAGGAAGGTCGCGACGAACAGGTTCGCGGGCCGCGCGTAGAGCTCGGCGGGCGTGCCGATCTGCTGGATCACGCCGCCGCGCATCACCGCCATCCGCGTGGCGAGCGTCATCGCTTCCACCTGATCGTGCGTCACGTAGATCATCGTTGCGTTGAGGCGCATGTGCAGCTGCTTCAGCTCGCGGCGCAGCTCAGTGCGCAGCTTCGCGTCGAGATTCGACAGCGGCTCGTCGAACAGGAACACGTCCGCTTCGCGCACGATCGCGCGGCCGATCGCGACGCGCTGCCGCTGGCCGCCGGACAGCTGCGCCGGCCGGCGCTTGAGGAGCGGGCCGAGCTGCAGCATGTCCGCCGCGCGTGCGACGCGCCGCTCGATATCCGCCTTCGGCGTGCCGTTGATGCGGAGCGCGAATGACAGATTGCGCTCGACGTTCATGGTCGGATAAAGCGCGTACGACTGGAACACGAGCGCGATGTGCCGGTCCTTCGGATCGGCCCATGTCATGTCCTGCCCCCCGATCTCGATGCTGCCGCCCGCCACGTCGATCAGGCCCGCGATGCTGTGCAGCAACGTGGACTTGCCGCAGCCGGATGGCCCGAGCAGCACGAGAAACTCGCCGGGTTCGACTTCGAGATCGAGCGCGTCGATGACCGTGTTCGCACCGAGCTGGATCTTGAGGTCGCGCACCGAAACGTTCGCCAGACTAGCCATCGCAGCTCATCCTTAGCCCTTGATCGCGCCGGTCGCGATGCCGCGCACGAACCAGCGTCCCGACAGGAAATAGACCGCGAGCGGCACCAGCGACGTCAGGATCGTCGCGGCCATGTTCACGTCGTACAGACGCTCGCCGGTCGTCGTGTTGATGATGTTGTTCAACTGCACCGTCATCGGCAGGTTGTCGGTGCCGGCGAACACGAGGCCCAGAATGAAGTCGTTCCAGATGCCGGTGACCTGCATGATGATCGCGACCACGATGATCGGCGTCGACATCGGCAGCATCAGCTGCACGAAGATGCGCCAGAAACCGCCGCCGTCGATGCGCGCCGCCTTGAACAGCTCGAGCGGAATCGCCGCGTAGTAGTTGCGGAACAGCAGCGTCATGATCGGCATGCCGAAGATCGTATGAATGATCACGATACCCGGCAGCGAGCTGAACAGATGCACGCTCGCCAGCACGCGCACGAGCGGATAGACGAGCACCTGCACCGGAATGAACGCGCCCGCGAGCAGGATCGCGAACAGCACGCCGGCGCCGCGCGGCCGCCAGAACGACATCGCGTAGCCGTTCACCGCGCCCACCGCGATCGAGAAAATCGTGCTCGGCACGACGATGCGCACCGAGTTCCAGAAGCCGACGCGGATGCCGTTGCAGTCGAGCCCGGTGCACGCGGAAAGCCACGCGTCGCGCCACGGCGCGAGCGTGAAGTGGGCGGGCAGCGCGAGCAGGTTGCCGAGCCGGATCTCGCTCATCGGCTTCACCGACGTGACCAGCATCACGTAGAGCGGCAACAGGAAGAACAGCGCCGAGACGATCAGGAACGCGTAGATGCCGACGCGCGCCGGCGTGAAGAACGGGCGCTTCCTGCGCGGCGCGCGTTTTTCGGTCAACGAGCGTGGCGATTGCGAGAGCGTGTTCATCACACCGCCTTGCGCAGCGAGGCGCGGCTGCGGGCGTAAAAGAACGGCGCGAGGATCGCGAGCACCGTGACGAGCAGCACGATCGAAGCCGCCGACGCGAGCCCGATGTTCGCGCGGTTGAACAGATAGTCCATGATGAACTTCGCGGGCACTTCGCTCGCGGTGCCGGGGCCGCCCTGGGTCATCGCGACCACCGCGTCGTAGAGCTTGACGATCATCACGAACAGCAGCACGAACGCGGTGGTGATCGACGGTCCAAGCATCGGGATCACGATGCTCGCATACACGCGCCAGCGCGGAATGCCGTCCACACGCGCGGCTTTCCAGATCTCGTCGTCGATGCCGCGGAGGCCCGCCAGCATCAGCGCCATCACGAGGCCGGACGCCTGCCAGACGGTGGCGATCACGACCGTGTAGATCACCATGTCCTGCTGCACGATCCAGTCGAAATGCGCATGCGTGAAGCCGAGCCGGTGCAGCACGTGCTGGATGCCGAGCTCCGGATTGAGGATCCATTGCCACACGAGCCCGGTCGCGACGAACGACATCGCGTACGGATACAGGAAGATCGTGCGCAGCACGCCTTCGGCCGTCACGCGCTGGTCGATGAAGATCGCGAGCAGCGTGCCGATCACGAGACAGCCGGCGATGAAGCACACGCCGATCACGATCATGTTCTGCAGCGACAGCAGCCAGCGCGCGTTGTGGAAGAGCCGCGCATACTGCTCGCCGCCGATGAAGTCGTCGACGGGCAGCGAGTGCGAGTTGCTGAGCGAAATGCGCGCGGTCCACAGCATCGTGCCCACGTACGCGAACACGACGGTCACCACCATCGGCAGGAGCGCGATCCACGCGGCCACCGGAAAACGGCGGCCGAGCGGCCGGCGTCCGCGCTTTGCCGGGGCGGCTGTACGCGCGGTGGAAAGGGCGGACGTGATGGCGGCTTTCATCTTCGTGGCGTTGGCGGCGACTAGCCCTGGATCGCGCCTGCGAAGGCCTTCTGCGCGTCTTCCGCGGACTCGTTCCTGTTCCAGTAGTTCGTGATCACGTCCTGCAGCGCGCCCTGCACGTCAGGCGAGATCAGCATCTCCGGATTGGGTAGCTGGCGCGACTTGTCCTTCATGATCGCAATGCCTTCCTTCGCGCACATGTCGAGGCTCGACGTATCGACGTCGGGGCGGATCGGGATCGAACCTTTCTTCGCGCTGAACGCGACCTGCGCGGCCGGCGACGTCATCACGGTCGCGAGCAGTTGCTGTGCCTTGACCTGCTCCGGGTTGTCCGTCTTCGGGAACACGAACACGTCGCCCGCCACCATGTAAGGCGAATGCGGCCCGAAGCCGGGGAAGCAGCCGAAGTCCTTGCCGGGTTCCTGATGCGCGGCCGAGAACTCGCCCTTCGCCCAGTCGCCCATGATCTGCATGCCCGCCTTGCCGGAAATCACGAGCGCCGTCGCGTCGTTCCAGTTACGGCCCGGCGAACCCGCATCCACATAGTTGTGCAGGCGCTTGAACGTGACGAGCACATTCTTGAATGCAGGCGAATTGACGGCGTTGACGTCGCGGTCGCGATACACCTTCATATAGAGGTTCGTGTCGAGGTCCGCGAAGATCGCATCGAACGTGATCTTTTCCTGCCATGCCTGGCCGCCTAGCGCGAGCGGAATCAGGCCCGCGGCTTTCAGCTTGTCGAGATCGGCGAAGAGCTGGTCGAAGTTCTGCGGTTCGCCGCCGATGCCGGCCTTCTGGAACGCCGCCTTCGAATAGAAGAACCAGTCCTGCATGTGGATGTCGACCGGGGCCGCGTAGAAGTGCCCCTTGACCTTGATCGCATCGAGAATGGACTGCGGGAAGATCGCGTTCCAGTTCTCTTTGGTCGCGACGGTATCGACGTTGTTCAGCATGCCCTGGTCGATCAGGTCGTGAAACTGCTTCGACGTGTTGAACTGCGCGGCGGTGGGCGGATTGCCGCCGACGATCCGGTTGATCGCCGCCGCGCGCGCCTGGTCGGCGCCCGCGATCGCGTTGTCGACCCACTGGCCGCCCGCCTGGTCGTACGCATTGGCGAACTGCCGGATCGCGGCCGATTCGCCGCCGGAGGTCCACCAGTGGATCACGTTTGCCTTGAGCGGCGCATCGGCCTCTGCCGTCGTATTCACGACGAGACCCGCGATGCCCGCGACGGCCATCGCGACGGCAACAGTGACGGTGCGCACGATCCTGCGTTTGCTGTTCATGCTGTCTCCAGTGGGCGTTGCGCCCTGGTTTTTTTCACGTCGATCGATGATCGCGTGCCGTCATGGCCGGGCAACGGCAATGATTGTGGCACGTCCGGGACTGCGGTGGAGCCGGTGTTGCGCCGCATGGTGCCTGGCGTCGCTGTCACGTTCGTGACGCGCGGTTCAGGTGCGCGCGTCGCGCTCCGCGAGGAACTTCGCGATCAGATGGGCGCTGCGCTTGAACGTGCGTTCCTGCGTGCGATAGTCGACGTGCACGACGCCGAAGCGTCGCTCGTAGCCGAACGCCCACTCGAAGTTGTCCATCAGCGACCAGATGAAGTAGCCGCGGATGTCGACGCCGGCCTTGATCGCCTGATCGACCGCCGAGAGATGGCGCTTGAGGAATGCGATGCGCTGCGGATCGTCGACGCGGCCGTCGACGACCTCGTCGTCCGAGGCCATGCCGTTTTCGGTGATGTAGATGGGCGGCAGCGTCGGGTAGTGTCGATGGAAGCCGACCAGCAGGTCGCGCAAACCATCGGGATGCACTTCCCAGCCCATCTGCGTACGCTCGACGCCCGTGAGCGGCGCCTCGACGAAACCGTGCGCGCCGTCGCTGCGCACATTGGTACGGAAGTAATAGTTGATGCCGAGGAAATCGAGCGGCGCGGCGATTTTCTCCATGTCGCCCGGCAGCGCGAGCGGTTCGGTGCCGGGCCACAGCTCGAAGAGCTCATCCGGATAGCGACCCTTGAGGAGCGGATCGAGAATCCACGCGTTGTGCTGCACCTCGAACAGATGCGCGGCGTGGCGGTCCGCGTCGCGGTCGGTATCGGTCGTACCGCGCCCGACGTTCGCGACGATGCCGACCTTCGCGCGCGGGTCGTTCGCGCGCAGCACCTGGACTGCTTCACCATGCCCAAGCAAAAGATGATGCATCGCCTGCGTCGCGAAGCGGCCGTTCGCGAGCCCCGGCGCATGATGGCCGTTGCCGTAGCCGAGATACGCGGAGCACCATGGCTCGTTCAGTGTCATCCACGCGTCGACCTGGCCCGTCAGCTCGCGGCTCATCAGATCCGTATAGTCGGCGAAGCGGTGCGCGATATCGCGGTTCAGCCAGCCGCCGCGATCCTCCAGATACTGCGGCAGATCCCAGTGATACAGCGTGACGAAGGTCTGCAGGCCTTTTTCTTTCAGGCGGCCGAGCAGGCGTTTGTAGAAGTCGATGCCCTTGCGGTTCGGCTGGCCGCGTTCGTCCATCACGCGCGGCCACGCGAGCGACAGCCGGTACGCATCGACGTTCAGCGCCGACAGCATGTCGAGGTCGCTTTCCCAGCGGTGGTAGTGATCGCACGCCACTTCGCCGGTATCGCCCGCGAGCACCTTGCCGGGCGTGGCCGAGAAGGTGTCCCAGATCGACGGCAGACGGCCGTCTTCGTGGACCGCGCCTTCGATCTGGTAGGACGCGGTGGCGGTGCCGAACAGGAAGTCCCGGCGCCACATTGCGGAATCGGAAGCCGGGGTGAACGGATCGTCGGACGAAAGACCGGGGACGGCGAGGGCGTCGGTTGCCACGAGACCTCCTGTTCGAAGCGCGTCGGTGAACGGAACCAGCGAAATTGGTGCAGCGGGTGGTTGGCGCGCAGGGTGTGGAAGCGCTTCCACTCAACCTGGCCACGATAGCAGCGGCGAATTCCGGCGGGCAATCAGGGTTTTTCTGGAGGCGGGAGCGGGGTGTTGCGGAGCGGGCAGAGCGCCGCGGTTATGACGGTGCGCGCTGCGCGCAGATGAGGGCGATGGTCAGGACGCGGCGCCTGAGCCGGATTTCAATGCCGTGACAGGATGCGAAATTGATATGGATGCCGAATCAATCGCGCGTGATGTCTTTCATCAGCAGGCGGTTGTCGCGGCGGCTGCGTATCGTGACATGCGCGACGCGCGTGGAATCGACCAGCATTTCGATCGCGCGGGCCGTGAACGCGAGGCACAGGATGACCGTCAGGAAACCGCTCGCCGTCACGATCGCCGCCCGATAGGCCGGCGAGGTCTGGTCTTCGATATGCAGACGCCAGAGGTCCGGCAGATGCAGCAGCGCCCAGCCGGCGCCGGCGGCAACCGCGGCATACAGCGCGAACGACAGCACGCTGACCAGCAGCGTGCACAGGCGGCAGGCGGACCACCAGGCTTTGCGAGCGACGACGTTCATGGAATCCTCCCGGGGCGGCCATTCTTCAGACAGGATCAAGCGGGTCTTGTGTCTCTTTTGTCGGCATATGCACGGTGGTTCTTTAGCGACGAATGCGTGTACGCGTTTTGCGTTTCCGCCGGGCCTTGCCGCAATGGGATTTCGCAGTATGCGGGAGTCCTTACCGTAAATTTCTCGTGTGCGGCGCTTGCGTGCCGCTTGAAGTGAGCGAACCCGCGAGCCAACTCACGAGCGTCGCGCAAACCGCGGTGCGGATACATAACACGACGGATCGTCGCAGCCAATCGAGTCCTCACGCGTCGGGCGATCGGCGCGAGTTTCTGAAATTCGATCCTGTATCGCACATGCGCCCGCCTATGATGGTTAATCCAGACCCGAGGAGATTCGTCATGAAATTCATCGTCCAATGGAAAGGTCTGCCAACCGTACAAGCGTCCGCCATAGAGCGTTTCTTGGAAACCGGCGGCCGTCCGCCGGCGGGTGTCGCGTTGCTGGGGCGCTGGCATGTGATCGGCGAATTGAGCGGGTTTGCGGTGGTCGAGGCAGCGGACACCAGTGGCCTCGCGGCCTGGGTGCTGCAATGGGGCGATCTGTTTTCGTTCACATCGGCCCCCGCGCTGACCGACGAGGAACTCGGCGCAGCGCTGTCCGCTTACAAGGCCGCCTTGCATTGAGCAGGTCGACCCGAACGGCCGCGCTCGCCGCTTCGCAGTACGCGAAACGCGAGATCGCGGTGACCAAGGGCCCTTCAGTAACCCCCGACGCTGCCGTTAACACGTCGGTCAAGGCGCATTGATGCGTCCTGGCACGTGCCGCGCTGAGAGACGCGGCCGATGCCGGCGGCCCCGGTCACACCCATCGTTCAGCAAGCATTCGGCCGCTGTCCAACAAGAGCGCTAAGAGCATTGCCGCGCATAACCGATAACAAGCGCGCAGAGGGCCAATCATGAATGCTGCTTACAACCCGCTATTGACGGGTCTGTCTGTCGTCGTCGCTTTCCTCGCGTCGTTCACCGCACTGGAAAGCGTCGCGATGCTGAACACCGTGACGAGCCGCCGTCAGCGCGCCGTCTGGCTGGCCGGAAGCGCGTGCGCGATGGGCGCCGGCATCTGGTCGATGCACTTCATCGGCATGATCGCGCTCACGTTGCCGATCGCGGTCGGCTACGAAATCGACGTCACCGCCGCATCGCTCGCGCTGGCCGTGCTCGCTTCGTTCGTTGCGCTCGCCACTGTCAGCCGCGATGGACTTTCGCCGCGGCGGCTCTTCGCGGCCGGCACCGTGATGGGGCTCGGCGTGGCGGCGATGCACTACACCGGCATGGCCGCAATGCGGATGTCGCCTGGCATCGACTACGACCTTGGCCGGGTGGCGCTCTCCATCGGCATCGCGATCGGCGCGTCGATCGCCGCGCTGTGGCTGGCGTTCCAGCTACGCGATTCCGCCCGCGACAACATCGTCTGGAAGCGGCTCGGCGCGGCCGCGATCATGGCGTTCGCGATCGCCGGCATGCACTACACTGGCATGAGCGCGGCGACCTTCGCGCGCGGCAGCATCTGTCTCAGCACCCACAAGGTCGACGCGAACTGGCTGGCGCTGACGGTCGGCGTCGCGTCGAGCTGCGTGCTCGTCGGCACCTTGTGTCTGTTCGGCCTGCAGTCGAGCCGGCTGGCCGCGTCGCTCAACGAGGCGACCAACACCATCCGCCGTCTCGGCACGCACGACCCGCTCACCGACCTGCCCAACCGCGCGTACCTGATGTCGCGCGCCGACGAACTGTTTACGCGCAACGCACGCGTCGCGCGCGTGCTGGCCGTGCTCTTCATCGATCTCGACGGTTTCAAGGCGGTCAACGATTCGCTCGGTCACCGGACCGGCGACGATCTGCTCAAGCAGGTGGCCGCGCGCCTCTCGGCATGCGTGCGCAACGACGACGTGGTGGCGCGGCTGGGCGGCGACGAATTCGTGATCGTCGCGGGCAACCTGCGCGACGAGCACTCCGCCGACGCGATCGCGCACAAGGTGCTCGCGAGCCTCAGCGAAGAGTTCCTGCTGGATGCGTCGATCCCGGTCCGGATCGGCGCGAGCATCGGCATTGCGCTGGCAACCGCCGGTGCCGCATCGCTCGACGCGCTCCTGAGCGACGCGGACTGCGCGATGTATGCCGCGAAGCGAAGCGGGCGCAACACGTTCCGGCGGTTCGAGCAGAGCATGAACGAGTCCGCGCTGAAATCGCTGCAGATCCAGCGCGATCTGCACTTTGCGCTGACGCGAGAGGAATTCAAGCTGGTGTTCCAGCCGAAATTCACGGTGGACGGCAATTCGCTGACGGGCGCCGAGGCGCTCCTGCGATGGGATCACCCCGTGCTCGGCGACGTGCCGCCGCTCGAATTCATTCCGGTCGCGGAACGCGCCGGTCTGACGATCCCGATTGGCGACTGGGTGCTGCGCAAGGTGTGCGCGCATATCGCCGCGTGGGACGAGGACGGGCTGTCGCCCGTGACGATTTCAGTGAATCTTTCAGCGTTGCAGTTCAATATGCCGCGCGTCGTGGAGCGCATCGATGAAATCGTGAAGGCAGCCGGCGTGTCGCCGCAACGATTGATGTTCGAGATCACCGAGGCGACCGCGATGCAGGACGTGAAGCGCACGAGCCGCGTCATCGGGTTGCTGCGCGATCGTGGTTACTCGGTTGCGCTCGACGATTTCGGTACCGGTTTTTCGAGCCTCGGGCATCTTCAGGACTTCAGGGTCGACCAGATCAAGGTGGACCGCTCGTTCGTCAGCGATCTGGACGATACGTCGTCGAAAGGCTCCGCGTTGCTGTCGGCGGTGGTCGCGCTCGCGCGCGTACTTAGCATCGAGGTCGTCGCGGAAGGCGTCGAAACGGTCGCGCAATCGCTGAAGCTGCTCGCGCTGGAATGCGATCAGATGCAGGGCTTTCTGTGCGGTTCGCCGTTGTCCGACCGGGAGTTTCAGCGCGCGATGTCGGGTTCGATGGCGATGAGCGCGCGGGCGTGACGACGCGCGCGGGCGAGGTGCGCTAAAACCCGCGCTAAAACCTCAAACCGGCGTATAGATCGCGAGCTTCAGCGCCGGATCGTCGTTCGCCTGGAACGTCGCGTATTCGTAGCGTTGCGTGCCGCGTTGCGGATGCTCGAGCACCTTCTGTCCGGACACGCCGCTGCGCACGTCGTGCGCATTCCACCATTTCGCGAACTCCGGACTGCGCGCATGCAGACGGCCGACCAGTTCCACGAACGCGGGATCTTTGGCATGGTGATCGTGCGTCGCTCGAAAGAGCGCGATCATGCGGCGCGCTTCGTCCGCCCATGTGCTTCCAAACAGGCGACGTCCTTCCGGTTCGATGAACATGAAGACGAGGATGTTGCGATCGCTCTGCGCGAGACGGTCGAAGCCGAACAGATCGGCGGCGGCCGGGTTCCAGCACAGAATGTCCCAACGCCGGCCCGTCACATAGGCCGGTAGCGACAGGCTCGCTACAGTGCGCGCGATCGCGGGCGGCACGCTTTCGGGCGCGAAGGCCTCGCGAACGCCGCCGCGCGCCAGTGCACGCAGATGCTCCGCTTCCACCTCGCTTAGCCGCAACGCTTCGGCGAGCGCTTCGAGCGTCGCATCCGACGGACTGACGGTGCGTCCCTGTTCGAGCCGCACATACCAGTCGACGCCGATTCCGGCCAGCTCTGCCACTTCTTCCCGCCGCAGTCCCGGCGTGCGCCGGCGCCGCGCGCTCTTTGGCGTGCGCGCATCGGGGTTCAGCTTTTCCCGCCGCGAGCGCAGGAAATCGCCGAATTCGCTTCGTTTCGTTGCCCGCATGAGTGTCCTTGCGTGTCCTTGCAAAGGGAGGTATGCGCGAATCCTGGGATCGTACCAGGCCTTGCTGGCGATTCTAGGCCCGGCAGAATGATTTCGTCTGGTCACCCTTCGATGGAGCATCACGATGAAAGCAGCAATCCTGAACGCATTCGGACAGCCGCTCGCGATTTCGCGCATCGCGGACCCGGAACTCGGCACCGGCGAGGTGATCGTCGATGTCGCGGCCGCGCCCGTGCTGTCGTACGCGAACGAAGTGTTCAGCGGTGAGCGCCGCTATCCGGTCCAGCTGCCGCTCGTGCCCGGCTGCGGCGCGATCGGACGGCTGAGGGCGAGCGGGCCCGATGCGACGCATCTGCAGCCGGGCGACTGGGTGTTCTGCGATCCGACCGTGCGCTCGCGCGACGACGCATCGATGCCCGACATCCTGCTGCAAGGCTGGAGCGCACGCGGCGAAGGCGGCACGCGTCTGCAGCAGTACTATCGCGACGGTCCGTTCGCGGAACGGATGCGCGTGCCGACCGAGAACGCGGTCCGCATCGGCGACATCGATCCCGACGAAGCCGCGCGCTGGTGTGCGCTCAATACGATGCTGGTGCCGTATGGCGGATTGCTGGCGGGTTCGTTGCAGGCGGGCGAAACGCTGCTGGTGAGCGGCGCGACCGGCAACTTCGGCAGCGCAGCCGTGGCCGTTGCGCTCGCAATGGGCGCGCGCTGCGTGATCGCGCCGGGACGCAATGCGGCTGCGTTGGACGATCTGAAGCGCCGCTTTGGCGAACGCGTGCGAACCGTGAAACTCACGGGCAATGAAGACGAAGATCGCGAACGCATGCGGCAGACCGCGCCCGCTCCGATCGACTGCGTGATCGACCTGTTGCCGCCATCGGTCAGCACCACGGTCGTGCGCGCGGCGGTGATGGCGGTGCGTCCGTATGGCCGCATCGTGTTGATGGGCGGCGTCGGCATGCTGGGTGGAGCGGGGCTCGAGTTGCCTTATCCATGGCTGATGCGCAACGACATCACGGTGCGCGGCAAGTGGATGTATCCGCGCGAAGCCGTGACGCGGATGGCGGGGCTGGTCCGCGCGGGCTTGCTGGATCTGACGCAGGTCGAAGTCACGACGTTCGCGCTCGACGATGCGAACGAAGCGGTCACGCACGCGGCCGCGAACGGCGGTCCGTTCAAAATGACCGTGATCAAGCCTTAACCGCTAACCGGCTCGGGAAGGGTCAACGGACCGCAATTCGCATCGGTCACGAAGAACGCGATCAGCTGCGCGTGGCGCACGGGGTCGGGATTTTCAGCGAACACGTGCAACGTGCCGGGCGGCTCGAAGAAGGTTTGCCCGTGCGTATAGTCGATCGCCGGTTCGCCCTGCAGCTGCGAGCGGATCGTGCCTTCGGTGACGAACACCGTGACGGAGCCCGGATGACGATGCGCGGGCGAAAACGCGCGCGGCGGGAAATCGACGATCGCGGTCGTCACCGTCTTGCCCGGCAATTGCGGCAGCGGCGTGCACGACAGCACGGTGACCTTCGTCGTGGGGCGCGCGGTGTCATGCGCGCCGGCGGACGTGGGCGCGCTTGCGAACATCGGCGCGCGGGTTTCGCCGCAGATGTCCGCCACCCACTGCCGCAACGGCCGCGGCGCCACCGATGCCGCGACGAGCCAGAGCAGCGCGGCCGGCGCCCATGCGGCTCGCAACGGTACGCGCCGCGGCGCGAACGCGCGCAGATTGCCGAACGTGCCTGCAAAAGGAGCGGTGCTCATCGGCTGGCCTTAGCGTCCGCATTCGCGTTCGCACGATCGGCAAGCCGCATTGCCGCGCTCCACGAAAGCTCGCGTTTCGCCTTGTCGCTGCTCACTTCATTGCCATCCTCGGCGATATTGAAGATGCCGCTTGCCGACTGCTGCACCGCCAGCAACGCCGCCCACGCCGCGGCTTCGACGTGCACCGGGCACGCGCCCGACGGCGCATCGCGGCCGGTGCGCGGCCCGTACAGATTGCCGTAGCGCAGCACCGCGCCGCGCAGCGCCGGGTTCGCGAGCACCTGACGTTCGAGCGACGCGACGCCCGCGATCGAGATCGCCCGCGCGCCTTCCGCCGCGAGATCGAGCGGCTGGCTCTCCTTATAAGGCTTGCTGCCGGGCGCATACGCCCACGCGATGCTTTGCGCGACGAGCCGCGTCGCGCCCGCGACGACGGCCGCACCCACCAGGTTGCGCGTGCCTTCGTCGCGGATCCGCGCATTGCGCGCCACCGCGTCGGCCATCCGCGCGGGGTCGAGCGCAGGCGGCAGATCGGTCAGCTGATGTACGACGATCGCGGGCTCCGCGCGCCGCACCGCCTGCAACAGCGCCGCCGCGTCGAATACATCGACGACAGCGGCGGTCGCGCCCATCGCCTCGATTGCGGCCACGCGTTCGGGGCGGCGCGTGCTGCCCACCACCCGATAGCCGGCATCGACCAGCAGCGGTACGAGCACGCTGCCGATGGCGCCTGTCGCGCCTGCCACGAATACGGTTTCGGTCATCGTATTGGCTCCTGTTGACCCGGATGATTCGAATGATTGATAGCACATGGACCACAGCTTACGGCTACGATGTCATAAGCAAAAGAGCCAAGATTGAGGAAAACGACCAGGCCATGATGACGACACGACGAACTGTACGCGCAACGCCCGAAACCACCAGCGCGCATCCCGCATGGGCGGCGCTGCTGCGGCTCGATCGCGCGGTGACCTTGCCGCTGCAGCGGCAGATCTACGAACGCCTGCGTGCCGCGATCGATACGCGGATGCTGCGGCCGGGGGAACGCATCGCATCGGCGCGCGGGCTCGCGAGCGAACTAGGCGTGGCGCGCGGCACGGTCGAGGCCGCGTATCAGCAGCTCGCGGGAGAAGGCTATCTGCTCGCGCGCGGCCAGGCGGGCACGATCGTGTCGCCGCATCTGCCCGACGAAGTGCCGCGCCAGTCCGTGTCGCGCACGCGAAACACGGGGCGCCGCACGCAACGCGCGTCCGTCGCGCAACTGGATTTCACCCCGGCCGCCGAACCACTCCCGTTCCAGCTCGGCATTCCCGCGCTCGGTGCGTTTCCGCGCAAACTGTGGTCGCGTCTCGGCGCGCGCCGGCTGCGCTCGCAGCTGCCCGCCGAACTGTTCTATGGCGATCCGTCGGGTCATGCGCCGCTGCGGCAGGCGCTCGCGGCGTATCTGCTGGTTTCGCGCGGCATTGCGTGCCGGCCGGAGCAGGTGTTCGTCACGGCGGGCTATCGCGCGTCGCTCGGCACGCTCGCGCGGACCTTGCTCGTGCGCGGCGATCGTGTGTGGATCGAAAACCCTGGCTATCCGCCAACGCGCGACGTGCTCGAACGCGGCGGCTATCGCGCGGTATCCGTCGACGTGGATCGCGAGGGGCTCGTCGTCGCGCGCGGGTTGCGCCGTGCGCCGCGCGCGAAGATGGCGGTGGTCACGCCGTCGCATCAGGCGCCGCTCGGCGTATCGATGACGATGCCGCGCCGTCTGCAACTGCTCGACTGGGCCGCGCGCGCCGGCGCATGGATCGTGGAGGACGACTACGACGGCGAGTATCGCTACAGCGGTCCGCCGCTGCCCGCGTTGAAAAGCCTCGATGCGCGGGACCGCGTGATCTACGCGGGCAGTTTCTCGAAGACGCTGTATCCAGGCCTCGCGCTCGGCTATGTGGTCGTGCCGGAGCCGTTGGTCGAGCGCTATGCCGACACGCTGCGCGCCGAATCGAACGGCTGTCCGCCGCTGATTCAGGCGATCGTCGCGGACTTCATCGCGGACGGCCACTTCTCGCGTCACCTGAAGAAGATGCGTCTGCTGTACGCGCGCCGCCGCGAGACGCTGGCGAACGCGCTCGTCGCGGTGTTCGGCGATCAGGTATCGATCGAACTGCAGGCGGGCGGCATGCATCTGATCGCGCGTTTCGCGACGCGCCGCAGCGATCGCGTGCTGGCCGCGAAGGCGCAGCAGGCGGGGCTGAACTGTCAGCCGTTGAGCGAGCGCGTGTCGGACATATCGCGCAACGCGCGCCGCCGCCATGAAGGTGAACGTGTGTCGCACCATCAAGGCCTGCTGATGGGCTTCACGAACATCGCGACGGCGGCGCACGCAAAGCGCCTATGCGTTGCGCTGCGGCAAGCAATCGGTTAGCGCGGAGCGCGGGCTAGCTCCACAAGCCTTGCGATGCCTTCGTCGAGCGCGCATACCTGCCGCGAGCCATCCCGCAGCCGCAGCGACAGCGTGCCGTCGCGCGCATCGCGCTGGCCCACCGCGACGAACGCGGGCACGCACTGATCGAGCGCATCGACGAGCTTGCGTTCGAGCCGCTCCGGCCGGTCGTCGAGCACCGCGCGCAGGTTCGCGTCTTCGAGCTGTCGCATCAACTGCCGCGCGTAGTCGCCTGCCGCATCCGATACCGTCGCGACGACGATCTGCTCGGGCGCGAGCCACATCGGCAGCCAGCCCTCGTGATGTTCGAGCAGCACCGCGATGAAGCGTTCGAGACTGCCGAGCACCGCGTGATGCAGCATGACGGGCCGCACACGCTGGTTGTCCGCATCCACGAACGACACATCGAGCCGCTCCGGCAACACGAAATCGAGCTGGATCGTGCCGCATTGCCAGCGGCGCCCGCGGCTGTCTTCCAGGTGGAATTCGAGCTTCGGGCCATAGAACGCGCCTTCGCCTGCGCGCACGTCGAAGCGCAGTTGCGCGGCTTTGGCGGCCTCTGCGAGCACGGCCTCCGCATGGTCCCAGCCGGCGTCGTTGCCGGCGCGCAGTGCGGGGCGCGTGGCGAGCATCACGTCGAACGATGCGAAGCCGAGCTCGCGATAGACCTGCCTTAGAAGCTCGCAGAAGCGCGCGACTTCGTCGGCGATCTGCGCGGGCGCGCAGAACACATGCGCGTCGTCCTGCGTAAACGCGCGCGTGCGCTTGAGTCCTTCGAGCGCGCCCGAAGGCTCGTCGCGATGGCACGCACCGAACTCGCTGTACCGCACCGGCAGCTCGCGGTACGAGCGCACGCGCTGACCGAACAGCTGCACATGACAGGGACAGCTCATCGGTTTCAGGCAGTATGCGCGCGCTTCCTCGCGATCCGCGAGCGCATACATCGCGGCCTGGAACTTGTCCCAATGACCGCTCCGTTCCCACAGCGAGCGCGCGAGCAACTGTGGCGTGCGCACTTCGCGAAAGCCCGCGCGGCGCATCGTGTTGCGGATGTAGTCTTCGAGCAGCCGGTATAGCATCCAGCCGCGCGGATGCCAGAAAATCATGCCCGGTCCTTCGTCCTGCTGATGAAACAGGTCGAGCCGGTTGCCGAGTTGCCGATGATCGGGATCGTTCACGATGCGCTCCGTCATAACGTTGAGAGGCCGGCGTAAGGAGCGGAATCGTGAACCGTAAACGGCCAGGGCCCCGTCCGTTGCCGGCGGGGCCCTGGAAAAATCTGCGCTGTCTGCTTCTGCTGCCGCTAACGCATGCGATCTCCGGACGACCCGCCAAAGCTGGTGGTCGTCGTGGTGGTGAGCGCGACACTAACGAAGTCGCGAACGGAACGTTGCGGGTTCATGCGAGTTGCTTTAGCAGGTTTAGCGGGTTTAGCAGGTCGATGGTCATCAAGATAACCGGGCATGGGCTTACGCGTCAACCCACCGCCTATTGAGACTTACGTAAGTCATGACATCACCACAGCTCGGCTTGTTTCCAACATGCGACGATGATCGATTTGCGCTTCTGGCCGCTCTTGAGC
>NZ_QQOA01000028.1 GCF_003443895.1 Paraburkholderia phosphatilytica | reverse complement strand
ACCCGGGAAACCCTTGCCTTCGGCTAACTCTTCCCCTTGCCGGGCGAGTAGAGGACTTTCACCTCCAAGTGAGTGCGCCCTGCCGGGCGCACCCATGAAAAAGCCGCCTCAAGGGCGGCTTTTCACGGTCATCGCGCCAACAGACGAGGCGATGGCGATGCGTCGGCTTCTTCAGATGTGCTGATCGGTCGACGGCTTTTCCCACAGGTTGACGCCGCCTTCGGTTGCGTGACGATCGATCTCGGCGAGCTCTTCGTTCGTGAACGACAGGTTCTTCAACGCCGCGACGTTCTCGCGAACCTGCTCGGCCTTGCTCGCGCCGATCAGCGCCGACGTGATGCGGCCGCCGCGCAGCGTCCACGCGAGCGCCATCTGCGCGAGGCTCTGCCCGCGGTGCTGCGCGATCTCGTTGAGCTTGCGCACGTGGTCGAGATTCTGCTGGTTCAGATGTTCCTGCTTCAGCGAACCGCCGCCGGCCTTGTTCACGCGGGCGTCCGCCGGCACGCCGTTCAGGTACTTGCTGGTCAACAGACCCTGCGCGAGCGGCGTGAACGCGATGCTGCCGGTGCCGAGCTCGTCGAGCGTATCGAGCAGTTCGTGCTCCACCCAGCGGTTCAGCAGGTTGTACGCGGGCTGATGGATCAGCAGCGGCACCTTGTATTCGGCGAGCAGCGTCGCCATCTCGCGCGTCTTCGCGGCCGAGTACGACGAGATGCCGATATACAGCGCCTTGCCCTGCTGCACCGCCGTGGCGAGCGCACCGGCCGTTTCCTCGAGCGGCGTATCGACGTCGAAACGGTGCGAATAGAAGATGTCGACGTAATCGAGGCCCATGCGCTTCAGGCTCTGGTCGAGACTCGCGAGTATGTATTTGCGCGAGCCGCCACCCTGCCCGTACGGACCCGGCCACATGTCCCAGCCCGCCTTCGACGAGATCAGCAGCTCGTCGCGGAACGGCTTGAAGTCGTCCTTGAAGTGCCGGCCGAAGTTGGTCTCGGCGCTGCCGTACGGCGGACCGTAGTTATTCGCGAGATCGAAGTGGGTGATGCCGAGATCGAATGCGGTGCGCAGGATGTCGCGCTGTGTCGACAGCGGCGTCGTGTCGCCAAAGTTGTGCCACAGGCCGAGCGACAACGCCGGCAGTTTGAGACCCGACTTGCCGCATACGCGGTACTGCATGTCCGAATAGCGTTCTGAAGCAGCTTCGTAGGCCATGAGTTGATCCCTGAGGTGAGCGAGGAAAGAGGCGCGGGCCAGGTATTCCGGCCGCGAACTTGCCATGGTAGCCAATCGATCCGGTTCCTGCACCGACGCGGGACATCCGCCGGGCCGGCGACTGCGGGGACATCAGCGACCACGGGCGCGCCGCGATGGACGCGAACGCGCCGCTCTTCTACACTGCGGCCACTTCTATCGCGCTATGAGGCATCAGTTATGGTCAAGGCGATCTCCGTCGCACTGCTCGCCGGCGGCATCGTGCTGCTGTATTTCGGGGGACAGTCGTTCCACTCGCTCAGCAACGACCTGTCGCGCGTCTTCACCGGCGCGCCGACCGATCGGACCATCTGGCTGATCGCCGGCGGCGTCGTGGCGACGCTCGCCGGGTTGATCGGGCTGACCGCTTCGGGCGGCAAGCGCTGAAACGCGTCAGAACGCCACTTCGGGCTTCCCGGCTGAACGCGTACCGGGCAGCGGTACGTTGCTCGCGCCGTGATACGTGTAGACGAGCGAGAACTTCACGCCGTCGGTGACGTTCTTGCCCGCCGAGTGCAGCGTGTTGCAGTGGAAGAACACGACGTCGCCCTTCTGCAGTTCGGGCGAGAACGCCGTCTGGATCAGCGCCTGGTTTTCGGGCAGATCGGAACAGAAGAACTTCGCGTCGTCGAAACGTTCGGACGTGAAGCTCGCGTTGTGCGATTGCGGCACGAACCACAGCGCGCCGTTGTCGACGGTCTCCGGTCCGAGCGCGAGCCACGTCGACACCAGATCGTCGCGCTCGAACGACCAGTAGCGCGAATCGCGATGCCAGCCGGTCAGGCTGCCGTACGCGGGGTGCTTCGTCATCATGCAGTTGTGGTGCGCGCGGGACAGGCGCGGCTCCTCGCCGAAGTACAGCTCCATCCAGCCGCGGATTTCCGGCGCCGTTGCCCACGCGGCGAAACGCGGGTCGCGCGCGTACGCGTCCAGCAGGCGCCGCACCGTGTGGCCGCCCGGTGCATGTTTCGACTCGGGCGCGCCCGGATAGCGCAGGTCGGCTTCGAATTCGACCGGTTGCGCCGCTTCCTGCAGCTGCTGTAACGCGATGCGCTTCAGTTCGTCGCAGCGCTCCGGCGCGACGAGCCCCCGCGCGATGTAAAAACCATGCTCGCGCAGGCTCTGCACCTGTTCTTTCTTCGATTGGACTGACATGGGTGTTTCCGTGTTTCCAGGGTCCGGCACGGTGTGGGCGGTACGTCGGGCTGCTGCGTCGTCTGTCGCTGCGCCGCCGCGCCAAAATTCGATTGTAAAACGTGCGCGATCACGCTGCTTCAGGTCTGTGCGACAACTCGGTGCGATGCGCGCCAAAGACGCGCCCGATGCACGCCCAATGGGCTCGAAAGCGCGACGAAAGAGCAGGTTTCCGGGGTCCGATCCGCAGCCCGGCACGCGCCGCCGCGCCCTCGACGGGAGGGTAAAAACCGACTTCCTGGCGTCATGGTTCGCGTGTAGCCTGCACGCATGTTGATTTCCCGACCCGCTCTATTGGGGCGCCATGCCGGCGACGAACGGCAGGTCCCCGTCGTTCCGCCTGTCGGCTTCTCCCCTCTTGCGGTTGGCATGGTTGGTGCTCATTTTTTGGGCAGCCGCGGCGCTTCGCTGCGCGCCATGTCGAAGGACCTTTTCTGAAGCCATGCGCACTACTCTCGGCACCCGTATCACGCGTGCGGCCCTCAAGGCTGCGCGCCCCGCGCGACGTCATGTCGTCCGCGCGCTGCGGCATCACTCCACCCGTACCCGAGCGCTCGCCGCGCAATGGCGCGAAGCGCGACCCGTCGACGGCATCCGGATCTGGTTCAACGCGTTCTTCGCCGCACTGCGTCAGCGCGCGGTCCCGCAGCGCCTGGCGCTGCGCCGGCTGATGCACCGCACGAGCCCGGGTCGCCTGCTGGGCACGTCGGGCCACAGCGCGCCGCGCGGTGCTGGCCGCCGGCAGCGGCGTCTCGCTGCGAGCGACGGCTGGTTCGCGTTCGCCGCGCGTTGAGGCTGGTTGAAGCTGGCGAAATGCCCAATGAAACGCCCGAGGCTGGACGCGCTGCACCCGGCCTGCAAGCGCTGATCTGAACACTGCACATCAAAGAAAAAGCCCCGCCAGGCTCATCGCCTGACAGGGCTTGTCGATCTTCTCTTCGCCGCTACGTCAGCGGACGAACTCCACGCAACGCGCGCCAACCATGCGGCGCGCGCCGCGCGAGCGACCGTTACGCCAGTTCGACCACCGGCTCGGTGCCTGCCGCTTCGGCGAGCGCGAGCGCCTTGTCCGTCGCTTCCCACGTGAATTCCGGCTCTTCGCGACCGAAGTGGCCATACGCTGCCGTCTTTTCGTAGATCGGGCGCAGCAGGTCGAGCATCTGCACGATGCCCTTCGGACGCAGATCGAAATGCTCGCGCACGAGCTTCGTGATCGTGGCGTCGGACACGCGGCCCGTGCCGAACGTGTTGACCATCACCGACGTGGGCTGCGCAACGCCGATCGCGTACGACACCTGGATCAGCGCGCGCGATGCGAGACCGGCCGCGACGATGTTCTTCGCGACATAGCGGCCAGCGTACGCAGCCGAGCGGTCCACCTTCGACGGATCCTTGCCAGAGAACGCGCCGCCGCCGTGCGGAGCCGCGCCGCCGTACGTATCGACGATGATCTTGCGGCCCGTCAGACCGCAGTCGCCCTGCGGACCACCGATCACGAAACGGCCGGTGGGGTTCACGAGGAACTTGATGTCGCCCTTGATCAGATCGGCCGGCAGCGTCGGCTTGATGATCTCTTCGATCACCGCTTCGCGCAGCGCGCCAAGCTCCATTTCCGGCGCGTGCTGCGTGGACAGCACAACGGTATCGATGGAGTGCGGCTTGCCGTCGACGTAGCGCACCGTGACCTGCGACTTCGCATCCGGACGCAGCCAGGGCAGACGGCCGTCGCGGCGCAGGTTCGCCTGACGCTCGACGAGGCGGTGCGACAGGTAGATCGGCAGCGGCATCAGTTCGGGCGTTTCGTCGCACGCATAGCCGAACATCAGGCCCTGGTCGCCGGCACCCTGGTCGAGGTTGTTGTCATGGGCACGATCCACACCCTGCGCGATGTCCGGCGACTGCTTGTCGTAGGCGACGAGCACCGCGCAGCCGCGGTAGTCGATGCCGTAATCGGTGTTGTCGTAGCCGATGCGCTTGATCGTGTCGCGCGCAACCTGGATGTAGTCGACGTTCGCGGTGGTGGTGATTTCGCCCGCGAGCACGACGAGACCGGTGTTGCACAGCGTTTCCGCCGCAACGCGCGAGTACTTGTCCTGCTTGAAGATGGCGTCAAGAATCGCGTCGGAGATTTGATCCGCGACTTTGTCGGGATGGCCTTCGGAAACGGATTCGGAAGTAAAGAGGTAATCGTTCGACACTGAGTGCTCCAGAAAAGCAGGTTACGGTGATTTCACGTAGCCGGCCCCGGAGTCTCGAAGCGGCGACGCTTTAGCGGATTTCCTGACCGGATGGCGCACTCATTAAGAGGCTCCAGCCGGCTTCGCCCCGCAAGTTGTCTATTAACTCGGCGAAGCCCGTATTATAGCGACTTCTCACATTTGTCACAGAGTAACCACGCGTGCTGTACCGCCTATCTGCCTCGAATCGTGACCTGACCAACATTCGGCGGCCAGCCCCTGATGCCGCCCCTCACGCGCCGACGCCCGCGGGCACGGCCGGAGCCGGCTCATGCTGAGCCGCCTCGGGTCGAACCTGGCCATCGGGCTCCTCAAGTTTTTCGCGCTCCTGCCGTACGGTCTCACCGCCCGCATCGGCGATGGCCTCGGCTGGCTGCTGTACCAGATCCCGAGCCGCCGCAAGCGCATCGTCCACACCAACCTGAAGCTGTGCTTTCCCGAGTGGTCCGACGCACGCCGCGAAGACATCGCGCAGAAGCACTTCCGTCACGCGATCCGCAGCTATCTGGAGCGCAGCGTGCAGTGGTTCGGCTCCGCGAAGAAGCTCGAAAAGCTGATCGAGCTCGATAGCGCGATCGACCTCACCGATCCGAACCTGCCGCCCACGCTCTTCCTCGGCCTGCATTTCGTCGGCATCGAGGCGGGTTCGATCTTCCTCAACTATTCGTTGCGCCGGCAATGCGGGTCGCTGTACCAGCCGATGTCGAACCCGATACTCGAAGCCGCGGCGAAGGCGGCGCGCGGGCGCTTCGGCGCCGACATGGCAAGCCGTGCGGACAGCGCGCGCGTCGTGCTGCGCTGGCTGCGCGACAAGAAGCCGGTCATGCTGGGCGCCGACATGGACTACGGCATGCGCAACTCGACCTTCGTGCCGTTCTTCGGCGTGCCGACCTGCACGCTGACTGCCGTCGGCCGGCTCGCGAAGGTGGGCAATGCGCAGGTGGTGCCGTTCATCGGCGAGGTGCTGCCGAACTACACGGGCTACCGGTTGAAGGTATTCAAGCCTTGGGACCACTACCCGACGGGCGACGACGATGCCGACGCGCGGCGCATGAACGCGTTCCTCGAGGAACAGATCCCGACGATGCCCGAGCAGTACTACTGGGTGCACAAGCGGTTCAAGACGCGGCCGCCGGGTGTGCCGGGCGTGTATTGAGCGGGGCGTGCAGCAAGCCGGGCGCTGCGGCTAACGCGCGACACCGCGTGACGCAGAACGAAGACTGCCCGCATCAATCGCCGGCGCGTCACTTACAATAGCGAAATGAAGCTCAAATTCACCAAAATGCACGGCGCGGGCAACGACTTCGTCGTGCTCGACGGCTACACGCAGCGGCTCGAATTGACGCCAGCACGCGTGCGCGCGCTCGCGGACCGGCATTTTGGCGTCGGCGCGGACCAGTTGCTGCTGGTCGAGAAGCCGACGGTCGAAGGCGCCGATTTCCGCTATCGCATCTTCAACTGCGACGGCGGCGAGGTCGAGCACTGCGGCAATGGCGCGCGTTGCTTCGTCAAGTTCGTTCGCGATGCGAAGCTCACCGATAAACGCAGCGTGCGCGTCGAGGTGCAGAACGGCCTCATCACGCTGACGATGCAGGACAACGGCGAAGTCGTCGTCGACATGGGCGCACCGGTGTTCGATCCGCAACGTGTGCCGTTCGACGCCGAGGGCCTCGCCGGCCAGCCGCAATCCGCGGACACGCTGTGGCCGCTCGACGTGAACGGCGCGACGCGCTGGATCTCGGTGGTGTCGATGGGCAATCCGCACGCGGTGCAGGTCGTCGGCGACGTCGAAGCGTTTCCGGTGCTCGTCGACGGTCCGGTGATCGAGCGGCATGCGCGCTTCCCCGTGAAGGTGAACGCGGGCTTCATGCAGATCGTGAACCGCCATGAAATCAAGCTACGCGTGTACGAGCGCGGCGCGGGCGAAACGCTCGCGTGCGGCACGGGCGCGTGCGCGGCGGTCGCGGCCGGCATTCGCCGCGGGCTGCTCGACGCGCCTGTGGCCGTGCACACGCATGGCGGCATGCTCACCATCAGCTGGAACGGCGAGCCGAGTTCGCCGCTGACGATGGCAGGTCCGGCCGCAACGGTCTTCGAAGGCGAGATCGAACTGGCCGACTGACACGTCAACGCCCAACGGAACCGAAACCGAATCTACGAACGCCGCGGCACAACCTGACCGACACAGCATCACACCAAGCCGAAACCATGAACGATCGCGAAGTCGCCGACTACCTCATCGCCAACCCTGAGTTCTTCAACGAGCACGCCGAGATGCTCGCGACCATCCGCCTCGCCAATCCGCACGGCAAGTCCGCGGTGTCGCTTCAGGAGCGGCAGATGGACATGCTGCGCGACAAGAACAAGCATCTCGAGCGGCGTCTCGCCGAACTCGTGCGATACGGCCACGAGAACGACAGCATCGCGCAGAAATTCAGCCGCTGGACCGCGCGCGTGATGGCCGAGCGCGATCCGTACGCGCTGCCGCGCTCGATCGCGCACGGTCTGCGCGAGGTGTTCGACGTGCCGCAGGCGGCACTGCGCGTCTGGGATGTCGCCGAGGCCTATACGCAGGCGGATTTCGCGCGCCACGTCGGCGAGGAAGTGCGAATCTTCGCGAACAGCCTGGTCACGCCGTACTGCGGCTCGAACACCGGCTTCGAAGCCGCGCAGTGGCTCGCGGCGCCCGGCGCATCGATCGCGGCTTCGGGCTCGGCCGATGACGAAGCGCCCGTCGCCGCGGAAGAAGCGAAAATCGAATCGATCGCGCTGCTCGCACTGCGCGATCCGCTCGCCGCGCCCGACGCACCCACGTTCGGCCTGCTCGTGATGGGCTCGAACGACCCGCGCCGTTTCCACGAAGGCATGGCGACGGACTTTCTCGTGCAGATCGGCGCGCTCGCCGGCGCGGCGCTGAGCCGCCTGCTGCCGCACTGACGCACGCCGCCCGCCGTGACCGACGCCGCCGATCCGATCGCCGCCTACCTGTCGAGCCTCGAGCACGAGCGGCGGCTGTCGGAGCACACGCTGCGCGCTTATACCCATGAACTGGACGAACTGCGCAAGCTCGCGAACGGCCGGCCGCTCGAAACGCTGACCGCTACCGATATGCGCGGCGCCGTCGCGCGCGCGCATGCGGGCGGGCTGTCCGCGCGCTCGATCGGGCACCGGCTGTCAGCGTGGCGGGCGTTCTACCGCTGGCTCGCGGGCCGCGTCGAGTTGGCGGCGAATCCGGTCTCCACGATCCGCGCGCCGAAGCGCGCGAAAACGCTGCCGAAGGCGCTCTCAGTCGACGACGCGCACACGCTGATGGAAGCGCCCGCCGCCAGCACGGCCGAAGGCCTGCGCGATCACGCGATGCTGGAGCTGTTCTACTCGTCGGGGCTGCGCCTCGCGGAACTGGTCGGGCTCGACGTCGCGTACGCGAGTGCTGACGGTTACCAGTCGCAGGGCTGGCTCAAGCTCGACGAAGCGGAAGTCGAAGTGCTCGGCAAGGGCAACCGTCGCCGTATCGTGCCGGTGGGCAGCAAGGCGCTGGATGCGCTGCGCGCGTGGCTCGCGGTGCGCGACCAGCTGGTGAAGCGCGATCCGCATCCGCTCTTCGTGTCGGTGCGCGGCAACCGGATGTCGCCGAGTGTGGTGCGCGAACGCGTGAAGCGTGCGGCGCTCGCGGCCGGCATTCCCGCGAACGTCCATCCGCACGTGCTGCGCCATTCGTTCGCGACGCACGTGCTGCAGTCCAGCGGCGATCTGCGCGCGGTCCAGGAGCTGCTGGGCCACGCGAGCATCGCCGCGACGCAGGTCTACACCGCGCTCGATTTCCAGCATCTCGCGCGCATCTACGATCAGGCGCATCCGCGCGCGAAGAAACGCGACTGACGCGCCCCGTTCCCGTTTGATCGCGGTCGCCGCGGCGGGCTCGCACGAGCCCCGCGCGGTCCGCCTCCGTTAGCCGATGAAGTCATGATTACCGTTACGCTCAAACCGTCGAAAGAGAAGTCGCTGCTGCGCCGTCACCCGTGGGTCTACGCGAATGCGATCGATCGCGTCGACGGCAAGCCGGCGATGGGCGCGACCGTCGTGGTCCGCGCGCACGACGGCCGCTTTCTGGCGCGCGCCGCCTACAGCCCGCATTCGCAGATTCGCGTGCGGGTCTGGAGCTTCGACGAAAACGAGCCGGTCGATCACGCGTTCTTCAAGCGCCGCGTGCAGCGCGCGCTCGCGCACCGCCAGGCGATGGTCACGAACACCGGCGCGGTGCGGCTGATCTTCGGCGAGGCAGATGGGCTGCCGGGTCTGATCGTCGATCATTTCGTCGCGGATGACGCCGGCGCGCGCGGCCAGCTCGTCTGCCAGTTCATGGCGGCGGGTGTGGAAGCGTGGAAGGAAGCGATCGTCGCGGCGCTGATCAGCGCGACGGGCTGTCCGAACGTCTACGAGCGCTCGGACGTGTCGATCCGCGAGAAGGAAGGGCTCGAGCAGACGGTCGGCGTGCTGGCGGGCGACGAGCCGCCCGGGACGCTGATCGCGAGCGAGAACGGCGTGCGCTATCACGTCGACGTGCGCAAGGGTCACAAGACCGGCTTCTACGTCGACCAGCGCGACAACCGCGGCCTCGTGCAGACCTACGCGGCCGGCCGCGACGTGCTCAACTGCTTCTGCTACACGGGCGGCTTTTCGCTGGCGGCGCTGAAGGGCGGCGCGAACCGCGTCGTGTCGATCGACTCGTCTGGTGAAGCGCTCGAACTCGCGCAGCAGAACGTCACCGCGAACGGTTTCGACGCGGCGCGCGCCACCTGGCTCGACGCCGACGCGTTCAAGACGCTGCGGCGCCTCGCCGACGAAGGCGAGCGTTTCGACCTGATCGTGCTGGATCCGCCGAAGTTCGCGCCATCGCGCGAGCACGTGGACCGGGCGGCCCGCGCGTACAAGGACATCAATCTGCAAGGCTTCCGGCTGCTGCGCCCGGGCGGCCTGCTCTTCACCTACTCGTGCTCCGGCGCGATCGACATGGACCTGTTCCAGAAGATCGTCGCCGGCGCGGCAGCCGACGCCCGGGTGGACGCGCGCATCCTGAAGCGCCTCGGCGCGGGCGTCGATCACCCGCTCCTCACCGCGTTCCCGGAAGGGGAATACCTGAAGGGCCTATTGTTGCAAACGGCCTGAACGCCCATAGTTGAGGCGTTCAGAGCCGGTTTTGGGCGCGCTTTCGGGGCGGCGCGCCACGCACGTCGACCCGGGCTCCAGGCGGCGCGCCGGCGGATATGTTCCAATAACCCATTCGGCCGCGTTTTCGCGCCTACCCATTACCGTTTCACGCAAGTTCGACGATATACAGGCGATCACCATGGCGAACAACATGATTCCCGTCACTATCCTGACCGGCTTTCTCGGCAGCGGCAAAACCACGCTGCTCAAGCGCATCCTGAACGAAAAGCACGGCATGAAGATCGCCGTGATCGAAAACGAGTTCGGCGAAGAGAACATCGACAACGACATCCTCGTGCAGGATTCGGACGAACAGATCATCCAGATGAGCAACGGCTGCATCTGCTGCACGATCCGCGGCGACCTGTCGCGCGTGCTGGCCGATCTGGCGGACCGCAAGCGCGCGGGCGAGCTGGACTTCGAGCGCGTCGTGATCGAGACCACTGGCCTTGCGAACCCCGGCCCGGTCGCGCAGACGTTCTTCATGGATAACGATATCGCCGACCAGTTCCTGCTCGACGCGATCATCACGCTGGTGGACGCGAAACACGCGAACCAGCAGCTCGACGAACACGAAGTGGTGCAGCGCCAGGTCGGTTTCGCGGACCGCCTGTTCGTCACGAAGGCGGATACCGTCGACGAAGCGGCGCTCGGCGACCTGCGCCACCGCCTGCTGCACATGAACCCGAAGGCGGCGATCAAGGTCGTCAACTTCGGCGACGCGGAACTGAAGGACGTGTTCGACCTGCGCGGCTTCAACCTGAACGCGAAGCTCGAGATCGACCCGGACTTCCTCGCCGAAGACGAGCACGAGCACGAGCACGATCATGATCACGATCATGACCACGCGCACGATCACGACCATGATCATGACCACGCCGACTGCGACCACGATCACGGGCAGTGCAACCACGAAGGCCACGATCACGCGCACCATCACCATCACGCGCATCACGACGACAAGATCAAGTCGTTCGTCTTCCGTAGCGACCGGCCGTTCGATGCGAACCGGCTGGAAGACTTCCTGGGCGGCATCCTGCAGATCTACGGCGAGCGGCTGCTGCGCTACAAGGGCGTGCTGTACATGAAGGGCGTGGACCGCAAGGTGGTGTTCCAGGGCGTCCACCAGATGATGGGCAGCGACCTCGCCGCCAAATGGCAACCGATCGAGAAGAAGAACAGCAAGATGGTGTTCATCGGTATCGAACTGCCGCAGGACCTGATCACCGACGGGCTGAACGCCTGCCTCGCCTGACCCCTGCCGGCGGCGGCAGCGAGAAGAGACGCACGTCTTCGCCGCCGCCCGCCGCCCTCTTTGTTCGCGACGTGCGTCCCAGCGCACGCTCGCAAGCTGTCTTCCGCTGCACAATTCCCTGAAAGCATGGCAGGCGCGTGAAAACCCTGTTCCCGAAAAGCAGGCACTGCCATCGCTTTTTGACCAGCAGCGCGTTATATTTTCAGGATAACGGGGTACGGCAAGGTGGCATTTACCCTCTTGCCGTTCCGGATTGTGATTCAGTTACAATACCTGCCCACTGGAGAATGAGAACGTAAGCTCGGGCATCGTGCAGACCGCGCCGGGCAAGCAGGCGGCACCGGAAAATCTTGTCCGGAACTCATGCCGACAGCCGGAGTGGCGTCCATTCCCATCGAATGCGCCGCCGGTACAAAAAATGCCTCAGGAGCATCTGTAGATCGGTTTCCAGAGGAGTTCGGCCCCGCATCGGCGTGGCTGGCGCCGCGACAGCGTACCGTCGGGGCGGCCGGCGCCTGGCGATTTGACGCGCCCGTGCGGGCAACACGAGAGTGCGGGCAATATGTATGAGTTTTGCCTCACATTGAAGAAGCAAGCCAGATGACGACGAAACGACTCTTGACCGAAGCCGAAATCCTGAAGATGAGCGACAAGGATTACATGAACGAGGATCAGCTCGCCTTCTTCAAGAACCGGCTCGAACAGCTGCAGGCGGATATCCTCCGCAATGCCGGCCAGACGACCGAGAACCTGCGCGAAACCGTGATCGTGCCGGACCCGGCCGACCGCGCGACGATCGAAGAAGAGCATGCGCTGGAACTGCGCACGCGCGACCGCGAACGCAAGCTGCTGAAGAAGGTGCAGCAATCGATCGCGCGTATCGAATCGGGCGAATACGGCTGGTGCGAAGAAACGGGCGAACCGATCGGCATTCCGCGCCTGCTCGCGCGGCCTACGGCGACGCTGTCGCTCGAAGCCCAGGAGCGCCGCGAACTGCGCCAGAAGCTGTTCGGCGACTGATCGCGCTTCGGCGCGGCAGGTCGCGCCTTCCACGCTTCGTCAGAAAGCGCACGGTGAGCCGTGCGCTTTTTCTTTTGCGCGTGTTTTACGCGCAGGCTTCGGCCGGTACGCCCCGGCTGACGCGTTCGTCAGGCATCGTCGGCCAATCGCAGGCTTCTCTGTGGACACGCCTGCCCGCCTGAGCAGAGCGCGCGCTGTACCGCCCGGATTACAGCATCTGCCCGCGTGCCTCTTGATAAGTCCGCGCACGCCCTAAAATAATTCGGACATGCGTTGCACAGGCGCGCGCAGCGGTCCGCGCGCCGTCCGCTCACACGGATCCAGGCGATGGCGCATCGGCATCGGTTGCGCCGTCACGCTCTCCCCGCTTTGGCAAAAAGGAATGCACATGGAGCAATATCACGGCACGACGATCGTCTCCGTCCGGCGCGGCGACAAGGTCGCGCTCGGCGGCGACGGCCAGGTCACGCTCGGCAACATCGTCATGAAGGGCGGCGCGAAGAAGGTCCGGCGCATCTACAACGGCAAGGTGCTGGTCGGTTTCGCGGGCGGCACGGCCGACGCCTTTTCGCTCCTCGACCGCTTCGAGGCCAAGCTGGAGAAGCACCAGGGCAACCTCACCCGCGCGGCCGTCGAGCTCGCGAAAGACTGGCGCACCGACCGCATGCTGCGTCGACTCGAAGCGATGCTGATCACGGCCGATGCGCAGACCACGCTCGTCATCACCGGCAACGGCGACGTGCTCGACCCCGAAGGCGGCATCTGCGCAATCGGTTCGGGCGGCGCCTATGCGCAGGCCGCGGCGAAGGCGCTCGCGGACAACACCGACCTGTCGGCGCGCGAGATCGTCGAAAAGTCGCTCGAAATCGCCGGCGACATGTGCATCTACACGAACCACAACCGCGTCATCGAAACGATCGACTGACGGCCGAGCAAGGACTTACGATGAGCACCATGACCCCTGCCGAGATCGTCTCGGAACTCGACAAGCACATCATCGGCCAGGCGAAAGCGAAGAAAGCGGTCGCCGTCGCGCTGCGCAACCGCTGGCGCCGCCAGCAGGTCGCCGAGCCGCTGCGCCAGGAAATCACGCCGAAGAACATCCTGATGATCGGACCGACCGGCGTCGGCAAGACCGAAATCGCGCGCCGTCTCGCGAAGCTCGCGGACGCGCCGTTCATCAAGATCGAAGCGACCAAGTTCACCGAAGTGGGCTACGTGGGCCGCGACGTGGACAGCATCGTGCGCGACCTGATCGAGATCTCGGTGAAGCAGACGCGCGAAACCGAGATGCGCAAGGTCCGCACCAAGGCAGAAGACCTCGCCGAAGACCGCATCCTCGACATCCTGCTGCCGAGCGCGCGGCCAGTCGGCTTCGGTTCGACCGACGTCGCTGCCAGCCATACCGACGAAGCCGGCAACAACACGCGTCAGACGTTCCGCAAGCGGCTGCGCGAAGGCTTGCTGGACGACAAGGAGATCGAGCTCGACGTCGAGCAGCAGCAGATGGGCATGGACATCATGGGGCCGCCGGGCATGGAAGACATGACCGAGCAGATCCGTTCGATGTTCGCGAATCTCGGCGGCGGCAAGAAGACGCGCCGCAAGCTGAAGGTGAAGGAAGCGCTGAAGCTGCTCACCGATGAAGAAGCGGCGAAGATGCTCAACGACGAAGAGGTGAAGACGAAGGCCGTGCAGAACGTCGAGCAGAACGGCATCGTGTTCCTCGACGAGATCGACAAGATCGCGTCGCGCAGCGAAACGGGCGGCGCCGAGGTGTCGCGTCAGGGCGTGCAGCGGGACCTGCTGCCGCTCGTCGAAGGCACGACGATCAACACCAAGTACGGGATGGTGAAGACCGATCACATCCTGTTCATCGCGAGCGGCGCGTTCCATCTCGCGAAGCCGAGCGATCTGATTCCCGAACTGCAGGGCCGTTTCCCGATTCGCGTGGAGCTGGACTCGCTGTCGGTGAAGGACTTCGAATCGATCCTGGTGGCCACCGACGCGAGCCTCGTCAAGCAGTATCAGGCGCTGCTCGCCACCGAAGATGTGCAGCTCCAGTTCGCCGACGACGGCATCCGCCGGCTCGCCGAAGTCGCGTTCTCGGTCAACGAGAAGACCGAGAACATCGGTGCGCGCCGGCTTTATACGGTGATCGAAAAGCTGCTGGAGGAAGTGTCGTTCTCGGCGGGCAATCACGCCGGCACGAACGTCATGATCGACGCGGCGTATGTGGATCGCGCGCTCGGCGAAGTCGCGCAGGACGAAGACCTGTCGCGCTACGTGCTGTGATGCTTTAGGCTCAGGTTCGGGACGCGTCGGCGTCCCGACCGGTTCACAACGAGGTTCACAACGACAACGGGCGGTCCGTTCACAAAACGGACCGCCCGTTTTTCATCGCACGCGCAATACAACGCGATGCGATGCGTTGCGAGGTCTCACTGCCGCACGGGCCGCTTCGCGAGCTTGCGCTGCAACGTGCGGCGATGCATGTTCAGCGCGCGGGCGGTCGCCGAGATGTTGTTGCCGTTCTCCGCGAGCACGCGCTGGATATGCTCCCATTCGAGCCGCGCCACCGAAAGCGGCATCGGATTCTCGATCGCTTCCTCGGCCTGCACCACGCTCGCATCGCTTTGCAGCGCCGAGAGAATCGTCTCGACGTTCGCGGGCTTCGCCAGATAGTTGTCCGCACCATCCTTCACCGCCTGCACCGCGGTCGCGATGCTCGCGTAGCCCGTCAGCACCAGCATGCGCGCATCGGGCTGCAGATCGCGCAGCGGCGCGACGAGATTGAGGCCCGAGTCGTCGCCAAGGTGCAGATCGACCGTGATGTGGCCGAACTTCTGCTGGTTCGCGAGCCTGATCGCTTCGTCCGCGCTGTGCGCCTGGGCCACCGTGAAACCGCGTCGCGTCAATCCACGCGCGAGAATGCCGGAGAACACCTCGTCGTCGTCGATGACCAGAAAATTCATATCGCTCATGCCTGTTTCTCCGTACTGGATGCCGCCGGACCCGATCGGCCCGGCCCGCCGTTCGATGATTCGTTGCCGCGCGCGCCGCTGCCGTTGGCGCCATGGCTGCCATTGGCGCCGTTCGCGCCTGCTGCCGCGCTGAGCGGCAGGCGCAGCACGGCACGTGTGCCGCGCGGCCGGATGTCGCGCGCGTCGGTGAGTTCGATCGAGCCGCGCAGCCGCGCCGCCGCCGAAAACGCGAGATACAGCCCGACGCCGTGCCCGCCCTGCGTGCTGTCGACCGGCGCCGCGCCGAGCGTGCCGCGCAGCGCGGCGGGAATGCCCGGACCGTCGTCGCATACTTCGAATTCGATCATGTCGCCACGCTCCGACAGACGCGCGGCAAGCGTTACACGACTGCGGCTCGCACGCGCCGCGTTGTCGAGCAGAATCGTCAGAATCTGGCCGACCGCGACAGCGTCCGCGAGCCACGCGTCGGCAGGTGCGGTGCCTTCGCGCTCGAACTGCACCTGCGGATGACGCAGCCGCCATTGCTCGATGAACGGATCGAGCCACTCGGCCACGGGCTGGCGGTTGCCGCGCGAACTCGCGCGGCTGCGCAGCCGGTTCAGCGCCGACGTGCAGAGCGACATCTGCTGCTCGAGCAGTTCGAGATCGGCCGCATACGGCGCGAGGCCCTGGTCGTTGCGCGCCGCGTCGCGCAGTTCTTCGCTGAGCATCGCGATGGTCGACAGCGGCGTGCCGATTTCATGCGCGACGGTCGCCGCCTGCACGCCGAGCGCCACCGCGCGTTCGTCCTGCAACAGTCGCTGCTGCGCGTCGGCGAGCGCCGAATCGCGCTGGCGCAAGCCACGCGACATCCGCGCGACGAACCACGCGATCAGGCCGACGCTCACCATGAAGTTCACCCACATGCCTTCGCGGTAGTAGTCGAACAGATTCGCGGGATTGTCGAGATTGAGCGGCACCGAATCGAAGCCGAGCACCGCATAGCACGCGACCGCGAACGCCGCGAGCCAGGCCATCAGATACCAGGGCAACACCGCGGCGGCGATCGCCAGCGAAGGCAGATACAGCGACACGAACGGATTCGTCGTGCCGCCCGACAGAAACAGCAGCGCCGACAACGCGCCGAGATCCACCCAGAGCTGCCCGAACAGTTCGAGGTTCGACTCCGGCCGCTCGCGTGCGACGCGCACCCAGGTCATCGCGTTGAACAGCACCTCGAGACCGATCACGAGCAGCATGGCCGGCAACGGCAGATGCACGTCGTAAAAGATCTGCACGGACGCGATCGTGACGAGCTGTCCGATGATGGCGAGGCTGCGCAGCCAGAACAGGTGTCCGAGGTTGACGCGGCCGGTGACGGTTATACGGTGCATATTTCCGAGTTTACCCGTTGAGAGCAGTCCGATTCACGTGTCCCGCTGCGGCGACTATGATGGATTTCTCCCCCATCGTATGGCCGCCGGCCTTCTCCGACAATGCTCCCCGCCATTTCCGACCCGCAGCGCGTTCTTTTGGAATCCTTCATTACGTTCATGCGGCATGCTGTCGCAGCGCAGCGCAAACGCGACAAAAAGGCCCGTTCGCTCTGGCTCGAGGCCGCTTCGCAGCTGCAGGCGGCCGATGCTGCATCGGTCGTCGCCACGCTCAATCAGTTGATCGCGCAGCAACAGTTCGACGCGGCGATCGCGATCGGCGAAACAGCGTGCGAACTCGAACCGGACAACGCGATGCTGCTGTTCCACTTCGGGATCGCGCTGCAACTCACCGAGCGTCACGCCGACGCGATTCCAGTGTACCGCCGCGCGCTGGCGATCGACCCCGACATGTCCAACCTGCGAAACAATCTCGCGGCCGCGCTGCTACGTTGCGAGCGATCGTCGGCGGAAGCGATCGGGTTGCTCGAACGCGCGTTGGAGGTCACGCCTGATGACGCGAACAGCTGGATCAACCTGTCGACCGCACAACTGGCTGCGAAGCATCTCGACGCAGCGCTCGCGGCAGGCGAGCGCGCACTCGCCCTCGAGCCGACCGATCCGCGTGCGCTCACGAATCACGCGCATGCGCTGCGCGAAGCACAACGCTGGGACGAAGCGGAACTGCACGCGCTGGCCGCGCATCGCAACCGGCCCGATGATCCGTCGTACTGCTCGAACCTCGGCATGCTGCACCTGTTGCGCGGCAACTATGCGGACGGCTGGCGCGAACACGAAGCGCGCTGGACGGGCTCGGGCGAACTGCGCGGCAAGCGGCCCGTGCTGCCCGGCCCGACGTGGCAAGGCGAGCCGCTCGCGGGCAAGAAGCTGCTGCTGTGGGGCGAACAGGGCATGGGCGATCTGCTGCAGTTCTGCCGCTACGTGCCGCTGCTCGCCGAGCGCGTGCGTCGTGAAGGCGGCCGCCTCAGCTGGAATTCGTTTCCGCAGATGGGCGCGCTGCTGCCGCGCAGCTTCGCAGGCGTCGCCGACGAATACACGGCGGGCGGCGGCATCGACGGTTTGCCCGCGTTCGACTACGAGATCCCGCTGCTCACGCTGCCGCTGCTCTTCGATACCCGCGAGGCGACCATCCCCGGCCCGGTGCCGTATCTGTTCGCCGATCCGGCGGCCGTCGCGCGCTGGCGCGAGCGGCTCGCGGGCGAGCGGCGGCTGAAGGTGGGGTTGTCGTGGACCGGCAGCCTCGGCCACCAGCGCAATCCGTTCCGCGCGGTCGGCTGGGCGCGCTACGCGGCGCATTTCGGCGCGATGCGTGACGTCGCGTTCTATTCGCTGCAGCCGGGCGCCGACGCGGACGTCGCGGCGGCGCGCGCGGCCGGCCTCGATCTCGTCGACCACACTGCCGAGCTGAAGAGCTTCGACGACACCGCCGCGTTCATCGGCGCGCTCGATCTGGTGATCACCGTGTGCACGTCGGTCGCGCATCTGAGCGGCGCGCTCGGGCAGCGCACGTGGGTGCTGCTCGATGTGAATCCGCACTGGGTCTGGCTGCTCGCACGGCGCGACAGTCCGTGGTATCCGACGTCGACGCTGTACCGCCAGCGGGCCTTCGCGCAATGGGAACCGGTGATGGAAACCGTTGCGCATGACCTGGCCGGGCTTGCGGCCGAGCCACGTTGAGTCAAGCCGGCGCGCGGCGCCCTGTCACCGTCAGGAGGACCGTGCGGTCGGGTTGTCGGTGCGAGCAGCCTGAGCCTCGGCCAATGCCTCTGCGAGACACTCCGGGCACAGGCAGCCGAGCCCGCGCTTGAGCGCCTCGGCCGGCAGCGCTGGCATCGACACACACCAGCACGGCGGCCCGCCCGCCTGGGTGGAGCGCGCGCCGCAGTCGAACGGACGCCCGCAGCGCGGACACCGCGCGATGTCGGGATCGCGGGACAGCGGAGGGCTCGGGTCGCTCGGATTCATGAATTCGACTCGCAAGGAACGCACGATGGCGCTCTGGACATGATGCCATGTCGGCATCACGCAACATAGCGCGCGCGGCCGTCGCGGCGCGGTTCGGGCAAGGCCTCGCGCCAGAACGCCCGTCCTGCGCCGCGATACACCGCGCGATACGCGGAACCCCGCCCGCAGTGCCTTGTCCAGACGGCTAACGCCATCAGCGAAAACCCTGTTGCAGCGCCACAGTCCTGTACAATTCGGCCTTGTTTTCACCCCCGCTGCCCGAGCCCGCCGACATGTCCGAGCTTCCCGACCTTTCGCAGATCGCCCCCACCCTGAAGGCCGAAATTCTGGCCGAGGCACTGCCGTACATCCGCCAGTATCACGGCAAGACCGTGGTCATCAAATACGGCGGCAACGCAATGACCGAAGAGCGCCTGAAGCAGGGCTTCGCCCGCGACGTGATCCTGCTGAAACTGGTGGGCATCAATCCGGTCATCGTGCACGGCGGCGGCCCGCAGATCGACCTCGCGCTGAAGAAGATCGGCAAACAGGGCACGTTCATCCAGGGTATGCGCGTGACCGACGAGGAAACCATGGAAGTCGTCGAGTGGGTGCTCGGCGGCGAAGTCCAGCAGGACATCGTCACGCTGATCAACCACTTCGGCGGTCATGCGGTCGGCCTGACGGGCAAGGACGGCGGCCTGATCCACGCGCGCAAGATGATGATGCCGGACCGCGAGAACCCGGGGCAGTACATCGACATCGGCCAGGTCGGCGAGGTCGAGGCGATCAACCCGGCGGTCGTGAAGGCGCTGCAGGACGACGCGTTCATTCCGGTGATCTCGCCGATCGGCTTCGGCGAAGACGGCCTCTCGTACAACATCAACGCGGACCTGGTCGCGGGCAAGCTGGCGGTCGTGCTGAACGCCGAAAAGCTGGTGATGATGACCAACATCCCGGGCGTGATGGACAAGGCGGGCAACCTGCTGACCGACCTGTCGGCGCGCGAGATCGACGCGCTCTTCGAAGACGGCACGATCTCGGGCGGCATGCTGCCGAAGATCGCCTCCGCGCTGGATGCCGCGAAGAGCGGTGTGCGCTCGGTGCACATCGTCGACGGCCGCATCGAGCACTCGGTGCTGCTCGAAATTCTCACCGAGCAGCCGTTCGGCACCATGATCCGCTCGCATTGAGCGCGCATCGCCGCGGCCTGCGCGGCGAGCGCGACAAGGCGCTCGCCGGCACCCTCCGCTCTCCCCGCCGCCGGCCGCACGTTGCCGGCGGAACCCCCGTCTGGCTGTTCGACCTCGACAACACGCTGCATCAAGCGTCGTACGCGATCTTTCCCCAGATCAACCGCGCGATGACGCAGTACATCATCGACCGCCTGCAGGTCGGGCTCGACGAAGCGAACCGCCTCCGCACCGGCTACACGCAGCGCTACGGCGCCACCCTGCTCGGCCTCGCGCGCCATCATCCGGTCGATCCGCACGACTTCCTGAAGGTCGTCCACACATTCGACGACCTGCCGTCGATGGTGCGCGCCGAACGCGGTCTCGCGCGCCTCGTCGCCGCGCTGCCGGGCCGCAAGATCGTGCTGACCAACGCGCCCGAGGCCTACGCCCGCGCGGTGCTGCGCGAGTTGCGCATCGAGGCGCTGTTCGAACGCGTGGTGGCGATCGAGCATATGCGCGACCGCCGCGCGTGGCGCGCGAAGCCCGATGCGGCGATGCTGCGCCGCGCGATGCGCGACGCCGATGTCGCGCTGCGCGACGCGATCCTCGTCGAAGATACGCGCAGCCATCTGAAGCACTACCGGCGCCTCGGCATCCGCACGGTGTGGATCACAGGCCACCTGCCGGCGGCGTCGCGCACGGAAGGTCAGCCGACGCGGCTGCCGGGCACCGGGCGGCCGCATTATGTCGACCTGTGCATTCGTTCGCTAAAATCGCTACGATCAGGGACACGCGCGGTCGGACCGACGCGCCAACCGAAGGGGCGACCGCCATGCAGCCGACGCACAGGTTTGACGAGGCCATAACCGGAGACCAGCCGCCACTGCCGGGCGGCGGTTCCACGAACGCCGATCATTCCGCTGCCCCTCCAGATTCCCCCGCCCCATTCGTTGCCGACGCAGCGACCGACCCCGCCGCCGCGGACGCCACCGCGCCCGCCACTACCCGCGCCACCCGGCTGAAACCGGGCGAACGCCGCGTCCATATCCTGCAGACGCTCGCCGCGATGCTCGAGGCGCCGAAGAGCGAAAAGATCACCACCGCCGCGCTCGCCGCCCGGCTGGGCGTATCGGAAGCCGCGCTCTACCGGCATTTCGCGAGCAAAGCGCAAATGTTCGAAGGACTGATCGAGTTCATCGAGGAAAGCGTGTTCGGCCTCATCAACCAGATCGTCGCGAAAGAGCCGAACGGCGTGCTGCAGGCCCGCGCGATCGCGCTGATGCTGCTCGGCTTCGCATCGACGAACCCGGGCATGACGCGCGTGCTGACCTGCGAGGCGCTGATCGGCGAGCACGAACGCCTCACCGAACGCGTGAACCGGATGATGGAGCGCGTGGAAGCGTCGCTGAAACAGTGTCTGCGGCTCGCGCTTATGGACGCCAATGCCAACGCCGACGCTCACACCGACGCTCACGCGAACGAAAGCGCCACCGGCAAGAACGTGCCGCTGCCCGCCGGCTACGATCCGGCCGTCCGCGCGGGCCTGCTGGTGAGCTACATCGTCGGGCGCTGGCATCGTTATGCGCGCAGCGGCTTCGGCCACGCGCCGCACGAGCAGGCCGAGGCGCATCTGCTGCTGATCCTGCAGTAGCGGCACGCGGTCCGGCTACGGCGAAGGCCAACCCGCCTCGTCCAGTCGGCCAACGCTGACCCTGGAAGCAGCCCGCAAAGTTCGCCCGCCGGCGATTTCCGCTATACTTTGCGCTCCACTGCAGGACCGGAAATATCACCGGCGCGCCGATTTGCTGACTCGATTGCGGGCGCGCGAGCTGTGAAGCATCAGCTTCGCGGTTCACTACAAATGCGGCTAAAGAGGTCGTCAGCCGCGCACATCACGCCTTCGCGCATCAGCCGACACCGTTTAGCCGCCAGTCGTCACAAGGCGGAATGAATGGAATCGATCGGTATCGTCACGCCACAGAAAATGCACTTCGCCGAGCCGCTGCGCATGCAGAACGGCAGCTCGCTGGCGGAATTCGACCTGATGGTCGAGACCTACGGCACGCTGAACGCCGCGCGCAGCAACGCCGTGCTCGTCTGCCACGCGCTGAACGCGTCGCACCACGTTGCGGGCGTCTACGCGGATGAACCGAAGAACGTCGGCTGGTGGGACAACATGGTCGGGCCCGGCAAGCCGCTCGACACCGACCGCTTCTTCGTGATCGGCGTGAACAACCTGGGCTCGTGCTTCGGTTCGACCGGCCCGATGAGCATCGATCCGGCCACCGGCAAGCCGTACGGCGCGCGCTTTCCGGTCGTGACGGTCGAAGACTGGGTCAACGCGCAGACGCGCGTGGCCGACGCGTTCGGCATCGAGCGCTTCGCCGCGGTGATGGGCGGCAGCCTGGGCGGCATGCAGGCGCTCGCGTGGAGCATGATGTACCCGGACCGGCTCGCGCACTGCATCGTGGTCGCGTCCACGCCCAAGCTCTCCGCGCAGAACATCGCGTTCAATGAGGTGGCGCGCTCGGCCATCCTGTCCGACCCCGACTTTCACGGCGGCGACTACTACGCGCACAACGTGAAGCCGAAGCGCGGCCTGCGCGTCGCGCGGATGATCGGCCACATCACGTACCTGTCCGACGACGACATGGCCGCGAAGTTCGGCCGCGCGCTGCGCCGCGCCGAGGGCGCGGAAGACGCGTACAACTTCAGCTTCGATGTCGAGTTCGAGGTGGAGTCCTACCTGCGCTATCAGGGCGACAAGTTCGCCGACTACTTCGACGCGAACACGTACCTGCTGATCACCCGCGCGCTCGACTACTTCGATCCCGCGAAAGCATACGATGGCGACCTCACCGCCGCGCTCGCGCACACGAAGGCCAAATACCTGATCGCGAGCTTCTCCACCGACTGGCGTTTCGCCCCCGCCCGCTCGCGCGAGCTCGTGAAGGCGCTGCTCGATCACAAGCGGACGGTCACCTACGGCGAGATCGACGCGCCGCACGGCCACGACGCCTTCCTGCTCGACGACGCGCGCTATCACAACCTGATGCGTGCCTACTACGAACGCATTGCCACGGAGGTGGGCGCATGAACCAGAGCGCACTCGATTTTCTCGCGACGCGCGCCGACTTCCGCGCGATCGCCCGCTGGGTCGAACCGCGCTCGACGGTGCTCGATCTCGGCTGCGGCGACGGTTCGCTGCTGTCGCTCCTCAGCGAAGAGCTCGAGGTGTCGGGCTACGGCATCGAGATCAACGACGCCGGCGTGCTCGCCTCGACGAAGAACGGCATCAACGTGATCCAGCAGAACCTGGAAGACGGCCTGCGCCTCTTCGAAGACCAGAGCTTCGATTTCGCGATCCTGTCGCAGACGCTGCAGACGATTCACCAGACCGCCGCGATTCTGCGCGAGACGGTGCGGGTCGGACGCGAATGCATCGTGTCGTTCCCGAACTTCGGCTACTGGGCGCATCGTCTGTCCGTCGTGCAGGGGCGCATGCCGGTGTCGAAATCGCTGCCTTACCAGTGGCACAACACGCCGAACGTGCGCGTGCTGACCATCAAGGACTTCGAGGCGCTCGCGCCGGAAGTGGGCATCCAGATCCTCGATCGCGTGGTGCTGCACGAGGGCGAAACGGTGCATTGGGGCGTGAACTGGCGTGGTAGTCTTGCGGTCTATCGCGTCAAGAAAAGCTGATCCCCGGACTGCCCATGCAGAATCCGCCGCACGAGGCACCTGCACTTACCGCTCACGAAGAACACACCGGCTGGCGCGCGTTCCTGAACACGCGCATGCTGATCTGCGTCTTTCTCGGCTTCACGTCGGGATTGCCGCTCTTCACGCTCGTCCATCTCGTCCAGGCGTGGCTGCGCTCCGAAGGCGTGAACCTGAAGGAGATCGGCCTCTTCGCGCTGATCCAGTTTCCGTACACGTGGAAGTTCGTGTGGGCGCCGCTGATGGATCGCTACGTGCCGCGGTTGCCCGGCTGGCGACCCGGCCGGCGGCGCGGCTGGATGCTCGTCACGCAGATTCTGGTTGCGGGCGCGATCGCGACGCTCGGCTTCACGTCGCCGCGCGATTCGATCTGGACCGTCGCCGCGCTCACCACACTCGTCGCGTTCTTCGGCGCAAGCTCGGACATCGTGATCGACGCGTATCGCCGCGAGTTGCTGTCCGACACGCAGCAGGGCCTCGGCAACGCGGTGCACGTGAACGCGTACAAGATCGCGGCGCTCGTGCCCGGCTCGCTCGCGCTGATCCTCTCCGACCATCTGCCGTGGGCGACGGTGTTCATCGTGACCGCGGCGTTCATGCTGCCGGGCATGATCATGACGCTCGTCGTGCGCGAGCCCGAAGTGCACGGCGCGCCGCCGAAGAACCTGCGCGAAGCGATCCTGCTGCCGTTCAGCGAGTTCCTGAAGCGCGACGGCTGGCGCGGCGCGCTCTTCGTGCTCGGCTTCATCTTCCTGTACAAGCTCGGCGACACGATGGCCACCACGCTGTCCACGTCGTTCTTCCTCGACATCGGCTACACGCGCACGCAGATCGGCATCATCGCGAAGACGACGGCGTTCGGCGCGAGCCTCGCGGGCGGCATCATCGGCGGCATTGCGCTGATGCGGATCGGCATCGGCCGCGGGCTGTGGATCTTCGGGCTCCTGCAGATGGTGTCGACGCTCGGCTTCGCGTGGCTCGCGCACGTCGGCCCGAGCTCGCCGGGGCTCGCCGCCGTGTACGACATCGCGGTGGGCATCAGCCACGGTCTGACCTCGCTGCTGTCGACGATCGGCATCGGCTGGACGGTGACGCTGGACCCGATGTCGGTCGCGCTCGCGATCGTCTACGGCTTCGAAACCTTTGCCACCGGCCTCACGCTCGCGGCGTTCACCGCCTACATCGCGAGCACCACCGACCCGCGCTACACGGCCACGCAGTTCGCGCTGTTCACGAGCCTCGCGTCGGTGCCGCGCACGCTCGCGTCGGCGGCGAGCGGCTTCGTGGTCGCGCAGATCGGCTGGTTCGAGTACTTCCTGGTCTGCACGGCGCTGGCGGTGCCCGGTATGCTACTTTTGATCCGGATCGCCCCCTGGAGAGCGCAGTCGTGACCACCCTGGCCCCGATGCGCGCGGTGGGCCGCAACTGGCCGCGCGCATCTCCGTTGCACCAGCCGGCCGCCCGCGAAGCTCGCGTTTTGCGATGTCAGCCGCTGCGGAGCGCCATCGGCAGACATGCGGCCGTGCTGCTGATGCTGGCGGCAAGCGCATGGGCGGTGTGCGCAGCCGAAGCGCCGGCGTCGAATGCTTCTCAAGCGGCTCAGGCTACGCAGCAGGCGACTTCGCAAGGTGCGTCCTCGGGCAGTTCAGCGCCTGCGGCACCATCAGGCGGCAGCGCGAATGTCCCGCCCGCTCCGGCGCCGAGCGCGAAAAATCCACAACCAACTTCCGCACCCGGTGCGAACGGCACCGGCGTGGCAGCAGCCACGTCGAACGCGGCAATGGCGGCGCCCGCCGCAACACCGTTCGCGCCCAGCGCGCAGATCCGCTTCGGCGCCAACGGCGCGATGTTCCGCAACCTGATTCCGTCGCCGATGCTGGATGCGCAGGCCGCCGAGGAATTCAACCAGATCGTCGCGGGCGCGGCGCACGTGAACCGGCTCTACTCCGCCACGGACGATCGCGTGAAGCGGCTGAAGATGGCGATCGATCTGCTCGCGCCCTACGCGTCGAAGTGGAACGATCAGGTGAAGAGCTGGAAATGGGAAGTCGCGGTGGTGAAGTCGCCCGACATTCGCATGTACTGCCTGCCGGGCGGCAAGGTGGTCGTGTACAGCGGGCTGCTCGACCGCGTGAAACTCAACGACGACGAGCTCGGCGTGCTGCTCGGTCACGAGATCGCGCATGCGCTGCGCGAACACGTGCGTGAGCGGCTCGGCGAGCAGCAGGCCGCGCAGATGGGCGCCGGGTCGATCCCGCAGCTCTTCGGCCTCGCCGATCTCGGCGCGGCGCCGCTCGGCATCGGCGAACAGCTGGTGGAGATGAAGTACGGCCGCGCGGACGAAACCGAAGCCGACGTGATCGGCGCGGACATCTCGTCGCGCGCGGGTTTCGACCCGCGTGCCGCCGTCACGCTATGGGACAAGCTCGCGGCCGCGACGCGCGCGAACAAGGATCAGGGCTTCATCTACATGCACCCGTACTCGCCGGCGCGCCGCCAGGACATCGTCAAGCGCCTGCCCGACAACCTCGCGCTGTACGCAAAGGCGGTCGGCAAGACCGTCGCGACGCTGCCGGACTATCCGGCTAGCGGCCACTCACGGACCACGAAAGTGACGTCGCAGGGTTCGAGCCGGTAGCGCGTTCGAACCTTCACGAAGCTCACGAAGCTCACGAAGCTCAGGACGCTCAAGACGCGACGTCGTGCTCGTAGTCGATCGTTAGCGGCGCGTGGTCGCTGAACTTGATGTCGCGGAAAATATCCACGCGATTCGCCTTCGACGCAATCTCTGGCGTCGCGATCTGGTAGTCGATCCGCCACCCGACGTTCTTCGCATACGCCTGGCCGCGATTGCTCCACCACGTGTACTGCTCGGCGCGCTGGTCGATCGTGCGGAACACATCGACGTAACCAACTTCGTCGAAGAGCTTCGTCAGCCACGCGCGCTCTTCGGGCAGGCAGCCGGAGTTCTTCTGGTTGCTCTTCCAGTTCTTGATGTCGATTTCCTTGTGGACGATGTTCACGTCGCCGCACAGGATCACCTCGCGCTCGCGCGACAGTTCGGCGAGGTGCGGCATGAACTCGTCCATGAAGCGGTACTTCGCCTGCTGCCGGTCTTCGCCGCTCGATCCCGACGGCACGTACACCGACACCACGGAGAGCTTGCCGAAGCGCGCTTCCACGTAACGTCCTTCCGGATCGAACTCCTCGCTGCCGAAGCCGATCACCACTTCGTCGGGTTCATGGCGCGTGTAGACGCCCGCGCCGCTGTAGCCCTTCTTCACCGCGTGCTGGAAATAGCCGGTGAAACCGTGCGGCGCCATGAATTCCGGCGTCATGTCGTCCTGCGAGCACTTGATTTCCTGCACGCAGACCACGTCGGCCGACTGCTGGCCGAACCATTCGAAGAAGCCTTTTTTTGCCGCCGAGCGGATGCCGTTCAGATTGGCCGTTATCACACGCAACATTGCTGTCCTTGTCAGTTCGTTCGTCGTTGTGTTCGATGCGTTTCGTCTTCAATGCGTGGTCTTCGATGTGCGCCCACTCTGCACAGCATCACTCGACCTTCAGTCCCTTCAGCGATTCCTTCGCCGGCGGATATTCGAGTTTCAGGCTCTCCATCGTGCGCAGCATCAGTTCCGCGACCATCACGTTGCGATGCGTCTTCGAATCCGCGGGAATCACGTACCACGGCGCGTCGGGCGTCGAGGTCGCGGCGAGCAGCTCTTCGTAGGTCGACTGGTACGCGTCCCATTGCTTGCGCGCGTCGAGATCGGACTGGTCGAATTTCCAGTGTTTGGTCGGATCGTCGATGCGCGCCTGCAGACGCGCGCGCTGCTCGTCCTTCGAAATGTGCAGCATGCATTTGACGATCGTCGTGCCGCTGTCGATCAGCAGCGCCTCGAAATGGCGGATATGGCGATAGCGGTGTTTGCGCTGATCGTCGTCGAGCTTGCCGAGCACGGTCGGCACCAGCACGTCTTCGTAGTGGCTGCGATTGAAGATCGTCAGCTCGCCCGCCGCCGGCGCCTGCGCGTGCACGCGCCAGAGGAAATCGTGCGCGTCTTCGGTGGCCGTGGGCGCGCGGAACGGCACGACGCGCAGCCCGAGCGGATCGACCTCGCGAAACACGCCGCGAATCGTGCCGTCCTTGCCGCTCGTGTCCATGCCCTGCAATACGAGCAGCACGCGTTGCCGTCGTTGCGCGTGCAGGCATTCCTGCAGCGCGTCGAGCTTGCGGCCGATTTCGGCAAGCCGTTCGCGATCGGCATCTTTCGCGCCGTTGGAAAAGGGCTTCACGGCGGGATCGATCGCGCCTAGCTTGAAGGGCTTGAGCGTCTTGCCGTCTTCGAAGAACGGCACGCGGAAATCGTCGAGTTCGGGTTGCTTTGCCATCGTTTTCTCGTGCCTCGCCGGCGGGTACGTCGCGACGCAAGCCACACGCCAAAAGAAAACGGGCCGTTGCCTCGCTTGCGATACGGCAACAGCCCGACTGTTCGCGCCGCACCGATCGCTCACGCGCGCGGCGGCGGCTTCGACTTCATCCTCAGGACGACAGCTTCTTCTTCAGCAGTTCGTTGACCTGCTGCGGATTCGCCTTGCCCTTGGTCGCCTTCATCGCCTGACCGATCAGCGCGTTGAACGCCTTCTCCTTGCCGGAGCGGAATTCTTCGACCGACTTCGGGTTCGCCGCGAGCACCTCGTCGATGATCGCTTCGAGTGCGCCGGTATCGGAGATCTGCTTCAGGCCCTTCGCATCGATGATGCGATCGGCGGCGGCTTCGTCCGTCGCTTTCTCGTCCCAGATCGTCAGGAAGATTTCCTTCGCGATCTTGTTCGAGATCGTGCCGTCCGCGATACGCTGCAACAGCAAGGCGAGCTGCGCCGCCGAAACCGGGCTGTCGGCGATATCGAGGTCTTCGCGATTCAGCTGCGACGACACCTCGCCCATCAGCCAGTTCGCCGCAGCCTTCGCCTGCGCGTTGCCGGCTTTCGCAACCACCGCTTCGAAGTACGACGCCATCGCCTTGCTCGACGTCAGCACACCCGCGTCGTACGGCGTGAGGCCGTATTGCTCGACGAAGCGCTTCTGCATGCCGGCGGGAAGCTCGGGCATCTCGCCCTTCACGCGCTCCACCCACGCTGCGTCGATCACGAGCGGCATCAGGTCGGGGTCGGGGAAGTAGCGGTAATCGTGCGCGTCTTCCTTGCTGCGCATCGAGCGCGTCTCGCGCCTGTCGGGATCGTACAGACGCGTTTCCTGCACGACGGTGCCGCCGTCTTCGATCAGCTCGATCTGGCGGCGCACTTCGTACTGGATCGCTTCTTCGAGGAAGCGGAACGAGTTCAGGTTCTTGATCTCGGCGCGCGTGCCGAATGCCTGCTGCCCGACCGGGCGCACCGACACGTTCGCATCGCAGCGGAACGAGCCTTCCTGCATGTTGCCGTCGCAGATGCCGAGCCACATAACGAGCCCGTGCAGCGCCTTCGCATACGCAACCGCTTCCGCGGCGCTGCGCATCTCGGGCTCGGTGACGATCTCGAGCAGCGGCGTGCCGGCGCGGTTCAGGTCGATGCCCGTCATGCCCGCGAAGTCTTCGTGCAGCGACTTGCCCGCGTCTTCTTCCAGGTGCGCGCGCGTCAGGTTGACGGTCTTTTCGTACGCCTCTTTACCGGCCTTTTCGTTGGCCGGCACCTGGATCGTGATCTGCCCGCCCTGCACGACCGGAATCTCGTACTGGCTGATCTGGTAGCCCTTCGGCAGGTCCGGGTAGAAGTAGTTCTTGCGCGCGAAGATGCTGCGCGGCGCGACCGTCGCGCCGATCGCGAGACCGAAGCGGATCGCGCGCTCCACAGCGCCCTTGTTCATCACCGGCAGCACGCCCGGTAACGCGAGGTCGACGGGGCACGCCTGCGTGTTCGGATCGGCGCCGAACTGCGTCGCGGCGCCGGAGAAGATCTTCGAGACCGTGGACAGCTGCGCGTGGGTCTCGAGACCGATGACGACTTCCCATTGTGTAGGCATAGCGCTCAGACTCCCGTCGGCGACTTGCGATGCCAATCGGTGGCGCGCTGGAACGCGTCCGCAACCTGCAGCATGCGTGCTTCGTTGAAGTAATTGCCGATGATCTGCAGACCGACCGGCCGCTGCGCATTCGCACCCGCGCCGAAGCCGCACGGCACGCTCATGCCCGGCAGACCGGCGAGGCTCACCGACAGGGTGTAGATGTCAGCGAGATACATCTGCACCGGATCGTCGCCCTTCGCGCCGATATCCCACGCCACCGACGGCGCGACCGGCCCCATGATCACGTCGCACTGTTTGAACGCTTCCTGGAAGTCCTGCGCGATGATGCGGCGGATCTTCTGCGCCTGCAGGTAGTACGCGTCGTAGTAGCCATGCGACAGCACGTAGGTGCCGACGAGAATACGGCGCTGCACTTCCGGACCGAAGCCCTCGGCGCGCGACTTCTTGTACATGTCGAGCAGATCGCGGTAGTCCGACGCGCGATGGCCGTAGCGCACGCCGTCGAAACGCGACAGGTTCGACGACGCCTCCGCCGGCGCGATCACGTAGTACACGGGAATAGACAGCTCGGTTTTCGGCAGCGACACGTCGACGAGCGTCGCGCCGAGCGCTTCGTACTGCTTCAGCGCGGCGCCGATCGCGGCGCGCACGTCTTCGGCGAGGCCCGCGCCGAAGTATTCCTTCGGCAGACCGATGCGCAGGCCGGCGAGCGGCTTCGCGGCATCGCTACCGGCTTGCCACGTCTGACCGAGGAAGCGGCTGAAGTCTTCGTCTTCGCGCGTGAGGCTCGTGGAGTCGCGTTCGTCGAAGCCCGCCATCGCGTTGAGGAGCGTTGCGCAGTCCGCGGCGTTCTGCGCGAACGGGCCGCCCTGATCGAGCGACGATGCGAACGCAATCATCCCGTAGCGCGACACGCGTCCGTACGTGGGCTTGATGCCCGTCACGCCGGAGAACGAAGCCGGCTGGCGGATCGAGCCGCCGGTGTCGGTGCCGGTCGCGACCGGCGCGAGACGCGCGGCGACGGCCGCGGCCGAACCGCCCGACGAGCCGCCCGGCACGGCCTTCGTGTCCCACGGGTTCTTCACCGGACCGAAGTACGAGTTCTCGTTCGACGAGCCCATCGCGAACTCGTCCATGTTGGTCTTGCCGACGCAAACCATGCCGGCGCGCTCGAGGCGATCCACCACCGTCGCATCGTACGGGCTGACGTAGTTTTCGAGCATCCGCGAGCCGGCCGTGGAGCGCCAGCCACGCGTGACGAACACGTCCTTGTGCGCGACCGGCAGCCCGGTCAGCGGGCCCGCATCGCCGGACGCGAGGCGCGCGTCGGCGGCTTTCGCCTGCGCGAGCGTGAGTTCGGGATCGACCTGGACGAACGCGTTCAGCGCGGAGGCCGCTTCGATACGCTTCAGATACAGCTGCGCGAGTTCGACCGCGGAGCACGCTCTGGAAGCGAGTGCGGCGCGCAGTTCGGTGAGGCTTTTCTCATGCATTGCGTGGTTCCTGGAAATCGTGGCGGCGCACACCGCGCCGCCGCGTGGACGGCAGGCTCGCCCGCCGGCGCGCTCCGTCCTGGTCTGCCCGGCTTCTTCGTGACGCGGCGCCGCATGATGCGGCGGCCGATGCAACGGCCCGGGCGGTGGTTCGTGTCGTTCTGCTGACGCCTCGTGGGAGGGAGCGCCGCTTACTCGATCACCTTCGGCACGAGGTACAGACCCTCCTGCACCGCGGGTGCCGGCTGCTGGTAGGCGGCGCGGTGGTCCGACTCCGTAACGGCATCGTTGCGCAGCCGCAGCGCGACGTCTTCGATCTGCTCGATCGGATGGGCGAGCGGCGCGATGCCGGTGGTGTCGACCGCCTGCATCTGCTCGACGAGCCCGAAGAACTCGTTGAGCTGGGCGAGCGTGTGCTCCGCTTCGGCTTCGGGCAATTCGAGCCGCGCCAGATGCGCGATGCGTTTAACGTCGGTCAGGGTCAAGGCCATGCGGTCACCGGAAAAAACGTGGAGTGTCACAACGCGGAAAAACAACGCTGTAACAGCAGGTTACGACATTGGAAGCGAACCTCGAAACGGGGTCCGGCGACGGCAAAAAGTGCCGTCCGTTTCCTTTAAAGCAGGCAAAATTATAAGGTATCATTACGCGTTCGACCCAAACCCGGACCACTGCCAGGACATCCGCCAACAGCGCCGCTACCCCGCCGCCAGCCTCGTTGGCGTGCAATGGACGGCGAAACAGCGGGCAACGCAGCGGCCTCCGGTAGACTCCCACGCAGCTTCGAGCAAGCCGGGCGCCGCTCCCGCCCTCCAGAAGCTGTTTATTTTTCCGCTGCCGCCCAACGCAGATTCCCTGCGAGGCCCGGCCCCCAGCGAGACAGGATTTTGAATGTTCGGTTTTTTGCGCAGCTACTTCTCCAACGATCTGGCGATTGACCTCGGCACCGCCAACACGCTCATCTACATGCGCGGCAAAGGCATCGTTCTCGACGAACCGTCGGTCGTGTCCATCCGCCAGGAAGGCGGCCCGAACGGCAAGAAGACCATTCAGGCGGTCGGCAAGGAAGCGAAGCAGATGCTCGGCAAGGTGCCGGGCAACATCGAGGCGATCCGCCCGATGAAAGACGGCGTGATCGCCGATTTCACCGTCACCGAGCAGATGATCAAGCAGTTCATCAAGACCGCTCACGAATCGCGCATGTTCTCGCCGTCGCCGCGCATCATCATCTGCGTGCCGTGCGGTTCGACCCAGGTCGAGCGCCGCGCGATCAAGGAAGCCGCGCACGGCGCCGGCGCCTCGCAGGTCTACCTGATCGAGGAACCGATGGCCGCCGCGATCGGCGCGGGCCTGCCGGTCTCGGAAGCCACCGGCTCGATGGTCGTCGACATCGGCGGCGGCACCACGGAAGTCGGCGTGATCTCGCTCGGCGGCATCGTCTACAAGGGTTCGGTCCGCGTCGGCGGCGACAAGTTCGACGAAGCGATCGTCAACTACATCCGCCGCAACTACGGCATGCTGATCGGCGAACAGACGGCCGAAGCCATCAAGAAGGAAATCGGTTCGGCGTTCCCCGGCTCCGAAGTCAAGGAAATGGAGGTCAAGGGCCGCAACCTGTCGGAAGGCATTCCGCGCAGCTTCACCATTTCGAGCAACGAAATTCTGGAAGCGCTCACCGATCCGCTGAACCAGATCGTGTCGTCGGTGAAGATCGCGCTGGAACAGACGCCGCCGGAACTCGGCGCCGACATCGCCGAGCGCGGCATGATGCTGACGGGCGGCGGTGCGCTCCTGCGCGACCTCGACCGCCTGCTCGCCGAAGAAACCGGCCTGCCGGTACTCGTCGCCGAAGATCCGCTGACCTGCGTCGTGCGCGGTTCGGGCATGGCGCTCGAACGCATGGACAAGCTCGGCAGCATCTTCTCCTACGAGTAACCGGACCCGCCTGATGTCAGCGGCGCGCACCACCCGGCTGGCCAGCCCAGCCATCGGCCACGCCCGCTGACGGCGCCGTTCAAGGCGCCGCCGCCTCACCCAACCGCTCACGCCCCCGGCGCCGACCATGGAATACAGTCCGCCGCCCCTCTTCAAGCAAGGCCCGTCGGCGCTTGCGCGACTGATCTTTTTCGTCGTGCTGGCGCTGGCATTGCTGATCTCCGACGCCCGCTTCAAGACGCTCGAAATCGTCCGTGGCGTGCTCGGTGCCGGCCTGTACCCGCTGCAGCGCGCGGCCCTGGTGCCTCGCGACCTCGTGGTGGGCGCGGCCGACATGGCCGTCTCCAGCGCGACGCTGCGCGGCGAGAACGACCAGTTGCGCGCGAAGAACCTCCAGCTGTCGCTGCAGGCCGGCCAGGCCGCCGAGCTCGCGGCGGAGAACGGCCGTCTGCGTTCGCTGCTGCAGCTGTCGCAGCGGCTCACCACGCAGTCCACCCCCGCCGAGATCCAGTACGACACCGCGGATCCGTTCACGCAACGCGTCGTGATCGGCAGCGGCGCGCAGCAAGGCGTGCAGAACGGCTCGCCGGTCGTCAATCAGGACGGCGTGGTGGGTCAGGTGACGCGCGTGTTCCCGATGCAGTCGGAAGTCACGCTGCTGACCGACAAGGACCTCGCCGTGTCCGTGCAGGTGGTGCGCACGGGGCTGCGCAGCGTGATCTATGGCACGCCGAAGGGCGATGCGCTCGACCTGCGTTTCGTGCCGATCAGCGCCGATCTGCTGGTCGGCGACGAGTTGGTGACGAGCGGCCTCGACGGTGTGTATCCGCCCGGCCTGCCGGTCGCGAAGGTGGTTCGCGTCGACAAGCAGGCGGATACGGCTTTCGCGCACGTGGTCTGCGTGCCAGTCGCCAACGTGCGCGGCGCGCGGCAACTGCTCGTGCTGCATTACCAGAACAACATTCCGCCGCGTCCCGCGGAGCCGGAGCCTGCAAGCGCAGTGAAAGACACGAAGGGCAAAAAGGGCGCGAAATCCACGGACAAGGGCGCGGACAAAGGCGCCGCGGATAAAGCCGGCGCAACGGAAAAACCGGCGGACAAGTCGACCTCGAAGTCCGCTGACAAGGCTGCCGCGGACAAGCAGGCCGCCAGCAAGCCGGCCGAGAAACAGACCGCAAAGCCGGCCGAGAAGCCCGCCGACCAGGCTGCGGCCGCGAAGAAGGCAGCCGAGGAAAAAGCCACCGCCAGACGGGTCGAGGAACGCGCGAGAGAGCGGGAAGCCGCCCAGCGCGCCGCCGCCGCGGCGTCGGCCGCGAAGCAGGAGGGCGCGCAATGAACCGCCCTCAGTACATCCTGCAGCCGGTCAACCCGTACTTCATCGTCTTCAGCCTCGCGGCCGCGTTCCTGCTGAACCTGCTGCCGTACGGCCGGATGATCGCCATTCCCGATTTCGTCGCGCTGGTGGTGCTGTTCTGGAACGTTCACCAGCCGCGCAAGGTCGGCATGGGCGTCGCGTTCTTCCTCGGCCTGCTGATGGACGTGCACAATGCAAGTCTGCTCGGTGAGCACGCGCTCGCGTACACGCTGCTATCGTATGGCGCGATCACCATTCACCGCCGCGTGCTGTGGATGTCGCTCGGCCTGCAGGCGTTTGCGGTCACCCCGCTGCTGGTCGGCGCGCACCTCGTGCCGTTCGTGATCCGCCTGCTGGCGGGCGGCGCGTTCCCCGGCTGGGGTTACCTGATCAACGGCTTCATCGAGGGCGCACTCTGGCCGATCGCCAGCATCCTGCTCCTGTTGCCGCAGCGCCGTCCGGTCGACCCGGACGACACCCGTCCCATCTGAGCGCCCTGCGCCGACGGATCGACCTTTGAACACGTTGTTGCCTCGCCGGTCACTGCAGCATCAGCCGGCGCGGGCACCCAGCGGACACCCGTTACGTTCCGTTGCGCAGCTTCGGCCTGAACCGGCCCACACTTGCCGCACGGCTTTTTGCATGAACGCATGACCGAATTCAAGGACACCCAGCAGCAGCTCTCGAAGTTCCGCCTGCGCGTCGCGGCGGCGGGGCTGTTCGTGTTCGTCTGCTTCGGGCTGATCGCGTTCCGTTTCCTGTATCTGCAGGTGTGGAACCACAGCAAGTACTCGCTGCAGGCGGACGAAAACCGCATCTCCGTCGCGCCGATCGTGCCGAACCGCGGCATCATCATGGACCGCAACGGCGTCGTGCTCGCGAAGAACTACTCGGCGTACACGCTCGAAATCACGCCGTCGAAACTCAACGATTCGCTCGACAACGTGATCGACCAGCTGTCGACGGTGATCCCGATCGACCAGCGCGACCGCCGCAACTTCAAGAAGCTGCTCGAAGACTCGAAGAACTTCGAGAGCCTGCCGATCCGCACCCGCCTCACCGATGAGGAAGTGGCGCGCTTCACCGCGCAGCGTTACCGCTTCCCCGGCGTCGAGGTGCGCGCGCGTCTCTTCCGCCAGTACCCGCTGGGGATGACGGCGGCGCACGTGATCGGCTATATCGGCCGGATCTCGCAGCGCGACCAGGAACGCATCGACGACCAGAGCGACCAGAACGACAGCGATCCCGACCACTACGATCCGCGGCTCGACGCGAACAACTACAAGGGCACGGACTACATCGGCAAGATCGGCGTCGAGCAGAGCTACGAAACCGAGCTGCACGGTCTCACCGGCTTCGAGGAAGTCGAGGTCACGGCGGGCGGGCGGCCGGTCCGCACGCTGTCGCGCACCCAGGCGACGCCGGGCAACAACCTCATGCTGTCGATCGACATCGGGCTGCAGGAGGTCGCCGAGCAGGCGTTCGCCGGCAAGCGCGGCGCGCTCGTCGCGATCGAGCCGTCCACCGGCGACGTGCTCGCGTTCGTGTCGGCGCCAAGCTTCGATCCGAACTCGTTCGTCGACGGTATCGATCAGACCACCTGGGACGAACTCAACAACTCGCCCGATCACCCGCTGCTGAACCGTCCGCTGCACGGCACGTACCCGCCGGGCTCCACCTACAAGCCGTTCATGGCGCTCGCCGCGCTGACGCTGCACAAGCGCACGCCGCAATGGGGCTTCCAGGATCCGGGCTCGTACACGTTCGGCGGCCACACGTTCCGCAACGACGTGCCGCAGGGTCAGGGCTGGATCGACATGAACCGCGCGATCATGGTGTCGAACGACACGTACTTCTACATGCTCGCGCACGATCTCGGCGTGAACGCGATCGCGAACTTCATGAAGCCGTGGGGCTTCGGCCAGATCACGGGCATCGACATCGCCGGCGAGGCGCGCGGCATCCTGCCGTCCACCGACTGGAAGAAGCACGCGTACCGCAAGCCCGAGCAGCAGAAGTGGTACGAAGGCGAGACGATCAGCCTCGGCATCGGCCAGGGCTACAACTCGTTCACCATCCTGCAGCTCGCGCACGCCACCGCGACGCTGGCCAACGACGGCGTGCTGATGAAGCCGCACCTCGTGAAGGAAATCGAGAACCCGATCACGCACGCATCGCGCCTCACGGTGCCGTCGGACGAAGGCCGCATCGACGTGAAGCAGTCGGATATCGACGTCGTGAAGCGCGGCATGGAAAACGTCGCGAAGAACCCGTCGGGTACCGCCTACAAGGTGTTCGCGAACTCCCAGTACGACGTGGGTGCGAAGACCGGTACCGCGCAGGTGTTCTCGCTGCAGGGCGCGAAGTATCACGGCCATGCGCTCGCCGAGCGGCTGCGCGACCACGCGCTCTTCATCGCGTTCGCGCCGTTCGACCATCCGAAGATCGCGGTTGCGCTGATCGTGGAAAACGGCGGCTGGGGCGCCGAGGCTGCGGGCCCGATCGCGCGGCGCGTGATCGACTACTACCTGCTCGACCGTCACAAGCCGGGCGTCGAAGCCGCCGAAGTGGCCGCGGCGGCATCGGCTGCGCAGGACGCGTCGGTCCCCGCGATCGGCGATGACGCGGCGTCCGCCACGCCTGGCGCGGCGGCGAGCGGCGCAGCAGCGGCTGCTTCGGGTGCTTCAAGCGCTTCCGGGGCCGCGGGCGCTTCGGGCGCCTCACCGGCGTCCGCTGCATTCCCGACGCCGATCGCCGCCGGCTATACCGCGCTGCCGCTGCCGGTCGAACCGGTGAAGCCCAACGCCGCATCGGATGCCGCGGGCGCATCCGATGCGTTCGGTGCCTCCGCTGCGAGCGCGATCGGCGCACCCACTGCCGCCGCCACCGCCAGCGGCAGCGCCGCGGCATCGGCGGCGCTGGCCGCGAGCCACGCGCAACCGCCACATAAGCCGCGCCGTCCGCACCCCGCGAGCGAACCCGCGCCCACCGCAGCCGCGCCATCGCGTGGCGTCAGCCTGCCGCGCCCCACGGCGCCGCAGCAAACCGGTGGCGCCGGCGACGGCGCGAACCATGCCGCCGCGACCGGCGGCATCGACGAATAAGGAGACTGGCATGCAACTGCAGATCGACAGGCGCGCCGTTTTCGACCGCATCAAGCTGATGTTCGCCGGCTTCGACCGGCCGCTCGCGCTCACCGTGTTCCTGCTGCTGTGCGTCGGCATCGTGACGCTGTACAGCGCGACGCTCGACATGCCCGGCAAGGTCGAAGACCAGCTGCGCAACATCATGCTGACCTTCGTGCTGATGTGGGCGCTCGCGAATGTGCCCACCACCACGCTGATGCGCTTCGCGGTGCCGGTCTACACGGTCGGCATCGCGCTGCTGGTGGCCGTCGCGATGTTCGGGCTCACGCGCAAGGGCGCGAAGCGCTGGATCAACGTCGGCGTGGTGATCCAGCCGTCGGAGATTCTGAAGATCGCGACGCCGCTGATGCTCGCGTGGTACTACCAGCGGCGCGAAGGCGTGATGCGCTGGTACGACTACGTGGTCGGCTTCGTGATACTGCTGGTGCCGGTGGGGCTGATCGCGAAGCAGCCGGACCTCGGCACCGCGGTGCTGGTGTTCGCGTCGGGACTCTTCGTCATCTACTTCGCTGGCCTGAGCTTCCGGCTGATCGTGCCGGTGCTGGTTGCCTGCGTGATCGCGGTGGGCGCGATCGCCGTGTTCCAGAACCGGATCTGCCAGCCCGAAGTGCAGTGGCCGCTGATGCACGACTACCAGAAGCACCGCATCTGCACGCTGCTCGACCCAACCTCCGACCCGCTCGGCAAAGGCTTCCACACCATCCAGGCGGTGATCGCGATCGGCTCCGGCGGCCCGCTCGGCAAGGGCTGGCTGAAGGGCACGCAGGCGCACCTCGAGTTCATTCCCGAGAAGCACACCGACTTCATCTTCGCGGTGTTCTCCGAAGAATTCGGTCTCGCGGGCGGTCTTGTGCTGCTGACGCTCTACATGTGCCTGATCGCGCGCGGACTCTACATCGCGGCGAATGGCGCGACGCTTTTCGGGCGATTACTGGCCGGCTCGCTGACGATGGCGTTCTTCACCTATGCGTTCGTCAACATCGGCATGGTGAGCGGCATCCTGCCGGTGGTGGGCGTGCCGCTGCCGTTCATGAGCTATGGTGGCACAGCGCTCACCACGCTCGGCGTCGCGATCGGGCTAATCATGAACGTCGGGCGGCAGAAGCGGTTGATGCAGAGCTGACGGCGCGTGGCGCGTCGCTAAGGCTCTTCAGATAATTGCGACCGCGACATAGCAACAAAGCAAATGGCCCGATCGATTCACACCGATCGGGCCATTTCATTTTCATCGTGCAAGCACCACAGCCTACTGCGGCTTCACCTCATGCTGATCGCGCAACTGCGCGGTGAGCTGCTGGTACTTCAGGCGCGCGGCCGGATCGCCCTGCGCCGCGGCCGCCGCATAGTACGCGCGCGCGACGTTGAGGTTCTGCTTCACGCCGTCGCCGCCGCGCTCGTAGAACGAGCCGGTCACGTACTGCGCCGTCATGTCGCCGCCTTCGGCTGCCTTCTTGTACCAGTAGAACGCCTGCCTGTTGTCGCGCGGCGTACCGCGGCCATCGAGGAACTGGTTCGCGAGCGCGAGCTCAGCCTGCGTGTGCCCCTGCTGCGCCGCTTTCAGGAACCACTGATGCGCCTCGACCGGATCGCGGCCGACGAACTCGCCGTCGTCGTACATCTTGCCTTCGACGTACTGCGCATGCGACATCTTCGCGTCGGCCGCCTTGCGCAGCCACTTCTTGCCTTCCTCGACGTTGGGCGCCGTGCCCTCGCCGTTCAGCAGCATCATCGCGTAGTTGAATTCGGCGAGCCGGTTGCCGTTCTGCGCGGCTTTCCTGAACTCGGATAGCGCGGACAGATAGTTGCCCGCGTTGTAATCCGCCACCGCCGTCTGCGTCTCCGCATCGGCGCCCTGCGAACGCACGGTCTGCGCCTGTGCCGACAGCCCCGTTGCCAGCGCCGCGACGGCAGCAGCCGTGCCGGCAACGGCCCTCACCCAGCCTTTCATGACCTTGCCTCCTGCAGCGCCTGACGCGTCGCGCGCAACATCCACACGAGGTCCGCGGCCAGCGCGATAAAACGGAACCCTTCGGCGCGATATTGCCGCGCGGTCGCCACGTCGCTCGCGAACATGCCGGCCGCGATGCCGGCGCGCTCCGCCGCCGCGGCGACATGAGCGACTGCCGCCTGCACGTCCGGGTGACGCAGGTCGCCAAGATGCCCGAGGCTCGCGGCAAGATCCGCCGGGCCGATGAACAGGCAGTCGATGCCCGGCACCGCTGCAATGCGGTCGGCTTCCTCCACCGCGCGCGCAGACTCGATCTGCACGATCGTCGCGATCTGCGCATTGGCATTCTGCAGATAGTCGCGACGCATGCCGTAAGCAGCAGCACGAACCGCACCCGCCACGCCGCGCAGGCCGTCCGCGCTGGCGCCGCCCGGGTATTGCGTGAGGCGCACGGCGTGAGCGGCTTCTTCCGCGGATTCGATGTTCGGGAACATCAGCGTGCGCGCGCCCGCATCGAGCACGCGCTTCACGAGCCACGGCTCTTTGGCCGGCACCCGCACCACCGGTTCGCTCGGCAGATGCGCGGCCGCGATCGCGCGCAACTGGCCCGTCACGTCCTGGCTGTCGTTCGGCGCGTGCTCCATGTCGATCAGCAGCCAGTCGAAGCCCGCGTGCGCGAGCGCTTCCGCGGCCGTGTCGCTACCCAGCGAGAGCCACAGCCCAAACAGCGCGTCGGGCTCGTGAAGGCGTTGTTTCAGAGGATTGGTGAAGGTGCTCATCGCGGCGCTCCGTTGCGGCGCGATGAGCAGGCCGGCCGATCGGGGCGGCGGACAGGGCGACCGAAGCGCCCGTTTTGCAGTGCAGTGACCGGCATGTCTCGCTCCGGGTGGTTATCGAAGCGATCATACCGTGACAATAAGGGCTTAGTCGCGCGACACGTCAGCCCAGCAGTTCGGCGTTTCGAACAGGCGCACGCGCGCGAGGCGCAGGTTCACACCGTAGTGCGCGTCATAGACCTTCGCGAGGATCTCGAACGCGGCGGCGGCGAGGTTTTCGACGGTGGGAATGCGATCCAGCACCACCGTCTTGTGGCCCGGCATCGAGTCGAGGAACGCGCGCACCTGCGTATCGCCTTCGTAGACGATGAACGCGTGATCCCACAGGTTCACGAGGTGCTCCATCGCGAGCGCCTTCACGTCCGCGAAGTCCATCACCATGCCGCGGTCCGGCGCGCCTTCCGTTTCGACGACCTCGCCTTGCAGCGTGATCTCCAGCACGTAGCGGTGGCCATGCAGATTGCGGCACTGGCTACGGTGATCGGGAATGCGGTGGCCCGCGTCGAATTCGAGTTTTCGGGTAATGGTCAGCACGGCGAATCAGAATCAGGGGATGTTCAGGTACTTGTGGGTCTGCATCGACAGGCGCCATTGCGGGTGGCGTTTGCACCAGTCGATCGCGAGCTTCGTGTTGATGTCGCGCGACGGGCCGTCCATCGGTTGCACGAGGAAATAGTCGAAGTCGAGCTTCGCGTAATCGGCGAGGCGCTGGTTTTCCTGCGGAATCACGACCTTCAGTTCGTTGCCCTTCGTGACGACGAGTTCCGCATCCGCCTTCGGGCTCACGCAGATCCAGTCGATCGTGTCGAGCACCGGCAGCGAGCCGTTGGTTTCGATCGCGATCGTGAAGCCGGCCGCGTGCAGCGCATCGACGAACGGCGGATCGATCTGCAGCATCGGTTCGCCGCCAGTGCACACGACGAAGCGGTTGCCTTCGCTCTCCGGCCAGAACGACGCGATCTTCGCGACGAGTTCATCCGCGCTGCGGTACTTGCCGCCGTTCTCGCCGTCGGTGCCGACGAAATCCGTATCGCAGAACCTGCACACTGCGTCCGCGCGGTCTTCTTCACGTCCGGACCACAGGTTGCAGCCAGCGAAGCGGCAGAACACGGCCGGACGGCCCGCGTTCGCGCCTTCACCCTGCAACGTGTAGAAGATTTCCTTGACCGCGTACGTCATGTTGAACTTGCCTGGGCCTGCGGCCCGTGAAAAAAGTATGTGTCAGACCGGTTCGCTCGTCACCTGCTCGCCGACGAGGTAGGCCTCGTAGCCGCGCTTGCGCAGCTTGCATGCGGGGCACTCGCCGCAGCCGAAACCCCAGTCGTGCAGTTCCGCCCGTTCGCCGACATAGCACGTGTGCGTCTCGACGCGAATCAGCTCGACGAGCGCATCGCCGCCCAGTTGGTGCGCGAGGCGCCACGTGTCCGCCTTGTCGAGCCACATCAGCGGCGTGTCGACCACGAAGCGGCTGTCCATGCCGAGATTCAGCGCCACCTGCAGCGACTTGATCGTGTCGTCGCGGCAATCGGGGTAGCCGGAGAAATCCGTCTCGCACATCCCGCCGACCAGCACACGCAATCCGCGCCGATACGCGATGGCCGCGGCGATCGTCAGGAACATCAGGTTGCGGCCGGGCACGAACGTATTCGGCAGTCCGTTCGCGGCGGAATGGATCTCGATCTCGCGCGTCATGGCCGTATCGCTGATCGAACCGAGCACCGACAGGTCGATCATGTGATCGTCGCCGAGCCGCTCGCGCCACTGCGGAAACGCGTTCGCGACCGCGGCCCGGAAACCCTCGCGGCATTCGAGTTCGACGCGATGGCGCTGACCGTAATCGAAGCCGAGCGTTTCGACCGTGTCGTAGCGATCGAGCGCCCATGCGAGACAGGTGGCCGAATCCTGGCCACCGGAAAACAGTACGAGCGCGCTGTCCTTCGCGTCTGTCCGGGTCACCGTGAAACTCCGTGAATGAGGGTGTTGCCGCATCGCCCTGCGTTGCGGACCGGCTCCGCCGCCGGCTCAAGCAGTATAGGCGGCACCCTTCGTGCTCAGGACCGCGAACGGCTTATACCGCCGATCGTTTTCGCGACACTTCAAACGCCGCTGCAGTTCGCCAGCGAGCGCGATACACGAGACCTAACCCCACGAACCCGACACGCGAACAAACCGCCGGAAACAACAAAGGACTTGTCGACGAAAGGCGCGAGCCCGGGCGCAAGTCCTTGAATGGCCGCGATTTTATCATGCGGTACCGCGAGCTGCAGGGGCCGCGCCATGCGCTTCGGCGACACCTGCACACGCGAGCGCTCCACAAAGGAAAAGCCCCAGGCATCTTGCGATACCTGGGGCTGAATCCTGGTGGCCTGGGGCGGAATCGAACCACCGACACGCGGATTTTCAATCCGCTGCTCTACCAACTGAGCTACCGGGCCAACGAAGAAGGAAGAGTATAGCAAACGGAAACGCTCGCCTCAAGTCCTTCGAGAAAGAAAAATTCTGCGGCCCGCGCGCGTCACTCGCTTTTGTTCTTCCCGAGATCGACGCCCAGCTGCTTGAGCTTGCGATACAGGTGCGTGCGTTCGAGCCCGGTCTTCTCGGCGACGCGCGTCATGCTGCCGTTCTCGCGCGCGAGGTGATACTCGAAGTACGCGCGCTCGAATGCATCGCGCGCATCGCGCAGCGGGATGTCGAACGAGATCGACGCCGTCTGCCCTTGCAGCGCGCCGACGCTCAGCCCGTCGGACGACATCACCGGCAGCGCCGCCGCGGATGCCACCGGCGACGAGCCCGACGATGCAGCCGGCTTCGACGCTGCACCCGTGGACGCCGCCGGCGCGCCGCCGCGCGCGAGACCCTGCTCGACCGCTTTCAGCAGCTTCTGCAGCGCGATCGGCTTCTCGAGGAAGTTGAGCGCGCCGATCTTCGTCGCCTCGACGGCCGTATCGATGGTTGCGTGCCCGGACATCATGATGACCGGCATCGTCAGCGCGCCTTGCGCGGCCCATTCCTTGAGCAGCGTGACGCCATCGGTGTCCGGCATCCAGATGTCGAGCAGCACCAGATCGGGCGAAGCGCGTAGCCGGAAATCGCGCGCTTCCTGCGCGTTTTCCGCGACTTCGACGACGTGTCCCTCGTCGCTCAGGATCTCCGAGAGCAATTCCCGGATGCCCATTTCATCATCTACCACCAGGATGGTTGCCATTTACGCTGCCCTTGTCTGCACTGTTGCTTTTGTCGTTCCCTGCGACGCATTGCCATGCGCCGCCTGCGGCCCTGCTTCGGGTGCCGCGCTGCTCTCGGCGAGTTGCAGGAACAGGATCGAAATCTGTGCGCCTTCGATCACGTCACCGGAACGCATGCGGTTGCGGATGTCGATCCGCGCACCGTGTTCGTCGACGATTTTCTTCACCATCGCGAGACCGAGCCCGGTACCTTTGGCCTTGGTCGTCACGTAAGGTTCGAACGCGCGCGTCAGGATGCGCGCGGGGAATCCCGGCCCGTTATCCGAGACGGTCAGACGAACGGCGACGTTCGTCCTGCCGTCCGCGTCCGGGTCGCCATATTCTACTGTCCTTGTTTCGAGCACTACACGTGGCTCGGCTACGTCCGCCACCGCGTCCTGCGCGTTCTGTAGCAGGTTGTGAACCACCTGCCGCAACTGCGTCGCGTCGCCGCGAATCACCGGCAACGCCGCCAGCTCCACCGCGATCGCGCTCTTGCCTTCGCCGACACCGTACAGCGTCAGCACTTCGCTCACCAGATCGTTCAGCTGCAGGTTCGCGAGCACCGCGGGCGGCGTGCGCGCATAGTCGCGGAAGTTGTCGACCATCTGCTTCATCGCCGCGACCTGATTCACGATCGTCGTCGCGCCGCGTTTCAGCACGTCGGCATCGTTCGGCGCAAGCTTGTCGGCGAGCTTCATCTGCAGCCGCTCGGCCGACAGCTGGATCGGCGTCAGCGGATTCTTGATCTCGTGCGCGAGCCGCCGCGCGACTTCGCCCCACGCGACCGAACGCTGCGCGGAGATCACGTCGGAGATGTCGTCGAACACGACCACGTAGCCGGCCGTCTGCACGTCCTCGACGCCAGTGGTCGACACGAGCCGCGTACCGCGCACGAGCAGCGTAAGCGGATCCGCCTCGCCCGCGATCGGCACCGAGAACTGCTGCTGCCAGTGACCGCCGTCGTCCGGGCCGCCCGCTGCTTCGCGATCGGCGAACGCCTTGCGCACCATCACGCTGAAGTCCGCGAGCACCGCGATGCGATCGATCGGCGAACCCAGCAGCGACTGGAACGGCTGCCGGAAAATGCGCTCCGCGCCGCGGTTCGCGGTGGTGAGACGCAGCTGCCGGTCGAACACGAACACCCCCGCGGTGAGGTTCGCGAGAATGCTCTCGAGATACGATTTCGAGTGCTCGAGCGCGACGCGGTTCGCTTCCACCGCCGCGCGCGCTTCGGACAGCTGCCGCGTCATCGCGTTGAACGACTGCGTGAGGAAGCCCAGTTCGTCGCGCGACTTGATTTCGCGCTTCGGCGTGTAGTCGCCTTCGGTCACTTCCTTCGTGCCCTGCGCGAGCAGGAACAGCGGCCGCGCGAGCTGGTTGCCAAGCGCGAGCGCGAGAATCATCGCGATGAACGTGGCGAGGAAGAGCGCGAGCGTCAGCGTGCCGATGTACATCTTGCGCAGACCGGTGCGCCCGAGCGCCTTCTCCTGATACTCGCGATACGCGCGCTGCACGGCGTCCGCATTGCGCGCGAGCGTGGGCGAGACCGGCTGCGTGAGCTGCAGGAACCGCTCGACGGGTTGCAGTTCGGTGGAGTTCGCATCGGGTATCCGCTGAACCACGCGAAAGCGCAGCGCGCCCTTGTCGCCGTTCGCGTGCGGATCGCCATCCACCTCGCCTTCGATCGCCGCATAGCCTCGGCCGCGCGCCTGGTCGATCATCAGCGGCGTGGGCAGATCGTTCGGCACCAGCGACGCGAAGTTGCTCGATGCCTGCGCGACCACGTGCATGTCCGGCGCCGCGCCCGACATGGCACGCACCGGTTCGATGATGGTCGCGTCCTGCACGCCGAACTGGTCGCGCAGATGCAGCAGCGTGAGCGTCGTGCCCGATTGATCCGCCGTGGACAGCTGCTCGGACATCATGCGCGCCTTCGTCTGCAGATCGGACAGCGACGCGTCGAGCATGCCGCGGCCGAGATTGAGGCCGGACGTCAGCGCGGTTTCGACGTTCACGTCGAACCACGACTCGATGCTGCGCGACACGAACTGGTACGACACGACGTAGATGATGCCGCCCGGCACCACGCCGACGAGCGCGAAGAAGAACGCGAGCTTCGCGAGCAGCCGCGTACCGAATTTACCCTTGCGCAGGCGCGTGACGATGATCACGACCAGCGCCGCGACGATCAGCAGGAAGACGAGCGCCACCGCGACGTTGGCGGCGTACAGCCAGCCGTAGTAGCGGTCGAAGAACTCGGTATTCGCGCTGGCCGCCGCGAGCAGCACGAGCAGCAGCACGGCCACCAGCGCGACCGTCGACACCATCAGTCTGACGACGATGCTGCCTGGGCTGGTGGCGCGGCGCACTTTATTTAGCACGTTCGGTCACCGTGAAGTTGAAGCGCTTCCAGTCGGAACCCAGATTCCAGTCGCGGTTGTTCACCGCATCGATCTGGAACGGTTTCGGCATCAGCGCGGTATCGAGTTGCATACGCACGGACGCGGTATAGGTTTCGTCAGGGCTGACCTGATTACGATCGATCACATGCCACGACGTGACATGCTTGATCACCGACAGCGCGTCGCTCAGCGTGCTGAAGCCGAGCTGCAGGCCGCCGCTCGACACACGATACTCGCGTGTGAGCGGCTGGAACGAAATGCGGATGCTCTGCGAGATGCTGACCGGCTGTTCGTCGAACCAGTACCAGCGCGGGCGCGTCAGTTCGAAGTCGGTCGTGAAGTAGAGCGGAATGCCCTTGTTGACCGCCTCTTCGAGGCTGCTGTTCAGATCGAAGTCGAACCGCGCGTCGAGGCTCCAGCCGCTGCTGTCTGCCTGCAGTGACGCGCGCTGCACGGCGATTCCATCGGCGTACGCTGCCCCGGACATGGTCAGGCAGACGGCCAGCGCAACCCAGAGCACGGCCACGAGCCGAAGCGGAAAGAAGCGTTTGATGGTCACCGTTTCTGAAAGCGCGCGTAGAAGAATCCGTCGTGGTCTGGGTTCGAACCGGTGCCCTGCCCGTCACGGTTGCCAGCGCGGGTACCGTCCGGCGTGGCGGCGGGCGCGCGGGCGACCGTCGGTAAGAGTTGCCCGGGCGCGTCCAATCGTACCGCATCCTGGTGTTGCTTTCCAAACCACGCCGCCTGCGCCTCGCACTCTTCCGGGAAGATCGAGCACGTCACGTAGAGCAGTTCGCCGCCCGGCTTCACGAGCGGCCAGAGCGCCGACACGATACGGCGCTGCGCGTCGACGAGCGCGGCGATGTCGCTCTCGCGACGCAGCCAGCGGATGTCCGGATGACGCCGCACGATGCCCGACGCCGAGCACGGTACGTCGGCCAGGATGCGATCGAACAGCCGCCCGTCGTGCCACGCGGACGGATCGCCGGCATCGCCGATCTTCGTGTCCGCGGCGAGGCCCAGGCGCGCGAGATTCTCACCGATGCGCACCGCGCGCGACGCGTCGCTCTCCAGCGCAACCACCTCGACATCGGCGAGTTCCAGCACGTGGCCGGTCTTGCCGCCGGGCGCCGCGCACGCATCGAGCACGCGCATGCCGTCGCGCGCGCCGAGCCACTGCGCGGCGAGTTGCGCGCCCGCGTCCTGCACCGACACGACGCCGTCGGCAAAGCCCGGAATACGATCGACGGGCAGCGCATTCGCCAGCGTCACCGCATGGTCGCCGGCGCGCGTCGCAGCGATCTGATGCGATGTGAGCAACTGCAGGTAGTCGTCGACGTTGGTGCGGCGCGCGTTCACGCGCAGCGTGAGCGGCGCCTGCGCGTTGCCCGCTTCGAGCACGTGCTCCCAGCGATCCGGCCACGCGCGTCGTACCGCGTCGATCCACCAGGCTGGGTAGCTCCAGTACGCGACTTCGTCGGTGGAGACCGCGGTCAGCATTTTCTCGCGGTCACGCAGGAATCCGCGCAGCACCGCATTGACCAGGCCCTTCGCGAACACGAACTCGCGGCGCGCGCCGATCGCATCGACCGCCTGATCGACGACCGTGAACGGCGCATAGGCCGCTGCATCAGCGTCATCGACGAGGAGCGCGAACGCGCACGCCAGCAGGTTGCCGACGTGCGGCGGCGGCGCCTTGCGCACGAGCCGCGCGATCAGCCAGTCCGCGGTGGCGAGACGGCGCATCGTGCGGTACGCGATGTCCTGCGTGGCACCGCGCGTAGCCGCGGTACTCGCGTGCGGCAGATGTGCGAACAACGCCTGCAGCGCGGCCGGCAACGCCGAGCCGGCGCGCACCGCGCCGACGGCCTGCGCGGCGCAGTCGAGCGCGAAGCCCAGCGAATCCGGTGCGAGATGCAGCGCAGAGAGCCGGCCACCATGCGAACGCGATGCGTGTGAGACGGCCTGCGACGGAGGCTTTCGATTCATGGACGAGGGGTCGAGCGGACCGGACAGGACGTCCGGCACAAACGCCTATTGTAGCGTGACAGGCTGGCGCGCTCTGGCTCGGCCCACAGGCAAGGCGCGCCAGCGGACAACAAAAAAGGGCGAATCCCGAGGTGAGGATTCGCCCTGCTGGCCTGGCTGCCGCGCGGCTGCGTGCCGCGCGTGACGGCGGTTATCCGCGTCAGTCGAAGCGGCCGGTGCGGGCCATCTCCATCAGACGCGCGATCCGCTCTTCGGTGGCGGGGTGAGTCGAGAACAGGTTCGCGATGCCCCCGCCCGACAGCGGGTTCATGATCATCATCTGCGCGGTGGCGGGGTGCGCTTCGGCGGTGGGGAACGGGATGCCGTTCGCGTAGCGATGGATCTTGTCGAGCGCCGACGCGAGCGCCTGCGGATCGCCCGAGATCTGCGCGCCGCCGCGGTCCGCTTCGAATTCACGCGCGCGTGAGATGGCCATCTGGATCAGCGCACCGGCGATCGGCGCGAGCAGCGCGACTGCAATGCTCGCGACAGGGTTGGAAGGACGGCCTTCTTCATCGCGACCGCCGAAGAACATCGCGAAGTTCGCGAGCGCCGAGATCGCGCCGGCCATCGTAGCCGAGACGGTCGAGATGAGAATGTCGCGGTGCTTCACGTGCGCGAGTTCGTGCGCCATCACGCCGCGCATTTCGCGTTCGGACAGCACGCGCAGAATGCCCGTGGTGGCCGCGACCGCCGCGTGCTCCGGATTGCGACCAGTGGCGAACGCGTTCGGCGCGTCTTCGTTGATCAGGTAGACGCGCGGCATCGGCAGTTCGGCGCGCGTGGCGAGATCGCGCACCATCCGGTAGAACTGCGGCGCCGTGTTCTCGTCGACTTCCTGCGCGTTGTACATGCGCAGCACCATCTTGTCCGAGAACCAGTACGAGAAGAAATTCATCGCGAGCGCGATGAGGAACGCCAGCATCATGCCGCGCGAGCCGCCCACCACGCCGCCGATCACGATAAACAGCGCCGTGATGCCGGCCATCAGCATCGCGGTTTTGACCCAGTTGAACATGTGCGGCCTCCTTTGCCGGAACGTGTCCCTATCTTGCCCGCCAGAACAGGGCGGTCGACTGTAAGCTGATCGTTAGATAAGGGTTGCCGGCAAAAATTCAATCACCGTGATGCAGTGGCGAGCTTCACACCGAGACCGACAAACGCGCTGCCCACCGTGCGGTCGAGCCACTTCTTCACGCCCGGCCTGCCGGCGAAGCGCCGCGACACGCTGCCCGCCACCCACGCGACAAAGCTGTTCCACACCGTGCTCATCGCGACGAACACCACGCCGAGCGTGAGGAACGCCATCGACTTGTGGTCGCTGCCCGCCGACACGAACTGCGGGAAGAACGACACGAAGAACAGCACCACCTTCGGATTCAGCACATTGGTCCAGAAGCCCTGCATGAACAACTGGCGCAGCGAACGCGGCACAGCGCCTGCAGCGGCCGGTGCCGGCGCGTGCACAGGCTTCGGGTCGTCGGCTTCGACGGTGGGCTTCGCGAGAATCAGCTTGATGCCGAGATAGATCAGGTACACCGCGCCGACGATCTTGATCACGGTGAACGCGGTGGCAGATGCCGCCAGCAGCGCCGTCAGCCCGAACGCGCACGCGAGCGAATGCACGCAGCAACCCGCCGAGATACCGAGCGCCGACATCAGGCCCGCACCGCGCCCCTGCGCAACGCTACGACCGACGATATAGGCCGTATCGGGCCCCGGCGTGAGATTGAGGAGAAAGACTGCGGCGGCAAACAGCGCGAAGTGGGTGATACCGAACATGAGCGACCTCTTGCGAAACCTGGGGCACAGCGTTGAGGCACAGCGCATTTTAACGCGCGCCTCATGACACGGGCGACGTGGCCGGATGGCTAATGGCGGCCTGTGAACGGCCCGCTTTTAATCGAACTTCTGCCCCACCGTGAGCGACGAGCCCGCAAGAAACTCGCGCGCGGGCAGGCGTTTGCCGCCGGGCTTCTGCAGTTGCGTTGCGCGCAATGCGCCTTCGCCGCAGGCAATCACCACGCCTTCGGCCGAAATGTCGACGATCGTGCCCGGCGCTGCGGCAGCGCGGCTTGCATCGATTGCATCCGCGGACCAGATCTTCAGCGCGACGCCATCCAGCGTAGCGACGCCGCCCGGGAACGGGTCGAACGCGCGCACCTGGCGCGCGAGCACCGCCGCGGGCCTGCTCCAGTCGAGCGCGGCCTCCTGCTTGCCGATCTTGTCGGCGTAGGTCGCGCCGTCCGCGGGTTGCGGCGTGGAAGACAGGCGACCGCTCCGCTCCAGCTCCACAAGCCCTTCGACGACGAGACGCGCGCCCGCATCCGCGAGCTTGTCGTGCAGCGTCGCGGTGGTATCGTCCAGCGCGATCGGCGTGCGCGCGACCGAGATCATCGGCCCGGTGTCGAGACCGGCGTCCATCTGCATCAGCGTGATACCGCTTTCGGTGTCGCCCGCCTCGATCGCACGATGGATCGGCGCGGCGCCGCGCCAGCGTGGCAGCAGCGACGCGTGGATGTTGATGCAGCCATGCGGTGCGATGTCGAGCACTTCCTGCGGCAACAGCAGCCCATATGCCGCGACGACCATCACGTCGTGCGGCGTGTTGCGCAGCAGGTCGATGGCCCCCGTGGCTTCTTCCGGGTACTTGCCATTACGGCGCAGCGACGGCGGCTGCGCGACCGGCAGCCCCTGCTCGAGCGCGAAGCGTTTGACGGGGCTCGCCTGCAGCTTCATGCCACGTCCGGCCGGACGGTCCGGCTGGGTCAGCACGAGCGGCACAGGGAAGCCGGCAGCATGGATCGCGGCGAGCGCCGCGGCAGCAAATTCCGGCGTACCGGCGAAGACGACGCGCAACGAATGGCTCATGAGCGGACAGCGTGATGCAAAAAGAAATCGATCGACGACAAACGGCGGCGAGCGGCGCGCGACCCGTCACATCGCGTGCGCGAGCTTCTTCATCCGGGTCTTGATGCGCGTCTGCTTCAGCGGCGACAGGTATTCGACGAACACGTGACCGAGCAGGTGATCCATCTCGTGCTGGATGCACACGGCGAGCAGCCCTTCGCAGTCGATCTCGAAGGTTTCGCCTTTCGCGTTCAGCGCGCGAACCTTCACCTGCTCGGCGCGCTCAACGTTGTCGTAGATGCCCGGCACCGACAGACAGCCTTCCTCGTTGAGCTTCTTCGTCTCGCTCGCCCAGACGATTTCCGGGTTGATGAAGGTCAGCAGCTGCTCGTGGGTTTCGGACACGTCGATCACGATCACGCGCTCGTGCACGTCGACCTGGGTCGCGGCGAGGCCGACGCCCGGCGCCGCGTACATGGTCTCGGCCATGTCGGCGACGAGCCTGCGGATGCGCTCGTCGACCTTCTCGACCGGTTTCGCGACCTTGTGCAGCCGCTTGTCGGGATAGTGGAGGATGTTCAGTAAAGCCATGGTCTCGATTCGTGGTGACCGCCGCAACGGTACCTGCTTGCGGGCGCCCGTCGCCCTCGTCGCGCTTCGTCGATCGCGCGGGATTGGCCACGCGTTACCCGTTTGGCCAGGTTGGACGCGGGCCTCGATTCCTCAAACATATGAGGGTGACGCGGCCCGAATCAACGCGTCCGGTGCGTGCTGCTCCAACGCGGACCGGATTCGACTCATGCGGCGACGCGGCGCAAGGTGCGCGCGGCGCGGCGGTTTATTTCGGATGATGAAAATTTTAGCATGGCCCGCCCAAGCCCGCCGGCCTTGCGTTCTGGTGCCTCCTGGAGGTTCGGATGACCACCCTGCCGATGACCGACACCGAACTGGGCGCATAGCTGCGGCTTTCGCTCGCGAGCGGGCTGAAGCCCGCAGCGCTGCGCGTGCTGCTGGCGCGCTTCGGCCTGCCGGGCGCGCTGCTCGCGCAGCCGTTCGCGGAACTTGCCTACGCCACCGATCCAGCCACGGCCCGCGCGGTACTCGCGCCGCCCGAGCCTGGCTTGCCCGACTACGTCGCGCGGGTGCTCGCATGGCGAGCGCTGCCGGGCAATCACGTGGTCACGCTCGACGACCCCGCGTATCCGCCGATGCTGCTGACCATGCCGGACCCGCCGCCGCTGTTATATGTGATGGGCCGGCTTGCGCTGCTGCACGTGAAGACGGTCGCGATCGCCGGCAGCCGGAATGCGACGCCGCAGGGCATCGACGACGCGCGCCACTTCGCGCGCGTGCTGTCGAACGCGTGGCTCGCAGTGGTGTCGGGACTCGCGCTCGGCATCGATGCGGCCGCGCATCCTGGCATCTTGGCGCACTCGATGGCCGCGGCGGCACGATTGCCGTGACCGGGACGGGCGCGGACCTCGTGTACCCGGCGGCGCACCAGCAGCTCGCCGGCCGCATCGGTTCCGTCGGCGCGATCGCCTCAGGGTGGCCGCTCGGCACGCCCGCGCGACCGGCGCATTTCCCGCAGCGCAACCGGCTGATCGCGGGCCTCTCGGGCAGCGTGCTGATCGCCGAGGCGGCGATGCGCTCCGGTTCGCTGATCACCGCGCGGCTCGCGAACGAGATGGGCCGCGACGTGTTCGCGATTCCGGGGTCGATTCACTCGCCGCTGTCGCGTGGGTGTCATCGGATGATCAAGCAGCATGCGCGGCTTGTTGAAACGCCGGAGGAGGTGCTGGAGGAGCTGGGCGTGGCTGGAGCTGGCGCTGACGCCACGACCGTGGCCCGAGTCCGAAGCGCCTCCGCTTGACCCGGCACTGCCGCCGCCGGGCGCCGCGCCCTCCCCGGCCTCGCCTACGGTCAGCGCGCTCGAGCGCCCACCGTCCGGGCCCGAGCGCAAGGTCCCCGATGCGCCCAGCTACGCACCGGCCACGCTTGAAATGCTGGCCAGTCGCACCGACATGACCGACACGCTGCTGCAAGGCACGCTGCTCGGCCTGGAACTGACCGGCCGGGTGGCGGTGCTGCCGGGCGGCTGGTTCATGCGGGCCCGCAGCCGTTAGCCGGGCGGCGTGCTACATTTTCGAATCGCCAGTCACGATGAAAACAAGCAAGGAATCACCATGCCCGCGCTGAACCTCGACACCGAAGCGGACCGGATCGCCGAGCGCGTCGCCGACCCCGACACGCTGTTCGTCGCGTGTCTGTGTGCGGAATGGTGCGGTACCTGTCGCGAGTACAAGGCAGCGTTCGATGCGCTGGCGGACCGGCATCCCGACATCTGCTTCGCCTACATCGACATCGAAGCGCATGCCGACCGGCTCGACGATCTGGATGTGGAAAATTTCCCGACCATTCTGATCGAGGACAGCAACACCACGCGTTTTTTCGGTACCGTGCTGCCGCAGGTGAGCATCGTCGAACGGATGTTGCACGACCTCACCGCGCTGCCGGGTGTGACCGGCGCACCGAAACTGCTGCGGCCCGCGCTCGCCGCCGTTTGACGCCCTGCCGCGAACGCCCGTCGCGCGGCCCAGACCGTTGCTGCTCACCGTTGGGAAGCGGAAAGAAGGCCGTAAGATCCGCGCCGTCGCCCACGAGATGCAGCCTTTCCACGCTTGCCGGGCGCGGGGTCGCGCCCTATGATGGGGCGCATTTTGCGGCACACAAAATCGCGCCGGGATCGGCGTGTGCTATAAAGCGGTCGTTACAGGGCCAACGAGCCGTACTACCCACTTACACCGAGTCATGTCCAAAGCACTGATCATCGCCGAGAAGCCATCCGTCGCGAATGACATCGCGCGCGCGCTGGGCGGTTTTACGAAGCATGACGAGTATTACGAGAGCGACGACTACGTGCTGTCGTCGGCGGTCGGTCACCTGCTGGAGATCGCCGCACCCGAGGAATACGACGTCAAGCGCGGCAAATGGAGCTTCACCCATCTGCCCGTAATTCCGCCTCACTTCGACCTGAACCCGATCGCGAAAAGCGAGTCGCGGTTGAAGGTTCTCAACAAACTCATCAAGCGCAAGGACGTCGAGCGCCTGATCAACGCCTGCGACGCGGGGCGCGAGGGCGAGCTGATTTTCCGCCTGATCGCGCAGCACGCGAAGGCGAAGCAGCCCGTGCAGCGCCTGTGGCTGCAGTCGATGACGCCCGCCGCGATCCGCGACGGCTTCGCGAACCTGCGCAGCGACGATGACATGCAGCCGCTCGCCGATGCGGCCCGCTGCCGCTCGGAAGCGGACTGGCTCGTCGGCATCAACGGCACGCGCGCGATGACCGCGTTCAACAGCAAGGGCGGCGGCTTCTTCCTGACTACCGTTGGCCGCGTTCAGACGCCAACGCTGTCGATCGTCGTCGAACGTGAAGAGAAAATCCGCCGCTTCGTGCCGCGCGACTACTGGGAAGTGCGCGCGGAATTCGTCTGCGCGGCGGGCTTCTACGAAGGCCGCTGGTACGACCCGAAGTTCAAGCGCGACGAATTCGATCCGGAGAAGCGCGACTCGCGTCTGTGGGCCCTCCCCGCTGCCGAGACTATCGTCGCGGCATGCCGCGGCCAGGAAGGCACGGTCACCGAAGAGTCGAAGCCGTCCACGCAGATGTCGCCGCTGCTCTTCGACCTGACGAGCCTGCAGCGCGAAGCCAACGGGCGCTTCGGCTTTTCGGCGAAGAACACGCTCGGCCTCGCGCAGGCGCTGTACGAAAAGCACAAGGTGCTGACCTATCCGCGTACCGACGCGCGTGCGCTGCCGGAAGACTACATCGCCACCGTGAAAGACACGCTGGCGATGCTGAAGGAGAGCAACAACTACCTGCCGCACGCGAAGCAGGTGCTCGACAAGGGCTGGGTGAAGCCGAACAAGCGCATCTTCGACAACTCGAAGATCAGCGACCACTTCGCGATCATCCCGACGCTGCAGGCGCCGAAGTCGCTGTCGGAGCCGGAGCAGAAGCTGTACGACCTCGTCGTGAAGCGCTTCCTCGCGGTGTTCTTCCCGGCGGCCGAATATCGCGTGACGACGCGCATCACCGAAGTCGCCGGCCATCACTTCAAGACCGAAGGCAAGGTGCTGGTCGAGCCGGGCTGGCTGCAGGTCTACGGCAAGGACGCGGGCGGCGAGGACGCGAACCTCGTGCCGGTGCAGAAGAACGAGAAGGTCGAAACCGACAAGATCGCCGCGCATCAACTCGTCACGAAGCCGCCCGCGCGCTATAACGAAGCGACGCTGCTGTCGGCGATGGAAGGCGCGGGCAAGCTCGTCGAAGACGACGAACTGCGCGAAGCGATGGCCGCGAAGGGCCTCGGCACGCCGGCCACGCGCGCGGCGATCATCGAAGGTCTGCTCGGCGAAAAGTATCTGGTGCGGGAAGGCCGCGAACTGATCCCGACCGCGAAAGCGTTCCAGCTGATGACGCTGCTGCGCGGCCTCGGCGTCGAGGAACTGACGGCGCCGGAGCTCACCGGCGAATGGGAGCACAAGCTGTCGCAGATGGAGCGCGGCAATCTGCCTCGCGACGCGTTCATGCAGGAAATCGCCCGCATGACGCAGACCATCGTGAAGCGCGCGAAGGAGTACGACTCCGACACCATCCCCGGTGACTACGCGACGCTGGAAACGCCGTGTCCGAACTGCGGCGGCCAGGTGAAGGAGAACTATCGCCGTTTCGCCTGCACGAAATGCGAGTTCTCGATTTCGAAGATTCCGGGCGGCCGGCAGTTCGAGATCGAGGAAGTCGAAGAACTGCTGCAGAAGAAGGAGATCGGTCCGCTGTCGGGTTTCCGCAGCAAGATGGGCCGGCCGTTCTCGGCGATCCTCAAGCTGTCGTTCGACGACGAAACGAAGAACTACAAGCTCGAGTTCGACTTCGGCCAGGACCAGGGCGGCGAAGACGGCGAGGCGCCCGACTTCTCGTCGCAGGAGCCGGTCGGCGCATGCCCGAAGTGCAAGGGCAGCGTGTTCGAGCACGGCATGAGCTACGTCTGCGAGAACTCGGTCGCGAATCCGAAGACCTGCGACTTCCGCTCGGGCAAGGTGATCCTGCAGCAGGAGATCACGCGCGACCAGATGGCGAAGCTGCTGTCGGAAGGTCGCACCGACCTGCTGACGAACTTCAAGTCGTCGCGCACGGGCCGCAACTTCAAGGCGTTCCTCGTCAAGCAGAGCGACGGCAAGATCGGCTTCGAGTTCGAGAAGAAGGATCCGTCGAAGGCATCGGCGAAGACCGCCGCGAAGACTGCTGCAGCGAAGGTCGCGGCAGCGGCCGCGACGGAAGCCGAAGGTGACGGCGACACGGCCGTCGCAACACGGACCACGAAGACGACCGCCGCGGCCGCGAAGAAGACCGCTGCGGCGAAGACAGCTGCTGCAAAGAAGGCGCCGGCGAAGAAAACGGCGGCGCGCAAGACGGGTTCGTGATCGGCTGATCGCGCCTTCGCCTCAAGGCTGCAAAGGGCTACGACGAGCCGCCGGGAAAAAACCCCACGCTTTTGCAGGCGTGGGGTTTTTTCGTTTCCGCGGCCGGCGCTAACCAGCCGCGCTACGACTCGCAATCAACTCATCACAACGGCGACAACGCGGACGCCCGCGAAGGCCGCTGGCCCGTCTTCGCCGGCACACTCGGCGAACGCTCGGCATCCAGCAGGCTCGACAGCGGCTCGGCGCCATCGAACGCCTCAGGTGCGAACGTCGCCGCCTCGCGTGCGACCGCGTGCGCCGCGCGCGGCTGCGGACTGTCCTTCACCCATTGCTCGCCGAGCTGGCTGTTCGGCGTCTGGCTGAAGTGCTCGACAAGGTGATCGATGAACGTGCGCACCTTCGCCGGCAGATGCCGGCGGCTCGGGTACGCGATGTTGATCTCGACCTGTGGCAGCCGGTAGTCGCCGAGCAGGCGCACGAGGCGACCACGCGTCATGTCGCGGCCGATCAGATAGCTCGGCAGGATGGCGACACCCATGCCGAGCAGCGCGAACTGACGCAGCATCTCGGTATTGTTCGCGACGATCACGTTCGACGGCCGCACGCGCACCTCGCCTTCCGGCCCGGTGAAAACGCGCTCGTCGCCCCAGTACTCCGACGGCAGGCTCAGGCACGGATGCTCGAGCAGCTGCTCCGGACGCGTCGGCGTGCCGTGCTTCTCGAGATATGCGGGTGTCGCGCACACCGTCATGCAGCCCGTCGTGAGGCGCCGCGTCACGATGCTCGCGCTACGCATCTGGCGCGCGATCACCACGCCGACGTCGAAACCTTCCTCGACGAGATCCACCTGACGGTCGACCAGCGTCACGTCCGGAATCACCTTCGGATAGCGCTCCGCATAGGTCTGGAGCACCGGCGCGAGATTGTGCAGGCCGAACACCACCGGCGCGACGATGCGCAGCGTGCCGACCGGCTCGTGATTGCGCGCCACCACCATCTGCTCAACGTCTTCGAGCTCATCGAGAATCTGGCGGGCGCGTTCGAGATACACCTGACCGGATTCGGTCAGCGAGAGACTGCGGGTCGTGCGATTGAGCAGCCGCGTGCCGAGCCGGCCCTCGAGGTCGGCGACGTGACGGGTCGCGACCGCGTTCGAAATATCCATCGCGCTGGCTGCGCGAGCAAAACTGCCGAGGTCCGCCACCCTGACGAACACGCGCATCGACTGCAAATGATCCATGGACAACTCCTGCCGTGTTGCAGCTCCGGTTTCAAACGTCGGAGCGAATTTCAGAATTCTCCTACGACAACGGAAAACGTGCAGAAGTTGCCTAAGAAGACGCGAATTTCATCGAAATTCATGCGCCTATATGCGATAGCGAGTCAGTCCCTTTCTAATTGTTCCGCGCATCGCAACAATATGCTGCACTGCAATCAAATTAGCGTGGATCTGCCAACAGAATCCGCGAATTCCGCCCGGTTCTTTCCTCGCCGATTACAGTGCCGGACTAACAATCGGTAATACGAAACAAAAAGAAAAGCCGCCCGGAGGCGGCCTTTTGTCGCATGCGAGCGCTTACTTGCTATGCGGCGAGGCGTCCCGTCAGCTGGTCGCGGGTGTCGTGCAGCGCCTGCGGCAAGCCCTGCTGCAACGTGTCAAACAGCTGACCGTGCAGGGACAGCTCTTCGCGCCACGCCGCTTCGTCGACGGAGATCACGTCCGCGAACTGCGCGCGGGTGAAGGTGAGACCGGTCCAGTCGAGGTCCTCGTACCGCGGCGACAGGCCGAACGCGTGCTGCTCGCCGCCCGCCGTGCCTTCGATGCGGCCCACCATCCAGCACAGCACGCGCATGTTCTCGCCAAAGCCCGGCCACACGAAACGGCCCTGCGCGTCCTTGCGGAACCAGTTCACGCAGAAGATCTTCGGCACGCGCGCCTGCAGGTCGCCGAGCCGCGCGCCGACCTTCAGCCAGTGCTGGAAGTAGTCGCTCATGTTGTAGCCGCAGAACGGCAGCATCGCGAACGGATCGCGGCGCACCACGCCCTGCTTGCCGGCCGCGGCGGCGGTGGTCTCCGAGCCCATCGTCGCGGCCATGTACACGCCCTCGGTCCAGTTGCGCGCCTCGGTGACGAGCGGCACCGTGGTCGAGCGCCGGCCGCCGAAGATGAACGCGTCGATCGGCACGCCGGCCGGGTTCTCCCAGTCCGCGTCGATCGAAGGACATTGCGACGCCGGCGCCGTGAAGCGCGCGTTCGGGTGCGCGGCCTTGCGGCCGCTCTCCTTCGCGATCTCCGGCGTCCAGTCCTGCCCCTGCCAGTCGATCAGGTGCGCGGGCGCCTCGTCGGTCATGCCTTCCCACCAGACGTCGCCGTCATCGGTCAGCGCGACATTGGTGAAGAGCACGTTTTCCTTCAGCGTGGCCATCGCGTTGGAGTTGGTCTTTTCGCTCGTGCCGGGCGCGACGCCGAAGTAGCCCGCCTCCGGATTGATCGCGTAGAGACGGCCGTCCTTGCCCGGCTTGATCCACGCGATGTCGTCGCCGATCGTCGAAATCTTCCAGCCGTTGAGCGACTCCGGCGGAATCAGCATCGCGAAGTTGGTCTTGCCGCACGCCGACGGGAACGCCGCAGCGACGTGGTGCTTGCGCCCTTCCGGCGACGTCACGCCGAGAATCAGCATGTGCTCGGCGAGCCAGCCTTCGTCGCGGCCCATCGTCGATGCGATGCGCAGCGCGAAGCACTTCTTGCCGAGCAGCGCGTTGCCGCCGTAGCCGGAACCGTAGCTCCAGATCGCGCGCGCTTCAGGGAAATGCACGATGTACTTCGTGTCGTTGCACGGCCACGGCACGTCCTGCTCGCCCGCGGCAAGCGGCGCGCCGACGGAGTGGACGCACGGCACGAATTCGCCGTCTTCACCGAGCACGTCGTACACCTTGCGGCCCATGCGCGTCATGATCCGCATGTTGACGACCACGTACGGGCTATCGCTCAGTTCGACGCCGATATGCGCGATCGGCGAGCCGAGCGGGCCCATCGAAAACGGCACGACGTACATCGTGCGGCCGCGCATCGAGCCTTCGAAGAGGCCGTCGAGTGTCGCGCGCATTTCGGCCGGCTCCATCCAGTTGTTGGTGGGGCCGGCGTTTTCGCGACGCTCGGAGCAGATGAAGGTGCGGTCCTCGACCCGCGCGACATCGGAAGGCGCCGAGCAGGCGAGATAGGAGTTGGGGCGTTTCGCGGGGTTGAGGCGTTTCAGCGTTCCGGCGTCGACCATCTGTTGGCACAGGCGGTCGTTTTCCTCCTGCGAGCCATCGCACCAGACGATGCGATCGGGCTTCGTCAGCGCGGCGACGCGCTGCACCCAGTCGATCAGTTTTCGGTGTTTGACCCAGGCCGGCGCATTGACGGGCGTGTCGGACGTAGCGGGCACGTCGTTGTCGTTGGCCGCAATCTGGCTGTTGAATGCGGGATGGTTCATCGAGCTGTCTCCGTTTTTGATTGCATGAAAGAAAACGGTTCAAGCCCAGCGACACGCCGCTTGGCGAGAGGCGCGATCGCGAGATGGCTGGCCAGTTGCTCAGCACACCATCTCACGACCTTGCATGTCGTGGTGGGCCATCAGCCTGTTGCCGCGGCGACTGCAACCGTCTGTAAAGCGGCTTGCGCCAAGATGCAACAAACTGTTAAAACGTTGCCAAACTGGCCCGCTCGTCGTGTTGCCGTGCATTGCAGCAACCTGTTTTCCAGAGCGGACACCCATGCACTGTCAGCGTGTGTCGGTCACTTAATGGGACCACCACCGTATCACTCCGTTCCGCACCCGTTCGGTGCGGTGTGTCGCACACCCAAAACGCCATGAAGATTGCCATCCTCGACGACTACCAGGACGCCGTCCGCAAACTCGACTGCTTTCAATTACTCGCCGACCATGAGGTCAAGGTCTTCAACAACACCGTGCGCGGACTCGGTCAGCTGGCCAGCCGGCTGTCGGAAGTCGAAGCGCTCGTCCTGATTCGCGAACGTACCCGCATCAACTCGCAACTGCTCGACAAGTTGCCGCATCTGCGCATGATCAGCCAGACCGGCAAGGTTTCGAGCCACATCGACCTCGCCGCCTGTACCGAGCGCGGCATCGCCGTGCTGGAAGGCACCGGTTCGCCTTATGCGCCCGCTGAACTGACCTGGGCACTCATCATGGCCGCGCAGCGGCGCATTCCGCAATACGTAGCTAACCTGAAGCAAGGAGCGTGGCAGCAGTCCGGTTTGAAGACGTCAGCCCTGCCACCAAACTTCGGCCTCGGCCAGGTGCTGCGCGGACAGACGCTCGGCATCTGGGGCTACGGCAAGATTGGCCGGCTCGTTGCAAGTTATGGCAAGGCGTTCGGGATGAACGTGATCGTCTGGGGACGCGAGCATTCGCTGATCGCCGCCCGCGACGACGGCTATGCCGCAGCCGAAAGCCGCGAGGCGCTGTTCGAGCAGAGCGACGTGCTGTCGCTGCATCTGCGTCTGCACGACGACACGCGCGGCATCGTCAAATACGACGACCTGATGCGCATGAAGCCGACCGCGCTGTTCGTCAACACGAGCCGCGCGGAGCTGCTGGAAGACAACGCGCTGGTGAATGCGCTGGCGCGCAACCGGCCCGGCATGGTCGCGATCGACGTCTACGAAAGCGAACCGATCCTGCAGGGCTACAGCCTGCTGCGGATGGAGAACGTGATCTGCACGCCGCACATCGGCTATGTGGAGCGCGAGAGCTACGAGCTGTATTTCAGCGCGGCGTTCCGCAATATCCTCGCGTTCGATGGCGGGGATACGTCGAGCGTCGCGAATCCCGATGCGCTGCAGGGCGGCCGTAGGCGCTGGGAGCGCAACTAAGGCGCCTGCGTGGCGCTTCCGCTATTCGTTCGTCGCGGCTTCCATGATCGCGGGCATGCGCTCAAGGAAGCGCTCGCCGTCCTCGCGGCCCAGGTTGTACGCGTGCTGCATCTGCGACGGGCTCGTGTAGTCCCAGCTCGAGATCGGCACCTTGCTCGACGGTTGCACGTAGAGCCGCTGCTGGTTCTCGTGGGACACGACGAACGTCTGCGGCCGTGGATAAAGCCGCGTCACCATCACGAGCACGAGACCGGGCGTCGGATCGAGACCGCCGACCGGCACGTTGTCGACCATCCCGCCATCGAGCACCGGACGACCGTTGCGGCGCAGCACCGGCGTGAACGGCGGCGTGCAGGACGATTGCAGGATCAGATCCGCGAGGTCTTCGACGGTCGCGCAGTCCTGCGCTTTCACGAACTCGGGATGAAAGCCGAGCGTCTGACCGAGCGTCGGGTGAAGCGTCTTGCGGATGTACTTTTCGATGTTGTACGCGACGAGACCCGCGGCGACCGCGCTACGCGCGCCGAGCCAGCGCGGCAGATGCGACACGCCGATGCGGATTTCGGGCGCGTCCGCGAGCTGCGTGAATTTCGCGCCGTAGATGTCGCGCAGCGCCTGGCGATAGATCTTGTAGTGCGGAAACACCGATTCGCCGCGCAGCAGGTTGCCCCAGTACGCGTTCTTCCGGTTGTGACGCAGCGCTTCCTCGTAGTAGCGCATGACCCAGTCGGCATCGCGCGTGTAGAGCATGCACGCGGTCGCCGCGCCGGCCGAGATGCCGACGATCAGACGCGGCCGGATCTTCAGTTCCGGCTGCACGACATCCCAGAATCCCGCCTGCCACCAGCAGCGATTGCCGCCGCCTGCGAATACGACCTGATCGAACATCGAAGCGCTTTTCCTCTACCTCTGCTGTCGAATGACGTTGCGCCTTTAGGTTGGCGTCATTCGAGCAGCGCGTAAGTGGTGGTGGCGTGGACGGCCATGCGGCCGTCCTCGTCGAACAGCTCGACTTCGCCGAACACGAGATTGCGGCCCATCCGCAGCACGCGGGCGGTGATCGTCACATCGCCCTTGCGGACCGCGCGCATGAAGCTGATGTTGAGCGAAACCGTCGTCATCGGCTTGAAGCCGCCGAGCGCCGCCGCGATCGCGACGATCATCGCGGTGTCCGCCGCGGCCATGAACACCTGGCCGCAGATCACGCCGCCGCTGTGGCGCAGTTCGCCCGAAAAGGGCAGGCGCATGGTGGCGCTTTCCTCGTCGGCGGAGACGGCGGTGAGCCCCAGCGACCTGACCCACGGCGCCAGCACCCGGTCGAGCAGTTCACGGATTGCGTTGTCGTCCATCGTGGCCCCCGGTTTAGCGAACGTGCCGCGCGGGGCGACGCGTCTGGCATCTGGCGTCGGTCGCGCGGCGGACTTGCTGCGCGTCATCATACCGGGGAGGCTGGCGGCTGGTTGCAACTGAACGGTAGGTTGGGGCTTCGGCTGAAGCCCGTAGCACCGGGCACGCTAAATATTTATAAGAAAATGGAGAAGGGGACTAGACAAGGTCAACAATCTCCCGCATAATTTGCAGTCTGTTGGGGCGTTAGCTCAGTTGGTAGAGCAGCGGACTCTTAATCCGTAGGTCGAGTGTTCGAGTCACTCACGCCCCACCAACAGGATTCATCGAAAAAGCCCGGTCATTGCGATCGGGCTTTTTGTCTTCCGGGTTCAGTGTAGGCGGCATCCACCTTACTGGGGCGCCTCAAAATCAAGCTTGTTCTGCTTGGGCTTCAGTTGGATTTCGCTCGTTCTGACCACGATCATTCCTAGCCTATTAGCTTCGGCAATTAGATTGTCGTCTTCGCTGTAGATCGCCGCCACACTGTGCACGCGTGCGATTGCTAAGATTTGGCGGTCAACCTTAATCTTTTGCCAGTTGGCCTTGGACGCCCCTTTTTTTCCGCCCTTCGCCCGAGTTGTCTGATCAATGGCGGCCAACTCAGTCGCCGCCACTTCATCGAACGGCAGAATCCGGATCGCGCTGCGCTTCTTCAGTACTTGAATCACGCCGGACGTACCCAAACCGGTACCGCAAAGGAACTCCGCCCATGCGGGTGCAGGAACCCCAATGACTGTCTTGGTCGCAATGAGGTCCTGGATTAATCCAGAAATCCGCTCGAAAGTTTCGTCGTTCTCGTTGCCGGTCGATAGTGAGATGAGTACGTTCGCGTCAAAGACTATCATCCACGCCCCGTATTTTTTTCCATGCCGCAACGGGGTCGTCGACCTCAGTCCAAGCGTTGTTTTTCACGGCGCGGAGCGCTTCGATTACTTCATCCAGTCCAGCTTCATCGACCACCTCGAATGACTGGATAATCAACGATTCCAATTCCCAAGTTCCACCGCTCGTCCTACTCCACTTCCCATTCCCCGAAAGGCGCAACGTTTCGGCCAAAAAGTGGCGCGACAGATCCTTCGCCTGAGCGACACCCCGGATCTCACAATTGAGCACCTTACCTTCAATATCACGGACGGTAACCGGGATTGTCTCGTCGCGGCCGCCGATCCGTATCACCACTCCGTCAACCGTGGTCGGCTGGAAAATAGTGATAGGGTCGACGACCGGCAACTTTCGGCCGGGAAACTCGAGGATCTTTGCCTTGCCGCTACGTGTGATCGTACCGACAGCATTGTCTGCCCTCAAAAGCCGGTCGATTGATCGAAAGGCTTTTTGGGCCTCTGGATCAGGATCGCCAGTTTTGACACTCTGCAGGCGTTGAAAGACCTTTGGGAACGCAGGCTCCTCGATCGCCACCTGCACAATCGCACTTCCCTTGCGTAGCTTTTCAAAATGTACCGAGTCGTCGTTTCCGTACAGAACGGACAAATGCGCAAGGTACTGCGCCAGCCTCGCCATGGGCAGCGTATCGGGGGTGAAGCTGTCAATTCGGAAGCTTAGGCGTTCTCGGGGGTCCATTTTCTGCACATCGCGGCTGGGACGATCATCGTCTGTCACTTGGATCTTAGCAGGGCGCCTAAATCAAGCCCACCTTTTTAACGGCTTACAGTTTCAAAGGATCGCAACGGGAAACTACCTGCCACGACCACCTCCCTTTGAAAACCAATCTCTTCTGACTGGCGAACCAGCGCACATCACGGTGTGCGTCTCGTGTGCGCCACGCGTACACCAGACAGCGAGAGCACGACTCGCGGCCGACATACCGCTGATCCTCAACCCGATGAGAGTGGATTGCTGACCCGAAGGGGGCGATAGCCGCCCTTCCAATTCATCCACGCGCCGCGTTAGCGCTTCGATCTGCTCAGCCTGACGGTAGTTTTCAGCCTCGGACGCGACCAGGTATCCAATCAAATCTTCGCGCGTGTAGTCCTTCGGAAAAATGCGCCGCTGCGATTGAGCGGGCTTAACGTCCTGACATTTGCTCATTGCGTGCTCACCTCAATCAGAGCGCCCGCAAATAGGGTGAGCGGGCACAGTGGCGAGGTTGGAAGACCGGACGCAACACCAAAACCGGCGAGCCCGAAAGCTCCCCCGCCAAGGCCCGCCCATTGACGAAAGTCGTAGACGTGCGATGACAGCCGCACACCCTTGCGGGCGTGCGGGGTGTAGCGTAGCGGGCTTCCAAACCCGGCCGCCGTTGTGTCGGCGGCGACGCTCAATGTATCGCACGGGGTGAACGCGATCAACGATCTGACCGCTAGTATCAGCCCATTCCGCAAGCACTTTCAGAACGGCCACAAAATCTCGGGACATCGGCATACCACCGCATTCGTCAGCGATCCTATGCGAATCGCTCGTCGCCCCAAACCCTACGTCCCCGCCACCAAAAACTCCTCCCCACTAGCCGGCCTTAGCCCATCACTCCGCCCACTGAAGTAGCGAGCAGCAAGCCCCGCCCCCGACACATGCCCCGCATCATTGAACCCAGCTTCACGAACCAGTTCGAGCATCTCCGAAGGCGAAAAGAAGCTGACAAATGGCGTCCCCGCGGCCTTCGCGCGTTCATACACCATCTGATGCTGCGCACGGTCGTCGGCATCGACGAGTTCCAGCGGCAACAGGAACGTCATCGCGAACATCGACCCACGTGCCAAGTCGGCAATCTGTTGCAACGTCGTGAGATTCGCTTCGCGCGAGAGGTACATCGACACCCCGGTCGACACCACCACCGCCGGCTTCTCGGCATCGAAACCCGCGTCGATCAATTGCTCCCACCACGACTCGCCCGCTTCGAAATCGACGGGCACGAGATGCAGCCAGTCCGGCACACCATAGCCGCATTCGATCAACCGTTGCCGCTTCCACGCTTGCGCGCGAGGCTGGTCCACTTCGAACACGTGCATACGCGACGCAATATCGGACCTGCGCTGAGCGAACGTGTCGAGCCCCGCGCCGAGAATCACGTACTGGGTCACACCAGCATCCGCCTGCTCGATCACCAGGTCTTCGATAAAGCGCGCACGACTCACGATCGCCGCCCGATAGCCACGCGTGCCTTCCGGATGCATATCCGGCCGATCACGCCAGCTTGGGTCCGGCGCGATCAACTGCAAACCCACCGTGTCGTCGAGCACATGCGGCGCCGCATCCACCTGAACGTGCAACGCACGCCACAATGCGACGCGTACGGCTGTGCTATCCGGTGCCGCGCTCTCTCTGTCATCCATGACGCTCTCCTCTTTGACGATCGCGAAGAAGGGTTGTCGGTCACGACAGTGTAGCGGTCAAGCGGCCGGGCTTGCGGTCACCAGCTCGTAGAGGAAGACGAGCCGCGCCAGACAAGCAGCGATCAGATCACACCGAGCACAACCGCCGCGCACCTTCGATCAACGTGTCATCGTCCTTCGCGAAGCTGAGGCGAATCAACCCGGAATCCGTGGCATCGGTATAGAACGCGGACAGAGGAATCGTCGCGACCTGGAAATCGCGAATCAAGCGCAGCACGAAATCGCTATCGCGTTCATCGGAGAAGTGTTTGTAGCGCGCGAGCATGAAGAAGGTGCCTTCGCTCGGCAGCAGCTCGAAGCGAGAACCGCTCAGCGCCTGCGCCAGCAGATCGCGCTTGCGCTGATAGAACGCCGCCAGCCCGAGATAAGTCTGCGGCTCGGCGAGCATATCGACGAACGCCTGCTGCATTGGCGTATCCGCAGAAAACACCATGAACTGATGGACCTTGCGGATCTCGTCCATCAGCACCGCGGGCGCGAGGCAGTAACCGACGCGCCAGCCGGTTACATGAAACGTCTTGCCGAACGACGACACGATCACGCTGCGCTCCGCCAGTTCGCGATAGCGCGCCACGCTGTGGTGAGGCGCACCGTCGAACACGACGTGCTCGTACACCTCGTCCGAAAGAATCACGATGCCGGTATCGCGCGTGACCGCCTTCAGCCGCTCGATGTCCGCATCGCCGAATACGGTCGCGGTCGGATTGTGCGGCGTGTTGATGATCATCATCCGCGTGCGCGGCGTGATCTTCGCGGCGACTTCATCCCAGTCGACCCGAAAATCCACCGGCGACAGCTTGATCGCCACCGGCGTTGCGCCCTGCAGACGAACGATCGGCGCATAGCTGTCGAACGACGGCTCGAAGTAGATCACCTCGTCGCCCGGATGCACGAGCGCGCTGATCGTCGCATACAGGCCTTCGCTCGCGCTCGCGATCACGGTCACTTCGCGTTCGGGGTCGTAGCGCTCGCCATACAGACGTTCGACTTTCTGGGCGAGCGCGTCGCGCAGCGTGCCGACGCCCGCCATCGGCGCGTACTGGTTGTGACCGGCGCGCATCGCGCGGTCCACGTCATCGACCAGCTTCGGGTCCGGCTGGAAATTCGGCGCGCCCTGCGACAGGTTCAGCGCATCGTGTTCGGCGGCCAGCTGGCCAATGACGGTGAAGATCGTGGTGCCGACATCCGGCAATTTCGAGCGGGCGGGAATCGCGCTCTGCATGAGGCTGTCTCCATCGGGTTCGGGACGCCCGCCAGCCGGCACCGATCGATCGAGACGATCAGCAAACCCCGGCGGCAATCCGGCATCCTGTCCGCCCGATTAGGCGCCTATCCGCCCGACGCGACAAGCGAAACGTCGTCATGCCGAGCATGCAATTTCATCATGCGCGCAATCAGCCAGCGTGTGCTGCCTGATTAAAGCGCATGCAGCAACGACATGCAGGCGACCAACACGGCATGCAACGCGTCGACGATCTGCTCACTCATCCATCAACCTCACTTTCACTTTCTTGCCCTTGAGCTTGCCCGCGTTGAGCTTGCGCAGCGCGTCGCGCGCGATGCTTCGCTCCACCGCGACGTAGGTCGAAAAATCCGTCACGTTGATCTTGCCGATCTGCGCCGCGCTGAAACCCGCGTCGCCGGTCAGCGCACCGAGCACGTCGCCGGGGCGAATCTTCTCCTTGCGGCCGCCCAGAATCTGCAGCGTTTCCATCGGTGGCAACAGGGGTTCGTGGCGCTCGGCCTGCAGTTGCGCGAGCGGTTCCCATTCGACGTCGCGCCCCAGCGCCTGCTCGATCGCGCCGACGCGCCCCATCTCGTCCATGCTCGCGAGCGTGAGCGCCCAGCCATCCTGATCCGCGCGCCCGGTGCGGCCGATGCGATGCACGTGCACCTCCGGGTCCGGCGTTACGTCGACATTGATCACCGCTTCGAGCTGCGCGATATCGAGCCCGCGCGCGGCCACATCGGTTGCGACCAGCACCGAGCAGCTGCGGTTCGCGAACTGGATCAGCACCTGATCGCGCTCGCGCTGGTCGAGCTCGCCGTGCAGCGCGAGCGCGTGCACACCCTCGGCGCGCAGCACGTCGAGCAGATCGCGGCATTGCTGCTTCGTGTTGCAGAACGCGAGCGTGCTCACCGGCCGGTAGTGATTCAGCAGCAGGCCGACCGCATGCAGGCGCTGCGTTTCCGTCACTTCATAAAAACGCTGACGGATCTTGCTCGCGTCATGCTGCTCTTCCAGTTTTACGTCCTTCGGGTTCCGAAGGAATTGCTGGCTCAGTTTGCGGATGCCATCGGGATAGGTCGCCGAGAACAGCAGCGTCAGGCGCTCGGCCGGACATTGGCGCGCCACCACCGCGATGTCGTCGTAAAAGCCCATGTCGAGCATGCGGTCCGCTTCGTCGAGCACCAGCGTATTCAGCGCATCGAGCGCGAGGCTGCCGCGCTCCAGGTGATCCATGATGCGTCCCGGCGTGCCGACGACGATATGCGCGCCGTGCTCGAGGCTCGCGGTCTGCGGACGCATCGGCGTGCCGCCGCACAGCGTCAGCACCTTGATGTTCTCTTCGGCGCGCGCGAGCCGGCGGATTTCCTGCGTGACCTGATCGGCGAGTTCGCGCGTCGGGCACAGCACCATCGCCTGCACGGCGAAGCGCGGCACGTCGAGGCGCGAGAGCAGCGCGAGCGAAAACGCCGCGGTCTTGCCGCTGCCCGTCTTCGCCTGCGCAATCAGGTCCTGGCCCGCGAGCGCAATCGGCAGGCTTGCCGCCTGGATCGGCGTCATCTGGTGGTAACCGAGCTGCGTGAGGTTCGCGAGCATCGCCGGCGAAAGCGGCAACTGGCTGAACGGCGCGCCGGCTTCGGCGTTGGGTGCGGGTGCTGGCATGTCGGTGGGTGTCGGTAAATGCGTCAGATGAACGGGCGGCCTTCGATCTGCTCGTAGAGCACATTACCCTCTTCGTCATCGAAGCGCTCGACGTAGTTCCGCGCGCCGCACATCGGGCAGCGGAACAGCAGGCCCTGCCCTTCGTTCTTGATCTTGACGTCCGCGAGCTCCCATTGCTGGCCGCAGGACTGGTTTCTGCACGTAAACATATCGGTTCTCCGGAACGGCCCGGCTCAGCGACGCTGAGCCGGAAACGAGGAGCGGATTGTACCCGGGCGCCGCGGGCCCGAGGTCGCCCCGGTGCGCAGCGTTCATTGTGCATCGAATCGCTCGGCGCGCATGTTCAGTTTATGAACAACGCCGTGCGATGTGTTCAGCGTGACCTGTTCCATCCCGCCACACCCCTCGCCGCAATGCCCGCCTGCATTCACGGCCCATCACGCATACGCGGCCATTGGCATGGTTCTGGCGTTAGCCGCTTCCGGCCGACGCATCATCGCGCCGCACACAGTCGAGACAAACATGAGGAGCACTTCGATGAATCACGCAGACATGCAGTTCCTGACGACCGAGTTCCCGTACAAGAAGCAATACGCGAACTTCATCGGCGGCGAATGGGTGGCGCCCGCTGGCGGCGAGTATTTCGACAACATCTCGCCGATCACGGGCGAACCGTTCACGTCGATTCCGCGTTCGCGCGAAGCGGACATCGAACTCGCGCTCGATGCCGCCCACCGCGCGAAAACATCATGGGGCAGAACGTCCGTGACGGATCGCGCGAACATCCTGAACCGCATCGCGGACCGGATGGAAGCGAACCTGCAACGCCTCGCGGTGGCCGAGACGATCGACAACGGCAAGCCGCTGCGCGAGACGATGGCAGCGGACATCCCGCTCGCGATCGATCACTTCCGCTACTTCGCCGGCGCGATTCGCGCGCAGGAAGGCTCGCTCTCCGAGATCGATCACGACACGGTCGCGTATCACTTCCATGAGCCGCTCGGCGTGGTCGGCCAGATCATTCCGTGGAATTTCCCGATCCTGATGGCGGCGTGGAAACTCGCACCCGCGCTCGCGGCCGGCAACTGCGTGGTCATGAAGCCGGCGGAGCAAACGCCTGCTTCGCTGCTGGTGCTGGTCGAACTGATTCAGGACCTGCTGCCGAAGGGCGTGCTGAATGTGGTCAACGGCTTCGGTCTCGAAGCGGGCAAACCGCTCGCATCGAACAAGCGCATCTCGAAGATCGCGTTCACTGGCGAAACGACGACTGGCCGCCTGATCATGCAGTACGCGAGCCAGAACCTGATTCCGGTCACGCTCGAACTGGGCGGCAAGAGCCCGAACATTTTCTTCGCGGACGTGCTGGACCGCGACGACGACTTCTTCGACAAGGCGCTCGAAGGCTTCGCGATGTTCGCGCTGAATCAGGGCGAAGTGTGCACGTGTCCGTCGCGCGTGCTGATCGACGAGAAGATCTACGATCGCTTCATGGAGCGCGCGGTCAAGCGCGTGCAGAGCATCCAGCAGGGTCACCCGCTCGACACGAAAACGATGATCGGCGCGCAGGCCTCGCAGGAGCAGCTCGAAAAGATCCTGTCGTATATCGATCTCGGCAGGCAGGAGGGCGCACAGTGCCTGACGGGCGGCGAACGCACCGCGTTGAGTGGCGAGCTCAGCAAAGGCTACTACGTGAAGCCGACCGTGTTCCGCGGCCACAACAAGATGCGCATCTTCCAGGAAGAGATCTTCGGGCCGGTGGTGTCGGTTACGACGTTCCGCACCGAAGAGGAAGCGCTCGAGATCGCGAACGACACACTCTATGGCCTCGGCGCCGGCGTGTGGACGCGCGACGGCACGCGTGCATATCGCTTCGGCCGCGAGATCCAGGCGGGCCGCGTGTGGACCAACTGCTATCACGCGTATCCGGCGCATGCGGCGTTCGGTGGCTACAAGCAGTCGGGTATCGGCCGCGAAAACCATCGCAAGATGCTCGACCACTATCAGCAGACGAAGAACCTGCTGGTCAGCTATAGCCCGAAGGCGTTGGGCTTCTTCTGACGACGCGCGGCGTTTTTTGCACCGTGCATGAACTCGCAGCGGGCTCGCTACGCCCGCTGCGAGCCTGCGCATGCAAGTGCACTTGCCGGATCGCCTGAAATGATAATGATCGAATCGCCACAGCGGAGGAATCACGCCATGGCAGAACAACACGCTGTAGAACGCGTCGTCGCGACGCCCGCCGCCACCGATCTGATCGAGCGGCTGAAGGCCGAGCATGGCGCGATCCTGTTTCATCAATCAGGCGGATGCTGCGACGGCAGCGCGCCGATGTGTTTTCCAGTGGCCGAATTCATGGTCGGCTCATCGGACGTGAAGCTCGGCTCGCTGTCAGGCGTGCCGTTCTACATGAGTGAATCGCAGTTCGAATACTGGCAGCACACGCAGCTGATCATCGACGCAGTACCGGGCAACGGCGGCATGTTTTCACTGGAACGGCCCACAGGTCTGCGTTTTCTCACGCGCTCGCGTCTGTATGACGATGCGGAGAATGCGTGGCTCGAAGCGCATCCGGTGGAACGGGTGGATGCATGATTCGCTGCACGCCTCGGCGCCGCATCGCATTTCCTGTCGTCATTCACTCAATGCGGAGGGCGGCGCGCCGCCAGCAAGCAGCGCGTCGCTGTCGTCTTTCAGGCCGACGCCGGTCAGTCCCAGTCGCCGGCCGTTGGTGAGCAGGTAGTGCAGCTTGTGCGCGGCGAACGGAAAGTCGAGCCCCTCGGGCCGCACGTTCGAAATGCAGTTGCGCTGCGCGTCGTTGCAGCCGGCCTTCGGCGCATAGGTGAGATAGACGCCCAGGCTGTCCGGCGAACTGAGGCCCGGCCGCTCGCCGATCAGCATCACGACGAACCGCGCATTCAGTGCTTCGCCGATCTCGTCGCCCAGTGCGACGCGGCTCTGTCGCGCGACGACGATCGGACCCACGCGCCAGTCCGCGAGCTTTGGCAGCACGGCGCGCAATAGCGGCAACGCCTGGCGCGACGCCGCGAACGCCGACAGTCCATCGGCGATCACGAATACCACATCCGGCGAGGGCTCCGTCGCGGCTTGAATCAGCGCGGCACGGCTCTCGTCCGACAGTCGACGCCCAAGATCAGGTCTACGCAGATAGTGATCGCGGTCGGGCGCGGCGCTGTGTACGTCGAGCGTTGCGAAGCCTTCGGCGCGCAATTGCGCATGCAGCGCATCGACGTCGAGCGGCTGATGAACCGCGTCGCGCGCCTGCGCATGCGAGAGGTTGAACGCGAGCAGCGGCTCCGTCGGCAGCGAACTGCCGGCACGGCCCAGCGCGATGCGCGCGTTCGTGAACTGGCGCAGCCCCTGCCATGCGTTCTTTTCGACGGCGTCGCTCATGCGGCCCCCATCCATTGCTGCGCGCCTTCGAGCAACGGCTGACCTGGGCTCTTCAGCAGCGCGCCGCGCGCATCGGCGATCTGCATTGCTTCGAGCCAAGTCTCGAACTCGGGCGCGCGCCGCAGGCCGAGCACGTCGCGCACATACAGCGCGTCGTGAAAGGACGTGCTCTGGTAGTTCAGCATCACGTCGTCGGCACCGGGCACGCCCATGATGAAGTTGATGCCCGCCACGCCGAGCAGCGTCAGCAGATTGTCCATGTCGTCCTGATCCGCTTCCGCGTGATTCGTATAACAGATGTCACAGCCCATCGGCACGCCGAGCAGCTTGCCGCAGAAGTGATCCTCAAGCCCCGCGCGAATGATCTGCTTGCCGTCGTACAGATACTCCGGCCCGATGAAGCCGACCACGGTGTTGGTCAGCAGCGGACTGTAGCGCCGCGCCACCGCATACGCGCGCACTTCGCAGGTCTGCTGGTCGACGCCATGATGCGCGTTCGCAGACAGCGCGCTGCCCTGCCCGGTCTCAAAGTACATCACGTTATCGCCGACGGTACCGCGCGCAAGCGACTGCGCCGCGTCGTGCGCCTCCTGCAGCAGCGAAAGCGAAATGCCGAAGGCCGTGTTCGCCTGCTCGGTGCCCGCGATCGACTGAAACACGAGATCCACGGGCGCGCCCTTGTCGATCGCGGTGATCGTGTTGGTGACGTGCGTGAGTACGCACGACTGCGTCGGCACGTCGTAGCGCTGCCGGAACTCGTCGATCATGCGCAGCAGCGTCGTGATCGCAGCGAGACTGTCGGACGCGGGATTGATGCCGATCACCGCGTCGCCGCAGCCGTACATCAGGCCATCGAGCATCGATGCGGCGATGCCTTTGACGTCGTCGGTCGGGTGATTCGGCTGCAGGCGCACCGACATGTGCCCCGGCAAGCCGATCGTGTTGCGAAAGCGCGTGACCACCGGGCGCTTGCGCGCCACCGCGATCAGATCCTGATTGCGCATCAGCTTCGACACCGCCGCCACCATCTCCGGCGTGAGACCGAGCGTGATGCGGGTGAGCGCATCGGTATCCGTCGACGTGGCGAGCAGCCAGTTGCGGAAATCGCCGACGGTCAGATGCGAGATGCGCGCGAATGCCTCGGGCGAGTGCTCGTCGATGATGGCGCGGGTAATTTCGTCGTGCTCGTACGGCACGAGTGCTTCATTGAGGAAGGTGCGCAGCGGCACCTGGGCGAGCGCCATCTTCGCGGCCACGCGCTCTTCTTCGCTCGCGGCCGCGATGCCCGCCAGCTGATCGCCGGAACGCAGCGGGCTCGCCTTCGCCATCAGCGTCTTCAGATCGGCGAAACGGTAGGTACGGCTGCAGATCGTCTCCGTGTAGCTCATGTCGGTTGCTCCGGGGCGGCGGGCCGCGCTCGCCGCTTCGCGACGACGCACGCCCATGACTCGGTCACGATAGCGCCAAACGCGGAGATCGTCACGATGGCCGCGCGGCACGGCGCGCCGTTCGTCGAAGGCGAACGGGCGTCGTCGTGCGATGGTAGCGGACCAATATTCCGGAGGGGGCGGCGGAGGATGCGCCGCGGGTTGCGGCAGCTTGCCGTCAGGTCTGGTGCACGGCCTGATGCCCGGCGGCTTCGACGAAGCTGTCGGCGTTCATTGGCCGGCCGAGCAGGAAGCCTTGCAATGAGTTGCAGCCGAGCTTCGTCAGGAACTCCTGCTGCTCGCGCGTTTCGACGCCTTCCGCGACGATCTTCAGATTGAGCGTCTGGCCGAGCGCGACGATCGCCGACACGATCGCGGCATCTTCGGAATCGCGCGCCAGCTCGCGCACGAAACCGCGGTCGATCTTCAGCTCGGTGGCCGGCAGACGCTTCAGATACAGCAGGCTCGAATAGCCGGTGCCGAAGTCGTCGATCGAAATCTTGACGCCCATCCCGCTCAACCGTTCGAGCGTCGCCAGGCTCGCCTCGACGTCGCGCATCGCGGTGGACTCCGTAATCTCGAGCGTCAGATAGCGCGGCTCCAGCTTGTGGCGCGCGAGCGTCTCCCGCACCGTGTCCACGAGTCCGGCATGCCCGAACTGCAGCGACGACAGGTTCACCGAGATGGTCCAGTCACGGTGCCCGGCATCTCGCCACGACTTCATCTGGCGGCACGCCTCGTCGAGCACCCAGTCGCCGATCGGCACGATGAGACCGGTCTTCTCCGCGAGCGGAATGAAATCGTTCGGCGGCACGAGGCCGCGCGTGGGGTGCTGCCAGCGCAGCAGCGCCTCGGCGCCGAGCACCGGGCCGCGCGGCGCGCAGAATTTCGGCTGGTAGTGCAGCACCAGCTCCTTGCGCACGAGCGCCTTGCGCAGGTCCTGCAGCAGCTGCAGCTGGTCGTGCACGTTCTGATGCATCGACGTTTCGAAGTAGCAGAACGTGTTGCGTCCCGAGGCCTTCGCGTAATACATCGCCGCGTCCGCATTCGACAGCAGCTCGTGATGATGGTGGCCATCGCCCGGATACATCGCGATACCAATGCTGCCCGACACGCGCAGCTCATGGCCAGCGGCGTGCACCGGCGCTTCGATGCCGCGCAGCACGTGCGCGGCAAGCCCGGCCGCATCCGATGGGTCCTTGATCTGCGCGATCAGCACGAACTCGTCGCCGCCGACGCGCGCGACGGTGTCCTGTCCGCGCACCGAATCGCGGATGCGCTGCGCGATATCGACGAGCAGCAGGTCGCCGATGTGATGGCCGTAAGCGTCGTTGACCGCCTTGAAGCCGTCGAGGTCCATGAACATCAGCGCGAAGGAGCCGCCTTCGCGATCCGCCGTCTTGATCGCCTGGTTCAGGCGGTCTTCGAGCAGCACGCGGTTCGGCAGCTTCGTCAGATTGTCGTGCAGCGCGAGGTACGTCAGTTCCTGATTGGCCTGCGCGAGCGACACCGCGAGCACCGACGTGCGCGATTCGAGCCGCAGATCGAGGATCGACGTGATCAGCGCGATCGACAGCACCGCGATCGTCACGACGATGATCACGAACGCGAGCCAGACGTTGCTCACGCCGTGATGTGCCGCGCCGCACACGCTGCCGAGCGGGAATTGCGCGGCGAACATGCCGGTGTAGTGCATGCCGACGATGGCCGCGCCCATCACCACGGCGGCGCCCATCCGGAGCTTGCGGGTGTGCTCGCCGTCGCGGCGCAGCTGGAATGCGATCCACAGTGCCGCGCCGGAAGCAACGACCGCGATCAGCACCGATGCCGCGAACAGCATCGGGTCGTAGCTGATGCCCGGCGACATGCGCATCGCGGCCATGCCGGTGTAGTGCATGCTCGCGACGCCCGCGCCCATCACTACCGCGCCGAGCGCGAGGCGGGTCCACGGTAGCGTCTTCTGACACACCATCCAGAGCGCGAACGCGGACAGCGCGATCGCGATCAACAGCGACAGCGTGGTGATCTTCGGATCGTAGCCGAGCGGAATCGGCAGGTCGAACGCGAGCATGCCGATGAAGTGCATCGACCAGATGCCGATGCCCATCGCGCCGGCACCGCCCGCGAGCCACCAGTGCACCGCCTTGCCGGTTGCCGTCGTGATGCGGCCAGCCAGGTCGAGCGCCGTGTACGACGCCAGCACGGCGACGATGAACGAGAAAACGACCAGCGAAGAGTTATAGCTCCCGACCAGCATGGGTTGGTGTCCTGAGTGTGGCGAACGGTCATGCGAATCCCGCCGACGACCGGCGACTCGCGTTTGCCAGATGGTTCGATAGGGCGATCCACGATGTTCGTGATATCGACCGATGTGGATCGGACTTTAGTAGTCTTTTAAGAGCCGGCGAAAATTCGACGCGAATGAAGTTGCCTCGTCATTCTGCGGTTCGCTTTTTGCCGGTATTTACAGGAGCGCGATTCAAAGCGGCGGGAAAGCCCGCCGCCAGGCGGGTCCGCGTGGTCGGACCCTGGTTGAACAATAAAAGCGTTGCAAAGGCTTCGAGCAAGCCGGATTTAACGATTCGCAAATTGCGGAAAGCCAGCAAAATCACTGCACGCATCGTGCTTTAAATCCCGTGTCGCATTGTTTAAGAAAGCAGATTACGGCTCTGTGTCCGATATTTGTCAGGCGGCCAGTGCGACGACGTTGCGCCGCGTCACACCGCGTGCAAAGAGTGCGGAAACAATGCACCATGAGCGTTTTCCGAGGCTTGCGTTTCGAGCCTGCCCCTTCACCCTTCCGCACACCGACCGCACCATGACGACCCAGCCTACTTCCGCTGCGCAGGACCTTCCTGTCGACATGATCATCTTCGGCGGCGGCGGCGATCTGTCCGCCCGCAAGCTCCTGCCCGCGCTCTACATGGCGCACCTGCACTGCAACCTGCCGCCCAGCACGCGGATCATCACGGTCGGCCGCAAGGACTGGTCGCGCGAGCAGTTCCTCGCGTTCATGGAAGAGCAGTCGCGTCCGTTCGTCGATGCCAAGGCGTTCGACGCACAGGCGTGGGACAGGTACCTGTCGCTGTTCGACTACGTGCGGATCGACGTGAATTCGGCGAGCGACTATCAGCGGCTCGTCGAGGCGTCGCGGCCAGGCGTGTTGCGCGTGTTCTATCTGTCCACGTCGCCGGAGCTGTTCACGACGATCTGCGACAACCTGTCTTCGGCGGGTCTCGTCGATGCGGATTCGCGCGTCGTGCTCGAGAAGCCGCTCGGTCACGACCTCGCGTCGGCGCGCGCGATCAACGAAGATGTCGGCCGCTTCTTCAGCGAGCCGCAAATCTACCGGATCGACCACTACCTCGGCAAGGAAACCGTGCAGAACCTGATGGTGCTGCGCTTCGGCAACGCGATCTTCGGGCCGTTGTGGCAGGCGCCGTACATCAAGAGCGTGCAGATCACGGTGGCGGAGACGGTGGGTGTGGGCAGCCGCGCGGGCTTCTACGACCACACCGGCGCGCTGCGCGACATGGTGCAGAACCACCTGCTGCAGCTGCTGTGCATCGTCGCGATGGAGCCGCCCGTGTCGCTCGATCCGGACGCGGTGCGCGACGAAAAGCTGAAGGTGCTGCGCTCGCTGCGACCGATGACCGTCGCCGACATCGCGCGCGACACGGTGCGCGGCCAGTATTCGGCGGGCGCGGTGGGCGGCGAGCCGGTGAAGGGCTATCTGCAGGAAGACAACGTGCCGGAGAGCAGCCGCACGGAAACCTTCGTCGCGCTGCGTGCGCATATCAACAACTGGCGCTGGGCCAACGTGCCGTTCTTCCTGCGCACGGGCAAGCGTCTGCAGAAGCGGCAATCGGAGATCGTGATCGATTTCGCCGATCTGCCGTTCTCGATCATCCCGAGCGGTCCGCGCGCGTATGGCAACCGGCTGATCATCCAGCTGCAGCCGGAAGAATCGATCCAGCTGCAGATGCTCGCGAAGGAACCGGGCAGCGGCATGCGGATGCTGCCGGTGAACCTGAACCTGGATCTGCAGCAGGCGATGACCGGTCGCCGTGCCGAAGCGTACGAACGTCTGCTGATCGACGTGATCCGCGGCCGGCTCACGCACTTCATGCGGCGCGACGAACTGGAAGCGGCGTGGGCGTGGGTCGAACCGATCATCGACGGCTGGAAGGAGCTGGGCGATGCTCCGCGCTCGTACACCGCGGGCACGTATGGGCCGGCCGCTTCGTCCGCGCTGATGGCGCGGGAGAACATGAACTGGGCGGAAGAGAATTGATGGCCGCGTGATGGCTCTTTTTCTTCGAAGTTGTCGAGTTGTCGGTTAGCGCGACGCCGGATGCGGGTGGCTGATGGAGCGGTATAAAAACCTCAGCGGCCGATCCGGCGTCGTCGCATTTGAAGTGTCCGCGGACGCGATTGCGGTGAAGTTCATCGATGGCGGCGTGTACGTGTACACGTATGCCGAGCCCGGCGAGCAGCATGTGGAAGCGATGAAGGCACTTGCTCTTAAGGGACGAGGACTGGCGACTTATATCAACCGGTTTGTGCGGGACAGGTTTGCGGAGAGGCGGGATTGAGGGCGTCTGGCTCTCGCTGTTTAATCTTCGAAGGGTAGCCGCAGTGAGGTCGGGGGCTGCGGGGCCAACGCCCGGATGTGTTCGACGCGCGCCCCGCTGCGCTCGTGCACCGCGTTCGCGACCATCGAACGGTGGCAGTCGTTGTAGTCGGCCTCGTAGCAAAGCAATGCGCAGGTCGAGGTCTCTGCGAGCGCGCAGAGTTCGGCGATAGTTTCGCCCTGCTTTCCCAGGTGGGTCAGGTAGCGCTCTGTGTAGCGCTGCCAGTCGTGATCTTCATGGTGGCCATCGCGGATCGGCTTCGGACATCCCAGCTTGACCATATGCACATAGCTGAGGCCCCGCATTGCGAGCAGACCGGCCAGCGGCTTCTTCGAAAAGCCCGGTTTGCGCGACCACGGCATCTCGCGAACGTCCACCACCGTCTCCACGCCGTGCTCGATGAGCAGCGACAGGAAACGCTCGGTGTCGAGGCCTTCGTAGCCGATGGTGAAGAGGGTCATGTGCTTCGTCGCGGTTGCGTGTCGAATTTCAGACCGAGCCAGGCGGTGCCGGTTCTCGCTTTCTCATCGAAACGAACCCGACCTGCAGACCAAAGAGCTTGGCGATGCTGTTAAGCGAGTCGACGGTTGGATTGCCCGTGCCACGCTCGATGTCCTGGATCACGCGGCGGCTGACGCCGCGGTGCGCGGCGAATTGCGCCTGAGTTAGACCCGTCATCTCGCGCATCGCTTTCATGGCCTCGGGGATAGTCATGTCACCGCGGCCGATCCGATCGTAGAACGCGCGGCGCATCGCGTTCTGTTCGTCGCGGGTGGGTGGGGTCCGACGGGGCATGTTGAGCCTCTTTTGACGGTTAGCGTGCCTTCAGCTGGCGAGCCTGCGTATCGACGGACTGCGTCAGGAACTCGATGATGTCGTGATCGACGTCCTGCTCTTCCATCGTCTCAGGCAGGCGTTCGATCTGACAGGCGAACCGCTTCAATTCCGTGGCGAGTGTCTCGCGCTCGTCGTCGGGAACTGGCAGCGCCGCGAGCACATCGGACCAGTCTGTCAGTTCGACCCGGGTGTCGGGCCGATACCACCTCAGTGCACGAGGAATCGACCCGGGGTCGAGGTACATCGGTGCGAAGTCGAACAACGGGGTGAGCTGGGCCTTGCCGCCCTCGGTCAGTTGCACGGCCGTGTTACGCGCGTGATTGTCCGTGTTGCGCATCGCCAGATTGAGGACGTCCCGCTTGATGAATTCGAGCGTCTCAGCCGCCGGATCGGTCACGACTTTGCGGATTCCAGCGACGACCTCGAAGAGGCTCGGACGCAGATCGAAGCCGGCCAGCCCCAGGATGGATGCCATGCTCTCCTGATGGAGGCGCCCGACTTTCCCGTCGCGCGCGATCCTGTCGAAGCGCGGCACGAGCAGCACATCGCCGTGCAGGGTCGGCAAATCGTGATGCGTGCGGATCCCGAGTGCGGCGGCTACCCGCATGTACGCCGCTTCGTTGCGAAGGACCTTTTCATCGGCCGGGCTATTGCCGCGCGGCAGCTTCGCGATGAAGTGCTGGGTCGCGTCGACATCGGGTAGCACGGCGTCGCCGTGCAGCAGACCCGCGCGGTCCCGGGTTAGCAGGTATTTGGGCGCCGCCCCCTGAACCGCCGTGGTGCCGGTGCCCAGCATTCCATGCAGGAACATCCGCTCCTTGAACTCTTCACTGCGCAGGACGATGCCGTCGATCATCAGGCCGGGCAGGCCACGCGCAGCTGGATGCCGCGCGATATGCGCGTCGAGGTAGTCGACGGCCTCCGCAACCCGGATTCGGCCCACCGGATTGAGGGCGCCCGCACAGATCAGCGGAAAGTCGGCATCAGCGCCATCCGGCAGTTGCAGCTCGCCGAGCAGGAAACGCCGACCGGCTCCCTGCGGGACCAGGTCATAGAGAAAGGCAGGTATGGCGCGCGTCTCGCGGATCCCCAGGTCCACGCGCTCGGCCAGTGACAGCGGGACGTTCGTGCGATCAACGGCGTACGTCACCGGGTAATTCCACTGGCAAAGACCGCCGTTGAACTCGATCTGCGCGCAGTCGATCCAGCGGTCATCCACGAAGATTTGCAGGGTGCAATCCATGAGGTGACTCCGATGCGCCTCATAAATGTAGCATATTGAACTCAGCGAGCAGTTATACGCTTCTTATAAGAGGCTTTTAGAGTGAGCCGTTGTTGGCTGGTTGTGCAGCGGAACCCGTAAGGTGAGATTTCTCGCCAGCGTGATAAGGCGCTCCGAGGAACGAGATGCATCCTGTGAGATGTTGAGAGATATCGGATGAGATTTCTGGCCATTTGCATCGTCGCTGGCCTTACAGAGGTCGGCGTCTCACTTAAAAATCCCGGGTTATGGTTCCCCCCTACATAGGCTTGCCATCACATATGGAAGCAGGCATAGCGCTAAAAATTTCGACTCAACGCGACAAAAACTGCCGTTTTTGCGAGCCTACGCGACAAAATCCCGAGCCGAGAGTGGCTATCTGTGACTCTACGCGACATGCGCGCTCTCCCACGGGTGCACGAAAATCTGTCCCTTATATGAGATTCTGTGAGCCTGCGCGACAAATTTGACGATTTCTGCGACTCTACACGACAAAATCCCACCTCAAGGCGATAAAATGTGAATCTACGCGACAACCCAGCACCTTCATGACTGCGACCCTAGAGCCCGTAACCAAAGATGTCATCTTCATGGCCGGCCTCTCAACGGCGGAGAGGCGGCGCGTGCAGCGCCTCGCTGCGGCTGGCGCGCTCACGAATGTGTTTAAGGGCGTGTATATCAAGAGCGAAGGCGGGGATGCCGAAGTGGAGAGGCGGATTCGCACGCATTGGATGGCTATCGGCGGTGTGCTCATGCCTGGCGGTGTCGTCTCGCACGTGAGCGCCCTCCGGGGCATGGCCCAAGAAAACGTCTGGACCGTGTCGCATCCGACACTCGTCCGTCGAAAGCTCAAGTTACCAGGCCTTGCGTTCCAGGTCGTCGAAGGGCCGGGGCCGTTACCTGGAGACATGACGCTGGGGCAAACAGGGCTGCACTGGGCGAGTCAGCCACGTATCCTGCTTGAGAACCTGGGTCACAAAGCGGCGCGCCGTGCGGGCGCTCAGGAAGTTGAAGATTGGCTCATCAAACATCTGAATGCGTCTGGGGAGCAGTTTCTCAACGATATTCGGGACAAGGCGGCCTCACTGGCCGAACGACTTGGCATGCAAGCGCAACTTGAGACGCTGCGCGGCATGATTGGCGAACTCCTCGGCACACACGACAAGGGTGAGCTGAAAACGCACGATGGCATCCTCATCGCCAAGGGCAAGTCCGTCGACCGAGGCCGTATTGAGCGTTTTGGACTTCTCGCGAGCTATCTGCGAACCGCTGCTGTACCGCGCGTTGAAGAAACGGTGCCCGTCGGCACGGCGCGGCACAATCGCGCCTTCGTAGAGTCGTATTTTTCGAACTACGTCGAGGGGACAAAATTCGCCATTGAGGATGCGCGCGACATTGTCATGCACCAGAAAGTGATGTCCACCCGCCCGAAGGACTCCCACGACATCCTCGGTGTGTACCAGCTGGCGGTCGAAGCGCCATACCGACACAGCCCGCCTGTGTCCGGCGAAGAGTTCCTGCCGGCGCTGCAGGAGTGGCACGCACGCATGCTGCAGGCCCGGCCGGAGGCGAACCCCGGGGGGCTGAAGACAGAAGTCAACTACGCCGGGACGACCCAGTTCGTGAACCCCGGGCAGGTTCGCGGAACGTTTGAAGAGGGCTCGCGCCTGGCCATGAGTGTCCCTGAAGGCATTGCGCGGGCGATTTTCTACCTGTTCTTGGTAGCAGAGATTCATCCGTTCGTTGACGGAAACGGTCGGGTTTCACGCCTGGTGATGAACGCGGAACTCTCGCGAACCGGGCTGCACCGCATTATTGTGCCAACCCTCTTTCATCCGCAGTTCGTCGATTGCCTGCGTAAGCTCACCCGCGAGAACGAGCCTGCGGACTACGCGCGCAGTCTTGCAAAAATGGCGCGCTGGTGCGCACAGTTCGACTACACGAATCTGGACGGCGTCATTGCGAACCTGAAGAAAACGAATGCGATGGAAGAATCACTAACCAAGTTTCAGTTACTCAACATCGACGGCTCACGCATCCTTCCTGAATGAGGAAAGGCGGGAAAAAGAAAAACGCTACCGGGCCGGAGCCAGTAGCGTCCGATACCTCTCAACATCTCACAGGATGCATCTCGTTCCTTGGAGCGCCTTGTCACGCAAGGCGAGAAATCTCACCTTACGGGCTCAGCTACACCCATTGTAGCGGCACTCAAAACGTGAGATTTTTGGGCCCGTCAGTCAAGGCTCTGCGGACTGTGCGACGCATCGGATGAGATTTGGGGAATCATCGCGTGAGATTTTTTTGCATGCAGCTGAACCGGCATGAAAACGGGGTACCTTCCTGGCGAAGCTCTCCCATCGCCATCACCCATGGGGCCGTCGTGAGCGACCCATCACGATGCACGTCGGCGGTCAAGAAGTGTCCAAGTTTCTGAGACTGGCCTACTCACGCGCCAGGCAGACAGCGATGGCTGTTTAACGAAGCAGCTACCGAGTTAAACCCCTCTATTCCGTCTCGGGCCCGCCGTTTCCGTGGCTGGTCGAGGCGTCCGTGTCCGCGTCTGCCCGTCGCAACCCGACCTGGAGGGCACTCATGAAATCCCCCCGCCTCTGTCTCGCCTGTGGCAACGCGTTCGTGCCGCTGCTGCATGTTCCTCGTCAGCGTTACTGCTCGTCGGAAGCGTGCCAGCGCGCTCGTCGACGCGACTGGCAGAACCATCGGCTCCGTATCGACCGCGACTATCGCGACAACCAGGCCCGTGCCCAGGCGAGATGGCGCGCAGGCCACGCCGACTATTGGCGCGAATATCGAGCTGCACATCCGGCGTACCGCGAGCGCAACAGCAGCATGCAGCGGATGCGCAATGCACGACGGAGTTTCAAGCCTATTGCAAAGATGGATGTCATCGAACTCCCCCGGCCGCTGGGCTCTGGCTTCTACGTGCTGCGTCATGCGGAGGATGCCAGCGCTGCAAAGATGGACGCGTGGACCGTTCACATCGCCGTGCTGTCTGCGCCGCCAGCGCTGCCCATGTGATTGCAAAGAGATGACGTGATACACATTGGCGTTTGGCCTGCTATGTTTGCCTTGTCACCGTTCGCTTTCAAACGCCACCGCCTGATGTGAAGTCGCGGCGTTCGTATTTTGGGGCTCCCCTTGCGCTCGGTGCCTGCCGCGTGTCTGTGTCTGAGTTGCGGAGCGGAGCATGTCAATCAATAGCGCGGGTCCAGCAGTCGTCGCCAGCTCCATGGCAGGACGGGCAGCTGAGTACGTCCGCATGTCGACCGAACACCAGCAGTACTCGACCGAGAACCAGCGCGACCGAATCCGGGACTACGCGACCCGCCGCGGATTCGAAATCGTCCGCACATATGCCGATGAGGGTAAAAGCGGTCTTCGAATCGACGGTCGCCGGGCACTCCATGCGTATTTCGGACCAACGTGACCGGCCGTTTCGGGATCGTGACCGACGATTTCGGCAACGTGACCGGACATTTCGGGAACGTGACCGAACGGACCGGAAGGCAGGAATGGCGTTGCGCATGACATCAACCACGCGGGCTATGCTCGCCGGCTTTGGCCGGAGAGAACATGCCTGCGCACCGGATGAACATGCGCATGATCAAGGACGTTTTACGACTTAAATTCGACGGCGGCTTCTCGCACGATCGGATCGCCGCGTCACTGGGCATTTCCAAGGGCGTGGTCACGAAGTACATCGGACTGGCCGGTGCCGCCGGGCTGGACTGGGCGAGCGCCTGTGACATGGACGAAGGCGAACTCGAGCGGCGGCTTCTCGGCAAGCCCACGGGGCCAGCCGGCTACGCCCAGCCCGACTACGGACGCATCCACCAGGAGCTGCGTCGCAAGGGCATGACGCTGACGTTGCTGTGGGAGGAGTACCAGGCCGAGTTCGCGGACCGGCAGACCTACCGCTATACGCAGTTCTGCGAGCACTACAAGGCGTTCACGAAACGCCTGAAGCGCTCGATGCGTCAGATTCACCGCGCCGGCGAGAAGCTGTTTGTCGACTTCGCCGGCCCCACGTTGCCGCTGACGACTGGACGCCGCGCGCACATCTTCGTGGCGGCCATGGGCGCGTCGAGCTACACATTCGCGTGTGCGACGCCGGCCGAAACGATGGAGGACTGGCTGGGCGGCATCGCGCGTGCGCTGACCTTCTATGGCGGCGTGCCGCAGCTGATCGTGCCGGATTTTGTTGCCGGCAACAAAATCCGGCACATGAAGTTGCGTACTGTCGCCGTACTTGCCCAGCAGGTACGACATGGCTTCGCCGTTGTACCTGAATCCGCGCTCGACCGAGATTCCGGTCTTGGCGCTCAACGCGCACATCTTGTGCTCGAACAGCGCAGCCATCCATCGTTGGCGCGGCGGCGGCAGAGTGATGGGTTGTCCCATTTCTTCGGTCTGGTAACGCAGGCGCTCAAGCGGAGTCTTTCCTTTGACCGAATCGACGAGCAGTTCGTCCCAGCGCAGCCGGTCGAGCGGACTGTTGACCCATTCCTTATAGAGCCACCCCACAACCCACTTCTCGAGTTCTTGAACGCTCATCAACTCGTCGCCCAGCGCCTCGGGGTCGCGCTTGCCATCCTTTCCTTCAAAGCGCGTGCAGCCCGGGAGAAGCTCCAACGCTTCCTTGAGCGACCTGTTCAGGCGTTCGATGAATGGTTTGCCTTGCGCTTCCTTTGCTTTGCAGTGCTTGACATCCATTCCTAACCGTTCCAGACGTACAATTCGGCCGCCCTTGGTTTCCGGGCCATTATCAAAAATGACCTGTCCAGGCGTGCCATAAACGTTCAGCGCGTTAGCAATACCAAATTCCGCGAAGCGGGCTGCCTTAGCAGGCGTCAGATACATCTCGAGGCACGACAGCGAATCCATCTCTCGCGGCGGACGGAGGACGAGGTGCCATCCCACCGGATATCCGGTGCAGACGTCAATTGCGAGCACAAGATAGATGGTCCGGGCGGTGCCTTCGGGTGCGGTGACGACGAACGGCAGATGCAAAGCGTCCTGCTCGATTCGGGCGAATGGGAATGCTGCCCGGATGCGCTTTTTCGCGAACGATTTGCCGGCGACCCGTTTAAGTGGGTCCATCCGGTCATATTCGGCATCGACGGTGACCGCAGCAATCCTGGCGCACACGAACTTGCGGCTGATAGTGTGCTCGGCAACATGCAAGCCGAGCTCACGAGCCTGACGGTTGACGTATTTCGTGACCTTAAGGACCGTCCACCTGGATTCTGTGACCAGGAAATGGTTCTGGATGACTTCGTCGACGAATTCGATGAGGTCCTTTGAATATCTGGCTGCGACATTGCCTTTATTTTTGTCCCCCCTGAGAACCGGCAGGCCGAGCAGTTGATTCTTGTGCGCCCGGTACAGGGTTGCGCGCGAGGGAAACGGACAGACCAGCAGTTGACCCGCTCGCTCCTTTGGATAGGCATCGCGGGCTAGAGGAATGGCGGCGTCAAACGAAACGCCGCGTTGCTCACGGATTTCATCAATGCGTCGCAGGACATAGGTCAGCAGACGGAGCTGCTCGTGCAGTGCCGGATTGTTGTATTGGGCGGCAATACTGACACGCGGCATCCCCTTTCGATGCAGGACCAGACTGCCCTCCGAAATCCGGGCGCAGATGTCGGCGTATTCGACATAGCGGTCCGCACGTTTCTCAGCGTCGAAGAGATGGATGGTGCCCGCATGCAGGCGGGCGTCCAGAACCTCGAAGCAGCTGTCCGTTTTGCCGGGCAGCGCCAGCTTGTCTCCGGCGCGTAGGTCGGACATCATGGCCGCAACTCCTCAATCAGGCAGAGGTGGCTCAGGTCACCATATGCGGCCGACAGTGGCAGAGTCGCGCAGATGAGCTGATGCGCGAGGTCCGCCTGCAGCACACCGCCAGCCAAAAGTGGAGGAATCAGGCCCGTCGGAATCTGGAGGTCGGCGCACAGCGCGCGCTGCAACACCGGGCCCGATTCGCAGTAGCGGTCAACCCGGTCAATGATGTCCGGCGTCAGGTATTCGGGGACACGCGCCAGCGCCGGCTTCAGCAGTTGCGCATTGACGACGACCGGGTGCCGTTCATTCGCAGGCACGATTAGCGTGGATAGCGGATAGCAGTAGGCCTCCATGATTTCCCGGGCCCGCTCGACCTTGGCCCAATACCGTCCATCGCCCTCGAAGCCTTCGAGCTTGACCTCGTATGCGCGCTGCAGACCGTCGGCCTGAACGGTGGCGAAGTCGGGCGTGTACTCCGCCTCGCCGGCGCGACCACCACGCGCCTTGCGCGCTTCGGACAGCTCCTCGCGTGTGAACAGCAGTCGCTCACCGACCAGGTCGACTGTGAACGGTTGCTGCCTGAAAGAGCGCACGCGTGGGTCAATGCACAGCATGTGCGCGACGAGGCGTTCCGCGTCCGATTCGACAGTGATGTGGCCGTCAGCCTTTTCGGCATAGGTGCCGATGCGGGCCTTGCCATACGTACGGGCCGTCGGCCGGACGCCGGCGTTCGCCGCACTCCGGCGACTACGGACGCCATAGGTCGGTGCGATTCTCATTTCGCGCCTCCGCCCGGAGTCCGCAGCCGGCTGTACATCTGGCTGGTCGTCGAGAGTACAGTTGCGGCCCGTCGGGCCGGCAAACTGGGTTGTAAAGCTATTGTCAGCATTCTGTCCTCGCAAAAAAGTGGCTTGCTAAGGACGTGTAGGAATGCTGGTTTGGAGTCGGTCGTATACGACCGAAAATAGCCGTGAGAAAATCCCGGCAACAGAAAAACAGAGGCCCGAACAAGGTCGAGGGGGAACGATGGAAAAACCGCCGCACAAGCAAGGTCGGCTGACGGCTGGGCCCTACGGGCAGTGGGAAGAAGAGGCGAAGAGGCTGATAGAGGAAGAGATGATGCGGCGCGGCATCCGCTACAAACAGCTTTCGCGGATGCTGGAGCAGCTCGGCATCTACGAGTCGCCCGACCAGCTCAACCGCAAAATTAATCGCAAGCGGTTCTCGGCGGCCTTCCTCATTGCCTGCCTGCGTGTCATGGGCGCGGAGACCATCGCGCTCCACCAGTTCAAACAGGGACAGTACATTGAATAGGCGACTGACTATCCACGTCGCAAAATTCGCTCGCAGCCAGACCTGTTTCATCGCCAGCCCCCAACCATACCCTCTCATAAAATGGGGGCCTGACCTAGCGGGCGGTCAACGCGACGAATAAAGGCTCATTCCTGGTACTGCGCGCCGGCATTGCACCGGCTTGGGTTTACCAACGTAGGCAATGCTGAAGGAATTTTCAAGCGAGCTTAGATTCCATCGGTTGAGCGGGCGACCAACGCGTTACCACCTTCGAGCCTTTGGAAAGCAGAGAAACGCTCGTCGCTTCAGTCCGCGCTGCGGGGCGACCTCACGCGCGCAATCGCTGGTGGCATCTGTGGTCTGAGTTTCCACTTCCCGAGCATGCAAATGACGCTTGCGGCCAACGAAGAAATCATGTCATGATTTCTTCGTCAAATCTTGAAATCCGGAAACCATGAAAAATCTGACACGAGCAGAAGAGTCCATCGGGCGCAAGTCACGCCAGTCCCGGCGGTCGATTTTCGTTGCTATCGCTACGGCACTGGCGGTACATCCCCTGAACTTGCCGCCCGTGAAGCTCGATTTTCACGTGACGTTGGATACCCGGCCGTACGCGGAAGGGTCGTTCAAAAGCTCGCAGATGGTGCGCAACTGAGATGAATCGTCCTTTGAGTCCGACCGCTGTATTCCGGGACTTCGTGGGGGCCCTTCGCGACCATGGCGTTCCCGATGCATATGAAGCTGCGTTGTCAATGCTCACTGAAACGCACAGGGGCGATTTGCTCAGGTCAAGTACGTTGCCCATCTCTCATGCAGAGTTGCAGGCGATACGAGAACAGGCGGCGCCGCAACTCACCGAAATTCTTGATTGGATTTCGGTTTCGGACACAGCTAGACGTCGGGGGGAGACATCGCTTACGCCGGATATTGCGCAGCTCCTGACTGACCTTGTCATAGAGGCAGCGCATCCGCGCGCCGTCGTCCTGCAGGACCCTCTTTGCCTTGCGGCATCTCGATTGAACAGCGCTGGCGTCTCGGTCGAGCAGTATTGCTCTGGGTCCGACATTCCGGCGCTGTGCGCCGAAATCACCCGCGCTGCCTCCTGGACCGTCGTCGGAGGGGCTCAGGACGTGGTGAGCGTTAAGTCCAATGGATTTTTGCCGATTGAGCGGGTTTCGAAGGCGCAAGCTAATAACGATGTCGCGATAGCTACGTTTCCTCTTGTCCCTGGCGTTTCGGGAGGTGCGCATGCAAAGCAGCTTCCATATGCCGCCAGCGAAGAACTTCGTGCGCTTATTTCGGCCGTTGGTTCGAGTATTCGACGGCTAATAGCACTTGTACCGAGCTCTATGCTCTACCGCACTGGAAAGGCGGCTGATTTTCGGAATGAACTTCTCAACTCGGGTCGTTTGGAAGCGGTACTTGAGCTTCCCAGTGGCGTGACGCCGCTTGCAACCCACCAGTATTCTCTGCTGATTCTCCGACTCTCAGGAGCGCCAGCTGCCGACGCATCTGTGTTCGTTATGGCTTTGCCTGAACGTCCAACTGTTGCCACAAGGGGACGAGGCCGGAAAATTGAGGTCGAGTCGAGCCGCACTCTTGCTCGCTGCATATTCGATGGCATAGACGACCGCGTCGCGGATAGCCACACAAGTCGCACACTAACGCGCGAAGCAATCATGCGCAGTGGCTCGCTCCTCCCGCGCATGCTGCTTACAGCTTCCCTGTCAGCGGAAGAAGCTGCCGTTAGCGGAGTTCGACTCCGTGAACTCGTGGATATTTTTCGCCCCTCGTCGATGCTCGTGGACTCGCGAGGCGTGGGCGCGAGCCTGACCACCGAAAGCATAGGCCGCGCGTTCCCGTACGTTCGCTTTGTCGAAACAACGCAAGACGATACTCGCGAAACAGAACAAGCTAGGATATCTGACACAACTGCCGAGCTCCAGCCCGGCGACATAGTCATGGTGGCGAAAGGGGCCGTCGGTGCAATGGGGCTTGTCGAGACATACGCTGGTCGTATATTCGTGCCGAACTCCTGCCTGGTATTGCGTCCGAAATCGGTGAATTACTCGGAAGCGCTGTACCTCTTTTTCAAAAGCCGCATCGGAGCAGAGCGTCTTCGACAAATCGTCACTGGAAGTACGGTCCGTAACATCCGACTCTCGGACCTCGGCGAACTTATCGTTCCGCTTCCTTCAGAGCGCGCTTGCGTCGTGGCCAAAGATGCACTTCGAGTCATCAATGATAGGACGCTTGAAATCCAGCGCTTGGAAGAAGAACGTGCCCGGATTTTTGCCGATGCAATTGCGGCGACTTAAACATATATACCCACAGCCGTTCCTATGCTGACAGGTTCATTCATTCAAATCGCATAAATCAGCTCGGACCCAGGCCTTGTTCCTCCGCCTGCGCTCGAGCCGAGAGGGCACGCGATGGGCCTCGACCTAAACAAGTGGAATCGGGCTGCCGTTATACAGTGGCTGGGGCCTTGGGCTATCAAGGAATTTCACGCCCAACAGGCGCTGCCCCTGTACCCGTGCAGTATGTAGCCGCAACGCGTACAGCAGATGCCGGTGTGCCGCTGGCGAGACGCGCCGTAAACTATTCCGAATGAAGTTCTTGGATACTCCGATTCCGCAAGCATTTGCCGCCATCGAGCATCGCAATATACTTGCTGCATTCGGGGAATCGACCGCACCGTAACGTGCAAAACACTGTTCGCGATATCAGAGAAAGACCACAACCATATATTTGGTTTACACAACAACAAAATCAAGAGGCAACGAAGGGGCGAAGGCATGTCGCAGTTACCAAGAGCGGTGTCGCCCATTCGGGCGTGGCTGGCGGAATTTCTGTTCATTCGGGACATTTTCAGGGAGCCACCCGGCTTGCCGTTATACCGCTACCAGGTCACGCCTGGCGAGTATCGCGAGCTTGAACAAATCCTGCGCGACCACCGGTTGCATGCCGTGCACCCAACGTACGGCCTTTCGTGGGCAGCAGCATTTTGCCTCTTTGTGGCTGAAAGTTTCCGGCGTGAGTACGACGCGAAAGACGGCGGATGGGCGTGGGCTCGTTTCGAAAACCGTCTGAGCTGCAGGTTCACGCCCCAGCAGCACGGCGAACTGGTACGACAGGGGCTCAGCCAGTACTGGAAGCGCCCGATTCGACAATATCTGGATGGCAGGGATAACCTCCTCGGCTCACTGTTCACGGAGGGCGGACTACCGTGGCCGCTGGTGCAAAGCGAGTCCCATGGTTTCGGCCGCGTCGTTCGAAAGGGCCTCAAGTACTATTACCGGGCGGAAGGTGGACTCCGCACGACAGCCGATGTGCTGGCTGACTTCGAGCACGAGCTTCCGCAGACCTTCCGCACCCTTGAGACGCGGCAGCTGCTCGCCGGTATCGTCGAGCAGCTGATGTTTCTGGCCACGCAGTATGAGCTCCGGGGAAAAGCCGACCCCGCGCAATATCTGGACGAGGTCGCGCCGCACTGGTGGCGTGACTTTCCGCTGCCTCTGGACGAGGATAACGCACGCCGCCTGATTAGCGAGTGGCTCCGCGACGCGAGCCGTCGCCGGGCGGAACGCGAGGCTGAACGCGCAGAGGCTGGCACATTCTCGTGCGCACACCGCCTGGTCGAGCAGCCGCATGGCTGGCGTATCCGCACCGAGGTGACGATTCCGCGCGAGGCACAGTTTCCCGTCGACTCCCTTGTCGCTAATACGACACGCTTTGAACTAGCCTTTTTCGAGGGCGAACGGCTCCTCGCGAGAGCCGGCACCGCGTATGGCCACCAAAGCATTGACCAGTCCGCCCTGTCGGTACTCTTCCTTCGCACCCAGCTTTCAATTGACCGGTCGCGGCCGTATGACGAGCTCACGCTCCGGCTGCTCGCAAACGGCAGGTCCGCCTACACCGTCCGCTTTGACCAAGGCGCGCTCGAAGAGCAAGAACTTCCCCTCGTCTTCGAATGCAGGGGCGATGAATGGTGGTTCGTAGCCAGCGCGTCGTGTACAACCGCAAGCGGCCGCGTTCGCGTACACCTTCCGGAACGATTCAGTTATTCGTGTGATGGCGCGGTCAGCGTCCAGAAGAGCGCAGACAGCACACTCTGGCTTGAAACATCCGATAACCTCCAGCTCACTTCAGACACGGGCGACCGTTACACAATCCGGCTGAGAACGAGCCCGGAGCGAAACGGCCAGCCGGTCCTGAAGGGAAACATGGCGTATTTTGTGTCGGTTCCGCAGGTGGTGTACCTAGGCTGGCCTCGGCTGGATGCCTCTGTGGATGCAGCGGAATCCCGGGCGCGAATCCAGGAGGTTGCAAATCGCCAGCCGCTCACGCGCATGAATGGCGGTGAACCGCTGGGTGGTATCCGTTATATCGCAAGAAATGCACTTGGCGAGGTTCTGCTCCAGCGACGCTTTGGTGTGGTTCCCGCCGGTTTCGCGATTCAGGCTTTCCCCGCCTCACCCAGCAAACCCGCCCGCCTTGTGTTGAAGAACGCGCGGCCGCTCGACGTGCAGGTTATTGACAGCGCAGTCAAAAGCCGTGTGGAGGTCGGCGACCAGGACACCATCATCACGCTCGAATCATTGGGCAATGACCCACCGTCATTCCTGACACTTGAAGCGAAAGGTCGCACAAGTTCCGGAAGCGACCCGATTCAGTTCAGGCTGGCGTATCCCTACCAGGGCGCCCGGCTACTGGCTTCCGATGGCGCAGCAATTTCTCGGCGCAACTTTACGCTTGCAGAACTTCTGGGCCTTCGCGTTGCACTGGCCACTTCGGCGTCGAATGGTACCGAATTCTGCCTGCGCCTCGAACTGGCGACCCGGGAAGGTCGATGTGCTCGCCACTATTTTGTCAAGGCGGGCAACACGCCAGTGCTGCTCAGCCTCTTCAGCTATCAGGCTGACATGCAACAGATGCTCGGTGCGGTCGACGACCAGGATGCCTGTCTGCGCGTCACGGTGGAGACGAATCAACCGCTCCTGCGCTTCGACGTCCGGCGCTATAACGGCGCCGTTCGATGGGAAGACAAGGACGCGTTCAGCCTGATGAACCCGTCTGGTGGCCCGCTGCATACGGAGGTGGCCGTCGAGGCGATGCTCCTCACCGACCCGAAACAGGGGCGCGTCGAAATACCAGAAATGAGCAGTGAAGGAGCAGGTACCGGACGGTTCCGGGCACCACTATCGATGCGCCGCGACGGACCGTGGCTCGTCTATCCCGCCACTGGTTCATCAACGCAGTTCCGCCCCGTACTCTACGTACCTGAAGAGCTGTCCGGCACCGACATACCAGCTGAAATCCGCTCACTCCACACCGCCGCGCGCGTTTTTCATCCCGTAAGACAGCCAGATGTCATCAATCGGCAGATTGCTGATATGGCAACGGACCTGGACCACAGCGGCTGGCAGTATCTCGCCGACCTCCGGCAGCACTACCGTCATCTTCCCCTCTCCGTGTTCGAATCCTGGCTGGCGCTGTCACGCAACCCGTCAGCACTCGCAACGGCTGTATTCCGGCTTGAATTCGACGAAGCGTTCTGCGAACGCATCCGTGATGAGCTCGCGGTGATATGGGAATGCATCCCGCTGCCGGGTTGGGCAACCGCCTATGCCCGGTTTCGCGAATGGCTCGTTCGGCAGGGTGTTCCCGAAGTTCTGCTGGATAGCTTGCTCAGGAATCGCCGGGCCATGCTTCCTGCCGTCGTGTCGGGTTTCAAGGAAGTCGGCAACTATCTGGAAACCGCTGACCCGACCAGCCTCCCCAGGCTTCCCGTTGAACGTATCCTGCCGGACTGGTACCAGCAATTGCGCAGAACTCACGAGGGCAACAACCGCTGGCCAGTTGACCTGGGTTTCCTGCTCAAGGAATGGATAAGGAAGCAGCCGCTGCCAAGCCAGATAACCAACATGTCAATGGTGGAATATACAGACGCCGTGACCTACCTGCCGATATTCATGGCCTATGTTACGGCTGGGATGGCACATATCGAAGAGCTCAAGGAGAGGCGGTCCTATGTGAAGTTCGCCATCAAGATGGTGTCCGACTTTGACCGCAGTAGCTGGTATACCCCGGTTCACGGAATGATGGTCTCCTATCTACTCGCATCGGCACGGGCCTGAGGAAGCGAATGAAGTACTTTACCAACCTGATTGAACAAAGTCTGAGCCGTACCCGGGAGGCCACGCTGAGCGTTCTTGGTATCAACGACGAGAATCTGCGACGCCATCTTGGTATCCAGATGAACAGCGAACTTGGCTCCGACGGGTGTTTTCTGGCACCACCCGTTTTCGAACACACCTTTGGATGGCAGGAAGCCGAGGAGACGACGCTGAATGACCTGCGGGGCAATCTGTTGTCGGCAAGTCTGCTCGATACGCTCCATACCGCAGAGGGAACCTACCGCTTCGCAGCGAACGCTCGTCCTTACGTGCATCAGTTGAAGGCATGGGAAACGCTTCTGGAACCCACTCCAAAATCCGCAGTTATCACGAGCGGGACGGGCTCCGGAAAGACAGAGTGCTTCATGGTGCCCATACTCGAGGACCTGGTCCGTGAACGCGCCAACACAGGGCAGTCACTCGTTGGCGTGCGTGCGCTTTTCCTCTACCCATTGAACGCCCTTATCAATTCGCAGCGCGAACGCCTCCACGCCTGGACGCGGCCATTCGGCTCGGACATCCGCTTTTGCCTGTATAACGGCAAAACCGTGGAAAGTGCTGGTGAAGTGCGCAAGCTGCAGCATGAAAGGCCCAACGAAGTCTTATCACGGGAGGAACTGCGCAGACAGCCGGCGCCCATGCTGATGACCAACGCGACCATGCTTGAATACATGCTGGTCCGGCAGGTCGACGCCCCGATTCTCGAGCTGTCACGACAACAGCAGTCCCTGCGCTGGATAGTTCTGGATGAGGCACACACCTATGTTGGCTCCCAGGCGGCCGAACTCGCGCTGCTGTTGCGACGCGTGGTTCAGGCGTTCGGAAAACGCCCAGAAGAAATCCGCTTCGTTGCGACATCGGCCACCATTGCCGACAGCAATGCAAATGAACGGCTTCAGCAGTATCTCGCAAGTCTGGCCGGGGTGCGGCCGGAACAGGTAGTCGTGGTGGGGGGCTCACGCAAGGTACCAGACGTCGTGTGCGCCGGGACACCCGACCCGCGAAGCTATGAAGCGGCATGCTCAGTTGACGCCGGCCAGGAAATATCAGAGGCCCGCTTTTCCGTACTCGCCCATCATCCGCTGGCCAGCATGCTTCGCCACGGTATTGTAAGCAAAGGACGCCCGCTTGACCTGAACGAGCTCGTTGAAATCGCTGGCAATCGGCTGACGGGCGAGACTCTCGCTGGGCGGCAACAGGAGGTGCTGGCGTGGCTCGACCTGATGAGTGGGACACGGCGTGCGGCCGACGAGCCACCGTTCATCAAGCTGCGCATTCATCTCTTCCAGCGCATGCAGCACGGGCTGTGGGCCTGCGTCGACGCCCGTTGCAGCGCCAAACCGGTGGGGCTTGAAGCGTGGCCATTTGGCAATGTCTATGTCACGCAACGCTCTCGCTGTGAGTGTCATGCGCCGGTGTATGAACTCGCCTTCTGTGACGAATGCAAGACCCCGCACCTGCTCGCCGAGGACCAGGCCGGGCAACTGCGACAACGCAGTCCCTATGCAAGCGATGAATTCTCGCTCAGCTACGAAAGCCCGGCCGAAGACGAGCCAGATACCGAGCTGTCGTCCAGCCCTTCGAACCGGCAGTCCGTTGAGAAGTTTGTCATCGCGCCGGCTGAGACGCAACAGGAACCCTATTTCCCGCTGCAGGTCGACCTCTCGACGCTCAACGTGGGCGCGCTCCCGTCATCAGACACAAGAGAGCTTGTCGTTGCGCCGGAGTCTCTGGCGACCTGCAGCCGGTGTGAAACAAGCTTCACCGGCTCGCCCGGGCCGCTTCGCAAGGCCTATCTCGGTGCACCGTTCTATGTGGCGAACGCGGTGCCCACGGTCCTCGAATTCTGCCCTGACCCGATGCCGGAAGACTCTGAGGGAAAATCACCGGAGGAACTTCCCGGGCGAGGCCGCAAGCTCATTACGTTCACCGATAGCCGACAGGGGACCGCCCGCATGGCGGTGCGGATGCAACAGGAAGCCGAACGCTCCCGGCTTCGCGGACTTGTCTTCGAAATACTCCGTAACGCCCAGGCAAAGCTTGATGCCAAACCCAAGGATATTCCCACGGTCGGCTACGACGAGCTCATTGAACTGGCAAAGAGTCTTCAGAAATCGGGGATGAACGACGCCGCCGCGCAGGTGTTGCGGAAGGCGGAGGAGGCCAGTTCGGGGCTGACCACAAGCGAGACCAGCGAAATGTCCTGGTCCGACATGGTCACGGAGCTGGCAACCTCAAGAGATATCTCCCTATCGATTCGGGATTACAACAAGTACGCGAATCCTGAACTCTTCGAGGGACATGAAGGTGCCATTCCGATGGCCCGTCTGCTGCTTGCCCGCGAATACGCGCGGCGCCCCAAGAACCAGAACAGCACGGAGACGTTAGGCCTGGTCCGCGTGGGCTACCGGGGTCTCGACGGCATCACATCGGCTCCCGCGTCGTGGCTTGACCGAAAGGCTGCTGCCCTCCCGGGCGAGACCGGTTCCGGCAATCTGACGCTCCAGGACTGGCGGGATTTTCTCAAGGTAGCACTCGACTTTCACGTTCGCGAAAATACGTTCATCCGCCTCGACCCCACGATGCAGCGATGGATGGGAGCACGGTTCACCTCGAAGGTCCTCATGCCATCAAAGCGGGAAGCCGCGGAGAGCGCCACGTTCAAGAAGTGGCCGCAGTTCAGGCAAGGCCGGGGGCATCGACTCGTTAAATTGCTCGAACAGGGGGGCAATCTTGACCGGAGCCGCCCCGAGGACCAGGACATCATCAACCATCTTCTCGAGCAGGCCTGGAACGCCCTGGTGGGCGCGACGATACTCGAGCAGTTTGAGGGGGGCTACGCACTCAACCTCAACACCTTGACGTTCTCGCTGCCCACCGTCGCCTGGGTGTGTCCGCTCACTCACCGCATGTTCGATACGGTATTTCGCGCGCTTACGCCCTATATGCCAGACCGTTTTCGTGAGGGAGATTACCGGTGCCGGAAGGTGCAGCTACCCACTTTCTCGCTGCTGTCCCCGGGGGGCGACGCCGAGGCTGCGCGGGTGCAGGTTCGCCGGCTCGTCGCGGACAATCCACACGTCCAGCAGTTAAGGTCACAGAATCTCTGGACCGACCTGTGCGACCGGACTGCGGAGGGTGGATTCTATTACCGCACCGCCGAGCACTCGGCGCAGCAGTCTTCGACCCGCCTGGAAACCTATGAGGACATGTTCAAGCGCGGCAAAATCAACGTGCTGAACTGCTCGACGACAATGGAAATGGGTGTCGATATCGGTGGTATCTCAGCCGTGGCGATGAACAATGTCCCTCCGCATCCGGCCAACTACCTGCAGCGCGCAGGACGCGCCGGACGCCGCAGCGAAGCCCGTTCAATTGCTTACACCCTGTGTAAGGCCGACCCGCACAACCAGCGGGCGTTCCGGGAACCAAAGTGGCCGTTCATCACGGCCATTCCCGCGCCCGGCATCACGCTCAGTTCGGAGCGAATCGTACAGCGGCACGTCAACGCGGCGCTGCTCGGCCGGTTCCTGCGAACACTGGGCAATACCGGAACGGACCGGACGAAACTCACGTTGAACTGGTTCTTTGGTGGTGACGAGTCCGCCTGCACACGCTTCATCGACTGGATGCAAGGCAACCCCGAGGGTCTGGACCAAAGCATCGCTGATATCACTCGTGGCACCAGCCTGGCAGCACGCGCACTGACCACTCTCATTGACAATGCTGTCGCGAGCCTGCTGCCAATCGAGTCCCGGTGGCGCTCCGAGCATCACAAGCTGGTTGAGCTCCTGGCCTGCGCCGTGGATGAACCATACCGGAAAGCGCTCGGGTTCGAGCTTAAGCGGCATGAGGACGAGTACCTGCTGCGTGACCTCGCGGCGCGAGCCTTCCTGCCCGGTTACGGTTTTCCGACCGACGTCGTGAACCTGAATACCTACAACGTTGAGGATTTCAAGGAGCGCAGCCGGCAACGCGAGGAAAGGAGTCGCGAAGATAACATCTTCACGTCCAAGGAGCAGCCCACTCGCGGGCTGAGCATCGCGATTCGTGAATACGCGCCGGGCGCACAAATCGTGATTGACGGCCGGGTGTATCGCTCTGCGGGCATAGGACTGCACTGGCACTCCGGCGGCGCTAGACATGAGGCGCAGAAATTCGACATCGCCTGGCGATGCCGTCATTGCGGAACGGCCGGAATCACCGAAAACGCGTACTCGAATAGCGACAACATTCGCTGCACACGATGCGACCACCCGGTTCCCGTGACCGAACGGAAGCTCATCCTGCGTCCGTCAGGTTTTGTTACGGACTTCTATGAGTCCACGACAAACGACATCAGTACACAGAAGTTCATCAGGGTGGCACCACCCCGAATCCAGCTCGACGGGGAAATGCTGGCGCTACCGGACAGCCGCTGCGGGTACCTTCACTTTGGCCACAATGGCAGCGTCTTTTATCACTCGTCTGGCGAGCATGAAAGCGGATATGCCGTATGTCTTGCCTGTGGTCGCGCGGAATCCATGACGCACGACGGCGAAATTCCCCCGTCGCTCCGGCCGGACAAATCCCATCGCCCGGTCGGCGGAGCAACTGGCAGCCAGCGGGACAGGACCTGCTCAGGCGCAGCAGTGAAGCCCAACATTCACCTCGGCTATCACACCGCGACCGACGTCCTCGAGCTCGTCCTGAGGAGCCCGACGACCGGCGAGTGGCTCGGCGACTCCCCGGAGGAAGCTATCGTCGCAACCACCCTGGCCGTAGCTATGCGTGACTCCATTGCGGACGAGATTGGCGTCGCGAGCACCGAGATGGGGTTCGGAACCCGGCTCGACAGGGATACGGCAACCGGAAAAGTCAGGACGGTCATCCAGCTTTTCGACCAGGTCAGCGGGGGTGCCGGATTTGTACTGGCGGCATTGCCGCAGGTTATAAAACTGCTTGCTCAGGCTGCCCGCAAGCTGGACTGTCCGCAGGAATGTGAAAACGTCTGTTCTTCGTGTCTTGCAAGCCGCGACAGCCGTGTTGAACAGGAGGAACTGGACAGGCATGCCTCAAAGCGATGGCTCGACGACAACGAATTCCTGCACCACCTTGAGTTACCGGGCCAGTTTCAGAACATTCCCGGCGCAACCTACTGTTCGTTCAGTCCCGAACGTTTCATTCGCGAAAGCATTAACAGAGGGGCAACGGGAATCCAGCTGATGCTGAACGGCGACCCGAGGGAGTGGGACCTTGACCATCCATCGTTCCGCGACAGGGTCCTGACCTGGAAAGTTAAGGACTCGCTCGACGTCTGCCTTGTCGTGCCAGCGGTCAAGGACCTCAACGCGGAGAACCGGCGCAGCCTGAACTTCCTGGGAAAACTCGGTGTGCGTGTATGTCAGCATGATGCCGCAGCTGATGCGTTTGGCGTTACGGCCGTCGCGCAGGTTTGTCGTGGTGAAACTGCGCGGACACTTTTTGCGGGTGAAGCGGCGGCGGGCCTTCCGGGGGAAAACTGGCTAGGCACGAGCGATAGCAGCATCTGGGTGTCCACCGGCCAGGTCAGTACCTTTGCGCTCACACCAATTGACGTTACTGGCTGGGATGTCCGTGAATCAGGCGTAACGGTTCTCGAGGTTGTGACGGAACTCAACGGACCGGTGGCATCTTTGGCAGCGCGACTGCGCGGGCTAATCAGCGAAAAGATACCTGCACTTGCGAACCTGATGGCACACGACCACGCAATCGAGGTGAGTTATAGCGACCGGTATCTCAAATCGCCGTGGTCGCTCATGCTGGTGAGCGGCTTCCTTTCAATATTCAAGAGTAGCGAACTCCGGCGTCTGGAAATAGCAACCCTCCGCCCTCAGGCCACCCAGGTGAGCAACCATATCAAGCATGACTGGAGTCGTCCGGAAGACATGCGCGAATTGATGAAGGCCTGGCTGCAGACCATGGTTTCTGTCGAACCTCAAGTCACAATGGTCGATAGGCCCTATGATTTGCAGCATAGCCGCGTAGTCTCCGTGTCCTGGGCCTCAGGCAGGAAGACAAAACTGATTCTGGACCAGGGTGTTGGCTACTGGCAGCCGAAGACGGCATATCGGGACCAGACATACTTCGATTTCAACGAGAGCCTTGAGGCGCAAGGCAGCCGTATGGTGGAACAGTACAAGCTTGCTAACATGGTCAATGGCGGTACGTGGCCGACATTCCTGTCGATTGTCATGGAATAGCAACCATTCAAGTGAACCGCTGTAACTCCCCAATGTGGCCGTCTCTAAGCAAAAGCTCGGTGCCGAATATCTTCCAGCACTTGCACAATCTGGGTTACTTGCGCGAGGGGAAACACACCCAGCTGCCCTTGCGCATTCACGTCGGTAAACGTTGACTCGAAGAGGCGACGGGGTTGCCGAAACTGGTTCCCGGCGGCGATTCGCTGCTTGGGGCCAGCGGCCCAGGTGTCCGCTAAGGTGACGGGGGCCTTCGCGCTCGCCCGCACCTCGCACCAGAGCACATCCGGCTGGGCCCTACAAAAGGGGGGCCCGTCTCATCGTCCGCGCCCACGTCGTAAGCGCGAATTTGACCGCACCTAGAATCGGAAGCTGAACGAGCGCAGGCTTGCGTCCGCAACTACAACTTGCGGACGCAACCGATGACACAGAA
>NZ_QQOA01000027.1 GCF_003443895.1 Paraburkholderia phosphatilytica | reverse complement strand
ATTTGCTGTCGCATGGAAGGTGCGTGATTGGATGGCCGAAAGAGAGTCGTTAGCCGACATAGCACTCTGAAGATTCGGTCGTCGGCTTCGGGTCGAACTGGGACATTGGGTCGAGGCGGCCTGGCTCGCTATCGTGCTTCGAACGCGTGATTCATCTGGCGAGCCCGTTTGACCTCGTCGCTCTGCAGGTAAAACGACGTGGTCGCGATTGATGCATGACGCAGGTTATCTCGCACTGTGGTCAGCTCGGCGCCGCGGGCGAGAGCGTGTGTTGCATGGTGTGGCGGGTCCAATGCGGGCTGGCACGCCGTAATTTTTCGGCAACGACAGGATGGTCAGTGCCGATCACATCCGCGGCCTGCCGGAAAAACCGTCGCATCACGTGCCACAGGCGCGTACCCGTAATGCCCGTTGTGCTGTCCTCGTCAAGGCTCGCGATGAGCGGTGTCCTAGGCTCCCAGCGCTGACGAAACGAACTGGCCGATGCTCGCGGATCGGGACTGAAACGAAGATCGTCATCGAGCGGATCGTCCTCGCCATCCTGCAACCACCAGGACCAGACCTCGCGCAACGACTCCAGGATCAGTTCTGCCGAGCGATCGTCGCCGCACCCTGTCGTAGACCGTATTAAATCTGTCACTCTTGCGTCAATAATTCTGTCAACTCGCCGTCGGTGCCTCGGGTGGAAAATCTGTGCCGAATTTGATTCGCACACCTGATTAGGCCGGAGTGCCAGTCAGGAAACCGGTATGGGTCTGCATGAAAACGCCGCAGCTATGCGTGCTTCGACAGCCGCTGCGTTTGCGGTCAGCGATCTGATCTGGCGGGTCAATGCTGCCGTGGCTGCGCGTCGAGCAGCTGCCGATGGCGCGCTTCCGTTTCGTCGTCAACGGGGAACATGCATTCGAGGCGCAATTCCTGCGCGGCGACGTATTGCGGTGTCGCAACGGTCGTCACCATCGAGAAATAGCGCAGCACGGCGCCATCCCTGACGAAGCTGAGCGGCACGATCGGCATCGCGGATCCGGCGGACTGTGCATGATGCGCTTTCCAGTCGCGTGGTACGTCCGGATAGGCGAGCAGGCTGTCGAGCAGCCGCCTCGTGTCGTCGTCGATCACGCGACCCACCGCTTCGCGATACACGCGTTGCAGCAGACTGCGCGACACACTGTCCCAGTCGGCCACGAACGGACGCATGCCTCGCGGGTCGAAGATCAGATGCAACATGTTGCGCGGCGGCCTGCGCGCAGCCATGTCGATGAACTGGTTGAAAAAGCGCGGCGCGGCGTCGTTCGTCATCAGCACGTTCCAGTGCCGATCCATCACGAGCGACGGATACGGTTCATGCTGGCGTACCACCCGTTCCAGCGCGCGCAGCACCGCAGTCATCTCCTGCCCGTTCCACGGCGCATCCGGGTACCTGGGCGCATAGCCGGCGGCGAGCAGCAGCGCATTGCGCTCGCGTAACGGCACGTCCAGGGTCTGCGCGAGCACGAGGATCGTGTCACGGCCCGGCACGCTGCGTCCGCTCTCGATGAAGCTGATCTGCCGTTGCGAGATACCGGCATCGAGTGACAGCTCCAGCTGGCTCACACCGCGCGCATCGCGCCAGTAGCGCAACAGGTTGCCGAATTCGCTCGCCGGCAGTGCCGGGTCGGGATGGATTGCTTTCATGGAATTACGCTCCGGCAAGCTGCGCCTCGATCGCGGCCTTGTCGACGATCGACCAGACCTGGGCGATCTTGCCTGCGTGATACGCGTAGAAGACGTTTTCCGTGAAGGACACTTTCCTGCCATTCACGCGTAGCCCGAGAAACGTGCCCGCGGGCGCGCAGTTGAAACGCAGACGGCTCGCAACATGAGGCGGGTCGCAGACCAGCAGCTCGATGTTGAAGTACAGGTCCGGGATTTCGCGGAAGTCCCGCTCCAGCATCTCGCGATAACCCGCCAGGCCGAACGGCCGGCTGTTGTGCTTCACGTCGTCCGCAACGAATTGCCCCAGCGCCGGCCAGTCCTGGCGATTCAGGCAGTCGATGTAACGCCGGTAGGTGCCGGCAAGATCGGTGTCGGGCATGGCGATGGCACCTCGTGTGCGGGTGGATCACAGCGGGCATCTTACCGCGTGGGCGGTGATGATCAGCGCGAGTGGGGCATGGAGTGTCGGCTCGTTTCACAATTCCTGAGGGACCGACATCTCCACCCAAAACTGAAAAATTTTCGTGCTCGCGGATCACCGGGACGGCCATACTGAAGAAATTCCGACGAGAACGAGAAAATGTCGGGTGACGGCGCGCGAATCCTGCTGTGATTTCGCGCGTCGGTGCGATCACACCCTACAGCAACCCCATCCCCGAAGCCTTCAACGTCGCTGCTGCGCGCGTCGAGCATTCGAGCTTGCGGAACACGCTTTCGACATGCGTGCGCACCGTGCTCGGGCTCAGATCGAGTTCGCGCGCCGCTTCCTTGTTGCTCGCGCCGCGGCTGATCGAGCGCAGCACGTCGAGTTCGCGCCCGGACAGGCGCACCGTCAGCGGCCGCGAACGAGCCACGCGTGAAGGCGCATCCTGCGCGCCGAGCAATGCTTCCACCACGTCGCCATCGAAGCGGCCCGCGCGCGCTTCGTCGCGCAGGCGTTGTGTGACTTCGGCAGCCGTCAGTGCGTTGCGCCACGGCCGTCGCGCACCGAGCGCAACGTACGCGACAGCGGCGCCGAGCACCCGCGCATCGAGCGACAACGCGGGTCCCGCCGCGCCGCGGAAATAGCCGGAGCCGTCGAGCCGCTCATACGCGTACGAAGCGAGTTCTGCCGCCCGCGCCAGCGCGCCCGTTTGCCGCCCCGCGCGCGAGGTCCAGTACGGCACGAGCCGCACCTTCTCCCACGCGGCCGCGGACAAGGTGCCGCGTGTATTCCAGATCGCGTTCGGCACCGCCGCGCGCCCGATGCCGTGTATGAGACCCGCGGCGTAGAGGCACGCCTGATTCTCCGCGGCGCCGCCAAGCCGCGCGCTGCACGCGGCCGCGGTGCGCGCGACCGCGCGCGAGTAACCGGTCATCCACGGCAGCTTCAGATCGATCACGTCCGCGATCAGCTCGGCCGAGGTGTTTTCGCGCATCTGCGGCGTGAGAACAGCTTCGTCGAGCGCGGCGGGTTCCGTGCTGGCAAGCGTATCGAGCCAGTACGCCGAGTGACGCGCGACGAGCGCCGCCAGGTTCGGCGGGTAGCGCATGCCGGCGCGCTCCGCGATCAATGCGAGCGCGCGGGGCAGCCCATACACGCGGCTGAAAATCTCGAGATCGCCCGCGAGCGATACGACGAACACCGTTCGCGGCACGGCCGCGCCCGCCAGACCGTCGGGCAGGCCCGTACCGTCCCACGCTTCGAAGATATGCCGCAGCGCCGCTTCGGAGCCGCGGGCGAGGCCGAGCATCCGCGCGACCTCGCCGGAGACCTCGCAGTGAATCTGCGCGAGCGGCGTGATCGCGGTCTCGATGCCGCCCAGCGGATCCAGCGGCTTCGCCCAGTCGGGGCGTGCGGCGAGCATCGCTTCACGACCGCCGATGTCGTCGCCGAGCACGTCGGCGAATCCCGCGGCGTTGGCCGTGCAGCCCGACCAGCGCAGGAGGGACACCTCCGCGGCGGTTTCCACGTCCGCGTCGCCTTCGCCCGCAGCCAACGCGAGCTGCGCGGCGAGCCATGCGGTGCGCAGCGAATGGTCGGTCGGCTGCCCCATGCTGAGATCGCCGATGAATGCGAGCGCTTTCACCGCGTCGTACACGCGGACCGTCGAGCCTGCTCCGGGTGCGGTTTCGTTTTCGTCCAAGGAATCACCGTCAAGGCATCGCTATCTGCGGCACGCCGGCCACTATAGCGCAGCCCCGGGTCGGTCATTCGACCGATACCGCCGGCGCGGCCTGGCTGCGATCCTGACGGCCATCCCAACCCGTGACGAGGAGTCCACCATGAACTCACTGTTGAAGAAGTGCCTGGCGTCGGCGTTGCTGCTCGGCGGCCTGTTCGCCGGATCCGCTGCGCATGCTGCGCCCACCGAAGACCTGAAGGGCAGGAACGTCGTGCTCGTGCACGGCGCGTTCGCCGACGGTTCGAGCTGGGACAAGGTGATTCCGCTCCTCGAGGCGCGCGGGCTGCACGTCGTGTCCGTGCAGAATCCGTTGAGCTCGCTTGCCGACGACGCGGCCGCGACGAAGCGCGTGATCGATCAGCAGACGGGGCCGGTCGTGCTGGTCGGCCACTCATGGGGCGGCGTGGTGATCACGCAGGCCGGCAACGACGACAAGGTGAAGGCGCTCGTCTACGTGGCCGCGTTCGCGCCCGACAACGGCCAGTCGATCAACGACATGCTGAAGGGCAAGCCCGCACCGGTGTGGGCGGGCGAACTGCGCAAGGATTCCGCGGGCTTCCTGACGCTGTCCACAAACGGCATCCTGCATGATTTCGCGCAGGACCTGCCGCCGGCAGAGGCGCGGCTCGTCGCCGACACGCAGGGCCCGTGGTTCGCGGGCTGTACCGACGACAAGGTCACCGATGCCGCGTGGCACAGCAAGCCGTCGTGGTTCGTCGTGACGAAGGCGGACCGGATGATCGACCCGCAGGCGCAACAGGCGATGGCGAGCCAGATCCGCGCAACCGCCATCGACGTGAACGCGAGCCACGTCGTGATGCTGAGCCAGCCGCGCGTGGTCGCGGACGCGATCATCGCGGCCGCGAAGAAAGTTCAGTGATGCAGTGAACGCGGCCCGCGCATGACGCGGGCCGCGTTCACACCTTCAGCAAGCCCTTTGTCTCGATGAATGCGATCACCTGATCGAGCCCGTCGAGCGCTTTCAGGTTGCACATCACGAACGGCCGCTCGCCGCGCATCTTCTTCGTGTCGGACGCCATCACGTCGAGGTTCGCACCGACGAATGGCGCGAGGTCGGTCTTGTTGATCACGAGCAGATCCGACTTCGTGATGCCGGGCCCGCCCTTGCGTGGAATCTTTTCGCCGCCGGCCACGTCGATCACGTAGATCGTCAGGTCCGACAGCTCCGGGCTGAAGGTGGCCGCGAGGTTGTCGCCGCCCGATTCGATGAACACGATGTCCGCATCGGGGAAGCGCGACAGCATCCGGTCCACCGCTTCGAGATTGATTGACGCGTCCTCGCGGATCGCCGTGTGCGGGCAGCCGCCCGTCTCCACGCCCATGATCCGTTCGGCAGGCAGCGCGCCCGCCACCGTCAGGAGGCGTTGGTCCTCCTTCGTGTAGATGTCGTTGGTGATCGCGACGAGGTCGTAATGATCGCGCATCGCCTTGCAGAGCATTTCGAGCAGCGTGGTCTTGCCCGAGCCGACCGGGCCGCCCACGCCCACGCGCAGCGGCGGCAGTTTCTTCGTGCGTGGATGCGAAGCGTGAGATGCGTGAGGTGCGTTCATGTTCGAGGTGAGCCGGAAGCGTCAGGAGCGGAACAGGCGGGAGTACTGCGATTCGTGTCGCGCCGACAGAATGCCGAGCTGCGGCGCGAACGTGTTGAGGTCGTCGGGCGAGGTGGCGAGCGCACGCGTGACCGCGCCTTCGATCGCGTCGCGCAGCGCGACGACGATGCGCTGGCCGGCGAACTGGCCGAGCGGTACCGCTTTCAGCGCGGCCGCGGCCTGGTTTTCGACCCAGCTGAACGCGTAGGCGGCGAGCGTCGCGTCCGGCGACGCATCGTGCACGAACGCGGCGAACGCGAACGCGGTGGGCTGCGCGATGGGCTGAAGCGCGCTGAGCGTCACACGTCGCGATGCATCGCCCCATTCGAGCGACACGCACAACTGCCGCAGCGACCAGCCCATCTGTTCGGTCTCGCGGCGCAATTCCATCGATTCGCGGCTCGCGATGAACGCGGCGTTTTCCGCATGCAACGCATCGACGTCATGATTGCGCCAGCGTTCGAGCTGGTGCGCGAGAAACGGCAGCTCGCCGCGCGCGAGCACGTCGTCGAGGCCGCGCGCGATCCATTGGCGGGCGCTGTCGGCATCGGTGACGAGCTGCGCTTCGATCGCGGCTTCGAGACCCTGCGAGTAGCTGAACGCGCCGATCGGCAGCGCCGGCGAAGCGAGATGCAGCAGCGCGGTCAGCTCAGCGATGCGCATGGCCGTGGTGATCGTCGTGGCTGTGATCGTGGCCGCACGATTCGTCATGCACGTGCTCGTGCGAATGATCGTGAGCGTGCCCATGCGAATGTCCATGCGCGTGATCATGCGAATGCGCATGCCCATGATGCTCGTCGAACACCTTCTGTGCGAGCGCGTAGTCTTCCGCGAAGGTTTCGTCGTGCCCATGCCGATGACCGCCGCCATACGCGCCCGCTTCGGGCTGAAACGGCAGCGTCGCGTGCTCGACCGTCGCGCCGAGCCGCCGCAGCATGTCTTCGAGCACCGGATCGGCCTCGAGCTTCAGCGACTCCACGCTGACCTCGACCGGCGTGTGCCGGTTGCCGAGGTGATACGCAGCGCGCGTCAGCGTCAGGCGGTCGTGCGCGGTGACGAGCAGCACGGCTTCGGCCGCTGCGACGACGCGCACCAGTCCGCCGTCCTGGCCGACCAGCATGTCGCCGTCGCGCAGGATGGTGCCGCGCGGCAGCAGCACGGCCGCTTCCTCGCCGTTGTCGAGCGTGACCGCGAGCCGGCTCTTGCAGCGCGCGTCGTACGCGAGCGTGACGGTCGGCGCGCGCTTCACGAGCACCGCGGCAAGCTTCACGTGTGGGTCGATGCGTTTGTCGAGCGTGCGCATGCCGTAGTGCCTCGAAGCGAAATCAGAACAGGAAATAGCGCTGCGCCATCGGCAGCACAGTAGCGGGTTCGCAGGTCAGCAACTGGCCATCCGCGATCACCTGATAGGTCTCCGGATCGACGCTGATCGACGGTTGCCACGCATTGTGGATCATGTGCGCTTTCGTCACGTCGCGGCAGTTTTTCACCGCGACGAGACGCTTTCGCAGGCCGTAGCGTTCGCCGATGCCCTGGTCCAATGCCAGTTGCGAGACGAACGTGAACGACGTCTGCGCGAGCGCGCCGCCACGGGTCGCGAACATCTCCCGGTAATGCACGGGCTGCGGCGTGGGGATCGATGCGTTCGGGTCACCCATCTGCGCGACCGCGATCATGCCGCCCTTCAGGATCAGCGCGGGCTTGATGCCGAAAAACGCCGGCTCCCAGAATACGATGTCGGCCCACTTGCCCGGCTCGATCGATCCGACTTCGTGCGCGATGCCGTGCGTGAGCGCCGGGTTGATGGTGTACTTCGCGACATATCGCTTCGCGCGGAAATTGTCGTTGCGCGTGCTGTCTTCGGGCAGCGCGCCGCGCTGCACCTTCATCTTGTGCGCGGTCTGCCACGTGCGGATGATCACCTCACCGACACGGCCCATCGCCTGCGAGTCGGAAGAGAGCATCGACAGCGCGCCGAGATCGTGCAGGATGTCTTCGGCCGCGATCGTCTCGCGGCGGATCCGCGATTCGGCGAACGCGATGTCTTCCGCGATCGACGGATCGAGGTGGTGGCACACCATCAGCATGTCGAGGTGCTCGTCGAGCGTGTTGACGGTGTACGGGCGTGTCGGATTGGTCGACGAAGGCAGTACGTTCGCCTCGCCGCAGACCTTGATGATGTCCGGCGCGTGGCCACCGCCCGCGCCTTCGGTGTGATACGTGTGGATCGTGCGACCCTTGAACGCAGCCACCGTCGCTTCGACGAAGCCCGCTTCGTTCAGCGTATCCGTGTGGATCGCGACCTGCGTATCGGTGTCGTCCGCAACGGAGAGACAGTTGTCGATCGCGGCGGGCGTCGTGCCCCAGTCTTCGTGCAGTTTCAGGCCGATCGCGCCGGCGGCGATCTGCTCGGTGGCCGGGGCGGGCTGGCTCACGTTGCCCTTGCCCAGAAAGCCGAGATTGATCGGCCAGCCGTCGGCAGCCTGCAGCATGCGCTCCATATGCCACGGACCCGGCGTGCAGGTGGTCGCGTTCGTGCCGGTGGCGGGGCCGGTGCCGCCGCCGAGCATCGTCGTCACGCCGCTCGCGAGCGCCTCGTCGATCTGCTGCGGGCTGATGAAGTGGATGTGCGTATCGATGCCGCCCGCCGTGACGATCATCCCTTCGCCGGCGATCACTTCCGTTGCCGCGCCGATCGCGATCGTCACGCCGGGCTGGATGTCCGGATTGCCGGCCTTGCCGATCGCGACGATGCGTCCGCCCTTGATGCCGATGTCGGCCTTCACGATGCCCCAGTGATCGAGGATCACCGCGTTGGTGACGACCGTATCGACGACGTCTTTCGCGACGCGCTGCGACTGGCCCATGCCGTCGCGGATCACCTTGCCGCCGCCGAATTTCACTTCCTCGCCGTAGATCGTGTAGTCCTTCTCAATCTCGATCACGAGTTCCGTGTCCGCGAGCCGGACGCGGTCGCCGGTCGTGGGGCCGAACATTTCCGCGTACGCGCGGCGGCCGATGCGTAGAGTCATGTGGGTGTCCGCGAAGTGTGGGGTCGGGCCGCGTTCAGAGCTTGCCCATGACCTTGCCGTTGAAGCCATGGACGATGCGATCGCCCGCGAGCGCGACGAGTTCGACCGTGCGTTCCTGTCCGGGCTCGAAGCGCACCGCGGTGCCGGCCGCGATGTTCAGGCGAAAGCCGCGCGCCGCTTCGCGATCGAATGCGAGCGCGGTGTTGACTTCGTAGAAGTGGTAGTGCGAGCCGACCTGCACGGGCCGGTCACCGGTGTTGGACACGGTGACGGTGACCGTCTCGCGGCCCGCGTTCAGTTCGTGTTCGCCGTCGTCGGTTATCAGTTCGCCGGGGATCATTGTGTGCCCCACTATGGAATCGGATGATGAACGGTCACGAGCTTCGTGCCGTCCGGAAACGTGGCTTCGACCTGGATATCGGGAATCATCTCGGGCACGCCTTCCATCACGTCGTCGCGCGTGAGGAGCGTCGTGCCGTAGTGCATCACTTCTGCCACGGTCTTGCCGTCGCGCGCTGCTTCCATCAATGCAGCCGAAATGAAAGCAACCGCTTCCGGATAGTTGAGTTTCAGGCCGCGGGCGCGGCGCCGCTCGGCGAGCAGCGCGGCGGTGAAGATCAGGAGCTTGTCCTTTTCGCGAGGTGTCAGCTTCATCGATGAGGGGCGTGAAGTGTCGGTGGGTGGCGACGCGTCAGTCTGCGCGCGCGTGCGGCGTCATCGCGAATCATACGACAACGCCTGCCGGTCGAGCAGGCGTTGTCGCCCGCCGTGCTGGCGGATCGCGTTTAAAGGTCCGAAGGCAGCGGCGCGCCGAACCACTTCTTCGACATCGTGTTCAGCTCGCCGTCCTGCTTCGCCTGCGCGATCGCGTCGTTGACCTTCTGCATCAGGTGCGGCTCGTTCTTGTTCATGCCGATGAAGCACGGCGAGTTCTTGATCACGAACTTCGGTTCCGGCCGGCGCGGCGGGTTCTTCGACAGGATCGTGGCCGCGACGATGTTGCCCGCCGCGATCAGCTGCACCTGGCCCGACAGGAACGCGGCGATCGTCGCGTTGTTGTCGTCGAAGCGCTTGATGGTCGCGTTCGGCGCCATCTGCGTGAGCGCGATTTCCTCGAGCGCGCCGCGGGTCGCGCCGACCGTCTTGCCGGTCAGGTCCGCCGGGCTCGCCACCTTCACGTCGGCCGGGCCGAACACGCCCTGGTAGTACGGCGCGTACGCGTTCGAGAAGTCGATCACCTTCTCGCGGTCGGGCGTCTTGCCGAGCGACGAGATCACGAGGTCGACCTTGCTCGTCTGCAGATACGGAATGCGGTTCGAGCTGTTCACGGGCACAAGCTCGAGCTTCACCTTCAGCGACTTCGCCAGCAGCGCGGCGGTGTCGATGTCGTAGCCTTGCGGCTTCATGTCGGGGCCGACCGAGCCGAACGGCGGATAGTCTTCGGGCACGGCGACTTTCAGCACGCCGGCTTTCGTGATGTTGTCGAGCGCATCGGCGTGCGCGACGCTCGACATGAAGCTGGCGAAGACGAAGAGCGGGGCGAGCAGCAGGCTGGCCAGCTGCGTGCGGCGGGTGGTGTTCATCGGGAGCGGATCCTGAGCGAGTGGTGGTGGCGTGAAGAAACGACTGCCGTCGGGTGCGGCACTGTCGGGCGCCAGATATTGCAAGCTGTATGCCAGGCGAAAGCGCGTTGGCGCGGTGCTTTCACACAGAAAAGCGGCACATGTGCACCGCTTTTGCGCGCGGCTTCAGGTGGTGCCGCATGGGATGCGCGACAACGGTGCGCGCGCGATGCTCAGGTCGCTTATCTCGACACACTGATGTCGACCACTCAGGTCGACCAGATCCGCAACGGCGCTGCGTCGACGCCATGCACGATCGGGCGCAAGGTGGTCCAGCTTGCGGCGAGCGTCTGCTGCAGCCGCTCCATCGAGCGCGCGAGCACGCGGATCAGCAGCACGCCGTCGGCGACGCACGATGTGCCTGCGCGCATCGTGTCGTCGAATGGCAGCGACGGCGCGAGCGTTTCGGCGAGCGCTTCGTTGCAGTTGGGCCCGATCGCCCACAGCGTGCCGAACGCCGGAAAGCCCGCGAGGCCCTGCGGCGCGTCGCGCAGCGGATCGTGCGCGGAGAGCCGCGTGCGTTCGAGCCACAGCGTGTTGCCGTTCGCGCCGATGATCTTCGCATCCGCGCGCAAGGTGCCGGCGGACCAGCATTCGCCCGCCGCTTGCCGGCCGAGTTGCGTCGCGTCCCAGCCGATCGCGGTCGCGCCCTCGGCGAGCGTCAGCGTGAAGCCGAGCGACGCGTGCGCGGCATCGAACACGATGTTGTTCTGCGGCAGCCAGTCGAGCCTCGCGCCCGCGCCAACGCGGATATTGATGGCTTGCCGCGCGTCGCGGCCGTTCGACTTGTACCACTTGGTCGCGCCCGGCGTGGTGAGCACCGCATGCGCGTGTTCGCCGACGTCGATCTCGATGCCGAGGCGGTCGCCGCCCGCCACGCCGCCCGGCGGATGCACGATCACCGCGTGACAGATGCCCGTGCCCTCGGGGTACAGCGGACGCTGCACGCGCAGCGGACCCTGATGCTTCCGGTGCGCGAGCGTCGTGCGTTCGCCGTGCCGCGCGAAGCCGAGTTCGAGCGTCGCGAGCCAGTCTGCTGAGGACGCGTTCGGGTCGACGGAAGCGGGAGCGAGCGCTGCGTGGTGTTCGTGCAGGGACATGCGAAATGCGAAAGGGCAGGGTGAGCGTTGGCGCGAGCATAGCAGCAGCGCGCTGATGTGACCAACCCGCGATCAAACCGGGATCAAACCGGGATCAAACCGCGATCAGCTCGCGCACGCCATCCTGATCCATCGCCGCGCCTTCGCCGCCCGCGACGATCTCGCCGCGGCTCATCACCCAGTAGCGGTCCGCGATCGCCTTTGCGAAATCGTAGTACTGCTCGACGAGCAGCACCGTCATGCTCATTTCCTCGACAAGCTGCCTGAGCGTGCGGCCGATGTCCTGGATGATCGACGGCTGGATGCCTTCGGTCGGCTCGTCGAGAATCAGCAGCTGCGGCTCGCTCATCAGCGCGCGGCCGATCGCGAGCTGTTGCTGCTGGCCGCCGGACAGATCGCCGCCGCGTCGCGCGCGCATGTCTTTCAGCACCGGGAAAAGCTCGTAGATGCGGTCCGGGATTTTCGCCGACGCCTTGCGGCTCGCGGCGCCGACCAGCAGGTTCTCTTCGACGGTCAGCCGTGGGAAGATATCGCGCCCTTGCGGCACGTACGCGAGACCCTGCGCGACGCGCGCATAGGTGGGCAGCTTCGTGAGCGCATGACCGCGCCACGCGATCGAGCCGTTCTTCGGATGCACGACGCCCATCAGGCAGCGCAGCAGCGTCGTCTTGCCGACGCCGTTGCGGCCAAGCAGGACTGTCAGCTTACCTTCGGGCACGGTCAGCTTCACGTCGCGCAGGATGTGGCTGCCGCCATAGTATTGGTTCAGCCCTTCGACTTCCAGCATGGTCGGTGTTCCTTCCTAAAGCGTGTAGTGCTCAGCGCCGCCAGAACTCAGCGGCCCAGATACGATTCGATCACCGCCTCGTCCTGCTTCACTTCGTCGAGCGTGCCGTGCGCGAGCACGTGGCCTTCCGCCATCACGGTGACCTTGCCCGTGTCGCCCGCGAGCGCCGCGACGAACTCCATGTCGTGTTCGACGACCATCATCGAACACGTGCCGCGCAGATGATTCAGCAGCTCGGCGAGCTGCATCGTTTCGTCGTCGGTCATGCCGGCTGCCGGTTCATCGAGCAGCAGCAGCGCCGGCTGTTGCATCAGCAGCATGCCGATCTCCAGCCGCTGCTTCTGGCCGTGCGAGAGTTCTCCCGCCGGCCGCCGCGCCTCGCCTTCCAGACGGATGATGCCGAGCGTTTCTTCGATGCGCGCCTGCGCGCTGCGGTCGAGCCGTGCGCGCAGCGACGCCCACCAGCCCTTGTCGGTTTTCATCGCGAGTTCGAGGTTCTCCCACACCGGGTGCTGCTCGAACACGGTCGGCTTCTGGAACTTGCGGCCGATGCCCGCGCGCGCGATCTCCGGCTCGTTCATCCGCGTGAGGTCGATGGTCTGGCCGAGGAACACCTTGCCGTGATCGGGCCGCGTCTTGCCGGTGATCACGTCCATCATCGTGGTCTTGCCCGCACCGTTCGGGCCGATGATGCAGCGCAGCTCGCCCGCGTCGATCGACAGCGACAGCGTATTGAGCGCGCGAAAGCCGTCGAAGCTGACGGTCACGTCGTCGAGGTAGAGAATCGTGCCGTGCGACACGTCGATCTCGCCGGGCGTGACGACGCGGCCCAGTTCCGCGGTGCCGGACAGCGCGTGGCCGTCGTCGATGGTTTTGCCGTTGCTGCCCGCGTCGAACTCGTCGGGATGCGTGAGGTCGGGGGCCATCGCGTTCTCGTTCATCATCGTGGCTCCTTGCTCTTGCGCGCAAACGTTCTGGAGAGCGCGACGTCGATCAGCCCCATGATTCCGTTGGGCAGCAGGAGCGGCACCAGCACGAAAATCAGGCCGAGAAAGAACAGCCAGTACTCCGCGAAATACGCGGTGAAGAAGCTCTTCGCGCCGTTCACCGCGAACGCGCCGATGATCGGTCCGATCAGCGTGCCGCGTCCGCCCACGGCCACCCAGATCGCCATTTCGATCGAATTGCCCGGCGACATCTCGCTCGGGTTGATGATGCCGACCTGCGGCACATACAGCGCACCTGCGATGCCGCACAGCACGGCAGACACGGTCCACACGAACAGCTTGTACGCGAGCGGGCTGTAGCCGAGGAACATCAGCCGCGTCTCGCCGTCGCGCACCGCGGTGACCACGCGGCCGAGCTTCGATGTGACGATCGCGCGCGCGCCGAGGAACGCGAGCACGAGCACCGCGAACGTCATCAGGAAGAGTGCGGTGCGGGTGCCCGGATGCGTGATCGGAAAGCCGCCGATGCGCTTGAAATCCGTGAAGCCGTTGTTGCCGCCGAAGCCGGTCTCGTTGCGGTAGAACAGCAGCATCGCGGCGAAGGTCAGCGCCTGCGTGATGATCGACAGGTAGACGCCCTTCACGCGCGAGCGGAACGTGAAGAAGCCGAACACCCACGCAATGATCGCGGGCACCAGTACCACCAGCAGCAGCGCGTACCACAGGTGCTGCGTGCCGGCCCAGTACCACGGCATCGCTTTCCAGTTGAGGAACACCATGAAGTCGGGCAGATCGCTGCCGTACACGCCATCGTGGCCGATTGCGCGCATCAGGTACATGCCGATCGCGTAGCCGCCGAGCGCGAAGAAGAGCGCGTGGCCAAGACTCAGGATGCCGCAGTAGCCCCACACGAGATCGAGCGCGAGCGCGCCGATCGCGTAGCACATGAACTTGCCCGCGAGCGTCATCGCATACGCGGACAGATGGAACGTGCTGGACTCGGGCAGCACGAGCGCGGAGAACGGCACGCCGAGACCGACGGCCACGATCAGCGCGATCAGCGCGAGCCACGCGCCGCGCGAGAGCAGCGCGGGCCGCGGTGGCAGGCCGAGTGCAAAGCCTTCCTGCGCGCCGCGCGAAGATGGCGGCAGTGCGCCTTGCGTGGCGTCCTGCGGTGTCGGGACGGAGGAGGTTGCCGTGGTCATCTCAGGCCTCCGCGCTGCGGCCCTTCAGGGCGAACATGCCCTGCGGACGCTTCTGGATAAACAGCACGATCAGCACGAGCACCGCGATCTTCGCGAGCACCGCGCCCCAGAACGGTTCGATTGCCTTGCTGACGAGCCCGAGCCCGAAGCCGCCGATCACCGTGCCGGCGATCTGCCCGACGCCGCCCAGCACTACCGCCATGAACGAATCGATGATGTAGTTCTGGCCGAGATCCGGACCCACGTTACCGATCTGCGAGAGCGCGCAGCCGCCAAGGCCCGCGATGCCCGCGCCGAACGCGAACGCATACGAATCGACGAGCGCCGTCTTCACGCCGACGCACGCAGCCATCCGGCGGTTCTGCGTGACGGCGCGCACGAACAGGCCGAGGCGTGTCTTCGTCAGCACGGCCCACGCGATGCCCACGACGATGAGCGAAAACGCAAGGATCGCGATGCGGTTGTACGGCAGGATCAGGTTCGGCAGCACGGTGACGCCGCCGCTCATCCACGACGGGTTCGACACCTGCACATTCTGCGCGCCGAAGATCATCCGCGTGGCCTGGATCAGGATCAGGCTCACGCCGAAGGTAGTCAGCAGCGTTTCGAGCGGGCGGCCATACAGATGCTTCAGCACGAGCCGTTCGAGCACGATGCCGACGAGCGCCGCCGCGAGAAACGACGCGGGAATCGCGAACAGCGGATACCAGTCGAACGCGCCGGGTGCGTAGCGTTGTACGAGGTTCTGCACGACGTAGGTCGCGTACGCGCCGATCATCAGAAACTCGCCGTGCGCCATGTTGATCACGCCGATCAGGCCATACGTGATCGCAAGGCCGAGTGCCGCGAGCAGCAGCACGCTGCCGAGCGACAGCCCCGCGAACACGGTGCCCGCGATCTCGCTGCGCCGCTGGATCGCGTCGAGCGAATCGATGCCTTGCTGCGCGGCCGCGCGGATCGCGTCGTTCGGTTCGGCGAAACTGCCGTCGGCTTTCTTCGCGACGAGCGGACGCAGCAGCTCGTACATATCCAGGTCGTGTCGCGCGGCCACGAGCTTCACCGCTTCGAGCCGCGTCGCCACATCAGGGTTGTGCAGCGCGGTCATCGCCCACAGCGTATCGAGGCGCTTCTTCAGCGCCGGGTCGGTTTCCTTCGCGCGCGCGGCGTCGATCTGCGCTTTCATCGACGGATCGGGATCCTTCAGCAGCGCTTCGACGGCGGCGCGGCGCGTCTCCAGATCCGGCGAATCGAGCTGCAGGCCCGACAGCGCGCCCGCCACTTTCGAGCGCAGCAGATTGTTCAGCGTGACCGGCTGCGCGTCGTTCGCGGTGACGGTCTTGCCGGAGACGGCGTCCTTCAGCGCGTCGCCGTCCTGCAGCAGCACTTCGCCGCTGTCGGCGGCGAGCACGTTGTCTGCGGAGAGCGCCTTCAGGATTGCGCGCGACGGTGCGTCGTGTCGCGCGATCAATTTGTCGATCGCGGCGGATTTGGCATCGAAGTCGTCCTGCGCGAGCGGCGCGACATCATCGGTGGTGAGCGCGGCGGGCGTCTCTCCGAAGACGGCGGGACTGGCGAGCGCGAACAGGATCGAAACCAGCAGCGCCCGAAGCGAATGGCGGTAGATCATGAGAAGGCGTACAACGTGCAGCGGGTTGAGGGCGCCGCCCCGCATGACGTCGGGCGGCGTGTGTGCTGCGGCGGGCGGCGGCGCTGCTGCAACGCGTGCCGCCCGTTCTTGCTGCTTCAGTGCTTCAATGCGTCTTCAGCACATCTTCAGTACATCGATGCGTCGATCACGCGACGCGACGGCGGCGCAGAAAGTCCGGAATCGACGACACCACATCCGGCTTGCCCTGGTTACCCGCGATGAACGGGCTCCACGGTTGCGCGCGGATCGTCGTCTTGGTGCGCCACACGACGTTGAACTGGCCGTCCGCGCGCACTTCGCCGATCATTACCGGCTTGTGCAGATGGTGATTGCCGTCCATCTCCAGCACGAAGCCCGACGGCGCGTTGAACTTCTGGCCGATCATCGCGACGCGCACCTTGTCGACGTCGGTGCTCTTCGCTTTCTCGACGGCCTGCTTCCACATGTGGATGCCCACGTAGGTCGCTTCCATCGGGTCGTTCGTCACGCGCTTGTCGCCGCCCGGCAGGTTGTTCTTCTTCACCCACTCGGCGAACTGCGCCTTGAACTTGCTGTTCTGCGGATCGCGCAGCGACATGAAGTAGTTCCACGCCGCGAGGTTGCCGACCAGCGGCTTCGTGTCGATACCGCGCAGCTCTTCCTCGCCGACCGAGAACGCGACGACCGGCACGTCCGTCGCCTTCAGCCCCTGGTTGCCGAGCTCCTTGTAGAACGGCACGTTCGAGTCGCCGTTCACGGTGGAGATCACCGCGGTCTTGCCGCCCTGCGAGAAGGTCTTGATGTTCGCGACGATGGTCTGGTAGTCGCTATGACCGAACGGCGTGTAGACCTCCTGGATGTCGGCGTCCTGCACGCCCTTCGAATTCAGGAACGCGCGCAGGATCTTGTTGGTCGTGCGCGGATACACGTAGTCGGTGCCGAGCAGGAAGAAGCGCTTCGCGCCGCCGCCTTCCGCGCTCATCAGGTATTCGGTGGCGGGAATTGCCTGCTGGTTCGGCGCGGCGCCCGTATAGAACACGTTGCGCGACATCTCTTCGCCTTCGTACTGCACCGGGTAGAAGAGGAGGCCGTTCAGTTCCTCGAACACCGGCAGCACCGATTTGCGCGACACCGAGGTCCAGCAGCCGAACACGACCGCGACCTTGTCCTGCGTGAGGAGACCGCGCGCCTTTTCGGCGAACAGCGGCCAGTTCGACGCCGGGTCCACGACCACCGGCTCGATCTTGCGGCCCATCACGCCGCCGCTCGCGTTGATTTCCGCGAACGTCATCAGCGCCGTGTCTTTCAGCGAAGTTTCGGAGATGGCCATCGTGCCGGACAGCGAATGCAGCACGCCGACCTTGATCGGGCCCGTGTCCGCCGCTTGCGCGAACGGGACGCGACCCGCCAGCGCGAGCGCGCCGGACATCGAACCGAGCTTCAACAGACTGCGACGTTTCATGTGCTTCCCCTTGCCGTTGGTGGTTGAATGTGTGCGGCCGGTGCGAACGGCTCGCGGTGCGCTGCCGGCGCTCGTTGTCGGTTGACTGCTGCGCGGGCATTCATGCGCGGAATGCGTGCGACGCCGTGAGGCGAGCGGCGCTGCGAGCGCGCCTCTGCCGTGGTTCGGTGTCCGATCCGTGTCGCCCGCGGTGGCGGCCCGACGCGGATGGCCTCGCGGTCGTTGAGCAGCGCGATTACTGCAAGGGGTATGCCAATCGACACGATGGCGCGGATCGAGCGGCGAGCCATGCCGCATCGCGCTTCGTCGCCGTCGCGGATGAAAGCGCGCTGTCGCGCCACGAGCGAAACTGGTGCAGCGCGGCGCGCTGCGCGTCGTTGCGGTGCGCGCCGCGCCGTCGCGAAGCACAGGAAGGTTCAAACGGCGATGCGCGTGCGCGGGCGGGCGACCGCCAGGAACGCGGGCGGTGCAGCGCCGCGTTCCCGTTGTGCATGCACGGATCGCTGCCTACACTGGAATGCCAGCCTGCGTCATTGCGCATCGGCAGGCCCACACACCACGACGATGGAGACACGTATGAACGAACGCGCTGCCGGCGCCGGCGGCACTCCCGACCTCTCCGCGTTCTGGATGCCGTTCACTGCGAACCGGCAGTTCAAGAGCGCACCGCGGCTGCTCGTGAGCGCGAAGGGGATGTACTACACGTCGCACGATGGCCGCCGCATCCTGGACGGCACCGCGGGCCTGTGGTGCGTGAACGCCGGGCATTGCCGCGACGAGATCGTCGCCGCGGTGAAGCAGCAGGCCGAAGAGATGGACTTCGCGCCGACCTTTCAGATGGGCCACCCGAAGGCGTTCGAGGCCGCGACGAAAATCGCTCGCCATACGCCCGGCGACCTGAAACATATCTTTTTCGTGAACTCGGGTTCGGAAGCGGTCGACACTGCGCTGAAGATTGCGCTCGCGTATCACCGTTCGCGCGGCGAGGGGCAGCGCACCCGCTTCATCGGTCGCGAGCGGGGCTATCACGGCGTCGGCTTCGGCGGCATTTCGGTGGGCGGGATCGCGCCGAACCGCAAGGCGTTTTCGGGTGGGCTGCTGCCGTCGGTCGATCATCTGCCGCATACGCTCAATATCAAGGAAGCGGCATTTTCGAAAGGGCAGCCGGCATGGGGCGCACATCTCGCCGACGAGCTCGAGCGGATCGTCACGCTGCATGACGCGTCGACGATCGCCGCGGTGATCGTCGAGCCGGTGGCGGGCTCGACCGGCGTGCTGATTCCGCCGCAGGGCTATCTGCAGCGGCTGCGCGAGCTGTGCGACAGGCACGGCATCCTGCTGATCTTCGACGAGGTGATCACCGGCTGGGGGCGCCTCGGCGCGCCGTTCGCCGCGCAGTACTTCGGCGTCACGCCCGATCTGCTGACGATGGCGAAAGGCACCAACAACGCCGCCGCGCCGATGGGCGCCGTGGCTGCGAGCAGCCGGATCCACGACTCGGTCATCAACGGCGCGCCGGCGGGCATCGAGCTGTTCCACGGCTACACGTACTCCGGCCATCCGATTGCGGCGGCGGCCGCATGCGCGACGATCGACCTGTACGAGCGCGATGGCCTCTTCGAGCAGGCAGCGAAGATGGCGCCGGTCTTCGAGCGCGAGATCCACAGGCTGCAGGGCGAGCGGCACGTGATCGACGTGCGCAATCTCGGGCTGATTGGCGGCGTGGAGCTGAAGCCGCGCGACGGTGCGCCCGGCGCGCGAGCCGCGGAAGTGTTCCAGCGCTGCTATCAGAAGGGCGTGCTGACGCGTTTTACCGGCGACATTCTGGCGTTCTCGCCGCCGCTGATCGTCGACGAGGCGCAGGTCGCGGAAATCTTCGCGACCGTTGGCGCAGCGCTGAAGGAAGTGGACTGAGCGCGGCGGTGGGTGCCGCGCGGGATTCGCACGATGGGTGTCGTCTTGCAGGCGTCATCGGGAATTGCGAGTGTGCTACCCGTGTCGCGCTTTGGGCGGCTGTCGTGAGGCCACGTCAGGTAGACGAGCGATGGAGATCCGCGCGTTTCGTGAGGGCGACGAACCCGCCTTGCTGCGGGTCTTCGTGTCGTCCGTGCATCGGCTGGCGCGCAACGATTACACGGCCGAGCAGCTGCATGCGTGGGCACCGCTCGATGCCGACCCCGACGCGTGGGCGGAGCGCATGCGCGCGCTCAGGCCTTACGTCGTGGAAACGGACGATGAGATCGTCGCGTATGCGGATCTTCAGCCGGATGGTCTGATCGATCACTTCTATGTGGCGGGCGCGTATGCTGGCGGCGGCGTCGGGCGCGAGCTGATGATGCACCTGCACGAACAGGCGAAAGCGCTCGCGTTGCCGCGGCTCACCGCGCACGTGAGCCGCACGGCCGAGCCGTTCTTCGCTCACTTCGGGTTTGCGGTGATCGAACGGCGCACGCCGCTCGTGCGCGGCGTGGCGGTGCCGAACGTGGTGATGCGCAAGAAGCTGAGGTAAGGCGGGCTAACGTGCCGCGCGTGTCAGTCAGTCTTCAGTACGTCGGCACGGACGCATCGACCTGACGCGACCATGCGTCGATGCCGCCTTGCAGGTTGAAGACCTTCGCATAGCCGCGCGATTCGAGGAACATCGCGACCTGCGCACTGCGGGCGCCGTGATGGCAGATGCAGACGATCTGCGCGTCGTCGTCGAGTTCTTCGCTGCGCGCCGGGATTTCGCGCATCGGGATCGACGTGCTGCCGGCGATCTGCGCGGTGGCGATTTCCCACGGCTCGCGCACGTCGAGCAGCACGGGCGCCGCGCGCGACGTATCGGCGAGCCATTCGGCGAGAGCGGGGGCGGTCAGATTTTGCATCGGGAATTCCAGTTGCGCATCGGTCAAGGGCATCGGGCAGGGCCGCCGTTCGCCCGATGCGTTGCCGCGTGCTTCAGGCGACATGCACAGCGAAGACGGCCTTCGTTCCAGGCTCAGAACTTGAAGCGCGGCGGCTGCACGGCGTTGATCAGCGGCTCGACGTAGGTTTCGAACACGTCGGCGATGCGGTACTGCTTCTCGTCGACGCGCGTGATGATCTGCGTCTTCATGACGGGCGCGGTACCGACGAACGCGGCGAGGCGGCCGCCCACCTTCAGTTGTTCGAGGAGTTCCTGCGGCAGCACCGGCGTGCCGCCCGACACGACGATCACGTCGTACGGCGCCGCCGCGGGCCAGCCGCGCGAGCCGTCGCCGGTCGCGACTTCGGCGTTCGGTACGCCGTTCGCCACGAGGTTCGACTTCGCCAGCTCGGCGAGTTCAGGAGAAATGTCCACGGTCAGCACGTGCTGCGCGCGGTGCGCGAGGAGGGCGGCCATGTAGCCCGAGCCTGCGCCGATTTCCAGCACGCTTTCGTGCTTCTTCACGGCGAGTTCCTGCAGCACGCGCGCCTCGACGCGCGGCGGCAGCATGTGCTGGCCGCCCGGCAGCGGAACCTGGAAGTCGACGAACGCCATGTTGCGGTAGGCGGCCGGGACGAAGTTCTCCCGCTTGACGATCGACAGCAGATTCAGGACGTCCTGATCGAGCACGTCCCAAGGGCGGATCTGTTGTTCGATCATGTTAAAGCGCGCTTGTTCGAGATTCATGGTTGTTCAGCGGTGTGGTTGCGGCGGCCTGTATGACGGCCGGATGACCCGTGCGGTGCGCCGGGCGGCTCGAATCTGCAGCGGCGCGAGGGTGCGGACTTTTGCCGGCACCCTGCCGGGCCGCCCGCGCGGGCCTGCTGCATAACCTTGCAATTGTACCAAAGCGGGATGTGGCTTTGCGGGGGGATGGACGGTTACTTGATGAGTCGCAGGCCTGCCGTTTTGGCTGCTTTCGCGTCGAATGTCGCTGTGTATTCGCACCCTGCCTCGTGGCACGTGCGCTCGATCAAGCAGTCGGCAAAGTCGGCGGACGAACCTGCATATAGCCGCAATGCCTTCCACACAGTTTCTGCGGCTTCGACGGCCAGCTCCCTCGTGCGCAGCAACGTTTCGATCACCTGCGTGATTTCCTCTCGTCCGGCGCCATATGCGCGCCCCAGCACCCATACGACTTCGGTCAACGCGACCTGGGTGATGTAGCCGGGGCGTTCCGGCGTCAGTGACTCAATGAGGGTGCTCGCCTTTCGTGCCTGGGCAACCTCGTCTTGTGCGAAATAACGGACCAATACGTTCGTGTCGAGACCAATCATCGGGCAGAGGCCCCCTGCGCGGCGATAGCGGCATTCATGTCTTCGATGGACACCGGTTTCGCAGGCTTGCGGATGATGCCCTTCAACGCTGTCACCGAGCGGGTTGCCGGGACGATTTCGTACCGGCCGGTTTCCTGGTTCTGGATAAATTCGATCCGGTCGCCGACCGAAAGGCCGAGTTGGTTGCGCACGTCCACAGGGATGGTGACCTGTCCCTTCGACGTCACAGTTGCAGAAGCCATCGCGTGCTCCACATTTGATATTTCCTTACTTTAGCGTAAGGACAGGGGTGGGGCAAGTGGCGTCACACGCGTGTCGGGGCGGTCAGTGCCAAAAATTCGTTCGTCGCGCCTCCCGCCTCCGTCGGTATAAATCCCTACCCATTCGTCCTTGCGAATCCTTGCGCGACCGATCAAGAATGTAATCGATTACAAATCTGTACCGTGCAGCCAGCCCCAACGGGAAGCATGCCGATGACGAGAAAGACATCGCGAGCGAGACCACCCCTTCGACCGGTTGCGAGCGTGGACGCGCCATCGCATGCCGCGCATCCGGCCGCGGCGGTCATGTCGATTTCGAGTGTGGCGGACTGGGCGGGCGTCTCTGTCGCCACCGTGTCGCGCGTGCTGAACGGCCATGCGAACGTGCGCCCCGAAACGCGCGAGCGCGTGATGGCCGCGGTCGAAAGCAGCGGCTACCGTGTCAACGAACTCGCGCGCAATCTGCGCACCGCCGAAAGCCGGCTGCTGCTCACGATGGTCCCCAACGTCGGCAATCCGTTCTATGCGGAAGTGGTGCGCGGCATCGACAGTGTCGCGCGTCAGCACGGCTACTTCATGCTGCTCTGCGATACCGGCGCGGACCCCGGGCGCGAGCGCAGCTACTTCGACCTGCTGCGCCGCCGCCGCGCCGACGGCGCGATCTGCCTCGACCCCGCGACCATCCAGCAGGCGCTCGCCGAAGAATCCGGCGCGCTGCCGTGGGTAGCCTGCTGCGAGTTCGACCAGGCGGTCGGCGTGCCGTACGTCGGCATCGACAACTATCGCGCGGCGGGCGACGCCGTCCGCCATCTGCTCGCGCGCGGCCGCCGGCGCATCGCGCTGATCAATTCCGGCGACGGCTACCTCTACGCGCAGCAACGCCAGCAGGGCTATCTCGACGCGCTGACCGAAGCCGGTCTCACGCCCGACCCGCGCTGGCTCGTGAATCTCGACAGCCTCGACTATGCTGCGGGCGCGCAGGCGGCAGCCGCGCTCGCGAGCGCCGGCAGCATCGACGACACGCCCGACGCGATCTTCGCAGTGTCGGACACGCTCGCGATCGGCGTGATCAACGGACTGCGCGGCGCAGGCCGGCGCGTGCCCGACGACGTCGCGGTGATCGGATTCGACGACATCGCGGTTGCAGCGCAGATCGACCCGCCGCTCACCACCGTCTCGCAACCGATGCAGGAGCTCGGGCGGACCGCCGCGCGGCTGTTGCTGCAGCGGCTCGCGAATCCGTCGGCGACGGTGCCGGGCGTGCTGTTGCCGCATCGGCTCGTAATCCGTTCGAGCGCGTAAAGGCGGGCAGTTCACAACTCGCAGCACGCAGCACGTAACACGGCCACACGAAGTACCACTCACGCAAAAGCAGCACAGGAGAGCGCAACGATGAGCCTGCCAGTGCGTTTCGACGACATCCGCAAGGACTTCGGCCCGGTGCGGGTGTTGCACGGCGTGAGCTTCGAGCTGACGCCGGGACGCATCTATGGGCTCCTTGGCGAGAACGGCGCGGGCAAGTCGACGCTGATGAAGATCCTCGCCGGTTACGAAACGCCGAGCGGCGGCGCGCTCGTGATCGACGGCGAGGCGCGGCAGTTCATCGGCTCGCGCGATGCGGAGAGCGCGGGCATCGTGCTGATCCACCAGGAGTTCAATCTCGCCGAGCATCTGACGATCGCGCAGAACATGTATCTCGGCCACGAGAAGCGGCGCGGCTTCTTCGTCGACGATGCGGCGATGCGCGACGACGCGAAGCGCTATCTCGCGCAGGTCGGGCTCGCGAAGCATCCGGACACGAAGGTGCGCGAACTGATCGTCGCGGAAAAGCAGATGGTCGAGATCGCGAAGGCGCTGTCGCGGCGCGCGCGTCTGCTGATCATGGACGAGCCGACTGCGACGCTTACGCCCGCCGAAACCGAGCGCCTCTTCACGCTGATGGCGAAGCTGAAGGCGGACGGCGTGACGATCGTCTACATCTCGCACAAGCTCGACGAGATCGAGCGCATTACCGATGAAGTGATCGTGATGCGCGACGGCCGCTTCGTCGCGCGCGGCGAGACTGCGGGACTCGCGCGGCAGCAGATGGCGAACCTGATGGTAGGTCGCGACGTGTCCGACATGTTTCCGGACAAGGCGCCGCCGTCTGCCGATGCGGCCATCGCGCTGAAGGTGGAGGGTTTGAGCGTGCCCGGCTGGGTCGACGACCTGAGCTTCGAGGTGCGCGCGGGCGAAGTGTTCGGTTTCGCGGGGCTGGTCGGCGCGGGCCGCACCGAAGCGTTCGAGGCGCTGATCGGCCTGCGCAGAAAGAGCGCGGGCCATGTCGAGATCGCAGGGCGGCGCGTCGAACTGAAGAGTCCGCGCGACGCGATGCGCCGCGGCCTCACGTATCTCAGCGAAGACCGTAAAGGCAAGGGCCTGCACGTCGACCTGAGCCTGCGGGACAACCTCACGCTGATGACGCTCGAACGCTACGCGCATCCGCTGCTCGATCTGAAAGCCGGGCGCGATGCGCTGAAAAAGGCGGTCGGCGATTTCGGCATCCGCACCGGCGATCTGGCGGGCCGCGCGCGGATGCTCTCCGGCGGCAACCAGCAGAAGCTCGCGCTCGCGAAATTCCTGCAGCCCGACCCGAACGTGATCGTGCTCGACGAACCGACGCGCGGCGTCGACGTCGGCGCGAAACGCGACATCTATTTCCTGATTCACCGGCTCGCGTCCGAAGGGCGCGCGGTGATCGTGATCTCGTCCGAGCTGATCGAGCTGATCGGTCTGTGCCACCGCGTTGCGGTGATGCGCGCGGGCCGCCTGCAGGGAACGCTCGGGATCGACCGGCTGACCGAAGAGGAGTTGATTGCCCATGCCACCGGCACACACTGACACCGCCGAAGCCGGCCGCGCGTTGCGTCTCGCGAGGCGTCTGCACGGGCTCGGGCCGCTCGCCGGCCTGATCGTGCTCTGCATCGCGGGCACGCTGCTCAACCGCGACTTCGCGACCATCGACAACCTGATGAACGTGCTCACGCGCACGTCGTTCATCGGCATCATCGCGGTGGGCATGACCTTCGTGATCATCTCGGGCGGCATCGATCTGTCGGTCGGTTCGATGGCCGCGCTGATCGCCGGCACGATGATCTGGCTGATGAACGGACTCGCGAATGGCGTCGGCGGGCACACGTTCGCGCCGCTCACGATTCTCGTCATCGGGATCGTGTGTGCGCTGCTGCTCGGCGCGGTGTTCGGCTGCGCGCATGGGCTGCTGATTACCAAAGGGCGGATCGAGCCGTTCATCGTGACGCTCGGCACGCTCGGCATTTTCCGCGCGGTGCTGACCTGGCTCGCGGACGGCGGTGCGCTCACGCTCAACGATTCGCTGACCAATCTGTACGGCCCGGTCTACTACGCGAGCCTGTTCGGCGTGCCGGTGCCGATCTGGGTGTTCCTCGTCGTTGCGGCGCTGGGCGCGTTGATCCTGAATCGCACCGCGTTCGGCCGTCACGTGCAGGCGATCGGCTCGAACGAACAGGTTGCGCGCTATGCGGCGATCCGCGTCGATCACGTGAAGATCGCGACCTACGTGCTGACCGGCATGTGCGTGGGCGTGGCGACCGTGCTCTACGTGCCGCGCCTCGGTTCCGCGACACCGACCACCGGCCTCCTGTGGGAGCTCGAGGCGATCGCCGCGGTGGTAGTGGGCGGCACCGCGCTGAAGGGCGGCGAGGGGCGCGTGGTGGGCACGGTGATCGGCGCGATCCTGCTCTCGGTGATCGCGAACATCCTCAACCTCACCAGCATCATCAGCGTGTATCTGAACGCGGCGGTGCAGGGCGTCGTGATCATCGTCGTCGCGTTCTTGCAGCGCGGGCGGCGGTGAGGCAGTTGCGTTATTTGCAGCTTCGCGACGCAACACCACGATTAAGGCATAAAGCAGCAGCGGCATCACGCATGACGGCAGCACAGGCAGTCGCAGTTCGAGGAGCGGTGCTTTCACACATGCGGGCGCACGACGCGTCCCGACAACAGGAGACACAATCATGGTCATCAAACAGGTCATCCGCGCGCTCGGCGCCGGCGCGTTCGCGCTGGGCGTGATCGCGGCGACGGTCGGCGCGAACGTCGCGCGTGCCGACGACAAGGTGGTGCTCGGCGTCGCGATTCCGACGGCGGACCACGGCTTCACGGGCGGTATCGTGTGGTGGGCGAACAAGGCGAAGAGCGATCTCGAGAAGGCGCATCCGGACCTGAAGGTGATCGTGAAGACCGCGGCCAACGCGCCGGACCAGGCGAACCAGCTGCAGGATCTCGTGACCGTCAACAAGATCAACGCGCTCGTGATCTTCCCGTACGAATCCGCGTCGCTCACGCAGCCGGTCGCGCAGGTGAAGAAGAAAGGCGTCTACGTGACGGTGGTGGACCGCGGCCTCACGGACACCAGCGCGCAGGACGCGTACGTGGCGGGCGACAACACCGCGTTCGGCAAGATTCCCGCTGAATATATGGCGAAGGCGCTTGACGGCAAGGGCGACATCGTCGCGCTGCGCGGCATTCCGACGACGCTCGACAACGAGCGCTGGACCGCTTTCACCGGCGTGATGAAGAACTATCCGAACATCAAGATTCTCGATGCGAAGTACGCGAACTGGAACCGCGACGACGCGTTCAAGGTGATGCAGGACTACCTGACGCGCTTTCCGCACATCGACGCGGTCTGGGCCGCCGATGACGACATGGCGGTCGGCGTGCTGAAGGCGATCGACCAGGCGAAGCGCAGCGACATCAAGATCGTGTTCGGCGGCGCGGGCTCGAAGGGCATGGTGAAGAACGTGATGGACGGCGCGCCGCTGATCAAGGCCGACGTGTCGTACTCGCCGAAATTCATCTACGACGCGATCAAGCTGACCGCCGAGGCGCGCCTGAAAGGCGACAAGCTGCCGCCGACGACGATCATCCAGTCGGTGCTGATCACGAAGGAGAACGCGAAAGACTTCTACTTCCCGGATTCGCCGTTCTGACCGGGCGCGTGGAGTGCTGCGCGTTGGCGTGGCAGCAGCATGAAGGGATGGCGTGAAGCGCGCGCATGGTTCGCACCACGCGTTGCCGCGCTCGCGCCATCGAATCACGACCGTTCCCGCAAGGACGCACACGATGAAGACGATCAAGGGCCCCGCGATCTTCCTCGCCCAGTTCATGGGCGACGAGGTGCCGTTCAACAACCTCGCGCATCTGGCCGCGTGGGCCGCGCGGCTCGGCTACAAGGGCATCCAGGTGCCGGCGGACGCGCGGCTGATCGACCTCGAGCGCGCGGCGACGAGCCAGGCGTATTGCGACGACATCCGCGCGATGGTCGACAACGAAGGCATCGTGCTCACCGAGCTTTCGACGCATCTGCAAGGTCAGCTGGTGGCCGTGCACCCCGCGTACGACCAGCTGTTCGACGGCTTCGCGCCGAAGAGCGTGGGTGGCAATCCGGCCGCGCGCACCGAGTGGGCGGTGCAGGAGCTGCGCTACGCGGCACAGGCGTCGCGGCGGCTTGCGCTCAGCACGCACGTGACGTTTTCCGGCGCGCTTGCGTGGCCGTACCTGTACCCGTGGCCGCAGCGCCCGGCGGGACTTGTCGAAGCCGCGTTCGACGAACTCGCCAAACGCTGGCGTCCGATTCTCGATGCGTTCGACGATGCGGGCGTCGACGTCTGCTACGAACTGCATCCGGGCGAGGACCTGCACGACGGCGTGACGTTCGAGCGCTTCCTCGCGGCCGTCGACGATCATCCGCGCGCGAACATCCTGTACGACCCGAGCCATTTCGTGCTGCAGCAGCTCGATTACCTCGCGTTCATCGACCTCTATCACGAACGCATCAAGGCGTTCCATGTGAAGGACGCGGAGTTCCGTCCGAGCGGCCGGCAGGGCGTGTATGGCGGCTATAGCGGCTGGGCGGAGCGCGCGGGGCGCTTCCGCTCGCTCGGCGACGGGCAGATCGATTTCGGCGCGATCTTCTCGAAGATGGCGCAGTACGACTTCCCGGGCTGGGCGGTGCTCGAATGGGAGTGCGCGCTGAAGCATCCGCAGGACGGCGCGCGCGAAGGTGCCGAGTTCATCCGGCGGCACATCATCCGCGTCGCGGAACGCGCGTTCGATGATTTCGCGGAGAGCGGCGTCGATCAGCGGCAGATCAGGCGGCTGCTCGGGTTGTGACGCAAGGCAAACGGAGCACGGGCATGGCGGCAAGACGACTCAAGCTGGGGATGGTCGGCGGCGGGCAGGGCGCATTCATCGGCGCGGTGCATCGGATCGCTGCGCGGCTCGACGACCGCTTCGAGCTGGTGGCGGGCGCGCTGTCGTCCGATCCGGCGCGCGCGCAGGCGGGCGCCGTCGAAGCGGGCATCGCGCGCAGCTACGCGGACTGGCGCGAGATGGCGCGAGCCGAAGGCGCGCGCGACGACGGCATCGACGCCGTGGCGATCGTCACGCCGAATCATTTGCACGCGCCGGTGGCGACGGCGTTTCTCGAAGCGGGCATCCACGTGATCTGCGACAAGCCGCTCGCGATGTCGCTCGCGCAAGGCGAGGCGCTCGCGAAGCTCGCGCGCGAGAAGCGCCTGCTGTTCGCGCTTACGCATACGTATGCCGGCTATCCGATGGTGCGGCATGCGCGCGAGCTGGTGGAGCAGGGTGCGATCGGCGAGCTGCGCGTCGTGCAGGTCGAGTATGCGCAGGACTGGCTCGCGGAGCCGGTCGAAGCGAGCGGCACGAACAAACAGGCGGACTGGCGCACCGATCCGGCGCAGGCGGGGCCCGCCGGATGTCTCGGCGATATCGGCACGCATGCGTATCACCTCGCCGCGTTCGTAACGGGCGTGACGCCGGTGGCGCTGGCGGCGGAAGTGCATACGTTCGTGCCGGGGCGTCGCGTCGACGATCACGTGCAGGCGATGCTGCGCTACGCGGACGGCGCGCGCGGGATGCTGTGGGCGAGCCAGGTGGCGAGCGGCGCGGAGAATGCGCTGCGGCTGCGGGTGTACGGCACGAAGGGCGGCCTCGCGTTCGATCAGGAGGAGCCCAACGTGCTGTGGTTCACGCCGCTCGGCGGTGCAGCGGAGCGGTTGACGCGCGGTCGGGTGACGGGTGCGGCGGCCGCGCACGCGACGCGCGTGCCGGCCGGGCATCCGGAGGGCTATCTCGAAGCGTTCGCGCAGCTGTATCTGGATGCGGCGCTGCAGATCGACGCGATCGAGGCCGGCTTGCCATTACCGCCCGCAAGCCGTCTGCTGACGACGGTCGACGATGGGGTGGCCGGCCATCGCTTCATCGAGGCGGTGCTGGCGAGCAGCGCGGCGAACGGGAAGTGGACGGCGGTGGGGTGAGCGCCGCACGTGCTGCCGTCGGCGTTACTTCTTGCTGTTGCGGATCTGTTCTTCGAATGCGAGGTCGAGCTTGCTCGCCTTGCGCGGCTTCTGCGGACCGAGCTGGTCGACGAAGCTGACGAATTCGTCGAGCGGCAGCGGATCGCTCGCCTTTACATCTGCGCCGGTCGAACGGTCAACCAGATAGAACAGGCCGCCGGACACGCTGACTGCCGCATAGCGCGCGTTGCCGGTGCGGGTTTTCAGACGCTCGACGGCGTGGATGGCGCGGGTGGTTCGCATTCAGTCAGCCCAGGGATCGACCACTTCGAGGCCGCAGTCGACAAAGTCTTTCACGTTTCGCGTCGCCAATGTCGCGCCTCTGGATTTTGTGACCGCAGCGATCATCGCGTCGAACTGGCTAATCGGTCGACCTGCGCTCCTGCGCGACACGGCGATTTCCGAATAGACGTCGGCGGCGTCGCCATCAAAGCTCAGGAGTCTGCCAGCGAAGTCTTCTTCGAAAATAGCCACAACTGCAGTCGATAGCGCCTGTTTGCGCGAGCCGTCAGCCATCAATCCAACGCCATACAGAATTTCAGCGCGCGTGATGCTTGTGGTGAAGAGCGCTGCACGCCGCTGGGCACCAAACCACTCCAGCACTCGAGGATCCGGTACCGATCTCAGGGTTTCGGACAGTACGTTGGTATCGAGAACGATCATGCGTCGAGATCTACACGATCCGAAATTGCGTCGCGAGCCGGCAAATCCAGATCCACGCCGCCGAGCGGTGCAATACGACGGCGGATAGACCCGATCAGGCTCTGCTGGCTGGCTTCGGCTTCTGTCGACAGCGCGGCACGAAGAATATCCCGCGCTTCGTCTTCCATCGAGCGCCCGTTCCTCGCCGCTTGCACACGCAAGCGGGACTTGATCTGATCGTCGATGTTGCGGATTGTCATGCTTGCCATGGCGTCCTCGTTAATCAATGATTGCATTTTAATCAATGATTGCAACTCTCGCAAGGAGCGATGCGAGCCTAAACCCGTGGCAATCCCTCACTGACTCAGATAAACAAACTTCCCATCCTTCACGATACCCATCACGCTCGCGCGCTGATCGAGCCCGACGTGATCCTTCGCGCTGGTGTTGACCACGCCGTTGGGCACGACCAGTTCATGCGCGTGCTCGAGCTCGCTGCGCAGCGCGACGCGAAACGCCACGGTGCCTGGCTGCGCCGTCTTCAGCGCCCGCGCGACGGCATCCTCCAGACGCGGATACACGCCCGCCGCATCGCCCGCGAACTGCGTGACGGTGTTCGGGCCGTACTTCGCTTCATACGCGTTCGCGAACGCGAGCGCCGCCTTCTTCGCCGGGTGATCGGCCGGCAGCGTACGCGCGACGACGACCGGTTGCGTTGGAAACAGCGTGCCCTCCACATCCTTGCCGCCCAGCTTGATGAACTCGGGCGTCGCGATGCCGTGCGTCTGGTAGATCGGTCCCTTGAAGCCGCGCTCGACGAGCGTGCGCTGCGGCAGCACCGTCGGCGTGCCCGCGCCCGCGATCAGTACGGCGTCCGGATGCGCCGCCATCACCTTCAGCACCTGGCCCGTCACGCTCGCGTCGGTGCGGTTGAAGCGCTCGGCCGCGACCACCTGGATGTGCCGCAGCGCCGCGAACTTCGTGAACTCGTTGTACCAGCTGTCGCCGTAGCTGTCGGCGAAACCGATGAAGCCGACCGTCTTCACGTTGTGGTTCGACATGTAGCGGGTCATCACGTCGGCCATCGCGCTGTCGGTCTGCGCCATCTTGAACGCCCACACCTTCTTGCCTTCCTGCGGCTCCACGACGCTCGCCGAGCCGATCAGCGTGATCATCGGCGTCTGGCTCTCGGCGACCGGATCGAGCGCCGCCATCGCGGCCGGCGTGATGTTCGGCCCGACGATCACGTCGACGTGGTCCTCGTTGATCAGCTTGCGGATGTTCTTCACCGCGTTGCCCGGGTCCGAGCCGTCGTCGAGGATGATGTAGTCGGCCTTCTGGCCGGCGATGGTCGGCGGCCACATCAGCATCGCGTTCTTGCTCGTGATGCCGATCGCGGCGGCGGGGCCGGTGCTCGACAGGTCGACGCCGACCTTGAGGTCGGCGTGTGCGACGGCAGCGCAGGCGAGCGCGCCGAGCGCGACGGCGGCGTGACGCAGCCCGCGCGCGGGGCGTGCTGCCTGAAAGGACGGGAAACGCATCGTTGGGATCTCCGGGCGGTTCTGATTGGTCTGGTGGGTTTATTCGTTGTTATGCCGAGGCAGTGACCGCGTCGGCGTCGGCATCGAAGGCTACAGTTCGTACGATTCGTGCTCGCCCTTCAGCGCCTGCTCGATCAGGCGCCGGTTCAGGCTCGGCGACAGCAGTTCGACGAGCGTATACACATAGCTGCGCAGGTACGCGCCCTGTTTCAGCGCGACGCGCGTCACGTTGCTACCGAACAGATGGCCAACCGGCAGCGCCCGCAGATGGCGGTCGCGCTCGGCGTTGAACGCGATGTCGGCCATGATGCCGACGCCCAGCCCCAGCTCCACGTACGTCTTGATCACGTCCGCGTCGATGGCCTCGAGCACGATGTCCGGATGCAGCCCGCGCAGCCGGAACGCCTCGTTGATCTTGGTGCGGCCGGCGAACGCGTTGTCGTAGGTGATGAGCGGATACTGGGTCAGATCGTCGAGCGACAGCGGCTTGCGCTCCGCGAGCGGATGGTCCGGCTGCATGACCGCGACGTGATGCCACTGGAAGCAGGGCAGCGACACCAGATCCTTGTAGGACGACAGAGCCTCGGTCGCGATCGCGAGATCCGCCTGATCGTGCAGCACCATCTCGGCCACCTGCGTCGGGCTACCTTGCAGAATCGAAAGGTGCACCTTCGGGAAGCGCTTCTTGAATTCGGCGATCGCGGCGGGCAGCGAGTAGCGCGCCTGGGTGTGGGTGGCGGCGATCACCAGGTTGCCCTGATCCTGCGCGGCGTAATCCTTGCCGACCCGCTTCAGGCTCTCCACCTCCTGCAGGATCCGCTCGACGGAGGCCAGAATGATGCGCCCCGGCTCGGTCAGCGAGCGGACGCGCTTGCCGTGGCGGGTGAAGATTTCCACGCCCAGCTCGTCTTCGAGCTCGATGATTGCCTTCGAGACCCCCGGCTGGCTCGTATACAGCGCTTTGGCGGCTTCGGTGAGGTTGAAATTCTGCCGGACGGCCTCCCGCACGAAGCGGAACTGGTGCAGATTCATTTATAACCTCGGAGCATATGGAAACAATTTTTTAGTCGTTTGCTATATAAGCGGAGTTTATTACGATTCCCCCAGCTTTTCCAATATGGATAGCTGTTTTTGTCATTAGCAAATAAGCAAGCCGTCTGAACGGCTGCTGGAAAGCGCTGACGAACCACCCATATGGAATTCAGACGCGGCGTAACCGGAACGCCGCGTGTTACGAAAACTGGGGCCCCCGAATGTACCAATACGATCAGTACGACCAGACCATCGTCGACGAACGCGTTGCCCAATACGCGGACCAGGTTCGCCGCCGCCTGTCGGGCGAATTGAGCGAAGAAGAGTTCCGTCCGCTGCGTCTGCAGAACGGCCTGTACTACCAGCGCCACGCGTACATGCACCGCATCGCGATTCCTTACGGCAACCTGCGCAGCGACCAGCTGCGGATGCTTGCGACGATCGCGCGCGAGCACGACCGCGGCTACGGCCACTTCTCGACGCGCACGAACATCCAGTACAACTGGATCAAGCTCGAGGAAACGCCCGAGATCCTGCGCAAGCTCGCGTCGGTGCAGATGCACGGCATCCAGACGTCGGGCAACTGCATCCGCAACATCACCGCCGACCAGTTCGCGGGCATCGCGCCCGACGAGATCGTCGACCCGCGTCCGTGGGCCGAGATCCTGCGTCAGTGGTCGACGTTCCACCCCGAGTTCGCGTGGCTGCCGCGCAAGTTCAAGATCGCGGTGTCCGGCTCGGCCGAAGACCGCGCCGCGGTGCAGATCCACGACCTGGGCGTGTACCTGAAGAAGAACCCCGCCGGCGACGTGACCGCCGATATTCTCGCGGGCGGCGGCCTGGGCCGCACGCCGCTGATCGGCGCGATCATCAAGCGCGATCTGCCGTGGCAGCATCTGCTGACCTACTGCGAAGCCGTGCTGCGCGTGTACAACCGCTACGGCCGCCGCGACAACATGTACAAGGCGCGCATCAAGATCCTCGTGAAGGCGCTGTCGCCGGCGAAGTTCTCGGCGCAGGTCGAGGAAGAGTGGCAGCACCTGAAGGACGGCCCGTCCACGCTGACGCAGGCCGAGCTCGACCGCGTGTCGCAGTACTTCGCGCCGCCGCAGTACGAGAAGCTGCCCGATACGGACCCGTCGTACGAGAAGCATCTGCTGGAGAGCCGCGCGTTCGCGCGCTGGGTCGAGCGCAGCGTGCGCCCGCACAAGATCGCCGGCTATGCGGCGGTGACGCTGTCGCTGAAGCCGACGGGCGTGGCGCCGGGCGATGCGACGGACACGCAGATGGAAGCCGTCGCCGACTGGGCTGACAGGTATTCGCTCGGCCAGCTGCGCGTATCGCACGAGCAGAACCTGATTCTCGCGAACGTGAAGAAGCGCGATCTGTACGCGCTGTGGGAAGAGGCGAAGCAGCAGGGCTTCGCCACGCCGAACATCGGCCTGCTGACCGACATCATCGCGTGTCCGGGCGGCGACTTCTGCTCGCTCGCGAACGCGAAGTCGATTCCGATCGCACAGGCCATCCAGGCGCGCTTCGACGACCTCGACTTCGTGTACGACCTCGGCGACCTGTCGCTCAACATCTCGGGCTGCATGAACTCGTGCGGTCACCATCACGTCGGCAACATCGGCGTGCTCGGCGTCGATAAGGACGGCGCCGAGTGGTACCAGGTGTCGCTCGGCGGCGAGCAGGGCACGGGCGCGACGGGCGCGCATCTCGGTCGCGTGATCGGCCCGTCGTTCTCGGCGGAAGAGATGCCGGACGTCGTGTCGCGCGTGATCGATGCGTTTGTCGACAACCGTCAGGACGGCGAGCGCTTCATCGACACGTACAACCGCATCGGTATCGCGCCGTTCAAGGAACGCGTCTACGCGTCGCGCCAACCGGCCCACGCGTAAGCGACCGCAGCCTGAACGAAGGAATTCGAAACATGACCCAGATCATCAAGAACCGCGCCATCGTCGAAGACCAGTGGACCGTCGTGCGCGCGGCCGAAGACGGCACGCTGCCCGCCGTCGATGCATTACCCGCCGGCAAGATCGTCGTGCCGTTCGCGCTGTGGCAGGCGTCGCGCGATGCGATCGCGGCGTCGCGCGGCAAGGACGAACTCGGTGTGTGGCTCGCGCCGGACAGCGAACCGGCCGATATCGCCGGCGACTTCGACCGCGTCGCGCTGATCGCCGTCGACTTCCCGGTGTTCCGCGACGGCCGCGGCTACAGCATCGGCCGTCTCCTGCGCGAGCGCTACGGCTACAAGGGTGAACTGCGCGCGATCGGCGACGTGCTGCACGACCAGCTGCGCTTCTACGAGCGCTGCGGCTTCGACGCGTACGCGTTGCGCGCGGACAAGGACATCCACGACGCGCTGCGCGCGTTCACCGAGTTCACCGTGCAGTACCAGGGCGCGTTCGACGAACCCGCGCCGCTGTTCCGCCGCCGCGGCGCTGACGCGAACGCCGCGCAGAAGGTGCCGGCATGAGCGCGACCGCCAAGGTTAGCGCGGAACTGGCCGCGAAGATCGAACGGCTCGACGCGCTGCTCGACTCGATCGGCGCGCGCCACGAGCAGGTGAAGTTCGCGAGCAGCCTCGCTGCCGAAGACATGCTGCTCACGCACGCGATCCTGTCGCGCGGCGTGAAGATCGGCATCTTCTCGCTGAACACGGGGCGCCTGCATGCGGAGACGGTCGGCATGATCGACCGCGTGCGCGAACGGTATGGCTACGAGATCGAGCAGTATCATCCGCAGCAGGATGCCGTCGACGAATACGTCACGCAGCATGGCCTGAACGCCTTTTACGAAAGCATCGATCTGCGCAAGCGCTGCTGCGAGATCCGCAAGGTCGAGCCGCTCAATCGCGCGTTGGCGCAAGTGAGCGCGTGGGTGACGGGCCAGCGCCGCGAGCAGTCGGTGACGCGTGCCGAACTGCACGAGGAAGAGCAGGACGCCGCCCGTAATATCGCGAAATACAATCCGCTCGCCGACTGGACCGAAAGCGACGTCTGGGCGTATCTTGAAGCGTTCGACGTGCCGGTGAATCCGCTGCACGCGCGCGGCTACCCGAGCATCGGCTGCGAGCCCTGTACCCGCGCGATCCGCCCCGGCGAAGACAGCCGCGCCGGCCGCTGGTGGTGGGAATCGCGCGACACAAAGGAATGCGGGCTGCACATCTCGACGATTCCGGTCGTCGTCAGCAGCGCAGGCGTGTCGGCCTGAGGGTCGGCGTGACAGCGGGCCGCATCCCGTAACGAATGAATGGATCGTGTGACGCCGTGTGAGAGCGCGGCGCACCTGGAAACAAGGATCGAACATGAGCACGACGCTCGAACCCGCAGTTGCCGCACCGTTGGCCAACCAGGCGAACCGCATGGATCACCTCGACTGGCTCGAAGCCGAATCGATTCACATCCTGCGCGAGCTCGTCGCCGAGTGCAGCAAGCCCGCGCTGCTGTTCTCGGGCGGCAAGGACTCGGTCGTCGTGCTGGCGCTCGCGCTGAAGGCGTTCGGGCTCGGCCCGAACCGCAAGACGTCGCTGCCGTTCCCGCTGGTGCATATCGACACGGGCCACAACTACAGCGAGGTCATCGACTTCCGCGATCGTCGTGCGGCCGAGATCGGCGCCGAGCTGGTGGTGGGCCATGTCGAAGACTCGATCAAGCGTGGCACCGTGCGTCTGCGCCGCGAAACCGACTCGCGCAACGCCGCGCAGGCCGTCACGCTGCTGGAAACGATCGCTGAACACGGCTACACCGCGATGATCGGCGGCGCGCGCCGCGACGAAGAGAAGGCCCGCGCGAAAGAGCGCATCTTCTCGTTCCGCGACGAATTCGGCCAGTGGGATCCGAAGGCGCAGCGCCCGGAACTGTGGAGCCTCTTCAACGCGCGTCTGCACAACGGCGAACACCTGCGCGTGTTCCCGATCTCGAACTGGACCGAACTCGACGTGTGGCAGTACATCGCTCGCGAAAACCTCGAACTGCCGTCCATCTATTACGCGCACCGCCGCGAGATCGTGCGCCGCAATGGCCTCCTCGTGCCGGTCACGCCGCTCACGCCGATGCGTGAAGGCGAGACGAGCGAAGAGGCGCTGGTGCGCTTCCGTACTGTCGGCGACATCAGCTGCACGTGCCCGGTGGAAAGCGACGCCGACGACGTGGAGAAGATCATCGCCGAGACGGCCGTGACCGAGATCACGGAACGCGGCGCGACGCGGATGGACGACCAGGCGTCGGAAGCCGCGATGGAACAGCGCAAGAAGCAGGGTTATTTCTAAAGCACATCGGGATCAAGCAATCATGAGCATCAATCAACCTGAAGACCTCGGTGTGCTGCGTTTCATCACGGCGGGCAGCGTCGACGACGGCAAGAGCACGCTGATCGGCCGACTGCTGTACGACAGCAAGGCGGTGCTGTCCGACCAGCTGTCCGCGCTGTCGCGCGCGAAGAACAAGCGCACCGTCGGCGACGAGATCGACCTGTCGCTGCTCACGGACGGCCTCGAAGCCGAGCGCGAGCAGGGCATCACGATCGACGTCGCGTACCGCTACTTCGCGACCGCGCGCCGCAAGTTCATCATCGCGGATACGCCGGGTCACGAGCAGTACACGCGCAACATGGTGACGGGCGCGTCCACGGCGCACGCCGCGATCATCCTGATCGACGCGACGCGCGTCACGTTCGAGAACGACGTCGCGCAACTGCTGCCGCAGACCAAGCGCCACAGCGCGATCGTCAAGCTGCTCGGCCTGCAGCACGTGATCGTCGCAATCAACAAGATGGACCTCGTCGACTACAGCGAAGCGCGCTTCAACGAGATCCGCGACGCGTACGTGACGCTCGCGCGCCATCTGGGTCTCGCCGACGTGCGCTTCGTGCCGGTGTCGGCGCTGAAGGGCGACAACATCGTGTCGGCGAGCGAGCGCATGCCGTGGTACGCGGGCGAGCCGCTCCTCGACGTGCTCGAAGCGCTGCCGGTCGAACAGGCCACGGGCGACGCGCTGCGCTTCCCGGTGCAATGGGTCGCGCGCCAGGACGGCAGCCAGGCCGACGATTTCCGCGGCTACATGGGCCGCATCGAAGCGGGCGAAGTGAAGGTGGGCGACGCGATTACCGTGCTGCCGGGCAACCGCGAAGCGACGGTGGCCGAAATCATCGCGCCGGTGCCGGGCGGCACCGGGTTGGTGGAGCGTGCGTTCGCGGGCCAGACGGTGACGATCCGCCTGACCGAAGACGTCGACGTGTCGCGCGGCGACACCTTCGTGCTGCGCGCCGCGGCGCTGGCGCCCGCGAAGAAGCTTGAGGCGGACCTGTGCTGGTTCGACGACGAGCCGCTGTCGACGCAGCGCAAGTATCTGCTGAAGCAGACCACCAGCACCGTGTTCGCGCGTATCGGCGCGATCAAGGAAGTGCTCGACGTGCATACGCTGTCGCACGCGACGGATCGCCACAACCTGACGATGAACGATATCGGCCGCGTCGCGCTGACGCTGCAGAAGCCGATCGTCGCCGATACCTACGACGAACATCCGGGCACGGGCGCGTTCGTGCTGATCGACGAAGCGACGCATCACACGGTCGCGGCCGGCATGATTCGTGCATTTTCTTCGTGACTACGTCATAGTCGACGGACACACGAAGCGGAAGCGAAGCAAATGGGCAAGGTTTATCTGATCGGTGCGGGTCCTGGTGCGGCCGACCTCATCACGGTGCGTGGCGCACGCTTGTTGGGCACGGCGGATGTCGTGCTGCACGATGCGCTCGTCGAGCCGGCGATGCTCGACTACGCGCCGGCGCACGCGAAGCGGATCGCGGTCGGCAAGCGCTGCGGCCAGCGTTCCACCGCCCAGCACTTCATCAACAAGCAGATCGTCGATGCGGCGTTGGAGCACGACGTGGTCGTGCGTCTGAAGGGCGGTGACCCGATGCTGTTCGGCCGCGCCGACGAAGAGATGCGCGCGCTCGAAGCCGCGGGTATCGAGTACGAGATCGTGCCGGGCATCACCGCAGCACTTGCCAGTGCCGCGACGCTGCGCCGTTCGCTGACCTTGCGTGGTGTGGCACGCAGCGTGGCGCTCGCCACCTACAGCCGCGCGGCGGATTCCGACGAGATCCGCGAACAGGTGAACGCCGATTCGCTGGTGTTCTACATGGGCCGCGACAGCGCGCCCGACATCGCGCGTCAGCTGATCGACGCGGGCCGCGATGGCGCCACGTCAGTGGCGATCGTCGAGGCGTGCAGCACGCCGAGGGAACGTTCGCTGACGCTGACGCTCGCGGCACTCGCCGCGGGTGACGCGCAGGCGTGGCTCGATCCGGTGCAGCCGTCGTTGCTGATGATCGGTCAGGCGTTTGCCGAACGCGTGACGCATAGCGATGACGCCGGCGGTACAGAGACGGCGGGGATCGTGCGGCGTAATGGGATGTTGTACGCGGCTTGATTGATGAGCGAAGGTTTCGTCGTCCCTATGCTCGCTCAGTCAGCATAACTGGCGCGTATCCCAGTTCTCGGTGGTGACGCACTGATAGCATCGAGGCCCCCGAATCTGAGTGTGCGTAAAGCACGACGTGAGCGCGCAACACATATTCGCGGAGTCAGGCAATCCCGCATCGTTCGCCAGCCGCAACACCCGCTCGAGACGTCTTTGGCCTTCAATAGAACTGGCGGCGAGAATACCCGCTGGTCGACCGATCTCGGGATGCAGCTTGACGAGGTCGACCAGGCGGAGAACTTCGCACCGCAACTCCTCGATTCTCGCCTGCGCGGAAGCGGGGTCTTGAGCCAGCATGAATTCTTCGAGGACGCGCAGCCGTGCACCGAAGGTGTGGGCGAAATCTATCTGCATTACTTGCGCGGGCTCGGGCGTTGGAGCGATTTGCGGAATTCTTCTTCGGACATCACCCTGTCGGCGAGCGCGTCCGTCAATCCGGTCTCAGCATCGCTCAACATTACCAACCGGCCGTGTTCCGATTCGAGCGCATGGTAGTAGTCGAGCTTCCGGGCGTCGACGATCGCCACGTACGCGGAACCATTCTTTGTCAATACCTTCTCGGCACCAGCGACCACGTCCTCGGCTAATTCGGTTAATCGCGAGCGTGCTTCGCTGATGGGCACGACGTCTTGAGCACGAAAGGGCATATACGTATTCCATACAAAATTTGTTAACGGAAACGTATAAGAATTCAGGTGTTGCATCAAGGCAAACCTTTGATGGACCGCTGGAGGGTAGGCCTGACGCAGCAAACAAAAACGCGCCTCGAGGGGCGCGTTTTTTTGTTGTCTTTCACCGGGGCACAACCAGCGCCTGATGCCTTCGCGCTCACTCCCGCCCGCTCTCCCGCAAACAATACGCGGCCACCGCGTCGAGCACCGCATCGTCTTCGCCGACGGCCGTCGCGCAGCGGATCTCGACGCCCGGATGCGCCGCGCGACATTTCTCGATCAACGCCGGCAGATCGCGCCGCACATGACCGCCCTGACCGAAGAACACCGGCACGACCGTCACCGCCTGGCAACCGTGGGCGATATGCCGCGCAATGGCGGTGGGAAGGTCCGGTGTCATCAGTTCGAGAAACGCCAGCGATACGGGTCCACCGTCGGGGCCTTGCATGGCGCGCAGCTTGATCGCGAGTCGCTCGAACGGCTCGGCCCAGCGCATATCGCGCGCGCCATGCCCGAACAGAACGATTCCGTGCGTGCTCATCGTGGCGCTCCTTCAGTGCGATGCGTCGCTAGTGCCGGTCGACCCATTTCAGGCCGACGAGTCCCAGCACCAGGTAGATCAGCCCCGGCGTGGCTGCGGTGAGCGGCGCGGGCCATGTGTTCAGCGTGCCGATGTGCGAGAACAGCGTGTTGAAGAGCTGGAAGCTCATGCCGAGCATGATGCCGCCGAACACCTTCACGCCGACCACGCCCGCGCGCGTATGTAGATACGCGAACGGCAGCGACAGCACCAGCATCACGAGTACCGCGAACGGATACAGCAGCTTGCGCCACAGTGCGATCGTGTAGCGCTGCGCGTCCTGATGGTTCTCGGTCAAGTGCTGGATGTAGCGGAACAGGTTGAAGATCGACATGTTGTCCGGCGTCACCAGCAGCACCGACAGGATCTGCGGTGTCAGTTCCGAGCGCAGCGAATATTGCGGCAGCGTAATCTGCTTCGCGCGGTAGACCGGGTTCAGCGCATCCGCCGGCTTCGTGGGGTCGGGCGGCACGTCGATCAGCTGCGTGTCGGTCACGTCGGTCAGCAGCCAGTGGCCGGGCGGCTGGTAGTGGCCGCTCTTCGCGATCCGCACGTTCTCGAGGCGGAATTTCGAGTCGAACTCGTAGATGCGCACGTTGCTGATCGTCGCGTCGGGCTTGAGTTCGCCGACGTTGACGAAGCGCGTGACCTGCTCGCCGTCCGCGCTCTGCGAGAGCGTGTCCTTCACCCACACGCCCGACTGGAAGTCGGACGACACCGCGGAGCCGAGCGCTTCCAGCCGCACGCGCTCGGACAGCTGGTCCGTGTATGGCCCGATCACTTCGCCGATCAGATACGTGAGCAGCACGAGTGGAATGCCGATCTTCAGCAGCGAACGCAGCGCCTGGTTCGTCGCGAGTCCCGACACGCGGAAGATCGTGTATTCGGAGTTCGCGGCCATCTGCGCGAACACGTAGATCGCGCTGATCAGCGCCGCGACCGGAATGATTTCATAGAAGCGCGACGGCGTTTGCAGCGCGACGCGCAGCAGCGCGTACTGGAACTTGTAGTTGCCGTGCCCGACCGAGTTTAGCTCGTTGATCAGGTCGAAGAAAAAGAACAGCCCTGAAAACGCGAACAGGATGAAGATGAAGGTCAGGTAGATCTGACGCGCGAAATAGCGTTCGTAGATGCGCATCGGTCACGCCTCCTGCGGCCGGCGCGCGAACATCGCGCGGGAAATGAGCGGCCGGTTGCGCACGCGCAGCCAGAAGATCACGAGCACGATCGCGAACACGATGACGTGCAGGCCGAGCAGGCCGACCGGAAACGACAGCTTGCCCTGTTCGATCCACGACTGCACGACGTTCAGCAGGTTCGAATAGGTGAGGTAGATCAGCACCGCCATCACGAGGTTCGTGGTGCGGCCGCGCCGCGGATTCTGGTGCGCGAGCGGAATGGCGAGCAGCATCAGGTTGAAACCGATCAGCGGCAAACCCGCGCGCCACGCGAACTCGGCGAGGTTGTCCTTGTTCGGATGGCGGAGCAGGTCGAGCGTGGGGGTGCCGGTGGTGGTGGGCTGGCTCACCACGGGCTGGCTCTGGATCTTCACGCCGTAGCGCTCGAACTCCATGATGCGGAAGTCCGGCTTGCCCGGCTCGCCGTCGTAGCGGCGGCCGTTCTCCAGCACGACGAAGCGGTCGCCGTCCTTGGTGGTTTCGGTGTGGCCGTTCTTCGACACGATCACGCTGACCTTGCCGCCTTCGGTGCTCGTCACGAACACGTTCTCGACGTGGCCCTGGTCGGACGACATCTTCTCGATGAAGAACACCCGGTGCGTGACCGGCGATTCGCGGAACTGGCCCGGCGCGAGCAGCGAGACTTCGTCGCGCTGCTGGAAGCGCGCGCGGATCAGCTTGCTCTGCTGGTTCGACCACGGCCAGCCGACGAACACGAAGAACGCGATCAGGATCAGAATGGGCGTGGCGAACTGCGCGATCGGCTTGATGAAACGCGTGAGGCTCACGCCCGACGCGAGCCACACTACCATTTCGGAATCTTTGTACCAGCGCGTGAGCACGAACAGGATCGACACGAACAGCGTGGCGACCAGCATGATCGCGATGTAGCCGATGACGGTGAGGCCGATCAGCACGAGCACGTCGCGCGGATCGATTTCGCCGGACGCGGCGAAGCCTACGATCCGGATCATCATCGTCGTCAGCACGAGCGTCAGCAGAACCATGAATACGGCGCCGGCCGTAAACGCGAGTTCGCGCTGGAGGGAACGTTCGAAGATCATGGTTGATGAACAGAGGGCTGGCTGCGTTCGCATCGGGGCGCATCGTCTGCACCGCGCATCTGCGTCCATCTAGCAGCCACCACGGGAAAAATAGCGGATAATTGCGGCTTTCATCCTAAGCCCAGATTTTATCCGAGGACAAGCGCGATGGACTTTAGCATAAAAGCCTGTGATTGGAGCAAAGGCTCGACCAGTGGGTTCCTCACCGGAAAATCCGATTGCATCGTGATCGGTGTGTTCGAGTCGCAAACGCTGTCCGGCGCGGCGCTCGAAATCGACGAAGCCACCAAGGGTCTGCTCACGCGCGTCATCAAGGCCGGTGACATGGACGGTAAGGCGGGCACCACGACGTTCCTGCACGAAGTGCAGGGCATCGGCGCATCGCGCGTGCTGCTCGTCGGGCTTGGCAAGCAGGATGCTTTCACGCAGAAAGCCTATGGCGAAGCGGTTCGCGCGGCATGGCGCGCGCTGCTCGGCACGAAGATCGTGCAGGTTACGTTCACGCTCGCGCAGCTGCCGGTGCAGGAGCGCGCGGCTGACTGGGCGGTGCGTACCGCAATCCTCGCGCTGCGCGAACAGACCTACCGCTTCACGCAGTTGAAGAGCAAGCCGGATACGACCCCGCGCGCGCTGAAGCGCATCGTGTTCTCGGTGGATTCCGCGGACGAGAAAGCCGCGAAGGTCGCCGCGAAGCAGGGCGCCGCGCTCGCGAACGGCATGGACCTGACGCGCGACCTCGGCAACCTGCCGTCGAACGTCTGCACGCCGACCTATCTTGCGAACACCGCGAAGAAGCTCGCGAAAGACTGGAAGCTGAAGGTCGAGGTGCTCGGCGAGAAGCAGGCCGAAGCGCTGAAGATGGGCTCGTTCCTGTCGGTCACGGCCGGCTCCGTCGAGCCCGCGCAGTTCATCGTGCTGCAGTACCAGGGCGCCGCCGCGAAGGCCGCGCCCATCGTGCTGGTCGGCAAGGGCGTGACGTTCGACACCGGCGGCATCTCGCTCAAGCCGGGCGAGGCGATGGACGAGATGAAGTACGACATGTGCGGCGCCGGTTCGGTGCTCGGCACGCTGCGCGCAGTTGCGGAGATGGGCCTGAAGATCAACGTCGTCGGCGTCATTCCGGCGGTCGAGAACATGCCGTCTGCCACGGCCACGAAGCCGGGCGACATCGTCACCAGCATGTCCGGCCTCACCATCGAAATCCTGAACACGGACGCCGAAGGCCGCCTGATCCTGTGCGACGCGCTCACCTACGCGAAGCGCTTCAAACCGGCCGCGGTGATCGACGTCGCCACGCTGACGGGCGCCTGCATCATCGCGCTCGGCCATCACAACAGCGCGCTCTACTCGAAAGACGACGCGCTGGCAGGCGAGCTGCTCGATGCATCGAAGGAAGCGTCGGACCCGACCTGGCGCATGCCGCTCGACGAAGAGTACCAGGAGCAGCTCAAGTCGAATTTCGCGGATCTCGCGAACATCGGCGGCCGGCCGGCGGGCAGCGTGACAGCGGCGTGCTTCCTGTCGCGCTTCACCGAAGATTACCCGTGGGCGCACCTGGACATCGCCGGCATCGCGTGGAAGGGCGGCGCGGCCAAGGGCGCGACGGGCCGCCCCGTGCCGCTCCTCGCGCAGTTCCTGATCGACCGCGCGGCGCAATGACGGCTGGCGGTTTGCGGGCCCGTTCGCAGCCAATTGAGCGGCCCTTCATGCAGCCCATCACGCAGGGCTTTGCTGCTCGTTTTGCTGTACGTCTGGCAGGAGGCATGCCGTGACGCGGATCGACTTCCATACGAACGTCGGCGATTCGCTGCTCTACGCGTGCCGTCTCGTGCGCAAGGCGTACCAGGCGGGCCAGCCGCTTGTCGTGCTCGCGGAGCCGCCACGGCTTCGCGCGTTCGACGAGCAGCTCTGGACCTTTTCCCCGCTCGACTTCGTGCCGCACTGCATGGCGGACAGCAAGCTCGCGGCGGACACGCCCATCGTGCTGACCACGGACGTCGATGCGGCGCCGCATCATCAGGTGCTGCTCAACCTGGGCGCGACGGTGCCCGCGCAGTTCGCGCGCTTCGAGCGGCTGCTCGAAGTGGTTGGCAACGCACCCGAAGAACTCGCCGCCGGCCGCGACCGCTATCGCTTCTATCGTGATCGCGGTTATGCTCTCAACAACTACAAGCAGGGCAGTTAAGGTTGCGCGCGGCGGCCGCATCAAGCCGGCCGCGCATCCACCTGCGCCGGGCGGGCGAGTCAGACTGTCAATGGAGTTCCACGTGACCGATTCTTCCGATACGCCGTTTCCGCTTCTCTCCGAGATCGTCACACCCGGCAATCCTTCCCATGCGCGTCAGGCGCAAGGGCACGACGACGAAGCACACAAGCAGCCGTCATCCGTACATGAGACTGGGCACGCGGCCGGGCAAGAACCCGCATCGGCCGCCGATGCCGGGCCATCCGTGCCGGGCGATGCCGGCGACGATGACGACTTCGATCTGCCGACCCTGAGCGACCGGATCGAGCACGAACCCGAACACGAACACGTAGCCGGCACGCCGGTGGTCGAACACGACGAGCCGCCGGTGCTGGGCGACATCATCAGCGAGGCCCAGCCGCCGCATCCTGGCGTGCAGCCGGCTCCCGAAGCGTCCGAGGCATCCGAAGTACCCGAGGCCTCCGGCGACACCTCCATCCCCAGCCACGCGCTCGACGCCGACCTGATCGCCGAACGTCTGCGCGGCCGCTTCGAGGGCTTTCTGGCGGGCGAGGGACGCGAGGTGATCGAGGCGCGCTGCCGCGAAGCGCTGCACGACCACACCGCGTGGCTCGTGAGCCAGATCACGCGCGAGGTCGCGCTCGAACTCGAAACGCGGGTGACCGACTGGGTACGCGAAGCCGTCAGCGATGAACTGTCGCAGCGCGAGAAGGGCGCGTAATACCGCGCCGCCTGTCAAACACAAGCCGTCACGGCCGGCGAGACGCTACCTGTTGAGCGTCAGGATCCACTTCGCGAGCGTGTTCGCTTCGTCGGGCGTGAGCTGCGTATTCGCGGGCATCGGCACGACGCCCCAGACGCCCGAGCTGCCTTCCGTGATCTTGTGCGCGAGGTATTTCGCCGCGTCGGGCATCGATGCGTAGCGCGCCGCCACATCCTGCAGCGACGGCCCCATCAGCGGACGGTTGACCGCATGGCAGCTCGTGCAGTTTTCCTGGCGCGCCAGCGCGAGCCCTGTGGGCGTGGTCTGCGCGAAGCTGGGGGCGGCCGTTAGCGCGAGAGCGCAGGCGAGCGCCCATGCTCCGTACATCCTTGTTTTCATTCTGGTCTCCGCCGGTTGCGACACCCGGCTGTAGGTGCTCGACGCATTATAGAAGCAAAGGGGCACGCGAATTTCCGCGTGCCCCTTTGTCTTCATCGCGTCTGCGTGCGGTCGACTACGAAACTGTCGCGCCGCCCACACGTATCGTGCCCGGACTTCAGCCGGTCACCGCGCCCTTGTTGGCCGGCTGCGCGAGTGCGGCGAACTTCGCCAGCACGCCACGCGTGTAGCGCGGCTTCGGTTGCTGCCACGCGTCGCGGCGGCGCTTCAGTTCCGCGTCGTCGACGTTCAGTTGCAGCAGCAACTGGTGCGCGTCGATCGTGATCGAGTCGCCCTCCTGCACGAGCGCGATCGTGCCGCCCTCGAACGCTTCCGGCGCGACGTGGCCGACCACCATGCCCCACGTGCCGCCCGAGAAGCGGCCGTCGGTGATCAGGCCGACCGATTCGCCGAGTCCCTTGCCGATGATCGCCGAGGTCGGCGCGAGCATTTCCGGCATGCCGGGGCCGCCCTTCGGGCCGAGGTAGCGCAGCACGACGACGTCGCCGGCCTTGATCTTGTCCGCGAGGATTGCTTCCATCGCACTCTGCTCGTCGTCGAACACGCGGGCCGGGCCGGTGATGACCGGGTTCTTCAGGCCGGTGATCTTCGCGACCGCGCCGTCCACCGCGAGGTTGCCCTTCAGGATCGCGAGGTGGCCTTCGCTGTAGAGCGCGTTGTCGATCGTGTGGATCACGTCCTGGTCCGCGCGCGGCTTGCCCGGCACGTCCTTCAGTTCTTCGGCGATGGTCTTGCCGGTGATCGTCATGCAGTCGCCGTGCAAAAGACCCGCGTCCAGCAGGAGCTTCAGCACCTGCGGCACGCCGCCGGCCGCGTGCAGATCCGTCGCGACGTACTTGCCCGACGGCTTCAGGTCGCAGATCACCGGCACTTTCTTGCGCATGCGCTCGAAGTCTTCGATGGTCCACTCGATTTCCGCCGCGTGCGCGATGGCAAGATAGTGCAGCACCGCGTTGGTCGAGCCGCCCGTCGCCATGATCAGCGCCACCGCGTTCTCGATCGACTTCTTCGTGATGATGTCGCGCGGCTTCAGGTCCTTCTTCACCGCTTCGACCAGCACGCGCGCCGATTCGGCGGCCGAATCGACCTTTTCGTCGTCCGGGTTCGCCATCGTCGACGAGTACATCAGCGACATGCCGAGCGCCTCGAACGACGAGCTCATCGTGTTCGCGGTGTACATGCCACCGCACGAGCCCGAGGTCGGGCACGCGTTCTTTTCGACCCCTTCGAAATCTTCTTCGGACATGCGTCCGGCCGTGAATTCGCCGACCGCCTCGAACGACGACACGATGGTCAGCGCCTTACCCTTCCAGTTGCCCGGCTTGATGGTGCCGCCGTACACGTAGATGCCCGGCACGTTCAGGCGCGCGAGCGCGATCATGCCGCCCGGCATGTTCTTGTCGCAGCCGCCGACCACCACGACGCCGTCCATCCACTGGCCCTGCACGCAGGTCTCGATACAGTCGGCGATCACTTCGCGCGACACGAGCGAGTACTTCATGCCTTCGGTGCCCATCGACATGCCGTCGGAAATGGTCGGCGTGCCGAAGATCTGCGGGTTCGCGTCGGCGCCCTTGACGGCGGCGACGGCCGCGTCGGAGAGGCGCTGCAGGCCCGAGTTGCACGGCGTGATCGTGGAGTGGCCGTTGGCGATGCCGATCATCGGCTTGTCGAAGTCCTGCTTCTCGTAGCCGAGCGCATAGAACATCGAACGGTTCGGCGAACGCGCGACGCCTTGCGTGATGTTTTTCGAACGACGGTTGTACGACATGGGAGTGCTCCAGTCTGTCTGTATTGTGGGGCGGCACGGTGGGCGGCACGGTGGGCGGCAAGGCCTTGCGGACGAGGCTGTCGGCGCCATGTCCGTGTCTGCCGGGCCAAGAATGCAACGTCGCGATGCGAATGTCCAATATATTATTCAGCGCCGTTTAGGTCGTAAAATGTATCAATGATGCTGCCGACCATCCCCGATCTGCGCCAGTTGCGCTACTTCGTCACCGTCGCCGAAGAGAAGCACTTCGGTCGCGCGGCGGCGCGCCTGTCGATGACTCAGCCGCCGCTGTCGCAGGCGATCCGCGCGCTCGAAGAGACGCTCGGCGTCGAGCTGTTCGCGCGCACGAAGCGTTCGGTGGAGCTGACCAACGTCGGCCTCGACCTGCTGCCCGAGGTGCGGCGCCTGCTGGCCGCGGCCGAGGGCCTTCGGCCGCTTGCGCAGAGCCTTGCGCGCGGCGAGACGGGCGTGCTGTCGCTCGCGTTCGTGTCCACCGCGGACTACGGGCTGCTGCCGCTGCTGCTGCGCGATTTCGGCGCGCGCCACCCGCGCGTGCGGCTCGAGCTGACCGAGGCGACCAGCGATGTGCAGCTCGACGAGCTCGTCGCAGGCCGCATCGACGCCGGTCTCGTGATCGCGCCGCTGCCGCCGCGGCATGCGGCGCAACTGTCGTGGCTGCCGATCGCGCGGGAGCCGCTCGTGATCGCGATGTCGACGGAGCGGGCGGCGCGGCTGGAAGCTTCTGAAACCGCGGACGGTGCAAGTGACGCGACCGGCTCACACGCGCCGACGGCCGCCGAATGGAGCGACACGCCGATCGGCCTCGCGGACGTCGCCGATGCGCCGCTCGTCGTGTTCCCGCGGCGGCTCGCGCCGGGCTTTTATGACATCATCATGGACTGCTATGGCGTGGCGGGCCTCTCGCCGCACATCGGCCAGGAAGCGATCCAGATGCAGACGATCGTGAGCCTCGTGTCGGCCGGCATGGGCGTGGCGCTCGTCCCGCAGTCGCTGCGCAACCTGCGGCGTACCGGCGTGGTGTATCGGCCGCTACGCGAAGCGGTGCCGTCGATCGAAACCGGGCTCGTGTGGCGCACCGCCGAAGTGAGCCCGGTGCTCGCGGGGTTCATCGAGATCGTGCAGGCGCACGCGGCCGCCGCCAGCCCGCGCATGAGCACTCCGAAGACCCTGTCGCGCGTCAGCGGTCCTCATGGGTCCAACCCGGCCGCCGACACTTTACGGGCGCCGTAACGTGCATTCGGTATCCTTATGCGTTTGCTGTCGTACAGGCTGCCGCGCCGTCGAATCCTGAACGCCTGCTGTCGAACCTGAACCGCCCATAACAACACATGCATATCCACCCGAACATCGATCCTGTCGCCATCCATCTCGGGCCGCTCGCCGTGCGCTGGTACGGCCTGATGTACCTCGTCGCGTTCGTGCTCGCGATCGTCGTCGGCCGGCTGCGGCTGCGTCTGCCGCACGTCGCCGCGCAGGGCTGGAATGCGCGCGACATCGACGACATGCTGTTCTACGGCGTGCTCGGCACGATTCTCGGCGGCCGGCTCGGCTATGTGCTGTTCTACAAGGCGAGCTTCTACTTCGCGCATCCGCTCGACGTCTTCAAGGTGTGGGAAGGCGGCATGTCGTTCCATGGCGGCTTTCTCGGCGTGACGTTCGCGATGGTGCTGTTCGCGTGGCAGCGCAAGCGCAGCTGGCTGCAGGTGACCGACTTCGTCGCGCCGATGGTGCCCACGGGCCTGGCAGCCGGCCGGCTCGGCAACTTCATCAACGGCGAGCTGTGGGGGCGCGTGACTGACCCGAACGCGCCGTGGGCGATGATGTTCCCGGGCGCCGCGCCCGACGATGCCGCATGGCTCGCCACCCATCCGCAGCTCGCGGCGAAGTGGCATCTGTACGACATCTTCACGCAGTACCACATGCTGCCGCGGCATCCGTCGGAGCTGTACGAGATCGCGCTGGAAGGCGTGACGCTGTTCTTCGTGCTGATCTTCTTCTCGCGCAGGCCGCGGCCGCTCGGCGCGGTGTCGGCCGTGTTCCTGATCGGCTATGGCCTCGCGCGCTTCACGGTGGAATTCGCGCGCGAACCGGACGATTTCCTCGGGCTGCTGGCGCTCGGCCTTTCGATGGGGCAGTGGCTGTCGCTGCCGATGATCATCGTCGGTATCGGCATGCTGGTGTGGGCGTACCGGCGCCATAACCGCGAAACGGCTCGGACGGCCAACGCCAGTTGAGTGGTGAACTGGGCGCGTAACTGAGCACGCAGCCGGGCGCACCACGCGTCGCGCGATGCAACGAAAAAGCCACGGCACGCCGTGGCTTTTTCAATCTCAATTGTCCGCCGAGGTCATCCTGTCGAAGCGTCCCGACGGCGGCTCGGCACGCGTCACTTCATCTGCACGGAACCCGACACGTTGACCGTCACCGTCGAGGTGCCGCCTTCCAGCGGCATCGGCGGCGCGGCCTTCGCGTCGGCGTTCATCGCGCGCGCGGCCATCATCATCACCGGGCGCGGCGCGATGCCGTTATGTCCGACGTTGACCTCGCGGATCGAATAGCTGCTGTAGCCGAACGCCTGCGCGGACGCGCTCGCCTGCTGGCGGAACGACGCGATCGCCTGGTTCGTCAGCTTCTGCTCGGCGGCGCGCTGCGCTTCCGGCGACAGCGAGAACGACACGTTGCCCACCTGCATCACCGACGACAGGTCGCCCGCGAGTTTCGACGCAGCAGCGAAGTCGTGCGACTCCAGCTGCACTTCGGTGCGCCCGCGCCACGCGGAAATCCGGCCGTCGCGATCCGTCGACGGATAGATCGAGAACGCACCGGTGCGCGCGGTCACGCCCGCGACGCCCTTAGCCTTTTGCAGCGCGGCATCGGCGCGCTGGTTCAGCGTCGCGGTCAGCGACGACGGGTCGCTCGCCTCCTGCTCGTAGAACATCGTGATGTCGACGACATCCTGCGGCACCTCGGCGCTGGCCTGTGCCGACAGCGACAGCACGCCCGCGGGCGGGTTCTGCACGACGACGCTCTGCGCGGTCGCAGCCACTGGCGCCAGCATCAGCGCGAGGGGCACGGCGGACGTGATCGCGAGGGCGAGGGCAGCGGCGTAGGCGGATTTCTGGTTGTTCATGGAGGACTCCTTGCGTGGAACAGGTCGCATCGCGGCGAGATGACGCATCGCGATGCGGCGCGCGACCGTCCGGGCCTCGGCATGCATAAGCCAGGGCCGTCGACGTTTGCGGACCATTAGGCGCGTTAAAGCGCGCTGTGGTTCCCGTAGGGAAGGGGACGAAGCTCAGGCCAGCTGCTTCGTGATGAAGCTCCACTCGGCGTCGGTCACCGGCGTGATCGACAGGCGGTTGCCGCGCGCGAGCACCCGCATGTCCGTGAGTTCCGTGTGCTCGCGCAATGCCGCGAGCGAGATCAGCGGGATCTTCTTCCTGAACACGACATCGACCAGCAGCCAGCGCGGCGTTTCCTGCGTCGATTTGGGATCGTAGTAGGGGCTCTTCGGATCGAACTGCGTCGGGTCGGGATACGCGGTGGACGATACCTCGGCGAAGCCCGCGATGCCGGGCTCCGGACAGCTGGAGTGATAGAACAGCACGCCGTCGCCGATGCTCATTGAATCGCGCATGAAATTGCGCGCCTGATAGTTGCGCACGCCCGTCCACGGCAAGGTACGCTTCGGCGCACCGGCCAGGTCGTCGATGCTGGCTTCGTCGGGTTCGGATTTCATCAGCCAGTAGCGCATGATTCGTATCGTCGTAGGCTACTAATGAAAACGGCACCGGACACAGGTCCGATGCCGTTGGTATAGGTCCCCGCCTCAGCCGCTAGGCCGGCATCCTGAACCGGAGGTTCAGAATTGGTCGCAGTTAGCAGCACTTCGGGTACATCAGACAGAGTGACGCGCACACCCGTGCTACAAATTTCCGCAACCGTGCACATGGCATTGGTTCAAGGAATATATGACCTTGGCGAACCAGGCAGGGAAGCTGACTAAACTTTTGTTGCTGCTGCAGATGAACGCTCACGGTACCACACCTGGCGTTGCGTCTACATAAAAAAATAAGGCTTGAATAACGACGTAACCGCGAACCTTACTGGACGCTGTACTGCTGGATCACCGCGCCCAGCTGCTCGTTCATTTGATGCATTGTACGCTGGATTTCTTCGGCCGGAAACGCTTCGCCATGACGCACGCTCGACTGCAGCTTGAGCAGTTCCGACGCGATCGACAACGCCGCCATCACCGCGATGCGGTCGGTGCCGCGCACGGTGCTGTTCGCACGCACGCGGGTCATTTCGGCATCCACGCGGGCCACCGCTTCGAGCAGCGCCGCTTCGGTTTCCGCAGAGCACGCGAGGCGATAGGTCTGGCCGAGAATCGAGGCTTCGATCTGCTTCGTGGTCATGCATTTTCTCCGTGACGGGTCACATCGCTGCCGGCGCCGTGGCGTTCTTCGTGTTCGTTCGGTTCGAGCAGGTCGAGCTGATTGTCCGCGTCGCCCTGGGCGCGACCGCGCGGCAGCTTTTCGAGGATCGCGTTCAAACGCACCTGGGCGTCGTCGATCTTCGCGGAGAGGGCGTCGCGTTCCGCCTGCAGCGCATTGCGCTCTTCGCGCAGCTGTTCGAGTTCCGCGCGGGTAGCGTCGAACTCGGCACGCAGTTGTGCGAACTGCTCTTCGAGCGATCGACGCGCGTGTTGATGCTGCTGATTGATCTCGATCAGCCGGCCGATATTCTTTGAAAGTGTTTCGAGTTCGTTGAGCATGTGCTGCGTCCTCTTAAGACACGGCATTTTAGCGCGGAATGCCGTGCTTTTCGGCAATTGTCTAGTATCGAGACGTAACAGGTGGCTTTCATCGGCAGTCGAACGGGGCTTCCGATGCAGCGGTTCGAGTGCGCGTGTCGCCGAACGCGAACTTCGACTGCCTCGGCAAACGTAGCTGCAATTGCATTGCCGTGCGATGAAAAACGTTTGCGCGTCGAAGAATCGGCATCGCGCGGCAATCGATGCCGCGTGGTCAATGCATATTCTTGATGCAGCCTGCGACGCTTCGCGCACGATATGTGCAGACGGACCTCAGCCGCGCGAACCGTTACTATCTCGGCTGCGGAGTTCTTCCATCTTCCACAGGCACAACCAGCACCATGAGCCGACCTGCAGGTACGACATGTCGCAGCACGCGGCGGGCACGTCATGTCTGACGCGCAAGCGTTGCATCGCACCGGCCGGCGCACGCTTGCCGGCATGACCGCGCGGCGCGCGGTCGCGATCTGGTGCGGGCTCGGTGCGATCGCGGTCGTCGTGCTCGTCGCTTCGCTCGCACTTGGCAGCGTCGCGGTGTCGCCGGTGCGGGTGCTTGCGGCGCTGTGGCCCGCGTCGCTGCATGGCGCGCATGCAGCGCCGGCGGACCTCGCCGACGAGATCGTCCGCTCGCTGCGTCTGCCCCGCGCGCTGGCAGGTTTCGCGTGCGGCGCGCTGCTCGCGCTCGGCGGCGCGTTGCTTCAGGTGCTGCTGCGCAACCCGCTCGCCGAGCCGTACGTGCTGGGCGTATCGGGTGGCGCGGCCAGCTTCGCGCTCGTCGCGATGATGCTGGGCGCGGCCACCCTCTGGGTCGATGCGGGTGCATGCATTGGCGCATTCGTGTCGATCCTGCTGGTGCTCGGCCTCGCGCGCAATGCGCTATGGCGGGGCGAGCCGCTCGACGCGTCGCCGCGGCTCCTGTTGACCGGCGCGGTGATCGCGGCAGGCTGGGGCGCGATCGTCGCGCTGCTGCTGACGCTTGCGCCCGATGCGCGGCTGCGCGGCATGCTGTTCTGGCTGACCGGCGACCTGAACGGCGCGCCGCCGCCGTGGGCCGCGCTCGCGGCGCTGGCAGTCGCGCTTGCCGCGATCGTGCCGGCTGCGCCGCAACTGAACCTGCTGCTGCGCGGCGAAGTCGCCGCAGAGGCGCTCGGCGTCGCGGTCGTGCCGCTGCGGCTGCGCATCTATCTCGTCGCGTCGCTCGCGGCCGCGATGGCGGTGACGACGGGCGGCGCGATCGGCTTCGTCGGGCTCGTCGTGCCGCATCTGTTGCGGCTCGCGTTCGGCAACGACCAGCGCATGCTGCTGCCGGCCTCCGCGCTCGCGGGCGGCAGCGTCGTGATGGCGGCGGACCTCGTCGCGCGCACGGTGATTGCGCCTGCGCAACTGCCGGTCGGCGTGATCACCGTGCTGATCGGCGTGCCGGTGTTCCTGTGGATGCTGCTGCGCCGCCGATGACGATGCCGACTTCCATGTCCATGTCCATGCCCGCCGCCGCCGAACCGTCGCGCCGCACGCTGTCCGCGCAGCATCTGACGCTGCGCGCCGCGGAGCGCACGCTGCTCGACGACTTCACGCACACGTTCTATCCCGGCGAGATCTGGTGCGTGGCCGGCCCGAACGGTGCGGGCAAGACCACGCTGCTCGCCACGCTCGCAGGCCTCGCGCGGCCGGCGGCAGGCTATGTCGAACTCGATGGCGCGAGCCTTGCGCAGTGGCGCGCCGCGTCGCTTGCGCGGCGGCGCGCATTGATGCCGCAGGCCACGCACGATGCGTTCAGCGCGAGCGTGCTCGACGTCGTATTGCTGAGCCGCTTTCCGCATCTGGGCGGCGCGCGCTGGGAGAGCGACGAAGACCGCGCGATCGCGCGGCGCATGCTCGCGGCGCTCGGCCTCACGGCGTTCGCCGCGCGCGACGTGCTGTCGCTCTCCGGCGGCGAACGTCAGCGGGTCGCGCTCGCGGCGGTGTTGTGCCAGGATGCGCCATTGCTGCTGCTCGACGAGCCGCTGTCGCATCTGGACCTGCATCACCAGATCGCGTGTCTCGGCACGCTCGCCGCGTGGGTGCGGGACGGCGAGCGCACGCTGCTGTTCACGTGCCACGACCTGAATCTCGCGCGCCGCTTCGCGACACATGCGCTGCTGCTCGACGGCGAAGGCGGCGCGCATGCGGGCCCCGTGCACGACGTGCTGACGCCCGCGCTCGCGAGCCGCGCATTCGGCTATCCGCTTACGCTGATCCGCGACGGCGAGTACGAGGCGCTCGTGCCTGCATATGGGTCGGCGGCTGCCTCTGCCGTACCCGCCTCCGAATGACATGACAACCTTATCCGCTTCCCGAAGACTGCGAAGAACGCCATGACCGCTTCCTCATTTGCCTCTCCTTTCTCGCTGCCGACGATCGCGCCGCTCGATCCCGCGCTGCGCGACGAACTGCAGCATGTGATCGATACGCGCACCAAGCCGCCCGGCAGTCTCGGCCGGCTCGAAGCGCTCGCGCGCCAGATGGGCATGATCCAGCGCACCACGCGTCCGTCGATCGAACGTCCGGTGATGATCGTGTTCGCGGGCGATCACGGCATCGCCACCGAAGGCGTGAGCCCGTATCCGCAGGCCGTGACGATGCAGATGGTCGCGAATTTTCTCGCGGGCGGCGCGGCGATCAATGCGCTGTCGAAGGTCGCGGGGCTCACGCTCGAAGTGGTGAACGCGGGCGTCGCGTCGCCGCTGCTGCCGTCAGCGGAACTCGTCGATATTCCGGTGGCGGCCGGCACGCGCAACTTCGCGCACGAGCCCGCGATGACGCGCGAGCAGGTGCTTGCCGCGCTCGCGGCCGGCGCGGCGCGCGTGCGGCATCACGCGGCGCTCGGCACCAACGTGATCGGCTTCGGCGAGATGGGGATCGCGAACACGTCGGCGGCGGCGTGCCTGATGAGCCGCCTGTGCAACGTGCCGATCGACGACTGTGTCGGCCGCGGCACCGGGCTCGACAACGCGGGCCTCGCGCGCAAGCGCAACGTGCTCGCGGCGGCGCTCGCAAAACATGCAGCCGTGCGCGAACCGCTCGACGTGCTCGCCACCTTCGGCGGATTCGAGATCGCGATGATGACGGGCGCGTATCTCGCCGCGGCCGAGGCGCGCATGACGATCGTCGTCGACGGTTTCATTGCGAGTTCCGCGCTGCTCGTGGCCGATGCGCTCGCGCCGGCCGTGCGCGACTACTGCGTGTTCGCGCACGCGTCGAACGAAGCAGGGCATCGGCGCATGCTCGATCATTTCGGCGCGTCGCCGCTGCTCGCGCTCGATCTGCGTCTCGGCGAAGGCACGGGCGCCGCGCTTGCGGTGCCGCTGTTGCGCGCGGCCGTCGCGTTCATCAACGAGATGGCGAGCTTCGAGTCGGCGGGTGTGGCCGATCGCGATAGCTGAATGCGCATTGCAGTGCGCTCATGTCCCGATGATCCAGACCACCCTGAACCGCGCCCATGTCGCCGCTCGCTGAACTGCGCTACTTCTTCACTGCGCTCGGCTATTTCACGCGCGTGCCGGTGCCGCGCTGGGTCGGCTACGAACCGCACTATCTGAACGCGGCGGCGCGTTACTTTCCGCTCGTCGGCGTGCTGGTCGGCGCGTTGGGCGCGCTAGTCTATCTCGCCGCGCTGCGCGTGTTTCCGCCGGGGGTCGCGGTGCTGCTGTCGATGGCCGCGACGTTGCTCGTCACCGGTGCGTTTCACGAGGACGGCCTCGCCGATTCCTGCGATGCGTTCGGCGGCGGCTATACGCGCGAAGACGTGTTGCGGATCATGCACGACTCGCGCATCGGCGCATTCGGCGCGATCGCGCTGATGGTTGCGCTCGCGCTGAAGTGGCAGACGCTCGTGGCGCTGCCGCCATTGCTGCCGTTACGTGTGGCACGAACGATGATCGCGGCGCATGCGGCGAGCCGCGCGTTTGCGATCGCGTATCTGCGCACGCTCGATTACGTGCGCGCCGAAGGGAAGTCGAAGCCCGTCGCGCAGCGTCTTTCATGGCCCGCGCTGCTGTGCGCGGCTGTGCTCGGCGTGCCGTGGCTCTTCTGGGCTGTGTGGCCGCAATGGCCGCTGGCGATCACCACGCTCGTGGTGCTGTGCGTGCTGCACGTCGCGCTCGGCGTGTACTTTCGCCGACGTCTTGGCGGCTACACCGGCGACTGTCTCGGCTTCGCACAGCAGATTTTCGAACTGTCGATCTACCTGACGGGGCTCGCATGGATTTCATTCTGATCCGCCATCCACGCGTCGCGATCGGCGAGGGCGTGTGCTATGGCTCGAGCGATGTCGCGCTGAGCGAAGACGCGCCGCGTTCGGCCGCGCAGATCGCGGCGCGCCTGTCCGCGCTCGGTGTACCTGCACCGGCGAGGCTCGTGTGCAGTCCGCTGTCGCGTTGCACGGCCGTGGCCGACGCGCTGGTTGAAAAGAGCTTCAGCAGTATCGGCGCTCCGCAACCGTATGCGGCGCTGGCGGAGATGGATTTCGGCGCATGGGAGCAGCAGCGCTGGGATTCGATCGAGCGCACACAACTCGATGCATGGGCCGCGGACTTTGAATACGCACGCCCGCATGGCGGCGAAAGCGTCGCGCAGTTCACCGAGCGCGTGCAGCGCTGGTTTCTCGAATGCGTCGACGATCTTCCTGATCGTGATGGTCCGGTGTATGCGGTCACGCACGCGGGCGTGATTCGCGCGATCGCATCGATGACGCTCGATGTGCCGCTCGAACTGTGCCTGCGCTGGTCGCTCAATTTGCCCGCGATCGTGTGGCTGACGCGGCGCGAGTCGGAGCCTGCCCAGGCAGGCAGCTGGACGCTGCGTTGCTGGAACGCGTGAGCCGTACTCGCCGCGCACGTCGTTAGAGCGTGCCCGGTACCTTGAACAGCCGCCGACATCCGCTGAGAAACATTCCGTACGGGCGGCCGGAAAGGCCAACGATGACGAGAATCGAACTCACCGCGGTGAGAATCTGCGAACCTCGGGCGCCATTGAATGCCAGGATCAGCGCATAGAGGGGAATCTGGAACGTCAGATTGACGAAGGTATCGAGCAGGATTTTTTGCAGCGGTGGTTTTTCGGCGCTGCCTAGCCGTCTGAAGATCCAGTCCCGGTAAATTCCATAAGGTCTGCCAGTCAGCAATGAGACGGGTATGGCAGCGGCGCGTACCCTGACGGTTTGCTCGATCGTGAGTCCTGCGATGACAAGTTCCACGAAAGCACCAACGGCAATCGAAAAAGCCACCATCGCAAGTGTGTCAGCAAGATAGCGTCTCATTGCCCGCCGCGCCTGTGTCCACCGTTCCAAAGATCGACAGCCTGCTAAGGCCGCCGCGAACGCGCGGTCTCCAGGTCCGCGCACATCTGGGCCGCGCCGTCCACGATGCGCGGCCCGGGGCGGTTGATCAGATCGCCGTCGATCGCGAACAGGTTGTTGCGCGCGACTGCCGTCAGCGCGGGCCACGCGCGCCACGTCGACAGCTGCGGCAGTGGACGGTCCGGCCTCGTCGCGCCAGGGGATGCCGTGACGATGGCTTCGGGGTTCGCCGCGAGCACCGCTTCGGTGGAGACCGTGGGCACGAGCGGTGCCTCCGACGCGAACACGTTACGACCGCCGCACAGCGCGATCACGTCGCTGATCATGTGCGTGCCGTTGAGCGTCATCAGCGGCTGATCCCACACCTGATAGAACACGCTGACCAGCGGCCGCGCCGAGTAGCGCGCGCGCAGTGCCGCGAGCTTGCTGCTGAACGCGGCCGCGGCGCTATCGGCGGTGGGCTCGGTGCCGAGCAGCTTGCCGAGCTTCACGAGCGTCGCGGGAATGTCGTCGAGCTTATGCGGCTCGCTGAAGAACATCGGCACATGCAGGTCGCGCAGGCGGTCCAGCTGCTGCTCCGCATTGCCATGACGCCACACGACGATCAGATCCGGTTTCAACGCGGCGATCCGTTCGAGATCGAGCGCCTTGTTGTCGCCGACGCGCGGCAACGCGTTCGCTTCCGGCGGATAGTCGCTGTAGCTCACCGCGCCGACGATCTTCGCGCCGCCGCCCGCGGCGTACAGCATCTCGGTCACGTGCGGCGCGAGGCTGATCACACGCTGTGCAGGAGCGGTGAGCGTGACGGGGTCGTGGTTGTCGTCGGTGACGGTGATGCTCGCGTGCGCTTGCAGCGCGACGAATGCGGAAAGCGCGACGCAAAGCGTGACCAACGTGGTGTGCGAGAGAAAGCGGAGCCGGGTGCTGTGGTTCATGCGATCGAAGTTGTGTTTGTGGCGTGTCGCTGATCGTTGAGGACACGCATCTATCGTTGCGCGCCATGTTGGCTGAGCGACGCGATGCTCTCCGCGAGCGCGCGTTCGAGGCGGCTCCATTCGACTTCGGTTGCGGGCAGGCCGAAGCGCACGCTTGCGTGCGTCGCGAACAGTCGCGTCCAGATGCCGCGTTGCGCGAGTGCGTGATGCAGTGCCAAAGCGCGCGCGTCGTCGGTCCATGCGAAGAGCGGCGTGGAGCGCGGTTGCAAGCGATGCTGTTCGAGCGATGCATGTAGCCGCGCGCCTTCGACGGCCAGCCGCTTGCGCATATCGTGCTGCCACGCGCGGTCGGTGAACGCGGCGCGTACCGCGTGGCGTGCGGGCCCGCTGACGGTCCACGCGCCGAGCGTTGCATGCAGCTGCGCGAGCAGCACCGGCGCCGCGAGCACGAAGCCGGCGCGTACACCTGCGAGGCCGAAGAACTTGCCGGGCGAACGCAGCACGACGAGATTCAGGTGCGCAACGTGTGCGGCGAGAGAACGTGACGGCACGACGGCGAGGGCGGCATCGTGCTGCGTCTGACGCGATGGGGGCGATGCGTCAGTATTCGACGCATGGCCCGCGTCGTCGGCGAACGTTTCGCCGAACGCATCCGCGAACGCTTCGTCGACGATCAACGTGCCGCCGCGCGCTGCGAGCTGCGCATGCCAGTCGAGCAGCTGCGAGGCGCCCAGATACGCAGCCGTCGGATTGTTCGGATTGACCACGACCGCATGCGTGACGTCATCGGGCAATGCCGCGCATGCCACGTCGAGCGGCGCGACGACATGCCCGGCACGCGCGAACGCCGGCGCGTATTCGCCGTACGTGAGCGGTGCGATCGCGACCGTCGCGCGCGGTAGCAGCGTGGGCAGCGCACGGATCGCCGCCTGGCTGCCGGCAACAGCCAGCACGTGCGATGCATCCGGCGCGCCGTAGTAACGCGCGGCGCACGCGGTGAAGCCGTCGCCGTCGTCGGGCAGACGGCGCCATGCGTCGGAGGGCACCGGCGGCACCGGGTAGCCGTGCGGATTGATGCCGGTCGACAGGTCGAGCCAGTCGGCGTACGGAATGCCGAAACGCAGCGCGGCTTCGTGCAGGTTGCCGCCGTGCGTGATCGACTGCACTTCGTCCGCGTGGTGTTCGGAGGCGAGGGCTGTGCGCGGATCGTGGCGTTCGGACATCGCGAATCAGCCGTACACCGACGCGCTCGCGAGCGCGAGCACGATGAATACCGACAGCCACAGCAGCAGCGAGCGTTCGACCAGCGCGAGGGCCGCGCGAATATGACGCGCGGTGGCATGATCGCCGGCGCCGAGCGTCGGGCGCACTTCGATCACGCCGTGATACACCGCCGCGCCGCCGACGCGCACGTGCAGCGCGCCCGCACCCGCCGCCATCACCGGGCCCGCGTTCGGGCTCTCCCAGCGCCGCGCCTGCGCGCGCCAGCAGCGCCATGCGGTGCGGGTGTCGCCGAGCAGCGCGTAGCTCGCCGCGGTGAGGCGCGCGGGAATGAAGTTGAGCACGTCGTCGATGCGCGCGGCCGCCCAGCCGTAGCGCAGAAAACGCGGCGTGCGGTAGCCCCACATCGCATCGAGCGTGTTCGCGAGACGGAACGCGAGCGCACCCGGACCTCCCGCGATCGCGAACCAGAACAGCGCGCCGAAGATCGCGTCGTTGCCGTTTTCGAGCGCCGATTCGACGGCCGCGCTCGCGAGCGCGGCTTCGTCGGCCTGGTCCGTTTCGCGCGATACGATCCGCGACGTCAGCTCGCGCGCGCGCGGCAGGTTGCGGCTCATCAGCGCCTGCGCGATCGGCGCGATGTGCTCGTGCAGGCTGCGCGCGCCGAGCGCGAACCACAGCAGCGCGACGTGCACCGCGCACGCGAACGGCAGCGGCAGCACGATCACCAGCCCGCTGGCGAGCGCAACCGGCGGCACGACCGCGAGCAGCCACGCAACGAGGCCGAGCGGCCGGCCGCGCGAGCCGGTGTTCAGGCGTGCTTCGAGCCAGTTGGCGAGCTTGCCGAACTCGACGAGCGGATGAATGTGGCGAGGCTCGCCGAGCCGCCGGTCGATGACGACCGACAGCGTGGCAAGTCCGGCGGTAAGCGGCATCGAGAGCAGCAGCATGTTCGGCTCAGGTATCGGCCCGGTTATCGGCTGAGGTATTGGCCGAAGCAGCGGACGACTTCAGCACGAGCGGCAGGCCCGCGACCATCATCGTCACGTTCGCGCACAGCGCCGCGACGCGCTGGTTCAGCCGGCCGAGTTCGTCGACGTAGTGGCGCGTTTCGGCGCCGAGCGGCACCACGCCGAGCCCGATCTCGTTGCTGACGACGATCACCTGGCCGCGCGCGCCGGCCAGCGCCGCTTCGAACGCGCCGAATGCCGTGTGATGATCGGGCGTCGGCTCGTCGTCGTAGTCGCCGTCGGGCGGACACAGCAGGTTCGCGAGCCAGAGCGTCAGGCAGTCGATCAGCACGCAGCCGTCGGGTGCATCGGCCGCGGCGAGCGCGGCGGCCAGATCGACGGGTGCTTCCACGAGCTTCCACGTGCCCGGCCGCCGCTCGCGATGGTGCGCGACGCGCGCCGCGAATTCGCGATCGGCGACGCGCGCGGTCGCGATATACGTGACCTTGCGGCCGCTCGACGCGGCGAGCTGTTCGGCGTGCACGCTCTTGCCGGAGCGCGCGCCGCCGAGCACGAAGGTGAGGTCGGAGGAAGCCATCGCGTGATTGTACCGGCGCGATGGGATAATGCGCGCTGGTTTTCCCGCATTGCGCACGCATTACTCCTGCATTGTTCCCTTGCTGCGTAACCGTTTACAGCGACACCGCCGAGCCGAAACCGCCCATGTCTTCCGCGCCTTTTTCCACCGATCTTTCGCGTCCGCCGCGCGGCACGCTGATGATCCAGGGCACCACGTCCGATGCGGGCAAGAGCACGCTCGTCGCCGGGCTGTGCCGTCTTGCGCGGCGCACGGGCGCACGGGTCGCGCCGTTCAAGCCGCAGAACATGGCGCTCAACAGCGCGGTCACCATTGACGGCGGCGAGATCGGCCGCGCGCAGGCGTTGCAGGCGCTTGCCGCGGGCATTCCCGCGCACACCGACCTGAATCCGGTGCTCCTCAAGCCGACCAGCGACCGCGGCGCGCAGGTGATCATCCACGGCAAGGCGCGCCTGAACCTCGATGCGCGTGCGTATCACGACTACAAGCCGGTCGCGCTCGACGCGGTACTCGAGTCTTACCGGCGCCTGCAGACCACGTATGACACGATCTTCGTCGAAGGCGCGGGCAGTCCGGCGGAGATCAACCTGCGCGATCGCGATATCGCGAACATGGGCTTCGCGGAACGCGTCGACTGTCCGGTCGTGCTGGTGGCGGACATCGACCGCGGCGGCGTGTTCGCGCATCTGACGGGCACCCTTGCGTGCCTGTCCGACAGCGAGCGCGCGCGGATCGCGGGCTTCGTCATCAACCGCTTTCGCGGCGACGTCGGCCTGCTGAAACCGGGGCTCGACTGGCTGGAAGCGAACACCGGCAAACCGGTGCTCGGCGTGCTGCCGTATCTGCACGGTCTCACGCTCGACGCGGAAGACATGCTGCCGCGTGATGCGCGTGCGGACGCTTCGCGCGATGCGACCGAGCGGCTGCGCGTGATCGTGCCCGCGCTGCCGCGCATCAGCAACCATACGGACTTCGATGCGCTGCGCGCGCATCCGCAGGTTGACTTCGAGTACATCGGGCCCGGCCGCGCGCCGCCGCCCGCCGACCTCGTGATCCTGCCGGGCTCGAAGCACGTGCAGGCCGATCTCGCGTGGCTGCGCGAGCACGGCTGGGAAGCGGCGCTGCAGCGGCATCTGCGCTACGGCGGTCGCGTGATCGGCGTCTGCGGCGGCATGCAGATGCTCGGCCGCGAAGTGGCCGACCCATACGGCGTGGAAGGGCAGGCAGGGAGCGTCGCCGGATTCGGCTGGCTCGATTTCACGACGACGCTCGCGCGGGAGAAGACGCTGGAAAACGTGACGGGCACGCTCGCGTTGCCCGGTGCGCCGCGCGTGACCGGCTACGAGATTCATATGGGCGAGACCGAGGGCGCGGCGCTCGACGCGCCGGCATTGCAGCTCGCGGTTGGCGATTCGACTCGCCCGGATGGCGCGATTTCCGCGGACGGTCAGATGCTCGCGACCTATGTCCACGGGTTGTTCGACACGCCCGAAGCGTGCGCGGCACTGCTCGCGTGGGCGGGGCTGCGCAACGCGGAAGCGATCGACTATCCGGCGCTGCGCGAGGCCTCCCTCGAGCGGCTCGCCGATACGCTTGCTGCGCATCTCGATCTGACGAGGTTGTACGCGGCGATACGTTGAGCGGTTGATGAGCGGCTGCGATTCGTGGATGCGATTCGCGGCTGGAATTCGCGCCATGTTGCTGCGCGTGTGCCGTACCTTGCGATCAGGTCAGACGGTACGTGACTCCCCCCGCTCTAGCCGGTGCCAGTCCATCCGCGCAGCGCGTCCGCCATCCGCGCAGCGCGTCCGCCATCCGCGCCGCGACCTCAGTCCAGTCGCGTGCATCCGATTGCCGGAACAGCCGCATCGTGCCCGGATACCACGCTGAATCGTCGCGCTCCGTGAGCCAGCGCCAGTCGGTCCAGTCGCGCGGCAGCATCAGCCAGCAGGGCTTGCCGAGCGCACCGGCCACGTGCGCGGCGGCGGTATCGACCGCGATCAGCAGATCGAGCTGCGCGACGATCGCCACGGTGTCGGCGAAGTCGCCGATCGCCGAGCCGAGATGCACGATCGGCTGGCCGGGCGGCGCCTGCTCGGCATCCTCCTCGCCCTGACCCTTCTGCAGGCTGACGAACGTGACGTCCGGCACCGATCACAGCGGCGCAAGCGGCGCGAGTCCGGGCACCGAGCGCGTTGCGTCGTGCTGGTTGCCGCCGAAGCCCTTCCACACGAGCCCCACGCGAAGGCCGCGAGCAGCCGGCAGCCGCGTGCGCCAGCGCGCGACGCGCTCCGGCGCGGCGTGCAGATAGGGGGTGCGTGACGGAATCGCTTCGAGCGTCGTGCCGAAGTAGAGCGGCAGGCTCAGCGAGTAACACCAGTAGTCGTGCTCACCGAGTTCCGACGTGTGCGCGATGACGGCGTCGAGTCCGTCGACGGTTTCCATCAGCGGCTTCAGGGGCTCCGGGCACAAGAGCGTCAGGCGACGCAGCCCGCGTGCCTTGAGGAGCGGCGCGTAACGCACGAACTGCACCGAGTCGCCATAACCTTGTTCATGCCAGAGCACCAGCGATTTGCCTTCGAGCGATTCGCCGCGCCACGGCGGCAGCGTGCCCGGCGGCGGAATGCCTTCGACGAGCCGCCCCGGCGCGTAGCGCGCTTCGCTGTATGGCCAGCCTTCCGCGTAGCGGCCCTGCATCAGCAACAGAATGCCGAGGTTCCATTGCGCGCCCGCGAAATCCGGTGCGAGCGCGACCGTTTGCCGGTAGGCCGCTTCCGCTTCGTTGTAGCGGCCGGCCAGCTTCAGCGTGGTGCCGAGGTTGTGCAGCGCGTCGCGATGCGTGGGTTGCGTGGCGAGTGTGAGCCGGAACGCGGCTTCGGCGTCGGGCAGACGCATGCTGCGCAGTTGCGCCATGCCGAGGTTGTACGACGCGTGCACGTAAGCTGGATCGATCGCGAGGATGTGCCGGAACGCGGGAATTGCATCGTCGAGACGCCCTGCATCCATCAGTAGCGTGCCGAGGTTATTCCAGGCGGGCAGCAGGCGCGGGTCGAGTGCGACGGCGCGCCGATACGCTGCTTCCGCGTCGCTCGCGCGCTGCTGCGCGGACAGCGCTTCCGCGAGCCGGAAGTGCGCGTACGCGCAGCGCGGGTCGAGTTCGAGCGCCCGATGGCAGGCCGCTTCGGCTTCATGCAGACGGTGACGCTGCGCGAGCAGGTCGGCGAGGCTCGTCAGGAAGTACGCGTCGTCGCGCAACGCGATCGCGCTGCAGATCAGCGCTTCGGCTTCGATCCACGCGCCGCGCCGATGCAGCAGCGTGCCGAGCAGATGCAACGCGTCCGCATGATGCGGCTCGTGTTCGAGCAACGCGCGGTAGCCGCGCTCGGCTTCATCGACGCGACCTGCCATGTGCGCGTCGAACGAAGTCTGGAATGCGGGAACCGTAACGTTCGTTGCCATTGATATGGAATGCGAAATGATTTCGTGCGACCGATAAATGCGCGCGCCATGAATGATCATACGCCGCGATAGATCGACAGGGGAACACGGACGGCTGCTTTGCAGGCCGATCCATTTGCAATGCGTGAACGATCCGTCGCGCGGCGGATGCGAACGCGGCTGCGCACGCGCCGCCGCGTTCGTGAGTCAGTCCGTCAGCGGCTCAGTACAACACCATCTGCGTGCAGCGGAAGAGGGCGATGGTCTTGCCGTCGGGCGCGGTGACCGTGGCGTCCCACAGCTGCGTGCTGCGTCCCAGGTGCGCGGCGCGGGCGACGGCCCGGATCGTGCCCGCGCGGGCGGTGCCGACGAAGTTGCTCTTCAGCTCGATCGTCGTGAAGTTCTGCGCTTTCTCCGGCAGGTGGGCGATACACGCGTAGCCGCAGGCGGTATCCGCGAGGCCGATCACGGTCGCCGCGTGCAGGAAGCCGTTCGGTGCGAGCAGTTCGGCGCGCACGTCGAGCTCCGCGATCAGCGTGCGCTCCTCCAGCGCGATCACGCGAACGCCCAGCAGCTCGGGCAGCGTGCCGCGCTGGCGTACGTGCAGACTTTCGGTGGTGATGTCGGGGCGAAGTGCGGTCATGGCGGGGTTCCAGGCTGGGTTTTCGGATTGCTGCGGTGCGGTAGGCCGGGTGTTTTCGAGGTCCGGGTTGTGCCGGTATCGCGTCGAAAAAGGTGTCAGTTGAGGCGTCGGACGAGGCGCCGTGAGCGGCCGCTGGCCGTTCAGGGGGCTTCGGTCCGGACGGATTTGCCGATATTATCAACGCCTGAACAGACTTTGGCGGCGGCCCGGCAGTCCCGCGCGGCAACCCGGCCGGCGGCGACGGCCTTCTTTCCGGGGGAATTCATGACGGTAATCGTGGTGGCGAATCCGAAGGGCGGCGTCGGCAAGAGCACCTTGTCGACCAACCTCGCGGGGTACTTCGCGGCGGCGGGCGAATGGGTGGCGCTCGCCGATCTCGACAAGCAGCACTCCGCGCACGCATGGCTCGACCTGCGGCCCGCCACGTTGCCGGCCATCGAAACCTGGGAGGTCGACCCCGACGCGCCGGCGAAGCCGCCCCGCGGGCTCGAGAAAGCGGTGATCGACACGCCGGCCGGCCTGCACGGCAACCGGCTTGGCGCCGCGCTGGAGCTGGCGGACAAGGTGATCGTGCCGCTCCAGCCGTCGATGTTCGACATTCTCGCCACCCAGGACTTCCTCGAACGCCTGACGAAGGAAAAGGCGGTCCGCAAGGGCGCGATCCAGGTGGGGGTGGTCGGCATGCGGGTCGACGCGCGGACCCGCTCGGCGGACCAGCTGCATCGGTTCGTCGAAGGCCTGAAGCTGCCGGTGCTCGGCTTTCTGCGCGACACCCAGAACTACGTGCAGCTGGCCGCGCACGGCCTGACGCTGTGGGACGTCGCGAAGAGCCGGGTGGAGAAGGATCTGGAGCAGTGGCAGTCGATCGTCGAGTGGGTCGACGGGCGGGGCAAGGCTGCGGCGAGCGCCGCGGCGGAGTGAGGCTGTGGCGGCGGGGCTGGGCAGGCAGCCCCGCTTTCAGCCGGTCAGGTCCAGCTCTGCGTCGGCACGTGGTCCCGGCTGCCCTTCATGCGGTTCTGCTCGTCGACGAACACGAGCTTCGGCGCCCAGCCGGCTTTCAGTTCGGCGTCGTCCACGGCCGCGAACGCGGCGATGATCACCAGGTCGCCCAGCTGCGCGCGCCGCGCCGCCGAACCGTTCAGCGAAATCATGCCGCTGCCGCGCTCACCCTTGATCGCGTAGGTGGTGAAGCGCTCGCCGTTGTTGATGTTCCAGATGTCGATACGTTCGTTTTCGACGATATCCGCGGCTTCCAGCAGGTCTTCGTCGATCGCGCACGAACCCTCGTAGTGCAGCTCACAGTGCGTGACGGCCGCGCGGTGGATCTTCGATTTCAGCATGTGACGTTGCATGGCATTTCCTTGTGCTTCCGCCTCCGGGGGCGCTAGCCGGTGGAGGCGCGTGGCGTGACGGGAGTATCCGGCGTGTCTGACGCAGGCAGCGGGGCGCAACCCGGTACGACCCGGCCCACGCGCCCGCGGACGCTCAGATTTCGAGGTTGTCGATCAGGCGGGTCGCGCCGAGTTTCGCGGCGGCCAGCACGACGAGCGGCGCGCTGATGTCCCCTGCCACCGGCGGCAGCAGGTTCGAGCGCTTGCGGATCGCAATGTAGTCGGGCTTCCAGCCACGGGCGGCCAGCGCGGCCATCGCGGACTGTTCGATTTTTGCGAAGTCATGGTTGCCGGCGTGCACGGCGTCGCGGACCTGCGCGAGCGCGCCGGCAAGCTGCGGCGCCTCCGCGCGCTCGACGTCGCTCAGGAAGCGGTTGCGCGAGCTGAGCGCGAGACCGTCCGTATCGCGCACGGTTTCGGCCGCGATGATGTCCGTGGGCAGCGCGAACTGCTGGCACATCGCGCGCACGATCATCAACTGCTGGTAGTCCTTTTTGCCAAACACCGCGACGCGCGGCTGCACGCACGACATCAGCTTCATCACGACCGTGCAGACGCCCGTGAAGAACCCGGGGCGGAACTCGCCTTCGAGAATGTCGCCGAGGTTGTGCGGCGGATGCACGCGGTACTCCTGAGGTTCCGGGTACATGTCGCGCTCGGTCGGTGCGAACAGCACGTAGACGTTCTCCTTCTGCAGCTTCTCGATGTCGTCCTGAAGCGTGCGCGGATACTTGTCGAAGTCTTCGTTCGGACCGAACTGCAGCCGGTTCACGAAAATGCTCGCCACGACCGGATCGCCGTGCTGGCGCGCGAGGCGCATCAGCGACAGATGGCCTTCGTGGAGGTTGCCCATCGTCGGGACGAACGCAGTGCGGTTCTGGCCGCGCAGCTGGTCGCGGAGTTCCTGGATCGAGCTGATGACTTTCATGGTCGGCTGGAATGACGTGCTGCGGTTCGACGCGGGCCCGCACGGCGCGCCCGCGGCCGGCGCTCATGCGGCGCTTTTCGCGCGGCAGCGGCGAACCCCGGCTGGAGCGCGGGATTGTAGTGGATTTGTGGCCGGGATGCACCGGAATGACGCTCGACCCGCGCCGATCCGACGCACGATTCGAACGACAGCGGGCAGGGAACGTTCTGGGCGCGAAAGCTGCTGCTGCGCCCACCCAGGCGGACAGTCAGGTGTGCCGCCCAGTTGCCCACTCGGTTGCCTGCTCAGGCAGGCAGATACGCAAGCCGCACGTAGATCGGCGCGAACGGTTCGGCCTGGGTGATCTCGATCAGCGATTCGCGCGACAGCTCCAGCATCGCGATGAAGTTCACCACCACGACCGGCACGCCGCGGGTCGTGTCGAACAGTTCTGAGAACTCCATGAAGCGCGCGTTCTGCAGCTTGCGCAGGATCACGCTCATGTGCTCGCGCACGGAGAGTTCTTCGCGCGAAATCTTGTGGTGCTGCACGAGCTTTGCGCGCTTGATCACGTCGGCCCAGGCGGCGCGCAGGTCGTCGCTGTTCACGTCCGGGAAGCGCGGCGTGATGCTCTGCTCGATGTACACCTCGGCGCGCAGGAAGTCGCGGCCGAGCTGCGGCAGCTGGTCGAGGCGCTGCGCGGCAAGCTTCATCTGCTCGTATTCGAGCAGGCGCCGCACCAGTTCCGCGCGCGGATCCTCGGCTTCCTCGCCGGTGTCGGCCTTCTTGACCGGCAGCAGCATGCGCGACTTGATCTCGATCAGCATCGCGGCCATCAGCAGATACTCGGACGCCAGTTCGAGGTTGGTCTTGCGCAGCTGTTCGACGTAGCCCAGGTATTGAGTCGTCACCTCGGCCATCGGGATGTCGAGGACGTTGAAGTTCTGCTTGCGGATCAGGTACAGCAACAGATCCAGCGGACCTTCGAACGTCTCCAGAAAGACTTCGAGCGCGTCCGGCGGAATGTAGAGATCTTGCGGGAGCTTGAAAAGCGGTTCGCCGTACAGGCGCGCGAACGCGACGCCGTCGACCGTGTCGGGCGTCGAATCCGTGGTGGGCGCGGCGAGCGCCGCGTCGGACGACCCCGTCGCGGCGCGGGCCTCGTCAGCGGTGGTCACGCTCAGAAGTTCTGGTAGTAGACGTACGGGGTCTGCTCGACGCGTGATTCCTGCTGCTCGGCGCGCTCTTCGAGGTCGATCGGCTGCTTGTCCCACAGGAGCGCGCGGCCCTGGCGCTGCTCGTCTTCGAGCGCAGGCTTTTGCTGCTTCAGCTGGTTCAGGAACTGGGTGATGTCCGACTGATACATGGCAAGACTTCCGTAAAGAGGGATCGGCGGAGAAGCGGGCGGCCAGACTGGCTGGCTCGCAGTGCGGCCGCATCCGATGACAGACGCGATTTTACCGCAAGCGGCGCGCAACGAGACATCCGTTGGGCAGCGCGCGGAACCTCAGGTCAGGCGAGGCGTCAAAGCGCCGGCCGCGACGCCCTTGCGCTGACATCTTTTGACAGCGCCGCGACCCGGTCATGTGGTCAAATAACGAGCTTCGGCCCGCTCGGCGGGTCGCCTGGAACTGTTCACCAACGGCCGGAGGTCCTGTTTGACGGGTGGGATGATCGAACCTTCGCGCTTCGCGCCACCCGTATCGCCCGCCGCTACGTTCGGCGAGTCGCGAGTAGGGCTGCTGCGCCGCGGGTCCAGGTCGTTCCGCGTGTCGTGGGCGGTGCTGCTGGTGATGTGCGCCGCGTGCCTGCTGAGTCCGCTCGCGCGGGCCGCGGACGATAGCGACGACGCGTCCGGGCAGGACACGACATCGTCGGCCAGTCCCACGGGCGCATCGTCGGCCGCCGTCACGCCTACGCAGATCACCGTGCCCACCGCGCCGAAGCCGGGTTCGGACGCCACGCCGCCGGATGCGGCATCGGGCACGGCCGCGGCGAGCGAACCTGCCGCTGCGTCCGCTGCCAGTTCAGGCAAACCCGCCGCATCGAAGTCAGCGAAGAAATCGTCCGGCAAACCGTCCTACAAGGTCGACATCGAAGCGACGCCGCGCGCGCTGAGGAAGCTTCTCGAAGCGCACCTCGACATCGCGCGCTTCGCGAAGCGCAGCGACATCAGCACCGACCAGTTCGAGTTTCTGATCACCGCAACTCCGCAGCAGGTGCGCGACCTCGCGGCGACGGCCGGCTATTTCGCGCCGGTCGTGCGGACCGACGTGCGTACCGAGGAAGGCAGGAAGGTGGTCGGCGTGTACGTCGATCCCGGACCGCGCACGACGATCACGTCGATCGAGTTGACCTTCAAGGGGCCAGTGAAGACCGAAGCGCCCGAGCAGGAAAACGCGACGCGCTTCGCGTTCTCGCTGCATCAGGGCGACCCGTTCACGCAGGGCGGCTGGGACGACGCGAAGAGCGCGTCGCTGAAAGCGTTGCAGGCGCATCGTTATCTCGGCGCGAAGATCGCGTTCTCGGAAGCGCGTATCGATCCGCGCGACCACAGCGCGAAGCTCACGGTGATTTACGACAGCGGCCCGACGTTCACGATGGGCAAGCTCGATGTGTCCGGCACGCGCCGCTATCCGGCCGCGATCGTCACCGACGTGAATCCGCTGTCGCCCGGCGACGTGTACGACGTGAACCGCGTGGCCGAACTGCAGCGACAGCTGCAGACCACGCCGTACTACGCGAGCGTCGCGATCGACGTCGACAACGACACGTCGAAGCCGCTCGACACACCGATCCACGTGAAGGTCAGCGAGTATCCGTACAACAGCATCCGCGGCGGCGTCGGCTACGCGACGGACACCGGGCCGCAGGTGCAGGGCGCGTACTCGTACCTCAACACGTTCGGCGCCGCGTGGCCGTTCTCAGTCACGGGCCGCGTCGACCAGATCCAGCAGTACGGCCAGGTACAGCTCTCGATGCCGCCAGGCGAGCGCGCGTGGACCAACAGCGCGCTCGCGTCCTACTCGTCCACCAACGTGTCCGACACGCGCATCTACAGCCTGCGCGCGGGTCTGCAGCGGACCCGCACGTCGCAGTACATCGACTACGGCTACTCGATCCTCTACTACCAGGACCGGCTCGACCAGAACGTCGAACCGCCTACCACCAGCCGCGCGCTGGTGCCCGCGTGGACCTGGACGCGCCGCAATACCGACGACCCGCTGTTCCCGCGCTCCGGCAACCTGATCCATCTTGAGGCCGGCTTCGCGGTGAAGGGCGTGCTGACCGACCAGACCTTCGCGCGCGGCTATGCGCGCGGCCAGCAGTACTTCCCGATCGGCCGCAACGATCTCGTGGTGCTGCGCGCCGAATTCGGCGGCGTGTTCACGAGCGGCAGTTCGAGCGGCGTGCCGGCCTCGCTGCTGTTCCGCGCGGGCGGCTCGAACTCGGTGCGGGGCTACAGCTACGACAGCATCGGCGACGACGTCGGCGGCTCGATCCTGCCGACCAAATACCTCGTCACCGGCAGCACCGAATACCAGCACTGGTTCACGCACGACTGGGGCGCGGCAGTGTTCTTCGACATCGGCACCGCGACCGACACCTGGGGCGAAAAGGTCTTCTACCCGGGCGTCGGTGTGGGTGCGCGCTGGCGCAGCCCGGTCGGGCCGGTGAACGTCGACATCGCGTACGGCACGCGCAATCACAGCGTGCGTCCGTATCTGACGCTTGGCATCGCGTTCTGACCGCTTTTGACCGTACCCGACCGTTCGTCATGATTCGAGCCCGAGCGACAGCAACCGACTAACCGAGACAGCGAACGCAGCACGCATGACCACCGAAACGCCCGACAACCCGCCACCGCCGCCCGAGGCCCCGCCGCCGGACGGCGGTACGCCGCAAGGCCAGCAGCCGCCCACGCCGCGGCGGCGTCGCCGCGTGCGCCGGATCTGGTGGGCGATGCTGGTGCCGGTCGTGCTGATCCTGCTCGCAGGCGGCCTCGTGTATGGCGTCGTGTCGACGCCTCAGGGCACCGCGTATGCATGGAAGGCAGCGGTGAAGCTGCTCGGTGGGCGGCTCACGGGCACGCTCGACCGCGGCTCGATCGCGAGCGGCCTGAAACTGCACGACGTGCGCTGGCGCAGCCTCGACGGACGCGGCACGGACGTGAAGGTTGACCGCATCGACGGACGCTGGGCGCTGACCGATCGGCCGTGGCGCTTCACGGTGAGCTATCTGCACATCGGCACGGTCGACGCGCGCATCGCGCCTTCGCCGCCCAGCAACACGCCAACCACCTTGCCGGACAACCTGACGGTGCCGATGCAGGTCGATCTGCGCGATCTGCGGGTGGACCATCTGCTGCTGCACGACGGCGCGACGACGTCCGAATACAGCGACCTGCTGCTGCACGCGCGCACCGACGGCCGGCATCACGAAGCAGCGGTCGAGCGGCTGGATACGCCGTACGGCGCGGTGACGGCATCGGCGAAACTGGATGGTGTGCGGCCGTTTCCGCTGACGGGTGACGTCGGCTATGCGGGCAAGGTCAACGAAGAACCGGTACAGGTGCGGGGGCATCTGTCGGGTTCGCTGGAAAACCTCATCGCCGAGCTTGATGCGAGCGGGATGAAGCTCAATGGTCACGCGCACGTCGAGGCGGCGCCGTTCGCGCCCGTGCCGCTGCAGCGCGCGACGCTCAGCTTCGATCACGTGAATCCGCAGGCCTTCGCGCCGGGCGCGCCGCTCGCCGATCTGGCGGTGCGCGCGGAGTTGCAGCCGGTGACGGCGGAGGGTGTGGCGGCTGACGCTGCTGCCTCTGGCGCGTCGACCGCCGCGAGTGCGGGCGTGGCTTCCAGTGCCCCACGCGCTTTCGCTGCCAGCGCCGCTTCGGCTCCTTCGAAGGCCTCGACTGCTTCCGCGGCTTCGGCCGCCGCCACGCCGAAATCCAGCTCTTCGTCGAATTTCGCGGTGACCGGCGCGGTGTCGATCGTCAACGCGAAACCCGGCGCGATCGACGAACACCTGCTGCCGCTCATCGACGCGCACGCCGACGTGCGGCTCGACGCGTCGGCGCAGCACATCTCGAATCTGAACGTGCGGCTCATCAGGCGCGCCACGTTGACCGGCGGCGGCCAGCTGGAAGGCAGGCGCGGCCGGTTCGACCTGAAAGTGGCGGACCTCGATCTGAACGCGCTCGAAGCGAGCGTGCGGCCGACACAGCTGTCCGGGCCGATCGGTGTCCGGCTGAACGACGACAGCCAGAGCCTGACGCTCGATCTCGCCGACCCGAAAGCCGGGCTGCGCGCGCAGGGCAAGGTCACGCTCGATCCGGCGCGGATCAGCTTCAACGACGTGCGCGTGAGTTCGGGCAAAGGCCGCATCGACCTGTCGGGCGCGATCAAGCACGACACCGCGTCGACGTACAACCTCAAGGCGACGCTGACGGACTTCGATCCGCTGTCGCTGACCACGCAGAAGCCCGCGAAGGCGGCGGCGAAGGCGGGCACGGGCAAGACTGCGAAGGGCACGACGGGTGAGACTGGCAGCAAGCCGCCAGGACCTACTGCCAAACCAGTCGAAGCCCGGGTGAACGGCACCATTACGGCAACCGGCGTGATGGCGCCCGAGTTCAGGACGAAGGCTGAGTTCAAGCTCGGCGACAGCGTCTACGACAATCTGCCGATGACGGGCAGCGGCACCATCCAGCTGGCCGGCTCGCGCCTGCTGCCGAGCCGCGCGAGCCTCTCGGTGGCGGGCAACGATGTGGACGTGCAGGGCAGCTTCGGCGGCCGTGGCGACCGGCTGCGCTTTCACGTCAACGCGCCCGCGCTCGACCATCTCGGCTTCGGCATCGCGGGCGTCGTGACGGCGGACGGCGACCTGACGGGTTCGTTCGCACACCCGAACGTCGTGCTCGACTACAAGGCGGACAGTGTCGCGTTCGGCGCAACGAAGATCGGCCACGCGGAAGGCCATGCCGAAGCGCGCGACGGCGCGAATGGCGCGCTCGTCTTCACGACGGACGCGCGCAACCTCGAATCGAGCGGCTTCAGCCTCGCCACGCTCACGGCGCACCTCAACGGCACGCGCGCGAATCACACGCTGGAAGCGTCGGCGACGGGCTCGGTGCGCAACCATCCGATCAACCTCAACGTCGCGGCGAACGGCCATCTGACCGACGCGCGCGACGGCACCCACTGGGACGGCACCGTGACGCGGCTGGCGAACACCGGCACGCCGCAGCTCAAGCTTGAAGCACCCCTCACGATCAGCTATGCGCCCGAACACGTGACGCTCGGCGCGACGCGCATGACGATCGAAGGCGCGTCGCTCGACCTGAAGTCGTTCGCGCTCGATCATGGGCGGATCCGTTCTGCCGGCTCGCTGACCAGCGTGTCGCTGGCGCGGCTGATGGCGGTGCGCGAGGAGGTGACGGGCGTGCCACCGCCGCTGAAGACCGATCTGGTGTTCGACGGCGACTGGGATTTCTCGATTGGCGATACCGCAAGCGGGCACATCCAGCTGAAGCGCCGCGGCGGCGACGTGACGGTCGAAGTCGGGCGGGGGCTCGCGGCGCTCGGCATTCAGGACATCGCGTTCCGCACGGACTTTGCGCCGGGCAACCGCGTGAATGCGACGGTCCATGCGCAGGCGAACCGCCTCGGCACGATCGACGTGAACGCGCACACGGCGCTGTCGATGCAGGACGGTCACCTCGGGCTCGATGAAGAAGCGCCGTTGAGCGGCACGATCAATGCGGACATTCCGTCGCTCGCCACGACGGGCGGCATTTTCGGGCCGAGCTATCTGCTCGAGGGGCACCTCGCGCTGAAGCTCGCGATAAACGGCTCGGTGTCCAGGCCGAAGGTGTCCGGCTCGCTGAACGGCGACGATCTGTCGGCCACGCTCGTCGACCAGGGCGTGCAGCTGAAGGACGGCATCGTGCGCATCGGGCTGTCGGAGAATCTCGTCGACTTCCAGCAGGTCGAGTTTCACGGCGCGAGCGGCACGCTGCGCGCGACGGGCCGTGTGCAGCTCACCGGCGACCAGCCCGACCTGAGCGCGAGCATCATCGCCGACAAGCTCGAACTGTTTGCGGCGCCAGACCGGCAGATGTCGCTGTCGGGCAGCGCGACGGTCGCGAACGCCGGCCGCGAGGGCGGCCTCGAGATCAACGGCAAGTTCATGGTCGATCACGCGCTGTTCGACATGCCGGAGCAGTCGTCGCCGTCGCTCGGTGACGATGTCGTTGTGGTGCGCCCGGACGGCACCGTGCGCGGCGAGAAGAAGCCGGGTGTCACGAACTCCGACAAGCCGGTTGGACCGTTCGCGCCGCGCGCGAACGTCGACATCAACCTCGGCCGCAGCTTCCGGTTCCGCGGTCAGGGCGCCGATCTCGGACTTGGCGGCACGATCACGCTGATGAGCGCGCCGAACTATCCGCTGCGCGCGGTCGGCAACGTGCGCGTGACCGAAGGCTCGACCTACACCGCGTTCGGCCGCAAGCTCAATATCGAGAACGGCTTCTTCACGTTCAACGGGCCCGTCGCGAATCCAGGCATCAACATTCTCGCGATGCGCCGCAATCAGGAAGTCGAAGCCGGCGTGCAGGTGACGGGCACGGTGCAGGCGCCAGTCGCGAAGCTCGTGTCGGAACCGAATGTATCGGACAACGACAAGCTGTCGTGGCTGCTGTTCGGGCACGGCACGGAACAGGGCAACAACCTCGGCCAGCAGAGCACGATGACGACCGCGCTCGCGCTGCTCGGCAACGCGGGCGGCAAGCGCATTGCGCAGACCTTCGGGCTCGACGAGTTTTCGGTGGGAACCAGCGATGTCGGGTTGACCGACCCGCAGGTGGTGATGGTGTCGAAAGCGATCAACGAATGGCTCGTGCTCGGCTACGAGCAGGGCCTGCAATCGGCGAGCAACGCGATCAAGGCGACGGTCAACCTGACGCGCTACTGGTCGGCGTCCGTGTTCGGCGGCACGTTCCAGGGGCTCAACGTGCTGTACACGCGGCGTTTCGACCGGATTCGCTGGTAGGGCGCAACGCACGGGCGGCCCCGCCCGGGTCCAGGTCGCTTCGTGTTCCCGGACCAGTTTCAGTCTTGAGACGGGCTGATGTTCTGCAGGGGCTGGCCAGGCGCGGACAAGGCCGATGGCCCCTGATGTTCCGGGGCAAGGAGGGGAGTGGACCCTACGGGCCTGATCAGTCTGGATCTCCCGGCAGACCGGGATGTGCGGTCTGCCGGGAGTCGAGGTCAGCGGCTCAGCGCACGCGCATGCCCGGCTTCGCGCCGGTGTGCGGTTCGAGCACGTAGAGACCCGGCTCGGCTTTCTCGTCGGTGGCGGAGGCGGCGAGCACCATGCCTTCCGAGAGGCCGAACTTCATCTTGCGCGGCGCGAGGTTCGCGACCATCACCGTCAGCTTGCCGACCAGCTGCTCGGGCTGATACGCCGAGCGGATGCCCGAGAACACGTTGCGGGTCTTGCCTTCGCCAACGTCGAGTGTGAGCTGCAGCAGCTTGTCCGAGCCTTCGACGATCCTGCAGTCCACGATCAGCGCGACGCGCAGGTCGATCTTCGCGAAGTCGTCGATCGAGATCATGCCGCCTGCGCCGTCAGCAACGGGTGCGGCTTCTGCGTTGCCGTCGGATGACTTCGCAGCCTTGGCGGCACCCGCCGGACCGGCGGCCGCGGCGGCGCCGTCGGCCGGCTTCAGCGACTCCTGGTTCGCGGCCAGCAGCGCGTCGATCTGCTTCTGCTCGACCCGCGTGGTCAGATGCTTGTACGCGTTGACCGGGCGCGCCGACGACAGCGGCACGTTCGCATCGATCCATGTGAGCGGCGCGATGCCGAGGAACGACTCGACGTTGGCGACGAGCGTGGGCAGCACCGGCTTCAATGCGAGCGACAGCAGCCGGAACGCCTCGAGGCTCACGCTGCAGGTCTCGTGCAGCGCGACGGCGTTGGCCGGATCCTTCGCCTGCTCCCACGGTTTGGCGGTATCGACGTACGCATTGACCTGGTCGGCGAGCTCCATCGTCTGGCGCAGCGCGCGGCCGTACTCGCGCGCCTCGTAGTGCGCGGCGATCTGCGGGATCGCGGCGCGCAACGTGCCGAGCAGCGCGTGGTGCATCGCGCTGTCCTGTACGCGGCCGTCAAAGCGCTTCAGCAGGAAGCCTGCCGCGCGGCTCGCAATGTTCACGTACTTGCCGACGAGATCGCTGTTCACGCGCGACTGGAAGTCGGCGAGGCTCAGGTCGAGGTCTTCCATCGTGCTGTTCAGCTTTGCCGCGAAGTAGTAGCGCAGCCACTCGGGGTTCAGTCCCGTGTCGATCACACTCTTTGCGGTGATGAAGGTGCCGCGCGACTTCGACATCTTCGCGCCGTCTACCGTCAGGAAGCCGTGCGCGAACACGTTGGTCGGCGTGCGATGGCCGGAGAACTCGAGCATCGCGGGCCAGAAGAGCGTGTGGAAGTAGAGGATGTCCTTGCCGATGAAGTGGTACTGCTCGGTGGTCGCCCCCTTCTTCGTCCACGCGTCGAAATCGAGGCCGCGCTGCTCGCACAGGTTCCTGAAGCTTGCGTAGTAGCCGACCGGCGCGTCGAGCCACACGTAGAAGTACTTGCCCGGCGCGCCCGGAATCTCGAAGCCGAAGTACGGCGCGTCGCGCGAGATGTCCCAGTCCGCGAGCGTGGATTCGCCTTCACTGCCGAGCCACTCGCGCATCTTGTTGGTCGCTTCGGGCTGCGCGAGGCCGCTGACCCAGCCACGCAGGAAGTTTTCGCAGCGCGGGTCGGACAGACGGAAGAAGTAGTGCGTCGAGGTCTTGCGCACCGGCGTCGCGCCCGATACCACCGAGTACGGATTGATCAGGTCGGTCGGCGCGTAGGTTGAACCGCAGACCTCGCAGCTGTCGCCGTATTGATCCTTCGAATGGCACTTCGGGCACTCGCCCTTGATGAACCGGTCGGGCAGGAACATCTCCTTGACCGGGTCGTAAGCCTGCTCGATGTCGCGCGCTTCGATCAGGCCCGCGTCTTTCAGCGCGAGATAGACGTTTTCCGACAGGACGCGGTTTTCTTCCGAATCGGTCGAGTAGTAGTTGTCAAACGAGATGCCGAAAGCATCGAAATCGCGCTTGTGCTCGGTCCACACGCGCTCGATCAGCTGCTTCGGCGTGATCCCTTCGGCCTCCGCGCGCAGCATGACCGGCGTGCCGTGCGTGTCGTCGGCACCGACGTAGTAGACCTCGTGCCCATGCATTCGCAGCGCCCGGACCCAGATGTCCGTCTGGATATATTCGACCAGATGGCCGATATGGATCTGCCCGTTCGCATAGGGCAGAGCAGACGTAACGAGAATCTGGCGGCGGCCCGACGGCGCGCCTGCGGTGAGGTCGGTGGGTGCTGTCATAAGGATGCTGAGAGTGCCTTAGGGTGATGCGGACGGTCGAAATTTCGATTCTAGCAGGGCGCACGCATGCGGCGTGACGCGCATGGGCGCGAACCTGGACCGCGCGATCCAGCGCACGGAGGCAAACAGGCGGGAGAAAACGGCGGGCAAAAAAAACCGGGGCAGTCGGCCCCGGAGCAACAACGACAAGAGGAGAATGGTGACGCGGCGACGGTCGTCGCGCACGTACCGTAAAGACAGACCGCGGATATCCGGCAGAGTTCGAAATTTTTTTCGATCCGGTTATCTGGCACTTCCTCACTTGCTGGAATCCGTGCAGAGCCTTGTGCCACAAGGCTCTGCGAGCCATTCCGATCAGCCGCCCTGATGCTGCGCGGTCGCGCGCAGATAGATTTCGACGCGACGGTTCGCCGCGCGGCCGGCTTCGGTGTTGTTGTCCGCGATCGGCTGGGTGGCGCCGCGGCCGTCGGCCGACAGGCGTTGCGGCGCGACGCCGCGTTGCGCGAGGTAGCCAGCGACGCTCTGCGCACGGTTCACCGACAGCGTCTGGTTGTATGCCGGCTGGCCGGTGCTGTCGGTATGGCCGACGACCTGCGCGATCACTTCCGGATTCTGCTGCAGCGTCTGCGCGACCTGGTCGAGCACCGGCGCGAACGACGGCTTGATCGCGTAGCTGTTGGTGTCGAACGTGACCGAGCTCGGGATGTTCAGCTTCAGCGAACCGTCCGGCTGCTCGGTGATCTGCGTGCCGGTGCCCTTCGTCGCGCCGGACAGCTTGTTGTGGATCGCCTGCCAGTTGTAGCCGGTGATCGCACCTGCCGCCGCGCCGACGCCGGCACCGATCGCCGCGCCCTTGCCGCCGCCGAAGATCGCGCCGAGACCCGCGCCTGCCGCCGCGCCGACACCCGTACCGACCGCGGTGTTGTTCCCCTGCTGGGTCGCGCAGCCGGCCGTGAGGGTGCCGACGAGGGCGAACACGGAAATACGCGTCATGAGTTTTGCGTTCATTCTTGATCCCTTTCTCTTGATGAAACTGAAACAACGGTTCTGTTGTACGGCCGCCGTGTCGGCACAGCGCCGGAAGGGTCTTGCGGCGCCCGCCGGCACGAGCCTCTACAATGGCGACTGAATGCAGCGCATGCATCACGGTGCGGCGCCGGCTGGCGGAACACCCGCCGGTACATCGTTCGCGGCGCGTTTGCGGGCGGTTGTGAACCTGGTTCCGGGCCCGCTATCGTGCCGTGCCGATGCGTCCCTCATGCCCGCCGGAGGCGAAGCGTGCCTGAGCGGGCGGGCGTTCGGCAATGCTGCGAAACACAATTTTTCAAATTCATCGCTGACGGCGAAGCTTTCGATTCCAAACAGCCGTCGGCGTTCCCCACGGAATGTCAGGGAGTGTCAATGAGCATCGATCGGGCTTTGGTCGACGCCGCGCTCGCGGTCGTCACAGACCCCAACACCGGCCAGCCGTTCGCGGCCGCGAAGAATTTCCGCAACCTCACGATCGAGGGTACGACGGTTGCCGTCGAGGTGATACTCGGCTATCCGGCTAACAGTCAGTTCGAGCGGGTTCGCGACCTCGTGTCGGACGCGCTGAAGGCCGTGCCGGGTGTGGCCGACGCGGTCGTGCAGGTGTCGCAGCAGATTGCCGCGCACACGGTCCAGCGCGGCGTGAAGCTGCTGCCGAACGTGAAGAACATCGTCGCCGTCGCGTCAGGCAAGGGCGGCGTCGGCAAGAGCACGACCGCGGTGAATCTCGCGCTCGCGCTTGCGAGCGAGGGCGCGTCGGTCGGCATTCTGGACGCCGACATCTACGGCCCGTCGCTGCCGATGATGCTTGGCATCGAAGGGCGCCCCGAGTCGCCCGACGGCCAGACGATGCATCCGCTGACCGGCCACGGCGTGCAGGCGAACTCGATCGGCTTCCTGATCGAGCAGGACAATCCGATGGTGTGGCGCGGTCCGATGGCCACCTCGGCGCTCGAGCAGCTGTTGCGGCAGACGAACTGGCGCGATCTCGACTACCTCGTCGTCGACATGCCGCCGGGCACGGGCGACATCCAGCTGACGCTGTCGCAGCGCGTGCCGGTGACGGGCGCCGTGATCGTGACGACACCGCAGGACATCGCGCTGCTGGATGCGAAGAAGGGCTTGAAGATGTTCGAGAAGGTCGGTATTCCGATCCTCGGCATTGTGGAAAACATGGGCATCCATATCTGCTCGAACTGCGGCCACGAAGAGCACATCTTCGGCGCGGGTGGCGGCGACCGGATGGCGCAGGAGTACGGTGTCGAGGTGCTCGGGAGCCTGCCGCTCGACATCGCGATCCGCGAGCAGGCCGATTCGGGCCATCCCACGGTGGTCGCGGAGCCGGACGGCCGGATCGCGGAGATCTACCGGAGCATTGCGCGCAAGGTCGCGATCCATATCGCGGAACGCGCGCGTGACATGAGTTCGAAGTTCCCGACGATCGTCGTGCAGAACACCTGAGCCGCGTCGCGCGGGGCTCGCCGCGCTTCCGCCGCGGCGGGCATTCGAACGGAGCTTCGACTGGCGCCGCGAAGCCGTAAATAGGGCCGGCGCCGGGGTATCATGTCGTCTTCATCGGGTCAGGTATGTGGCGGTCGCAGGGGCGGCCGCCAGCTGGCAAGAGGTGGCAAGAGGATCGCATGAGAAAACGAACCGACGGTAAGACGAGACGCGCGGTCATCGTCTTCGCCGCCTGCGGTGCGCTGCTGCTGGGCGGCTGTACCGCCTTCCTGAGACCAGAGGAGCGGCGCGCGGACGCGCAGATCGTGCCCACGCTCGGCAATCAGGTGCGCGGCGCGATTACCTTCATCGAGCATTCGGACGGCGTCCAGGTCACCTACAACCTGACCGGCCTGCCGCCGAACAGCGACCACGCGCTGCAGGTCCACGACCGCGGTGACTGCAATGCGGCGGACGGTTCCTCGGCCGGGCCGGTGTTCGCGCCGTCGGCAGACAGGCTGAAGGCGGGCGTGCGCGTGGAGGGCGATCTCGGCAATATCCATGCGGACGCGAACGGCGTCGCGACGGGCTTCATCGTCGCGCCGGAGGTGTCGCTCGACGGCATCCGCTCCGTCGCGCAGCGCTCGCTGCTCGTGCACCGCGACGCGGGCGACCCCTATGCATTTCCACAGCACGGCGCAGGTCCGGCGCTCGGCTGCGGCCTGATCCGGCAGCAGTAACGGCTGCCGGCTTCCTTCGCCGGCCCCCACGATCGCGTAAAATAAGCGCCTTTCGTCCGGCAGCGCCGAGGTACCGGCGCCGGCCCGATTCTCCAACACCGTCAGCAGCACCGCACAACCCATGGCAATCAAATCCGACCGGTGGATTCGGCGTATGGCCGAAGAGCACAACATGATCGAGCCGTTCGCGCGCGATCAGGTCCGCATGTCCGAAGACGGCCGGCGGATCGTCAGCTACGGCACCTCGAGCTACGGCTACGACATCCGTTGCGCCGACGAATTCAAGATCTTCACGAACATCAACTCGACGATCGTCGACCCGAAGAACTTCGACGAGAAATCGTTTGTCGATTTCAAGGGCGAGGTCTGCATCATCCCGCCGAACTCGTTCGCACTCGCGCGCACGGTGGAATATTTCCGCATCCCGCGCAACGTGCTGACGGTCTGCCTCGGCAAGTCCACCTACGCCCGCTGCGGGATCATCGTCAACGTGACGCCGTTCGAACCCGAATGGGAAGGCTACGTCACGCTGGAATTCTCGAATACGACACCTTTGCCTGCGAAGATCTACGCGAACGAGGGCGTAGCGCAGGTGCTGTTCTTCGAAAGCGACGAGGTCTGCGAGGTGTCGTATGCGGATCGCGGCGGCAAGTACCAGGGCCAGCACGGCGTGACGCTCCCCAAGACCTGACGAGCGCCGCAGCACCAGTCAACCGTATTCCGGGGACCGCTGTGGCACACCACAGCGGTCGTTCTTTCTGGAGAATCGCTTTATGAAGTTCCGCTTTCCTGTCGTCATCATCGACGAAGACTTCCGCTCCGAGAACATCTCGGGTTCCGGCATCCGGGCACTCGCCGAGGCGATCGAAAAGGAAGGCGCGGAAGTGCTCGGCCTGACGAGCTACGGCGACCTGACCTCGTTCGCGCAGCAGTCGAGCCGCGCGTCGTGCTTCATCCTGTCGATCGACGACGACGAGCTGCTGCCCTACGTGGAAGGCTCGAGCGCCGACGCCGAAGCGCCCGAGCACGCGCCCGCGATCATCGCGCTGCGCGCGTTCGTCGAAGCCGTGCGCGTGCGCAACGCGGACATCCCGATCTTCCTGTACGGCGAGACGCGCACGTCGCGCCACCTGCCGAACGACATCCTGCGCGAACTGCACGGGTTCATCCACATGTTCGAGGACACGCCGGAGTTCGTCGCGCGCCACATCATCCGCGAGGCGAAGGTCTATCTCGACGCGCTCGCGCCGCCGTTCTTCAAGGAACTGGTGAAGTACGCGGACGAAGGTTCGTACTCGTGGCACTGTCCGGGCCACTCGGGCGGTGTCGCATTCCTGAAGAATCCGCTCGGCCAGATGTTCCACCAGTTCTTCGGCGAGAACATGCTGCGCGCCGACGTCTGCAATGCGGTCGACGAACTCGGCCAGCTGCTCGATCATACGGGCCCCGTCGCGGCGTCCGAGCGCAACGCGGCGCGCATCTTCAGCGCGGATCACCTGTTCTTCGTGACCAACGGCACGTCCACGTCGAACAAGATCGTCTGGCACGCGACGGTCGCGCCGGGCGACATCGTGCTGGTGGACCGCAACTGCCACAAGTCGATCCTGCACGCGATCACGATGACGGGCGCGATCCCGGTGTTCCTCACGCCGACGCGCAACAACTTCGGCATCATCGGCCCGATTCCGCGCGACGAGTTCAAGCCGGAAAACATCCGCCGCAAGATCGAGGCGAACCCGTTCGCGCGTGAAGCGCTCGCGAAGAATCCGAACCTGAAGCCGCGCATCCTGACCATCACGCAGAGCACCTACGACGGCGTGATCTACAACGTCGAGATGATCAAGGACCTGCTCGGCGATCTGCTCGACACGCTGCACTTCGACGAAGCGTGGCTGCCGCACGCGGAGTTCCACGAGTTCTACCAGGACATGCACGCGATCGGCGCGGGCCGTCCGCGCACCGGCGCGCTGGTGTTCGCGACGCACTCCACGCACAAGCTGCTCGCCGGCATCTCGCAGGCGTCGCAGATCGTCGTGCAGGATTCCGAAAACAGCACGTTTGACCGCCATCGCTTCAACGAGGCGTACCTGATGCACACGTCCACATCGCCGCAGTACGCGATCATCGCGTCGTGCGACGTGGCCGCGGCGATGATGGAGCCGCCGGGCGGCACGGCGCTCGTCGAGGAATCGATCGCCGAGGCGCTCGACTTCCGCCGCGCGATGCGCAAGGTCGACGCCGAATACGGCGACGACTGGTTCTTCCAGGTCTGGGGCCCGGAAGAACTCGCCGACGAAGGCATCGGCTCGCGCGAAGACTGGATGCTGCGCCCGAACGACCGCTGGCACGGCTTCGGCCCGCTCGCCGAAGGCTTCAACATGCTGGACCCGATCAAGGCGACCATCGTCACGCCGGGTCTTGACGTGGACGGCGAATTCGGCGATGCGGGCATTCCGGCGGCGATCGTCACGAAGTACCTGGCCGAGCACGGCATCATCGTCGAGAAGACCGGCCTTTACTCGTTCTTCATCATGTTCACGATCGGCATCACGAAGGGCCGCTGGAACTCGATGGTGACCGAGCTGCAGCAGTTCAAGGACGACTACGACAACAACCAGCCGCTGTGGCGCGTGCTGCCCGAGTTCGTCGCGCATCACCCGATGTACGAGCGCGTCGGCCTGCGCGACCTGTGCCAGCAGATCCACAGCGTGTACCGCGCGAACGACATCGCGCGTCTCACGACCGAGATGTACCTGTCGAGCATGGAGCCGGCGATGAAGCCGTCCGACGCGTTCGCGAAGCTCGCGCACCGCGAGGTGGACCGCGTGCCCATCGACGAACTCGAAGGCCGCGTCACGTCGATCCTGCTGACGCCGTATCCGCCCGGTATTCCGCTGCTGATTCCGGGCGAGCGCTTCAACCGCACGATCGTCAAGTACCTGCAGTTCGCGCGCGAGTTCAACGGGCGTTTCCCGGGGTTCTACACGGACATCCACGGTCTCGTCGCGGAGAACGTCGACGGCCGCGTCGAATACTTCGTCGACTGCGTGCGCGCCTGACGATGCAGGCCATGCGGTACGCGACTTCGGTCCTCGCTTCGTTCCGGCGCCTGGCGTCGTCGGTGTCCTCGGTGCGGGTGCTGTCCGCGGTGCTCACGGCGCTCGCGATCTTCGCCGTGCCGTCGGCGCGCGCGGAGGTCGGCGCCGCCGATCCGATTGACGCGGCGATGCGCACCTGCCTCGCGCGTGCGGACATGTCGTCGTCGACGGGGCAGATCCAGTGCATGGACACCGCGCGCCTCGCGTGGCGCAGCGCGATGGACGTCGCCTATGCGCAGATTCTCGACAAGTCCAATCCCGAAGACCGCAAGCGCTGGACCGCGAGCCAGCACGAGTGGCTCGCATGGCGCGAGGTCGAAGGGAAGCTGCAGCAGGCCGTGTTCGAAACGACGAGTGGATCGTCCTATCAACTGTCCGCCGCCGACATGCAGCTGCAGCCGGTGCGCGATCGCGCGCTCGCGCTGCGCACGGCGGCCGCGCAGGCGGGCAAGCCGCCCACCACGCCGCGCGCGCATCTGTGCACGCGCGATGCAAAATGCGAGCACGCCACGTTCGATTTGAACCGCTACTACCGGGTGCTCGAGCGCAAGCTGCCGGTGCGTTCGCGCTCCACCTTGATCCGCGCGGAGCGCGCATGGCTCACGTACCGCGATACCACCACGCCGCTCATCGACGAATCCGGCCTGCTCGATATCCTGGGCGCGCGGGTCGCGACGCTCAAGCGGTTGTCGGAGACCGTGGGCAATCACTGACGCGAGCCGTCGGGCGCGAAGCGCGTGCGAAGTTCGCTGATCGTCGAATCGCTCGCCGGGTCGCTCGACGTGACGCTATAGGGAACGCGGTGCGTGCAGCGGACCGATACGCGTTCGAGTGGAGCGTGAGAGCGTTGCCCTTGTGTCGACGACGATCTCGCAATCGCGCATTCGTCCCCGATGGTGACCGATACTTCGAATTTGCCGTTACGGCTGGCAGCGGAGGCGCTGGGCGTGGCCGACAGCGTCTGCGCGGCGAACCGCCGCGAGGACGGCGGCGCACCTGGATGTGGTACGCCGCGTGAAAAAGCGGGCCCTTCAGACGAGGGCCCGCTCATGCGGGACAGAGATGAAGCGTATCGGCCGATATGAGCCGATATCAGCTGAGCGAGGCGCGCGCAGCCTTGACGGCCTCGCGCACCTGGTCCGGTGCGGTGCCGCCCGGATGATTGCGGCTTGCCACCGAGCCTTCGAGCGTCAGATAGCCGAACACGTCGTCGCCGAGCAGATGCGCGAGGGCGGGCAGTTCCTGCTTCATCTCGTCGAGCGACAGGTCGGCCAGATCGCAGCCGCGATCGACGCAGATTCGCACCGCGTGTGCGACCGCTTCGTGCGCGTCGCGGAACGGCAGGCCGCGCTTCACGAGGTAGTCGGCCAGGTCCGTTGCCGTCGAGAAGCCCTGCAGCGCCGCGGCGCGCATCGCTTCCGGCTTGACCGTGATGCCCGCCACCATCTCGGCGAAGATCCGCAGCGTGTCGGCGACGGTATCGACCGTATCGAACAGCGGTTCCTTGTCTTCCTGGTTGTCCTTGTTGTACGCGAGCGGCTGGCCCTTCATCAGCGTGAGGAGCGCCATCAGGTGGCCGTTCACGCGGCCCGTCTTGCCGCGCGCGAGTTCGGGCACGTCCGGGTTCTTCTTCTGGGGCATGATCGACGAACCCGTGCAGAAGCGGTCCGCGAGATCGATGAAGCCGACGCGCGGGCTCATCCACAGCACGAGTTCTTCCGAGAAGCGCGACACGTGCGTCATCACGAGCGCGCTGGCCGCGGTGAATTCGATCGCGAAGTCGCGGTCCGAAACTGCATCGAGCGAGTTCGCGCAGATGCCGTCGAAGCCCAGCGTCTTTGCCACCGCGTGACGATCGATCGGATAGCTCGTGCCGGCGAGCGCCGCCGCGCCAAGCGGCAGGCGGTTCACGCGCTTGCGGCAGTCGACCATGCGCTCGCTGTCGCGCGTGAACATTTCGACGTACGCGAGCAGATGGTGGCCGAAGGTGACGGGCTGCGCGACCTGCAGGTGCGTGAAGCCGGGCAGGATCGTGTCGGCGTGCTGGTCCGCGAGGTCCAGCAGCGCGCCCCGCAGGTCCTTCAGCAGGCCGCCGATACGGTCGATCTCGCCGCGCAGCCACAGGCGGATGTCGGTTGCGACCTGGTCGTTGCGCGAGCGGCCGGTGTGCAGGCGCTTGCCCGCGTCGCCGATCAGCGCGGTCAGGCGCGCTTCGATGTTCAGGTGCACGTCTTCGAGGTCCAGCTGCCACTCGAATTCGCCGCGCTCGATTTCGCCCTTGATCTGCGCCATGCCGCGCTGGATCGCCGCGAGGTCATCGGCGGAGATGATCTTCTGCGCCGCGAGCATTGCCGCGTGCGCGAGCGACCCGTCGATGTCGACGAACGCGAGGCGCTTGTCGAAGAAGACCGACGACGTGTAGCGCTTGACGAGTTCCGACATCGGCTCCGAGAAGCGAGCCGACCAGGCTTCGCCTTTTTTGTGCAGTTGGGACGTCATGGTGGTAGGCAGTGTGCGGTGAGAAAGCGCGGCGGACGGGTCATGCACCTGCCGCGCGAAGATGCGGGAAAGTCTGTGATTCTAGCATTGGCCCTCGCGGCGACGACGCGCGCAGGTCGCCGCCTGCGCGTGGCTTCAAAGCCTGACGAGCACCACCAGCTTCAGATCTTCCCGATGCGCGGGCTTGAACGTGATCTGGTCGTAGGCGACGCGCCCGTCGCGCGGATGATTGAATTCGCGCCGGCCGCCTTCGCGCTCGAACACGTCCTGCGACGCCCAGTAGCGCGCGAACGCGTCGCTCGCGGCGCTCAGCGAATCGATCAGCGCGCGGGTCGGCGCGTCGTTCAGATGGCGGATCGAATCGGCGCGGTATTCGGCGGCGAGGCGGCGCGCGCGCGTTTCCCAGTCGGCGATCAGCTCGCGCGCCGACGGCTCGGTGAACGTGAAGCGCAGCAGGTTGCGGTCGTGCGCGCCGTCCAGCCATCCGACGAACAGGTCGGCTGCGCGCGCGTTCCACGCGAGCGCCGTCCACTGGCGGTCGAGCACGTACGCGGGCGCGTCCACCAGTTGCACGGTTTGCAGCAGCGTGGCCGGCGCATCGGTGGCGCCCGGCTCAGGCTCGGCCGGATCGCGCTGCGCCGCCAGCTCGAACAGGTACGCCCGCTCCGCGCGCGACAGCCGCAGCGCGACCGCGATGCGCGCGAGCGCGTCCGCCGAAGCCGACACGGGGCGGCCCTGCTCGATCCACGTGTACCAGGTCGGGCTCACGCCGCACAGTTGCGCGACCTCTTCGCGCCGCAGCCCTGGCGTGCGCCGACGCGGCCCCGGCGGCAGGCCCACCGCTTCGGGCGTGAGCCGCTCGCGATGCGCGCGGATGAATTCGCCGAGCGCGCGGGCGGGCGTCGCGTCGAGCGGCAATGCCGCACCCGACGGGTTGTCAGGCGCGGCAGCGCGAGTGGTGGAGCCGGCGGGGCGGGTCATGGCGTGAGCGAGATGGCAGGAATTGGTCAATACCAGAATACGCAACGCGCAGTACTGGTACCAGGGCCGCCATTGTAACGTCGCCATGACTTCGCCGCCCGCATGCCGTCGGCGGGATCAGACGGGATCAACCGGTATTGCGCAGCCCCGCCGCGATGCCGTTGATCGTCAGATGGATGCCGCGCCGCACCCGCACGTTGTCGTCGCCGCCGCGGTGACGCTTCAGCAGTTCCACCTGCAGGTGATTCAGCGGATCGAGATACGGGAAGCGGTTCTTGATCGAGCGCGCGAGGAGCGGATTGTCCGCGAGCCGCTCGCCCTTGCCCGTGATCTCCGACAACACCTTCGCCGTGCGTTCCCACTCGGCCACGATGCGGTCGAACACGTGCTTGCGCAGTTTCTTGTCCGCGCAGAGCGCGGCGTAGCGTGAGGCCACCGCGAGGTCCGTCTTCGCGAGCACCATGTCCATGTTCGACAGCAGGTTCGAGAAGAACGGCCAGGTCTTGTGCATCCTGCGCAGGAGCGCGAGGCGGCTCTTGCGTTCGCTGTCGGTGGGCGCGCTGTCGAGATAGCCGCCCACCGCGCTGCCGAAGCCGTACCAGCCGGTGAGCAGCAGCCGGCATTGGCCCCACGAGAAGCCCCACGGAATCGCGCGCAGGTCTTCGATCTTGCGCTGCTTCGGGTCCTGCAGCTTGCGCGAGGCCGGGCGGCTGCCGATGTTGAGTTCGGCGATCTCGGCGATTGGCGTCGCCGAGAAGAAGTAGTCGGTGAAGCCGGGCGTTTCGTAGACGAGCGCGCGGTACGACGCCATCGCCGCATCCGAGAGCCCCTGCATCATGGCCTCGAACTCGGGCAGCGACGCCGGCGCGTTGCCCTCACTGCCCGGCACACCGTGCGGCAGCAGCGTCGCTTCGAGCGTCGCGGCGATCACCGTCTCCAGATTGCGCCGGCCGATCTCCGGATTGCTGAACTTGCTCGCGATCACCTCGCCCTGTTCGGTGAGGCGGATCTGGCCGTCGACGGTGCCCGGCGGCTGCGACAGGATCGCCTGATAGGTCGGGCCGCCGCCGCGACCCACGGTGCCTCCACGGCCATGGAAGAGCCGCAGCGTGACGCCGCGTTCGTTGAAGAGCGACACCAGCGCGAGCTCCGCGCGATACAGCTCCCAGTTCGACGTGAGGAAGCCGCCGTCCTTGTTGCTGTCCGAGTAGCCGAGCATCACTTCCTGCTCGTTGCCCTGGTGCTCGATGATCGCATCGAGCCCCGGCAGCGCGATCAGGTCGCGCATGATGTGCGGCGCGTTGCGCAGGTCGGGAATCGTCTCGAAGAGCGGGATCACCATCAGCCCGGCCTTCGCCGGCGCATGCGCGCTGCCGAGCTGGCCTTCCAGCAGGCCGGTTTCCTTCTGCAGCAGCATCACCTCGACGAGATCGCTCACCGTCTCGGTGTGCGAAATGATGTAGTTGCGCACCGCGCGCGCGCCGAATTTTTCGCGCGTCTCGCGCGCCATTTCGAGCACGCCGAGCTCGCTCTTCACGAGGTTCGAGTACTCGATGTACGGCGAGCGCAGCGGCCGCGGCTGCGCGAGTTCCGCGAGCAGCACCGCGAGCTTGTCGGCTTCGGAGAGCGCCGCGTAGTCCGGCGTCACGCCCGCGCGCGCGAGCAGTTCGGCGATCACCGCTTCATGGATGTCGGAACTCTGGCGCAGGTCGATGCTCGCGAGGTGGAAGCCGAACACTTCGGCCGCGCGTGCAAGCGGCGACAGGCGCGGCGCGATCAGCCACTCGCCGTGATGCTGGCGCAGCGAATCGATCAGCACGTGCAGGTCGCGCGCGAATTCGCCCGCGTCCGCGTACGGCGTGGCGCGCACCGGCTTCACGCCGCGGCCCGCGCTGCGCAGCGCGACCACGCCTTCGCCGAGACGCACCCGCGCGCTCGCGGCGAGCCGCGTGTACATGCCGATCAGCGCGCGGCGGTAGGGCTCGTCGGTGCGATGCGGCGATTCGTCGGGCGAAGCGGCGGCGAGTGCCTTCAGCGCGTCGCTCGAGCCGGCCAGCAGGTTCGAGACCGACAGCTCCGCGCCCAGCAGGTGGACCTGCTCCAGATAGTGTTCGAAGATCACCGTGGCCTGGCGCGTGATCGCGTGTTCGAGCGTCGACGCGACGACGTTCGGATTGCCGTCGCGATCGCCGCCGATCCAGCTGCCCATCTGGAAGAACGGCGGCAGGCGGGTCGGCAGGCCGTGCTCGGCGAGCACCGTTTCGATCTCGCCGTAGAGCGTCGGGATTTCCTCGAGGAAGGTCGCGCGGTAGTACGACAGTGCGTTTTCGATCTCGTCGGCGACGGTCAGGCGCGAGTCGCGCAGCATGCGCGTCTGCCACAGCGCCGTGACGCGCGCGCGCAGCATCGACTCGTTGTTTGCGCGCTCCCGCTCGGTGAGCGGCTGGTCGCGTTCGGCGAGCAGGCGCGCGATGTCGTGCTCCCCGTCGAGGATGCTCTTGCGCTGCACTTCGGTCGGGTGCGCGGTGAGCACGGGCACGATCAGCGCGTCGTGGAAGAACTGCTCGAGCACCGGCGTCGCGGCAGCGCCCGCTTCGGTCAGCCGCTCAAGCGCGTACGCGATGGTGCCGGCCTGCGGCGCCGAGCCGGCGAGCGCGTGCACGCGGCGGCGGCGGTTGTGATGGCGGTCTTCCGCGATGTTCGCCAGATGCGAAAAGTAGCTGAACGCGCGCACGACGCTCACCGTCTGCTCGGGGCTCAACGCGCGCAGTTTCTTGTCGAGCGTCTGCGCGGCCGCGCTGTCGTCCTCGCGGCGAAAGCGCACCGCGTTCTGGCGGATCGTCTCGACGACGTCAAACACCTCGACGCCTTCCTGCTCGCGCACGACGTCGCCGAGCAGACGTCCGAGGTAGCGGATGTCCTCGAAGAGCGGCTGATCCTTGTCGTCGCGGGTGCGGGGCGATTTCGCCGCGCCGTTCGCTCCGTTCGCTCCGTTCGCTCCGTTCGCGGCGGTGCCGGGTTCGTTGCCGTCCGGGGACTGCGTCGTGAGCGCTGCGGAGCGCGCGCCGTTGGCGGCGGCCTTCGCGGCTTTGCCTGCGTGCTTGTCGGTGCGCTTGCCGTCCTGCTTGCCCGCGGCTTTGTCAGCGGCCTTGCCTGCGGATTTGTCCGCGGCTTTACCGGCGGTTTTGCCCGCGGCTTTGCCCGATTTCCCGGCAGGTTTCACGGCAGCAGTGGATGCGGTGTCGGCCTTCGCGGCCAGTGCGCGCGTTCGGGCCGGTTTGAACCCGGCAGGCATGCCGGCGTTAGAAGCCGGCACGGTGGACGCAGTGGACGGGGCAGCCGCGGCGGCGAGGCCGTCGGCTTGGGTGGCGTTGAGCGAGGCAGTGTTGCGGCGGGCAGGGCGCGCCGATCCGGAAGACGTCACGATGGGTTTCCTCAGGGAAGCCAGAGTCAATTGAACGAAGACTGCGAACTACGTGAACTGCGCCAGGACTTGCGGAAGGCCGCCGCGTGCGGCGCCCCGAACGGCATGGGGGCGCCCGCGGCGGTCGCGCCGCGTTCGGCTCGCGACGCGGGCGACGGCATCACACCAGAAGCGAACGCGATGCCGGCAGGAGGAGGGGTGTTACGGGAATGACAGCCGACGCGCATTGCAATGCATCATCCCGCATCGGGCTATCTTGCGCGCGAACGACCGTACGGCCGCCGCGCTGTCTCCTCTCCAGCTGTGCTCGCCTCGCCATCGGCCGGGGCAGATGGCGCAAAGGTGCGTGCTACCATTGTTTGTTATCCGAACCCGTCATTCGATGATCCTGCAATGAACTCCGAGTCGTTATCGGCACAACCGCCCCGTACGTTGGTGATTGCTTCGCGAGAAAGCCGCCTGGCGATGTGGCAGGCGGAGCACGTGCGGTGTGCGCTGCACAAATTATATCCATCTTGTGACGTAAAAATCCTCGGAATGACGACACGCGGGGATCAGATTCTCGATCGCACGCTGTCGAAGGTCGGTGGTAAGGGCCTGTTCGTGAAGGAACTCGAGAACGCGCTCGCCGATGGCCGCGCCGATCTCGCGGTGCATTCGCTGAAAGACGTGCCCATGCAGCTGCCGGACGGCTTCGAGCTGACCGCCGTGATGGAGCGCGAAGATCCGCGCGACGCGTTCGTGTCGAACCAGTACACGACGCTCGCCGCGCTGCCCGCGGGCAGCGTCGTCGGTACGTCGAGCCTGAGGCGCGAAGCGATGCTGCGCGCGCGCTATCCGCAGCTCGTCGTGAAGCCGCTGCGCGGCAACCTCGACACGCGTCTCGCGAAGCTCGACCGCGGTGACTACGCGGCCATCATCCTCGCCGCCGCGGGCCTGAAGCGCCTCGGTCTCGGCGAGCGGATCCGCTCGCTGCTCGACCCCGAAGACAGCCTGCCGGCCGCGGGACAAGGCGCGCTCGGCATCGAGATCCGCGCGGGCCGCCCGGAACTTGCCGCGTGGCTCGCGCCGCTGCATCACGCGGCCACGGCCGCCGCCGTCGAAGCGGAGCGGATGGTGTCGCGCGCACTCGGCGGCAGCTGCGAGGTGCCGCTCGCCGCGTACGCGCACTGGCACGACGGCGCGCTGCATCTGCGCGGCATCGTCGCGACGCCGGACGGCCAGCGCGTGCTGACCGCGCAGGCGTCGTCGCCGGCGCCTGACGAGGCCCGCGCGCTGGCGCTGGGCCGCGAAGTCGCCACGTCGCTCGAAGCGCAGGGCGCGCTCGACATCGTGCGCGCGCTGGCCGCTGCAAGCGCGGACGGCGCCTTCTCCAACCCCTCCGCGCCGGACTCCGCATGATGCAGACGGACGCAGAGCGTCACCCGTTTTCCGGTGCGCCGGGCGGCAGCGGGCCGGCGGCGTTCACCGCCGTCGTCACGCGGCCCGCGGGCCAGTCCGACGCGCTGAAGTCGCGGCTCGCGGCAGGCGGCGCCCAGGTGCTGGAGTTCCCGCTGATCGACATCGCGGATGTCGAAGACCCGGCGCCGTTGCGCGCCGCGCTCGCGTCGCTGGCCGACTGCGCGCTCGTGGTGTTCGTGTCGCCGAACGCGGTCGACCGGACCTTCGCGCAGTTCGACGCGATCTGGCCGCATGCGCTGCCCGTCGCGGTGGTCGGGCCGGGCAGCGTCGCGGCACTCGCGCGGCACGGCGTCGCGGCGCCCGCACATCGCGTGATCAGCCCGGCCGACGCGCATGACGACGAAGCCGTGCGCTTCGATTCCGAGGCGCTCTTCGTGCAGATCGAAGCCGTGTTCGGCGAGGGCGGCCTCGAAGGCCGGCGCGTGCTGATCGTGCGCGGCGACGGCGGCCGCGAGTGGCTCGCCGACCGGCTGCGCGAATGCGGCGCGCTGGTCGAGATCGTCGCGGCATACCGGCGCGTCGTGCCGGAGCCGTCGGTCGCCGCGTGGTCGCACGTGCACGCGCTGCTCGCCGGCGAGCCGCACGCGTGGCTCGTCACCAGCTCGGAAGGGGTGCGCAATCTGCGCGAGCTGGCCGACGCGCATCTGAATCCGGACGAACTGCAGCGTCTGAAGGCCGTGCCGTTCGTCGCGCCGCATCCGCGAATCGCCGAAACGGCCCGTGGGCTGGGTTTTGATAGCATTACGGTTTCCGGCGCGGGCGACGAGCGCATCGCCGGGGCGCTGCTGTCCAGTCTGCCCGCGCAGCCTGCTGCATCGGGCGCCGCGACGGGCGCAGGTTCGACCGACGTTCCATATCGGGAAGTCTCCGCGGATGCACAGCCCGCATCCGCATCGCCGGCCGCCGCGCCGGCTCAACACAACGCTCATTCCGGGGCTCACTCACGCATGACTCAATCGAACGATCCGCCCTACGCAGCAGCCCAGCCGGCCTTGCCGCCGAACCAGCCGTTCACGCCGTACGAAGCGCAGCAGCCGAAGTCGCGCAGTGGCGTCAGCGCGGCGGTGCTGTGGTTCGTCGTCGTCGTGATCGCGTGCGCGGCGGGGATCGGCGGCTACGCGCTGAACCGCAAGGTGGACCGCATGGACACCCGGTTCGCCGAGCGCCAGCAGGCCAACGACACGCAAACGGCCGCGCTCGGCGTGAAGACCGGACAGGCGGTGGATTCCGTCCATCAGATCGATTCGCAGGTGTCGCAGCTCGAAGGCAAGCTCGCCGACGCGCAGGCCGCGCAGCAGGCGCTCCAGCAGCAATACGCAGACCTCGCGCGCAACCGCGACGACTGGACGCTCGCCGAAGTGGGACAGATGCTGTCGAGCGCGAGCGAGCAGCTGCAACTCACCGGCAACACGCAGCTCGCGCTGTTCGCGCTGCAAAGTGCCGACACGCGCCTCGCCGCATCGGACAGCGCGCAGGCTATCGCCGTGCGCAAGGCGATCGCGCAGGACATCGACAAGCTCAAGGCCGCGCCGTCCACGGACCTGACCGGCCTCGCGATCAAGCTGGACGACGCGATCGGCATGGTCGATTCGCTGCCGCTCTCCGGCGAAGCGCCGATCGCGCGCGCCACGCCGCACGCCGACACACCGGCCGATACGGCGAAGGTCGCCGCGGCAACGGGCGAACCGCGCTGGAAAGTGTGGTGGCGCGAGGTCACGACCGGCATCGGACAGCAGCTGACGAGCCTCGTGCAGGTGCGCCGCATCGACAACGCTGACGCGATGCTGGTGTCGCCGGACCAGGGCTACTTCCTGCGCGAGAACCTGAAGCTGCGCCTGCTGTCGGCGCGCCTCGCGCTGCTGTCGCGCAACCAGACCACCCTCAAGTCGGATCTGCAGGCAGCCGATGCGGCGCTCGCGCGTTACTTCGATGCCAGCTCGAAGAACACGCAGACCGCGCGCGATCTCGTGAAGCAGGTCGACGACGGCTCGGCGGCGGTGCAGCTGCCGAACCTCGACACGAGCCTGCAGGCGATCCAGCAATACAAGGGCCGGGGTTGATCATGGCGATCCGGGGACTCGTGTGGCTCGCACTGCTGTTCGCGATCGCGGTGATACTGGCCACCGTCGGCCGCTTCGACGCAGGCCAGGTGATGCTGGTGTATCCGCCGTATCGCGTCGATATCTCACTGAATCTGTTCGTCGTCGCGATCGTCGTGCTGTTCATCCTGCTGTATGCGCTGCTGCGCATCGTGCGCAACGTGTGGCGCATGCCGCAGCGCGTCGCCGCGTACCGCACCCGCTCGCGTGTCGCGAAGGCGCATACGGCGCTGCGCGACGCGATCGGCAACCTGTATGCGGGCCGCTTCTCGCGCGCCGAGAAGGCCGCGCGCGATGCGCTCGCCCACCCGGAGAACGCGCCGGCGGCGGGGCTGATCGCGGCGAACGCCGCGCATCGGATGCGCGAGTACGCCCGCCGCGACGAATGGCTCGACAAGGTGGAAGGCAACGACTGGCTCGACGCGCGCCTGATGGCCACCGCCGACATGCGCGCCGATGGCCGCGACGCGGACGGCGCGCTCGCGGCGCTGACCGAGATGCAGTCGCAGGGTGGCCGGCGCATTCACGCGCAGCAGATCGCGCTGCGCGCACAGCAGCAGCTGAAGAACTGGGCCGAGGTGCTGAAGCTCGTCAAGACGCTGGAGAAGCGCGAGGCGATTCATCCGGCCGTCGCCGTGCGGCTGCGTCAGCTCGCGGCGGAGAACCTGCTGCGCGACCGCCGCCACAACGCGGATGCGCTGCTGGAGCTGTGGCATACGCTGTCGCCCGTCGAGCGGCACTCGCCGCGGCTCGCCGATCTCGCGGCCGAACTGCTGATCGCGCTGAACCGCCAGGCGGACGCGCGCCGCATCGTCGAGGAAGCGCTCGCGCAGAACTGGGACGCGCGACTGTTGCGCCGCTATCCGGACACCGCCGGCGACGATGCATTGCCGCTGATCCAGAAGGCCGAGGCGTGGCACAACGATCGCCCGGAAGACGCCGACCTGCTGTTCGCGCTCGGTCGCCTGTGTCTGAAGCAGCAGTTGTGGGGCAAGGCGCAGTCATTCCTCGAGGCCGCACTGAAGCTCGCGGACAACGAGCCGCTGAAGATCCGCTCGCACCGCGCGCTCGCGCGGCTGCACGAGCAGCTCGGCGATACCGCGAAGGCGGGCGAGCACTATCGCGAGAGCGCGCTGGCGATGAATATCGTGTGAGGTTGCTGCGGCTCCAGGCCCGCGTAGACATGCAAACGCCCCCGTTCCTGCGAACGGGGGCGTTTTGTATTTGCCGCTCAGTTGCCTCTCAAGCGCCGTGTCGCAACAGGTCGCGCACGTCGGCACCGAATGCGCCTATCGCCCGACCAGCCGCGCCGGCACGGAGAGCGCGAGCAGCCCGCCCAGCACCATGAACGCCGCGAGCATGTACATGCCCGAGTCGTTCGCGCCGGTGGCCTGCCTGAGCCAGCCGACCGCATAGGGGCTCAGGAAGCCGGCGAGGTTGCCGATCGAGTTGATCATCGCGATGCCGGCCGCGGCGCCGGTGCCGGCGAGGAATGCGGTCGGCAGGCTCCAGAACAGCGGCAGCGTGGTGATGATGCCCATCGTTGCGAGCGTGAGCGCGGCCATCGCAAGCGTGGTGTCGTGCGCCCAGACTACCGCGAGCAGCAGACCCACTGCGCCCGCGAACGCCGGCAGCGCGACGTGCCAGCGGCGTTCGCGGCGTCTGTCGGCGCTGCGCGCGACGATCAGCATCGCGACCACGGCCGCTGCGAACGGGATCGCGGAGAGCAGACCGATCGTGAACGCGTCGGTGACGCCGGTGCTCTTGATGATGGTCGGCAGCCAGAAGCCGACGCCGTACAGCCCCATCACGAACGACAGATAGATCGCGCTCATCAGCCACACGCGCGGGCTCGCGAACACGGTGCCGAGCGGCAGGTCCTCCTTCAGCGCCTCTTCGCTCTCGACGTTGCGTTCGAGGATGCGCCGCTCGTCTTCGGTCAGCCATTTCGCTTTGCCGATCCGGTCGTCGAGCACGAAGAACACCACCACGCCGACGATCACCGACGGTATGCCTTCCAGCACGAACAGCCACTGCCATGCGTGCCAGCCGGCCACGCCGTTGAAGTTCTTCAGGATGAAGCCCGACACCGGTCCGCCGACCACGCCAGACAGTGCGACCGCGGTCATGAACCACGTCGTCATGCGGCCGCGGCGATGGGCGGGATACCAGTACGTGAGGTACAGGATGATGCCGGGAAAGAATCCCGCTTCGGCGAGGCCGAGCAGGAAGCGCATCACGTAGAACATCGTCGGCGTGGTAACGAACATCGTGAGCATCGAGACGATGCCCCACGTCGCCATGATCCGTGCGATCCAGACGCGCGCGCCTACCCGGTGCAGGATGATGTTGCTCGGAATCTCGAAGAGGAAGTAGCCGAGGAAGAAGATGCCCGCGCCGAAGCCGTAGACGGCGTCCGACAGGTGCAGGTCGGTCGCCATGCCGAGTTTCGCGAAACCGACGTTCACGCGGTCGAGATAGGCGATCACATAGCAGAGCATCAGCAGCGGCGCGAGCCGCCAGGTGACCTTGCGGTAGAGCGCGTCTTCGAGTGTCGAAGGCGGCGCGTTGGCGCCGGATTGAGGTAAGGGCTGACTGGCCATGCGTGTCTCCTCGCTTGTTGTGTAGTTGAAGGTAAAGGGCCGGGCAGTGAAGCAGGGCAGTGAAGCAGGGTAGTCAAGCGGCGCTCAGACGCAGCGTCCGCCGTCCACTTCGAGGCAGACGCCCGTGATGAACGCCGCTTCGTCGGATGCGAGGTAGAGGCACGCGTTCGCGATATCCTCCGGCGTCGACAGGCGGCCGAGCGGAATGCCCGCGATGAAGCGCGCGCGATTCTCCGGCGTGTCTTCGGCACCCATGAATTCGGTGAGGAGGCCGGTTGCGCCCATCACCGGGTTCACGCAGTTCACGCGAATGCGGTCGGGTCCGAGTTCGGCCGCGAGCGCCTTGCTCGCGATGATCACCGCGCCCTTGCTGCCGTTGTACCAGACGAGGCCAGGACGTGGCCGCACCCCGGCCGTCGACGCGACGTTGATGAACACGCCGCTGCCGGCTTCGCGAAAGTACGGCACGAAATGCTGGACGCTCCAGTAGATGCTCTTCACGTTCACCGCGTAGACGCGGTCGAACTCGGCTTCGGTCACATGCAGGACCGGCTTGTTGCGATGGGTCGTGCCCGCGTTGTTGACGACGATCTGCACGCTGCCGAAGTCTTCCAGCGCCGCTTCGCGCAGCCGCTGCCAGTCGTCGCTCTGCGTGACGTCGCCCTGTACCGCGATCGCCTTGCCGCCCGCGAGCGCGATCTCGCTCGTTACGCGTTCCGCGGCCGCGCCGTTCAGATCGTTGACGACGACGTTCGCGCCTTCGCGCGCGTAGGTTTTCGCGATGCCTTCACCGAAACCCGAGCCGCCGCCCGTGACGATGGCCGTCTTGCCTGTCAGACGCATTGCTGTCTCCATGGTTATGTTGTGTCGCGTGATGCCGTATTGCCGCCGCGAGCGATGCGCGGGTCGATGCCCTTGCATCGTTTCGGGTGCGTTGTCGAGCGGATCGCGAACCTAGCCGTGCCGGATCGCGATCGTTTTCAGTACCGTGAAACCGTACAGTGCCTCGAAGCCTTTTTCGCGGCCGTGTCCGGACTGGCCAACACCGCCGAACGGCAGCTCGACTCCGCCGCCCGCGCCGTAGTTGTTGATGAACACCTGGCCCGAGCGGACCCGCTTCGCGACGCGGAACTGGCGCGCGCCGTCGCGCGTCCAGATGCCCGCGACGAGTCCGTACGCAGTGCCGTTGGCCAGCGCGATCGCTTCGTCTTCGTTGTCGAAACTGAGCGCGGCGAGCACCGGTCCGAACACTTCCTCGCGCGCGAGACGGTGCGTGCGCGGCACGTCGCGCAGCAACGCGGGCGCTTGATAGAAACCGCTCTCCGGCGCGTCGGCGACGACTTCGCCGTGCCCCGCCATCGCGATGCCGTCGTGCTGCGCGTCGGACAGGAAGTCCCAGACGCGCCGCTGCTGCTTCGCGTTGATCAGCGGACCGCAGTCGAGATCCGCCTGCGACGGGCCGACCCTGAGCGCGTTGAAGGACGTGGCCAGCCGGTCGAGCAGCGGTTCGTAGATCGAGCGCTCGATCAGCACGCGGCTGCCCGCCGAGCAGGTCTGCCCCGCGTTCTGCACGATCGCCGAGATCAGCACCGGCAGCGCGGCATCGAGGTCGGCATCGGCGAACACGATCTGCGGCGACTTGCCGCCCAGTTCCAGCGTGACCGGCACGTGGTGCTCCGCCGCCATCTGCGCGACGAGCCTGCCGGTTTCCGGCGACCCCGTGAACGAGATGTGGTCGATGCCCGGATGGCGCGCGAGCGCCGCGCCGGCTTCGTGGCCGTAGCCGGTCACGATGTTCAGTGTGCCCGCGGGCAGGCCCGCTTCGGTGGCGAGCGCGGCGACGCGCAGCACGGTGAGGCACGCGTCTTCGGCAGGTTTCACGACGCAGGCGTTGCCTGCCGCGAGTGCGGCGCCGACGCTGCGCCCGAAAATCTGCATCGGGTAATTCCACGGCACGATGTGGCCGGTGACGCCGTGCGGCTCGCGCAGGGTCAGGACCGTGTAGCCGGACTGGTAGGGAAGGGTCTCGCCGTGCAGCTTGTCCGCGGCGCCCGCGTAGAACTCGAAGTAGCGGGCGAGCGCGGCCGAGTCCGCGCGGGCCTGCCGCAGCGGCTTGCCGGTATCGCGCGCTTCGAGCTGCGCGAGTTCCTCGTGGCGGGCCGCGACCAGCATCGACAGCCGGTACAGCACGCGGCCGCGTTCGGCGGCGCTCATCGCGCCCCACGGGCCGTTGAACGCGCGCCGCGCGGCGGCCACGGCGAGATCGATGTCCGCGGGCGTGCCGCGGGCGAGCTGGGCGAACGGCTGGCCGTCGGACGGGTCGAGGACGGGAATCGTCTCGCCGCCTGCCGGCGCGTGCCACTCGCCGCCGATGAAATGCCTGGCTTCTTCCATGCGCTCATTCCTCCGGGACGACGTGGCGCGGCGCCGCGCTGCACTTTTAGCCACTGCAGGCCGGCGCGCCGCCACACCGCGTTCGATGACTGTCAGACGATTATCGCGCCGTTCGCGCGTGGCACACCATCGGCTGAACGACCAGGCCGACCGGCTATAATGGCGCATTGCGCCCGGCTCCGTGCGCCGCGCCCGCCGCGGTCTGCGGCCAGGGCTGTGGCCCGCGCACAGGCGGGCATCGCGCGCAGTCCGGCTTGGAGGTCGGGCCTGACAGACAGGCCTGACAGACAGGCCTGACACTCGGCCGCGCGTTGCATGCCTGCTGGCGTTGCCGGCATCCTCCGGTTCATCCCGGTTTTCATCCTGTTCAGAGAGCGCTCATGAGCTTCAATCACGTCCCCGCAGGCAAGGATCTTCCGCACGATTTCAACGTCATCATCGAAATCCCCGCGCAAAGCGATCCGGTGAAGTACGAAGCCGACAAGGATCTGGGCCTGCTCGTCGTCGACCGCTTCATCGGCACCGGCATGCGCTATCCGGCGAACTACGGCTTCATCCCGCAGACGCTGTCCGGCGACGGCGACCCCGTCGACGTGCTCGTCATCACGCCGTTCCCGCTGCTGGCCGGCTCGGTGGTGCGCGCCCGCGCGCTTGGCATGCTGCAGATGACCGACGAGTCTGGCGTCGACGCGAAACTGGTTGCCGTCGCGCACGACAAGATCTGCCCGATGACCGCGCACATGAAGTCGGTCGACGACGTGCCGGCTTACCTCAAGGACCAGATCAAGCATTTCTTCGAGCAGTACAAGGCGCTCGAAAAGGGCAAGTGGGTGAAGGTGGAAGGCTGGGCGGGCCTCGAAGCCGCGCACAAGGAAATCAGCGAAGGCGTCGCGAACTACAAGAAGTGAGTGGTGCGCGGTTCGCACATGCTGGCTGACCCGGAGCGCGGCAAGCGCCGTCCTTCAGGGCGGGAAAGGATAGCGCGGACGCCGTAGGCGTCCTTGCTGTTGGGTTTTCAGTGTGGCATCTGCTGCTGCTGCTCGATGTACTGGCGCACGATAGATATCGGGGCACCGCCGCAGGATGAAGCAAGGTAGGACGGCGACCAGAGCACGCCCTTCCAGTAACGTTTCTGGATGTCCGGGCGCTCTTTGCGCAGCAGACGGCTCGATACGCCCTTGAGGCTGTT